>NZ_CP141821.1:0-1200000 GCF_035621495.1 Thermococcus sp. SY098 | reverse complement strand
TATGGGAATATTCTTTGGCAGCTACTTCGGGAATATTCTTGACCTTGCAGGGTTCCATGTGTGGCGTAAGCTGGATGCAATGAGAGATGCACTGATCGTTCTTGAGATAGCATTAGCAATAGGTATCCTTCATCTGTTTATTGGATACACCCTTGGCTTTATTGTCAAACTTAAGAACAGGCAAATTAAAGAGGCAGTACTTGAACAGCTGTCATGGATGCTCATAATACTTGGAGTAATACTCTTTGCGCTTTCAATGGTAGGCATGGGAAGTGCTGAAGCTGCAAAGATTGTCTTTGGGGCTGGGTTTGTTCTCTTTGCAGTGTCTGAGTTTCAAAATGACCTTCCAATTCCAATGAAGCTTTTGATGACAATATCTGACTTTTTCGGCTTTGTTGGAAACTGGCTCAGCTATGCAAGATTGATGGCTTTGGCTTTGGCAACATCGGGAATTGCCATGGTTGTCAACATAATTGTCCAGATGATATGGGGTTTAAAAATAGGTTCAGTTCCTCTTGGCATAGCCGTGGGCCTGGTAGTTTTCATTGGCGGGCAGATATTTTCAACGGCAATAAATGCCTTAGGTGCTTTCGTTCATGCTCTCCGTTTGCATTATGTTGAATTTTTCGGAACATTTTACTCTGGAGAAGGTAAAAGGTTTGAACCTTTCAAATCAAGAAGGGAAGTCTCGGAACTTGAAATTTGAGGTAGGAGGTGTTGAAAAATGGATCCAATAGTTTATGTTGCTTTGGGAATGGCATTGGCGGCAGGTATAGCTGGTGCAGCATCCTCATTTGGTGTTGGTATAGCGGGTGCTGCGGCAGCAGGTGCAGTTGCGGAGGATGAGAAGAACTTTAAAAATGCTCTGATACTCGAAGGTCTTCCAATGACACAGAGCATTTACGGTTTGATCACACTGTTCCTTATAGCGCTGGTCTCGGGAATACTTGGTGGAAGCTTCAAATTTGCTGCAACAACTCAGGAAAACATAATTAAGAGCGCAATTCTCTTAGGAGCTGGTCTTACAGTTGGTCTCACAGGTCTTTCAGCAATTCCTCAGGGTATAATAGCCTCAGCAGGCATTGGTGCAGTTGCAAAGAATCCCAAGACTTTCACACAGGGCATCATCTTTGCTGCTATGGCTGAGACAATGGCAATCTTCGGTCTTGTCGGTGCTTTGATATTGATAGTCACGGGAGTGGGCTTCTGAGCCCCCTAACTTTCCTTTAGGGAGGCAGAGCAATGGAAGGAGCAAAGCTGATCATCGAAGAGATAAACAGAGAGGCAGAGCAGAAGATAAGGTATATCTTAAGCGAGGCAGAGAAGCAGGCTGAAGACATTAAAGCAGAAGCAGAGAAAAGAGCAAGAGCCAAGGCAGAGTGGATTTTAAGAAAAGCACAAACACAAGCTGAAATAGAAAAGCAGAGAATTATAGCGAATGCTAAGCTTGAAATTAGAAAGAAAAGGCTGGCTCTTCAGGAAGAGTTCATAAATGAAGTTCTTAAAAGCCTCAAAGAAAGGCTGGCGAATCTTCCAAAAGATGAGTATCTTGGGGTTGTTAAAGATTTAATGCTTCAGGCTGTTAAGGAACTTGGTGAAGATAGGATTAGGGTCAGTTCAAATGAAGCGACTCTGCAGTTAATAGCAGAGAAACTTGAGGAAATTAAGGCATTCTTGAACGAGAAAACTGGTAGGGAGATACGCATTGAGCTTGGAGACAAAATTAGCACCATTGGTGGGGTTTTGGTTGAGAATGCCGATAGGACTATCAGAGTTGACAATACTTTTGAAGCAAGAATTGATCGTCTGGAAAGCGAACTTAGGTCAAGAATAGCAAAAGTGCTCTTTGGGTGATGGAAAGTGGAAATCAGCACAATAACCGGCATCTTGGACACAACCCTTGCCGTTGTCTTTACGTGGATAGCTTACAAAACAGGCTCGATTATTTACAAATACACTCCATACTCCTATCCAAATGCAAGAATCAGGGCCATGGAGGCGAGACTGTTTACGGAGCAAAGGTTTAATGAGCTTGCAGAATCAAAAGATCTTAACACGTTTGTTATGAATCTGGAGGATAGTGATTACAAGCCTTATCTAAGTAAGCTCTCGATATATACGGCTGAAACAATTGATAGGGCATTTGATGAAGCCCTTGCAGATACTTATAGGTTGATGTTTAAGATCCTGCCCAAAAGGATAAATCCATTCTTTAAGCTTCTCCTTGAAGAGTGGGACATTAGAAATATCTCCGCAATTGTTAAAGCTAAGGTTTACGGTGAGGTTGCAAGGGATTACATAGCAGAGCTTGGAACCATGGTTGAGAAAATTAAAGCCATGGCTGAAGCCAAAACATTGGAGGAAATTCTTGTTATCCTCGAGGGAACAGAATATGAGGAAGTTTATCAGGGGCTTCTCCTAAAAGAAATCACTATCGAAGAATTTGAAACAGAGCTTTACAAAATGCATTATGCAAAGTTGCTGAAATATGCACAGTCAAGGAAGGATGAAGAGAGAAAAATCCTTGAGGAGTTCGTTAGACTCAAAATCGACAAGATAAACTTGATGACAATTTTGAGGGCAAAGCTCCATGGTCTGGGTGCGGATAAGATAAGATCATTCCTGATTCCTGGGGGGAGCTTAAGCCAGAGGGTTTTAGATGCTCTAATGCACGTTGAAGACTTGAGTATGGCACTGGCTGAGCTTGACTCAACTAAATATGGTGGGGTGCTCAGAGAGGTTAGAGAAGGCCTTGAGAGCGGCGACTTGGATGTGTTTAACAAAGCGTTTGAGAGGTATATAAAGAGAAAAATCAACGAACTGACAAGGTTCTACCCATTGAGTGTTGCAATTCCACTAAACTACATTCTCGCAAAGGAGAGTGAAATAAGAAAGCTTAAGGCAATAGCCAAACTTATTGAAGACAAAATAAAGCCAGAGAGCATAAAGGCTATTGTGGGTGAACTGCCATGAAGATAGTTTTAATGGGTGACAGGGACACTGCTTTAGGATTTAAACTCGCTGGGGTTCATGAGGTTTATTCTTTTGAAGAAACTCCGCTTGAAAACGAACGAGCAAAGAATAAGTTAAAGGAACTCATAGAGAGGGAAGATGTGGGTATAATACTGATTACCGAACGTTTGGCTCAGAGAATTGAAATACCTGATGTTGCATTTCCAATCATCCTTCAAATTCCTGATAAATTTGGTTCAATCTTTGGTGAAGAACAGCTGAGGGAAATTGTAAGAAAAGCGATTGGTGTTGAGTTAAAGAGGTGAAAAAAATGGGAAAGGTAATTAGAGTTACCGGACCTCTGGTTGTTGCTGATAACATGAGAGGAGCAAGGATGTACGAAGTCGTTAAGGTTGGTGAACTTGGTCTGATAGGGGAAATCATTAGGCTCGAGGGAGATAAAGCTGTCATCCAGGTTTATGAGGAAACCGCAGGCCTTAAGCCGGGAGAACCGGTTATTGGAACGGGTGCCTCACTTAGCGTTGAGCTCGGTCCTGGTTTGCTGACTTCGATTTATGACGGTATTCAGAGACCCCTTGAGGTTCTCAGAGAGAAAAGCGGTGATTTCATTGCAAGAGGTTTGACAGCTCCAGCATTACCAAGGGACAAGAAGTGGCACTTCACACCGAAGGTTAAAGTTGGTGACAAAGTAGTTTCTGGAGACATTATCGGTGAAGTCCCAGAGACAAGTCTAATCGTCCACAAAATACTGGTTCCCCCTGGAATCGAGGGAGAAATTGTTGAGATCGCTGAAGAAGGAGACTACACGATTGAGGAAATAATTGCGAAAGTTAAGACACCAAGCGGTGAGATTAAAGAATTAAAAATGTATCAGAAGTGGCCTGTCAGAAAGAAGAGACCTTACAAGGAGAAACTCCCACCGCATGTTCCGCTTATCACTGGCCAGAGAACAATTGACACATTCTTCCCACAAGCCAAAGGCGGAACTGCAGCAATTCCAGGTCCTTTCGGAAGCGGAAAGACGGTTACACAGCACCAGTTAGCAAAGTGGAGTGATGCTCAAGTTGTGGTTTACATCGGCTGCGGTGAGAGAGGCAACGAGATGACGGATGTTCTTGAAGAATTTCCAAAGCTCAAAGACCCAAGAAGTGGAAAACCGTTAATGGAGAGAACAGTTTTAATTGCAAACACCTCAAACATGCCTGTCGCAGCGAGAGAAGCTTCAATTTACACGGGAATCACAATTGCGGAGTACTTCAGGGACATGGGATATGATGTAGCTTTGATGGCAGACTCAACCTCAAGATGGGCTGAGGCTTTGAGAGAAATCTCCGGTCGTTTAGAGGAGATGCCCGGTGAGGAGGGTTATCCAGCATATTTAGCTTCAAAAATTGCTGAATTCTATGAGAGAGCTGGTAGAGTTGTCACACTGGGAAGCGACTACAGAGTTGGAAGCGTTTCAGTTATCGGGGCTGTTTCACCACCCGGAGGTGACTTCTCAGAGCCTGTCGTTCAGAACACCTTGAGAGTTGTAAAGGTTTTCTGGGCATTAGATGCTGACTTAGCAAGAAGAAGACACTTCCCAGCAATCAACTGGCTTATGAGCTATTCGCTTTATGTTGATGCAGTTAAGGATTGGTGGCATCAGAATATTGATCCAGAGTGGAAAGAGATGAGGGATACTGCAATGAAGCTCCTCCAGAAGGAGGCTGAACTCCAGGAGATTGTCAGAATTGTTGGCCCAGATGCTCTGCCAGACAGGGAGAGAGCAGTTCTTTTGGTCACAAGAATGATCAGAGAAGATTATCTCCAGCAGGATGCGTTCCATGAGGTTGACACTTACTGTCCACCAAAGAAGCAGGTCACAATGATGCGTGTTCTGCTCAACTTCTACAACTACACCATGCAGGCAATTGACAGGGGGATACCGGTTGAAGAGATTGCCAAACTTCCAGTGAGGGAGAAGATTGGTAGAATGAAGTTTGAACCAAACATTGATGAGATTGCCAAGCTTATTGATGAGACAAAGGAACAGTTTGAGGAACTCTTTAAGAAGTATGGGGCGTGATAAGAATGTCAGGAAGGGAATACTCCACAATTAGCAAGATCTATGGTCCTCTCATGATTGTTCAGGGAGTCAAAGGAGTAGCTTACGGTGAAGTCGTTGAGATAGAGACAGAGAGCGGGGAGAAGAGAAAAGGTCAAGTGCTGGAAGCAAGGGAAAACATGGCAATTGTTCAGGTTTTCGAGGGAACAAGGGATTTGGATGTTAAAACCACACGCGTAAGGTTCACCGGCGAGACATTGAAAGTCCCAGTGAGCATGGATATGCTTGGAAGGGTATTCAGTGGTATTGGTAAGCCAATTGATGGAGGTCCGGAGATAATTCCGGAGGACAGGAGAGATGTTCACGGTGCCCCACTCAATCCCGTCGCGAGAGCATACCCAAGGGACTTCATTCAGACGGGTATTTCTGCTATCGATGGAATGAATACCCTCGTTAGGGGTCAAAAGCTGCCAATCTTCAGCGGTTCTGGTTTGCCACACAACCAGTTAGCTGCTCAGATTGCAAGGCAAGCTAAGGTTTTAGGGGAAGAAGAGCAGTTCGCTGTCGTTTTTGCAGCCATGGGCATCACATATGAGGAGGCAAACTTCTTCAAAAAGAGCTTTGAAGAGACGGGTGCAATTGAGAGGGCTGTGCTTTTCCTCAATCTTGCAGATGACCCGGCTATTGAGCGTATCATTACCCCAAGAATGGCTCTCACAGTTGCTGAATACTTAGCTTTCGACTACGATATGCAGGTCTTGGTCATTCTTACGGACATGACAAACTACTGTGAAGCTTTGCGTGAAATTTCAGCAGCAAGAGAGGAAGTCCCAGGAAGAAGGGGTTATCCCGGTTACCTCTACACAGACTTGGCAACAATTTATGAGAGGGCCGGTAGAGTTAGAGGCAAGAAGGGTTCAATCACACAGATGCCAATTCTCACGATGCCTGACGATGACATTACACACCCAATTCCAGACCTGACAGGCTACATTACAGAGGGTCAGATCGTTCTCAGCAGAGACCTGCACAGAAAAGGCATTTATCCACCAATTGACGTTCTGCCATCATTGAGCAGATTGATGAAGGACGGTATCGGTAAGGGAAGAACAAGAGAGGATCATCCACAATTAAGCCAGCAGTTATATGCCGCTTATGCTGAGGGTAGGAGCTTAAGAGACTTGGTTGCAGTTGTCGGTGAAGAGGCACTATCTGAGACCGATAGGAAGTACTTGGCTTTCGCTGACAGATTTGAGAGGGAATTCGTTGCTCAGGCATATGATGAGGACAGAAGCATTGAAGAAACACTTGACCTTGGCTGGGAATTGCTTGCAATGCTTCCAGAGAGCGAGCTTAAGAGAATTGAGCCAAAGTACATCAGGAAGTACCATCCAAAGTACAGGCGCTCCTCTTGATTCCATTATTTTCTGAGGTGAGCTGAGATGCCAGAGATGCTTAAAGTCAAGCCAACACGTATGGAGTTGCTCAAACTAAAAAGGCGCATTAAGCTTGCAGAAAAGGGACATAAACTTCTCAAGGAGAAGCAAGATGCTTTGATTATGGAGTTTTTTACAATTTATGACGAGGCATTGAACCTGAGGAGAGAGCTTAACCAGAAGATAGGGGAAGCCTTTGAAACTTTACGTTTGGCTGAGATTGACGTTGGAGTGTTAAGACTTAAGGAGATTGCCCTTGGTGTTAAGCCAAACAAGGAAGTCGAAATAAGGAAGAGAAACATCATGGGTGTTTCAGTACCGCTGATTGAGGCAGAATCTTTCAAGAGAAAGCCAGATGAAAGGGGATATACATTTGTTGCAAGCTCTCCGAGGGTTGATTTGGCAGCAGAGAAGTTTGAGGAGGTATTGGAATTAGCTATTCGCTTGGCTGAAGTGGAGGAGACTCTCAAAAGATTGGCAAAGGAAATTGAAAAGACAAAGAGGAGGGTAAATGCCCTCGAATACATAATAATCCCAAGAATGAAGAACACTGTAAAGTTCATCAGCCAACACTTGGATGAAATGGAAAGAGAAAACTTCTTCAGGCTTAAAAGGGTTAAAGCAATCCTTGAAGCGAGAGCTGAGGCTGAGTGAGCTTTTCATCTAATAACATTTTTATATTGTCCCTTTTTATTCTCTGTTGGGTGATTCCATGACTGCTAAGCTCTTTTATGAGGATGCTTATCTCAAGGAAGCAAAGGCAAAAATTGAGACCCTTGAAGTTAAGGGAAATAGAGTCAAACTCAAGCTTGATAGGACAATTTTCTATCCTGAGGGTGGCGGTCAGCCGAGCGACAAAGGAATTATCAGAGGGGATGGCTTTGAAATTAAAGTAGAGAAAGTTTATGGTAAAGATGAGATATGGCATGAGGGAACTTTGAAAGGCAGGGAACCAAAGCCTGGAGAAGAAGTTGACCTTAAGCTTGACTGGGAGTGGAGATACGAAAACATGAAGCAGCATACGGGTCAGCACATTCTCTCAGCAGTTCTAAAAGATTTGTACGACAGCAACACGACGGGCTTTCAAATTTTTGAAAACTACAACAAGATTGAGATTGATTTTGATGGAAAGCTGACTTGGGAGCATATTTTAAATGCTGAGATTAGGGCTAATGAAATTGTTAGCAAAGACTTGCCTGTCGAAATTGAATTTTACGATGAGCTTCCGGAGGATTTAAGAAACCAGCTCCGAAAAGATCTTTCTGATAGGGTTAAGCCCCCAATAAGGATTGTCAGCATTCCGGGTGTTGACGTAATCCCTTGTGGGGGAACTCATGTAAAAAGCACGGGGGAGGTCGGCTTTATTAAAGTTGTGAACTTCTACAAGAAGAGCAAAAACATCTGGCGTATTGAGTTCGTCTGCGGCAATAGAGCTTTGAGATATTTAGATGAGCTCTTGGAAGATTACTGGGAAAGCTTGGATGAGATGCCAAATAAGAACAGGCCTTTGATTAAGAGGATTAGGGAACTTAAAAGCGAGATTGTAAAGCTTGAAGAGGAGAAAAAAGCTCTGAGGCTTGAATTATGGGAGTGGAAAGCTAAAGCACTTTTAAAAGAGTCTGAAGAAGTTAGAGGACTTAAAATCGTTAGCACAGTTGAAGAGCTTGATATGAAAGATGCTCAAGCTTTTGTGGTCTATTTGGTAGATAAGAATCCAGACACAATTGCTTTAGTTGTTGGGAGGAACTATGTGATATTTGCAAAGAATAGAAGTGTTGAAGGTGTTTCAATGAAGGAGCTTTTGAGGGAAGTCCTCAAGGAGACGGGTGGCGGTGGGGGAGGCAGTGAAGTTTTAGCTAAGGGTGGAGGATTTAGAGTTGAGCCGGAGAAGGTGCTTGAGATTGCTAAGAAGAAGCTGAGGGAGATGTTATGAAGAGAAGTGACAAGTTTCTGCTTCTTACCCCACTGTATTTCTTCTTGGGCTTTGTTGCTGCAGAAATATCTCCGGATGCTTCACCTTTGTGGCTAAATTTCCTGTTTAGCTGGGTTTATATGCTCGTACTCATCTCAGTGCTCCTCCTAATACCCTCAACCCCCTCTAAGAAAAGGGAGCCTTATATTATCGGCAACTCAGATGAAGTTCTGTATCTCACTGAGGAAGAGCTTCGAAGGATGCTTGGACATACAATAAAATCCCTTACAAGAGGGGAAAAGCTTGAGGTGTTAATTCCTCTTTATACAGCATTTTTAGGTAATTTGATTGTTTTCCTTGTAAATAAAAATCTGTTCGTTGATTCCACCATTATCACACTTGTTGCTCTGGTTGTTTACTCGCTTATGCCTAAACGCTCGTAGACCTTTCTCTTTATCTCTTCTGGAATCTCTGGCTTCTTCACTTTTTCCAAAGCTTTCTCTCTGTCTAAAAGCCCATACCTAACTAAAGCTGCTATTCTCCTATACTCAAAGCTGAAGCCGTGTTTTTCATAGTACCTCTCCAAGGCTGGACCTAAGATGAGGCAGTTCGTTGTATATCCAGCTAACTTGGGAAACTCAAAAGGTAGCTTTTTCAGAATTTCAAATCTTTCGCTTTCGCTCATCAAGCTCAAAAGCCTAATCTGAACTACCCCGCCAGACATTAAGCGGTAGGGATGATGGCCAAAAGGTAATTCGTGACCTGTGATTATGTATTTGACTCCCTTCTTCAGTGCATACTTTCTCAGCTTTTCCATGGTTCTCTTGGAGCATCTCCTGCATGGAGATTGAGCCTTTAAGAAAGCCTCACGAAAGATGTCTGAATAGTCATATCTTAGAATTGTAAATTGCACATTCAGATATTCCGCTATTCTTTTGGCATTTTCAATCGCTTTCCCTGCCATAAAGCCGTGGTCAATCATAACTGCTTCAAGCTCTGGAACCTTGTAAACTTCTTTGGCTAAATAAAGTGCAACTGTGCTGTCTTTTCCGCCAGAAAAAGCCACAATTGCTTTATCAACATCCTTCATAAGCTCCTCCAATTCTACCTGAATCTTGCTCTTATCCGGTTTATGGCTGAGGTACACTATGCATTCCTTACAAATGGGTTTTCCATTGACAATCTTGATCTTTGATGTTTTCTCATTGTTTATACAAACTGAGCATGTGGGCATGATATAAGGAAATCTTGATGGTTTAAAATATTATCCCTCCACTTTCTGAAAGTTCTGTTTTGTTCTCTGTTTTAGACTCGTGAATGTTCTAAATCCTTTCTTTCCAGCGAATAAAAGGACAAGCATCACTTCATTTTGAAGGAGGATTCCTTTGTTGTTATGGGAGATAAACATCCCGAATACTGCTCCAAAAACGACTCCTGCAATCCATAGATATAAAACCAGCTCATTAAGCCCTAATCTAAGAAGTGCGTTCATCCCGATTGTTACAGCTCTGTAAGAGAGAGCCCAAATAAATAAGAATAGGATTTCGGACAGTATGCCAAGCCCAACTGCTCTATTTATTAAACCTTAAAATTTTCTTGTCTCCTGCACTTTCTTTAATCAAATTTGCATCGTGAATTCCGTAAATGAGTTTTTTAGATATGGTTGCACCATTTCTGAAAGTCAAAAATGTCAGGATTCCTAAGAGTACGTTTGTGTTCTTGAAACTTTTCACGGCATATATCCCAGCTACTATCCACGTGATCGTAAACAAAATTTCGTACTCTCTCTTTTCATTTTTGGGAATTTGTATTCTGAAAATCTTTGTCATCAATTTGCTTCCTGCTGAAATGAAAAATCCCATCATTGAAATCATGACATTCAATAAAACGAATGGTATAATGAGAACATAAGCAAGTACTTGGAAAATATCCAATTCAATCCCCCCTTAAGAGACCAAACTCACTTATAATTCTCTTTATCTCTTCTTTATCATTAGTTCCTCTTATCAAAATTTTTCCGTTCTTAAACACGGTTATTTCAACATCATCTTTTGTAAATTTAATCAAATTTTTTGTTTTGAGGTATTTTACCTTACGTTTTTTTAGAGACATCTCTATTTTTTCTACGTTCACATTCTCTCCCATGTTGATCCTAACTCCACCATCACAGGTTTCCTCAACTTCACCCAACTCTTTTCTCTCTCTTTTAACCAAAGGGGCAACATCCCTTGATACCTTGTAGATGTTGTAGAGTGTTAAGGCATCCATTTTCTTGAGCTGAACCAGCAGGCATCCTCTTATTCTGACATCTATGTATTTTTTGGCTTTCATTGCAATTCTAAGCAATTCTCTAACACTTTCCGCCCTTTCAAAGTCCAAGCCTGCTTTTCTGAGCCTCTTTTCGTTGAGTTTATGAATTGTCAAAGGCTGGAGCATCATTTCGTCAATTCCGAGTGACGCAGCAAGCTCTGCGATCTTTGGAATATCCTCATCATTTATCCCCGGCATAAAGATTGTCCTCACAATTGAACGAACCGATTTATCAGAACCAACTATTTTGAGGGCGTTTACAACTTTATCAAATGTGTCAGCATTCGTAATCATTCTGTGCTTTTCTCTGCTTGCGGCATCCAAACTTATCATAACTAAATCGAAATCAAGCTTTTGCCAGAGCTCCTCCGTTAGAAGACTCCCATTAGTTTGCAAGTCCAATCTGGCATCTGGAAACTTTTCACGGAGCATCTTATTAACTTCAACAATTCTTGGTGAAAGCAAGGGTTCTCCATACTGGGAAATTGTTATCGCCTTTGGATTCTCCCAGCCATAATAGCCGGGCTTTGGGGCTTTTCCCAATTTTACTGCCACATTTGAATAGCAGAAGATGCAGTCATGATTGCATGCTGGAGTCAGCTCGTAGGAAGGATGATGGACGGGATTATCGATGCTTAAATCCAATCCTTGGCAGAACTGACAGTGGGTTGGAACTATTAACTCATCAACAAACTTCTTTAGCTCTCTGGCTTCTTTATTTTCCAGTCTCTCGACTTCAATCCCCATTTTTCTCGCAAATTCTTCCCACGTGTACTTCACTTTTCTCACCTTAAAAGAGAGTTTGTGATGGTATTAAAAATTTAATTGGACAAAAATAGTTAAAGCATTGCAATCCTCCCATCTGGCAGTCTCCTGAATTTTCCAAGCTCTGCGTTCTTGAGCTGTTCTGCATAAAACACAGGTCCATCTCTGCACACTAAATATTCCCCAAGGGCACAGCTTCCACAGACACCAATTCCGCACTTCATATACCTCTCAGCTGAAACTTGAACGTTCTTAAAGTTCATAATTTCGAGGACTTTTGCCATCATGACTTCGGGACCGCAGGTATAAACATAGTCAAATTCATCCTTTCTCTCTGCTAAAACATCCGTCGGAAATCCTTTAACTCCTAAGCTTCCATCGTCAGTTGTTAAAATAATTTCATCAACATAATTCTCAATGTCGAGCAGTGCAAATTCATCTCCGCTTTTTGATCCATAAATTAAAGTGATTCTCTCAAAATACCCTCTATAATGCTTTACAAGGGCATACAGCGGGGGAATTCCAATTCCACCTGCAATCACTCCAATGTTCTCACCTTCTGGCTCAAATCCCCTTCCATAGGGACCGCGAATCCAAACGTAATTCCCTTCTTTCAGCTCAAACATTTTTGATGTAAATGCTCCAACTCTCTTTACAAGGATTAGGTCTCTATCAGCTAAGCTGAACGGCTTTTCCCCAAAGCCTGGGAGCCAGACCATTATAAACTGACCCGGCACAAAATCGAGCTTTCTGTTAAAGCGGAAGGCTTTAATGTTCTTGGCTTCTTCCCACACTTCACTTAGCTCAACCCTTGATAACAATTCTCTCCCCCCTTGGCTTTCCTACGATTTCATTGTCTTCCATAACAATCTTTCCTCTAAGCAGAGTCATTTCAACTTTTCCTTTCAGCTTCCATCCTTCAAATGGACTCCATTTTGCTTTTGTGTAAAACTCTTCAGGCTCAACTTTCCACTCTTCTTTTAAGTTCACAACTATTAAATCAGCGTCTTTCCCAACCTCGAAACCTTTGTTCTTTATTCCAAAAATCTTGGCTGGATTTAGAGATGTTTTTTCAATTATACCCCAAAGGGAAACCATGCCTCTATTGTATGCTGTCAGGAGAAGAGATAATTCTGTCTCTAATCCGGGTAAACCTGCTGCACCTTCCTCTTTTTCATCCAAAGTGTGGGGCGCGTGGTCGCTTGCAACGATTGGAATTTTTTCGAAGTTCTGCCAAAGATATATGACATCTTCTCTGCTTCTTAGTGGAGGGTACACTTTTAAAAGTGGATTTTTCTTAAAGTCCTTTTTAGTCAGGAATAAGTGATGAGGAGTAACTTCAAAGCTTATCCATGGAAGACTTTCCTCCAAAATTCTCTTTAACCCTTCTTTTGTAGAGACGTGGCAAATGTGGAGAGGTTTCCTTAATTTTTTGCTAATATTCAGAGCTTTCTCAATAGCTTTGACCTCCACAATGTTGGGCCTCTCTGGGAATTTTTGGATTAACTCATAATCCTCGGCATGGACACTAACCCTTTTGTTAGCACATGTATAATCTTCTTCGAAATTTTCCGAGTAGATTCCTCCTGTGGAGGCTCCCATGAAAATTTTATAAAAATCTGCCTTTGCATTTTTAACCTCACTGCAGTTTCCTGCAATTAAAAAGCCCAATGCGTAATCTGTATAAGATTTTCTCTTGAAGAGCTCTGTCCTCTTTTCAAAAATTTCCTTAGTCATAACTGGTGGATCTGTATTTGGCATATCAAATACTGTTGTTATTCCCCCATGAAGAGCAGCCATCGTGCCGCTTTTTATTGTCTCTTTATGCTTTTGATTGAAATCCCTTAAATGAACATGAACGTCAATTATTCCAGGCATTATGATCTCGTGAGCTTTTGTTTCGATGATTTTTTCCCCATTGAGAGGCTTTTTTGAGAACTTTGTAATTTTACCATTATCAACCCCAATGTATCCATTTATGACATGCTTTTCAACAAAAAACTTGCCCTTTAGAACAAGCTCATGCATAAGTGCCCGTTTAAACGTCAAATGCCCAATGTTTTTAAGATTTTCGATATTGATGTCATGAAATAAGGTTTCAGACGATTTTCTCGGCTTTCTACAAAATTTTATCTGGATGATCTGATAAAATATGCTTGCTTATTAAATTAATGCTGGAACTGTCCAATAATATTGTCGCATTAAGCTTGAGTTCCAATGTTAGTGCTCTTCTTTGTGTATGGGCTTGCAGGAGTACAGTGAACATTCTCAAAGTTTTACAAAAACGTAACTCTTAAATAGGAATCGTATGTATAATCTTATGCCTTTATACCCTAAGAAATGCAGTAGTGTTTAAGAAAATGAGGGAGGACTAAACCATGAAGAGGTCTGGAATTTTGGCCTTGTTGTTTGTTTTTGTTATGCTTTTAGGACCATTAGCTGCAGCAGAGCAGGGGCCAGCCCCTGACACTGTGTATATCTCAATTAGGACTAATGAGGAAACTGGTATAACAGACGTTGCAAAAGGAGACTTGGATATATTCCTCTGGTCAGTCAGCGGAGCTAAGTTCAAGGACTTACCAGCAGATGTTTTAAACAACTTAAAGCTCATCAAAACAGCAAGCGGTTACTGGGAAATTACCATGAACCCCGTCCATGACGATGACAGCCCATACTTGATTACAGTAGGTGAGAAGAAGTATTTCAACCCATTTGCAATTAGGGAAGTCAGATTTGCAATGAACTGGCTCGTCAGCAGGCAGTACATTGTTCAGAACATCCTCCAAGGTAGCGGAGCTCCAATGATTGGTGGTATTAGACCAAGCACAGGTGCCAACCCATACTTTGAGCCAGTTTATAAGGCTCTTGGAATCTCAGCTACAGCTGACGTTGCCAAGGCACAGAAGATGGTTGAAGAAGCTATGAAGAAAGCTGCTGACGAATTAGCAAAGCAGGGGCACAAACTCGAGCTCAAGACCGATGAGAACGGAAGACAGTGGTGGTACTTTGATGGTGAGCCCGTTACGGTTAAGTTCATCATAAGAATTGAAGATAGAAGAAAAGACGAGGGTCTTTATGTTGCTGACTTAATTGAAAAGTTCTTCCACTTCAAGGTTGAGAGACTTCTCTGGGATAGGAGAAAGGCTTCATCAACAGTTTACCTGAGCGATCCAAAGAACTATGAATGGAACCTCTACACTGCTGGTTGGGTTTCAACAGTTAACGTCAAGTGGCCAGATGACTACACAGCCTTCTGGTATGCTGACTGGTATGGATGGCTTCCGGCTCCAGTTGGATGGGAGTACAAGCCAACCCTCACAGTCAAGGACTTCATTGACTATATAGGAGGCCCAGACAAGGCAGTTGAGGCACTTGGTCTCAAGTACTATGTTGGAGACAAGCTTAAGGAGCTTTACGACTGGACAATTGATGATGTCACCAAGCTTCTTGTACTTACAAGTGTTAAAGTCAATGGTAAGGAGTACAAGCTTGAAGAAGGAAATGCCGACCAGTACTGGGATCTCCAGAAGATATCAATGGGACTTGGTATAATGGACAGCATAAGAATGTTTACAGCAGAGACATGGGAGTACTTCCCAGTCAACAAGAACAGAGTTAAAGCGATTGCAAGAGATGTCTCAAGCGGTCTCTGGACAAGATGGAGCCTGATAACTGCTGAAACACCTGACAAGGTTGTCAACGTTGCCGAGTACTCAGCAACCGGTGCACTCTTCATGAGCGCATTCAACCCAGTCGGTGGTATCGACGACGTTTATGCAAGTGCAATCTGGAGGGTTGTTAGAGACTACCCAGTTTACACAGACCTCTCAACCGGAACATACATCCCAGTCAGATGTGATTTCAAGGTTGAGAGAGGACCAATTAAGGTGCCCAAGACCGCAGTCATCTGGAACGCAACTGTGAAGAAGTGGGTTTCACCATACGCTGGTCAGGAGGCTAAAGCCAAGGTTACCTACGATTGTAAGCTTGGCAACTGGCACGATGGACAGCCAATGACAATGGCAGACTTTAAGTATGCAATAGCATTCAACTATGAATGGGCTTACAAGAATGGCGACAACGATCCATATTACGATGAGAAGATCGCAAACGCATTCGTTGATATCGCCAAGCAGATAAAGGGTTATGAATTCGTCGATGAGGACACAATTGCAGTCTATACAGACTACATCCACCCAATTGCTGATGATGTCATCGCTGCAAACAACGCTGTCTGGCCAACGCTCCCATGGCAGCTCCTCTATGCAATGAGCGAACTCGTTGCAAAGGGACAAGAATATGGAGCATCACAGAAGTACTCATTCAGTGAAGAGGCAGAGGGTGTTGCACAGCTTGACTTGCTCATCAAAGACCACGTTGCAGACTTGAAGAAAGTTATTGAGGCTCTCAAGGCCAAGAAGGCGGTTCCACCTTCAATTGCCAACGATGTTAAAGACCCAACACCAGGTTACGACGCACTCATCAAGTGGATTGACGAGCACGGCAACGCTGTAGTCAGCAACGGTCCATTCTACATTGAGAAGTACGATCCAGACAAGATATTCGTTGAACTCAAGGCATTCAGAGACCCAACCTATCCGTTCAGCGTTGACTACTGGAAGCAAAAACTCATCCTTGCAAAGCTTGAGCTTGCTGGTGTCAATGTTCCAACAAGGGTATTTACAGGAGATGATCTGAAGATTGAGGTCAGGGCAAACATGGTCGTTGAGTATCCAACAGAGGGAACCCAGCCGGCTGACAAGGGATTCGTCTACATTGAGATAAGAGATGAGAACGGCAATCCAGTTTACACCGGCGAGGCTAAACTCACTAAGGCAGGAGTCTTCGAGATAACTGTTCCAGGTTCAGAGACTGCAAAGTGGGAGGCTGGAAGATACGACATCTATGTCAAAGGCGGACTGATGGAGGGTGTTACATCATTCACTGACAAGAAGACTCTGATTGTAATCAAGAAGCAGGTTACATCACCAAGCCCGAGCCCAAGCCCATCACCAAGTCCATCACCATCTCCAAGCCCATCTCCATCACCAAGTCCATCACCAAGCCCAAGTCCGTCACCATCACCAACCGAGACTAAGACAGGTGTCTGTGGTCCAGCAGCACTCCTTGGATTAGCATTAATTCCACTGCTCCTGAGAAGGAGGAAGTGAACTCTTTCCTTCTTTCTAACTTTTACTTTGTTTTTGGAACTTGGTGTTTTTCTCCGTTCTCCATATACAAACAACTTGGTATACTGTGGGTTTTGCCACTTCATTTTCTTGAAATATACGTATCCCACTTATCGTTATAGAAAAATATATAAAAGTTTTACAAGATTGAAAATGTTGATGAATGAGAAATGTCCCGAATGAACATGTCTGAACAGGGAGGTGTGAGGTTTGGGATACGGTCGTTATTTGGCAATTAGACTCTTAAATGCGCTTTTAGTTCTGGCATTAGTAACGCTACTTGTTTCAGTTCTGTTTACAAAAGTTGCAGAGGAGGACTTAAAGTCAAGCATACAGGAGCAGATAAATATGAAGCTAAGGGCAAATCCGGAACTTATGAAGCAGCTTTCAGCCGATCCTGAAAGGTTTCAACAGTGGTATCAAAATGAGTACAACAGATTAATTCGTGCCTACGGACTGGATAAGCCTTTCTGGGTTAGGGTCTTAGAGAGAACAAAGGACACTCTAACTCTAAACTTCGGTAATACAAAAACTCCAATATTCGGTGAGACTAACGTTAAAAAGATTATTGCAGCTGCGATTCCAAGAACAGTTTTGCTCTTCACGACAGCACAGATAATTGTTATTCTGATTGGCCTTCTCTTAGGTGTTAAAGCAGCTCAGGTTGCAGGTAGTGCATTGGACAGAGCAGTTTCCATCATTGCAATGCTAACGAGCAGTATACCAATGTGGTGGTTTGGAATGATCGCAATCTTAATATTCTCGTTCAAACTTGGATGGTTCCCAAGTGGTGGTATGACATCCACTCCACCTAAGGAAGGATTTGCCTACTACACTGACATCCTTTATCATATGGTACTCCCTGTGGGGACGATAGTGTTTGTCCTCTTTGGAGGTTGGGCGTGGACAACCAGAAACATCATGATCGGCACAATGCAGGAAGACTTCATCATGGCTGCAAGAGCTAAAGGTGTTCCGGAAAGAAAAGTTATTTACGGACATGCTCTGAGAGCATCTGCTCCACCAATCATCACAATGACGATCTTCAGCCTTCTCGGTTCCTTGGGTGGTGCAATCATTACAGAGGGAGTCTTCAACTGGCCGGGAATGGGAAGACTCTACTGGACTGCTCTACAACAAAACGAAACGAGACTTCTCATGGGAGTTACATTTGTTACAGTTGCCCTTTATCTGATAAGCATGATACTTGCGGATTTGGCATACGGTTACCTTGATCCAAGAGTTAAAGTTGGTGCATCCCAGCAAACATGAGGTGAGGCAGATGAGATGGGTTGATGTAAAGGAGAGCATTAAGGATTTCTGGTTTGAATTTAGAAG
Organism: Thermococcus sp. SY098; assembly: GCF_035621495.1. Taxonomy (NCBI): domain Archaea; kingdom Methanobacteriati; phylum Methanobacteriota; class Thermococci; order Thermococcales; family Thermococcaceae; genus Thermococcus; species Thermococcus sp. SY098. The sequence continues at coordinate 1,182,030 of NZ_CP141821.1, read as the reverse complement.
GCAAAAAGGTGGGTTGCTTGGATTATTCTTACTTGCCCTCTTAGTTTTCACAGCCATAGCAGCCCCTTACATAACTGAACCAGACATTCCAAAGAAATGGACCACATACTGGGAGGGCAATCCTACAAATGTTCCCCCAGTATGGTACAACTATTTCACTGCAAAAAAGCTTGCAGCCCACGAGGTTCTTACCTATAATGACTTGAAGGTTACAGCTGAAGGACAGGATTTAGGGGGAGGGATAAAATACTACGCTTTTGAATTTGACTACAATAATAGGTACGATCTGCCTCCAAAAGATTTGATAATAAAGAATATTGGGGTTCAGCTTGCTGATCTCAACACTCCAGCTCAGATCGTAATCACGGTTTACAGACCAGATGGGAAAAAGATCGAGCTTTTGAGTGCTGACTTGGTGGAGGGATCAATATACCAACTTGCCAAAATGGGTGCTGTTAGGAACAATGTGTTTAACTGGGCGTCGCAGTTTGAAGATCCAAAGAACCTTCAGGGTAGAGTTGAAACAATAAAAAGCACAATGGACGTCATGGAGGTCATATTTGCAAAAGCTGAACCAGGTATACTAATAAACCCACAGCCTCTCCACGGGGACTACAAGTTCCAGGTTGAGATATTCACGTTTAACAAGGGAGATAAAGTTGACTTAAAGCCTGTCCAAATCATCCTCACTGGAAGAACTTATGGGCTGATGGGAACGGATTACAAAGGGAGAGACCTTTGGGCAGGTTTAGTATGGGGAACAAGGGTTTCACTTGTCGTTGGTGTGTCAGTAGCAGTCTTGAGCGTTTTAATCGGAATTGCATACGGTGTCACGAGCGCATACCTTGGTGGCTGGAAGGACGAGTTTATGCAGAGAGTTAACGAGTTTGTTGCTTCAATCCCAACGTTGCCGATCCTTATCCTTTTGGGTGCAGCATTCAAGGGACACGTTACATTGTGGACAATAGTCTTCCTGCTGGTGATGTTCGGATGGACTGGAATTGCCAAGGTTGCAAGGAGTATGGCGCTCCAGATTAAAGAGCAGACCTATGTCGAGGCAGCAAAAGCTTTGGGCGCTGGGACTGGAAGGATTATATTCAAGCATATCATGCCACAGATCATGCCTTATGCATTTGCTGTCATGGCTTTAAGCGTTCCTGGAGCCGTTCTCACTGAAGCATCACTCAGCTTCCTTGGACTTGGTGACCCAACAGCAGTTACATGGGGACAAATCCTCTATGATGCTCAGACAAACAGTGCAACAATTAACGGGTACTGGTGGTGGGTCATTCCACCAGGATTGGCAATTTCATTAGTTGCATTGACATTCGTGCTTATTGGTGTGGCATTGGATAGAGTGTTGAACCCAAGACTCAGGAGATTGTGAGGTGTGGAAGATGGCTAAGACTGTCCTTGAAGTTAAAGATCTCAAAATGTACTACTTCACATCCAGAGGTGTCGTCAAAGCAGTCGACAATGTCAGCTTTGAGCTCAAAAAGGGAGAAGTATTAGGACTCGCTGGAGAGAGTGGATGTGGCAAGTCCTCTCTTGGCTTTACTTTAATGGGAATGCCAACTCCTCCAGGAAAAATTGTGGGAGGCAGTGTTAAAATTGACGGCAGAGAAATAGTTGGACTTCCAGAGGACGTTTTGAGAAGAGAAATAAGGTGGCAGAAGATATCAATGATATTCCAGGGTGCAATGAATGCTTTGAATCCAGTTTATACAATTGGCTACCAGATGATTGAGCCCCTCATCTATCACAAAGGAATGGAAAAAGAAGAAGCCCTTGACAGAGCAATGAAATATCTCGAGTTAGTTGGTCTGTCGCCAGAGATTGTTTACAGATATCCACATGAGCTGAGCGGTGGAATGAAGCAGAGGGTTGTCATTGCAACGGCATTAATCCTTGAGCCAGAGGTTGTTATTGCCGATGAGCCAACAACAGCTCTTGACGTCGTTGTTCAGGCGCAGATCATCAATTTGATGAAGAAGCTTAAGAAGGAACTTGGACTTTCAATGATATTCATCACACATGACTTGAGCATTCTTGCAGAGATCAGCGACCGTGTTGCGATAATGTATGCTGGAAAGATAATCGAGATCGGTGACAGCCAGAAGATCTACTATGAGCCAGCCCATCCGTATACTCAAAAGTTGCTTGCAGCAATCCCAAGATTGCATGAGGACGTTGATAAGCTTGAATTCATTCCAGGACAACCGCCGAACCTCATTAAACCCCCAAGTGGCTGCAGATTCCATCCAAGATGCCCCTATGCGATGCAGGTATGTAAAGAACAAGAACCAGAGCTAAAGGAGATTGATAAAGATCACTATGCAGCATGCTGGCTGTTGTGAGGGATGAAAGATGGCTGAGCCAATTTTAAAGGTTGAAAATCTTAAGAAGTACTTCCCGATCAAGAGAGGATTACTTGGGGCACTCAGGGGAGAACCCCCACGATTCGTTAGGGCTGTTGATGGGGTCAGTTTTGAAGTGCACAAGCAGGAAGTTTTTGCTTTAGTCGGTGAGAGTGGCTGTGGTAAAACAACAACAGGAAAGCTTGTCATGAAGCTCCTTGAGCCTACAGATGGCAGAATATATCTGGAAGGGAAAGATGTTACTGAACTCAAAACTCAAGAGGAAATTAAGGCCTACAGAAGAAAGGTTCAGATGATATTCCAGGATCCTTTCTCGTCAATGAATCCAAGATTCAGGATATATGACGTGCTCGAAGAACCTCTCTTAATTCACGGAATAGGCGAAACAAGGGCGGAAAGAGAAGAACTCATATACAAAGCACTGGAAATGGTCAAAATTGTTCCACCGGAGGACTATGTTGGAAGACATCCGCACATGCTTTCAGGCGGTCAGAGACAGAGAGTTGCTATTGCAAGAGCACTCATCTTGAATCCAACATTTATCGTTGCAGATGAGCCTGTTTCAATGCTTGATGTTTCAATTAGAGCAGAAATCCTTGAATTGATGAAGGAGCTTAAAGAAAAGATGGGCGTTACATATCTCTACATCACCCACGACCTTTCAACGGCAAGGTACTTTGCTGACTGGATAGCCGTTATGTATCTGGGGAGAATAGTTGAAATGGGGCCCGCTAAAGTCGTAATTGACAATCCAATACATCCATATACAAGAGCTCTCTTGGCTGCTGTTCCAGAGCCAATTCCAGAGAGGAGAAACATCATCAAAGAATTGCCAATTAAAGGTGAAGTTCCAAGTGCTGTCAACATTCCACCAGGGTGCAGGTTCCATCCCAGATGTGTCTACATGGAGAAAGGACTCTGTGATGTTAAGCATCCACAGCTCATTGAATACGAACACAACCATTGGGTTGAGTGCCATTTAGCAGGTAAAATCTGAGCCTTTCCTTCTTTATTTCTCTGTTTGGATGTGATACCATGACTACATTCAGAAAAGCCATTAATTATCCGCTGATAAAGGGGGGATTAATTTTTTTAGCACTTGCTCTTCTTCTATCCCTGGTATCAATGTATAGTGTTGAAAAATCCTATTTTTCCCAGGGAACCTTAGGTGTTGGGCATCACATTATTGGAGACAAAGAGTTCGAAAGCAACTATTTCGTAATAAATAGAACTCTTATCATTTCCTCTCAAAATGCAAGTGTTGTTGTTATTCAGAGGGGGAAGATAAACTCTTACACTCTCAATAATCAATCTGTTCGTCTAACCCCAACTTCCCAACCTGAAATACGTGTCGAGAGTGGTAATGTGAGCTATTCGTATAGAGTTTACGGTGTTGATTATCCCTACTCCCTCTTATCACTCTTGGCTTTTGTTTTCATGATTGTAGGAAGTGCTTTAAGTGTGTATGGATATATTAGATTTATGGAAGGTGCTGTTGAAAAAACACGGAAGAGAAGAAGGTGATCTCAATGAGGACTCTAAACTACGAGGAGGTTATTGAGAAAATAGTGCACTTCATTAAAGAAAAGGTAGACGAAACAAATGTAGGTGGTGTTGTGGTTGGTGTTAGTGGTGGTGTTGATAGTGCTACTACTGCTTTTCTTGCGGTGAAGGCTTTGGGAAAGGAGAAAGTTCTTGGCTTGATAATGCCATACTACGAGAATCAGGACGTTGAGGATGCGAAATTAGTCTGTGAAACTCTTGGAATTAACTATAAGATCATCAACATCAAGCCAATAGTTGATGCTTTTGAGGAAAGCCTTGACTTCGAGCCGGACAAGATTACCAAGGGCAACATAATGGTGAGGACGAGGATGGTTCTCCTCTATGCTCATGCAAACCAGTACAACCTCCTCGTTTTGGGAACAAGCAATAAGAGTGAGCTTTTGACGGGTTATTATACTAAGTGGGGTGATGGTGCAAGTGATTATGCTCCACTGATAAACCTCTACAAAACGGAAGTCTGGGAGATTGCCAAGAGGTTGGGTGTTCCGGAGAGGATTATTGAGAAGAAACCCACTGCTGGGCTCTGGATTGGGCAGACGGATGAGGATGAACTCGGCATAAGTTACAAACTCCTGGATGAGATCCTTTACAGATTAGTTGACTTGAAACTGCCAAAAGAAAAAATTGCTGAGGAGTTAGGTATTCCAATTGAAAAAATCGAATACGTTGAGAATTTAATAAAGAATAGTGAACACAAGAGAAGTCTACCAGTAGGTCCAGAGATCTGAGGTGGGAGCTTGAAGAGGGGATATCTTTTAGTTTTTTTAGCTGCCAGTATGTGGGGTACTCTTGGAATATTTGCCAAACTGCTGTATCAGTTTAACTTGGACACTTTTACTGTGGTATTTTATCGGGTGATGATTGCGTTTTTTCTCCTCTTAATATATAACTCCTCAAAAGGTTTGAAGATTAAGAAAGAACGTCTCCCATTTTACGCATTCTATGGGTTTTTTAGTATTTTTTTGTTTTATGTGCTGTATTTTTATACTGTAAGAATATCTTCAGTGTCTTTGGCGGTTTTACTCTTATACACTGCCCCAATTCACTCTATGATACTTGGATACCTTGTCTTTAAAGAAAAAGTAACTCCAACAAAGTCAATAGCATTGATAATGGCAGTTTCAGGAGTGCTATTTGTTGTAAATCCGAATGATGAAAGAATAAGCATTCTTGCAATAATATTGGGACTTCTATCCGGAGTTACTTATGCATTATATGGTGTTTTAGGTAAAATGGCAGTTAGAAACGAGAACCCTGAAGAGGCATTACTATATACTCTTGGATTTGGAGCTCTGTTCTTAATCCCCTTTTCTAATTTTAAAATTCCATTAAATGCAGTTCCCTATATTTTTGCACTTGCGTTTTTTCCAACATTTCTGGCATACATATTATATAACACTGCTCTGAGAGAGGTTGAGGTAAGCAAAGCTTCAATAATAGCGACGATAGAACCAGTCGTAGCTCTAATTTTAGCGTATCTGGTATTTAATGAAGTCTTGACATTAAAACAGTTGTTAGGGGCGGCTTTAATAATTGGAGGCTCAGTGCTTATTCATTTAGATGATATAATTGGGAAAAAGAATTAAACGTAGAAATACTTTTCGAGCTCCCATTCTGTTACTTCTTTGGTCTCTAATGGGATATTTCTTTTCTTGAGGTACTCGATATATTCTTCCCATTCCCTTTCTTTATATTCTTTGAAGTTTCTGTAAGCCTTTCCAAGGGCTTTTCTAACAATTTTGTCCTTTTTGAGCTCATCTAAGGCTTCTTTTAAGCTTGATGGCAGGGTCTCAATACCTGTTTCAATTCTCTTTTCTCTATCCATTTCATAAACGTTTTCTTCGACATATGCAAAAGGTTCAATCTTGTGCTTTATTCCATCCAAGCCTGCCTCGATTATTGCGGCAAATGCTAAATAGGGATTTGCACTTGGATCTGGACAGCGGTATTCAATTCTTGCACCCTTTCCTTTGTATGCTGGAACTCTTATCAGTGCACTCCTGTTTCTGTAACCCCAGCTTACATAAACAGGGGCTTCATATCCTGGGACTAAACGTTTGTAACTATTTACGGTTGGGTTCGTCAAAGCTGCCAGTGCCTTGGCATGCTTTAATATTCCGCCAATGAAGTATAGTGCTGTTTCACTGAGTCCCTCTTCCCCGACAAATAAATTCTCTTCATCTTTCCACAGGCTTATGTGAAGGTGCATTCCATTGCCAGGCATGCCATAGATGAGCTTTGGCATGAATGTTGCATATAATCCATGACTCTCTGCAACTGCCTTGACAACATATTTGAAGCTTATGATGTTGTCTGCTGTTCCGAGGGCATCTGAGAACTTAAAATCTATTTCGTGCTGTCCAGCCCCCACCTCATGGTGTAACACTTCAGGAGTTAGACCAAAGTAGGGCATGTAGAGTGCAATTTCTCTCTTTACATCCTTAGCCTTGTCAAGGTTTATGATATCAAAATATCCCCCAACGTCTGGTAATTGAAGTTCCCATGTTCCATTTTTTCTGAAGAGGTAAAATTCTGGTTCTGGCCCGATATAAATTTTTAGTCCTTCTTTCGCAAGTTCATCACTCACACTCTTTAAAATTCCTCTTGGGTCTGCATGATAGGGTTTGTCATCTTTATATATGAACCCATAGACTCTTGCTACTCCTTCCCATGGGATTTCTGCATATGTTGAAGGGTCAGCCTTAAATATTAAGTCGCTGTCCTCTATTCCCTGAAATCCAGGGATGGACGATCCATCAAAAGAAATTCCATCACTTATAGCCTCCTCGTATCTTTCTATTGGCACTTCCATTCCTTTTGGAACACCGTTTATGTCAACAAAAATCAGCTGAAGGAATTTTATTTTTCTTCTCTCCATCGTTGTCATGCTTTTTATTTCGTTCATTTTTATCACCTATTATTGTTTGAATGTTCATTATAAACGCTTTTTCTTTGAACAATTTATATAATATAAGGTTTTTGTCTGAACAATTGTCATTTTGACAAATGTCCACCCAGAGTCTATTTTTGTGACAAAAATATGCCAAATTTTATGGAACTACTTGACTATTTCTACAAATTTATGTTGATAGAATTCTGAGAAACAGTGGTTTCATTTTGATGATCTACCTCGTAACCAGCTAACTACAAAAAGGATATATAATGGTCGTTCAGATAATTGGGAGGGGATGAAAATGAAGGTTCTTGTTACTGGAGGTGCAGGTTTCATTGGTTCCCACTTAGTTGACAGATTGATGGAACAAGGGTACGAAGTTAGAGTAGTTGACAACCTAAGTGCTGGTAGCTTGAATAATATTAAACAGTGGCTTGATCATGAACGGTTTGAATTTCTCAAAGGTGACTTGAGGAGTAAGGAAGTTGCGAAAAAAGCCGTAAGAGATGTTGAGGTTGTATTCCACCTGGCGGCTAATCCGGAGGTTAGAATTGGGGCACAGAGCCCGGGACTTTTATATGAAACAAATGTCTTGATAACGTATAACCTTCTTGATGCCATGAGGGGGGAGGAAGTCCAGTACCTTGTGTTCACATCTTCATCCACTGTCTATGGGGATGCTAAAGTTATTCCAACTCCGGAAGATTATGCTCCTCTTGAACCGATAAGTGTCTATGGTGGGGCAAAGCTTGCAGCTGAGGCTTTAATTAGTGGTTATGCCCATACTTTTGATATAAAAAGTTTGGTCTTCAGGTTAGCAAATATAATAGGAGAGCGCTCAAATCATGGAGTAATCTATGACTTCATAAATAAACTGAAGGCAAACCCAAATCGTTTAGAAATTCTTGGAGATGGAACTCAAAAGAAGAGCTATCTTCATGTGAGCGATACTGTTGAAGGGATGTTGTTCCTTTTTGAGAAGTTTAAGGAGGAGAATAAAACCTATGATGTCTACAACCTTGGAAGCGAGGATTGGATTACAGTTAAGGAAATTGCTGAAATTGTCAGCGAAGAGATGGGACTTAATCCGGAGTTCTATTTTACAGGTGGAGTTGATGGCGGGAGAGGGTGGAAAGGAGACGTGAAGTTCATGCGTTTAAGCATTGAAAAAGCTAAAGGCAAGGGATGGAAGCCAAAAATGAACAGTTATGATGCTGTAAAAAGGACCGTTCGAGAACTCTTAAGGACATTGGAGTGAAAACCTTTTTATCATCTTTATCTTAGTTTAATTCATGTCTCAACCAGATGAAATAATAAACAAAGAAATAGCAAGAATTAACATACACCTGCCCAGAGCGAGAAAAAGCTTAGCAAAGCTTTTGAACGAAGATGTTCCAAAAGTTCAGCTTAGAGATGGGAGTTTTCATTATTTCAAAAAGGAGGAACTTGAATATTTGCAATCTCTCTTAGATGTAGAGGAACTTGAAAAGCTTCACCTCCCAATCGTGCTTGAAATAACGACTGCCTGGCATGGGTATTTTAGGGTTAGGGGGAGGGTTGAAGTTAAGGTAATTGAAAAAGTACTTGGGACGTATGACATATTAGAGGAAAAAGTAGAAGTTATCCTTCCTCGGTATTTGCTACCAAAAATAAGAAGAACTTTGCCCACAACTACAACTTATGCATTTATAATGGAGTGAATAACAATGGACGAAAACAAAGTTTTGCTTAACTACTATCTGTTCACAGTGCCTCACATAACAGTATTGGCTGGAGCAGTTCTTGGGTTGCTTCTGCTCTTGAAGGTTGATATAAAGAAAGCTCTTGGAATTTTTGCAGTCTTTTATGGTAGCATGCTTACGATACTTGCTCTCATGGTTAGGGGACACTTTTCAAGACTTACTCTTTACAAGTTAAGCTTGATCTTATTTTTTGGATTTACACTCCTTGGGATAGTTCTTCTCTTAACATGAAATTTATATTGTTCAAATGCAAAAATATTTGGGGGATGTTGATGAAAAGAGTAACACTTATCATTGCTATAACACTGTTTTTATTGCCCCTTGCATCTGCACAATTTATAATCTTTTCATCTCAGGGTGAAATTTTAGTGCTTTCTGGGGATTATACAGAAGGTACTTTTATTTTGAAGAATGATCAAAACTTTGATTTTAAGATTGTAAGCTTCCGGAAGTATGTTGTCTTGGATGAAAGGCTTAATAGGGTTGAAGGATTTAGGCTGGAACTTCAAAAAACCATTTATAATGAATGGACATCAGGGGAGACCAAGGAAATAAGCTACAAGCTTTTTGTGAATGAAAGCGTCAAACCTGGTAATTATCAGATTGTTTTGACATTCTGGGGCTTTTTAGAATCTGGGGATATATACATTATAACAGCAAAAATTCCAGTAAAAGTCATTGACAAACCCCTCATTTTTGAGGAGGCGATAACTTATGTAAAAGAAAGACCTTTTAGTTCTAATTATGTACTTAATGGAGAAACAGTGGTTGTGTCTTCTCATATTAAGAATTTAAAGAACAGTATAATCCCACTGAAGGCTTCTGCGTATCTTGAGAGAAACGGAAAGAAATATCTGCTCGTAACAAAGACTGTTAATCTGACAAAGGGAGATAATATAGTCCGGTTTGAAATTCCGATTCCTTATGATCTACCATCTGGCAATTACAAACTTGTATATCTATTGGAATATCCTGGAGGGACATATAGTTTTTCGAAGGAATATTACATTCAGTTTGGTGTTGAGCTTTCTGCACTGTCTTTAAAGAGCACCCAAGTTATGGAAGATTCTGAAAATGAAGTTTATATCACACTAACATCTGAAAGAGATATTAAAGTCAATGTCACGCTTTTGACATACGATAAAAATGGCGAACTGCTTCACAAATATACTGAGACTGTTCAGCTTCAAAAAGGTACAAACATAGTTCGTTTTTCACTCTCTTCAGCACCTCCTGGTGAAGTCAAGGTTCTTGTGAAAGTAGCCTATGATGGCGTCTCTCTTGGAGAGAGATCGGCAACATATCATGTTATAGCATATCCAAAGATAGACAGCGTAACGTATCGCGTCCTCTACAATGGAAAGGTCGAGTTTACAGTTGCAATCATGAACGAAAATTCAAAGAAAATTGAGGGGGCGTTGCATTATAAGATAACTGCAGCAAATGAAACCCTATACAAGGGGTTAAAGGATATTACATTGTTTCCGGGAGAGAACAAAATACGCCTTGAGTACACCCTTCCAGAGGGGGAGGCAAAGTACCAGTTTGTGCTCTCTGCATTCGGGAAGAATATCATTAAGGAGGGAACTGTTTACATTGAGAAGCGGACTCCAACACAGACGCTATCTTCAACATCCTCCAGTAGCATAATTAAGACAAAAGAAACAACTTCTCAATTGATAGAGGGAGAACATAAGGAAAAGAAAACATGGACAATGTATTTCGTAGGAATATTAATTGCGGCTGTATTAACGGCGGTTTTTATAGGACTTGTGAAATCTGACAAGAAAAAGAAAAGAAAAAGGCCCAGGCCTAAGAGAAAGTCTCCTCTCGGTAAGTATAAGAAACCAAAAATTCCGAAATTTAGAGAAAAAACAGAACTCCCAAAAAATAAGTAACCAAATCTTTATAATATCTTCTTTTAAATCCCTTTTTAGGCGAGAGGGCTGGGAGTTGCCGGGCCTTGAGCCCGAGGAAGTTCCGCCCACCGCACCGGGGCCGCGGTGCCGCAAGGCACCTCCCGAGAGGGAGGGCAACGGCGCAGAAACGACACGTCCTCCGAGGGATGGGAATGAAAGCGGTGAAGGGAGCTGGTGACAGCTCCCGAGCTAACCCGCAGACGACCTCGGGGGGATCGGTGAAACGGCCGTCCCGCGGGGTGCAAGGCCGAAAGAGGGGCGATGAGTTCCCGGTGTGAGCCCCGTGGTTGGCCGCTCAGTCGAATGCTTCCTTAATACAGAAGGCGGGCTATAGCCCTCTCGCCTATCTCCGCTTTAATGTATCTAAAAGAGATGCTGATAGTATCAGAACTCCCCCTATCACTGTTCTGACAGTAGGGACTTCTCCGAATACTAAAAACGCATAAACCACCGCACTTAGAGGATCAAGATAGCTGAGCAAGGCGGCTTCATTCACTTTAACGCTTTTTAATCCGTCCATATATAGGAAGAGTGCAAAAACAGTGTGCACAGCTACTAAAATTCCAACGGCAAGCCAGTTAATCTTTCCAACGAATATTTTACCATAGAGGACGAAAGGAATAAGGATTACAGAGGCTATAAACAGCTGAACAAATGTTAGTATGTCACTTTTCACTTCTTTTAAAAATCTACCCAGATTTGGAATCATCGCATAAAAAACTGCTGCTATGAATGCGAATACGGCTCCTATAAAATCTCTGTTTTCAAAATTCATTTTTTGCTCGCTCATTATTATCAGCAAGCCAAGAAAAGCCATAAGAATCAGCAAAATTTGAAATTTCGAGATTTTTTCTTTAAGGAACTTAGCTGAAATTAACGTTGCAAGAACTGGAGCTGAATAATAAATAAGGACTGCTCTTGCTATTGAAGTGTATAGAAAAGCGGTAAATAAAAACACCCAATTTAAGGCAAGTGCAATGCCAAGGAGGATCATCCATCCAAACTTTTGTTTGGTAGCATCACTAACCTTCTGAAACCAAGATTTATCTTTTATGCTGAACAACAGTGCTAAAATTAAAGCTCCTAATGCAACCCTAAAGAATGCGATTCCCAATCCATTTAAATTTGTGAACCTCGCAAAAATCCCAACACTTCCCCAGATTAGCATTGAGACTGTTATTTTAATTCTCCCTGAAATTTCCATCTCTACTCACTCTTTAGCTCATTATTCTTGAGCCATTCCTCATATGCTTGCTTGACTTCTTCTTTTCTGAACTTTGGCACTGCATCTCTAAACGGATTAAACTTTTCAAGCTCCTTTTCTTTGCTCCCAATATAAGTTGTGATTAATCCGACTTTAGAATGAAGGCTTGAGGGAACTCTGAGGATTCTTTTAACATCAACTGTGACCCTGCCATCGAAGTATGCTTTTGAGAATGTAGTTGACAATGCGAAGAGTCTAAGGAGAGTTTTGTACCCTATTCCCTGTGGAAAGGCTGTAAGTCTTGCCTCTTTAACAAATCCTTGGTAGATTTTTTCTTTGTTGTTCAGAATCAAACTAATCTGCTTTTTATTTAATCCAATATTTTTGAGGTGGTTATATCTAACACGCATTATAAAATATCCAAAGCGAAGACGAAAAATCCTGAAGTATCCAGAAGATAGCATTATCCTCTTGCTTTGGATGTCATCGAATGTAACCTCTTCTGCTGAAGATATATATGCTAAAATTTTCTCCCTCGCCTTGGAATCAAGTTCAAGTGCCCATTCATCAAGTACCCTTATGTGATATCCTCTACCGGAGTACACAATGTGGATATCTTCAAATCCAAAATCCTCCTTTAAAACAATTAGCGTATCTTTTGCAAGCTCTTTAGCATCTTCTAAACAAATTGGACAAACAGTTCCACTTTCATGGTTACACCTTCTTAGGGGCAGATCCTTGGCATCTATATCAAAAACAAGCTCTGCTCCAAGCCACCCACTCATTTCTTTGGGCTCCTCATATAATGCAACACTTGAAAATATTGCATAAGGTGCTGTTGCTTTAACGTAATCTTCTAAGTCTCTTAGGTCATGGAATACATTTTTCCTATCACTTGGTCCATCTCCAGTATGATCAAAACCAAATTCTCTATTTTCGAGAGTATCCACAATAAATGATGGAAGTTTTTCAGCATTCCATTCCTTTTCATAGTAAAGCTGCCTCTCCCTTTTTGTAACTTCCCTGAAAAGCTCATTCATTTTTATCCTCTCCTTGACTCTCTTTCTTACTTTCTAAGTATAGCTTTCTCAGATAGTAGGTGAGAGGATTTTTGATGTACTTGCAGTCTTTATCGGGTTTGCAGAGCTGAGGTGCATTCACTTTAATTTTTGAGCAGTTTGGTGGGAAATACCAAGTGGATGTGCCACTGTCTTCCAGTTTAGGTTTTGAAGTATAACCAAATCCAAGATGGTACCATATGTTTTTGATCTCATTTGGCTGATCTTCAAAAAGTGGGGGAGAGCACCGGTTCCCCGCTTCAATTATCACTGGCAGGATTTCTTTTTCAATTATGCTTAAATCCTTTATGCAGTCTTTGATTTTCACATTTTTGCTTGGGGGATTGGGGCATATCCTTGCATAGCTCAGGAATGATGTCAATAGAACAGTTATGGCATAATTTCTCAACCCGCTGGGTACGCCTCCCAAGGCGATTTTAATGCATGGAGGGAATAAATCGAATCTCAATGGTTGGGCGGTGGTTCTTCCGACCCCTTCAAGCCTTTTCTTAAAGTACTCTCTTGCAATCTCACTTAACCGGTTATAAAGCTGGATATAGTACTGGGGAAGCTCATCTCTGAGTTCATACAACAGATTCACGGCTCTCTCAAGATTTTTTTCAAAGGATTTTTTCCAGAGCTCTATAAGTTGGCTTCTATTCAGATATGCATATCCATTTCTAATGTACACGTCTTTTAAGCTACCTTCATTTAAGCTTAGAAAATCTTTTAGCTTAACTTTGTATTTGAGGGTGATTTTTTCTCTGTCTTCTGGAGAAATTTCACTGTAAAGCCTTTTTTCAATTATCGTCAGATCTCTTTGAGGTATTTCATTATCTGCTACGGGTGCAATAGATATTGAAAGCTCTTCAAAATTCTTGGTTTTTTTGATTCTGGTAAGATATATCTTTAAATTGGCTTCTTTTACAAGCTCCATTTCAAATCCATACGGAGAAAATGCGAGTGCACCTAAAAGGGCGTAAAATCCCATTAAATCTTTCCAATCATTAGCATTTAAAATATATTCTGGAATTGCATCATTTTTTAGCCATTTAACCCGTTCTAATGCTAAATTTATATCCAAATACGTTGGAATAATCTCTAAGAAGCTGTTAATGTCTTCAAATTCCTTAAGTAATTCCCTTGCCTTTTTCCCAAAGGGATCGAGCATGACCTCACCTAAGGGAATTGTTGATTTTGATATTAAAACTCTTATGCCACATAGCAAGCAGAGTACTGTGATCTGATCTATTTGCTTTCTTTTTTGTAGATATTCTCTAAATTTGAAGAATTAGCAACGAGAGTTGCGGAAATTGCAGAAAACAGGAAACCTCACCCCAAAAATTTTATATTGGTTAATAACTCAAAAATAAATTGGTCATAACGAAATGGAGAAAGGATAAATTTAATAAAAGCCTGGATGTTATACTTATCAATGTTATCAGGTGATCACGATGGTTGAGTCTTATGTAGTAAGGAGGGTTAAAAGCGGAATCCCGGGTTTTGATGAGCTGATTGAGGGCGGTTTCCCTGAGAATACAACTATCCTGGTAACTGGTAGTACTGGTACTGGTAAGACTACTTTTGGAGCTCAATTTATATATAAAGGCGCAGAAGAATATGGAGAGCCAGGTGTTTTTGTTACGTTAGAAGAAAGGGCAAAAGACCTTCGGAGGGAAATGCTCTCTTTTGGATGGGATTTTAGAAAATATGAAGAGCAAGGCTTAATTGCCATTGTGGATGGCGTTAGCTCAAGCGTTGGATTGCCTTCCGAAGAAAAATTTGCTCTTGAGGATAGGTTTAACATTGATAATTTTCTTAGATACATCTATAGGGTCGTAAAAGCAATAAATGCGAAACGTCTCGTTATTGATTCTGTTCCTTCGATAGCATTTAGACTTAAAGAGGAGACACAAATCAGAGAAGTGCTACTAAAGTTGAACACAATACTTCTTGAAATGGGAGTTACAACAATCCTGACAACCGAAGCTCCAGACCCGAGTGCTGGGAGAATAAGCAGATATGGGATTGAGGAATATATAGCAAGGGGTGTCGTGATTCTTGATCTTCAAGAAAGAAACATTGAGCTAAAAAGATACTTGCTTATCAGGAAGATGCGTGAGACAAAGCATTCGATGAGAAAATACCCATTTGAAATAACCAACAGTGGAATAGTTGTCTATCCAAGTGGAGAGATTTATTAATTTCGAATTCTGCACGGGGTGTCTCGCTTTGGTTCAGAATATCTTTGAAATGTATGAGGATATTGAAAAACGAGTAGAAAGAGTTCCGACTGGGATAATAGATGACCTCATAATGGGGGGCATTCCAAAAGGTAGCGTTGTTTTGCTAATTGGTGACCCCAAGTCAGGAAAAACAACGTTTATCAGCCAGTTCGTTCACACACAGCTAACTGGAGGATACTCCACAATTGGGATTCTCGTTGATATTCCAAAATATGAGTTTGTAAGTAATGCTCTTGACTTTGGATGGGATTTCATGCCATATCTTGAGGAGAATTTCTTCATACTCGATGCCTACAGTCAGAGATTAAGGGGGACTCCTAAGTTCTCCTTTGATGAAGCGGTTGTTACTGATATCAGAGACACCACTCAACTTATCGATGCGATAAAGGATGTAACCTTGAAGATTTTATCTGAAAAGAACCCTCCAATGATAACGGGAATAATATCATCTTTGACTCCAATATTCTTTGAAACAGATAAAAAGCAGATATACAAATTTTTGGAGGATTTAAAAGAACTTGCTCACAGAAACAAGCAGGTGTGGTTGGTTGAGATGAATTCTGGAATTGAGGAACCTCATGTTGAAATGATGGTTAAGGCAATTGTTGATGGAATAATCGAGATGAGGTTAATAGAAGAAAATATGACCCTCAGAAGATATCTAAGGGTCTATGGGATGAGAAGAACCAAACATGTTCTGTCTTGGGTGCCTTATGAGATAACTGAAACAGGAATTCAGCTTCAAGTCTGATTCTTACCCTTTGTTCTGGTATAAGGTATTTAATCCAGCAATAGAAAACTTTTTAAAGTTTTTAAATTACTTATAATCATGGTTAAAGATAGAGTATACGCTGTGGTATTAATATCAGCATCTTTAATGATGTTGGGTGCTGCATATATTATTGGTTCCGAGAAATACAGTAACATTGAAGATGCTCAAAAGGGCGATATTGTAGTTTTTACTGGTATTTGTGTTTATTCTAAGGGTGACTTTAGTGTGCTCACTGATGGACTTGGAACTGTCACAGTTTATAAAGGTCTAATTGAAGGCAAGATATACACGATTCAGGGGAAAGTTGTCAACAAAAAGCGAAAATCTGTGTATCCTTTAAGAATCACAAATGGAAGTACTGAAGAATTGCATCTCTCCTACTTATCGGGGGTTTATTGGAATGATCACAGTTGCTATATTCTCACTCCCCAAAAAGTAAAACTTGACAGATGTTTAAATGTTCAGAAAGGCGCAGAGATACAGGCAAAAGGCGTGATTTATGGTGGTACATTTTATGTCATTAGCTTTGAAGTAGGAGATTTTTTGGCAAAGCCCAAGGATAATTTTCCCTATCGAGTTGTTGGAGTAGTTTTAGATAACAGAACACCAACAATAATATGGAACGGAAAAGAAAAGATTAAAGTTTACTTACCCTACAGATTTTCTCTGAAGCTTGGAGACAAAGTTGAAATTTTGGGGATTGCAAGACTGTATTCGACGCTTACGCTTTACGTAAACAGCATAGATGATGTTAAAATTACTGGAAAAGCAGAAAGAAAAGCTATTGGAGAAGAGGAAATTGGAGACATAGCATATGGAAGTTGCCAAGTCACTAAAGCTGGTAAAGGTCTAAGCTTGAAGTGTACTGACTTAAAGCTATACGCATACTCTGCAAGAACTGGGGATATTGTAGAGTTTGAAGCTCTCCGAAGAGAGCACTCTCTTGTATGTTTGAACTGTTCTGTTAAGCTCCCAAGAGAAAAACTCGAAAATTCGATATGCAATCCTGAACATGAGGGCGTCATTAAAATTGAAGGAAGGATTTCTTGGATTAGGATTTACAAAAATGGGTTCGGTTTGGCAAATATTACTAATAACAAATGTTGGATTCTTCTAAAACTTAGAAAGTCTCTAAATCTTGAGCTTAAAGAGAACCAAACGATTACAGCTTTTGGAATTTACACAACACATAGAGGGAAGCCCGCCCTTGAAGTACATTCGAGGGATGATGTATGCTTAGAGAATTCTTGTTTGGGCTCATAGCTGGGACTATGACAGGGATAACACCAGCGTTACACGTTAATACTTTAGCATCACTGTTGAATGGTTTAAATAATAAGCCCAATGGATTTGGATTTGTGATACTCATTTATACAATGGGTTTAACTCATACGTTTTTGGACTCTATACCTTCAACTTTTCTTGGAGTTCCTGATGAAGATACGGTATTGAATACTTTGCCTGCCCATAAATTGGTTCTTGAGGGGAGGGCTCTTGAGGTAATTAACATCTCCCTGAAGGCAAGTCTTTTAGCAGTAATTTTTGCTTTTCCCCTCTTACCTGTTTATCTCTCCTTAGCCCCTAACTACACACCCGGGTTTGGTAGAGTATTTGTATTCTTTTTGGCTTGTTTTTTGATTTTAATAGAAAAAGGAATAAAGAAGGCTTTTGCTTTACTTGTTTTCTTAATCTCTGGGATTCTTGGAATTCTGATTGACTATTTACCTCTCCGGGAGCCATATTTTCATATTTTTGTTGGGTTATTTGGAGTTCCCACAATATTTTATTCTCTGCGTAGTGGGATTACCACCATTGAAGCTGGAGATTATGAAATTAAAATGTCCTATAAGTCTTTATTTGGTTTTTCCCTTCTTGGAACTGCTTTAGGAATGCTTGCATCCCTGCTTCCTACCTTTACCTCTTCTCAGGCCGCATTAATTGGAAGCTTCTTTTCAAGGGATGAAAGGTCGTTTTTGACGGTGGCATTCTCTGTGAACACATCGAATTTTTTCTTTTCACTTTTTAATTTCTACCTAACGGGGAGAACGAGAAATGGAATAATGGTTTTGATTAAAGAGAAGTACTATTTGTTGAGTTCACATGAGATTTTAATTTTAACACTACTTACTATTGCTGCGACTTTAATTATAAGCCTCTACGGGCTGAAAATAGCTAAAATAATTAGCAGTGTTCTCTTTAAGGTGAATTATAAGCTCCTAAACTTCCTTGTTTTATCTTTTGTTGTTGTCCTGTCCTTATATTTCGACAGGGTCCTTGGTATCTTAGTTTTGGCAACAGCATCACTAATAGGTTCTCTTCCCCTTCTTCTTAACATAAAGAGAACAAACTGTATGGGAGTTTTAATGGTAAAAATAATGGTTAGAAGATAGAATTAAGCTGATTTTTCCTTCAAAATCCTTTGGAACTCAGCATAATCTGTGACTATTTTCACATTGTCAAGGGTCTCGAAGTAGACCTTTTTGATTTTAACCTTCTTTGCAGTTGTGTACTTCATTTCAGGGGGATCATAGGAACCGGGTTCTACAATCTCATCTTCAATGATATATGTTTTTAAATCAGGCTGCCCCACATACTTCCAAACCTCATAGAACACCTCTGGGGCGAGGTGAATTTCTCCCTCAATTTCTGTATAGTCTGCTCCGATATCCTCCAGAAACTCTTTTATAACTTCTAAGTTCATAGAACTCACCATTATATACTTTCATCTCAAGAGTTAAATACCTATCGCTTTAACTATTGGTTGGTGGTGAGAATGGCGAGAGTTTATGTTGATGCTCAAGCCTCACGAGCACTTCAGAAGGGAGCTATGATTATCTTTAAAAAAGGTGTTGTTAGAACTGAGGGGGATATAAAGCCGGGAGATATAGTTGAGGTGTATTCTCGTGGTGGGAAGTTCTTAGGTAAAGGATTTGCGAATCCAAATTCTAATATAATGGTTCGTCTGTTGACAAAAGAAAAAGATGTGGAAATTAACAAAGAACTCTTCAAAGAGAGGATTAGAAAAGCAAACGAATATAGGAAAAATGTTCTCCGTTATGGCAACGTTTACAGGATGGTATATGGTGAGGCAGATTATCTGCCAGGATTAATCGTCGATCGCTTTAATGATATAGCCGCCATTCAGATTTCAAGTGCTGGTATGGAGAGATTTAAGCTTGATGTTGCGGAAGCGATAATGGAAGTTGAGCCAGATATAGAGACCGTTTTTGAAAAGAACACTGGAAGGTCAAGGAGAAGAGAAGGATTACCAGAGATTGAGCGTGTATTGCTTGGTAAAGAGAAATACAGAACGATAATTGAAGAGGGACGGGCTAAATTCATAGTTGACATGCGTGGACAAAAGACTGGGTTTTTCCTTGACCAGAGAGAAAACAGGATAGCTCTTGAGAAGTATATTAGGGGCGGTGAAAAGGTTCTTGATGTATTCACTTACACCGGAGGCTTTGCAATTCATGCGGCAGTTGCTGGAGCTGAGAAAGTGATAGCCATTGATAAGTCTCCAAGAGCAATAGAACAGGCGAAGGAAAATGCAAAGCTCAACGGTGTTGAAGACAAAATGGAGTTCATAGTGGGTTCAGCATTTCCTGAAATGGAAAAACTCCAAAAGAGAGGAGAAAAGTTTGATATAGTAATTCTCGACCCTCCCGCATTTGTTCAACATGAAAAGGACTTAAAGAGAGGATTAAGGGCTTATTTCAATGTGAATTATCAGGGGCTTAAGCTTGTAAAAGATGGAGGAATCTTGGTAACTTGCTCATGCTCTCAGCACGTTGATTTGCAAGCTTTTAAGGACATGATTATTGCTGCTGCGGCAAAGGCTGGCAAATTCCTCAAGATGCTTGAGCCTTATAGAACGCAAGCTCCGGATCACCCGATACTAATGGCTTCAAAGGATACTGAATATCTCAAATGTTTGTTCTTATATGTTGAGGACATGAAGTGATTAAAATGGAAGCTCTCATTAGAGAGCTGTTTTTTCAGGAATTCAGACATAGACTGGACAAGTATGGAACCGAAAAGTTTAGGAGATTCCTCAAGAGAGCACCTTTAGTACAGCTCTCTTTTACTTCTACAGTGTTCTTGATTTTTTCATTTGTATTTCTCAGAGCTGAGAAATTGCTTGGAGAAAGTGAAATTGTTTTTGCTTCATTGGTTTCTGCCTTATTGATTTTTGTTGTGGTCATTTCGTCTTTTCTGGTTGTAGAATTCCTATATTCACTTGTACGAACCCGAGCACTTCAGCCTTTGCTACCTCTCCCGATTAATGTTGAGTTTCTACCGATTAAGACATGGCTCAAATATTACACTCTTCCTCTTATGTTCTTGTTTCTACCTTTTTTCTTGAAAATGCTGAGGTATCATTGGATGGCACTTCTTGTGGCGATGATGTGGTTCATAATCTCGATAGCTATAGGCTGGGGTTTTGGGTGTCTTATTGCGATATTCTCTTTAAGGATGAGGAAAACCGGAATTTTAAGAGATATCTTTAGTCTAACACTGAGAGTTATCTTTATTCTCTTTTTGACTCTTTTCATATTCTATGGTGTCATATTTCCCGAAATATTTAAAAGTGTATTTCAGTTTAGAGCACTGTCAACGTATCTCTTTCCAATTGCTCAGGCGACAACTCTCGTTTTATCTTTCCAAGGAATCTTGCAATGGAAAGTAATTATGGCCTATGCAACTCTTTCATTTCTAATTTTGTTGTTTGGTAATCATTTAATAATGCTTCATCTGATTGAGGAAAGGCAAATTTCAAAAATTGAAAAATCATTTGAAGCAAAACTTCTGCCAAAAATGCTTTCAATGATAGCTAAAGATGTCAAACTTGCCTTGCGGAGAAGTTCATCTCTCTTTGTTCTTCTTATGCCCTTTATCTTCTTAGTACCTCTCACATTTCTCAGAGACGACAGACTTGTAACTTGGGTTATGATAATAGGCTCTTTTGCAGTTATAACGTCATTAAACGTTCAAATTTTGCTTATGGAAGAATATAAAAGCGGCTGGTTCATGTTCTCTCTTCCAGTAAAGTGGAAAGAGTTTAGAAACGCGAAAGCTTTGACATCTTTTATCCTTTTTGCTCCAGTCTTATTAGTTTCTGTGGTTGTCGCAAAAGTTGATATATCAGGTTCTTCTCTCTTCCTTTTTATATTTGGAGCTTTTACTAATCTTTTAATGGCTAAAGCCATAACCTTCTGGCTTACTCGAAACATGAAGGATGAATACACGCTAATGCCTGCATATCTCACAATTGGAGATACGCTAGTAATTTTTGGCTTAGCATTCTTTCTGGTCAATTTTCCAGCGTCTCTTTTCTATCTTCTCCATGGTTATATCAGAATTTTTGCTGGAGTTATTTTCTTGGCATTGGAAGGGATTTTAATAATAGTACTTTACAAGGAGGCTTAACCTTATAAGTTGGGGGAGCATAATTTCTTTGGCGAATGAAGAGAAAGCACCTCCTCTGAGCACTGCAATGAAGATACGCCCACGGTCTGACGCTATAGAGTGAAAATTAAAGAGTGTCTAACTCTTGTTCCTGCTTTAAATTTTATGTCTCTGATTTTATAGCCCATCTTCTCGGCTTCTTGGGTTATAGCATTAAGCAGAGGAGCTTTGTCAGGCAAAAACAGAGCAACTTTTCCTTTAGGTTTCAAGTAGTCTTTTGCCTCTCTCAAGAGCTTGAGTGAGAATTTTTCTCCATATTTGCCTCCGCCTACAGCTTCGATAGGAGTTAAAACCCCCTTTGTGGGCTTCTCATAGTAAGGAGGGGCTGAGAATATAACATCGAATTTTTCCCCCTCTGGAATTAAGCCTTTTATGATCTGTCCTTTGCTTTTTATGAGCTTCACTTGAACCTTATTACACTCAATATTCCTTTTTGCATACTCAAAGAATTCCTCATTGATTTCTGTGGCCCAAGCTTCGCAGTTAAATAGCTTAGCTGCAATAATTGCCATCAATGCAGAATGACCAGTTCCAATTTCGAGGACTTTTTCTCCACCTCTCAAAAATGTCTTTAGAAAAATGTATCGTGAAATTGGAGGGGTTATCAAGCCCTTTGGATGATATTCTATCTTGAGGTCAAAAACGGCTTTCGCAACTGCCTTATTGTATAGAATCCGCGCTTCTCTGCTGCTGAAGTCAAGCTTGCCATTTTTTATATATTTTTGAAGCTCGGGGAAGATTTTCAGAGCTTCCTCTATTTTTAGTCCTATCATTTTCATGTTCTCACTCTCACTATCTGCTATATCTTGGGTTTTTCAAATTTTGCTTACCATTAACAGAAGTTTGCAAAATATGTATAAAAATAGTTATATATGATGAGGATAATATAACAAAATGGTGAACTGCATGGTGAGAACAAAGACACAAAACATATATGGTTCACGATTAGTGCTCCCTTGTGGGAAAGTTGTCGATCATTTAAGTGAAGATGTTATTGAGATGTTTGAGCACTACTATGGTGGCATCCCTATTGATGATGCTGAATGCTTGTTATGCCCCTATGCGGATAGAATAATCCTTGACTTTGGTTTTGTGATCAATGTGTGTATTGCTTCAAAATTTGTAAAGTGAAAGATGAGCGGAAGTCATAATAGGGCTAAAATTGCCATAACTTTTGCGTCCTCAACTATGTTGTCTATTTTAGCGTACTCATTTGGCTGGTGTGCCGTTTCATCGCATGTACACCACACAACTGC
Organism: Thermococcus sp. SY098; assembly: GCF_035621495.1. NCBI lineage: Archaea > Methanobacteriati > Methanobacteriota > Thermococci > Thermococcales > Thermococcaceae > Thermococcus > Thermococcus sp. SY098. The sequence goes on along the minus strand of NZ_CP141821.1, from coordinate 1,159,527 downwards.
AGGGATTCCAAGCATTCTGAAGTAAGCTGCAAAAGTTCCTCCCCCGATTCCTCCAACTTTGGCTTCCTTGTTTCTTAGGACTTTAATCGCTTCTTGGAGCAATTTCACTATTTCGCTATCTTTTGGTGTTGGCTCTGGGGCATCAACCCTCTGCATAACTTCAATCTCAATTTTTGCCCCTCTGTACTTTTCTTCCATTTCTTTTGCAAGCTCTCTAAAATCATTTAAAATGTCATCAAGATTGTACTTGGGCAGAACTCTACAGTCAAATACTATCTCATGCTCCCCTGGGGCTATGTTTGGGGCATCTGATGGATTTCCACCCATAGTTGGCTCGAAAGTGCTCTCAGGTGGGTCAAAGATTTCATCCTTTGCATCATATTTCTCATGGAGGAGTTTGTCGAGCTTATAGCCATATTCTAAAGCAATACGGTGAGCGTTAATGCCTTTATCAGGCATGCTTGCATGGACTTGCTTTCCCTTAAATTTAATTTTCATCCAGAGTATGCTCTTTTCTGCTATTTCTATGAATGTTCCTTCTTGGTTTCCACCATCTGGTACTAATACGAGGTCGTTTTTTCTGAAGAGTTCTGGGTGGTTCTTCATGAGCCATTTTATTCCGTATTCGCTTCCTGTTTCCTCATCACTTACAAATGCAAGGATTATTGTCCTCCTTGGTCTTATGCCAAGATTCATTAGTGCTTTAACTGCATACAGTGAGGCAACCATGCTCTGCCCGTTGTCCTCGCTTCCCCTTCCATAAATTTTCCCATCTTTAATGACTGGCTTGAATGGTTCCGTTACAGTCCACCCCTCCCCGGGCGGGACTACATCTAAGTGGGTGAGAATCCATAAGCGCGGTGCTTCTTGGTTTTCTCCATAATAATAAGCCAAAATGTTCGGTCTTACTCCGTTTTTAGCCCTCTCATCCGGGGCATCATAACGCTCAATCCTATCAAAACCCCAGCCCTTTATTATTTCAAGCAGCTTCTGAGCCTTGTCATATTCTCCCTCGTAGCCGTAGTCGGGGCTTATGGCGGGAATTTTTATTAGTTCGACGAGAGTATTGACCATCTCATCACGGAGCTTTTCTATCTCCAGGGAAACTTTTTCGAGGGTTTCGCTCATTTCGACCACCACCTAAACTATCTCGTCTAATCTTTTAAACTCAACTAAATATCTTTTCCTTAGTTTAATGAGAAACGTCACAAGGCGCTCGTAGAGGGGCTCGACTTCATTCCCAAAGCGGGCCCTCAGGGCCTTCCCTATTTCCCTCACGGTTCTCCTTCCGTCGCAGAGCTCCCACGTGTAGGCGCCTATTTCGTCGAGCTCGATCCTCCTGTAGTCTCCGTGGAGCTTCCTCGCGAGAAAGTCGAGCTTCGAGTCCATCGGGATGAGGAGGTAGTACCTGCCCTCCACCTTTCTGAGCTCGACCTTTTCATTGCGTACTGGAACAAGGTTTAGATAGTCTTCCATGATAATTTCCTCCAGCGTTATAAAATCTAAAAGTTGAAAAGAAAAAGAAAGCGGTTACTCTTCCTTGCCTGTTATGTAGAGCCAGATTAAGAGCCCTACGAGGAGCAGAATTCCTAATATGTTGCTGCTAAAGCCAATTGATGGTGCTTTGTTTGCGACGATGAGTGCTGCAAAGAATATTCCCATTATTGCCTCACCGGCTATTAAACCAGCTGCTCCAAGAACTCCTGCATCGGTTGGCTTTTCTTCAACTTTACTTCCTCTTGCTTTGTTAACTAAGTGTCTTGTGATACCTCCGATGAAAATTGGAATGCCTAAGCTGAGTGGGAGATAAATTCCAACTGCAACTGGCATAACTGGTGTTCTGAACTTTGACTTTTTCATTGCTAAAATTTCATCGAGAATTATAAGAACAATTGCAATTCCAGCACCGATGTAAACCATGTTCCACTCAAGTGTTCCTTTGAAGACACCCTCTGTAACCTTGGCCATTAAGAATGCTTGAGGAGCTGGAAGTGCGTTTGCTTTTGCAGTGGGTGTTCCTGCTATACCATAGGCTTTAATAAGTAGGTTAAGGACTGGGGCCATGACTAATGCAGCGAAGAAAGTGCCAATAATCTCAAATATCTGCTGTCTCTTTGGTGTTGCACCGACTAAATAACCTGTTGCTAAATCTTGCATGGTATCTCCAGCAATTGCTGCTGCTGTACAGATAACTGCCGCAACTAAAATTGTTGCTGCCATTCCTTCAATTCCACTGAGTCCAAGAGCTTTAAGCACTAGAGCTGTAAAGAGAAGGCTCATAATGGTGATACCTGAAACTGGATTATTTGATGAACCAACGACACCCGCCAAGTAACCGGCTATTGAGCTTCCGAGGAATCCAACTATTAGGAGTATTATTGCCATGACTGCAGCAATCCCAACTGAGTTTATGATGTGTAAGTAGAGCAGGAACAAAGGCACAACGAATGCAATAATAAGTATTATAACGTAGTTAAGTGGCAAGTCTTCTTCTGTTCTGAGAACGCTTTCTCCAGCTTGTCTCCTTTTTGCAACCTCAAGACCGGCTTTTATTCCCCTAATGATTGGTCCTCTGAGCTTTACAAGGCTCCAAAGCCCACCGACTACCATTGCGCCAACTCCCATGTATCTAATCTTGGTGCTCCAGATTGTCCATGCGAGATCGATTGCACTTAGTCCATTTGGATTTCCAGTTTTAGCGGCATAGATAGGAATAGCAATAAACCATGCAATAGCTCCACCAAGGAAAACGAGGAATGCAATATTTAATCCAACAATATAACCAACGCTTATTAAAGCCGCTGAAAGGTCGCTTCCTATGTAGAGTACTCTTGAGCCAACCATTTTTGCTGTTTCAACAGTCCCTGCCCAAAGACCAGAGCTTCCAAGAAGCTTATAGAGACCTCCAAAGAGTCCACCGTAAAAGATTGGCTTTGCATGTGATCCACCCTTGTCTCCAGCGATTAGCACTTCTGCACAGGCTGTTCCTTCTGGATATGGGAGCTTTTCTTCAACAATAAATGCTCTTCTGAGGACAACTGTGAAGAGAGCACCTAATGAACCACCGAGGGCTGCAATTATTGTGACAAGGTAGTAGGGGAATTCAGTGTAGTAGTTGAGGACTATTAATGCTGGAAGTGTGAAGATTATACCTGCAGCCAATGATTCTCCTGCAGATGCTGCTGTTTGAACCATATTGTTCTCCAAAATGTTCTTATCTTTGAAGAGTCTTAGAATTGCCATTGAAATAACTGCTGCTGGAATGCTTGCACTTACAGTCATACCTGCATACATTCCAAGATATGCGTTTGCTGCACCCATTATTATGGAAAGAACAACACCCAAAATAAATGCTTTTATTGTGTACTCCGGTAGTGATTTTTCGGGAGGTATATATGGTTTTTGCTCCATTCAAGCCACCCTCCAAAAGTTTTTTTGCATAAGTTAATAAATTAAATTTCATATAAAAATGTTTCTGAAACTGCAAAGATTTAACACTATACTTTATTATCTAAACACCTAAATCGAACATCATGTTTCAAATTACATTTCATGCTTTAAAACTATATGTTCAAAATGGAAAACAACAAAAAGCAAGTGTTAATTTGTGTAATACTCTCTACTTCATTAGTGAGATCTTGTTTTCTTAATTAGTATATTGAGAATTCTGTAGAATGTCTTATATACTATCTGATGCAAACATTTAACATCTGAAAAAAGAATAGGAGGTAAAGGCATGATAGAGATAACATTTCTGGGCAGTGGTGGAGGCAGATTCATAACAATAACACAAACTCGTTCTACAGGCGGATTCTTCATAAAAGCGAGCAAGAAAATCTATGTCGATCCAGGTCCTGGAGCACTTGTAAGGGCTTGGCGGTACAAAATCGACCCAAGACGAATTGATGTTCTCTTTGTGTCCCACAGGCATACAGATCACTGCAATGATGTTGAGGTTATGCTTGAGGGCATAACTATGGGAGTGACAAGAAAAAGGGGAATTTTAATAGCATCTAAAAGCGTTGTCCATGGAGATGAAAGTCACACACCTGCAGTTTCACAGTACCATCTCGATTCATTGGAAGAAATCCACACTCCAAATCCCGGTGATAAATTCATCCTTGGGGAGGAAGAAATGATAATAACGCCTGCGATGCATGCAGACCCCACAACCATTGGTTTTCGGCTTAGGACTAAGCATGGAGACATATCCTACATCCCCGATACTCAGTACTTTGATGAACTCAAGAAGTGGCATGAGGGCGCAAGGGTCATGATAGCTGCTATAACCCGACCCAAAGACATGAGAATTCCATACCATCTGTGCACAGAGGATGTGATTTACATGTTGAAGGGCATGAAGGATAAGCCGGAATTGCTGATTATGAACCACATAGGCATGAAGATGCACTTTGCAAATCCGTATAAGGAAGCAAAGTTTATCGAAAATGTTACTGGAGTGAAAACCCTTGTTGCAAAAGAGGGTTTTAGAGTCACAATTGGAAAAGAAATAAGATTGAAAACATTGAGACCAGCTAGGTGGGTTTGAACTTTGTGATTTTTTCTTTTTTCAAGCCTCGCCCTTTAGGGTGGGACATAAAAACTAAAAATTCAGCACTTTTGGAGGAAAGTCAAAAAGTTTAAAGTTTAAATAGTTTAACACTCATACTCACTATTGGGTGGTTAATAGTGGGTAGAATAGATATTTATCTCCGAGATGATGTAGAGAAAAAGTTCAGAGAACTTGTCAAAAAACTCTATGGGGATAGAAGGGGAGCTTTGAGCATTGCTGCCGAACAGGCAATCCTTGACTGGATTAAAAAAGTCGAACGGGAAGAGGAATGAGGCGAACAGTAACGGTAAAACTTCAACCTTCAAAGGAACAAGAAAAGATTTTGTTCGAGTTAGCTCAAGCTACAGCCATAATCTGGAACAAAATTAACTACCAGAGACTAAAGCAATTCAAGGAATTCGGGAAAATAGACTTTAACGGAACGGAAAAAGAGGCTTATTACTGCTTTAAAGATTGGATTGGTGGTTCAACAGTTCAGCAATTGGCAAGAAAGAATGCCGAAGCTTGGAGAAGCTTCTTCAAACTTAACAAGAAGAAAAAGTCCAGAGAACTTCCCGGGTGGTTCAAGCCCAAGCCACCGAAATTCGTCAAGGAAGAAAACGGCGAAAAACTTTTCATCATTCCTCTCAGGAACGACCAGTATCGGATTGAAGGAAATGTTATCAAGCTGAGGAGGCTCGGAAAATTTGGTAGACTGAGGATTCAATTCAAGGGGAGAATTCACTGGAAGGGCAGGCAGGGGAGGTTAGAAATCGTTTACGATGACGCTAAGAGAAAGTGGTATGCTCACATTAACTTTAACGTAGAGGAGAAACTAATCGGAGGAAAATGGGTTAAACAACCAAGAGAACCAGAAGGTAACTTAACTGCTGGGGTAGATTTGGGCGTAAACAATTTAATGGCTGTTTACGTTGAGAACGGTAAAAGCTTTCTTGTGAATGGCAGACCACTAAAAAGCATAGCCTTTTACTGGCAGAAGAGGATTGCTGAGTATCAGTCTAAAATCAATAAGTCAGGTTCAAAAAAGAGTAGAAGACTTAAGAAAATGCATGAGAAGATAAAACTCCAGGCGAAGCATTACATTAATACTGCAGTTAGGCGGACTGTTGAAAGACTCTACTATTTGGGAGTCTCAAAAATCGTGGTCGGTTATCCCAAAGAAATTGCAAGAAATTCCGATAAGGGCAGAAAGCAAAACTTTCTCCTCTCTCATGTTTGGCGTTTTAATTACGTCATTAAACGACTTAGGGAAGTTGCTGAGGAGTATGGTATTTCTGTTATAATTACGGATGAGGCTTTTACTTCTCAATCCTGCCCTCTCTGTGGCCAACGCCATCCAAACGGACGTATTTTTAGAGGTTTGTTTAAGTGTCGCAGAGAGGGTGTTGTAATGAATGCTGATTTGGTAGGAGCGTTTAATATTCTGAGGAAGATCGTGAAAACCATAACCCCGAGCCTGCCGGGTTTAACGGCAGGTAGGGGTAACTGGCTCAAGACCGAGCCAGAGGGGCTGAATTTAGGCTATGAAGCTCCTCAAACCTCCCCCTCACTGGCGAGGGATTAAGCTGAACCCTCGCCGTTCACGGCAGGGAGGAGGTCAGAGCCTTTGAAACTATGCCATAGGCTAATTCAAATAGTTTCCTCATTTTCTTTTCTGTCTGTCCTTCCACAACAACTCTGATTTTCGGTTCTGTTCCAGAGGGTCTTACCAAAACCCATGATCCATCTTTAAGATTGAACCTTACTCCAGAAATTGTGAGAACTTCTTTAATCTCGTCTTTCAGCTTTCTTTCAAGCTCATTTCTTGCAACTTCCATAACTTTTGGCTTCAGCTCGTCTGGACATTTAACATTCTTCTTTATCAACGGATACTGAGGTATATCTTTAACGATCTCTGAAAGAGGTCTCTTTTCTTCGTCAATCAGCTTGATTAGAAGCCCCATCGTTACAAAGCTATCAATCCACATTCCAAATTTTGGATGAATGAACTTCCAAGGTTCGGCAGCAAAAATTGCATGATATTTCTTTATACCATCATGGAGCTGACCTAATGGTACACGATAAACCTTTCCCCCTGCATCTTGGACAACCTTATCGATTCTAAAGCTCGTATTTATTGATGTAACAACGACCCCACCTTTGTTTTCTTCCACATAGAGTTTGGCAAAGAGTGCGATTAGTGTATCCTCTGGAATGTAGTTTCCCTTTTCATCAAAAACTGCTATCCTATCGGCGTCACCATCTTGAGCTATTGCTAAATCAACACCCAGTTGTCTAACGAGATCTCCAAGATATGCAATGTTCTCATACCTTGGCTCTGGTTTTCTACCCGGAAAGTGTCCATCCAAATGAGCATTAATTGAGATTACTCTTGCCCCCATTTCCCTTAGGAGGTATGGGGCTATCATACTGCCGGTTCCATTCGCCCCATCATACAGAACCGTGAGATTCGTTTCATGTTCCACAAATTTTAGCACTGCATTTATGTATCTTTCTTTTAAATCCAGCTTTTTAACTTCCCCTATTTCATCCCATTTTGCTATTTTGTAGCTTTGGGAGAAGATTATTCTTTCAAGCTCTTCTTCCTGTTCCAGGTAGAATTCAACACCATTTTCGTTAAATACCTTGATTCCGTTGTCTGTTGGGGGGTTATGTGAGGCAGTTATCATAACCCCTGCATCGCCTAACTTGTTAGTTGCCCAAGCAAGCATGGGAGTTGGTATTAAGCCCAGCTCTATCACATCACATCCTGTGCTCAGCAACCCGCTTATGAGGGCATTCTCCAGCATTACACTTGAAGTTCTGGCATCCCTACCAATTACAACCTTCCCAGAATTAATGTATGTCCCCAAGGCTTTTCCAACGTTTAATGCCAGTTCTGGGGTTACTTTGGAGTCAATAGGGCCCCTAATTCCAGCTGTTCCAAAGAGCTTCATAACACCACCAAGTTAATGTATGGCTTAGCTTTATATATCTTTAGCCTCCCACTTGTAAATTGCCAGTCCCCTATAATTTTCGAGCCTCATCTCTATTGGAACAACATCTGTGGAAAAAGGCACAATGTATAGGGGGACTTTAATGGTCTTAGCGAGCTTTAATAAGTAGGGCATCATTTCTGGTGTTGGTCTGATTGAGTACATGGCTTTCGCTTGTTTGTAAATTTCAAGCCGAGGGTTAAAAATGTCATCAACAATGGCGTTTAGTCCTATCTCTTTTGCCCTTTCAACAGCTTTCGGGTTCCAGTCAATGACTACGACATCAAATCCCAGCTCTTTTAACTTTAACGCAACTTTAAAATTAAAGCCAATTCCGATTTCTATGATTTTTCCTCTTTTAACTTTTTGCGCAAAGTATTCTGCAAGTTTCTCGTACATGATTAAGAGAAAAGAAAAAGAACTTAAAAATCTTTAGAAAATTGCTTTTTCAGTCTTTTTATCGAAGATGTGTACTTTCTTCATGTCAAACACTACGTCAATTTCTTGACCTTCTTTTACCATTGATTCGGCATGGAATGCACCAACAAATGTTAGATTCCCTACCCTTAAGTGAACAATCCTTTCGCTGCCTAAGTTTTCTACGATATCAACCATTGCCCTGATCATGTTTTCTCCTGGAATTTTAACTTGGGCAAACATTGCATCGTAGAGGTCTTCTGGTCTTATACCAAAGATGACTTCTTTTCCTATGTAACCCAGCTCTCTCAGCACTTCTGCTTGATCTTCAAGAAGTTTGAGCTTAAATTCACCAAAATCCACCCAAACTCCTCTTTCATCCTCAACAACTGATGCATCAAGGAAGTTCATTGCTGGTGAGCCAATAAAGCCACCAACAAAAACATTTGCTGGCTTGTTGTAAACTTCATCTGGCGTTCCAACTTGCTGCAGAACACCTGCATTAATTACAGCTATCCTGTCCCCCATTGTCATAGCTTCAACTTGATCGTGGGTCACGTAAATTGTGGTAACACCGAGTTGCTTTTGCAATTTCTTTAATTCAGCTCTCATTCTGACTCTAAGCTTTGCATCCAAGTTACTTAATGGCTCATCCATAAGAAAAACCTGAGGTTGCCTTACTATTGCCCTTCCAAGGGCGACTCTCTGTCTTTGTCCACCGCTTAATTCTCTGGGTTTTCTCTTTAAAAGCTCAGTTAAACCCAACATTTCTGCAACTTCTCTGACTCTCCTGTCTATCTCCTGTTTTGGAACTTTTCTAAGTTTAAGTGGAAATGCTATGTTATCATAAACAGTCATATGAGGATACAGAGCATAGCTCTGGAAAACCATTGCGATATCTCTATCCTTTGGGGGAACAAAGATACCCTTTTCAGGATCAGCCACTAATTTGTCCCCAACATATATCTGTCCTTTTGTTGGTTCCTCTAATCCAGCGATCATTCTGAGTGTCGTTGTTTTTCCACAACCACTTGGACCGAGAAGAATCATGAATTCTCCATCTTTTACATGAAGACTCATATCCTGAACTGCAGTTACTTCGCCAAACTTTTTCCACACATTTATCAACTTAACCTCTGCCATCAAGTCCACCTCAGTTTGTGTTTACTTTTAGTAAACATGAAGGGTGTCATGATATAAATAAGTTTTGATGTTTAGTGTTAAGGTTCCACAATAAAGAAATAAGAAATGAAAGCGTTATCTCTTTCTCTTAAGCAATACTGGTAGCAATGCGAGCCCAATAATCAATGCTGGTCCGCAGATTCCGCTCTCAGTTGGTGAAGTCTCGCTTGGAGTTGGTGAAGTTGTTGTTTTGCTGGGAGTGCTTGTTGTAGTTGTTTTTGTTTCTTTGGTAGTTGTGGTTTGTGTTGTGGTAGTAGTCGCTTTAGTGGTAGTTGTTTCCGTTTTTGTTTCAGTTGGCGTCGGCTTTTCTTCACTCTTTGTTCCCTTTATTATTGGAATCATGAGAACAACAGCCCTTTTTCCGGCTTTTGCATCATAGCTGCTTAGCATTTCCTCTTGCGTTGGCTTGTATCCTTCTGGAACCAAAAGATCATAAACCCTTGGTGCAACGTTGTTTATGACTGCATCGGGTTCTGCCCCGCCTCCTTTCCACTCTTCAGCTTGGACAGCAACTGGTCTCCATTTGTCTGGGCCATAGCCATCCTGAGAGCCTACAAGCACTGCCCCATAGAGACCATAATCTTCATTAATCTGAAGGTACTTCTTAGGTAGCTCGACAATGATTGCATTTCTTGTTGGATCCGCTGATATCTTTAGTTCTCCTTGAATTGGCTTCTCACCAGGCACAACGATTATGTTTCCGTAGTCCCAGCCGGCTATTCTCAGTGCAACGTCCCATGGATGATTTGGATCAAGATCAACGTTTGAACCTGGTCCGTCTGGGAACATTTTGATTGCTGATGTGTTCCCTCCTTCTTTGAAGTCAAAATAAACTTCAATGATTTGCAGACTGAATCCATTCGGACCGTTCCATGGGTTGTCTCCAAGCTCCTTGAAGTAGAACTCAAGCTTCCAGTACTCATCCTCTTCCGTCATCTTGAACTTGAGAAGATCCAAGTGGTGTGGAACGAACACCTTGTTTGTTGCATAGGTATAAGTACCTGGACCATGGTCATCTCCTTCTGGATCTTTGATGACGATTCCTGTTTTGAGCAGTGGGAGCATCCTAACTGTGGCAAGCTTGATGTTCTTTGCATCATAGCTCTTTAACTGCTCTTCCTGTGTTGGTTTGAATCCTTTTGGAGCAAGGAGATCCATGACGCGAGGAGCAACATTGTTTATCACGGCATCTGGCTCAGCTCCACCAATCTTCCACTGTTCTGCTTCAACTGCCACTGGTCTCCATTTGTCTGGGCCATAGCCATCCTGAGAACCTACAAGTACAGCGCCATAAAGTCCATAATCCTCATTAATCTGAAGATACTTCTTGGAAACCCTTACGATTATTGCGTTCTTAACTGGATCCGCTGAAATTTGAAGCTCTCCTTGGATAGCAGTCCCGTTGGATAGCACGATTATGTTTCCGTAGTCCCACCCAGCAATTCTAAATGCCACATCCCATGGATGGTCTGGGTCAAGTTGCACATTGCTTCCCGGTCCATCTGGAAACATTTTGATTGCTGATGTGTTTCCACCCTCTTTGAAGTCGAAGTACACTTCAATTATCTGTAAGCTGAAACCATTTGGACCGTTCCATGGATTATCCCCAAGCTCCTTAAAGTAGAATTCCATGACATATGCATCTGTTTGTTCGAGCATTCTAAAGCGAAGCAGGTCAAACGCTCCTTTAACAAACACTTTATCTGTGGCATATGTGTAGGTTCCTGGACCGTAGTCATCGCCTTCAGGGTCTGTTATGTCAACTATTGGAATCCCTTTAACTTCCATTGGGAGCCTAAGTTCAACAGGTGTTGTTATGACTTCAAGGTTGCCATCTTTAACCGTCGAAACTGCAAAGTAAAAGTCTTCTGGCGTTTCAATGTAGTCAAAGGGCACAACTATCTCAACACCGTCGCTGAGCTTTTTCACTGTTGCCTCTCCAACTTTTTCGCTCGTTTCGTAGTCTTTTGCTTTGTAAATTTCAGCCTTTCCATCTTTGTAAACCACATGCTTGGTAATCATGAGCCCTATGCTGTCCTTGATATATGGGAACAAACTGTATTCATATTTTGGTGTTCCTTGAAGTAGCGTAAATGTATTTCCGATTATTTTTCCTTTTTCGTAAATGCTTATCTCAAATTGCTCTGGAGCTCCTTTAATTACAAAGTGCATTCCATCCTTGTCAAAGTAAACTTCGACTTCCTTTGCGGAAGTTGAGAGGCTTGAATATGTTTTTTTCTCTCCTTCTCCGAGCCCAGAGAGTTCTCTCACGCGATATGGTTGTCCATCTGGGAAGTAGTTTCCGTAAAGATAGCTTGGAGGCTTGATATTTGCGAGCTTGTAAATCCCATACAGATATGTTTTAAGATAGCGGTCAAATGTGTAATCCTGACCGCTGTCCTGATCGTTCCCGTACCACCAGAACCAATCGCTTGCTTCGGCTCTCAGCAGGTATTCATAAGCTTTGTTCCACTCTTCTGGAGACATCTTGTCCTTGTTTTCAAAGAGGGCTTTTCTTGCCAAGTAGAGCCAATACCATGCGATATTTTCTTGCGGCTCACCTATCCAAGTTGAAAGTGTTCCATCAACCCAGCTTGACTCAATCCATTGCTGTGGTTCCGTAACGCCGACCATGTCATAGAGCTCGTTCAGACTTTTGGCCTCAAGGAGCTTCTTCGCTTTGTTCTCTGTTGACAAATCTAAGCGTTTGAGCTCTTTTGGAGTCAGCTTGTTTGCCTTGTCGCCATAGAGCTGTATGTACTCGCTTGGTGTCAGGGTTCTAATTAGCCCCTGCTTTTGGAGTTCAGTGAGCCTTTTATACAGCTGTTCAAGGAAGATCTTGCCATCGTATGGATAGTGCTCCCATGGATTCTCCCCATCAAGCGTTACAACGTATACCAAGCTGCCGTCGTAGTTCTGTTTTTGGATCTTCAAGAGCTCGTTGATAAAGTCTTCAACAGCTTCATATTGGTTCATTCCGCTGTACCTGAAACCAACCCTATCGCTTAAGTCGTGATTTCTTGGGAAGAGATAAATCTTCTTTCCATTAAATTCGGCGACCCAAGGCTTGTAGTAATTTTCAATGCTGTAGGGAATTCCCATTCTCTCAAGAACAAGCTGATCCGTCATGACCCACTGCCAGCCATTTTCTGCTAAAATCTCCAGTGTTTTGTCATTTAAAGCACTCTCAGCAGCCCATCCGCCCTTTGGCTCGACTTTCCCTCCACCAAGATATTTTTTGTATAACTCATCAGCTTTCTTAACGTGGGCATCAAAATCGCTTTCCCAGCCGAAGTCGTTGAGAATTGGTCCAATCGGATGAGCATACGGAACGACTGTGACTTCAACATTGCCATTGCCTAAAAGGAGGTTTATCTTTTCGTGCTCTTCAAATGTGTGGTTGAGAAGCCACATCTGATGCTGCAATACCGTCTTAACGTCGTCTCTCGTGTAGCCTCCAGTGTTTCTCTTTTCATAGATTGCTTTCAGGTCATCGTGCATCATTATGTAATTGTAGTCGATCCAGGCTAAGTTGAAGAGAACTGCAAGATCAATGTAATCCTGTTCTGTGAATTCAGAGGTAATTTTCTTTTTTTGCTCATCTAATGGCAAGCCCCCATACATTGCAAATGCTTTGTTTCTCTTGTCTTTGAGTTCTGTATAGCGCTTCCAGAAGCTCCTTATTGGGTTTCCGTTTTTGTCTGTAACTGGTTCTCCATTCCATGGAATGGTGTGGTCAAAGAATCCTCCAGGTGCTTGGAGCATAAACCACTTGTCGTCTATGCTTAATGGCTCTCCATTCGCAATCTTCTCTGTGATTATCTGGTATGTGTCTTTTTTACCGTTCATGTAATCTGCTAATTGAGCAATTAATGAACCGGACAAATCGATTGTAGCGTGTACTTCGGGATACTTGCTCAGATAATACGCCATCTTCCAGTAGTTGTTTGCCGCATGAAGCCTAACCCATGGTCTTGTGTATATATCTTGAATTGGGTCATAGTAATATGGCTGATGCTGGTGCCACACTATTATAACATTTAGCGGCTTTGGTTCTTCACCCTTGGCTGGAACTGCCAAAGTGCTGAAGAGAACTAAAAAAATTGCAAGTATGGAAAACACCTTCCTCATTCCATTCACCTCATTCTTTTAATCCTCCAACTGTCAGACCACTTCTGACGTAGTTTTGAGCTAACATAAACATTATAAATACCGGTAACGCGAACAGCAATGCAGCAGCTGCAAAATAATTCCAGTCAATCCCTCTTCCAATTCCTCCCATGAGGAGGTAAATCCAAACTGAAAGTGGTTGATTCGCCTCTGTAAGTAGAAGATTTGCCAAGATGAATTCTGTCCATCCCCCGATAAATGCAAAAATTGCTACAGTGGCTATTCCAGGAAGCGCCATGGGCAGGAGAACATACCTGATGATCTGTAGGTAACTCGCTCCATCCACAAGAGCTGCTTCATCGAAATCTGGACTTATTGAGTCTATGTATCCTTTAAGAAGCCATGTATTGAACGGAACACTTCCTGCTGCATATATAAGGGACAGAACGGGCAGTTTGTCGTATAGTCCAAGTTTGACAATCATGCCGTAGAGGGCTATTAATCCCGCTATCCCCAGACCTCCAGCTACTTGGGTGAACATCAAGTAGAAGTACAGGACGTGCTCTCTTCCGAAGAACTTAAGCCTTGAAAAGGCATATGCTGCAGGGATCACAAAGAACAATGTTAGTATCACTGTAAATCCTGCTATGAACAGGCTGTTCTTAAGGTGACCAAAGAACACTGAGTTAACAAACTTCCCAACTGCGGTTATCTCTACAGCTCCTGTGTTTCGTGCTACTATGTATCTTTCCATTGTCCCGCTAACTGTAATCCCATTGATTCTTCCATTTTCCAATTTGACATTCTTCACCACAGCGAAACCTATAGAGCCGTCTTTGTTGATCCTCGTTAATCTAAAGGCACCGGTGATTTCTCCATTAAACGGCCCCTCTTTGGAGCCGTTCTGTCCGACTCTAAATTTGACCTCCTTAAAAGGAATTTCAAATCTTAACGCTGTGAATGGTCCTGCCTTTACTGTCCCTATTATCCTTCCGTTTGTCACATACAAGATGTTTCCATCAAGTTTTCCATTTCCTTCCATTTTTCCAGTAAAGTTTGCTGAAATTTTGCTACCTTCAAATCCAAAGAGGACTTCTTTATACGCTTCAGCAGTTATGTTTTTGGGAATTAGTGTAAGCTCAGTAGTTGCTAAAGTTGAAACCGGTTTTATAGAGACTGTAAAGATGTAGTAGACTGGGAAGAGAATAACGAACATTATAAGAATGGCCACTAAAGTTACTGCGAATGCCTTAATGACTTCGCCCCTCCTTTTTGGCAATCTGATATTCATCCCTTGGCACCCTCCTGTAGCTTTGTTATTTTAACGTTGACGTACATGTAAACCGCTAAGACAAGGGTTGCAATTACCATTATTGCCGCAGCTCTTCCGTAATGTGGTGATGCTCCGAATGCCTTTCTGAATCCGTATAGCAGGAGGAACTTGTCCTCGAAGAGCCCGGCGTTGTAGAGATAGGGTACCATAAAGTACTGGAAGCTTGCTGCTGATGTTAGAATTGTGGCAAAGGCTATGGGTTTGCTAACTATCGGGATTACAACATGTCTCAAACGTTGCCAGTATGTTGCTCCATCAATTATTGCTGCTTCAATTAGGGTATCCGGAACTGATTGCAGAGCAGCTGTGATTACCGTCATCATGAATGGATATGCAAGCCAGACCTCGATTATGTTAAGGGCTATAAACCCCCACCATGGATCATTGATCCAGTTTGGAGGATTTGAAATCCCAAGTGACTTTAGTACAATATTTATTGGTCCAAAAACAGGATCGAACATAAATCTCCAAACGGTGATTGAAAAGAGCAAAGGCAACGCCCAGGGGATTATTAGAAGAGATCTATAAAAAAGTCTGCCTCTCACATATTTATTGTTATACAAAATGCTCAGGAATATCCCAGAAGAAACTTTCAGTGTCACACTTGTAAGCACAAAAAACCATGTCCATAGAAAGGCTCGTCTAAATTTTTCGTCACTCAACGCCCATTTAAAATTCTCCAATCCAACAAACTGCAACTGTTTAGTGGACTCAATGGGGAAGTTTCCAAGCTGGGCATTTGTGAATGCAATATATATTGAATAAACTATCGGCCACAAGTTGAATGTGAGGAATGCAACTATGCCCGGAAGAATTAGAAACAGTGCAACTACTGTTGTCTTTTTCATCATTTTTCACCTCATTCATAAAATTAAACAAAAAAGAGGAGTCTCAGCCTCCGCTAATTGCTTTTAGTATCTCCTCGTTTTGCGCCTTCAGAATTGCCGGTATATCGGCGTTTTGAGGATCTTTGAGGATTTCTGTGATTGCAGTATCAACAGGTCCCCAGACACTTCCCATCTCTGGGCTCTTTGGCATTGGAATTGCATATTCAACTGCCTTACCAAATCCATATAGAACAGGATCGCTCTGAATTTCTGGGTCGTTTAGGACTTCCTTAAGGACTGGAATATAACCGAGCTCCTTTGCTAATGTTTTAGCAACTTCTGGGTTTGTTGTGAACCACTTGACAAAGAACCATGCTGCATCCTTGTTCTTTATGCCTTTTGCGAAGTAAATGAGCTTAACTCCACCGTATGGTCTTGGATAATACTTCTTCCCATTTTCAATTATTGGTGGAAGTGGGGCAACACCAAAGTCGATTCCTGCATCTTTAACGCTTCCAATGCTCCATGGACCGTTGACCATCATTGGAGCTCTTCCCTCAAGGAATATTGCCTGTTGGGTGTTGTAGTCGCCTGTGGGTGCCATGTACGGGAAGATGTTCTTGAAGAAGAATTCAAATCCCTTGATTGTCTCTGGCTTGTCCAATCCTGGCTGCTTTGTTTTGTCATCGAAGTAGTATCCTCCAAATGCATGAGCCCAAGCTGAGATGAAGTAGGCATTTATCGGATAGGCAATTCCATATTTCTCTTCATCTGGTTTGTAGTACTTCTCCATGATTGCCTTCATCTCGTCAAAAGTCTTTGGTGGTTCGCTGATCATCTTCTTGTTGTATATGATTGCAACTGTTTCAGCTGCGAATGGCATCGCGTAGTAGTGCCCACCATAGTCAATTGCTCCCCTTGCCATTCCGCTGAACTTATCAAGGATATCTGGGGTTATGTATTCATCGATTGGCTCAAGTAAGCCCGCTTCTGCAAATTTTCCAATCCAATCATGGGCCCAAATGAATAAGTCAGGGCCTTGACCAGCTGGAATCGCTGCTTTAAGGGCATCTTCAAGATTCGGTTTCTGCTCAAGAACTATCTCGATGCTTGGGTACTCTGCCATGAACTCTTCAATTATCGATTCAAAAACCTGCGCCTCATTTGGTTGCATAGCATGCCATATCACAACTTTTCCGCTTGGTACTTTTTCAGTTTCAGTTGTGGTTGTGGTAGTAGTTTCAGTTGGGGAGCTTGTAGTGGTCTTGGTAGGAGATGATGTTGTTTCAGAAGTAGTGGTTTGGGTAGGGCTCGATGTGGTTGGAGTGGTTGTTCCGCCTCCAATGCATCCACTCGCTACAACAGCAACTGCTAATACAGCAACTAACAATAAAGCAAATAGTGCTTTTTTCATCTACCTTCACCCCAATTGAACATTTCAAAGTAGGTATCATTCTCAGTGATATATATACCTTACGCTCTATTGTCTGTGAATTGACATATGCACTAAAAGGAGCAATAATGTCAAGAATAGGAAGATAAGGCATTGGTTGGAAAAAGCCTCAGCTTGAATTTCACGGTAGTATTTTCCAGAACTAAGCGCTGTCATCAAGTTTAGCTGCAGACTACAATCCTTTAGCAACAATACTGGAAAATGGGCCCAATTGCATGTTTGCTTCGTTAAAGGATCCATTTTGGAAGAGCAGCTCAAAGGAAGACGGTAGACTTAGATGATACTTTTTCTCTGAATAGTTGATTGCCACTAAAATGCTTTCATTGTCTAATGTCCTTTTATAGACAAGCAGTTTATCTTTGAACTTAACCGGTTTAAAAATACCTTTCTGCAAAGCTTTGCTTGTCTTTCTTAGGCTTATCAGCTCCTTTGTAGCTTTGAGGAGCTCTTTATCCCACTTATTTGCGTCCCACTTCATGGGTGTCCTTGATACTTCCATAGAGGGAACGTTCATGTTCTCTAAGCCAACCTCGTCGCCGTAGTATATAGCTGGAATTCCCTTGTATGTCATCAGAAATGTTAGGGCACAGAGATATTTCCTTTTATCTCTAACGAGTCCTAAAAAGCGCTCCACATCATGGTTGTCAAGAAAATTGTACATGGTGTATTCTGCCGGTCCGTAATAAACACTCAAAAGCTCAAGCCAGTTGAGGAATTCTTCGGCAGTAATTTCATCGTAAACAAAGAATCTCAAAAGTGCCTCATACAAAGGGTAGTTCATTGTTCCGTGGAACTTGTCAAAGAGCCATAAACGACCATCGTCCATGACTTCTCCTATAAGGTATGCACCTTCTTGAATGTCTTTCCTAATCTCTCGCCATACTTCTGGTGGAACACCGTGAGCGACATCTAACCTCCACCCATCTGCTCCCTTCTCAAGCCAGTATTTTATCACAGTGCGTATAAACATTCTGACCTCTGGATTTTCATGATTTAAGCGAGGCATTAACCAGACTGAAAAGAAACTTTCATAGTTCCATTTGGATTTTTTAAGTTCCCGATGCTTTTTAAGCCAAGGTTCATTGGAGTGGATAGCTTTCAAGAAGTCTTCAGAAACCACAGGGAAGTTAAGGATACGATAGAAGTTTCTGTACTTGCTTTCTTTTCCTTTTTCAAGGATGTCTTGGAAGTATGGATGGAAAAAGCTTGTATGGTGAAAAACCCCATCAAGGATTAGTTTGATGTCTCTCTTTTTCAGCTCGTCAACCAGTTGTTTGAATGTCTCGTCCCCCCCAAACTTCTCAGCAACGTGGAAATAATCGGTGATATCGTAGCCGTGATATGTCATGGACTCAAATATTGGTGTTAGGTAAAGGGCATTAACGCCGAGTTCTTCAATGTGGTTAAGTTTCTTTATGATTCCCTCAAGATCGCCGCCGTAATGACCGATACCAAACTCAATACAATCGTGTGGATCGTTTTCTGGATTGCCCTTGGCAAAGCGATCTGGCATTATCTGATAGACGACCCTATCAAAAACCCAGACAGGGGGCTTAAACCTTCCCTTTTGCTCATTGAAATCCACCTTAAAGTCTCCATAATCAATAATACCATCTGCCGTATGAATTTGGAAATAATACTCAAGTTCGTCTTTTCCGGGCAAGACTGCTTCAAAGTATTCAAAGAGGTCATCTTGCGCCTTCTTTTCCATCTCATATTTTTGATCAGAAATCAGAAACACCTTTTTGGCTGCACCTTTTATAGCTCTAAGACGGATATGTGTTGCACCTTCAGACGAATAGACGTAGATTAAGGATGTGCTGTGATAAAATTTTTCTCCTGAAAATATCGTGGCAGTATTAACAGTCCGTTCAAATTTATACGAATGTCTCCTGTATGTATGTCTTTCCTCGTTTTCTGGATCTAATGTGAAAACACCGTCAATGGAAAAGGCGTAATACCAAATCCCCTCTGGAAGTTCGATTGTTACACTCCATCTGCCTCTTTTTTCTTTCATGCGGAAGCTTCCCTCATTGAAGGCATTAAAATTTCCGAGGAGATAGGCATAACTTCCGCTTTTGGGTATGCTAAACTCCACTTCTGCAACCTTGCCGAGGTACTCATCTTCTTTAAAGCCGAAAATCTTATACATGCAAAACACCTTAAGTAGGAGTATATCACCAATAATGATTAAACTTTATCCAGTGAAGATTAGTTATGATATGTTTAAAAATTTGAGGGGGTATGGAGATGAAGGAGGAAGAGATCATCGAAAAGCTTCAGAAACTCGGGTTGACAAAATATGAAAGTTTGGCGTATATAACCCTTCTTAAGCTTGGCCCGAGCAAAGCAACGGATATAACAAAGGAGAGCGGCATCCCACACACGAGAGTTTATGATGTATTGAGCTCTCTTCACAGAAAGGGATTCGTTGATATAATGCACGGCACACCGAGACTATACAAGCCCGTGAATCCCGAGGTTGTTCTTGAAAAAATTAAAGAAGATCTGATAGCGGACATTGAAGAGCTTAAGAAGGCATTTTTGGAGCTGTATAGATCTGTTCATGGAGAAGATTTGCCTGAAATATGGACGATCCACGGTTTTGATAACACCCTCGAGAGGGCTGAATATATAATAAGAACTGCAAAATATGAGGTTTTAATAAACACTCCTTTTGAGTTTCTCCTGCTACTTAAGGAGGAGATCAAAAAGAGGAAAGATGTGGTTTTTGTTATAATCAGCAATTTTGAAGAGATTCCAGAGTGGCTCGAAAAGGATAACATAATTCTTGCAAGAAGCGGGGGCGCACCGTGGCTTATGGCAAGCTGGATTATCGGGGATATTGACTATGCGCTTTTCTTTGGAGCCCTTCCAAGGGACAGAAGAAAAGAGAAGTTCTATTCCTTCTGGGCGAAGTCGGCGAAGCTCATTCAGAACTACATGCACTGGTTCTACACGATTTACCTTGATAACAGCACAATAATCAAGCCTGTGAATTATGACAAACTGAAAAAGCCTCTTCAGCTTGTGAATATTAGAACGCTGATAACCCTGCTTAAGCAAACAAGTCTCCCAAGGGAGATTGAAGTAATTGGAAAGCTTGTAGAAAACAAGGACACAATAACACTAAGAGGAAAGGTCATAGAGTTTGAGTACACCCCACTCATAGCAAGTGTGGTTGTTGATGATGGAAATAAAAAGTGGAAAGTTGGAGGGCTCGGCAGTTACTTTGAAGATGTCGAGGGGGAGAAATTCATACTATTGGATTAGAGGTGCTGGAAATGAGAATATTAATGCTTGGGTTTGAGTATCTACCAGTGAAAGTTGGGGGACTTGCTGAGGCGATAACCAGCATAGCCGAAACCTTAGCAGAGCTTGGCAACGAAGTGCTTGTCTTTACTCCATCTCACGGCTTCAAAGAGGGAAAAGAATACACAAGTTTTAAAATAGACGTCTCAGGCCATGTGTGGGATGTCAAGGTTTATGAGAGGAAACAAAATGGAGTTAGGGTCTTTTCAATTAGTGATCCTCTTTTAGACAACCCCGATGTTTATGGTCCAGGATGGGAGGGCATGCTGAGCAAAGCTGTGCACTTTGGAAAAGCAAGCGTTGGACTGCTGAACAAAATCATAGAGAACGAAGGAAAGCCTGAAGTAATTCATGCCCACGACTGGCACACCGTCTTTGCTGCAGGTCTTTTGAAAAAATATTTCCAAATACATCTTGTTGCAACCATTCACCGCCTGAACAAATCCAAGGTTCCAGCTTATTATTTCCACATGGCTAATTTGGGAGAATTAGCTCCTTATCCAGACATAGATCCAGAACACACGCTCTGCTATATCGCTGATCTTGTTACAACAGTTAGCAAAAGTTATCTTTGGGAGGAATGGGCATTCTTTGGTATGTTTGAAGGCAAAGTTACACATGTCTTCAATGGTATAGCCTGTGACTTCTGGAACGAAGAATTTTTGGAAAACAAGGATTTACCAAGAGAAGAGAGAAGGAAAAAGATACTTGAAAGCTTAGACTTGAGCGATGGGATTGCTTTTATGTTCATAGGTAGATTTGATAAGGCACAGAAAGGAGTTGACACCCTTTTAAGGGCTATCAAAATTTTAGCTGAAAGCTATCCTCAAGAGTTCTCAAAGATGAGGTTTATCATCATTGGAAAAGGTGATCCAGAGCTTGAGAACTGGGCTCACACAATGGAGAGCAAATATCCAAACAATGTGAAGGTTATCACTAAGATGCTCAAGAGGGAGTTTACGAGAGAGCTCTACGGTAGTGTGGATTTTGTTGTGATTCCTTCATACTTTGAACCCTTTGGTCTTGTGCAGATGGAAGCAATGTGTTTGGGAGCAATCCCAATAGGTTCAGCGGTTGGGGGTATTAAGGATACTATAGTGAGCTTGGATGAGGATGAAGAAAATGCAACTGGTCTGTTAGTTCCTCCAAGGGATGCCTTTGCTTTAGCTCAGGCAATGCTTAGGATGGCAAAGCTTAGAGAGGAAAACCCAGAACTGCTGAAGAAAATGAGAGTTAATGGGAAGAGGAGAGCAAAGGAAGTCTTTACATGGGAAAATGCATGTAAGAGATATCTCAGAGCTTATAAAAATGACATAGACAAGGCAATAAGCTTCATAAAATGAGGCATCAGGACCGAGGTTTATCCTCACCGCTCAGGAGCGGCCAAGCTCATCATCTGCCATAACTTTTTATTTCCTCCCACTTTATAATTTTGGGTGTGTTAAATGAAATGTCCCTTCTGCAATGCAAGCCCTGAAGTGCTGCTTTATGAAGACGACCTAATTAAGATCCTTATTGACTCTTATCCAGCCAATAAAGGTCATCTATTGGTTGTCCCAAAGAGGCATGCGGAAAAATGGGGAGAGCTGAGCTTTGAGGAAAAAGTTGCCTTGCTCAGAGGGATTGAACTTGCAATAGAAAAGCTAAAGCACACTTTAAATCCGGATGGCTTTAATGTGGGTGTAAATTTGGGAAAAGCTGCTGGGCAGACTGTTCCACATCTTCACATTCATGTAATCCCGAGATATGAAGGGGATACGAACTTTCCGAGAGGAGGCGTCAGAAAGGCCGTCCTTGATATTGAAGACGAGAACTTAGAGCTAAAAGAACGCTGGATTAAGAACAGAATGAGTGAAGAGGAAATTGAAAAGCTAAGGCAAGCCTTTACTCCTTAACTGCAATTTTATTCCGCAATATCCAGCACTTCACCCTTCTGAAATTCGAGGATTTTCTCTGGCTTTATCTTTATTAAGCGGTCAATTCTTCCACCACCGGCTATTACGACGTCTTTTTCAAGGACTTTCTTGTCAACTATTGTCCTAATTGAAATCCCAACCGGTGGAACTTCTCCAACTTTGTATCCTGTAATTTTCTTGACCTCTTCTTTATTCGCCATTCTAACTCTGCCAAAATATTTTGTAAGCTTTTCTACGCTGGCTTTGGACTTTCCATCAACTATGACCAAAATTGGCTCTTTTTCACTGATAAAGACCAGGGATTTGACAACCTGCTCTGGTTTGACTCCTAAGAGCTTTGTAACCTGCTTAACGCTTCTAACCTCTTTTCCAACTTCAATTATTTCTCCTCCAAGTTCTTCAACGATCTCTTGTAGTCTTATTTCCTTTGCTGGATATTTTTCCTCATTTTTCTTCAGCTTTCTTTCAACAGCTTCATCCAAATCAATGCCGAGCTCATGAGCCAAAAGCGTGAGGTAGATTATTATATCGGCAATTTCATCCCCAATCTCTTCTTTAATCTTTGGATTTTTAACTTTCTCAAGAATTTCTTTATCTGTTTCCCATTGGAAATGCTCTAAAAGCTCCCCAACCTCCACGGCTATTGAAATGGCAAGGTTTTTCGGGGTGTGATATTTCCTCCACAGCCTTTCATCTCGAAACTTAACTGCCTTTTCTTCAAGCTCTTTAAAATTCATGCTCCTTCATCTCCCTTAGGGCTGTTAGATACTCTAAAAGCTCATTGAGCTCTTCTTCTGAGAAAATTTTCTCAACATTTTTATCAGGATCGAATTTTAGGAGATAGTCTTTTATCTTATTCAGTCTATCAAGTTCATCCTCCAGCTCTAAAGAGCGTTGTGTAAATTCCCAGCTTGTATGGGGGCTCTCAAAAATTCTCTGCTTGCTCACTACTATGGCAACTTTGACGTTTGCTATTGCTTCTTCAAGAAGCTCTAAAAGCTCTTTAACCCTCATTTTTTAGCACCGCTGATTAATACTCCATGGGGGTATTTAAGATGCTCGGCAACTGCAATAAATGAAAAACTTTTAAACTTTGATGGGAAATTTATCATGGTGGTTTTCATGGACTTTGAACTGTTTATGGAGAGATATGGGTATAAGTTGCTTCTCGGATTAATGGCACTTGTGGTAATAGTTGTCGTTGGAATACCGATACTTGGCTATATATACTTCCTCCGGAGATACAGCTGGGAAATTGGGGGGTTGATGCTAATAATAGTGGTGGTTTACGCTTTCTCGGTTAGGAGAAAGGTCATGGATGCCTATGCCCAAGCACATGGAAAGTACTTCTATGATGATAAGTGGTACAGGAGAAGGTAGTCGAAATCTTTGTTTTCTTCGTGAATCTTTTTCGTTTTATCCGATATTTTTCCGAAATACGGGTTTTTAACATGAAGCTCGATTAATTTTTGGTGGTGAGAATGAGGAAACTTTTGATGGGTAATGAAGCTATCGCTTATGGAGCTTTGGAGAGCGGAATTTCTTTTGCAACTGGTTATCCCGGGACTCCATCAACCGAGGTCATCGAAACGATAGCACGTCTTAATCCTGAAGTTTTTGCCGAGTGGGCACCCAATGAGAAAGTGGCTTTAGAAGAAGCAGCTGGTGTTTCTTATGCTGGGCTTAGAAGTTTGGTAACTATGAAATGTGTTGGTTTAAACGTTGCCGCCGATCCTCTCATGAGCTTGGCTTATTCTGGCGTTGAAGGTGGATTAGTAATTTTAGTCGCAGATGATCCTGGACCGCACACTTCTCAAACGGAGCAGGATGATAGGTATTACGGAAAATTATCCCTTTTACCGGTTCTTGAGCCTTATGATCCCCAAGAAGCTCATGATTTGATCAAATATGCCTATGAGCTCAGTGAAAAGTACAAGATCCCTGTAATATTCAGGACCACGACAAGGGTAAACCACACAACTGCTGACGTTGAAGTTGATGAGTTCATTAAGCTTGAGAGAAAGCCGATGTTCAAGAAGGACATACAGAGGTATGTGAGAGCTTCAATGAAAGGCAACTTGGAGAGGCATAAATGGCTAAACAAGACGCTTAGAGAAATTGAAAAAGAATTTGAGACTTTAGAATTCAACTGGGTTGAAGGTGAAGGAAGAATAGGAATTATCACTGAAGGGGCTCCATACAACTACGTAAAAGAAGTGATTCCAAAGATTGGCGAGAAGTTTAAGATTCTTAAGCTCTCAACCCCGCATCCTCTTCCAAGGAAACTGATAATCGATTTTCTTAAGAGCGTTGACATGGCGATAGTTGTTGAGGAGGGGGCACCTTTCTTGGAGGAAGAGGTTAAAATTGTGGCATATGAGGAAGGGCTTAACGTTCCAATATATGGGAAGAGGACAGGACATTTGCCCCTCGAAGGAGAGCTAACGCCAAGCTTGGTTAGAAACGCCCTTTTGAGACTTTTTGGAAGGGAAGCTCAAAGCTACGGGAAGCCCAAGGAAGTGGAGGAAGCAGAGAAACTTGCACCCTCGAGACCCCCAACCATGTGTCCAGGCTGTCCACACCGCGGCTCTTATAGGGCTCTGCTCGATGCTCTTAGGGAGCTTAAGTTCAAGAGGGATGAGATACCAATACATGGGGATATTGGGTGCTATGCCCTTTCATTGTTACCTCCCCTCGAGGCTATCTGGACAGAATACGTCATGGGTGCAAGCATAAGCTTAGCAAACGGCCAGAGCATAGCTTTTGGCAAGAAAATTGTTGCCACAATTGGAGACTCAACATTCTTTCACAACGGAATACAGCCCTTAGTGGATGCTGTGTATAAGAATCTTGATGTCCTCGTGATGATTCTTGACAACAGAACAACGGCAATGACTGGACACCAGCCTCACCCTGGAACTGGTGGAAGTGAAACGGGGAGGAAATTCAATGAGATTGACATTGAGGCATTGGTCAAAGCTTTAGGCGTCAAATACGTTAAAACAGTTGATCCGTATGATTTGAAGGCAATGAGAGAGGCAATAAAAGAGGCGATGCGGGTTAAGGGACCAGCGGTTATCATAGCTAAGAGGGAGTGCATAATTCCAGTGATTAGGAGAGGAGAGATAGGGGAACTGCCGACAGTAATTGAGGATAAATGTGTTGGGTGTAAGGCTTGCATTCTTCTGACAGGATGTCCCGCACTGGTTTATGACCCAGAGACCAACAAAGTCAGAATTGACCCGCTGATATGTACGGGCTGTGGTATATGCAACCAGCTTTGTCCGTTTGATGCAATAAAGTTCCCAAGTGAAATAGGAAAGAAGGAGTAAGCTTTCTTTTTATTCTCTCCACACTTCCAGCACCATGAAAGTCCTTGCTATCGGGTTGGGATAAAGCTCCCAGCCAATTCCTTCATTATTCGACTCTATTTCTCCATACAATCCACCTTCTCTGGGATCTAAGCTTTCACCGTAAATTCTGCTTTCATGAATTTCAACTTTCATGTACCTTGGCAAACCAATCCTTATGCTCCCTTCTTCTCTTGCATATTCTATTGCCCATTTTGCTGAGTAAATTCCGGCGTAAATTTCTGCAATCCTAACAGCTACGCTGTCCTTTCCAATTGCTAAAATCTCTATCCCAGTGTCTTCCCAAAAGCGCTTTGCCAAAGGCTGTAAATCTCTGCTCAGCTCATGCCATATTGCTTTGCCCCTATCCGAGATTCTTAACGCATCTATTGTTGGATCATCAAGTTTTCTGAGTTCTATTCCGCCCAAGCTTGAATCTAAATGAATGACATCTGGTTTAACTTTTTTAGCGAGCTTTATGGCTAAGAACACTTCATCTTTAATCGCCTCTCTCCCGCTTAGATCATAGTTGAATGGGTCAGCGTATTTCACTATGCTCATTGTTGCCGTTTTGTAAGGTCTTTCAATGAGCACGGCGGCAGTTGCTATCAGTCCTATTGGTTCATAGGCTTCGTCAAGCACAGCTCCTCCAGTGTCGGCTGAAACTATTCTCATGCTTTCACCCCGTTAATTTCTCATTACCTAAAAGGATTAGGAGAGTAGTATATTTAAGGGACGTGATCGTATGGAGAAGAGCGATGATATTTTAAGCCTTTACTTGGACATGCTTTCAAGTGGCTTTTATATTGGCAATGTGAGAGGAAGTATTACTGCCGTCACAGAAGAGGGAGAGTTCCCTCTCATATCTCCCGTTTCGACTACGACATTCGATATTTTTTGCAGTGAGAATAGTTTGATTCTTTTTGGATTCTGGAAACATGGTGAAGAAGCGGAGTATGGGTACTTGAAAATACCCCTCAGCCGCATAGAGATGATAGGGGAGATCGATGATGAACTTATACTCTATGTCTTCTCTGAAAAGAGAACTCAAGATAGCATAGGATTTGTTAGACTCAATTTGTATCCTGAACCTATAATTAAGGAAAAACTCCTCAAGGTGATTGAATTTGAAGGAAAGTGAAAATATGGGGAAATGGCATATAGCTGTACTTCAGAACTTCAAAAATTTGAGGGAAATTACTTGGATCAAGTTTTATGCACAATTATATACAAAAGGTGGTGTTTAGCTTGGAGGATATGCAGTCTAATGTAGAAAGGGCACTTGGAATGTATCTTGATAATCTTTGCAAGGCAGTTCATGTTGGTACCACCCGGGGTGCGGTGTTCTTAATTTATAAAGAGAGGAAATATCCCATTGTGTCATCAAAAGCTGTACTCCCCTTGATTGATGTGTTCTATAAGTTCCCGTGTTTGGAGTTTATATCATTTTGGAGAGAAGACGGGAAAAATATGTATGGATATGCGAAGTTTGCGGTATCGAGAGTTAAAGTTCTGGAGGAGAAGAGGGACTACCTGCTACTTGCCGTAGAACCTCATGGCCATATGATAAAAGCCAATGTGTATGTATTGATACTCTTACTTACAGTCCCCGGTTTTAAGAAGACACTTTTCAGATTATTGGAAGAGGAGGGTGAACCAGAGGATGAGGATGAATGCGGGATTATAGATTCCTCATACCTGTTTACTTAATGAAATCTCTGTAAATCTTTTCAACGTCACTTTTTATTATCCTTACAAGTTCCTCGTCAATTCCAGATATTCGGGTCTCATATGGAATATACTTTTCTATCACTCCGTAAACGTCCGGATACCTTGTCTTCATCATGCCCAATGCGGGACCTGGAGGCATGAGCAGTCCTAAATCCCTATAGATTACGTAAACGCTTATACTGTACATCGCCTCAAGATAGGATCTAAATGCCAACCGGTAGTTCCCTTCTTTAAAGTACTCATCCCCTGACTTTATGTACTCATCAATTTTCCTGAGCATCTCTTCCTCCATTTGTTACCCCTCGTTTATGAATTGGCAATGGAAGGATATAACCATTATCTTCTCAAGAAGCCGAAAGTTAAAAAAGCTCTGAGACAGTAATGATATTATTGGTGAGCTTTATGAAGGCAGAATTATTAGTTTGGGGAGGTATTGTCATAGCAATACTTTACTTGGCATGGAGCACAGTCTCACAGTTGCTGTCCCCAATTTTCTTTGCTGCGATTCTTACGTATGCTGTTTATCCTATTCATAAGCGCCTTTCGAGCAGGCTAAGTATCAAGAAATCAGCACTGATATTGACTGCTTTTCTAATTCTTATTGCAACGGGCATTACAATTGAGTTAATTCTAATATTCAAAAATGTGTTAATGTCCTTCTATGAAGATGTCATTGCCTTTATATCTTGGAGCCAGACATTCACCTTTCCTTTTGGGCTAACTAACGTGATTCAGAAATTCTATGCACAGTTTACCCCCAAGTTCTCCGAGTACATACTATCATACACATTCTCGATTCCGAAATACCTTCTACAGCTTGTCATATTTGTTGTCATGTTCTATTATTTTCTTGTGAGTTCTGAAGCCATTAGGAGACAAATTTCTTTGCTTTTGCCTCAAGAGAATAAAGAATTAGCAGATAAACTGTTGAAAAGAGCAGATTTAACACTTCAGGCGCTCATTAGGGCTTGGCTTCTTCTCAATATTGCTAAGGGCATTTTGATGACACTTGGATTCATAGCCTTTCAGGTTTCAGATGTCCCAACCGCAGTAATTGCCGGATTTTTAACTGTACTTTTTAGCTTTGTCCCGCTTTTTGAAGGCTGGATGATATGGTTAGCTGGTGCCATATACCTCTTTAAGAATGGAGATGTAATAACGGCAATTCTCTTAGCCGTTTATGGGTTTGTATTCGTGTCTCCACTCCCGGATTTTACAGTGAGACCAAAGCTCGTTGCAAAAGGGGCACAGCTCGATGAGGTCATGGTCCTCGTTGGAATGATAGGGGGAGCATGGAGCTTTGGGGTTAAAGGATTGATAATAGGTCCGATCGTGCTGAACTTGGTGGTGGCACTGTTAAAAGAATGGAGAAAAATTACAACGTGATTATTTTTGCACCTTGTTCTTCGAGTTCTTTTAGAGCCTTTTCTTCATCTTCTGGGTTTATTCCCTTAATTGCATCTTTCAGTATGTACACCTCAAATCCATATTTTAAAGCATCTAATGCTGTTGCTCTGACGCAGTATTCAGTTGCAACCCCACAGATGTAGACCTTTTTAATGCCCCTTTTCCTCAAAGTTTCTGCTAAATTTGTTCCCTCAAAACCTGAGTATGCCTCTTTATCGGGCTTATCAGCTTTTGAAATTATTATTGCATCTTCTGGGAGTTTCACTACAAACTCAGCACCTTCTGTATTTTGAACACAGTGCTTTGGCCATGGTCCCCCTTGCTCTGTAAAGCTTATGTGGTTTGGGGGATGCCAGTCTCTTGTAGCAATTATCAATGCTCCTTTTTCTTTGAATTTTTTAATGTATTCTTCGACTTTTGGAATTATTTTATTTCCATCTGGGACTGGCAAAGCTCCATCAGGCATGAAGTCCTTCTGCATGTCAACAATTATAAGAGCCTCCATCTCTCACACCTCCAGCTTGTCTTTAAATTTGGACATATCAATTCCTTTGTCTATCCCGTAGAGGTAAGCCACAATCCTTTTATCTAAGGTGCCATATCTCTCCGAGAATTTCTTTATGTCCTCGAGTACTTCAAATTCACTCCACCCAAGTTTTCGGGCAATATGGGCAATCATTTTTGTAAATATGTCTTCCTCCCTCTCTTCCTTTTCGAGTATCTCCTCATTGATTATAAGCTTTCCATCCCTCTCTTCAATAATGCCTCTCTCTATGCTGTCTTCTATAAGCTCTTTGGCTTCTTTAACGCTCATCAGTCTGAGTTTAACAACAAGAATTCCAATTAACTCTTGTTTTGTGAATTCATTTGAGCCTTTGTAGAGGATGGCATTTTTTAGCTCCTTCACCCACTCCACCATACAAAGTTAAGTAAAAGAAGTAGAAAAGCTTTACTAAGCTCCAACTCCTCCGCTACCCCAGAAGAACATTTCGAATGGGAAGTTGAAAATTGATGACAGCTTTCCACCTGGAGACTGCGGAAAGAAAATGTATGCCGTCCTTAATGATTTTACATTCTTTCCCTCCATGTCATAAATGTAGAGCTTTGCAACTGGGAGAAAAGGATATCCCTGTAGGATAACAACCTGATTAATCCTTTTCACAATCAGACCCTCTCTAACGCTATCTTGGAGCTTGTAGCCTTTGAGTAATCCATAGTGAGGCATTCCAAGTTTTTGGATTCCCTCAACATCGAATCTGTACCTTTCATTGCCCCTCATATCCTCAAGAAGTGAGGATGCTGTAAAATGGGTTCCAGTAAACTCAAATGAATAGGTTGAAAGATAGTAGTCAGTCAATTTAAATGTTGAGAAAGACCACAGCATAAGGCCAATAATTAGCCAAGGTGCCCATTTTTTAAGGAACACCTTCTTTCCATGTGGGATGTCTTCAAACTTGGGATTTTTTATTAGTACTCCCCTGTTAATGTAGGCTCCTAAGATGATTATTGCCCATGAGAAAATGAAGTAGGAGAGCATCATGAAGATATAAGCACCATATTCGGGAGCATGCTGATAATACGCCATTTTCCAACCACCTGTGATAATGATGATAACATTGAATATTTAAAGTTTTTCATGGGTGTAAAAGTTTATATTTTTCATTTGTATTACAATACACTGGTGAGCATCATGCAGAGAACACATAATTTAACTTCCAAACGATTGGTGGGAGAACCAGTAAAAATCACAGAGGGATATGCGGAGGTCAAGTTAAAGACCATTGATGAAATGAAAGTTGACGAACACGGCTTAGTTCATGGCGGCTTTACGTTTGGACTGGCAGACTACGCTGCAATGCTTGCTGTAAATGAGCCAACAGTTGTTTTGGGAAAGGCTGAGGTGAAGTTTACGAAGCCTGTGAAGGTTGGGGATGAGCTCTTAGCTAAAGCAAAAGTTGTAGAGGATTTAGGGAAAAAGAAAGTGGTTCATGTTGAAGTTTTCAATCAGGAAAATGAAAAGGTTCTGGGAGGAAAATTTTACTGCTACGTTTTGGAAAAGCATGTGCTCGAGCTTTGATTCTCTCTTGATTTTGGTTTTATACAGGGGCAAAGTTTTTAAGATATGATATCAGAATTCGATATCGGTGTTCGATATGATACGCCGCATCTTGCTTGGCTTCATGGGACTGCACATACTGCATCACGCAAGCAAAGAGCCGATAACCGGGACGTTCATGATTGAAGAACTGAAAAAACATGGTTATAAGGTTAGTCCTGGGACGATATATCCGCTCTTGCATAAAATGGAGGTTTCTGGACTTTTAAAGAGCAGATGGGAAGTTAGGGATGGAAGGAGAATCCGGCTTTACGAGATAACTCCAAAAGGCCTGGAAGTCTTGGAAGAGGGAAAAAAGAAAGTTAAAGAGCTTTGCAACGAAATCTTAGGTGATTGCAATGGATAAAGAAAAGAAAATCTTTGGAATAAGCTGGAACGTATTCTTGCTGGGACTTGTAAGCTTTCTCAACGATATGAGCAGTGAGATGATTGCACCGATTGTTCCGGCATATCTGACCGGTGTGTTAAATGTTGGGAAGCTTGCGAGTGGTTCAATAATGGGGCTCATTGAAAGCCTGAGCTCCCTCTTTAAGGTCGTTTTTGGATACATCAGTGATAAATTCAGGCAAAGGAAGGTTTTTGTAACTTTGGGTTATGCCCTTTCAACGATTTCCAAGGGTGCTTTAGCTTTTACACACTCCTGGTGGGACTTTCTGAGCTTGAGGATCGTTGATAGGGTTGGAAAAGGGATTAGGACAGCTCCGAGAGACGCCTTAATAGCGGAGTCAACTGAAAAAGGGAAAACAGGCAAATCCTTTGGCTTTCACAGGATGATGGACACCATGGGGGCTGTTGCTGGGCCGTTGGTTGCCATAGGTCTCTTGGCTTTATTCGTGAAGTATCCAGCTGATGTTGCATATAGAAGGATTTTTCTCCTCTCTGCTCTCCCAGGCGCGTTGAGCATCTTGATAATAATTTTCTTAGTAAAGGATACTGGGAAGGAGGTTAAAAAGAAGATCAAGGGTATTTCAGCATTAAGGAACAGGAATTTGAAGCTGTTTTTGGTTGTTGTTGCGATTGGGGCTCTTGGGAGATATAGCTATGCCTTTACAATGTGGAAGGCTCAGGAGCTTGGCTACTCAATTGTTCAGAGTTTAGGCTTTTATGCTCTCTTTAATGTTATCTATGCACTGTCAGCTTACCCAATAGGCGTTTACTCTGATAAAATTGGCAAAAAAATTATCATTACAGCTGGATTTGGTGTTGCAACACTGGCAGCTCTAATGTTTGCATATGCAAAAACCCTGTGGATGCTCTTGGCAGGTTTTATCCTATACGGTATCTACTTGGCAATTGAGGATACAATTCCAAGAGCTTATATGGCTGATTTGGCTAAAGACTTTGAGAAGGGAACTATAATCGGAGCATATCACACGGTCTTCGGAGTATTTGTTTTTCCGGCATCGGTAATTGCTGGCTGGCTGTGGCAGAGCTATTCGCTGAAATACAGCTTTCTTTATGCAGCAGCAATGAGTACATTGGCAATGATTTTGATGATAGAAGTAGTTAAAGAAGAGGAAAGTTAAGACCTCTCAAGTTTTTCCACAAGTTCTTTTGTTATTGTAAGCGGTTTATCGACCTTATAGATATCATTTAGCTCCCATTTAACTTCTCCTCTGTTTATTGCTTTTACATATCTCTCTGCCAGCTTTTTTGCTTCTTCAAAAGTTTCGGCTTCAACGATTCTCCTAACATACCACTTCATAGAACCGTATCTAAGTTTGAATTCCGCCATGAACATGGACATCACCAAAGAAAATTATGGGTGAGGGTATAAAAGGGTTAAGGAAGTTAAGCATTTTTCTTTAACTTAACAACCTGCTTTGCAAACTCCTCAAGAACTTCCTTCCTCTTGCCCTCAAAGAACTTTATTGAGCCAGCATAGCTATGTCCTCCTCCTTCTACCCCAGCATCCGGGAGCTTCTCCTGAAGGATCTTAATAATTCCATTGAGGTCGAATCCATAAGCTGCCATGCCATCACTTGCCCTAATCACTGCAAAGTCCGGGCCATATGCCAAGGTCAATATTGGTGAATCCTCCCCGTACTTCTCCTTGAAGTGATCATGGATTAAACCGCTGAGCTTTCCTGGTGATGGATACTCAAACTTTGGAGCATAAAGCTCAATGTCAATTGTGTTGAACCTTATCCCATTCGGCAGAAGAATGCTCTTTACATGCGGCAAGGAAGCTTTGAGAACCTTCTCTTGTTTTGCCCTAACTTCAGGGTAAATTGCGTCAATAAGCTTTCTGTGTCTTTGGAGATTTCCGGTTAATAGCAGGATCTCCTCAATTATCCCCTTTCCATCCATGAACTTCCAGTAATAAGCTTCATGATCAATAACTTCGGCAATCTTCTTTAAATCTTCCTCTTCCAGCCCTTTTGTTTCCTTTGCGATCTTTAAATACTGCTCAAATTCTGGAGCTTTGCTCCTATCTCCAGTTCCAGCTATGGCCGGGAGGTGCTTTATCTTATCCTCTACCTTTGGGTTAATGAACCTTGCAAGCTCAGTTGCAAGCATTCCAGCTGTCAGCTCATAGTAGCCTCTTTTGACAAGGTGAGGATTGACGTGAACATCAACCCATTCATCAACTGCCGCTTTGTCTTCACTTATGAAATCTCTTGGATCGTGGTGATCGATGACAACGATTGGAACTCCATATGCCTTTAACCTCCTGTATGCTGGAATATCCTCGGTTGTTCCGCCGTTGTCAACTATCACAACTAACGGCAGAGGTTCACCGAACTTCATCGAATCCTCGACAGCAAAGATTATGTCCTTCAAAACGTCCTCAAGCTCATAGAACGGTGCCCTTGATGGTCTTCTCTTGAAGAGATGCCACTCAGCCTCTGGGTCTGGTGATACCTCCTTTAAGAGAGGAACTATGGCACTCTCCAGAGCCAATCCCGAGACATAACCATCTGTATCTGCGTGGTGCCTGAGCAAAATGGGTCTACCTTCATAGATTGCTCTCCTGATCATGAAAGCAGCTTTCATAATTTTTGGCTTAAGCTTCTCCAAAACTTCACTTTCAACTAAAAATCCCACATCTTCTGGCTGTGCTTTTTTGTCAAGCTCTTCTTCAATCCTCTTCTTGACCTCAGCCGCCTCAGGTCCCCACAGTCTTGACATGTCGCTTATCTCTATCTGAATCTCACCAGCGTGGAATGACACTTTTCCAATGATCTCAACAATATCCCCAACGTTTATGTTGGGATATGCCCTAACGCCCGGGGCTTCAAAAGCCGCTGCCCAAGTTATCCCGGTTCCATCTGTTATTGTGAATACCGTTGGCCCACCTGTAACTTGCACTTGGATTATCTTTCCTCTAATTCTTACAGTCTTTCCCGCTAATTCTTCGCTGAGCTGTTCGATTGGAGTGACAGGCAACTCCTTTCTCACAACTACTTCCTTGTACTGTCTTAATGCAGATTCAATGAAGTCTATTTCCCTCTTCTCTGGTCTGACATCTAAAACTTGAACCAAAATTTCCATTCCGGGCTTGTATTCTTTTCCTCCAAGCAGATCCTTACGCTTGATTAAACCAACAACGTGAGGATTGAGCTTAACAAAAACCCCAAAGCGCTCTACTCTATCAATAACACCTTTGTAAATCCTTCCGATTTCAACGTCTTCATAATCACATGTCTTGTCAAGAATGTATACAATTTTAAACTTCCTCTCACATTCTGGACACACCCAAGTTGTCTCCATACCAGGTTCCCAAGGCTCTTTCACTTTCCCGCAGATATCACAGGCTAAAACCCTCCCAGTCCCCCCACAGGTTGGGCATGTGTCATAAACTGGCACGACGCCTTTTCCATGGCACTCTGGGCAAGGGATCTCGTCAACTTCCTCGTCAACACCAAAATAATCAAGGTTTTTGTAGCCCTTTAAATGCTCGCCTAATTTAAAATCAGCTGGAACGTAGCCCCATCCGTTGCAGACCTCACACTCCTTCTCGCCTACTTTCACTTTCCCAGTTCCATGGCACTCTGGGCAGTCTTTAACTGCCATCTTGCTCACCCCTTAGAACAGTCATTTAAAGAGATGTGCCGTTGCTTATAACTCTTTCCTCATATCCAGCAAAGAACATCCAAAATATAACTATGGATGCCGCATACAGAAACCCGGTTATGAGGAAAGGGAATACTAAAGATCTGTCAAAGATGATTCCTCCCAAATACTGCCCGAGTCCAAAGGTTGAGGTCCAAGCAAAGCTTCTCAGTGCTATTGAAGTTGCTCTCTCTTCCCTTGTGAAGAACTTCATCATGAAGGCATCCCATATTGGGTTGACGATGTTCATGAGGATTGTTCTAACTATGTAAATGATCGAAGCTATCGGGAAGCTTGGAGCAAGCGGGAGGGCAATTATCAAAGCTGTGGCACTTCCGTTAAAGCTCACTATTGTTTTCACACTTCCAATTTTGTCAGCTAAGAGGGGCATGGAGAACATTCCCAGTGCCATGACAAGCTGCTGTAGTGCAAAGAGTCCACCTATGCTCTCTAAGCTCGTCCCAAACTTCAAGTTGAAGTAGAGTCCCATATATGGGATCGTCACTCCCGCACCCAAACCAATTAAAGCTGATGGGAGTGAAAACTTTGCTATTTTTACCAACAGCTCTCTCCTGAGCTTAAGCTTCCTCTCTTCTTTTCCAAGCACTGGAGAGACGAAGGACATCAATATTATTTGGATCAAAATTAGAAGAGCTGCAAAGAACAGAGTTCTCCTATATGGGTTTGTTCCATCCAGAACTTTTGGCAGTATCCCTCCTAAGAGCATTCCAAAGGCTGCTCCCGCTGTTCCGAGAGCGCTGTTTAGAGTAAACAGATAGTGCCGCTTCTCTTCGCTTACCTCTCCACTGAGCAGAGCCATCAAAGAAGGCCATTCAAGTGCCATAGCTATTCCAGCAATTACGGATGACAGTGCCAAAGCCCAGAATACTGGAACAGAGACCTGAATCAAGCGAGCGATGAAAATTAGGGATAATGAAAGCAAGATTGTCCTTTTGTAGCCAAGCCTAATGCTGATTTGCCCGGAAATTAGTAAAAGAGCAGCTTGAACTATTGTTGATAGGGAGAACAAAATCCCAATTTTTGTAAAGTCCATTCCAAGGGATTTAAGATAGAACGGCAGAATAAACCATGCTATGTTGCCCCCTAACCAGCCAAAGAAAGAATAGGCTACAACTAACTTTGCATCCCTGCTGAATCCTCTGTATTTTTCAAGGCTCATGGTTGAGAGTTGGGGTGTCAATTTATAAGCATGTCGAAGCGCTTAAACAATGTTAGTAAAGTAGTTAAGCTTTGTTGTATTTGGCAAAGAAGAAGTAAAACGTAAAGGTGGCAATTATGTACAAAGTTGCGGTTGTGTAGAATGGATAGCTGAGGGATATTCCAAAGAGGAACCCACCTATATAGTTTCCTATCCCCCTCATGAAGGTTGAAAATGCCCTTCTAATCCCAACAGCCGTAGCTTTCTCCTCAGTTGAGAAAAACCCAAGCATGAAAGAATCGTTAATCGGCCAGACAATGTTCATTAGTATGCTTCTTATGATGTAGAAGAAAGCCGCTAATGTGAATATATTAATTGATGGAAACACAGCAAAAAGCAGAGCCGCAGAGCTTTGGAACAGTGTTATTGTTTTTACTGGGCCTATTCTATCCACAAGCTTTGGAAGTATGAATGATCCGAGACCCATAACCAGCTGCTGGAAGAAGAAAACACCGCTTATAGCTGCTAAAGTAACTCCAAACCGCATATCAAAGTAAAGCTGCATGTAGGGGATTGTTATGCCTGCACCGAGACCTATTATCGCCGAGGGGATTGAAAACTTGAGGATCCTTATTATCAGCTCCTTCCTCCACCTTATTTTTGGATTTTCCACCGGAACATCCTTTATTATCAAAAGCGCAGGGATGGTGATTAAAAACTGCAGAAAGGAAAATGCTAAAACCAATCTATATGCCAACTGGGCAGTAATTCCAAAAGCATTCTCTAAGAAATTTGGCATAAAACCCGCTAACAAAACCCCCACAGCATTAAATATGGTTCCAAGACCAAAGCTTATTGAAAACGCATGATGCCTAAGCTCATCTCCAACCTCTTCACTTAAGAGGGCAGAGAAGTTTGGCTGTCTTATGCCCATGTTCACTCCAACAAGGAGAAATCCGAGCAGGAGAACGTAGTAATTTAGAGCAGTAACCTGAAGTATCCTCCCAGTAAAGCCTAAAACCGCTCCAAGAAGGAGAGATTTTTTATAGCCGATTTTCAATGAGATTTGACCAGCAAACAAGAAGAACAGAGCACCGATAAATGTTCTCAGTGAGAAGAACACTCCCATGTCATTCATTGAATATCCAAGCGCTCTCAAATAGAACGGGATTATGAAGAAGGAAAACTGGAGAAACAGCTGTCCTACTGCGTTCAATGCAATGAGTATTTTGGCATCCCTATTGAACTTCTGGAGCATGGTTTAACCTAATGTCTTAACGCTTATAAATTTATCGAAATGATAACATGGGGGGACACAAAGCTTATTAATGATCGTTGGGAGATGTTGTTTGATGCCATAATGCACAAGCCTCTGTTATACGCTCAAATCTTTTTGTAATGTTTAGGTTTTAGCTCCTGAATTCATTAGGTGTCTGGAATGAAGGTGAAGTCAAAGGATCTCTTGGAGATAGGGGCGGCGTCTGGGTTCCTCTTGCCCATAATCTTTGCAATAATGTTAAGCATAGCTATAGCTCTTAACCCTTGGTTTTCTTTCCATAAAAATGCCCTGAGCGACTTGGGCTCTCTTAAAGTCCAAACCCGGTATGTTTTCAATTCAGGCTTAATCATCATGGGTCTCCTTGGCATTGTCTTTTCTCTGGCAGCTGTTAGGTATTTTGGCTCAAATATGATGCACATCCTTACGGTTGCAATGGCATTTTTAATAGCCGTAGGGATTTTCCCAGAGGAGTACGGAAAAATTCATTCGATCCCTGCGATTCTGTTTTATTTGTTGTCTCTTACTGGAATCTTTTATGCTGGGGTTATCCTTAGAAAACGTGGGAAACAAAAGCTCTCCTTATTCAGCATGATAGGTAGTGTTGGCACATTTGCTTTAATGATAGCAACACTTGGAAAATCTGGATTGGCTGTG
Organism: Thermococcus sp. SY098; assembly: GCF_035621495.1. Classification (NCBI taxonomy): domain Archaea; kingdom Methanobacteriati; phylum Methanobacteriota; class Thermococci; order Thermococcales; family Thermococcaceae; genus Thermococcus; species Thermococcus sp. SY098. The sequence continues at coordinate 1,121,677 of NZ_CP141821.1, read as the reverse complement.
CCAGAAATGATAGGTGCCGTTTTTATACTTTCTTGGATCGTTGTGATAAGCCATAAAATGCTAAAAGAGACAAAAAGGAAAGAGTCAAACATCAAATCTCGTTCATAAACTCCTCAACAGCTTTCCTTGTCAGTGTGTAGTCCTTGCCCGCAAGTATTATAACTTTATACTCTGGATTGTTTGGATTGTCCAGGACTTTGACAATGTATCCCTTGCTCATTATTTCATCCTTTATGCTCTGGATTGTGCTCGAACCATAAACCTGTTCCAGTAGTTTCCATGCTTTATTGCTGACCCACCCTCCAACAATTATCACATTCTTATCACTGGGCAGCTTTGTTAGTTGAATGTCCTCTATTATTAGCTTGTTTACATCGTCGATAACGTCAGCTTTAACGGTTTTTACAGTTACCTTCTTTTTCACGGTATCAATTCTGACAAATCTGTAGCCTGCAATTCCAGTTATCTCGCCGTTTTCATCTTTTGCAAACACCGGCTGAATGTTAAGCCCATCAATTGGAAGTTTCAGCATTTGACCGTCATCGAGTACAACTTTGGGGAAATTGTTGTCTGGATCGACATGGAGATACAGTACGAACAAATTGTTGGTTGGGTCTATGTCCCAAACCCACTGTCCCTCGTAGACTTCGCCATCCTGATACATTCTAACTTTCTCGTAATATTCGTATTTGTATGTGACCTGTCTTGTGCCTCCTATACCAACAAAGAAGTCTGTTGGGGAGATGATCAGCATCTTCTTAATTCCAGCCTGCAAAAGCTCCTGAATCCTTGCTGAGGGATAAGAGTCAAAGGGTTCAAAGTCTTCATCTCCGTTGGCATCAACGTAGAGGATGTAGTACTTATTCTTATAGAGCGTATCTGTCCTCACGAATCCGCTCGGGAAGGATATGTCCACAAGGGTTTTTTCCTGCTCGGTGTCAATATCTCTGAACTTGATCTTCCATCCATTTATTGTCAGCGTTTCACCCAGAGCCTTTGAACCGGAGTTTTCCTCATATGAGTAGATGTACATGGTGTCCTTTCCATCAACCACTGTGGAAACTATTTTAGCGGTTTCTCCTCCAAGATTCAGGGGGGTTGTATTTTCATTGAAGATTATCTTAATGCTCCTGTCGTTGAACTGTGCTTTTTTAATTGTATCGTTGTATAAAACCCTCGAAAAGTTGACTGCAACAACAATTGCGTCCCCTACTGGAGAGTTCCCGACGTTGATTCCTACATCTGGCATATCCACACTGTTCAGCTTGTAGTACTGATTGTTATCCTGAATTAGAACGCTGTGGTACTCAATAGGTACATCAACGTATGTGGAGTATGTTACCTCTCTTATGCCTTTGAGCACAAGGAGGGCTCCCAATTTTGATCCAGTGATGGCATCCTCGCCTATATGGAGGGGCTGTCCATTAACTATCTTCGTCGTTGGTAAAACAATAATGCTGTTTGTTGAGTTTACTTTAAAATTGAACCCCTGCACTGCTCCTGCAACAGATACTAAAAACAAAACAGATAGTATTACGCTCAAAACTTTTCTCATACTTACTCACCTAAATTTTGTAGTCCTCAAAGTTTATAACCTTGTCCCAAGACCTTTTAAATGTGCGATGATGAATGAATCCAATGCTGAACTGATGATTGGCCCCAGAGTGGCTGAGCAAAATGAGTGAGGAACTAAAGCAACTTAACGAACGTTTTGAAAAGCTCTCGGAACAGATTGAAGGGTTAGAGAAGAGGTTTGAGAAGAAACCTGATAAACTGGGGTGGGATGATATAGCTCAGGAAATCATTGGTGCCCTGACGTTTTCTCTCCCATTTCTCTTTACACAAGAAATCTGGGACATAGCAAAGTCTTTAACTATGGAACGGGCGGTTGGAATTCTGATTTTGACCCTCTCAATTGCTTATCTTTTCATAACAAAAGCAAAAGTTTCAAACATTGAGAGGGAGGAACTGTTCCACATACCAAAACGCCTTTTAACGGTAGTCTTAATCTCATATCTGATATCCGCGGGCTTGATATACCTGTATGGTATAAACAGACTTGCTGAGTTTTCTTTGACTCAATACATAAGTGCGACCATCATAATAAGCACCTTTGCCGTGATTGGTGCAATAGCCGTTGATATGGTGAAGTAAATGAGAATTGTGACAGGAAAGCGTTATGAGAATTTTAAAGATGCGGTGCTTTTCCCAGAGCATGGAAAGAACAGTGAAGAGCTGAAGGAGTTTGTGAGCTCACTTGAGGGAGAAGAAACAGTGGTTACAGCGAGTTTGGAGTTAGTTGATCTTATCTTAGAGCGGTTTAAGAGAACAGAAAATGGGGAGCTTCTGTATTCTGATACAATGAAAAGCTTAACTTTGAAAGAAGCCCATGAGCTCAGAAAATACCTCGATTTTGATCTAAGAGGTGCATCATTTGGTGAATTTTCCAAAGTTAACGTTATCTTCTGTGAGGGCAAAACTGACTCGAAGTTTTTTAAAGGGGTTTACAAAAAGCTGTTCGGATTTAAAGAAAGCAGAACAACGCCTGAAAATTTAAAACTGATTGAGAAGGTCTTTGAGAGGGACAACTTTGAGCTTTTGAGAAAAGATGATGTATTTCTGGCAATAATCCCAAGTGAAGGCAACGCTGGGGTTATAAGGAACTTAGGAAACTTTTTGAAAGCTATGGACGTTTTTGAGTTCAAAGTTGACAAGATAGGATTGGCCATTGATATTGATGAGAGTGCTGAGAGGGTAATAGAATCAATAACGGGCAAGCTTTCTTCATTCAAATTCACAAGAGAGGGAGAGGATTTTAGAGTTGGAGATGTTTTTATAATACCGCTTTTAATTGGTTATCACTTTAAGCACCCGTGCGTGGAATGGAAAAAGCCAACTGTTGAGGATTTGATGCTTAAGCTTTTGGAAAAGCAAGGAGTGCTGAGGAAAATTGAAAGGGCAATAAACATTCTGCGCATTGATCTAAAGAGAAAGCTGAAGCCGAAGGAGGTAATTTATTTGGCTTTGGCATCCTATGGCTTTTGGGGAAACCTCGAAGGATTCTATGAAATGTTTGTGATGCGTTCGAGGAAGAAAAACCTTGAAGAAATTCTCTCTGCTGCTGGACTTTTGGATAAGCTGGCGGAGGTGATTAAATGAAGCTTGTGAGCTTTGATGTCTGGAACACCCTCTTGGATATCAACGTTATGCTGGAGGAACTGACAAAAGCCTTGGCTGAGCTGACAAAGAAAGAGTATAAAGAGGTTTTTGAAAAAGTCATGGAAGCAAGAGGAGAAATCAAGGAGCTGAGAAAGAGCAAAAGGGGCAACCCAGAGAAAGCTCTCGAAGAAAGCCAAGAACTTCTCACAAAAAAGCTCGGCTGTGATGTTGAAATCATTAAGAGGGCGACTGCTAAGGCAACGCTCAGAGTTGATGAGAGAATTGTCATTGAAGGAGCAATTGAAGGCTTGAAAGCGGCAAAAGAAAGGGGTTTAATCATAATCACAACAGGCAACGTAATGTTCTGGCCTTCCGCCTATACGCGCTTAATTCTTGAGAGGTTTGGGCTGGCGGATTTTATTGATAGGCAGTTTTATTCCGACGAGCTCAAAGCCTACAAGCCTATGAAAGAAGTCTTCTTGAAGCCGTTGGGGTATTTTGGAGTTAAGCCGGAGGAAGCACTCCACATAGGCGACACCTATGCGGAGGACTTTGAAGGGGCGTTAAATGCCGGCCTGTGGGCGGTCTGGATTAATCCGGAGGCTGAGAAGGTTGAGAGGATAGCAGAGAGGGGCTTTGTTGTGAAGAACGCTGGAGAGTTAGGGGAGGTTTTGGACCAGTTAGATTAGCTTTGTTTTTATGTAATTTCTGGCTACTTCAAACTGCTTATCATCGTAAATGTAAAAATTTGGCTCAAGATTCTTCTTTTTGGGATAAAAATTTATTAACAGTTATTGAGTTTTGAAATTTTGGGTGATAATAATTATTGAAAGACCTTATCAAGCAGCTAAGATTTACTTCTCAAGTTATGGGATTGCATGGTTTGATTTAGATACATTCATCAAAATTTTGGAGTATCTATCTTTAAAAGGATCAAGCAGTAATGAAGAGCTTAATAAAGTATTGATGAGGCTAAGTAAAAATAAGTTAGCAACTACAGGAAGAGAAGGTTACTATTTTAATAAGCTCTTATGGCATCTTGGGATTGTAATTACTAAAAAGGAACATCGAAAGAAGTACTATACTTTAAGTACCTACGGAAGAAAAGTTGTTACATCACTTTTTTCTGCTAAAACCAAGGAAGAAAAAGCTGAAATAATTAGAAATGTCTTCAAACGGTGGTATCCTCTTGTAGTCTTTTTAGAATACATCCGCAGGCATAACAACGTGCGTAAAAAGGATATTGTAGAAGACCTTGGAATGATCATGCGCAAATGGACCTCGATTCTTCACAATCTTGGGATAACAAAGAAAGGTAACATATCTAAGCCATACAATAATTTCGTTGTAAGTGCGTTGTTTCTTCCCTTATCTCTTCAACTTGGGTTAATTGAAAATGAAAGCTCACGTTATCACCTAACCAAAGAAGGAAAAGAATTCCTAAAATACACTGAATTAGAAAAGGATATTGATGTTATTAGAACTATGCCTGGGGATTACACTATTTATTCTGCAATAGCTGATGTGCTTTATGATGCAAAAGAACCTATAATAGTATCTCCCTGGGTGAATGGAACATTAAAAACTTTGATAAAAAACGTTGCGAGAATTAATAGCAACCTAGAAGAGTTAACCATCATTATACGAAACACTCAAAGAAACCAAGAAAATCTGAAGACGCTCATAAAATCTGTTTCGATTCCTATTAATGTTTTTGAATATAATAATTTGCATGCAAAGGTAACTATAAACTATAAGGGGCCTGCTATTGAATCTTCTGCGAACCTTCTAGCTACGAGTCTTAAACGAAACTATGAGGTTGGCACATATTACAGAAAAACTCCTTTAGAGTTAGCGTTGGCAGTAGAGGAACTTGTTTCAATTTCTCGTAAGATACTAGTAGTCTAATTAATTTTAGCTAGCAAATCTCCTTTGAATTCACTGAATTTTTAGGAAGGGTGTGGGAAACGTAGTTTCCCCGGTAGTGGAAAAGAGTGGGGGAGTAGGTAAGATAGGAGATGGGGGAGATTCTTCTCCCCCTCTCATGCCTCACTTCCTCACATTCAGCCAGGCTCCCAATCCAAGCTGCTTGGTCTTCTGATACCTCAAATCCTCCTTCCTGTATCCGAAAGCCTCCAAAATCCTCAAAACTGCTGGCAGAACTTGGTGCTCAATGTAATAATCCGGATCATACTTGTGCTTCTTTGGGTCATATTCGCTCAATAGAATTGCCCTGTCACTTATCTTTTTGTCCCCCTTGAGGATTATATAGCTGATTATCATACCTGGTCTCACTTTAATTCCCTTAGCTTTGAGCCTCTTTGCAACCGCAACATGCGGCCCAGTGGCTTTATACTCGTCCAAGCTTTTTGTTATCTGCTCGTGTATCACAAGCTTTTCAAGCGGAACTTTGTATTTTGCCAAGTCTTCAACCACTTTCTTGACTACTTCAACGGCTTTCTCGACGCTACCATCCTTCAGAATTGCCTCCAAAACTTTTGCTTGGGTTTCCTTTGCTATCTCGCTCCAGTCTCTCCTCACAACCTCGAGTCCTCTTGTGGTTATCTTGCCTTCTTCATCTATTACTGCATACCTCTTCTTTGTAACGAAGAACCCTCTTAAGTAAAAGCCTTCATACTCAAGCTCCAGCAATCCTGGGAGTTTAGAGTTGATATATTTTAAGAACTCTTTAGCCTTCTTCTTGATAGTCTCAGCGTCAGCTCCAGGTATTGTGGCATAGAGACCATCTGTATTATGAACCAGAATGCCATTTGCAAAGAATCTGTGAGTTTCTTCAACTTCGATGTCATATACGTAGTCATCGTATTTAATTTCCTCAATCTTTTTGGGCTGAACGAGATCAAACTGGTATCTTCTAATTCCACTTTTTGGCACAGCTTCCTTGAGGTTCTCCAGTCTTTTGTTCTTACGGTCAGTTATGAACCCAATTTTCTTGATGAAAGCATGTTTATCCTTAATTCTGAGGTGGAATGAGTGTGTTCCACTGGACTTTCCTTTGTAGCGGTTTGGATTGCTTTCCCTAAAGAGAGAATTTGAAACCCCAACAAGCCAAAGGAGCCTTCTAACATCGTTAATTAAGTCCTCATTCACATTTGTGAGTCTAACTTCCAAAGTTCCACGAGATTTGCGTACACTAACGGTTCCATCTGTGGTAAACAGTCCTCTAAGGAATGCCGCTATGTATTCTCTGGGTAACCTGAACATGAACTCTGGGATTCTCTTTCTGCCATTTTCCTTAAAGTATTTGTTCATAAACTTTGCCAACCACTTGGAAAGTATTGAAATGTCCCCTGGTTTACCTTTTGGGTAGTAGTTTGATATTATTCCTGCCTCCTTGAGAGGTATTAAGATTTTCCTCTCAATTTCTGCTAGGTCTTCTCCCGTTGAGAGACCAACGTAGTAATTTGCCCAATGGGAATTGCCTCCCCAGTTCCCATCGCCAACTAAAAGTCCAATTAACTCCCATAACTTTGTTCCTACCTCTGTAGTCGAAGCACTTCTTGCAAATGCTCCATTAAGAGTTATCAAGGATTTTATTCTCCTTCCTAATTCTTCGGGTTTTACTTCAATAAGTCTCTCTCTGAGGGGTTTCTTTCCACCCAGCTCTCTTGTCGTAAGGTAGCCGATTAGAGAGTGATCTTCAGTAACATCTAGATACCATGAGTTGGTAAACCAAATCCTATATACTCTCTTTTTGGCTTTGTGCCTCATCACGTAGGGAACTTTTCTCCAGACAAGCCTTCCATAGTTGTCAAGAGTCAGAGCTTCAATGTTTTCAAGCATACAGTATTCCTTTTCGCCAACACTGTAATCAGTTCTCTTGAATAGGTCTTTTATCTTGACAAATTTTATCCTCTCGTTCTCCTTTATGATTATCTCCGTGTCCCCAGTAACACTGTCTGCATAAAGGACTTTAAATCCGAATTTTTCCTCTATTTCTTTAATCGTTGTCTCTATGTATGTTCTCCCCCATGCCGTTACGCTCTCGGCACATTCCTTTGAGTACCATCTTGCCTTTGGATAGCCCATATAGCCGTAATGAGAATTTGCCAAAAGCTTCACAGCTTTTTGCCTGTAATCAAGCATTTTTCTTTTCACAGGGTCAATTGTAGCTTTCATTTCTTTCTTTATCTTTGTCCTTGTTTCAATGAGCTCTTCAAGTATGGATGATATAAATCCTTTGAAGTCTTTACAGAACCGATAACCGACAATCGGGGCAACGTCGTAGTTTTTGCAACCTTCTCTTTCGAGGGTATCAGGCGAAACGTTGTGCGTGATTATTATTGAGGGATACAGCGAATTGTGAGTTAAGATCCCATTTGCGAAATAGTAGGGGGCACCCTCAAGGGTTAAATCATAAACTTTGCCCTTATAGTATTCTTTTGTTGCGTGGATTTCCTTTAACCTGTAGAAGCCGCTGTTCTCCAGCTGATACATCTCTCTCTGCTCAATAATCCGCTTTAAGAGTTCTTTTTTTCTCGTGCTTATAAATCCTACCAGAGTAGCAAATTTAACAAGCTCTCCCCGCCATGGGATTTCAATTATGTAACGTGTGTATCTCTTCCCATTCTTTTCGTCTGTGTGAGTATATATGGAGTGCCTAATGCCAAGTTTATTCAATAACTTGGATATGAGCTCAATTTTCTTTTTGTTTCTTGTTCCTTGATTTGCTACAACTGTTCTCCCAACTGTATTTATAGTGCCGTCTCCCTCAAAGAAGCCTCTAAGTACTGAAGAAGCATCAAGATTTTCAATTTCCCTCATGATATTCTCGATCTCTAAGTAAACTGACTTCTTAGCGCACTGCAATGTCAGGGCTTTGCTGTTCTTTTTTCTTCTTATTGAAGGTCTACAACCAAAGAGCTTTTCAAAGATGTAGTTTATACGATCTATGAGCTCTTTTTCATCCTCATTGACAGTTATTTCGACCCTATATTGATGAGATACTCTGTATCTTCTCCGTGAAGAGTCAAAATATCTAATGTCCTTTCTTAGCAAATGTCCCTCAGCTAAAATTATGCCAGCAAGCTCACTTTTTAGAATGAACTCCTCAGAAAGATTTGCTCTTTGTTTTTCAATTCCCCCTATTGATTCAAAGAGATCTGTAGTGATGATCCTTCCCCTAACTTTATTTGTTAACATAGATTTCGCATAGCTGTCCCGTATCACAGTTTGTCGCTTTTTCTGTGTAACCACCGGTAGCTTATGGTTTGGAGTGCATTTAAGCCCATTTACATTTATCAGTTCGCCATCGTAGTCATATTCCCATACTTTCAACACTTTATGCCATCCATTTATTCCCAAGACATAATCTCCTTCTTTGACTTCGCTTATGTTAACAATGCCTCTTCCTTTAACGACGACTTTTGTATCGGCTGGATGGCATCTAAAATCTAAGTAGACAATGTTCTCCCATAGTCCTCTTTCAGGCTCTTTAACATAGCCTCCGAGATATGTTGTCCTTAGCCTTCTCTGATATTCTTCGTCGCTTGGTTTGTTTGGGGCAAGTTCGTTTCTCTGGTATGCAACCCTCAGTAAAAACCACTCAACCAAGTTACCTGTGCTCGAACGGGAAACATCCCAAACACTTTGCCCGATTAATCTCGCCAACTCTGCTTCCATAGGAAAGAACTCTTTGCCCAATTCATAGGTTGCTTTAGCATCTTCCATTGAGTATTTTGCAAGTTCCTTCATACCTTCTTCGCTTTCCCATATTGCAGTTATCTCCGCAGCCTCAAGTTTGGTTTTCTTCTTGCCTAAGACAGCTTCATATACGGCCTCAAGGGTATAGGTGGGCAGATTTATTGTTCTCTTTACAACGGGGAACAGATCAAAATGGATCCTCCCTTTGATTTCCACGGCAAATCTATCACCCATCCTTTGTATCTTTGGCTCTGGATGTTCCTTATCTCTTGATATGAATAGTCTCAGTCCTAATTTCTGAGCTCTCTTGATTAAATACGGCAGATCGAAGTTATCCCCGTTGTAGGTTATGAGAACATCTGGATCTTTCTCTCTGACAATTTGAACAAAGCGCTTTATCATCTCTCTCTCGCTGGAAACAACCTCAACATACGGCAGATCAATCTTTTTCCAAGTTATAACTTTTGCTTCATTTTCGTCCGCATAGCTAATCATTATTATCTCGCCTTCTCCAAACTGCTCTCCCTCGTGGTAAAATGTTTCTATATCAAAGGCAAGGAGTTTGAGCTCTTCATCCCCTTCCATCGGAATTAAGCCCTTATCAATGAGATAACGCTTTGCGAAAGGTATGTCATACTCAAAAATGTCGATTACTTTTGGATGCTCCCTTATCTTTTCTCTAATCGCTGGAACATCTTGTGGATGTTCAAAAATCAGCTTCCACACCTCTATTGGTCTTCCCAAAAATTTCTTCTGAACTTTTTCAGCTTTCAGAACTCTGACAGTTTTGTTTCCTCTTTTTGCTGTTATCTTTTTAACCTCTTCAATAGCATCATCACTTTCAAGAAGAGCGTAAATGTAAGGCTGGAAGTTTCTATCAAGCTCTATCTTAAACTCGCCATTTTCTTTCTTGAAAATCCTGATTATGGGCTTTCCATCTTTCGTGATGTAGTCAGTATCGAGAATCATAATTTCACCCTTTTAAAAATACATGCCCATTTTAGATAAAATTTTCCACCAAATTTTTAAACCCTCCATCGAAGGTAGGAGCATGGAGCTGTTTTATCGCATAACCATTCACGAGCTCATAGCTGACATACTGACATTAATTGATGAGCGCGAACTCTCTTCAAAAAATGCTCTTGAGAGGGTTTTTAAGCGAGTTAGCGGAAAAGATAGGGAAAAAGCTCGTGGGCTGGCTCATGCTTATGTATTTGAAATTGAAAAATGGAGGAAGAAAATTGACTTCATAGTGAACTCTGTTCTCAAGGGTTCAAAAATTGAAGATTTAGAGTTCTATTTGGCTAATTTAATCAGAATCGGCGTTTTTGAAATGAAATTTAAAGGAGTAAGCCCAGCAATTGCCACTGATTCCGTTGTTAGGGTTGTTAAGGAGAAGTATGATTTGTCAAAGGCTAAGTTTGTGAATGCTTTGCTTAGAGAAGTGGAGAATTTTAACCTCGAAAAAGCTTTGAAAAAGCTGAAAGAGAAGGACAGAATTGAGTATTTGAGTGTTAAGTTCTCTCATCCAAGATGGTACGTTGAGTATGCAATCGAGCTGCTCGGTTATGATGATGCTATTAGGCTTCTGCTAAGCAACAACAGGGCTCAGCGCTACTATGTAAGGGTGAATCCACTCAAAACCGACGTTGACAGCTTAGCTGATTATTTAGAGGAGCATAACGTCAGGGTTGCCAGAACTCCAGTTGATGATGTTCTCAAGATCTTAGAATACAAGACTCCAATTACAAGGCTTGAATGGTACAAGCAGGGCTACTTTGTCATTCAAGACTTAGCTTCAGCTTATGTTGCTCATGTTTTAAGCCCAGAAAAAGGAGAGAGGATTTTGGATCTGGCGGCTGCTCCTGGAAGTAAAACATTCCACGTTGCTCATCTAATGGAAAATACTGGTGAAATAATAGCTGTTGATTACTCTCTGGAGAGACTCAACAAGATGCGCGAGAAAATGAAGATTCTGGGGGTTAAGAATGTTAAGCTTGTTCATGCTGATGGGATGAAGTTCAAGGACAAAGAGGGGTTTGATAGAATTATCCTTGATGCTCCGTGCTCAAGTTCGGGCACTTACAGGCAGTTCCCAGAGGTGAAGTGGCGCTTTGACGAGAGGAAAATCAAGAAGGTTATCCAAGTGCAGAAAGCTATGCTGAAGAATGCTTATCGCAACCTAAGGGCTGGTGGGGAGATGACTTACTCGACGTGCTCAATCAGAATCGATGAAAACGAAGAGAATATTAAATATGCAATAAATAAGATTGGCTTTGAGCTTGTTGATTATCCATTCAGCTGGGGTGAAAGGGGCTTTTTAGAGATTGGAGATAAAGTTTTCAGAGCTTGGACTCATCTGCATGACTGCAACAGCTTTTTTATTGCGAAATTGAGGAAAGAATAGTCTGTGTTTGTTCGTGATATCTCTATTTCTCTTTTGAATGAAGTTGGAGATGTTTTAGTTTTAATGGTTCTTTTAGGGTTCCGATTGTTTGTGCTCCTTTGAATGCTAAGCCAATGCCAAAGAGGATTAGTGCGAATACCAATCTTGCCTCTGCTAAGCCCAATTCATCAACTACAAAACCGTAGATTCCGTAGAAAAATGCCATTATTAGGGATGAAATCATTGAATAGAGTGAAATCATAGTAGCTCTTTTTTCGCTGGGGATTCTTACTTGCAGTTCAATGCCAAAGTTGAAGGCAAAGGCAGTATTGATTATCGTTGCAATAACCCCAAGTATCACAATGAAGATTGGATTCTGGTAGATTACCGATAATGCCGTTAGCATTGGAATGCTCACGGGTGCTATTGAGTAAGCGAAGGCACTCCATTTTTCCTTAAGTCTAACTCCAATCAGTCTTGGAATAACTTTTATTATTGCTTCGATTAGTCCGAGAATACCCAGCGTTCCCATTATAGTGGTTTTGAGGCTTTGGGCTAAGATGTTGCCCAAGTAAGGCTCGAAGTATTGTCGGAATTGGTTGATTGACATGGTTACTGTTATTGCCATGATGATTAACCAAAATAGATTTGGTTTCATTAGTTCCTTGATTGAGTGTAGGATGTGGATGTGGTAGGCAACTTCGGGCTTCTTGAACTCATATTCGGGAATGCTTAGGGCAACCATGAGCATTAGGATTTCGAGTGTTAGGGTTAGGATTAGTGGTAGTTTGAAGCCGTATTTTATTTTTGGGCTAAGAAGCTTCCGATTACGATTGTTATTGCTGATAATGGTAGGGTTATGGTTTTTATGCTTTTCATGAGTTCTCTATATTCTTTTTCTTTGCCTAAGTGTTTTAGGTTGTCGTATAGCCATGCTTGAAGGCTTCCGCTGATGAATGTTAGGCTGAGGGATGTTATTATTGCGTAGGCTATTAGCATGGGGAAGTTTTTTAGGAATATGAGAATTAGTGTTCCGATTGGAAAGAGTGTTAAGCCGATTAGGACGCTTTTCTTTCGGCTTATTTTATCCCCGACTACTCCTGTTGGCACTTCAAAGAGGAAGAAGCCGATGGTTGATATTGCGGTTGCTATTCCGATTTGGGAGTATGTTAAGCCTTTTGTGAGGTAGTAAATGGTTATAATCCCACCCACAAAGCCCGCGTTCATCAAAGCATAAAGCAACTTGTATTTCCTGATTAAATCCATTTAACTCCCCTGCTGTTACGAACATTGCTAAGTTTGGCTAAGGGGCTTCCTCTTCACTGGTCCTCTTGGGTATTCCTCCTCAAATATTTCCGCCGTGAATTTGTAAACCTTTGTATCTGGATCGAGCCAGCAGTCTGGAGGCAGGCCAGCTTTCCAGCAGGTTTCTGCTAAAAACTCTTCCTCATCCCAACCCCATTCAATCGGCACTTGAGGTAGCAAAAGCCCCGAATAGATGCCTTTTTCGATTATCAAACCATCTCTTCCAACCTTAATTTTCTTCGGTCTTTCTTCTGGAGGGCCCTCAATTAACTCAGGAGGAGTTAGAACACTGACTTCAATTATTATATTGTCCATCTCATCCAAACTTACTGGAGGAAAGCGAGGATCATCAACAGCTGCATATATGGCAGCTTTGATTGTAGCTTCAACGAGTGGGTAGATCGGCAGGGGAAATCCAATACACCCCCTGAGTGCTGTCTGCTTTGGAACACTATGTCGATTGAGGGTAACAAAAACCCCCATTTTCTCCCAAAGCTCTTCTGGAGTGTCTTTTGGAGGCTTAATAATTTTTCCACTCTTTAAATACTCTTCAATTGCTCTCCTCGCGAGCTTGACTAAGAACTCCCCCCATTCATCTTTGATTTTGTGCATATCCCTCACCACATTTTCTTACGTCTTTGGAGTATTTTAAGGTGTTGCGCAAAGCTTAAAAAATTGTCGAGCTTAGCTTAGTTAGGTGTCGAAAATGGTAATTATGGAGTTTGTCATAGTACCCCTTGGAGAGCTCAGCCTGAGCAAGTACGTTGCCGAGGTAATAAAGCTTTTAGAGAAGAAGGGTGTAAAGTATCAGCTGACACCTATGGGTACCATAATTGAAGTCCCTACAGTTTCAGAGGGTCTTAAAATAATTGAAGAAGCTCATGAGCTCATGTTTAAGCTTGGAGCAAAAAGAGTTTCAACGACGATTCGAATTGATGACAGAAGAGATAAAAAGGTTAAGATGGAAGATAAAGTTAAGTCAGTGTTGGAGAAAGCCCGGGAGGGTTAAAAATTAGGGTTTTGATTTTGGCAATTGACAGAGATGACGACTTTGGAGTTAAAGCTGGAGTAAAAGGCCCAGTCATTGGGCGAGATGCATGTATAGACGCTGCCCTTAAGCTTAGCTTGGCGGATCCAGAGGATAGTGATGCCAACGTTGTTTATGCTGCTGTTAAGCTTCATGATGAGCTTAAAGAAAGCGGTGAGTTTGAAGATGTCGAGGTTGCTCTCATTACAGGTCACCATGACGTTGGTGTAAAGAGTGATTTAGAATTAAGCAAACAGCTTGATGAAGTTCTGAAGGTGTTTCCAGCTGATGGAATTATCCCGGTCACAGATGGGGCTGAAGATGAGCAGATTTTCCCAATTATAACTTCTAAGGTTCCGATAATAAGCTCGCGCAGAGTTGTTGTTAAGCAGAGTGAGAGCATTGAGACAACATATTACATTATTTACAGGTATCTTAAGGAGATACTCAGCGAACCGGAAGTTGCAAAGGTTGTATTTGGACTTACTGGACTTGTAATGCTCCTTTATGGAGTTGCAAAACTTATTTCTGTCAAGTATCCCCAGAGTGTCCAGATAGTCTCTGCAACAGTTACTGGAACAATACTGTTTATAATTGGGACATATCTCTTCTCGAAGGGCTTTAGGATACACGTATCTTTAAAGGAAACAATAACAAAGGGCTTTATTGAGTTTATCTCAGTTATTGCAGGTTTCTTGGTTATGGTTGCAGGGGCTATAAATGCATACCTCAATCTGGAATACATAGCGATGGAAAAGCTTGGAGGATTGCCAGGCACTCAATTAATTGCGGTCTTGCTTTATCTGAACATCTTAAAGACTCCCTTTGTGGTGGGATTAGGCGTTATGGTGCTTGGGAAAGTCCTTCAGTCATATTTAAGGAAGGATCCGCATATTTGGTATTATATCACTGGTCTGCTCTTACTTCCGGCTCTTTGGATCACCATCGACCTGACCACTTTGTATGCAATGTCTACTGTATCTCCCTACCTGCTACAGTTCTTCAAAAAAATCGTTATGGCAGTGGGGGATGTTGTTGTTGGAACTTTAATTGGGATTTATCTTAGGGAGAAAGTTAAAGGATGGGAGAAAATTGAAATTGGAAAAAGCCCTGAAGGAGTATGAAAAAAGAAAAAAAGAAGCTGAAGATAGGCGGAAAAGGCTTAAAGAACAATACACTTCTAAATTTTTAAAAAAGAAAAAAGAAATCCTAAAAAATCTTGAAAAGCTTGAAAAAAAGGAGATTTCAAAGAAAGTTGATGACAGGATCAAGAAGATCGTGGAAAGAGAAAGAAGGAGTTACGTTGATACACTAAGAAGGACACTTGAGAGAATTGAGAACATTGAGGAGTTGGGTAGATTTCTCTCGGAGCTTTCTAAGCTTCATATTTCCCATGGGAAGTATCTCCTTTTAGTATTTGAAAAGGAGGTATATGCAATAAACAAGCTTTTGAAAGCCGTTTCTGAGGAGTACTCCGAATACATTAGAAAGGTATCCGAGATTAGCATTGAACCAATTGAACTTGATTCTATTCTAAGTGACATTGAATATGCCAAGAGGCAGCTTGAAAGCGAGGAAGGGGATTTAAACCTTTTAAAAAATGAACTTGGGGAAAAGGAAAGGGAGTTCAAATCAAAAATTGCCGAACTGGAGGAAGAACTGGAAAAAATTGAATCTGAAATCAGAACTCTGAACTCTTCGATTGCAAAAGACGAGATTGAAATTCGATCCAAAATATCAAAGCTTCAAAAACCCATAAAGAGAATGCGTACTGGAGAGAAAACAGCCAATGAAATTTTAAAAGACAGCTCATATGGAATCGAGCATCCGGAAGAGTTCTTGAGCTTTTTAATTAAAATCAGGGGAAGACTGGAAGGTAAATACAAACAGACTGCAGACTGGATCTTGGAAAACTTAGAATCCAAATCGAGAGAAATCCAAGAGAGAAAGAGAAAGCTGAGGGAGTTAGAAAATAAAAGGGCCGAAATTCTTCGTGAGAAAAGAAAATTTGAAAGCGAAATTGAGGCTATCAAAAAGCACATTCTGGAAAAAGAAAGAAGGATAAAGCGTTTGAAGGATAAGCTACTTGAACTTGAAAAAGAATTAGACGAATCACTCTCAAAGCTTGAGAAAATCCTAAACACAAGGATAGATAGACCATAGATTTATAATTAGGAAAGCCTAATTCTTTACTGGTGAGGGAAGATGAAAATTAGGATAGACAGATTAAGGTTTGGAACTGCTGGAATTCCACTCTCAACACCAAAACCCTCAACTATCACCGGAATTCAGCGGGTTAGGGAGCTTGGTTTAGATGCAATGGAGCTTGAGTTTGTAAGAGGTGTAAACATTTCCCCGGAAATGGCGAAGAAGATAAAGTACGTTGCTCAGAAGCACGATGTCCTTTTAACAGCCCATGCCCCATACTACATAAACCTCAACGCTGCAGAGAAAAGCAAGGTTGAGGCAAGCAAGAAGAGGATTATTCAGAGTGCTGAACGTTTGCATGAAGCCGGTGGCTGGAGCGTTGTGTTTCATGCTGGCTATTACCTTAAGCAACCTCCAGAAACTGTATATGAGAAGATTAAAAATGAAATTAAAGACATTGTCAGACAACTCCAAGACAGGGGAATAGAAATCTGGATAAGGCCAGAACTCACAGGAAAACCAACTCAGTTTGGCGAGCTCAGGGAGCTGATAAAGCTGAGTCAGGATGTGGAGATGGTTCTGCCCGCTATAGATTTTGCCCATGCACATGCGAGAGACAAAGGAAAACTGAACACTGAAGAAGAATGGCGTGAAATGCTTTCACTGATTGAGCAGGAACTTGGAAGAGAGGCTTTAGCTAACATGCACATTCATGTAAGTGGAATCCACTATACCGAGAAGGGTGAAAAGCATCATTTGAACCTTCAGGAGAGCGATTTGAGATGGGAGGACTTGCTTAAAGTGCTGAAAGAGTTCAGGGTGAAAGGTGTTGTAATAAGTGAAAGCCCCAACATTGAGGGGGACGCAATTTTAATGAAGAAGAAATACGAGAGGATAAAGATCTAATCAAGCCTGAACACTAACTTTAAAATTCTGTTTGTGAACTCTGAAAGCTCTTTTCTTTTCTCCATTGCATAGAGGACTGCTATGAGCACTGCCGCTGAGATCACATATAATACAAGGTTCACCCTTCTAATCTCCCGTATTTTTTCATAATTTCGATCAGCTTATCATGCGGCAAAGCGTAGCGTATATGGCTGTCTCTTCCAGTCATTGTCTTTGCTTGGAGCAGGGAGTTGATTATCGCCTCTTCTGTTGCTTCAGCAGCTGCTTTAAAGAGACGGTTGAGTCTTGCATCGGGGAGCATTTTTATTTCAACCTCTCCTCTTTGATAGTGCTTTATCCTTTGGGCTGTTGAAAATGCCAGAGCTATATCCCCGCTTCCATGATAGGCGTAACCTCCAGTCCTTGCTAAGCCAACCACTGCTCTTTTAGCCAACCTGTAGAGTTGCCTTGCTGTCAGCGGAGCATCTGTTGCGAGGATCATTATGATGCTCCCCTTGCTTGGCTTTGCCCTTCCCGGGTAATCTCTAAGCTCCCAGCCGACGGGGACTCCGGCAATTGTTAAATCCTCTCTCTTTCCAAAATTGTTCAAAACCAAAGCACCTACCGTGTATTTCTTGCCTTCAATCTCAACGACTCTTGAAGAAGAACCTATTCCGCCCTTAAATTCAAAGGAGCCCATTCCCGTCCCAGCTCCCACTGAGCCTTCTTCAAAGTTCTCGCTTGCTTTTTTTATTGCCTCAAAGACATGTTCTTTTTTCACATGCTTTCCTCTGAGGTCGTTCAAATAGGAATCGTTGCACTCCAAAACGACAGGATTGACTGAACCAGTTGTAACCCCTATGTCTTCATTCTGCTCAAGCATGTAGTCTGTTAAGGCATCGGCAACAGTGTAAACGCTTAAAGTATTTGTTAAAGCTATAGGAGTTTCAATTGTGCCGAGTTCTCTTATCTGGGTCAATCCCACAGGTTTTGCATACCCGTTCATCACAAAGGCATTTGCCAAGAGCTTCTCTTTGAAGATGTTCCCTTCATGTGGTAAAATGACAGTGATACCTGTCCTAACTGGGCCTTTCCCGGGGATGAGCTTTCCCTCCCCTTTGATTAGAGTTACATGGCCGACTTTAATGCCTTTAACGTCAGTTATTGAGTTCCTTTTTCCATGCTCGTAGAATCCGATTTTAATTCCTAAGTCTGGAGCTTTCATCGGGAACACCTAATTATTTTGTGCATTTTAGGGTGGTAAAAACATTTGCTTTGTCGGGTAACTTTATTTATTCGTAAATCTTAAATTCTGGTAGGAAGTTTTCTATTATGGTGAACTATTATGAAAAGAACATTACTCCTTATGATGTTGCTCATTTTTGCCACAATATCGAATTCATTTGTAATTGCGGGGGAGATTTCTCAAAAAGTCACTCCCAATATTTTTGTTGAGGTTGATCTAAGGGTAGAGCTGGTTGAGATAATTTTCTACTTTACAGATTGGGAAAAGATGCGAGGTTTTCCTACTGGATATGAACAGGGGTACCAGTACTTGGAAGATATAAGCAACTATTTTTCAAATTATAAATTTCACAGAGCTGTAAAGTTGGCTCAAAAAGCTTTTGAGAGTGGAATGGGATATGATGCAATCCCCTACTTTGCTCTTTTCTTGGACAAGGAGACCTTTGAGAAAGCTAAGCCGTGGGACGATTACATCATATCGAGGGTAGGTGGAAATGTAACTCTCTTAAATGAGCTTGCAGAGGCAGTTAAAGATTTTGCCGAGGAAAGCAACTTTTGGGAGTTTTACGAACGTCATAAACATCTTTATGAGAGGACAATTAACAGCTATTTAAGCTCAGTAAACCTTGAAAATATAACAAAAACTGAGGAAGAATTTTTTGGTGAAAATGTTAAAGAATGGCATGTGGTTCTTCAGTTTGCTCAGTGGGGCAACAGCTATGGAGCCCATTTTGAGACTCCCGATGGGAAGATTGTTTACGGTCTCTTGGGAGTTTGCGGTATAACCTATAATAACACTCCTGAGTTTTGCGATGCTTTGGTGCATGAATTTGCTCATTCCTTCGTAAATCCTGTTGTTGAGAAACATTTTGATTTGTTTGAAAACTACTCCCTTCTTTATGAACCTGTTTGGCTTAAAATGGAAAAGATGGGATACAGTAACTGGAAAGTTATGTTGGATGAGACATTTGTTAGAGCTTTTGAGGCATACTATATCCATATGACGAAGGGAGATTTTTATGCTCGTAGATTTCTTGCCCAACAGAGAGCATTAGGATTCTACTTTATCCACGATATCTATGATGCATACCTTAGGTATTCTGAGAATAGGGATAGATATAAGACTTTTGAGGACTTCATGACAGAGCTTGTTGAAGTTATTGGAGGCGTTTATAACAGAACCTTTGGAGATAAGATAAATGAGCTTGAAAATGGGGAATATGTGTACAGTTTTATGAAGCATTCAAAAAGCGGCAGGATTGTTATAGTTTATGGGACAATAAACCCTGATAGGAGTGGCAACGAACATGACAAGCAGCTTGCTGAGCTTATTTGGAGAAGTCTCGTCCATAGGGGCTATAACGTAACTGTAAGGGCAGATATAAACGTTACAGAGAAAGATCTAAGGTCTTACTTAATTTTGATTGGAGGTCCGGTGGCTAATAACATTACAAGACAGGTTAATGATCTCCTAAAAGTTAGATTCATAAAAAAGGATGGAGAATATGTGCTTTATAGTGAATATACTAACAGGACATACCTCTCCAATGACGTTGGAGTTTTTGAAATTGTGAGGAATCCTTGGGATAAAAGAAAGCTCTTGACCTTGATTGCAGGAATCACGAGGGACGGAACCTTTGTTCCTTACACCCCTGATATACTCCATTATTGCATCTATAATGAGGACTGGAAAGAGATAGGATACTTAGAAGATAAGATGCTGGTGAAAGTTAATGCTCTTGAGTGAATTCAACAAAATGGATAAATACTCCAATGGCAACTCTCTTTGGTGATCTAAATGAGTGAAAGTTGGAAGAAAAAGCTTGGCTTGGTTCACATATATACAGGCAATGGGAAGGGAAAAACTACAGCTGCCTTAGGTTTAGCTTTAAGAATGCTTGGCAATGGCGGTAGAGTGATTATACTTCAGTTCATGAAGGCTCCGAAGGTTTATGGGGAGTATTTTATGGCTGAAAAGTGTGGTTATGTGATAGAATCCTACGGTTTACCCAAATTTGTTCATGGAAAACCAGAAGAGGACGATGTTCAGGCAGCAAAGAGAGCTCTGGAAAGAGCTAAGGAAGTCGTTAAAAGCGGCGAGTGGGATTTGGTAATTTTGGATGAGATATGCGTTGCCCTCGGCTTTGGAATGCTTGACGTTGAAGAAGTAAAGGAGCTGATAAAAAGCAAAGCTCCAAACACCGAGCTTGTTTTAACGGGTCGCTACTGTCCGGAAGAGCTCTTTGAGCTGGCAGATTATGTTACTGAGATGAGAGAAATAAAACATCCCTATCAAAAAGGGATCACAGCCAGAAGAGGGGTCGAGTATTAATTTCAACCGAAAACTTTTTAGTTACAAAAGTGCAATATACCACTGGAAAATTTTTAGTTACCAATTCTTAGTAAAAGGGGGTGATACAAATGAGTGATGTTGAGGAGAGGATCAACCAGATTATTCAGGTTCTCAAGGAACAAGTTGTTCAAGACACAATTGTCCCAAGAAATATTAGAAGGGCCGCTGAGGAGGCAATTGAGCACTTAATGGATAGAAGTAAAGAGCCTGCTGTTAGAGCAGCCGATGCTATTGCAATCCTTGAGGAGATTAGTGAAGATCCAAACATGCCTCTCCACACAAGAACCATAATTTGGGAAGTTTTAGGTGCCTTGGAGCAGATTCAGTGAATTTTGTTTTTTACGCTCACCTTTTGCCCTCTATTAAATACCAAAGCTTTGCACTTTCCTCGACAAGCTCTGCTTTGTAGAACGCTTCTCTCAAGCTTTTTCCCACTGTGACAATTCCGTGTCTCTCCATTAAAACTGCATCATGCTTTTTAATGTATTTTGCAATCTCTCTTGCGAGTTCTTCACTTCCTGCTGGCTTAAACTCTGCAATTGGGATTTTCTTGAGGTAGATTTCTGCTTCTGGAGTTATTATCGGAAGTTCTCTCCTTAAAATGGTTGAGGCAACAATGGAGTATGGGGGGTGAAGATGGGCTATTGCCCTTATGTCTTCTCTTTCTTGGTAAATGAACAAGTGGAGTCTCCATTCTGATGAGGGCTTAACAGCTGAGATTTGCTTCCCATTCAGGTCAATGACTGCCACCTGTTGCTCCGTCATGGTATCCATAACAGCTCCTGTGGCTTTTATGAATATCTTTCCGTTAAAAAGAATGCTCAGATTTCCGCCAAATGCAGCAGTTAATCCTCTCTCATGAGCTAAGTGCGAATACTTGACGAGAATAGACTTTATGAGCTGGCTCATTGCTCCTCCTCCTTAACTTTAATTCCAAACCCACAGGAATCGCAGTAGGCTTCATTTTTTCTCCAGGCCAATCCTTCAGCACCGCATATTGGGCAGATGCCAAGCTTTCCGCTCTCCTCCCATCTTTGATACGTTTCACTGTCAATAACCAGAAACACTCCATCTTTTTCTTCCTCAAAATATCCAAGAACTGGGTAGCTTTTCAGCTCAAAGCCCTTGTCATCGATAATTACTGGTTCAAGCCCGATGTTGCCCTCAAATTCGAGTTCATTTGCCGGGATGATTTCGATAACGTAAGCTTCAAGCTTTCTGTCATGATAGGCTATCACTTCAAGAGCATCGCTCAGCTCTCCACTTGATGAGATTATATCAATGATAACATGTTCTCTTGCTGGAAAGGTTAATGATAAAACGAATTTTCCCCTATGGAGAACTAATCCTTCATCTAAGCAGATTTCTTCAAGCTTGTTTTCTTTCAGGAACTTCCTAACGTCATCTCCTGTGGGGAGCTTTTTGTTTTCGATTATAAACTTGCTCATCCATTTTGCCAAGGGCATTGCCAGCATCAATGGTTCATAAATCTTCATACGCACCACCATTTGGAGTTCCGCTTTGGAGTTTTTAATATCTGTGATACCAAAAAGCACTTAAATTCTTTAGGGGACTCTAACTTTAGGTGGGTTGAATGGAAATAAGTAAAAGAGAAGAAGAATATCTTGAAGCGATGTACCTCTTATATAAGAGAAAAGGCATAATTAGGATCAAGGATATTGCCAAAAAGCTTAGGGTAAGGCCTCCAAGCGTTGTCGATGCCCTTAAAAAGCTCAGTGAGAAAGGCTTGGTGGAGTATGAGAAGTATGATAGGATTTTGCTAACTGAAAAAGGAAGAGAGATTGCAGAAAAGACTTATTCTAAGCACTTACTGTTGACGGAGTTCTTTATAAACATCCTCGGCATTCCTCCAGAGATAGCTGAAGAAGATGCCTGTCAATTTGAACACTATGTCCACGAGATTACAGCAGAGAGAATCAGAGAATTTGCGAAGTACATTCAGGAGCAGTGTCCTTATGTAATCAAGCAGTTCATAAAGGAGCATATAGAGAAGGAAGAAAAGAAATCAAAGGACGCCTCCAAGGTAGAGGAAGTATAAGACGAATATGCCAGCTAAGATGTACAGCAGTGGGTGCACTTCCTTGTATCTCCCGCTTAATGTTTTTACAACTGCATAGCTTATGAATCCCATGCCTATTCCATCAGCTATTGAGTATGTGAATGGGATTGTAACGAGAACTAAGAATGCTGGAATAGCTTCTGTTGGATCGCTGAAGTTAACTCCTCTGATGGCGCTCAGCATGTAGTAGCCAACTATAATCAATGCAGGAGCGGTTGCATAGGCTGGGATAACTCCGGCAATTGGTGAAATGAAAAGACCAATAACTAAGAACAGTGCTCCAGTGACTAATGCCGTCATTCCTGTTCTTCCGCCCTCTTCTATACCTGCAGCGCTCTCAATGTATGTTGTGACTGTTGAGGTTCCCAAGACGGCACCAACTGTTGTTCCTATTGCATCCGTTAGCAAAACCTTCTCAGCATCTGGGACTTTTCCATCCTTTGTCAGGAAGCCAGCTTTCGCGCTTAATCCGGTAATCGTGCCCAACGTGTCGAAGAAATCCACCATGAAGAATGCGAAGACAACCCCAATGGCTCCAACACTCAGGAGGCCCCTTAAGTCCATCTGGAGGAACGTGTGGCTTAGCGTTGGCATTGCAAAGAGCCTATCGGGAGCTGGTGTGATTCCAAAAGCGATTCCGATTACCGTTGTTGTGAGGATTGAAATTAGCAAAGCTCCCTTAATGCCTCTTGAGATAAGGATTGCTGCAAAGAACAGGCCGAATATGGCCAACCAGAATTCTGGCTTTGCAACGTTCTGGGCACCGAAAGTTATCAACGTAGCGGGACTGTCAACTACAAAACCAGCCTCCTGCATTCCGATGATTGTCAGAAACAGACCAATTCCAGCACCAATTGCGTATTTCTGTGAAAGTGGAATTGCGTGTATAATAGCGCTTCTCACTTTTGTAAGGGTCAGTGCGATGAATATTAACCCCTCTACAAAAACGGCAGCCAAAGCCACTTGCCATGAGTAGCCCATTCCGAGGACAACACCATAGGTGAAGTAAGCATTGAGCCCCATTCCAGGAGCCAATGCAAATGGCTTCTTTGCATACAGCCCCATGAAGATGGTTGCCAGACCAGCTGATAGGGCTGTTGCTGTGACCAGTGAAGGAATTGCATCTTTACCAATGGCATCGCTTAAAATTGCTGGGTTAACGAAAAGGATGTATGCCATTGTCATGAAGGTTGTTATCCCGGCTAAAATCTCCGTTCTCAAGTCAGTGTTGTGGTAAGCGAAGTCAAAGTACTCCTCAAACCAGTTCTTGTTTCTCTTCACTCCAATATCTACATCCCTAACGGCATCCATCTAAATCACCTTGAGCTATTTATTTGCATCAATTTGTTAAAAATCGGCAAAATATTTAAAGTTTTTCAACAAAAAATGTTAAACAATGAAGCGGGGGAATAATGTACCAAGAGTTTAATACTATAAAATTTGCAAAATTAAAGAAGAACAAACGATTTTACTCGCACACCGACCCTTTTTGGAATATTTTCAACTCTAAATGGCAGCTCATCTAAAAAGCGCTCGGCTATTATCTCTTTCCCTTCAATGGAAAGCCTCAGCCTAATCCTTCCAGGAAGGAGCTCATACCCCAGTATCTCAGCGAAGTCCCCCTCGGTTATGTAAACATTCTCAGGTCTGAAGAATATCCTAACTTTCCCCTCTTTGCCAACGTTGAAGCACAGCTTTCCAAGACAAGCTTTTCCATTTTCAGCTTCAAGCTCAAGGATGTTTGACAGTCCCAAAAACTTAGCAACGAACTCTGTTTTTGGGTGGTAATAGAGCTCCAGGGGATTTCCTACTTGCTCAATTCTTCCATTGTTCATCACTGCGATTCTGTCGCTTATTGCCATCGCCTCCTCCTGATCATGAGTAACGTAGATCGTTGTTATGCCCAGCTCCTTTTGAATGCGCTTTATCTCCCCTCTTAAACGCTCCCTAATCTTTGCATCAAGATTGCTCAATGGCTCATCCAAAAGCAGAACTTCCGGCTCAATTACCAAAGCTCTCGCCAAAGCTACACGCTGCTGCTGTCCTCCGCTGAGCTGCTCTGAATAACGGTTTTCAAGTCCTTCCAAGCCGACCAGCTTTAAAGCTTGCCGAACTTTTTTTTCTATTTCTTCTCTTGGGAGCTTTCTAAGCTCTAAACCAAAAGCAATGTTCTTAAAAACAGTCATGTGCGGGAAGAGGGCATAGTCCTGGAAAACTATTCCAATGTTCCGCTCATATGGTGGGATTTCATTCATGATTCTGCCGTTAAATAGGACTTTCCCCTTATCTGGCTTTTCAAAACCGGCTATTATTCTAAGGGTCGTTGTCTTTCCACAGCCTGAAGGGCCGAGAAGCGTCAGGAATTCTCCATCCTTAGCTTTTAAGCTTTCTATTTCAAGCTTGAAATCCCCAAGTATCTTGAGGATTCCTCTAAGCTCAACGCTCACCATATCTCCTCACCAATCTTCTCAATTATCATAAAGCTCACTGCTGAGACAATCATCAAAATGACGGATAAAGCTGAGGCACTTCCCCACTGTCTTGCACTCAAAAATCTATAGACTGCTATGGTTATTGTCGTGTATTCAGGTTGATAAAGCATGTAAGTGGCACCAAGCTCCGCTATGCTTATTGCAAAGGCAAAGATGGCTCCAATGATTATTCCCCCCAGAGATAGAGGCAATTCAACCTTAAGAAAAGCCTGCCACTCTTTTGCTCCTAAGCTCAATGCAGCCTCTTTTAGGTTTGGCTTTATTTTTCTCAATACGGCTGAGACTGCTCTTAAAACGAAGGGATAAGCTATGATTGTGTGTGCAAAGACTATGATGTACCAAGTGCCAAGAAGCTCAAGCGGCGGCTTGTGGAAGGTTCTTATGTAGCCCAAACCAAGGGTTATTGCTGAGGAACCAAGGGGGAGCATTACCAAAGCTTCAAAGATGTTTTTGCCTTTAAACTGCCATCTATGTAAGGCATAGGCTATGATTAAAGCGATTGTTGTTGAGAGCAGAACAGCTGAAAATCCGAAAAGGAGTGAGTTTTTGATTGCAATTAAAGTGTTAGCTCCAAAGATTGGGTTGTATTTTGCACTGAATACCCTCCTATACCATTCAAGGCTGAATTTTCCCTGGAAAATCAGGGAGTCATAGAGGACTGCCAAGAGGGGGGAGATTATGAAAATAAAGACAATCAAGGAGTAAATTCCAATTAATAAACCTTTTAAGCTCGCCAGCTCTCCCAACGTCAGCTTTTGAGGTTGTCTAAAAATTCTCTGCTCCTCAGCTTTTGCATACATGTCAAGGCTTTTGATGTAGACGTACATGAATGCAAAGCTTAGGGCGATTTGGATTATAGCTAAAGCAGAGCCAACTTTGAAATCCAGCAGGGTCATGATTGAAGTAAAGATATCGACTTCAATTGTGGCGTACTTGTAGCCTCCTAAAATCAGCGGAATTGAAAAGCTAAGGAAGCAGAAGATGAAGGTAAGCATTGATGACGCAAAGATTCCGGGCAAAAGCATCGGCAAAGTAACTTTTCTAAAAAGCGTGAATCCCTTGGCTCCAAGGCTCATTGCAACTTCCTCATAGTGGGGGTTTATGCGTTGCCAAAGGGAGGAGACCATTCGAACTACAATGGGAAAGTTGTAAAAAGCGTGAGCTATCAAAATGGCTTTCCAGGAGTAGAGGATTCCCAAATCCCGTCCAATGAGCTGTGTAAAGAAGCCCTGCTTTCCAAAGAGTAGGATGAAACCAAGGGCGACCATTATGCTCGGCATCACGAATGGGACAGTGAGAATTGCCTTCACAAAGCTCTTTCCTGGAAAGTCATATTTTGCAAAGATGTAAGCTCCAGGCAGACCTAAAGCTAAGGTGAGCAAAGTTGAGGCTAAAGCCTGCTTAATGGTAAAAAGGATTATTCCTCGGTGATAGCTGTTTGAGAGAACAGTTTTGAGGTACTTGAGCGTAAATCCATTGTCCCAGAGTCCTTCATGGATTATGCTGATGAGGGGAAGATAGAAAAAGAGGATTAGGAATGTTATGGGGAGTATCAGGATGAGCTTTGTTTTCATGCTCAAAACTTAGTTTTGTTCTTTTATAAACTTTGATTAGCACAAAGCGTTTAACTCACAAAGCCTAAAATTTTTCGGTGATGTTATGTTTGAGAAGGGTTATATCGATGAAAATTATGTTAGGGTTTCCAGGGATGAGCTTTTTTCGTTTGTCGTGAAGGTTCTCATGAAGCTTGGAGTATCTAAAGAAGGTGCGGAAATAGTCGCTGATAATTTGATCATGGCTGATTTGAGGGGGATTGAAAGTCACGGCGTTCAGAGGCTGAAAAGATACGTTGATGGAATTCTCAGCGGAGGAATAAATTTGAAGCCGGACATTAGAATTGTCAGGGAAGGAGTTTCTTATGCGTTGATTGATGGAGACGAAGGGTTGGGGCAGGTTGTTGGTTACAAGGCAATGAAGTTAGCAATCAAGAAGGCTAAAGAAAGCGGCATTGGAGTTGTGGCGGTGAGAAACAGCAACCATTACGGCATAGCCGGGTATTATGCTTTGATGGCTGCTGAGAAGGGGATGATTGGTATCAGCATGACGAATTCTCGTCCGTTGGTTGCACCAACTGGTGGGGTGGAGAGGTTCTTGGGAACGAATCCAATTGCTTTGGCTGCTCCAACCAAGGATAAGCCGTTTTTGCTTGATATGGCTACGAGTGTTGTTCCAATTGGGAAGCTTGAGGTTTATCGCAGAAAGGGAAAGCCGATTCCAGAAGGCTGGGCGGTTGACAGTGAAGGCAATATAACCACAGATGTTGAGAAGGTTTTCAATGGTGGTGCTTTGCTGCCTTTGGGGGGCTTTGGAGAGCTTTTTGGTGGGCATAAGGGTTATGGGCTTAGCGTAATGGTTGACATTTTGGCCGGAATTCTGAGTGGTGGAACTTGGAGTAAGCATGTGAAGAATACGAGTGAAAAGCACAGTGAGGTTGATCACTTTTTCATGGCGATTAACATTGAAGCTTTTGTTCCGCTTGAGGAGTTTAAGGAGAAGATGAGCAGGATGATTGAAGAGTTGAAGAGTTCAAGGAGGCATAAGGATTTTGATAGGATTTGGATTCATGGTGAGAAGGGTTTTCTTACGATGCAAACAAGATTAAAGATTGGCATTCCAATTTACAAGAAAGTTTTGGAAGAGCTCGATCAAATAGCTGAAATGGTGGGAGTGGAAAAATTAAAGGTAAAAGGTTAATCAGAGCAAAGCTACCAAATATGGAGCCGCAACCAGAACCATGAATAAAACACCTATTGAAACACCGTTCCTTGCAAAGGTTGCTGAAATTAACCCCACAAGTATTGAACCAAAGATTCCAGCAATTCCAGCCTCCATGTATGACAGAACTAAGACTATTGCTAAAAATGTGCTGTATAAAGCCTCAGCTGGTATCTTTTTGAATACAAAGCGGGTTAGTGGCTTCGAATACTTTACCAAGATTACATAAGTTAGCAGTGCTGCCAATAGTGTGACGTATGCTATTACCAGCATTATTGTGGGGGTTGAATACCTCTGCAGGAGCACGTCCCTTGGACTCAGTCCATTGAAGGCATCGAGCTTTGCAAAGAACGGCGCCGCTGGACCAGCGGACATTGGTCCAGTTGGAACTCCAATTGCTATCAGCGGAATGAGTGTTCCTCCTATGTAAGTGGCGTTCTTTATTGCATCTCTAACTGCATATGCCCTTAAAGACCCTTTAAGCTCGTCTTTTTCTGCCTCTTTTATGAGGTCTCCAAAGAGGATTGTTAATCCAACCGGACTCATGAAGGCTGAGAGGATGCTGCTTATTCCAGCAAAAATTGAGGATAATGTAACTTCAAGCTTGTCCAAATGATGGAGTGGGTTTAGGGTTATTTTGCCGGTTTTTACAAGCTTTATTCTTGCATAGCTATCGCGCTTTAAGTGGTGATTGTGTGGAGAAATCAGTGTGAGGAGCTCATAGAGTATTGGACCAATTGTGATTGCCAAGAAAATGCTTATGAAGACTGGTTTTCCATAAACTGCTCTAATTCCTTGAACAAGCATTGCAAATGGAAATATTGCAAGTAATGCCAAGATTTTTGCTTTTGACATTACGGCAAGCACAATTATTCCAGCAACTATTATGTAAACCCATCCTGGCCAGTTTAGGGGTCCCATCTGTGTTTTGAGCAGATCTCCCAACGGTGTTAAGTAGAATGAGAGAGGCAAGGCAATTGCTATAGCAACAACTGTTCCAATCACGCTTGCTGTTATACCTTTTCTCAAGATTATCTCAGAATAACCGTATTTCCTTGCAACTAATGCATCTGGAACCTGAGGGACCGCCATAACTCCACCTGGTATTGCCGCTAAGGCTGTAGGAACGGCATCTGCAGCTTTAAATGCAACTATCGTTCCCATGAACCAGGCTAAAACCAATAACGGATCAAAACCCGCCGCAAGAAGGGCCAAAGTTATTGGCGCTATGGTAGCAGTTTCGTCAGTTCCGGGGATCATTCCAATTATGATGTACATGAGAACTGAGAGAACTGTTAAGAATGTGGCCTGGAGCAGTAAGATGCCAATATCCATTTTACTCCTCCTCCACTATTCTTTTTGGCTCAATTATTGCGCTGGAGATTATAAAGCCTACAAAAGCTCCCAAAGCACTTAAAGTTACTCTCAAAGCCTTCAAGAGGTCTTCCTTGCCAAGTGCTTTTACTATGGTCGGAGCAGCAAAGTACATCAGGAAAGTTGCCGTTACAGTTATTATGAATGCCTTTAGGAAATGCTTTGAAGAGATGACTTCCCCGAAGATTTCGTAGAGCTGACCCTCTGCCATGGCATCACCTTAAAAAGATGGGTTATTTTGTATTTAATTTTTACGTTGATTGGAACTGAATGCATAGGCAATTGCCGATAAAACAACACATTTTGTAAAGCCAGTTTTGCAAAGTTGTGAAACCAAAGAAATGAGTGGGAAAGATTAAAGGATTAGAAATGCATTGTTACATGTTGGAGGGATTAACATGGCTGATTATGAGCAAAGAGAAAAACTTAAAAAAGAAGCTTTGGCTTTTCACAAAAATAATTTTCCTGGAAATGGCAAAATTGAGGTTATTCCAAAGGTTTCTCTCAAAGATAAGCATGATTTGAGCTTAGCCTATACACCTGGAGTTGCTGAGCCCTGCAAAGAGATAGCTAAAAATCCAGATGATGTTTATGAATACACAAGCAAAGGCAACCTTGTAGCAGTTGTGAGTGATGGGAGCAGGATTTTGGGTTTGGGAAACATTGGAGCTTTGGCAGGCTTGCCTGTCATGGAAGGGAAAGCTCTGCTTTTCAAACACTTTGGCGGCGTTGATGCGTTTCCAATAATGATTGACGAGCAGGATCCAGACAAGTTCATCGAAATTGTCAAAGCAATAGCACCGACTTTTGGGGGCATAAACCTTGAGGATATAGCTTCACCAAAGTGCTTTTACATTCTTGAACGGCTTAGGGAAGAGCTTGACATTCCAGTCTTTCACGACGACCAGCAGGGAACAGCGGCTGTTGTCTTAGCTGGACTTTTGAATGCCCTAAGGATTGTTG
Organism: Thermococcus sp. SY098; assembly: GCF_035621495.1. Taxonomy (NCBI): domain Archaea; kingdom Methanobacteriati; phylum Methanobacteriota; class Thermococci; order Thermococcales; family Thermococcaceae; genus Thermococcus; species Thermococcus sp. SY098. The sequence continues at coordinate 1,091,821 of NZ_CP141821.1, read as the reverse complement.
GAAAGAAGATTGGTGAAATTACAATAGCTTTATTTGGTGCCGGCGCTGCAGGTTTTGCAACTTTGAGGATTCTGACAAAAGCTGGAGTAAAGCCAGGAGATGTTAGAGTAGTTGAGCTCGTTGATGGTAAGCCAACTGTTTTAACAAGCGACATGGATTTGGAAAAATTGTTCCCTTACAGGGGCTGGCTTTTGAGCAAAACGAATGCTGAAGGAATCACAGGTGGTCCAGAGGAGGCTGTAAATGGAGCTGATGTTCTAATTTCCTTCACAAAGCCTGGTCCGGGGGTCATAAAGCCCGAGTGGATTGCAAAAATGAACGATGATGCCATTGTGTTCCCATTGGCTAATCCGGTTCCTGAAATTCTTCCTGATGAAGCTAAAAAAGCTGGGGCTAAAATAGTTGCAACTGGGAGGAGTGACTATCCCAACCAGATTAACAACGTCCTCGGCTTTCCAGGAATTTTTAGAGGAGCTTTGGATGTTAGGGCAAAGACAATAACTGACACGATGATAATTGAGGCGGCAAAGACAATAGCAAGTGTTGTAAGCGATGAGGAGCTCAGCGAGGAATACATAATTCCATCTCCTTTAAACCCAGAAGTCTATCCGAGAGAAGCGAGGGCTGTGGCAGAGCAGGCTATGAAAGAGGGGGTTGCAAGGAGGAAGGTTAGCGGAGAATGGGTTGAGGAGCATACGAGAAAGCTTAGGGAGTTTTATGAGAATGTCATTGCTCCAGTAAATGAAGATAGAAAGAAATGGAAAGATTAACAATTGTCGAAAGTTTCATGAACATTTGTAGAAAACTTTAAATATTGTCTTTTTCCTAAATATTTATATGGAAGCGAGATTTATGCCGCTGAAATTTAAATCAAAGGTTTTCAGTAAAATTGAAAACAGAATTGGCAGACGTGAACTGGTTAGAAAGCTTTGGCATATTTCCCCTGGCATTTTAGGAGCGCCAATAATACTTTTCACACCAAAGTATATCACCCTTTTCGTTGTATGGTTCTTGGCATTCATCTACACCCTGCAGCATCTCAAGCTGAGAAAGGGCTGGAAAATTACGGTTCCAATTGCTGAGATTAGCTACAGGCAGATGGCGAGAGAGGATGAGCTCGAGGGGAATCACTACATGGGGAGCTTTCTCTTTTGGGTGACTATGGGAATGATATGCACAGTTTTCCCGAAGCTTATAGCTTTGGCGGCTCTTTGGGTCTCCACGTTTGGCGACTGCTTCAACGCCGTTGTTGGGCAGGCAGTTGGTGGGATTAGAATCCCATGGAACAAGAATAAAACAGTAATCGGCAGCTTAACGATGTTTGTTGTGTCAATCTTTGCATTGATAGGTGCCCACAAAGTGGTTGGGGCTTCCTATGGGCTCGGACTGTTGACATTTGTTGCCTCAGTTGCTACATTCATGGAGAGTTTACCCATTTACTCCGCTTGGGATGAGTTCACAGTTCCAATGAGCACCGCAATTCTGTTGTGGCTGTTCTATGGTGGTGAGTTGCTGAGTGTGGTGTGGTGAGTGCTTTGACTAAATAGAAACCGTACAATTTGTAAACTTCCAGATATTAGTTCACATATAATAAGGAACCTAAGTGACACATATTGAAATAAAATCAAAAACACAAAAGCCCAGGTTTTTACACCAAAAGCTCTCTAATCTATCACCGATAAATATTTAAAGCTGAGTTTCGTAAAATCTCATGAAATCCCTCTATGGAGGGTTCTCTATGTCCAAAAGAAGGCAGCTATTTGTATATTTGATAATCGGAATTTTAGCAACCGCAGTAGTTTCTGGGTGTATCTCTCAAAAGGAGACAACTCCCACTGCAACTCAGGCACAAAAAGAAGTTCTTGAAATTTACCACTGGTGGACTGCCGGTGGTGAAAAGGAAGCTTTTGATGCTCTTGCTAAAAAGTTCCAAGAAAAATATCCAAACATCGAAATAAAAGCAAATCCTGTGAGCGGTGGGGCTGGAGTTAACATGAAGATGATCCTCCAGTCTTTAATGCTTGCTGGAAAGCCCCCCGACACATTCCAGGTTCACGCAGGTTACGAAATGGCGAGATACATTAAAGCCAACCAGCTTTCTCCAATTGATGACATTTGGACAGATGACATGAAGAAGAACTATCCAGATGTCATTGAGCAGATGGTGATCTTCAACAACCACTATTATGCTGTTCCTATCAACGTTCACAGGGCCAATGTAATCTGGTACAACAAAAAGATATTTGAGAAATATGGAATCGACCCTGCAAGCATAAAAACTATCGATGATCTCTTTGCCGTTGCTGAGAAGCTCAAAAAGAACGGTGTCACACCATTTGCCCTCGGTGACAGAAACAAGTGGCCAGCGACTCAGGTCTTTGAAGTCATGCTTGTTGCAGTGGGAGGAATTGACTACTACCAGAAATTCATAAACGGCGAGATAAGCGACAACGATCCAACTCTCAAGAAGGTTCTTGAGTACTTTGTAAAATACATTGAATATTCAAATCCGGATCATGCAGCAAAAACATGGGATGAAGCATGTGCAATGGTTTACAAAGGGGAGGCTGCCATGACTCTAATGGGTGATTGGGCAAATGGTTACTTCAAAGCAAAAGGCTGGAAGCCAAACGTTGACTATGGTGCAATTCCAATACCAGCTGGAGTTTATGACCTTGTTATAGATACATTCGTTCTTCCAGCTAAGGCTGCCCATCCAGACGCTGCTAAGAAGTGGCTCAGCTTTATAGGAACAGTTGAAGCTCAGAACACGTTCAACCCAATAAAAGGATCGATACCACCAAGAATGGACGCTCCCGCTGATCCGTATGACCCAATACAAAAAGCTTTCATGAAGGAGCTTAGGTCACCGGACACAAAGATGATCCCGAGCATTGCTCACGGAAGTGCAGTTCCAGAAGCATTTGCAGCTGATCTCAACGACATAATTTCTGAACTCGCAACAAGCAAAGATGTGAACAAGGCAATGACAGAGATCATAAATGCCATGAAGAAAGACCTGATTCCAAACAAGATAAAAGAGTGGAAGCTCAGCTGAATGGAGGGGACTTAATGAGGAAATCCCCTGATCTCCCCTACATCCTTTTATTTTTGTCTCCGGCTTTGATTCTTGTGGGAGTTTTTGTGTATGTTGCGGTTTTGTGGAACATCTACATCTCATTTACGGATTGGAGAGGTTTGTTGCCATCTTATAGATTTGTGGGCTTGCTTCAATATAGGCAGCTCTTTCATGATCCCGTTTTCTGGACTTCCTTGAAAAATAACATCCTTCTCCTGCTTCTCTTTGTGCCAGGCTCGATTTTAATGGGCCTTCTCCTTGCGATCATGCTTGACAGAAGGATTAGATTTGAAAGCGGATTCAGGACGATTTATGCCCTTCCATTTGCCCTGTCATTTGTAGTTACCGCAACTCTGTGGGCATGGATGTATGACCCCTCAAGCGGTGTGTTAAATACTCTTTTTGGAAAGCTGCACTTAGAATTTTTGAAGAGCAGGTGGATAACTGATCCTAAAATTGCAATGTACTGCATAATAATAGCCTTGATATGGCAGTTCTCAGGCTATACGATGATAATCTATTTGGCAGGGATACGGTCAATTCCAGTTGATCACTATGAGGCTGCTGTAATAGACGGGGCAAGTACATGGCAGCTTTACAGGTATGTTGTAATTCCCCAGCTGGTTAAGCCAACGCTCAGTGCATTCGTGGTTCTCATGGTGTTCTCGTTAAAAGCGTTCGACTTCATCTGGGTGCTCACCCGCGGAGGTCCTGGAACCTCAACGTTTATCTTGGCTGTTCAGATGTATAAGGAAACCTTTGCAAAGACAAACTTTGCATATGGTGCTGCAATAGCAACAATTCTCCTCTTAATGGCACTTGCCGTTGTGTTGCCCTATCTGTACTGGAGTTACAGGGGTGAGGAAGAATGAAGGTAAAGCCGCTGAGGATTCTCATGTATGCAGTTCTGATCTTCTTGGCTTTTGGATACCTTCTCCCAATCTGGAGTGCTGTAACAACCTCAACAAAGACAGGAGAGCAGGTAGCTTTGACAACTCCAATACAGCTGGTTCTTCCCCCATATTTTGGGGCATATAAAATCGCTTTTGAGAGCCTTAAGAGGCCAATTATAAACAGCTTAGTATTCACAACCCTTGCAACCATATTTTCAACTGCACTTGGCTCTTTGGCTGGTTTTACGTTGGCAAAGCTTCTTAGGGGCAGTGTTTCAAAGAAATTGCTGATTCTGATAACGTTTGGGGTATTCCTGCCATACCAGTCGATCCTTATTCCTCTCGTTAGATTGATTTCACGTCTTGGACTGTACAATACAATTCCGGGCCTTGTTTTAACGCACACCGCGTATGGAATTCCGATAACTACCCTGCTCTTCACGAACTATTACTATGAAATTCCAGACGAGCTGGTTGAAGCGGCAAAGGTTGATGGGGCAAGTGCCGCTGGGATCTACACGAAGATCATTCTACCTCTCTCGATGCCGGCATTCGTCGTCACAGCTATCTATCAGTTCACAAGCATTTGGAACGACTATCTCTTTGGTGTGGTCCTCACAAGAGGGGAAGAGGCGATGCCCGCAACTGTTATGCTTGCAAACCTTAAGGGGAGCTTCGTTGCAAACTGGAACGTTCAGATGGCTGGAGCTCTAATGGTTGCTCTTCCAACACTGATTATCATGATAGCTCTGGGCAAATACCTCATAAGAGGATATACGAGCGGTGCGGTTAAGGGATGAGCAGTTTAGCTTTGATTTTTAATGGGGCGTAGCAATCTATAAATACATCCTTTGCTGATCTTTATTTTGGTCTTTTCTTAAATCAGAGTCAATGATGGAGGTGTTTTGATGGTCGTTGAAGATGAGGTTTTTAATGACCTACAAACAAACGGCATTATTGGGCCACATTCCAAAATGCTTGGCCCAGTGGCTGATGGAGGAAAAATAGTCTTCCTTACTGCCCCAGGATGCTGGGGCCCAATGATAACGCCGACCATTAGAGGGGGGGCATGAAGTTAACATCCCAGTTGCAGTGGAAGGTGCAAAGGTTGGGGACGGCATTGTCATAAAAATAAAAAGCATAAAGGTTTTGTCAAAGGCAGCCTCTTCTGGTGTTGACACGACAAGGGAGGGGAGCTTTGTAGGAGATCCATACGTTGCAAAGAAGTGCCCCTCTTGTAACGAGCCTTGGCCAGAATTTGAAGTTGAGGGAATTGGGGAAGATGCCGTAAGATGTAAGCACTGCGGCTCTCCTGCATCGCCATTCAAAATGGTGAACGGCTATACAATGGTCTTCGACCATGGATTAGGAATCGGAGTCACTGTTGACAAAAAGACTGCCGAGGAGATAGCTAAAAATGCTTGGGAATGGCATGCTCTGCCTAAAAATTCAAAACAAGTCCCAATTCTCATCTTTGCAAAAGCAGACATTGTTGGAGTGCCTTCAAGAATTCGCCCATTTTTAGGCCAATTGGGAACAGTGCCTGCAGTGGATATTCCGGATTCTCATAATGCTGGTGACTTTGGGTATTTCCTAATAGATGCACCCCATCCATACGCAATTACAAAAGAAGACTATGAGACAAAATTGACTGATGGACACCTGGATGTTGATGCGGTTAGAGAAGGTGCCATTGTAATAGCCCCAGTGAAAGTGAATGGAGGAGGAGTTTACGCTGGAGATGCTCATGCAATGCAGGGGGATGGAGAAGTTGCTGGACATACAACCGACGTAACTGCAGAGAGTGTTGTAGAGGTATCAGTTGTGAAGAACATCAACCTTGACGGCCCAATACTCCTCCCACCAGAAGAAGATCTGCCTCCATTAGCTAAACCGTGGAAGAAGGATGAATGGGACAATGTTCAAAAGCTCGCAAAGAGGTTCGGCATTGAAGTTGAACCAGTTGCTCCGGTGCAGATAATTGGATCGGGCCCGAACATAAATGATGCTGCGATGGATGGCTTTAAGAGGGCTGCAAAGCTCTTTGGTATGAGCGTTGAAGAAGTTAGGAACAGGGTTACCATAAGCGGGGCAGTTGAAATCGGAAGATTACCAGGGATAGTTCAAGTTTCTATGCAAGTTCCGCTTCGGCTGTTAGAGAAACTTGGCATTGATGAACTCGTTGTTAAGCATTATGGCTTGCCATTCTGACTGGAACTTTTTCTTTTTAGCTTGAAATGAGTCAATGTTCTCTGTGAAATAAGTTGGCAACTATAGTGCTAAATAAATATAGAAACAAAAACCTGCTCTGCTATAAGTGAAGTTCTAAATACTTCTTGCTCTATGATAAGTTATAAATATGAGTTTTGACTAATTTGTTTTGTCTTTTCTTCAAATCAGAGTTACGGAGGAGGTGAGGTTATGGATAGGGAAGCTTCTGAGTTGAGAGCTTTGCTAAAGATGATTAGGGATTTTGGGGGCAGCGCCTCTTGGCCAGTCCTTGTGAACAACTGCAGCAGGTATGGGATTCCTCTCCTTGATTTAAAGCCTTTGCTGGAGATTGCCAAGCAGAGGGGACTTATCAAAGAAGAGGCAGGAGTTTACAGTTTGGTTAGGGTTGTGAGGCATTAATATTGTTGATGAAGTTTGTAAGTGATTGGATAAAGAATAATAAAAACAAGACTTAGGCATTTGAAATATTTTGGAAAGTCTTTTACTCAAAATTCTCGTAGTCTGCAAATGAAAAAAGAATTTCAAAAGAGAGTAACTTCTTCTTTTTCTGAGATTTTCATTGTATAACATTTTGTCCTGAAACCTGGAAGTAGGGACTTTGGTATTACTACGGTCTCTTTAAGACCTTCAGGTGTCATCTGTGATGTAAACTCTATAATCTGATCGCTTAGACTGTACAGCCATGCGGTGATGTGGTGTGGAACTGCCTCCCTGTTCAGGAGTGAAATCGTCACCATATTCAGTTTCTTTAATTCCCCTTTTTCGAAACTTGCCAATGATGCCTTAATTGTATTGTTCATGAAACGCTCTCCAAATTCGTGATAGAGACCTTCTAATGTTGCTACGAGCCCTATGATTATTTTATCTTTCGGAATTTTGGTTGCAAGTTCCTGATAAAGCCGTATTAACTTTGGAAGAGCCGTTTCGTCGCTCCAGTCTTTTATCTGATAAACATATGATTCATTTTGTGGGATGTCATATTTTGATCCGAGTATGTCAATTATGTAGAGATTCCCTTTACTTCCTTCCTCATCAAAATCAATGCCAAGGTACCCTGCTCTTAATTTAAGCTTAGAGAGTGGTAATGTTGTATTGAATATCACTCCAACCCCAATCTGATTTAACAAATTCTTGAATATCTTTAATGCAAGCACCCATCCCAAGGATCTCCTGTCATAGGAAATCAGCAGATTTCCTCTGTTAATTAACCCTCCTCCCAAGACGGCATCTATCTCGGGCAATCCTGTCTTAATTACCTTTTTCATCATTAAGTCACCTATTGTTACTATTGTAATTTATCACATAAAAATTTATTTATCTGATTTTTTCAAAAACTTGCAACAATTGTAAGGCTTCTAAAAAATAACAAGACTCTGAAAAGGGATTTAATGATTTATCATGTTCTCTCCATAGTGCAAGGATTTGCTAAAAGCAAACGATACGTTACATCATCGTTAATCTTGAATAAATTCTCTTGAGAGAAAAGGCAACTATACTTCAGGTAAAAATCGTTATGGGGCCGGGGCCGGGATTTGAACCCGGGCTAGGGGATCCACAGTCCCCTGTGCTAACCAGGCTACACCACCCCGGCCACTTCCAACTTAGCTTTTTGGGATATCTTTATAAAGTTTTCGCCAAAATACATCAAAGAACAAATCTCAGGGCATTTAATCTAATTTAACCGGGAATTTATGGAGTTTTAACTCAGTTGAGTTATGAGGGGTGAAATTGGGATGAAAGCCAAGAGAGAAGCACTCCAAAGCCTGTTCACAGCGATAAGAGAGAAAAAAGTTGATGAAGATATTGTTGATTTACTCATGCTTATCAATTCAATCAAAGGCGTTTACACCACGAGCTCATGCTCCGGTAGAATTGGAATTATAGAGGAGCCTGATTTAGGGGCCAAACCACTAAGCAGGTGGCTCATAAAGGAGCACAGACCAATAACATTTGAAGAGGCAAAAGAGAGTCTAAAGAAAGCCCAAAAGGGCTTCATCTTTCTAAAATCCCAACCACCGATATTCCACATAGTTGCGGAGAGCCTTGAGATAGGTAAAAAGCTCCATGAGCTTGGTTTAGCCTCTGGCTTCAAGTATACAACATTCAAAGCTGTGAAAGAGAGAATTCTTGTAGAGATAAACGGAACCGAGTATCTGACGGCACCTTTGGGGAAAGACGGTAGAGTTCTGGTTGATGATGAGTATCTCAAGTTTGCTGTTGAGTTAGGCAATTCAATGCTCATCAGGGCAAAATCCCGCCTTCCGAGGCTTAAAGAAAACTTTGAAAAGCTGAAAGATGAACTTGGAGAAGATGAGCTGTTTTATGAGGTTAAAGAGAAGTTTTTGAGAAATATGGTAGAATCGGAGCTATAATGGGGTTATATAAGATCAAGTATGAACCGGGGGTGAGGGGGGTAGTCCTCCCAGTAGGTTAAGAGAAAAGGAAGGGTGTGGGAAACGTAGTTTCCCCTGTAATAAAAAGAAGGGGAGAAAGTCAGAGAGAAGGAAGGGAATTCTTTCCCCTCCGTCCTCACTCCTCTCTAAACGCTCCGTACTTCTTAGGGTCATAGAACGGAGGTGAAACAGTTACCGCTTTCTTCTTCTGTCCTCTTATCTCTATCTCAATCTCAACTCCAGGAACGGCATATTCTGGTTTGACGAATGCAATTCCAATTCCTATGCCCAAGAGCGGTGACATTGTACCGCTTGTAACTTCTCCAATCTCCTTTCCGTCTTTGTAAACCTTATAGCCGGCTCTTGGAATCCCTCTGTCAACCATCTTGAAGTGCACCATTTTGCTTGGCAGTCCTCTCTCTTTCTGCTTGAGTAAAGCCTCTTTTCCTATGAACTCCTTGTCCCAGAAGATCGCAAACTCCAAGTTTGCCTGAAGTGGGGTAACTTCATCAATGTCAGTGCTCAAAAGCTGCAGTTCCTTCGTCTCGTTTCCATAGAGTGTATATCCAGCTTCCAATCTGAGTGTATCTCTCGCTCCGAGCCCAGCTGGCTTTATGCCGTATTTAGCTCCAACTTCAAGAATCTTCTCCCAAACGTAGAGAGCCTTCTCCGGCTTTCCTCTCTTCTCTGGATCGGGATGATACGGATTTGCATCCTCAAAGTAAACTTCGAATCCGTTCTCACTTGTGTAGCCGCTCCTTGAGAGAATCATCCTTATCCCATCAAGTTCAACCTCTTTAGCTTGGAACCACCAGAGCTGGTTTATGTCAATTCCAAAGAGCTCCATGGCTATGTCCTTTGCTTTGGGCCCTTGAATTGAGAACATTGCCATGTCGTAGGTTTTGTTCTCTATTTCCAAATCCAGTTCGGTGTACTGCTCAATTGCCCTCTTAATGCTCATAAACCACGCATAGAGCTTTTCAAAGGCATCGCTGTCACAGACCATCATATATGTATCGTTGCCCATATTAAAGACCAAAGTTTCGTCCTTAACAGCTCCTCTTTCATTCAGAACGAGTGTATAAGTTCCGCTTATAGCTGGGGGTTTTGAGATATCGTTTGTTGTAACGTACTGGAGAAACTTTAAGGCATCTTTACCCTTAAAGATGATTTCTCCCATGTGTGAGACGTCAAAAATCCCAACGCCATTTCTAACAGCCAAATGTTCTTCTTTTATGCTTGAATACCAGATTGGCATCTCCCAGCCAGCAAACTCCTCAACCTTCTTAGCATTTGCTTTATGCCAGTCAAAAAGGTGAACCCTCTTCATGATACCACCCAAATTGAATTGCTTCGATGATAATATAACCCTTTTCATTGTGCCGAAATTTTTAAAAACTATAATCATGATTATATAATTATGATTAGAAAATTTGTAAATAGAAAAGAAGAGTTGAACTTGCTTGAAAACCTTTGGAAAAAGGAAGGCTTGGTGTTTGTTTTAGTTTATGGTAGAAGAAGAGTTGGGAAGACAAGACTTTTGGAGGAGTTTTCAAAAGACAAGGAAAGAATTTTTGTAATATTTGAGGATAAACCGAGAGAATACAACTTTGATTTACTCTCAAGGAAAATTTCAGAACTTTTAGGTGTTAACATTAAAATTAGAGATTTCCCATCTTTGTTTAGTCTACTAAAGACCCTCAAAAGAGAAAGGCTTCTTCTGATACTCGATGAGCTTTCCTATTTAATCCGCAGAGAAGAAGGAATTTTAAGTGAAATATCACGAGCTATTGAAGAAAACAAAGATTTAAATGCACTTATTGTAGTTTCTGGCTCCTATGTGTCTCTTATGGAAAAGGAGTTCTTTAGGTATTCGGGTCCTATTTATGGTCGTACAGATGCGAATATTAAAGTGACACCTTTAAAATTTAAACATCTTTTTGAGTGGTTTGAAGGTTCAAAGATTGAGGATCTTTTCAAAATTTATGGGGTAACTAATGGGGTTCCCAAGTATCTGGAATTCTTTAGTGGCAAAAATATTGAAAAGGAAATCGTTGACAACTTCTTTAACTCATCCTCATTTCTATTTAGAGAGGCAAGAGCTCTGCTTAGTGAAGAGCTTAGAGAGTTATCTATTTATCTTGCTATCTTAGAAGCAATAGCAAAAGGAAACACAAAGGTCACGCAGATAGCGAATTTCTGTTATCTTAAAGAAAACCAAGTGGTACCATATCTGAGAGTTTTGAGTGAGTTGGGGATTGTTAAGCGAATAGTTCCTCTTTTCGGAAAAAGAGGAATCTATGAAATAGCTGACAACTATTTCTTGTTCTGGTCACGGTTTGTTAACCCGTACTATGAAGAAATTGAGAGTGGCTTTATTAATGCAGCGTTGGAAGACTTCAGAGCAAACTTCAATCAGTTTTTGGGGAAACCTTTTGAGAGATTGGCTCAAGAGCTTTTAATTGAGCTCAGCAAAAAGAATCTACTACCTTTCAACTTTACAAAGATTGGAAGATGGTGGCATAGAGGAGAAGAAGTTGATTTAATAGCTTTGAATGAACATGAGAAGAAGGTATTGTTTGTTGAGGTTAAGTGGAAAGACTTGACGCTGAGGGAAACAAAGCGTATTTTAAATGATTTAAGAAAGAAAGCTGAACTTGTAGGTCTGAAAGATTATGAAAACTACTTTGGCATAGTTGCCAAAAGATTAAATAAAAAAGATAAATTGGGAGAAAATATTTTAGCACTCGATTTGCGAGATTTTGAGAAAATAAAATAATGCCGGGCTTATTCAACATATCTCAAGGCCTCAACCGGGCTTAAGTCAGATGCCTTCTTTGCCGGATATAAGCTTGAGATTATTCCAATTAATAGCGTTATTACGAATGCTATCGCAACAACGTTCATATCCACCACAGGATCAGGTAACAGCTGACCTCTCTGTCTGAATATGAACACCACCATCTTTGCAGCTCCTATTCCAAAGAAAAAGCCCAAAATTCCTCCGATGCTTGTCAATATTATACCCTCAATGAAGATCATCTTTAAAATAAAGCTCTTCTTTGCCCCAATCGCCCTGTAGGTTCCAATTTCCCTTGTCCTCTCCATCACTGAAGTTAAAAGAGTGTTCATAACTCCGAGGGCTCCTACAAAGAGAGCAATGCTGCCAATTCCAATTAAAAGGTTGTGCATCATTTTTTGAATAATAAGCACCATCTGAACGCTCTGTCTTGCTGTGATGACAGTAACCCCCGGAATCTCTTTCTCGATTTCCTTCTTAACCTCGTCAATGAATGCAACATCATCAACCCATACATCCACTATGCTTATCTTCCCTTCCTCGTGGAACATCTCTTGAAGAGTATCTAACGGAACTACTACCATCATATCTAAGAAACCCGCCAAGAAGGATTGTCCGCTTTCCTCCAAATTGCCAACAACCTTGAATTCGTAGGGATTTCCCTGGTCATCGTAGATTATTATCCTCTGCCCTGGTGTGATATCCCAGTTTAGGGGTTTGCCCTCAAAAGTTGCGAACTTCCCATGAGCTAACAGATAGCCGAGAATAGCCTTATATCTGTCGTTCTTCCTCAAGAATACCCCTCTTTCCAAGTGGAGCCCCCTCAATGAGAAGAACTTCTGGGCCTTTTTTGGATCAACACCCATTATTGTCAGCTCGAGGATCCAGTCATCGTATTTGATGGTTGTAAACTTTATCAGAGCTGGATTTACAGCTTCAACATGATCAATTTTCTCTATCTTCCTTACTATGTCTTCACTCATCGTGCTCGTTGCTGCCCTGATTATGGAAACGCTAACTCCGGGCATTATCATGAGAACATTGCTTGTGCTTTCAAGCTCTTGCTCTATTGCCATCCGGGAACCTTGGGTTATGGAAACTAAAGCGGTAACTGAGCCAACGGCTATTATAATCCCCAGCATTGTGAAAAGTGTCCTGAGCTTCCTCCTTGTTAAATTCCTAATGGCAATTTTAATTAGCTCACTCCACACTTTTTCTCCTCCACAGGAGAATTATTATAAACAGCAGAAGAATTCCTCCACTGATGTAGTACTCATAAGGCTTTCTCTCTGAATAGCTCAGAGTTTCGGGAATTCTGATGACCAAATCTTTCTCAAAAGTTTTTTCCTGACCTTTTTCATCTTTATAGTACACTTTGGCATGGATAACGTATTCTCCCTTTGGAATTGTCTTATTTAGAATCTGGAAGTTTACACTGTCATAATCCAATCCGGCAATTCTTCCCACGTATCTCTGCCCGATTGGAAACAGCTCAAGCTGCTTTGAAGTCACATCGAGGGTTACCCCCCTTGCGACATCCTTGCCTTCGTTAACAACATACACTTCAAAATTGTATTTTCCTCCGCTCTCCCAGATGTTCCCTATATATAGGTCAAGGAGAGGATAAGCACTCACCTCAACTCCAAACATAGTTTCCTCCTTGTAAACAACACCGTTTTCGTCTTCGTAGGTAATTGTGACATAGAGTGGGTAAATTCCTCTTTGAACTTGCTTTATCTTAAAGTACAGCTCTCCTTCAGCTGTTGTATTGACTTCAGAGAAGTAGAGAAGACTCTGTTTGCGTATTGGGAATATGTCAACTTCCTGCTGCACTGCTTCTCCTCCTGAGGGGAAGTATGGATATGCGGTTTGTTTTTCTTCCTCAGGTTTTTCTCCTGTGACCCTGACCCTAACATGTTTGGCAACTGAATTTCCAATGTTCCTGAGCTTTATTCTAACCGTAAAGTTTGAATCAGGCTGAACGATGGAAGGAATTATCTTAAATTCATCGATAATTACTTTTGGTCTTATCCTGTCTTCGACGGGAATTCCAACCTGAACTTCCTTGCTTTTCTTTGCACCATCTTCGTCCTGATATTCGATCCTAATGTAGAGCGGATAAACATTTTCTTTGAGGTTTTTTGAAGATATCAGTGTGAATGCAACTGTCTTCTCTTCCCCTGGAGCCAAAACCTCAAGGTACTTAATTGGGCTCTCCCTGTATGCAGCGAAAGGCAAAGAAGATTCAAATTGTGGAATCGTAATTGTTGGAAGAAGAGTTTGGGTTTGCTCTTCTTGAATCTGCTCTTTGGAATATAGATAGACGCTTATGAATCGCGCGTTTTTGTTTCCTACGTTTCTCAGTGTTATAGTCAGCTTGAAGGGCGAGCCTATTTCAACCTCTCCGAAATCAACTTTCTCAATAGTTATTTCCGCTCCCCTGATAATCGCATATTGGGCATATTTTGGTGCTTTAATCTTCAGTCTTACTGTCTTGTTTGTGATGTTCTCCACGTAGATGGAAAGCTCATTCCAGTGATAATAACCAGTTCCAAAATAACGATAGTCAACTTCTCCTTTCTTCTCATATCTCGCCAAAAATGTACCGTTTTTTATCTCAAGAATTATGAATTTTATGGGCCCGTATCTAAAGATTGACCTCTCATAGGCATCTCCATAGAACACATCAACAGCTTTTGAATAAATTCTGATTAGTGCCCGAGGATTGTCTTCAAGGGTTATAACAACAAGCTTGATCTTCACGTCTTTGTACTGGTATTCCTGACCTTCTTGGAGGGAGAACTCGCTCTCGTTGAACGCTATGTTGTCCCTGAGTTTGAAGAGCACAGTATTGGCTATTCCAGTTCTTGGGCTTGTGAGTATATCCTCAACCGTTAAGGTGTAGTTTCCAAAAGTCAGGACATCTCCAATTCCTAAATAGCCGGAAAATGTCAGCAGATACTCTTCTTTTTGAGGCTGGGCTTTTATTGTGCTTGGGATTATCAGCATGAGAATTAACACTATGGCAAGCTTTTTCATAACTTTTTCACCTCGTTAATCTTCCCATCTCTTATTTGAAGAATTCTCTCAGCCTCTTTTGCAACCTCGACATCGTGAGTCACTATCACAAAGGTAGTTCCTCTCTCAAGATTTATCCTCTTCATTAAAGCTATTATCTCTTTCGATGTCTGGGTGTCAAGATTTCCGGTCGGTTCATCTGCCAAGACTATGCTTGGATCGTTGGCTAAAGCCCTTGCTATGGCAACCCTCTGCTGCTGCCCTCCGCTCATTTCATTTGGTTTGTGATGCATGAACTTTTCCAGCCCAACGGATTTGAGGAGCTCCTTGGCTCTTTTTATCCTCTTCCTCCTTGGAACACCGGCTAAGAGCATCGGCAACTCAACGTTTTCCAGCGCTGTTAGTATTGGAACCAAGTTGTAATATTGAAAAACAAAGCCAATTTTCCTCAATCTGATTTCAGAAAGCTGATTATCATTAAGATTGCTAACATCAATTCCATCAATATACACTTTTCCGCTTGTGGGTCTGTCTAACAAACCGAGCATATTGAGAAGCGTAGTTTTTCCGCTTCCGCTTGGTCCTATTATTGCAACAAACTCTCCTTCATAAATCTTCAGACTAACCCCTCTGAGAGCTGGAACCACTATCTTTCTGCCGATGTAATAATTCTTGACAAGATCAACGGTCTCTAAGACAATCCTTCGCTCCATTGCAAAGTATAGTATGTGTGGATGTTTATATTCCCTTCGGCAATACCTAAATACTTCAACCGCATAAAATATTATTGGTGAAGCTGATGTTTGAGAAGATACTTTTTCCAACGGATTTTTCTGAAGTGTCTTTGCATGCGTTAAGGAACTGTGTCCCGAAGTTCTTTGAGCTTGGGGCTAAAAAGCTCTACCTTGTACACATAGTTGATATCACTGCAACCGATATTGAAGCCCTTGAGCTCATGAAGATTGATGAGGAACAGATAGACAACTTGGCGGATGAGCTTAGAGAAAGGGGAATAGATGTTGAACCAATTGTAAAGCTTGGAATTCCTTCGTTGGAAATAGCTGAAATTGCCAAAGAAAAGAACGTTGACCTTATTATAAGCCCCTCAAAAGGAGAAAACATTCTGCGCCAGATGTTTTTGGGAAGCACAGCTTCAAACCTTGTAAGAGCAACCAAGAAACCCGTTCTGTTGATTAGGTATGAATGGGATGAAGAGGAAGAGAAGATAAAATGCCTACATGACTGTGAAAGAATTTTTGACAAACCACTGGTAGCTTTAGACTTTTCACCGTGTTCAATACGGATAATGGAGGCTGTTAAGAGGTTTGAAGAGCTCGCTAAGGAAGGGATCCTTCTTCACGTCGTTGACTACGGCAAAGCTGAGGAGCTTGAAGAAAATATAGCAAAGGCTAAGCAGAACCTTGAGAGGTATGCAAAGATCGTGAAGTTTCCAGTTGAAAAGGAGGTGCTGGCTGGTGTTGCCTCTCAGGGGATAATAGGTCTCTCAATAGCAAAAGGTGCAACGCTTATTGTAATGGGCAAGAAGGGGCGGAGTGTTATTAAAGATTTACTCCTCGGAAGCACGGCAGAAAGGGTCATAAGGGATTCAAAGCTGCCTGTGCTTTTGGTGCCGTGTGAATAGCCTCAGACTGGAACGGCTTCGTCATCAATCGGCAGCTACCCTGTTGCCATCATCGGCTGTAGTGAGTAACTTCCTTCAGCTTTTAACTCTTTTTGTAAATCGAATTTCCATATGCATCAATAGCAACCAAAAGCGGGAATTTTTCAACCTCCAACACCCAAACTGCCTCGGGAGTGCCAAGTTCATCGAGCCAGAAAACATCTCTTACTCTTTTAATGCTCTTAGCCGCTAAAGATCCTGCTCCGCCGGTGAATGCGAAATAAACAGCTTTGTGTCTTTTAAAGGGTTCAGGATTCATTCCTCCCTTTCCGATAATCCCCTTAACTCCTAAAGATAAAACTTCATCGAGATAACGATTCATCCTTGCACTTGTTGTTGGGCCTGCTGATATTATTTCAAATCTTTCGTTTTTTCGGACAATGGGTCCGCAGTGGTATATGACAGCACCCTCTAAATCGAAGGGTAGCTTTCCCCTTCTTGCAAGCTCAACAATCTTTCTGTGGGCTAAATCCCTTGCCGTGTATATGACTCCAGAAAGATGAACAATGTCGCCAGTTTTAAGTTTTAGGACATCTTTCTTGCTCAAAGGCGCTTTTAGCTCCATAACATCACCATGATGGGGTTTATCTCTTTCTTTAAAGCTTTTTTGGGTTTGATTAATTTTCTCAAACCCAGCCTGTAAGTATCTGTTTTGCCAATTTAACTTCGGTGATGGTATGAACACCAAGATTATTGGTTCGGGGATTCTTGTTGCACTGCTTGTGTTTTCCATAGTAGGATATGTCGGAGCGTTTGGAGGCGGAGGAGAGGGAAAGCTTGAGTATAAAGTTTATGCAAAGGAGCAGATAATGTCTGGAGCATACAAAGTTTACGGCAATCCAAAGCTTGGCTTCTGGGTCGCAAAAGTTGTTCTCCATAACTCAGGGAATGGGGCGATAAGGAACATAAAGATAAGATACTCAATTGACAACTATGCCTCTGAGACCGAGAAAAGCTACCCAATTCTCGTGCCCAACGGGACGATAGTTGATCTCTACTACCCGATTCTCTCAAGTGAAGTCACCAAGCTTTCGGCTTCAACGCCTTCAAACCTCAGAATAACCATAACCTATGAAGTGAACGGAGAGACTAAAGAAGAGAGCATGACAAAACCTCTGAACATTCTCGGCGTCAACGACTTCGTCTTTTCATCGCTCAGCCCTGAGGAAAGCACCGGTAGCTTTTATGACACCTTCAGCAATGCTCCGCTTTTAGCTGCTTGGGTTACCCCAAGCGATCCAGTTGTTAGAGAATTTGCTGACATGGGAAACAAGTTAGCGGGTGGAGCGGGAGCAAGCTTAAGCGACGATGAAGCCATTAAAAGCCTAAGTGGCATGTGGACTTTGGCTGTGATGAACGGCTTCTCATACAAGACGGAGGCTGAAGGCTACTGGACTGGCAAGTTCTCCGAGCATATAATGTTTCCACGTGACGTAATTAGGGATAAGAGCGGAACCTGTGTTGATTTGGCGTTGTGGTTTGCTTCTCTGGCAATGTCTCAGGGTCTCAAAGCTTATATAGTTCTGATGCCTGGTCATGCTTTCCCCCTAATAGAGCTACCCAGCGGTGCAATAATTCCAGTTGAGGCAACCGCAATAAATGCGGGCGTTTCGTTCCAGCAGGCGGTTCAGGTCGGTGTGGAAACTTGGCAGAAAGCCATGCAGGGGCCTTACATCATAGTGGATATTGCAGGGGAGCATGCAAAAGGCATTGTGCCTCCTGAACTTCCAACTCTGCCCGCTGATATTCTCGCAAAGTGGGGGATAAAGCTACAGGGAGGAAATATGGACAACAATGGAGGGAACACCAACAACGGTGGAGACAACAATTGGGGTGACAACGGAGAGAACGGTGGGACTCAAACCCAGTGGGACACCTACCATGGGACTTACTTCTCCTTTGACTACCCTGCCGAGTGGGGTGCGCCGGAGGACTACGGTGGCTACGTCTACTTGCTGAGCCCTGACGGAGAATTTGAGTTTCTAGTAATTTATCTGCCGGGTGCGAGCGTTCAGGACATGGTTTATGCCTTCGAGCAGAGCTTAACTGACATGGGAGCAACGATAAAAGACAGGCAGGAAACCCAGGCAAGCATAGCCGGTCAGACAGTTTACACAATTCTTTACACTCTTGACACAGGCTATGGAGAGTACTCCGCAGTTGCGAGGTATTTCACAGCGAACGGCATTGGATTTGCGGTTGTTTATGACTTTCCAGCCGGGATGAGCGAATACAACCAGTTGGGTGAATATATGGTAAGCACCTTCAGGCTGGGGTGATGGAGATGAGGAGGGCTGTGGTTTTACTCGTCCTTTTACTCCTTCCGCTGGCAGTTGCGCAGGAGATAAAGATAGTTGAGTACAAGATAGACGGCACAATGAAGATCACGGTTGATGAAGTTGGAAATGCTAAGGTTACCGAGGTGTGGAAGTTTACCCCAAACCTCTATCTCCAGATGAAGCAGGCTTATCCCACTACATACATGCTGAAGAGGGAGTTTGAGAACAAGAGGAGCGATACGGAGTACAGGAACATGAAGATTGAGTGGGATGACTCCAACAACCAGATTAAAGCTACATATGTAATGCTTGGAGCGGCAGTGAATAAAGGCTCCTATTGGGAACTGAAACTGGGGGAGGGAGACCTGACTCTCTCAACCCAGACAGGAAATACGGTTGTTTTAACGGCGGTTCAGCCACTCTTCGGGGGACAGGGCAGGTTGGTTGAGACGATAACCGTTGTTCTCCCAGAGAAGGCAAAGAACATCAGATTTGAAAATAATGTGATTAGGTACGAGCTCCCATACAAAGAGAGCGGCAAAAATCCTGTTTTCTTAGCCCTTGCCGGGATTTCGATAGTGGGTCTTGTTGCTCTTAACGTCCCTCTGAAGAGGGAAAAGAAATGATCAGGGAGATAAGGAAGGAGCTTGTGGAATACATAAGCAGGAGCACTGGAATAGATAAGAAAACCGTTGTTGAGGTGTTGAGGGCTGAAGAAGCTTTTTTTATGATGCAGATTAAAAAAGCCCTTGAGAAGGAGGGGGTAAAGTTATGAGAAAGGGTTTGGTGTTCCTTCTCTCCTTCCTTTTGGTTTCAAGCTTTTTTGGGAATTTCAAGTTCATATCTGGATTGGATTTTCCTCCTACGTTTGTAAGCTCGTGTGCTATTCTTGGCACACCCGGACTCGTAGTTCTGACAAAGGACATAGTGATAACTGATCCAGATCAGCTAATTCCTGTATATGACTATGTAACAATAAACGGATCCAAAGTGAAGAAGCTTGTGGGATATACTTGCTTTTATATGCCACGTGGAGTTGGTTTGGGCACTATAGATGGGAGTGGGCACAAAATAGTCCTTAAGCTGGACAAATCTAAGTTTTCTTACAATCTAAGTTTCAGTGCAGTGTACCTTGACCACGATATTGCTGTACATTCTACACCGGGGGTGATTATACGCAATATGGAAATAGAAGGATGGGACATAGGAATCGACTTAGCCACTTCATATTTTATTGAACGGCGGGACACTATAACAAACACTACAAAAAAAGGAATATATGCTAGTGCAAATGTTGTTGTAAGTGGTATTGCGATTTACAATATCACGTTTCGGAACAATGGATACGGGATAGTAGTAGGAGGTTACATCAGCAACTTTTTATTCGACATCTACCACAATGAGCTATTCCCCTTTGTAATAGCCAACAACACTTTCGAGAACAATGGTAACTCCAGCCTTTATATGAATGGTGGCAGTGGAATATACATCCATTATGGGAAAGTAATTTGCGACAGATACTTGGGCTGCCCCCAGATAGTTGGAAACGTTATAAAAAATAACACCCTTGGGATAAACTACTATGCCAGTGGTTCTCCAGCACCAGATGAAATATCCCTACCAGCCAAGGAAAATGTTATAAAAAACAATGCTGTTGGAATTTTAATTACAGGCTCAGGGAAACTAAACGCCGAAAGAAATAACATAACCAATAATTCAATTGGAATTGCAATAAATCCACCTACTGACCCTCAAGTTTCAGTGTCGAATTTGGGATATGCCATCACAGTGTTCCAGAATCTTTCATGGAATATAACAATTAGAAACAATGTAATCTCTGAAAACCTTGAGGGGATAATTGCACCTAACGTTTGGAATCTTACCATTGAGAGCAATACCATATCCAAAAATCTCATGGGAGTCATCGTACCTCATTCTAAGAACGTGACAATAGCGAACAACGTTATAAATAGCAACAATAGAGCCACTGAATTCATAAATTTCCCCGATTGGGGAGTTGGAGTGATGTTTTACAACGTCTCCCATGCCAGGATAGCTAACAACAGGATATCCAAAAACCGCATTGGCATAAAAGTTCTCAGTTCTGACAACATAACAGTTTCAGACAACCTCATAAAGGACAACACGGACTACTATGTAACTCACTATTTGGATGACGATAGAATCGGATATGAGTTCAGTTACAGGGACTGGGGAGCGGGAATAGTATTCTACAACGTTTCCGATTCATCTATAGTTAACAACGAAGTGGCAGGAAACGGAATCGGTCCAGTTGCTACGGATGTAACAAATTCATACTTTGAGAAAATAGATACGCGCCAGGAGCTTTTCCCATACTATTACCCTTACTACTTTGTGGCCAATGCAAGCGGCGGAATAATAGATGTTTACGGTAACAATAACGTGATCAAAGGCAACTACATACATGATAATGCCGGGATAGGGATATGGATCCACTCAAAGAGCAGTATAGAGGACAACATTCTCGTCAATGACTACATCTCGAACATAGATCTGCCTCCTAAGCCCATAATATATCCAATTTCTTGGGGAGGTTTTGTTGTAGTAGGATACTATTCAAAGCCTTTAAACTACTGGTTTGACTTCACTGTGAAGGACACCACCATAAACGGTAAGCCCGTTGTTATGGTGAAAAACGAAAAGAACGTTGTGATAAACGATGCCTCTCAGGTTTTCGTAGTTAATTCCTCTGGTATCACCGTGGACACCGTTTCTTATCAGGTAATAGTTGTGAATTCCAGCAGTGTGAAGATCAGCGGACTGAGCGTTAGAAAGTCGTTCGATTCCCCGGTTGTAATAATGAATTCCAAAGATGTGGAAGTTAACGATGTAAAAGCCGAAGAGCCTAAAGCAGCGAGCGGAATTTACATAAGGAATTCATCCCAGATATCCATAAGAAACAGCGAGTTCATTGATTTTCCAGCGAGTGTTCTGCTCTCCATATACTCCAATGACATAACAATTGAAAGCAGCAAGTTCATCCACAGCTTTGGAAGGGCTATGCTTTTCTTAAAAAACAAAGATATTAGAATAGCGAACAACGTAATAAAAGAAAGCTACATTGGGATAGAGGGACGGAACGTCACAAATATGGATGTTTCAAGCAACATCATAGAGAACAGCTCAGTGAGGTCGTCAATTGCGTACTTGAGGTATTATGAGGTTTGGGGCAAGAAGGTAGTAATCCCCAGGCTATATACTGACCCCACAGGTTACTATACAGTTTATTACATGCCAGAAGGTGAATCCTTCTGTAGAGCTGGAACCGGAATCTGTGCTTACGGCGAGAATTTGACAATAAAAGGCAATACAATAAGAAACAACAATCTCCTCGGCATTTTCATATCCTACGGAAAAGCCGTTACACTCGAAGGAAACCTCATATCAAACAATACAAGAGGCGGATTCGGATTTGGATATTATGCCACGGTTGAACAAGAACCTCACAAGATTGAAGGACTAACGGTAATTAATAATACCTTCGAAAACAATGGAATATGCTTCACCGGCGAATGTAGGCTTTTGAGTCCTCCTGTAGAGCTGTATGCTACAAACATTGAGATAAGGGACAACACGGTAAATGATAAGCCACTCCTTTACCTTGAAAATGCAAGGAATAAGGTGATTTATGAAGCAGGTCAGGTAATAGCAGTAAACAGCTCTTTGGTGATTAGGAATGCAGAGATTAAAGACACTGATTTACCGGTTTTTGCTTTCAATTCGAACCTCACGGTTAAGGATTCAAGCGTTGAAGGCAAAAGCGGAATTGTTGTCCTTTACTCAAACACAACAATAGTAAACACCAGGATAATCCATGGATACGGTGGGGTTTTAAGTGAGAGGTATGAGAAGAAAGTCAATGGAAGGTGGATGATAACTAATGAAACTTACACGATCTCAAATTCCAGAGGTTTTGTGGCAGTTGGAGGGAATTCAGCCCTGATAAGAACCGAAATAGTTGGGAGGAACCTCACTTATAAAGATGTCAGTGTTGGAATTTACGTTTCTTTTGGCGGAAATAATTACCCCATCCTAACTGTAGTTGATTCAAAGATTGAGCACCAGTTCGATGGAGTTAGTGGAGCGGCTGGAGCCTTAGTGAGAGAACCATCGGAAGTGAACATCATAAGAACTACATTCGTGAACTGCTCTGGTTACGCCATATTCTTGCCAGAGTGCGACGAATGTAAGATTGTTGACAACAAAATACTGAATTCCTTTAGCGGAATAGGGATAAGCTCCATTTCAGGGGGCTTTCACATTAAGGATGTTCTTATAGAAGGCAACGTGATAGTGAACACATCCTGGGGAGTACAGGCTTATATGATCGAAAGGCTTGGGAACATAACAATTTCAAACAACGTGCTTGAGAATGCAGGGAAGGGAATAACGATTGGCGGAAGTACTTTGGATGGAATAATTGTAGCCAACAATACACTCATCAACGGTACCCATGGAATAACCATGATAGCAAAATTCCAAATGTTCAACAATACCATTGCCGGAAACTTCATTGCCAATGTGGGAGGAGGAATAGTTTTCAGCGGCGGATACTTCTATTATGCCCAGAGCTCAAGGGATAACATAATAGCCAACAACACGGTGATAAATGCTTCCATTGTCGGAATAGGATGGGTAAGGACAGAGACGATGTATAAGGGATTTAAGAGCGTTGAGGGCAACGTTGTGACAGGCAACATACTGATAAACAATTCCCGTGGCTTATCCTTCTTGGGCAGGACAATTAAAGGAAACCTCGTTTACAACAACTACTTTGATAATGATGTTGATGTTTACATCCCATATTACGTTACTGAAGATGGGGTAGCCTTCAACACAACCAAGAGAATAGGAAAAAACATCGTTGGAGGGCCGTTCATAGCAGGTAACTATTGGGCGAAATACACAGATGCTGAGGACAAAAACATGGATGGCATAGCCGATGATCCCTATCAAGTGGCTGAGGGGTTCATGGACTACCAGCCCCTCGTTTTCTTCGAGGACAGGGTAAAGGTAATTGAAAACAAAACGTTTCCAATAATACTCAATGAACCCGGCTATTACAGGCTCAATATCAACGCAAGCGGCATTACAAGCCAGTATGCAATACTCATCAACTCAAGCAACGTCCTCCTCGATGGATCCGGAAGTGTTCTCAGCGGAGGTGATTGGGCACTCTACGGAATAAAAGCCATCAACGTGGAAAACATTACCATTGTCAGCTTTAATCTGAGCAACTGGCTTCTTGCCGGGGTTTATGCTGAAGACACAAAGAACTTGGCAATTGGAGGAATTTCAGTTTCTGGGAAGACTGCTGAAGGGATTGATGTGAGGAATTCAGTGAATGCTGAGATTTCATTAAACCACATTTATTCAATAGAGGGGGACGGAATTTACCTTAAGGGAACAAGGCTAAGTATCATCAGAGGAAACGTAATAGAGAATGCAAAGGGCTCGGGAGTTGAGCTTGATTCAAACTCAGCTGAGAACACAATTGAGGGCAACAGGATTGAGAAGGGAGGAGTAGGCTTCTACTTGAGGCCCGGAAGTGGAAACAATACAATAAGGGGCAACTATCTTGTGGACAATCTCCTTGGAGTGTACATAGCTGGTTCAAGCGGCAATCTAATCTACAACAACTATCTCTCCAACGAGAGAAACGCAAAAGTCTTGGGTGGGGTTAACTACTGGAATGTTACTAAAACTCTGGGTAGAAACATTCTTGGAGGAAATTATCTTGGAGGAAACTACTGGAGCGATTTGGGGGATTGTGAAGATAATAACTTAGATGGATTCTGTGATGTTCCCTACATAATAGACGAGAACAACATTGACTACCTTCCACTGACAATATCATTTGACACGACGCCGCCGGAGGTAGCGATCTTATATCCGGAGAACACAACCTATTATCAAAATGTCACTGAAATTAAGGTGAAAGCAAGTGATGACCATATGATTGGAGAGGTCAAAGCATTAGTGGATGATTCAACATGGGTTACCCTGGAGTTTGACGGGGAGTACTATGTGGGCAAAGTGAATCTTGGCAAAGGACATCACGTAATAAGGGTTTATGCTTACGATATTGCCGGAAATTCTGCAAGTGATGCCGTTGAGTTTACCATTGTTCTTCAAGAATTGAATGAGAGCACTACATCCAGCCAACCATCCATTACACTCCTAACGTACTTGTACTACCTCTGGTATCATAAAACTTTGGAGAAGTTCAACAAACTTTACAATCAATCGCTTGACTTCATTGATAACGAGACTCTAAACACTGTTCAAAGCCTTTTTGACCAGGCAAGGAATGAATACACTTGGGTTGAAGAACATTACCAATCACTCTTGCAGGCGGACATCAGGGCTTTAGTGCACATGAGAAAAGCATACCTCTACATAAAACAAGCCGTAGAACTACTACAAAACACTTAGGGGTTCCATCCTCCCTTTCTACTTTTAAACATTCATCACACTTTGTTAATTGTAAAATAAAATCTTCAACATGTGCTTGGATTCCAAACTTCTAACAATTTTTCAAAATTGTACAGCGATGAATATAAAAATGTAGAATGCATAGATTAGATAAAGAAGGTGTCACCAGATGGACGTTCCGCAACTAATGAAAGTTCTCTCTAATGAGGTGAACCTTCAGATTTTGTCCATTCTTAAGTCTGGCTCGTTTAATCCAAGAGAGCTTGCGAGGATTCTCCAAAGGGATGAGACCGATGTTTCAAGACGTTTGAAGATGTTGGAGAGAGTAGGTCTGGTTGAAGGAAAATGGATGAGGGTTAGGAATAAGAACATCAGGATTTATTCTTTAAAGGTAGGAGAAGTTAAGATCAGCTTTGAACCTGGAGGAATTATAATAAAAACCTCCAAGGATAGAAGTTATGAGATTTCCCTTCTTGAAAGCAAAATGCCAAAAGTTGAGGCATTCTTTGGAAGAAAAGCTGAGATAAGCACTCTATCCTCATCAAAAAAGCCTGTGATAGTGATTTATGGGATAGCTGGGATTGGAAAAACTGCTTTGGCAGCAAAAGTTTTTGAAGATGCTTTCTGGTACCAGATGAGCGAAGTTGACAGCTTCGATTATTTTGTCTGGCAGATTGGGCTGTTTTTAAACACCTTTGACTATTCGTTGCTTTTGGAGTACCTGAGGAGTGGGGGTAGGGAGGAGAGAGACTTATTCGAGCTGATACTGGAGGGAATAGAAAACACAAAAGCTAAAATTGTTATTGATGATGTTCATAAATGCTCCGATGAAAGGATACTTAGATTGCTTTCATTTTTAGCGCTGAGAATAAGAGATGGAAAGCTTGTTTTGATATCCAGAGAAAAGTTGCGTCTTGGCGCTGATGAAAACATTCTGTATTTCCACCTAAGGGGCCTGAGTCTCAAAGATGCATATACCCTCTTAAGGGCAAAAGGCTTGAATCTCGATATATCGGATTTCGTTGAGATTTACAACCTAACAAAGGGGCATCCATTGGCTTTAACTCTTTTTGCGGGGGCATATAAGGAAAACCAAAAGGTAAGAACGGACAACTTTTTTGATTTTCTTTTCAGTGAGGTGTATCAGCAGTTAAGTCCGGATGAAAAGCTGATGGTTCAGGTAATCTCTCTGTTTGATGATCCTCTTGAATACGATGCAATTAAGACACTGTACGGAAGGAAAAATTCCTTTGTTGTTCTATACTCTCTATTGAACAAAGGAATAATCGAAAAGAGGGGAGAAATTTACTTCCTCCATGATTTGCTCAAAGGATTTGCAAAGGAAGTGAGGGAGATAGATGAGAGGGAATACTATTTGAGATATTTGAATTATCTGTTGAAAAAGAAAACCGCCAAAAACTTTCTAACAGCATTCAGATATGCAACTAAGCTTGGTGATGAAAAGATAATCAAAGATCTGACTGAGTTAAGACTAAGAAAATTTAAGAGAGTCGTTCAGGACTTCCCAGATGCATACATGAGGATTCTAATTCAGATCAAAGGAAATCCCTACGCTAAGAAGGAATTGGGTCATATATACTTTCAGAGAGGCTTCTTTGAAAAAGCTCTAAAGCTTTGGCTTGAAGTTAAAGATGACCTTGATGGGATTCACAGAGCAGATGTAATAAGTTCCTTAGCAGATGTTTGCATGGAGCTCAATGACTTCAAGGAAGCGGAAAAATACCTGAAAGAGCTCGAAAGCATTGCAAAAAACAGCGATGACTTAGAGATCAAGTTCTGGTATTATGTTGAGCTTACAAAGTTCTATTTCTATACAGAGAGGTCTGACGATGCCCTCAGGAGTGCTTTTAAAGAACTTGAGGTAATAAGGAAAATGGAGCCTTACCCAGAGCTTGAAAGTCTTGCTCTTCTTCATGTTGGAGATATCTACATTGCTATGAAGAAACTTGAAAATGCCGTTCAGTACTATCTCCAAGCTTTAGAAATTGCAAAAGCCTACAACTTGACGTTTATGGGGCACATCTCTTATATGGAACTCATGAAGGCATACTATTCCCTGGGAGATTATAAAACAGCGGTTGAATATTCAGGCAAAGCTGTGGAATATTTTTTAAAAGTCAGAAACTACCGTAGGGCAATTGACACTCTTGCATATAGATGCGTATCCTACATTGGGTTGAAAGACCTTGACGAAGCCGAAAAAGATGCTGAGGAAATGATAAGAATTGCTCAAAGCACTAACTATCCTCTTGGCTGGGCAGGATATATCTTTTTGGGGGCAATTAAAGAGCTTAAAGGAGAGAGCGGAAAAGAGTATTTTGAGCTTGGAAAAGAAAAGCTGAAAGATTATTCCTGGCTTTATGATGCTGTTTTGGAGGAACTTGGGAAGGTATTCAATGTCTCAAAGATCACTGCCAAATCTTAGCTCTCCCCTTTTCATCAACCTCAATGAATGCTTTTCTGTGGGCCCAGCACTGAACTATCAATCCTACAGGTAGAGAAGCTGGATGTCTGTGGGCGTATTCTACCTTAACATCCAAAGCGGTTGTGTTTCCTCCCATGCCCATTGGTCCAATTCCAAGTGAGTTGACTTTATCAAGGATGTCCTTCTCCAATTGGGCAATTTTTTCATTTTCATGCCTTATTCCAAGAGGCCTTAAAAGTGATTTTTTGGCAAGTTTTAAAGCTAAATCAGCACTTCCTCCAATTCCCACACCAAGAATCACTGGCGGACAGGGCTTACCTCCGCATTCTCTCACCCTTTTCACAACAAAACGCTTGACGCCTTCAAAGCCTTCGATTGGGTTGAGCATTGCCAAAGCTGAGCAGTTCTCACTCCCTCCACCTTTGGGCAGGACTGCTATTCTTATCTTGTCCCCATCAACAAGCTCCCAATGTATTACTGGCACGAACCTGCCAGTGTTATCTCCGGAATTTTTGTTCGTGAGAACATCAACAGCGTTGGGTCTTAGGGGGACTTCTTGTGTAGCTCTTCTTGTCGCTTTCACTAAAATTCCCCTAATTTTACCAAGATATGGATTTCCAATCCCGGCTTCAACGAAAAAAGTTATTGTTCCAGTATCTTGGCAGATAGGAATTCTCTCATTTTTGCCGATTTCAATTGATTTAAGAATGTTCTCAAGATTAAATTTTGCAATTCTGCTTTCTTCTCTTTCATATGCCAGCTTAATTGCGTTGATGACATCTTCAGGAAGGTTTGTAACGGCTAATCGAATTGCCTCAATAACTGCCTCAGTAAGCTTTTCCTCCAATGACACCACCTTATATCAACCTTCAGCTGTGTGGTTAATAAGTTCATTCAAAAAAGAAAGACAGGACACTAAACCAGAGCTTTCAAAAAGTTTCTGTATATCTCCTTAACCCTCTTTACTGAGCTTATACTGACCCACTCATCGGCAGAATGCCAGTTGCCTCCGATTGGACCAAAAACCAGAGTCGGTTTTCCCAAGTAAGTGCCAAAGTAGTTGAAATCTCCAACGCTCTTCCCATAAGTTACTTCAACCTCTTTGCCTGTTTTCTGTTTGAATACTCGCTTAAATGTCTTCACCACTTTGAGATTTTCTTTGACGTAATAGGGGAGCATCTCTGGGGTGGGTCTTTTGAATTTTTCAATTTTCAGCTTGGCTTTTACTTCAAGTTTTTGGGAAAGCTTTTCAAGTGTTTCTCTAACAAATTCCCAGTCTTCTCCAACTACAGTATGTCTGTCGACTATTGCCTCTGCGTATTCCGGAACGCTTAATCCATCTGCTTTTCCCTTTATTTCAAGAGTGCAGAAACTTCCCATTCCCAACTTCCGATGTTTCTTCAGCTTTGCCTTATTTAAATTTGCAAGAAGCTTTGAGAGCTCCTCTATCGCATTGATACCATTCTCGGGTCTTGCAGCGTGGGCTTTTTTGCCGAAAGCCTTAACTTGGATTACAAACCTTCCCCTTGCACCAAGCATAAGCTTTTCATTTGTGGGTTCACCCACAAGAACCACATCAGCCTTTTCAAGCTTTTTGCTCTTAATCAGCTCCCAAGCACCTCGAGAGTATCCCTCTTCATCAACAACGGCGGTGAATATTATGTTAGGTCTCTCTCTCCGAGAAAGCTCAGCGATTTCAGCAAAAACGCTCATTAATGCTGCCAGTCCACCTTTCATGTCCGCACTTCCAATGCCATAAAATTTATCCCCTTCGATTTGACCCCACGGGTTTTTCGTCCACCCAGCGCTTAATCCAACGGTATCCATATGACCATTAAGCACGACCGTATTCTTAACACCTTTCAAATATGCAATTACATTGCTTCCAAATCCCTCAACTTCTTGAGTTTCAACCTTAGCATACGACTCAAGAAACGATGTTATAAATTCAGAAATTTCTTTCTCTTCACCAAAATGTGATGGCATAGAAACAAGCTTTTTCAACAACTCAATTTCCACAAATATCACCATGTGTTATTGTGTTACTAAGTTTATTAATGTTTGTGTACGATATTCATGAGGAAGGTTGATCCTTGATATATTTTGTTGTGATAAAGAATATAACTGGGAAGTACGCTGAGAAGCAGGTATTGGTGGACCGGGCGGGATTTGAACCCGCGGCCTCTGCCTTGCGAGGGCAGCGCTCTCCCAGGCTGAGCTACCGGCCCACACCCATTGATGAGAAACAAAGCTGTCTATTTAAAGATTTCGCCAAAGCAAAGATATAAAAAGAGAGTCTCATAGAACATTACTCTTCTTTCTGCTTGAGAATCTCTATGACCTTTTCTACAACTTGGACGCCAGCTCTTTCTTGAGCTTCCCAAGTGCTTGCTCCGATGTGCGGTGTTAAGACAACATTATCAAGCTTTGTGAGCGGATGATCTTTTGGAAGTGGTTCTTCTTCGAAGACATCCAATCCAGCCCCATAAATCCAACCTTCCTTGAGCGCCTTAACTAATGCTTCTGTATCAACTATTGGCCCTCTCGCTGGGTTAATCAGGATTGCGTTCTTTTTCATGAGCTTGAGCTTTTCCTCATCGATTAAATGGTACGTGCTGTCCAATAGTGGAACGTGGATTGTCACGACATCGCTCTCTCTTAAAAGCTCCTCAAGCTCAACGAACTTTCCTCCCACTTCTTCAGCTCTCTCGTAATTCTTAATGACATCATAGAGGAGAATCTTCATTCCAAAGCCCTTTGCTATTTTTGCAACGTTGTAGCCAATTCTTCCGAATCCTATGATTCCAATAGTCTTGCCTTCAAGCTCAATTCCCATACACTGCTTCTTTGCCCAGGTGCCTTCCCTCATCTTTCTGTCAGCAAAGGCAACTTTTCTTGCAACTGCCAGAATTAGAGCCCAAGTCAGCTCTGCAACACTTCTGCTTGATGCCGCTGGTGAATTTACAACTTCAATTCCTTTTTCTTTGGCAGCTTCAAGGTCAATGTTGTCAAGACCAACTCCAGCCCTTCCGATCACTTTAAGCTTTTCCGCTGCCTCAATGACATTTCTTGTAACTTTTGGCTTGCTCCTAACGATTATAGCATCAACATCCTTCGCAAGTTCGATGAGTCTCTCTTCATCTGGGTACTCTTCATAGACAACTTCAAACCCTTCATTCTTCAAAAGCTCAATAGCCTTTGGATGTAATGGAGCAGCAACCAAAACCTTCATCTCAACCCCTCCTTTTTATTGCCATCAGCATAACCTGGTCTGAAGCGTCTTCAGCCCTATCTGCAATGTCTCCGATTTTAGTTATGACCTGATTCCATATCAGCTTTGCGTAGGTGGTGATCTTTTCGCTTTCAAACATCTTTTTAAGGATGTCATATTCAAGCTTGTCAGCATTTTCTTCCTGCTCTTCTGTCTTCTTTGCATATTCGAGTGCCTCGTTAACATCCTCATTCAGCATTTCAACAGCTTTTCTAACATAGTCGTATGTTTTTAATGATGCCTCTACAAGTTGCATAATCTCCTCCTTAAGCTCTTTTGGAATTTTTGGCTTTGCCAAGATTAGGACATGGGCTGCACTCTCAGCAGCGTCAGCAGTATTGTCTATCAGCTCAGAAAGTCTAACATAGTCTCCTCTGTTTGCGGGCAGAAATGCTCCTTGATAAAGCATCGTTTCTATCTCTCTACGGAGAGTGTCTGCTTCTCTTTCATACCTCTCAACTTCTCTCATTAGCTCCTCCGCTTTTTCAAAGTTTCCTTCAAGATAAACCGTTATCATCTCTTTAAATTTTTCCAGTGTGAGCCCTACCATTTCTAAATGCCTGTTTATTGCCTCAAATACATTGCTCTCTTTTCCTCCAAATATTGGCATTCTTCATCCCCCACATTAATATTTATGGGTTACTTTATTTACTTTGCGTTAACAGCTCCTTTGCTTTTATTAAACTCCATAACAAATTGTTCATTGGGGCTGAAAGCCCAATGTTTTCTGCGTATTCGATTATTTTGCCGTTTATATAATCAATTTCTGTTCTTTTGCCTCTCTTTAAATCTTGGAGCATTGAATTGTAGTTCTCGCGGGTTCTCTCAAGTGTGTCTATAAGAACTTCAAGAGGATGCTCCTCAAACTCAACTCCCCACTGCATTGCAACTCTGCAACCCTCTTTTACAATTTCCATTAAAATTGCCAGCAGATGCTCGTTCTCAAGCAGAAATCCGTTTTTAACTTCAAGCAGAGCACCAACGGGATTAATTGCAGAATTCACCAATGCTTTAATCCACTTCCATCCCATTATATTTTCACTCACTTGAGTGTCAATGCCAGCCTCATTAAACACTTTGGCAACTTTTTCGACAAATTCGTTCTTTCCTTTAGGGTAAACCCCGATTTTTGTTATCCCCCTGCCTGTCCACCTAATAACTCCCCATTCCTCAAGCATTGCCCCGTTTGTCGTTATCCCTCCAAGAACGTTTTTTGTGTATTTTAATGCCAAGTCTTCATTGCCGAGCCCATTCTGTATGCTCAAAATCCATGTTTTCTTTCCGATGCAGTGCTTGGCACAGCTCAAGGCATAGGCTGTGGAGTATGATTTTGTTGCCAGTATTATCAAATCCGGTTCATATTCAGGAGCATAAGTTACAGCTTTTGGATGGACTGTAAACTCTTCAACACCAACGATTTTTAGCCCCTTCTCATTTATTGCTCTCACGTGTTCTTCCCGTCCTATAAGTGTTACATCATTTCCAGCTCTTGCTAATAGAGCACCGAAAAGAGAACCGATTGAACCTGCCCCAAGTATGCAAATTTTCATTTTCTCACCTCAAAAGCTTTCTTAAGGGAATTAGGGAATATGCAATCAGAACAATTGAGGCTGTCCAAAAAATCTGCCTGTACAAATTGTAGTTGAGTGCATATAGAGCATATGTGGCTGAGCAGTAAAAAGTTACCAAGAGGGGAATTCCCCCGCTTGATATTACCCTGTTCTTGAAAAGCATCAACAATGTCCCGCTTGCTCCAAGTAGGAATATTAATGGCTTTACCTCATTGGGCCAGACAAAGTTCCATGCCCTTACAAGTG
Organism: Thermococcus sp. SY098; assembly: GCF_035621495.1. Classification (NCBI taxonomy): domain Archaea; kingdom Methanobacteriati; phylum Methanobacteriota; class Thermococci; order Thermococcales; family Thermococcaceae; genus Thermococcus; species Thermococcus sp. SY098. The sequence goes on along the minus strand of NZ_CP141821.1, from coordinate 1,059,435 downwards.
CAAATATGGATGCTATCCCTATAACTCCATTTATTATCCTCTCACTTAAGCTGACCTGCTGCTTGTCTTTTGGAAAACCGACCATGAGTGCAAGCATTGAGAGCATGAGCCCAGCAAGTGGAATTACATAGATGGTAATCTCCGCTCTTTGAACAATCATCAGAACAAAGGCTGAAAATAGAGAGATGCCGGCAAAAAACCTCGCTTTTCTCTTGAGGTATGATAGGGATAAGAGAATTAATGCAATAATTGGTATCTCCATCATGAGCAGGGTATTTCCTTCTACACTTTTTCCCAAAACTATTGCTTCATTTGCTAAAATTATCATCCCAATACCGAGTAACATGTAAAGCGATATTATAAAAGCTAAAAGGTAAATCAATAATGCAAGATTTTCTCTTTTCATTCTCCCACCGCAAGCATTTTTAATCCCTTCCCTTAAATCCTTTCCGATAAAAATGAAAGTCGCAGTGATTTTAGTGGAGCCGGAGTATCAGATGAACATTGGTTTTGTTGCAAGGACAATGAAGAATTTTGGAGTTAAGGAGCTTATATTGGTTAATCCACCAGAATTGAAAGGAGAGGCGTACAAATTTGCTATGCATGCTAAAGATGTCTTAGAAAATGCAAAAATAGTCAAAACCGTAGATGAAGCATTGAAAATCGTTGATGTGGCTGTGGGAACAACAGGGATAAGTGGTAAGGTTTATCTTCCCGAGAGGACGCCTATAAGTCCTGAGGAGTTTGCAAAGAGAGCCTTTTTATATGGTGGCAAAATTGGGATTTTCTTTGGCAGGGAAAGTAAAGGCTTAAGCAATGAAGAACTTGAAAAAATGGACTTCACAGTGACAGTCCCAACAAGTGAAGAATATCCTGTGATGAATCTAAGCCACGCTGTTGCCGTTGTTCTCTACGAGATTTACAAGCAGCGGATAAAAGCGGAAACCCCCACAGAAGAGAACAGGCATTTAAGAAAAGCTACCAGAGAAGAGAAGGACATTTTGGTTAAATACTGGAGCGAGCTTTTGGAGACTCTAAACTATCCAAAAGACCCAATAAGGCGGAAATACTTTACTATAATGTTCCGCCGCGTCATTGGCAGGTCGTTCATATATGCAAGGGAGATCTACTCCCTATATGGACCTTTAAGGCTGGCAATCGAAAAAATCAAGAGGTGTGAAAATGATAAGCATTGAGAAGTTTGAAATCTTTGGGCGAGAAATCTGGATCGCTGTAGTCTTGGAGGAGAAAATTGATGGAATAACTTTTTCTTTGGATGGTTATGACTATCTTATGGAGCGAATAAACTCATTAAAAGCCCTTCTTGAGCGTAGAAATGTTTCGGTAGATTTAACTGAAGAAAAAAGTGATTATCCAAAGATTGTTTATAATGTGCTGGTTGGTGATATTGAAAACCAGGATGCTCTGAGATTCCTGAGCTTCAGAGGGGTTACATCCTTTGAAAAGAAAGTTTATGAAGTCTTGACAAAAAAAGTTAAAAGAGGAAGCGTCATAACCTATGGAGAACTCGCTAAAATGCTGTCAACATCTCCAAGGGCTGTAGGGAATGTTATGAAAAGAAATCCATATCCAATAATCGTTCCATGTCACAGGGTTGTTTTAAAATCAGGATTAGGTAATTATACACCAAAAAAGGAGTATAAGCAGTTTTTACTTGAGATAGAGGGGGTGAAAGGATGGACAAGCTAAAGCTTTACATAATAGGATTTTTGGCACTGATAATCGCAATAGCTGGAGGGATAGTTTACAAATGGGGTTTCTGGATGCTTGTCAGGATTGTTCTCAGCTTAGGATTTTTGGGACTGACTTTGATGCTTGGTTTCTTCCTTGTGCTGACTCTTTATGCAGAAAGCTGGAAGTACGCAGTTTATCTGCTGGTACCAACAGCTCTCAGTGCTTATGCAACTTATTTGAGCATAACCTGGCAGAAGCTTAAGGTTGTTGGAGGAATAATCCTCCTCTTCATTTTGGGATTGGCTTTTGGGATATGGTACATAAGCGAGCCTGACTTGAGTTTGGCAGACAGATTCCGCTCTGCAGAGAAGCTTGAAAAGATGGGCAAATATAAGGCAGCTGCCAGAAAGTACGAGAAGAAGGGCAATTACTTAAAGGCTGCTGAAATGTATGAAAAGCTCGGTTGGATGGAGAGCGCAGCGTGGGCATACGAGAAAGCTGAGAAATACGAGAAAGCTGCTGAGATTTATGAGCAGCTCTATGAGAAGGAAAAGGACACATACTATCTAAAAGAGGCTCATGAGTACTGGAAGAAAGCTGGAAACATGGAGAGAGCGGCTAAAGCACTGGAGCGCTATGCTGAGGAGGAGCCCTGGTTCTGGGAGGATGTTGCAAAGCTCTATGAGGAACTTGGAAACGAGGAAAAGGCTAAGGAAGCATGGCAGAGGGCTTTGGACTATTACATGAAGGAAGCTCAAGAAGAGGGAGTGTTTTGGGAAGATGTTGGAAACATAGCAAGAAAGCTTGGAAAAGAAGAACTTGCGAAAGAAGCTTATCAAAAGTTCCTCGAATACTGCTTGAAAGAGGCAGAGGAAGATCCAATGTGGTGGAAGCATGTGGCAGAGGCTTATGAGTATCTTGGTGAGAAAGATAAGGCAGAAGAGGCAAGGAAGAAATATGAGGAATACAGAAAAAAGATAATGAAAGCTAATGAAGAGACATCGAAGTTTCCGGAATGAAAAAAGTTGCTCCTTTTCAGTAACTTTTTCACGCTAACTATAAATACATCTATCTATGAGCCTTTGTAGGTGGTGTGAATGTTTCCAATGAAAGGCATGAACCCAAAGCAGATGAAGAGGATGATGAAGCAGCTTGGTATAAAGATGGAGGAGCTTGAAGGGGTTAGAGAAGTCGTGATACGGTTTGAAAATAAGGAAATTATAATCAGGGAGCCAGTTGTTACTGCGATTGTTGCAATGGGGGAGAAAAGTTACCAGATAGTGGGCAAGGAAGAGGTTAGAGAAGTCGTTAATATTCCAGAAGAGGACATTAAGCTTGTCATGGAGCAAACTGGTGTTGATTACGAAACCGCTAAAAAAGCTTTAGAGGAAACAAAGGGAGATTTGGCAGAGGCCATTCTAAAGCTTCAAGAGACTTAGATGCTCTTTTTAATATCATGTTTTATTCCAAAAGAATATAAACCTCCATATATTAGCTCAACTCGATGAAGGCAATTGGTGTTATTAGACATTCACCAAGAAGAAGGATAAACAAAGCGGAATTTGAAGAGCTTCTGCGTAGTGCGGGTTATGAAGTTCTTGCGATAGTTGAGCAGGTTAGGGAGGAACACCCAAAGTACAATATTGGTCCTGGAAAGCTTCAAGAGATCAAAAAGCTGGCAGAAGAGCTTAAACCAGACAAAGTGATTTTTGCAAATCAGCTCACACCCTCTCAGGCTTTTAATATTGCAAAGGAACTCAGGGTGGATATTATAGACAAGTGGCAGCTTGTCCTTGAAATTTTCGAAAAGAGAGCACATTCTAAAGAGGCAAAGCTACAAGTTGAGCTTGCTAATTTGAGATATGAGTTGCCTCTCGTTAGAGAGGCAATTAGAAGGGCAAAGATGGGCGAACAGCCGGGTTTTAAAGGTATGGGTGAGTATCAGATTCACCAGTATCTGAAGCACATTCGCTACAGAATGGGTAAAATAAGAAAGGAACTTGAGAGAATCAGAGAGGACAGGGAAGTCAAAAGAAAACGAAGAGAAGAAGTTGGATTCATCCTAATTGCTTTAGCCGGATACACCAATGCTGGAAAATCCACGCTCTTGAATGCTTTGGCGAGAGAAGAAATTCCAGCTAAAGATCAAATGTTTACAACCCTTGACACCACAACAAGGAGATTTAAAGTTAATCAGAAGAGAGTCTTGGTAACGGATACAGTTGGATTTATAGATGATCTGCCGCCTTTTATTGTTGAGGCATTCCACTCAACACTTGAAGAGATAACGAAAGCTGATATAATTCTTCTTGTTTTGGACGTGAGCGAACCATGGAGTGAAATTAAAAGGAAGTTTTTGGCTTCTCTTAAAATTCTGAGAGAGCTTAAAGCGTTAGACAAGCCGATAATTGTTGTTTTAAATAAGCAGGACTTAACGACAAATGTTGATGTTGAAGATAAAAAAGGAGCAATTAAAGAGCTTGCAGATAAAAGGGGAGTTGTTATTTTTGATGTTGTCAGCATATCAGCAAAGCTTAATCGGCTGGAAGAACTTTACAGAGCCTTGGAAAGGGCAATTTTAACCTTGCCGAAGTACAAGTCCTTTGAGATAGTCGTTAAAGAGAAGGAGAAGGTCTCACAGGTCATTGCCTTAATAAATTCAATTGGGGAGATTCTTGATATCGAATATGGGGAAGCTACAAAGATTTTAGCCTACATCCAGGTTGGAATGATTAAGAGCCTGACAAAGCTGGGGGTTGAGATAAAGTATTCACCAGTTGAAGTTGAGTAATTTGTTTTTACTCTGTCTATTTGGTTTATTTTATGATAATTGTGTTCATTTGTGTTATGTTTTTAGTGTTAATGTATGACAATGGAAACAGTTATATACTACTTTCGCCTATAGTATTAATGATCATCTTGTTTGGGGGGGGCGGAGTGCAGAAGTGGGTAGTTTTGGGCATCCTTGTGTTGTTGGTTTTTGGGAATTTGGGTTTTGTTTTTGCTGAACAGTTTCAAGAAGTCAAGGGTTTGCAAGTTAAGACTGAGAAGTGTGATTCCTGTCCTTATCAGGGTTTTGATGTTGATAAGGCTTTAAGTGAAGTCGATGCAAAGATTGAAAACTTGACTAAAGTGATTAATCAAAAAGAAGTAGAATTGCAGAAGCTTTATGCTGAACTCAACAGAACTAAAAGCGTTGAAATTCTTGAGAAAATTGTTAAACTTGAGGATGAAGTTCAGCTTTTAAAGAGCCAAAGAGAATTTTACAAGAGACGTAAAAATGATTTAAAACTGATTAAGAAATATACTGTGAAGACCCTTTATGGCTTAAAGGTATTATACTACAAACTACCTCCAAAGAAACATGTAATAGCTATTCATGTTCAAGAAATCAAAAAGATAAATCCAAAGTTTAATGCCTCAAGTGTTGAAGAATTAATAACATTTTATAGGCAAGCAAGTGAATTGACATTCTATAAAACAGCATTAATTGATTTGAAAATATCATCTGAATTCGAAAGCGACATGTATAATATGACTTTAGTAGTGCAGTTACTTCAAAAGAGGAAATATCTGTGGAATAAAATATACGAGTATTTGACAAAAAGAGATGAACTATATACACTTAGTAGGTTGTGGGATACTCAAAACTACCAAATTGAACCAAAAATCTTGGATGTCCCGGATTTTTGTTATTACAATGGGAGAATATGGATTTGCAGTGAAATTCGAGAGGGATACTTACAAGATGAAGAATGCTGTCTGACATATTATGGCATTAAACAACCTTTGCCAGAAAATGTTGAGATAACATTCACAAATGTCGAGCCAACAGTAGTATGGATTGGAATGTACTCATCCCAAAATCCAGACATTTCGTTTCACTTTGCAGATTGGTGTACCTATACTTTTCCATCAGATAATGATGAAAATACTATAAAGACATTATATTGGGATACAGCATATGAACTTGCTAGGAGTTTAGGAGAACCATTAAGGTCAATTCAAATTAAATTCTTTTATAAGGCATATGCCCAAAATCCAGATAGTGGTGATATCCAGGAGGCTAACTTAATATACCAGTATGAGTGCTATTATACTTCGGCAGGAACTGTTGGATGTTGGCCATCTCCTGGATACGGAGGTACTAAGTTACCACTAAATCCTCTTAATCCAGGGATTATCAAAACAGAAGTGACAGTATTTCCATACTATTTAGCTTGTAAATGTTATGGAGACTGTGGGGGATATGGATGTAGCTATGCCAAATGGGCTAATGGACATTGTAATGGATGTTTTGCTCCAGATGAATCGACTTCACAAAACTTTGCTACTATCGGATAGTTTGGTGATGTCATATGAGAGCACAATTGGTTGTTATATTTCTTCTTTCTCTTTTTATATTACATTTGGGTTGTTTATCCCCTTACTCCCATACTCCTACTGACTCAGAAAGTCTTTCATCTAAATTTATTCTAAATGAAACAACCACAGCGACCACAATAGATGAAAATAATGAAAGTGTAGGCGTAAAAATAAATGTAGAGCAAATAACATTGTATAATGCAACGTTTCTTATTATAAGGGATTTCCAGCCTTTTGATAACAAAATTATTGTGTGGGATTTTCAGGATACTCTACGAGTATTTGATCTTAAAAATGGTGATGAGATACTTAGAATTAGTAACGTTAGAAATGTATCCTTTTCAAATTATGTTGCATACTTTGAGAAAGGTGGGCATTCATATAACCTATTCTACAATACATTAAAGGTAAAACAAGTCCCCTTTAAATACTACTTTGATAGTGTTGAGATAAAGATAAATGGCACTAATATTTTGGTGAACTTTAATGGAACTAAAATTGCATCATTACACGGAAATGAGTTTAAAATCCTGAAGATTCTAAAGAATAAGTATGCAGTTATTGCATGGGATATAAATGTTCAAGAAACCAAAATCTTGCTCTTTGAAGGTAATAAAACATTGGTACATACATTAGATGGAATTTTTTGGGACTGGAAGATTTTTAATGACAAGCTGTATGTTGTCACTATAAAATTAAAAAGGGACTATTTTTATGATCAGACGAATCCAGATAAGAAAGTTTATTATGATTACATATCTTTTGCGGGAGTGCATGAATTCAGCATAAAGAACTCTTCATATTTGGGTATGAAAGCAGGTTCTGCTTTTACTTCATATAATGACAGAACATACACAATTTACTCAAATTATCTCTACATAAATGGAACTTCCAAAAAACTTGAGATCCCATGTTTGTACAAACCTGGGGATATCTACGTTGCTGGTTCTCTCGGCTCTGGAGAAAACGGATTTATAGTTTTTGCAGTATGGGGATGGTTCTGGTGGAGTGGGCATCCTTTTTCAGAACTTGGAGTCTACTTTGTACATAATGAGGAAATTGAATGTATCGGTCACCTAAGTTCAACGTTTAAAATTCCAGTTAAGAAAATCAGAGCATGGGAAAGATACTTCGCTGTTCAGTATAACAGTGGATTAATCGAAGTTTATAAAGTTAAATCATTCCCGCAAATCTAAAGATGTGGAATATTATCAGGGCAATTATTATTGCCGTCGTAGGCGTTGCAACCCAGCCAAATACAATGTCCTTTATCGTCGACTTGTCTATACCCTCTCCCGTTATTATACCAACTCCCACGACTCCACCCACAATTGCCTGACTTGAACTAACAGGCAATCCTAATATATTAGCTAAACTCACGGCAATGGCTGAGCCAAACTGGGCGGCAAAAGCTGAAGCCGGTCCTAAAGCTGTTATCTTCTTTCCAACGGTGTACATTACAGCATAGCTGAAGGTTAAAGAACCCAGAGCTAAACTCAAAGCTCCAAAAATCCCAGCAACCCTTGGCTCCAAAAATCCTGCTCCGACCAGTGGTCCAGTGGCATTTGCCACCTCGTTTGCCCCAAAGTTAAAAGCCATGTATGAACCACCAAGGACAGCCAGCCATTTGTACAAAAGCTCAATACGTCCGAGGCTTTTCATCTGATTGATTAGATATCCATAAAATTTGTACAAAATCATTGCAAGAATTCCAGCAACGATGGGTGAAACTACCCATGCTGCAGCAATTTTAGAGAGGGTAAACCATCTTATGGGGGCATGGATTGCCAGACCAACTCCTACAACTCCCCCCACTATAGCCTGAGTTGTGGAAACCGGAAGTCCCTTAATCGTTGCAATTGTTACCCAAACCCCAGCAGCTAAAAGGGCTATGATTGCCATCTCAATTGTTAGGTATCCTTCGGGCACAATTCCCTTTCCAACGGTCTTCATGACCTTGTAGCCTTTTAGATAAGCTCCAAGGAGAACAAATACTGCAATCGTAAAGGTGGCTTGTCTGAAGCTTAGAACCCCTGCCCCCACTGCGGTTCCCATAGCATTGGCTGAATCATTTGCTCCTATGTTCCAAGCGATGTAAAAGCCAACGGCAAGTGCTGCTATCACTATTCCGTCCATGATTTCACCGCCCTCTGCATCTATAGAGTATATAGTCTATATAGTGGAGGATCGCATTTAAAAATATTGTTCTCATCAGTGAGGATAATGACTGTCCCAAGAATTCGTCCCATTGTGTTTTTACAAATATAAAGTATTCTCCCAATGATGTTTGGTGTTCTTTTATAGACACTAACCACAAAGCATGTTCATTCTTACCCAAAGACACTTGCCGAAAGCTTCTTCTTTCTATACCGAAAACTAAATAAATGCATTCTCTCAAAACTAATACCGAAAAACTTTAGGGGGCAAAGATGATGATAGAAGTTCGTTTTCATGGTAGAGGTGGACAAGGTGCAGTTACCGCTGCAAACATTTTAGCTGAGGCAGCTTTTATAGAGGGCAAATATGTGCAGGCATTTCCGTTCTTCGGTGTCGAGAGAAGAGGAGCACCAGTTACAGCATTTACAAGAATCGATGAGAAGCCAATCAGAATAAAGACCCAGATATATGAGCCCGACATTGTTGTTGTTCTGGATCCATCCCTCTTAGAGACCGTTGATGTTACAGCGGGTCTTAAGGAAGGAGGAATTGTCATTGTCAACACGGAAAAGAGCAAAGACGAAGTTCTTGCAAAGCTCAAGAAGAAGCCAGCAAAGCTGGCTTTAGTTGATGCAACCACAATAGCCCTTGAGGTGCTTGGATTGCCAATTACGAACACCTCAATTCTCGGTGCAGTTGCAAAGGCAACTGGGATAGTTAAAATCGAGAGCGTTGAAACTGCAATTAAGGAGACATTCTCCGGAGAGCTCGGAGAGAAGAACGCAAGGGCCGCAAGGGAAGCATTTGAGAAGACTGCTGTTTATGAGCTTTAATTTCTTTCCTTTAAAATCCTTTAGGGGTGAATAATTTGAACACTTTATTTGGGGAGAAGAAGGCAAAAGCGGAGAGGTTGGTATTTAAATCTGTTGATGAATACCCAGAGGTGCCACTTACCCTTGGCACGACTCTTGTAAACTTCACTGGAGACTGGAGGACTTTCATCCCAGTAATTGATGAGAGCAAGTGCATCAAATGCTACATCTGCTGGAAGTTCTGTCCAGAGCCATCGATATACATCAAAGAAGACGGATATGTAGCGGTGGACTATGACTATTGTAAGGGCTGTGGTATCTGTGCCAATGAGTGCCCAACAAAGGCAATTACAATGGTTAGAGAAGAAAAGTGAGGTGATAACATGCCGAAGAAAGTCGTGAGCGGTAATTATGCAGCTGCTTATGCTGCGAAGCATGCAAGAGTCGAGGTTGTTGCTGCTTATCCAATCACACCGCAAACAAGCATAATTGAAAAGATAGCTGAGTTCATAGCCAATGGAGAAGCAAACATCCAGTATGTCCCTGTTGAGAGCGAACATTCTGCCATGGCAGCATGTATAGGCGCTTCAGCTGCTGGTGCAAGAGCTTTCACTGCCACATCAGCCCAAGGTTTGGCTTTGATGCACGAAATGCTCCACTGGGCAAGCGGTGCGAGACTGCCAATAGTCATGGTTGATGTCAACAGAGCAATGGCTCCACCCTGGAGCGTTTGGGATGATCAGACTGACAGCTTAGCTCAAAGAGATACAGGCTGGATGCAGTTCTACGCCGAAAATAACCAGGAGGTGTATGACGGCGTTTTGATGGCGTTTAAAGTTGCAGAGCACAAGAAGGTAAATCTTCCCGTCATGATCATTGAGAGCGCATTCATACTGAGCCATACATACGATATAGTTGACATGCCCCCACAGGAGGAAATTGACGAATTTTTACCGCCAAGGGAACCGTTGTACACACTGACGGATTTTGACAACCCAATTGCCGTTGGTGCTCTGGCTACTCCAGCTGACTACTATGAATTCAGATACAAGATTGAAAAAGCAATGGAAGAGGCAAGAAAGGTCATCAAGGAGGTAGGAAAAGAATTTGGCGAGAGATTCGGAAGGGACTACTCTCAGATGATTGAGCTTTACAAGACGGAAGATGCAGAATTCGTCTTTATGGGAATGGGTTCATTGATGGGAACAGTTAAGGAAGCCGTTGATCTGCTCAGAAAAGAGGGATACAAAGTTGGTGCAGCTAAAGTCAGATGGTTCAGACCGTTCCCGAAGGAGGAACTCTATGAATTAGCCAAGAACGTGGACGGCATAGCAGTCCTTGACAGAAACTTCTCCTTTGGACAGGAAGGGATACTCTTCAACGAGGCAAAGGGAGTTCTTTACAATACTGATGCAAAGCCAATAATGAAAAACTACATCGTTGGACTTGGCGGAAGGGACTTCACTGTCAATGACATCAGGGCAATAGCTAAGAACATGAAGGAGATCATCGAGAAGGGCAAGCTTGATAGGGAGATAGAGTGGTACCACTTGAAGAGGTGAGAGGAATGGAGATTCCCGAAAACATAAAGAAGAGATTGTCAATTCCGTTTGAGGAGAACTTTTATGCGGGACACACAGCGTGCCAAGGGTGTGGGGCTGCCTTAGGGTTAAGATATGTGCTCAAGGCATATGGGAAGAAAGCGATCTTCACAATCCCTGCATGCTGTTCGACGATTATAGCTGGCCCATGGCCATACTCAGCTTTTGGTGCTCCGCTGTTCCACACAGCTTTTGAAACCACAGGGGCAGTTATAAGCGGAATTGAGGCTGCTCTTAAGGCTAAGGGATACAAAGTTAAAGGAAAAGACGGCATAATGGTAGTTGGATGGGCTGGAGACGGTGGAACTGCCGATATTGGTCTGCAGGCTTTAAGCGGATTCCTTGAGAGAGGACACGATGCGTTGTACATCATGTATGATAATGAGGCTTATATGAATACTGGTATTCAGCGTTCGAGCTCAACACCATACGGAGCGTGGACAACGAACACACCTGGAGGAAAGAAGCACTTCCTTGAGAAGAGGCACAAGAAGAAGGTCATTGACATTGTTATAGCCCATAAGATACCCTATGCGGCAACAGCGAGCATTGCATTTCCAGAGGACTTCATGAGAAAGCTCAAGAAGGCTCAAGAGATCCCAGGACCGAGCTTCATACAGCTCTTTGCCCCATGTCCGACAGGCTGGAGGAGTCCAACCGATAAGAGCATAGAGCTTGCAAGGCTGGCTGTTCAGACGGCATACTTCCCGCTCTTCGAGTATGAAAACGGGAAGTACAAGATAAACATGCCAAATCCAAAGAAGGAGCCAAAGCCAATTGAAGAATTCCTCAAGCTTCAGGGAAGATTCAAGTACATGACGAAAGAGGACATTGAAATACTCCAAGAGTGGGTGCTCAGAGAGTGGGAGGAGCTCAAGAAGAAAGCCGAAGTTTTCGGCTGATTTACTTTCCTTATTTGACGGATTGATGTCGAAAAAGTTTAAGTTCCAAATGTAGAACTCACCTGAGGTGATACATATGGCGGAAAGCCCATTTAAAGCGGATATAGAGAGGGTAGAAAAAGAATTGACTGAGAAAATGACCCCGGGAGCTATAGCATACATTCCAGGAAGCAGTGTAATAAACAAAACAGGTTCTTGGAGAGTATTTAAGCCCGAGTTCAACAAGGACAAATGTATAAGATGCTTCTTGTGCTACACATACTGTCCAGAGCCGGCAATCTACTTGGACGAAGAAAACTATCCAGTTTTTGACTATGACTATTGTAAGGGTTGTGGTATCTGTGCTAATGAGTGCCCAACTAAGGCAATCACGATGGTTAGAGAGGTTAAGTGAGGTGATTTAGATGCCCATGAGGAAGGTTATGAAGGGAAATGAGGCAGCTGCTTGGGCTGCAAAGTTGGCTAAGCCAAAAGTTATAGCTGCGTTCCCAATTACACCGTCAACACTTGTTCCAGAGAAGATTAGTGAATTTGTTGCCAACGGCGAACTGGATGCTGAGTTCATTAAAGTTGAGAGCGAGCACTCTGCAATTTCAGCGTGTGTTGGTGCTTCAGCCGCTGGAGTGAGAACATTCACAGCAACAGCTTCACAAGGTTTGGCTTTGATGCACGAGATTCTATTCATTGCGGCTGGTATGAGATTGCCGATCGTCATGGCCATTGGTAACAGAGCACTTTCAGCCCCAATTAACATCTGGAATGACTGGCAGGACACAATTAGTGAGAGAGACACTGGATGGATTCAGTTCTATGCTGAGAACAACCAAGAGGCTTTGGACTTGATCTTAATTGCATTCAAGGTTGCTGAGGACGAGCGTGTTTTGTTGCCAGCAATGACTGGATTCGATGCATTCATCCTAACCCACACAGTCGAGCCTGTCGAAATCCCAGACCAGGAGCTTGTTGACGAGTTCTTGGGTGAATACAAGCCAAAGCACGCCTACCTCGATCCAAAGAGACCCATTACTCAGGGAACACTCGGATTCCCAGCTCACTACATGGAGGCAAGGTATAAGGTATGGGAGGCAATGGAGAACGCGAGAGAAGTCATCAAGGAGGTCTTTGAGGAGTTTGAGAAGAAGTTTGGAAGAAAGTACCAGATGGTTGAGGAATACAAAACGGATGATGCTGAGATCATCATGATAACAATGGGCTCACTTGCCGGAACACTCAAGGAGTTCGTTGACAAGAAGAGAGAAGAAGGAGTAAAAGTTGGAGCGGCAAAGATTACAGTATACAGACCGTTCCCAATTGAAGAGATTAGAGCATTGGCTAAGAAAGCAAAGGTCTTGGCAATTCTTGAGAAGGATATCAGCTTTGGCTCAGGTGGAGCAGTCTTTGCAGATGTCGCAAGATCACTCATCAACGAGAAGGAGAAGCCAATAGTCCTTGACTTCATCATAGGTCTTGGTGGAAGGGATGTAACATTTGGACAGCTTGAGGAAGCATTGAGCATTGCAGAAAAAGCCATGAAAGAAGGTGTTGAAGAGGAGGTTTACTGGATAGGATTGAGGAAGGAGATTTTGTGAGGTGATTGAAATGGCCGTAAGAAAGCCCCCCATCACAACTCGCGAGTACTGGGCACCTGGTCATGCTGCATGTGCTGGATGTGGATGTGCAATAATTATGCGTTTAGCCACTAAAGCATTTAGCGAAGCCATGGAAGAGAAATACGGCGATCCTGATGCTTTTGCAATAGCCCATGCAACTGGATGTATGGAGGTTGTCTCCGCAGTCTTCCCATACACTGCTTGGAAGGCCCCATGGATTCATGTTGCTTTTGAAAATGCCGCAGCTGTTGCAAGTGGTGTTGAGGCAGCTTGGAAGAAGCTTGGTTACAAAGGAAAAATCCTTGCATTCGGTGGAGACGGTGGTACTGCGGATATAGGCCTTCAAGCACTCTCTGGAATGCTCGAGAGAAGGCACAACGTCGTTTACATCATGTATGATAATGAGGCTTATATGAACACTGGTATTCAGCGTTCGAGCTCAACACCATACGGAGCATGGACAACAACCTCACCACCAGGGAAGTACTCGATAGGTGAGGACAAGCCGAAGAAGTGGGTTGCCTTAATAGCTGCAGCTCATCAGATCCCATACGTTGCAACAGCGAGCATTGCAGACCCATATGACCTCTATAGAAAAGTCAAGAAGGCGGCAAAGATTGACGGTCCAGCCTTCCTGCAGATACACGGTCCGTGTGTCCCAGGCTGGAGAATCCCACCAGAGAAGACAGTTGAAGTTGCAAAATTAGCAATTGAGACTGGCGTTTGGCCACTCTTTGAAATTGAAAATGGTGACATAAGAAACATCAAGTTCCAGAGATTCCCCAAGGATGGAAAGTTCAAGAAGCCGATTGAAGAATACCTTAAGCTCCAAGGAAGATTCAAGCACCTATTCAAGAGACCTGAGGCAATACAAGAGCTCAAAGAGCAAATCAAAGCAATGTGGAAGGTCCTCGGAAAGGAAGTTGAACTTCCCTGATCTTTTCTTTGCTTGATTTTTATTCCCTATTCTTGAAGTTCATTACACATTTTTGTCCCGAAATGTATTTATTTATGACAAAGCTTATAAAGTTTTAGATAAACCTAACTTCAGCATTATTCAAGAGGTGATTACGATGACCATAAAAACCCCACCTTCATTAAATATCCCGGGATTTGGAGTTGACCCGTTAACTCAAAGAATTAAGGAAAAGGAAAAAAAGTGGAAATATAAGATTGCAGTGCTCAGCGGAAAGGGAGGAGTTGGAAAGAGTACGGTAGCTGTTAACCTGGCAACTGCCTTGGCCAAGCTTGGCTACTTCGTCGGTGTCTTGGATGCAGATGTACACGGGCCAAATGTTGCTAAGATGTTTGGTGTTGAGAAAGCGGAAATCCTTGCTGAAAAGGTCAATGACCATTTTGAGATGATCCCACCCGTAGTGGACTTCATGGGTCAAGTAACACCAATCAAAGTCATGAGCATGGGAATGATGGTTCCCGAAGATCAGCCAATTATCTGGAGAGGTGCTCTTGTTACAAAAGCACTCAAGCAGCTCTTAGGGGATGTGAAATGGGGAGAGCTTGACTTCATGATAATCGACTTTCCCCCTGGAACGGGCGATCAGATACTAACCGTTACCCAAACTCTAAAACTTGATGCCGCAATAGTTGTGACAACACCTCAAGAAGTAGCTTTGCTTGATACGGGCAAAGCTGTTAACATGATGAAGCAGATGGAAGTTCCCTACATAGCGGTCATTGAGAACATGAGCTACTTAATCTGCCCCCACTGTGGAAATAAGATCGATCTGTTTGGAGAGGGCGGTGGAGAAAAGCTTGCTAAAAAAGAGAATGTTGATTTTCTTGGTAAGATTCCAATAGACCCAAAGGCGAGAGAGGCAAGTGATTTGGGAATCCCAATAGTGCTATATGATGATACTCCAGCAGCTAAGGCTTTTATGGAAATTACCCAGAGGTTAGTTGAAAAGCTTGAAGAAATGAAAAAAGAGCAGTAAAGCTTAAATTTTCAACATATTACATACTACTGGCATGCGCGGCTGAGGTCGGGGAAACCCGAAACTGTGATGCCGCGCTGGACCGGGCTACATAACTTTTTTAATCCCATCGGAAGTTAATCTTAAGTGGTGGTGATTATTCAAGCGGCCGTTGCACTCACTTACATTTCTCAAAGCATAGCCAATTTAATTTCCCGCTACCCGGATACAGCTCCACTTGCTGTAGTTAGTCTGCTCCTTGTTGTTCTTGCCGCATTAGCATACGGACTTTTTAAAGAAAGCCGTCATGCTTTTGTCCTTTATCTTCTGGTTATCATTCTCTCCCTCCTGTGGTTTTTCAACTCAACCCAGTTCAAGGGGAAGTTTTTGTTTTTTGATCCTTTCTTTTCATCCTTGATACACTTTCTGCTTCTCGTTCTCCTCTCAGGCTTTATCTTTTACTTGGCTCCGAGACAGTCCAGGGAGCTCGGCTTTCTTATATATGGTCTTGTTTTTGCGTCACCTACTTTTAGGGAAGTTGTTAAATCTCTTGATAGAGAATTTTTTGCAGTCTTTTTCTTTGTCATTACCCTGTCTTTTATCATGAACTTTTCTTTCACACCCCGAACATTTAAAGCTGCTCTGGAGACTTCTTTACTCACACTATTTACCGTTCTGAGCATTGGGTCTAATGTTTACTTCTCCGCTATCCTGCCCGCATTCATACTCTCCTTTCCAAAAAGGCACAAAAGGAATTATGCATACATAGGTTTATCATCCATCGGAGTCGTCCTCCTTTTCTACATTATGGGACAGCGCATATTCCTTAGAGCTCCCGATAATTTCCATCTTTATACAATTGGGACATTTGGAAAAGAGGCTTTTGTCCCCTTGATTTTGATAGGTTACCTTTTTGCTACTAATTTCAGAATTGCAATCAGAATGAGAGGGCACACACTGTTTCTGCTGATTTTAAGTATCTTTTACCTCCTGTTGCTGACTTTTGATCAGACCCTCTTTGCCCCGCTTGTTATTATTGTGTCCGCCCTCTCCATCAGGTTGACTCAGAAGCTGTATGTTGTTACCCAAACTTAATAGCCCCGATTACTGCGGGCTTTATGTATGGCCCAATTTCCTTTATTATTCCCGGTGCTTGTGTACCTCTTTTGAGTATCAGGAGGGTTTCCATGAGCCCAAGCTCTTCCAGTTTTTTCACATCTCTTGAGTGGCCGGTTTTTATTAGTGCCTCTTCAATCCTTTCGCTGATTGTTCCTACAATGAAAAGCTTGTCGTATCCATCGCTTATCCAAGATTTCATTTTTTTCAGCTGTCTATCTGTGAAATACGCCTCAACTTCTCTTGTTCCAAATTCTACTCTCTCTACCTGTATTTCAACCGGTAAATAGTCAATCCATCCGAATTCTCTGATCATCTGCCTTACGGGCTTTTCCCCAAATTCCCTTTTTAGATAGTACAAAGGCACCAAGGCGTCTTTTGGTGTTGGAGAGAAAACTCCAATATCAACATAAACGCCATATCCAACTTTTCCCAGATCAATAAACCTTCCCCTGTATCTTTGTCCTTCTTTCACGTTGCTCAGCTTGTAGGGAACTTCTCCAAATTCCTCCCTTATCAGGTTTGCAGATATCTCTTCGTCTTCTCCTTCAATCCTTATCTTGACCCACTGCTTTTGCGTAATTCCTATTTTCCACGTAACTTCTAAATCTCCAATTAGAGACTTTAATTTCCGATCAAGCTTTTCAAAACCGCTTCTATCTCCATAAATCTTCTCTAAAATTACCAATTCCTTCATATATACCATCCCCGAAGTTCATAAGTCTCATCAAAAGAGACTCATTTCTTTATTCCCAGTTCTTTTTCAAGCTGTTCGATTCTCTTTTTGAGCTCTTCCACAATCTTCGTATTATCATACTGCATCAGCATGGCGCCACAAATTGGGCACTGGAATTCATACTCTAAGGCTTCATCGAAAGTCAGTTTTGGATGTCCGGGGGTTCCGCAGTGATAGTAGATTTCACTGGTTTCCTCTTCAAGCATCTGTTTGAGTTTTTTAAGCTCCTGCATCTTCCTTGCTCTAATTATTTCAGGCAGTCGTCTTGTTTCTAAATGCCAGTAATAGTAGTACCATCCGGTTTCTTTATCCCTTGTCCTTCTGAATTCTGCAAGTTGATGATCGTAGAGGGCGTAGAGGATTTTGCGAACTGTGTTCACCCTTATTCCCGTCATTTCGGCAAGCTCTTCATCTGTGGCTTCGCCTTTTTTCTCAAGAGCCTTAATTATTTCAACAGCTTCCTCCCCTCCAATGTCCATTGCAAATTCTATGAGCTCTTTGTTCTTTCGTCTTGGCATGAAAAGACCTCCTCAACAGCGTATTTTAGCAAAATTTGCTTTTTATAACGCTGATTATGGTGCCTCAATACGGTATTATGTCCAACATAATATATATATGTTTTTGTCAAAAATGGCTTAGTAATGTACATTAGTGAGTATCGAAAATTAAGAAAATCAGTCGGTGAAGTACTCATCAACAAGCTCCTTTGCTGAAGGCTTGTAAAGCTCCAGAATTTCAATATCTTCAATGACGTTCCCTTCCCTGAGTTTAAGTCTCACCTTGCCACCATAAACCTGAAGATCTAACAAGCCGTAAACAGCATCTTCTGCTTCCAATGGACTTTTAAACTTCATAATATACTCGCCGCTTTCATCAATGAGCTTAACCCAGTATTCATTTTTTCTCTTGAATGGTCTTGTTATTTTTGGTTTGAACTTTTCAACTATGATTTCCAATGAGGTCACCTCCGAAATGCTGAGAGTTTAAAAGTTTTTGGTCATTCTAAATCTTTTAGCTTCTTGATTTTTAAGTATTTCTTCTTGGTCTCTTTTAAAACTTGTGAGCACTAAATTTATATCTCCTGACCAGTGCTATAAAATTAAGGGAAGTAAAATGCATGCAATTGAAGTCAGTGAGCTCAGAAAAAAGTACCCCAAGAAAATCCCCCTTCCTTTTAGAAAAGTTGAATGGATTGAGGCTGTTAAAGGCATCAGTTTTAAGGTGAAGAAGGGGGAACTTTTTGGACTTTTAGGACCTAATGGAGCAGGAAAAACCACCACGATTAAGATGCTCACAACACTTCTTGAACCAAGCGGAGGAACAGCAAAAATTCTTGGATTTGATATCAGGAAAGACGCGAGAGAAATTAGGAAAAGGATTAATTTAGTTGCTGAAGGGGAGAGAACTCTCTATTGGCGATTATCGGCATATGAGAACTTGAAATATTTTGCAAGGATTTATTACGTCCCTAAGAGCGAAGAGAAAGAGCGAATTGAAAGTCTTTTGAAACTCGTTGGGCTGTGGGAAAGGAAGGATGATCTTGTAATGAATTATTCCAGAGGGATGAAGCAGAGGTTGGCCATTGCAAAAGCCCTGATAAATGATCCGGAGGTTCTCTTCCTTGACGAGCCTACTTTAGGACTCGATGTCCAAAGTGCGGTTTTTGTGCGGGAATTCATAAGAAAGCTCGTTGATAAACAGAAAAAGACCGTCCTTTTAACAACACACTATATGGCTGAGGCTGAAGAGCTCTGCGATAGAATTGCAATAATCGATCAGGGGAGAATAATTGTCCTCGATACTCCGGAAGGCTTGAAAAAGCTCGTAAAGGGAGAGGATGTTGTAGAAATAAAGGTCAGAGAATTTTCAGTTCAGAAGATGGAAGGATTTCCTTGGAAGCTTGTCGTTGTAAAAGAAGATGCCGAAAGGGGGATAACGACACTCAGAGGTCAAATTGATGAAGAGGATCTGCCAAAGGTTGTCGAGCTTTTAGTGAAAAGAGGTGTGAGGATTTTGAGTGTTGAGCAGAAAGAGCCCACATTGGAGGATGTATTCATAAAGCTCACTGGCAGAGCACTGAGGGATTAAAATGCCTTTACTTGCGATAATTGAGAAAGAGCTTAGAATGTTCTTCCGCTACCCATTAAGGGTTTTCAGTGCAGTCTTAGTTGGTATTGTTTTTCTTCTTCAGTTTGTTTTCTTTGGGCAGGCTGTTCTTGGTGGTAGGTATTCTCAGCTTTTAGCATCTTCAACTGGAATTGGAGACTACCCAACTTATGCACTGGTGGGATACGTTCTGTGGTGGCTTTCTGTTTCTCCAATGGAAGCTTACGTTTGGGGAATTAGAAGAGAGCTCCAGAGAGGAACTTTTGAAACCAACATAGCTGCTCCAGTAAGAATCATCGAGCTTTTGCTTGGCTTGGCTTTGAGCTGGCTTCTCATGGATTCGGTTTTGATGATGGTAGTCTTTGCATTTGGAGTTTTGATATTCAATATTTCTTTAACATTTTCAATTTTGCTGAAGTCTTTACCCGTTTTATTACTTTCTTTTTTAGCCTTCTTGGGCTTTGGCTTTGTTTTCGCCGGATTGGTAATGATGCTCAAACACATAGGGCCTCTTGCTCAGATCTTTGAATTTGCAATGCTTTTCTTCTCAGGAGTGTTCTTTCCGCTCAAGGTAATGCCCAAAGCGGTAATAGAGTTTTCAAATATTCTCCCTCTAACCCATTCAGTAAATGCCATTAGGGCAATTTTCATTGGGAAAACCTATGCGGAGATAACACCCTCAGTAGAGTGGCTTCTTCTTTTGGTCATTGTGTACTGGTTAATTGGTTATGCTCTTTTTAAGTGGGCTGAAGGAATAACAAGGGTGATGGGTTATGGCGGTTACTGAAGAGCTTAGAGCGCTCTACGGAGTTGCAGTTAAGAGCTGGCGAATCTTTTTGAGCTATAAGCTGTGGATGATCAGCGATATAATGCTTGGGTTCTTCTTTGTGGGACAGGCGTTGCTAATAGGAATTGGACTAACGGGACAGAGAAACTCACCAGCTTTACAGCGAATGACGGGTTATTCTGACTACTTGACTTTTGCTGTCTTGGGCTTCATGGTTCTTGGCTTTGGCTTAACCTTCATGAGCGGCTTTGTGTGGAGTGTTGTTGATGAGCTCTATGCCGGAACTCTCGAATATTCCTTTGCGGCTCCAATGAGAAGAATAACATTCTTTCTGGGCAATGTTTTGGTTAGAATTTTCTTATCGTTCGTTTATATGGCAGTTTACATTCCGCTCTTTGTGATTGTGTTTGATGTTCATATCAATTCTGCTGGTTTTTTCAAGGGCATACCGGTTCTTCTCCTTGGGACAGTGGGGATGATTGGCTTCGGAATGACGGCTGCTGGAATTGTGCTCTACTTAAGGGATCCTGGACCTTTTATAAACATCTTAGAAATGCTTGTTTTTGCCCTAAGCGGAGCAATGTATCCGATAAAAATTCTTCCCGAGCCCCTCCAGCTCTTGGCTAAGGCAATGCCATATGCTCCAACGAGTGAAGCTGTGAGAAAAGTTGTTGCTTTTGGATATTCAAATTCAATTAATGAGATTGGTTATCTCCTTTTTATTTCAACGATATATGCTCTTTTTGGCTATCTTGTGTATAAATGGAGTGAAAAGCAGGCAAGAATAGTTGGGTTAAAAAGCTATTAAAAAGGCAGGTTGAGATTTAGCTCCTCTGCTCTCTTTTTTATCTCTTCAAGGGGAATTACTGCACTTCTTGCACCAACTTTCTGAACGGTGAGATAAGCCAGGAGCATTCCAAGCTTTGCGGCATCTCTCAAACTCCAGCCTTTGAGAACTCCATAAATGAGCCCAGCATCAAAGGAGTCTCCCGCTCCGGTGGAATCAACGACTTCAGCGCTGAGCCCTTTGACCTCAAATATGTTTCCTTTTTCGTCCCTTACCAATGCCCCCCCTCCGTTCAGTGTTACAATCACATTTTTGGCTTTGACCTCACTGATTTCACCCAGGCTCCCGAATTTCCTCTTAAATTCGTCCTCGTTCATGAGAAGATACGTTATTTTTTCCTCGATTTCTTCTGGGATTTTTGCCTCCCCAATGTCGAGTGAGACTGTAATTCCATGTCTGTGGGCGAAGTTTACTGCATCAACTATGAGCTTTTCTGGATTTGAAGAAAGGTGAATGTGTTTTGTTTTGGATAGGTATTCATAGTCAAGCTCTCTGTATTTGTTGGCTCCTAAGTATTTTACGATCCTCTTATCTTCGCCCTTTATTATCGCCACGGCGACACCTGAAGGAACATCAACAATTTTTATTCCCTTAGTGTCAATACCAATCCTTTTGAAGAAGTTTATGTGTGCTTCTCCAATTTCGTCTTTTCCTACAGCCCCTATGAATCCCACTCTAAGGCCCATATTGGCTAACCACGTTGCTGTGTTTCCTGCCGCTCCCCCAAGTCCAAAGTGGGCGTCTTTAGCTGGAATCTTTTCATGGAATTCTGGAAAGCGGTCAACGAGCATTATTATGTCGTAGTTGAGGTTTCCTATTGCAACTACGTCAAACATTGCCATCCCTCCGGTGGGTTTTATTTCATATGTTGCACACTAAAAAGCTTTAAGGTTTTCTCCATTTTCTGTTAATACCTGAGAACAGTTTAGTCTTTTCTACTGGGCACAAAAGTTCTCTTAAAGATCTTCAACATGCTTTCAATTCTCTTAGAGTCTTATTGGAACTGATCTTTCAAATTGTAAAAATATCTCAAAATACATGACTTTCAATTCTTCTAAAGTCTTATTGGAACTGCTGGAAGGAGGACTAAAGCCTCATCCTCAGAGCTTGCTTTCAATTCTTCTAAAGTCTTATTGGAACAGACAGAGTTTTTGAAGAAAGAAACGAAACAAGAATTCTTTCAATTCTTCTAAAGTCTTATTGGAACTGGTCTGCATCTGTGTTATTTGAATATACAAGTTGCAACTTTCAATTCTTCTAAAGTCTTATTGGAACCATTGAAAATAGAGTTAAAGAAATATTAGACGAGCTGACTTTCAATTCTTCTAAAGTCTTATTGGAACCTTGAAATCTACGCTATAACGGAAGATGGAAAGGAAATCCTTTCAATTCTTCTAAAGTCTTATTGGAACTCACTGAAAAACTGCTCATATCTGCTTAGCTCAAAAACCTTTCAATTCTTCTAAAGTCTTATTGGAACCTTTAACCACGTCTGTAACCATACAGGCATCTGAAATCTTTCAATTCTTCTAAAGTCTTATTGGAACATGTATAATAAGATAAAAAGAAAGAGTAATCAAGTCCGCTTTCAATTCTTCTAAAGTCTTATTGGAACGCTCATTAGACACGGCTTACTTTAACGCAATTTTTGTTCTTTCAATTCTTCTAAAGTCTTATTGGAACCTAAGCATTTTGGGAAAAGTTAGCGTGGGGGTGTGAAAAAAACTTTCAATTCTTCTAAAGTCTTATTGGAACTCCTCCATTTTGATCACCTCTTAACTTCAAATACGACTTTCAATTCTTCTAAAGTCTTATTGGAACTAGAGAATCCCAATGACAAGTCCTGCAAAGCTTGCAACCTTTCAATTCTTCTAAAGTCTTATTGGAACTCAGACAGAAAATAAAGCTTAGAGTCTTTGACAATAAGTCGGGAGACTTTCAATTCTTCTAAAGTCTTATTGGAACTTGCTATGACCCTTAGTTGAGCTTCATGCTCTTGAATACTTTCAATTCTTCTAAAGTCTTATTGGAACACGTCCAATCCTTGAGGATATGAATATTCCTAACACCTCTTTCAATTCTTCTAAAGTCTTATTGGAACGAGAATAACTGAATTTTGCATTCTGAATTGCTCTATTCACTCTTTCAATTCTTCTAAAGTCTTATTGGAACCTGGTGATCCTGGCGTTGCTAAGTCAAGGTTGGCTTCTTTCAATTCTTCTAAAGTCTTATTGGAACGGGTATGAGGGTTGTTGATGAGAGGGAGTTGTTCAAGTCTTTCAATTCTTCTAAAGTCTTATTGGAACTCAGTAAATATAAGTGATTTTGGAGTTATAGTAAACTTTCAATTCTTCTAAAGTCTTATTGGAACCTGGTAAATCTGTATTAACTAATGGATTGTCTATACCTTTCAATTCTTCTAAAGTCTTATTGGAACACTATGCCGTAGTGTCCTTTGATCCATGCTCTTAGCATCTTTCAATTCTTCTAAAGTCTTATTGGAACATTCAAGCGGAGCGTTCCCGGTTAATTTGAGATATTTCTTTCAATTCTTCTAAAGTCTTATTGGAACATTGATCACATTGTCTTGTTCTACGCCATAACAGCAGACTTTCAATTCTTCTAAAGTCTTATTGGAACCGGGTAGCACTATGTCCGCTTGGTTCACATTAATCTTAAACTTTCAATTCTTCTAAAGTCTTATTGGAACAAGCATAACGATTTCGGACAACATTGGGATAGATGCAAACTTTCAATTCTTCTAAAGTCTTATTGGAACTGAGATATGAAGTAAACAAAGCACTCTCACAAAAGCACTTTCAATTCTTCTAAAGTCTTATTGGAACCAAGTTTTTGAGTGTTTCATCAGTGCAAGGCACTTGCCTTTCAATTCTTCTAAAGTCTTATTGGAACCCCCAATATAAGCCTCGGTAATGTACCAACTCAGTTTTGCTTTCAATTCTTCTAAAGTCTTATTGGAACACAATTCTGTAAAACAATAATTTCACCCGAGAATCACTTTCAATTCTTCTAAAGTCTTATTGGAACAGCCATCTTTGCAGGAATCCAAGAACAAGAAATTGATCTTTCAATTCTTCTAAAGTCTTATTGGAACTTATTGCTATAGACATGAAGTGTTCCAGCCATTGCTTGCTTTCAATTCTTCTAAAGTCTTATTGGAACTTACAATATACAAATTATTCAACAAGTGCTTAGTGCCTTTCAATTCTTCTAAAGTCTTATTGGAACTGGAAAAGTGAAGCGTTCAAGGAATGGCATTTCAGAGTTTGCTTTCAATTCTTCTAAAGTCTTATTGGAACACATCTTTCCCATGCAAGCAACCTCAATCACTGCACTTTCAATTCTTCTAAAGTCTTATTGGAACCCCAGGTTGAGAGGCCCAAGCAGGTTGCTACTGGTCTTGTGTATCTTTCAATTCTTCTAAAGTCTTATTGGAACTGCATGACAGCGGCAAAAGGGTAGAGGCTCGTATGTACCTTTCAATTCTTCTAAAGTCTTATTGGAACAGGGCGCAATTTTGCCTTATTTCCCCAATAAGACTATAAAAACGCTTGAATTATAAAAGCTCTTCTCCAAAGGGACAATAACAAAGCCAAGATAAGCCTTAGATTTGAATGTTATTATCGCTTTTTCATGGCAAAATTATTCCACAATTTGCCCTGATTTACCAGAGTACAAGAATGTTCAAAGGACTTCCAACACTCAATTAAACTCCCAATTTTAAAAATTTGACCTTAAACTCTTCTAAACTAAAAATGGTCAACTTTCCATCGGGAAGACATACCAAAGAACCTCTCGAAAACCTCAAATCCAAATGCACACATCCAAAACGTTACAATCTCGATAAAATTTGCAACATGACGTAATTTTCTAACAAACAATAACTAAAAGCACCCAAAGAACTCATAAGCTGCTGTTTTACAATTAACATTTTTTTACAGCTGAAAATTACAGAAAGAGCAAAATAAATAGGAACCGAAAACTCTTCGACAAAATTAAGAAAGAGAACTCATAGGAGAGGGTTCCGGAACTTCTTTCCGGGATAGAATGCAATGCCTTCAAGCTCTTCCTCAATCCTGATGAGCTGGTTGTACTTTGCGTTTCTGTCGCTCCTTGCTGGGGCACCCGTCTTAATCTGCCCAGCGTTTATTGCTACCGCTAAGTCTGCAATTGTTGCATCTTCGGTTTCTCCGGAACGGTGTGAAACAACAACTCCGTAACCAGCTCTGAAAGCTAAGTAAGCTGCATCGATTGCTTCACTTAAGGTTCCAATCTGGTTGACTTTTAAGAGCAGAGCATTAGCTGCTCCCATTTCAATGCCCTTCTTTAGCCTCTTCACGTTTGTAACAAAGATGTCGTCGCCAACGATCTGTATCTTCTTTCCAAGCTCTCTTGTTACCATTGCAAAACCCTCAAAGTCTTCCTCATGCATTGGGTCCTCAATTGAGACTATTGGATAAGTGCTGACTAATTCTTTGTAAAGGTCAATGAGCTCCTCCCTTGTGTATTCTTTGCCTCCAACGATGTATCTATCCTTTTCAGCGTTGTAGAACTCGCTTGATGCAGCATCTAATGCAAATGCGATTTCATCTCCAACTTTGTATCCGGTCTCTTCAATTGCCCTGACGAGAGCTTCCAGTGGCTCTGTAACTTCCTTCATTGGCGGCGCAAATCCGCCTTCGTCACCAACGTTAACTGCCAACTTTCCGTATTTCTCCACGAGAATCTTTTTGAGCGTGTGGTATGTTTCGCTGATCATCTGAATGCCTTCTTTAAAGCTCTTAGCACCGACGGGCATTATCATGAACTCCTGGAAGTCAAGGTCGTTTCCGGCATGAACTCCACCGTTGATGACGTTGCTCATTGGAACTGGGAGCACATAAGCGTTAGTTCCACCGATGTACTGGTAAAGCGGCAAACCTAAGGTGTTTGCTGCTGCCTTGGCAACTGCTAACGAAACTCCCAAAATAGCGTTTGCTCCAAGGTTTGACTTATTCTCGGTTCCATCAAGCTCAATCATAAGCATGTCTATGTCTCTCTGCAGTGTTACATCCATGCCTATGAGCTCTGGGGCAATGATCTTGTTGATGTTCTCAACAGCTCTCCTAACTCCTTTTCCGTGGAATCTCTTTCCACCGTCTCTAAGCTCTAAGGCTTCATGAGTTCCTGTTGATGCCCCACTTGGTACAGCAGCCCTCCCCATGGCAACTGGGGTGTAGACATCTACTTCTACTGTTGGGTTCCCTCTTGAGTCCAAGATCTCCCTTGCTACAATTGCAGTAATTTCAAACGGGTTCTCCATCTCAATCACCTCGAGTGATGTTGATCTTTAAGACTTAAAGCTTTTGCACTTCAAACTGGTTTGAAGCTATGAGCAAAGATAAATACTTTGAGAGCGATGGTTAAAAATAGGTGAGCATTGTGAAAAGATATGCCGTGGCTTTTATTTTAATCTTAGCATTGCTCCCCTTTGCTCAGGCATGCTTTAGCCCAACTGATAACTTGGCTGTAGAGGTTTATTTCAACAAGCCTGGAATTACCTACAATCTTGAGCCGCTTAAGAATGCCAAAAATGTCTTAATTGAAGATGGAAGACTAATTTACCGTTCTCATTACGACGAAAGGGTTGCTGTTATGCTTTGGGAAGACAAAGGACTTCATTTAAGAATTGAAATCCCAGTAAAAAGCTGGAACTCAACTGTTCTCTCTGCGAAGTTCACAACTCCGATAATGTTCCCAGAAAACAGCATCGAGAAAGCTAAGGAGCTTGGATGGGAGGTTGAAGGAAAATATGCCTTTAGGAAAGATAACATTCTGGTTCAAATAACTCCTCAAAAAGGAAGAGAGTGCTCAAAAGATTCTGACTGTTCCACTGGAGGTTGCTCTGGGGAAATATGCACAAATAGAGAAAACGCAACAAAAGTAGTCTCAATTTGTGTTTATAGAGACTGGTATGACTGTTTGAAGCTTACAAGTTGCGGCTGTGTGAGTGGTGTGTGCAGTTGGAAGCCTAATGATGCTTTTGAACAATGCCTTAAGGAGCATGGGATTGATCCGAGTAGAGTTATAAAGATGCCACAAGCGGATGTTTATATTGCAGTTTACGGGCAGAAAGAATTAAGTAAGGAAAAAAGAGCTGAGATAAAGGAACTGTTTTCAGTTTTGGGAATAAGCTGTGTTTTAGAGAACATAAAGTTTGAAAAGAGGGTTACCAGCATGCCGGAGGGGGTTGTTAATCCATACACATTCAACTTTAAAGAAGCGCTGAGAGTTGAAATTGAATGGCTCAAAGAGGGTGGAATTTTAAAGATAAGCGATGAAGACATTGAAGAAATCGTAAAAGTTGCAAAGAGGGGTTATGCCGGCTACAACTCCCATATAGGGTGGTATGAAACCAAAGATGGCAAATATGCATGGATTCCCTATTATGAAAGCAAAGACGCTAAGCTTGTAAAATGCCTTGGGAAGCCAATGACATACCAATTGCCAAAAGGTACAGTTGAACTTGGGAAACCTCAACAAAGTGAAACGACTCAAGTCCCCTCAACTTCAGAAGGTCATGCCGGCAGTGAAATTTGTGGTACCGGCATTGTAATGTTGGGAATTTTACTGCCTCTGCCTCTCAGGAGAAAGGATTAGCTTTTTCCTTCACTTCAAATCATTTTGAAGCTTTAACAACCCTTAAATGTAATCATGAGTAATATTTTTGGTGAGAGCTATGGATAAAAGAAATATTGGGATAGTTCTCTTGGTTGTTGTGATAATCGTCGCTGGGTTTGTTGTCTCAAAGGTTTTTCATAGCGGGGCTTCTTTTAAGGTTGGAAGTGAGTATCAGCCTCCGCTTTACGAGGAAAAAAGTTGGGATATTGAAGCTAAAAGGGTTACATCCACACAAACGATGGCATATGCCCCAACTTATACAAGACCAACCGCTACCCAAACTTCAGTGGGAATTACAAATAATGAAAATACTGGAGGAGGAATTCAAAGACTGAAGAAGGACTATTATGTCGTTATCCAAGATGAGAATCCGGAAAGGGTTGCCAGTGAAGTAAAAGCTGAGATTTACTCGCTGGGGGGATACGTAATTTCCGAACGTCTTACAAGAGGGCAGGACAGAACTGTCTATTATCTTGAATTCAGGATTCCAAATACTGCAGAAAATGAGAATAAAGTGGGAATGATTCTGAGGAAATATGAAATTAAAAGCCTGCGCTTGGACACTCAAGATGTGACAAGCAAATACAACCAGATTCTTGCTGAAATTGAGAGCCTTGAGGCTGAGAAAAAGAAGCTTTTGGAATTTTACAACCTTTCAAAAGATGTCGATGATCTCTTAAGAATTGAATACAGGATTTCCGAAATAAACTCCCGTCTGAATTACCTCTACCTCCAGAAGGATTACTATGAGAAAGTCACGGATTATATAACGTATCACATTACAATAGAGAGCAAAGAAAAGCCTGTGTTCGAAATTGATTTAGACTTTAGAAAGACCATATACCAAGCCGTGACAATACTGATCATGATAATTAGGGGTATTCTTGCCCTGCTGATAATAATATCTCCATTTGCAGTGCTTTATCTGGTTGGAAGAAAGCTGTACAAAAAGTATGGAATCAGAGCTTCAGAAGATGTTGGGGAGAAGTAAAGAGCTCTTCTTTTTGTTTTTAGTATTCTCCAAATTCCTGGTTAACCTACCCATTTTTGAGGAAAAAGTTCTAAATATATGATAAGAATACTTAGTTTTTGGTGATGTGAATGGAAATTGATATTGCCAAGTACATTGATCACACCAATTTGAAGCCTTATGCAACAAAGGAGGATATAATCAGACTGTGCGAGGAAGCCAAAAAGTACGGCTTTTATGCTGTCTGCGTTAACCCCTACCGTGTAAAGCTTGCAAAGGAGACATTAAAAGGCACGGACATAAAAGTGGCATCTGTTATTGGATTCCCATTGGGGGCAACACCAACGGAGGTCAAAGTATTTGAGGCAAAGAAAGCCCTTGAAGATGGAGCAGATGAGCTTGATATGGTCATAAACATCGGGGCACTGAAGGACGGGGATTACGATTATGTTAGGAAAGACATAGAAGAAGTTGTCAAAGTTGCTCACGAAAAAGGGGCTATAGTCAAGGTGATCATTGAGACCTGTTATCTAACCGATGAAGAGAAGGAAATAGCATGTAAGCTGGCAATGGAAGCTGGAGCAGATTTTGTAAAGACCTCAACGGGTTTTGGTACTGGGGGAGCTACAGTAGAGGATGTTAAGCTTATGAGAAGAGTTGTAGGCGATAAACTTGGAGTTAAGGCAGCAGGTGGCATCAGAACATACGAGCAGGCTTTAGAAATGATAAAGGCGGGTGCAAACAGAATCGGCACATCGAGCGGAGTGAAGATAGTGGAGGGTGCTAAGAGGTGAAGGAAGAAATCTACGAGCTTGTGAAAACAACTATCAATGAGCTCAGGGAAGAAGGCTTAAATCCGGATATAATGCTCGCAGGTCCAGAGTTCCTAAAGCATGCATCCGAAGTGCTTAAAGATTGTCATCTTGCCGTTTATGAGATAAAAGAGCTCAACTCTGATGCTGTGATAGCTGATTCCCAATATCTGGGACAGCTGAAAAGGGCATCAAGGAGGATATCAATCGGGCTTCTTTTTAAAGAAAAGGATATGTGGGAGGAGATACAGAAGGTTTAAGTTTGGATGAGGTTCATTATGTCTGGATATCCTCTCTTTATTATATATCCAATTCCTCCACCCACAATTATGCCACTGACTGCTTGAAGTGTATTTCCTGGAACTTCAACGAGTGCACTTGGATAACCGTAGAAGAACACTTCAACAAGGAAGTATCCGGAGACCATTATGAATCCGCCGATTATAGTCCCTATGAGTATCCCAGTGAAATCTTCTCTTCTGTATGATATGTATCCTACAACCAGCCCTTCGAGTCCTTTTATAATCAGTGTGAAAGGTGCCCAGTGGGCATAACCTGTAATCGCATCTGCCAGAGCTGAACCAAAGCCGCCTGCAAATGCTCCTATAAGGGGACCAAACAGCACACCGCTCAGCATGACCATTGTGTCTCCAAGGTTTATGTATCCTCTTGTTGGAGGTGTTGGAACTTGAATTACAATTGTCGCAACTGTGACTAAAGCTGTCATAACAGCTGAAATTGCAACAACTTGGGCTTTTTTGAACTCTTCTTTTTTAATTACAAAGATGTACGCAAAATATGCCAAAACGGCGAGTGCAAGAATTGGCTTAGCGTATGTTCCAATAGCCTCAAACTCCATATTTCACACCTCCGCTTTATTAGTGATTTCAAGTTAAAACTTGAAATTGATATTTATAAAGATTTTGCATCCAAGCGGTTTAGAAATTAAAAAATAAGAAATGGGGGTCACTTAAGGGCTGCTTTGAGGGCTTCTTCAAAAATCTCCATGGCGATATCAATCTCTTCTTTGGTAACGATCAATGGTGGAATGAATCTCAGTGAGTTGTCACCACAGCCGAGGAGGATTAAACCTCTCTTAGCGGCTTCTTTGACAACCTTGTTCCTGACCTCTGGGTTCTTCTCCTTTGTATCCTTGTTCTTAACAAACTCCACCGCTTGAGCTAATCCGAGACCTCTTGCATCGCCGATAACTTCGTATTTCTCCTCAAACTCCTTGAGCCTCTTGTGGAGGTAATCGCCAACTTCCTGAACGTGAGGCAACAGCTCTTTGACAATTTCGACGACTTCAAGAGCAGCAGCAATAGCCACTGGGTTCCCACCGAATGTTGATGCATGCCTTCCCGGCTTGTCAAAAGCTATGTCAGCTCTGTGCACGACACCAGCTAATGGAATTCCTCCACCAATAGCTTTACCGAACTGAATTGTGTCCGGTGCAATTCCAAAGTGCTCAATTGCCCAGAACTTCCCAGTCCTTCCAACGCCCATCTGAACTTCGTCGTCTGCCAAAAGAATGCCGTACTTGTCTGCAAGCTTCTTAAGCTCCTTGAAGAACTCCCTTGGTGGAACTACGTAGCCTCCTTCACCCTGTATCGGCTCAAAGACAATTGCTCCAACTTCCTCTGGTGGAACGTGCCTGAAGACATACTCCTCAATGAACTCTATGACCCTGTTTACAAGTTCCTTAGGATCGGCATAACCGTCAATGTGCCACGGGTTTCTGTATGGGTTTGGGTATGGAACGTGCTCAACGCCGGGCATTGTTGGGAAGAATCTCTCCTGCTGAACCCACTTGCTTGCCGTTAAGCTGAGAACAGCCTGTGTTCTTCCGTGGAATGCATGGTAGAATGCTATGAATCTCTTCCTTCCTGTTCCGTACTTGACAAGCTTCATCATAACTTCGTTAGCTTCAGCACCGCTGTTCTGATAGACTACCTTCTTTGGAAAGTCTCCTGGAGAAAGCTCAGCAAGCTTTTGAGCCAGGATTACAGCGTTTTCATAGAAGAAATCGTTTAAGGCAAAGTGCGTGAACTTCTCGGCTTGTCTTTTTATAGCCTCAATGACCCGTGGGTGTACATGTCCAACATTAAGAACACCAACACCGCTTCCAAAGTCATAGAAAGCATTGCCATCAACGTCGTAGACCATAATTCCTTCTCCTCTCTCGATAACAATTGGCAAGGCATCCGGATCTTGGGTCGTAACTGCTAAAAGCTCAAAGTTCCTCTCAATAACCTCTTTTGCCTTCGGCCCGGGAAGTTCTTTAACAACAGGTCTCTTCACCATTTTAGCTCACCAAAGAAGAGTTGCAGTTATGCTATATAATTCTATGCTCATTAGTGGACAGCTTTGTTCGAAAAAGTTTCGAGAAAAAGCAGAAAAAGTTGAAATTAGGCACCATTCTTTTCCATCCAGCTCTCAATGAATTCCTTTGCAGAGTTCGCTGCAATTGCACCTTGACCTACTGCTACGGCAATCTGCTTGAAAACATTTGTTATATCTCCCGCGGCGAATATACCGGGAGCTTTTGTCCTCATGTACATGTCAACGGGTATGTAACCCCATTCATCTGTAATGCCAAGATGTTTAACGAAGTCCGTCTTTGGCTCGTAGCCGATGAATATGAACACACCATCAACTTTCTTCTCGAAAACCTCTCCAGTCTTTACGTTCTTAAGCACAACAGATTCAACTTTCTCCTTTCCCTTTATTTCAATTACGACAGTGTTTAAAATTGCTGGAATGCCAGCTTCTTTGAATCTATCTTGGAGAATCTTGTCAGCTCTGAACTTGTCCCTCCTGTGAACAAGTGTAACTTTAACGCCAATGCTGTGGAGATATAATGCTTCCTGCAGTGCAGTGTTCCCACCGCCAACAACTATCACTTCTTTCCCGACAAAAAGGGGACCATCACATGTTGCACAGTAGCTCACTCCCCTGCCAGTAAGCTCCTTTTCTCCTGGGATGTTGAGCTTCCTTGGTTCTGCTCCAACGGCTATAATAACGGTTTTTGCCTTGTAAACTCTACCATTCTTTGTATAAATCATCCAGTAGCATTTTCCTTCATAGTACGGGCATTCTCCTTTTTCAATCTTCTCCACTTCATCGAATATCACATCAACGTTGTACTTCCTTACCTGGTCGTACATCCTTCTGTTGAGCTCTGAACCACTGATTCCCTCCGGGAATCCTGGATAGTTTTCAATGAGGTCTGTTAATGCCATGTTCCCTCCGAGGTCTTTGCTTATGATTATGGTCTCAAGTCCAAATCTCGCTGTGTAGATTGCTGCTGTATATCCAGCTGGTCCAGCACCAATGATTACAACATCCCAAGTTGTTTTTTCTTCCTTTCCTTTTGAAAAGCCTGTTAAACTGAACATCTTGACTCACCCCCAACCCTACATCCGATTGAACAATTTAAAAGCATTATTGGGCAAACTTGTGTAATAATTTCAAAGCAACTTAACCTGCTTATCTAAAATCAAGTGAAGTAGGTATCCCATAAATGCCGCAAATCCTACAAACAATCCCTCTTCCCAATGCAGTCTAAGACCATAAACTGGCAATGCAAATCCAAGCAGACCGTATACACAGGCAAAGCCCACTGAATGGACTATGCCCCGGTGTTTGGGCATTATTGTGGAGAAAATGTACCAGGAGGCGAATGCAAAAAGCACAGCAATTCCCCAGGCTATCGTTAAATTTGCCCATTCATATTTCGTTATTGAAATTTCGCTGAACTTCAGAAAAGCTGAAATTCCAATTGCAACCGCCACGATTGGTTTTGTTCCTCTGTGAATAAGGGCATCTGGATGATCCATGTCCGGTAAGTCGCTTCCTAAGACGTAGAATGCATAACCAAGTGCCATTGCCATGAAACTAAGCTGGAAGGGCACATTTAGGTATGTTCTGAGGAGAGATGCAGTCAAAACAGCAAGGGGGTATGTAATAATCCCCCCAAGCACATGCTCATCATAGTTCATCCACTTTCCTCCTCTTTCTTTTCCTGCTCAAGGAATCTTCTAACATAGTCTGGGACTTTATAGTTGCCTTTTGGATCTCCAATGAGGAATCCCAACCTTATCAGTTCTTCAAGATGTTCATAAACCTGAATGCCTGGCTTTTTAACCTCTTTTGCAACCTGAATATAGCTTACTGGTCCTCCGTTAAACTTGTAGACTATCGCTTCAACCAAATCTCTGTAGTCTTTTGGAATCCTTGTTAGGTACTCCTCTAAGTTCTTTGGCTCTTCAAGAATTGTTGTAACAACGTAATCATCAATGGGGTCAAATTTGTGTTTGCTGGCTTCGCTCAGCACGTAATGCAACAGCCTTAAAATCTGTCTGGGATTACCTTTTCCAAGTTCGTGAATGAGTTTTATTGCCTCTTCAGTAAAGGGATAAATGGGATCGTCTGTGTCCCTGATTCTGACTTTATTTAACCTCTTCTTGACAAGCTCAAATGTCTCCTCAAGACTCATAGGTCTGAGCTTGAATTCATAGTGTAGACGCATAAAGAATGCAGGAAAAATTTTTGTGTACTCCTCGTAAGCCTCCGGAATGCACGCGAAAGCCACTATGCATCCGGGAGGCATGTTGCTTATGAAGTGCCTCAGCATTTCAAAAAACTGGATTTTTTCCTGCTCCCTTGCACTCTGCATGTTCTCAAGCTCATCGAGGAGGAGGGCAGAATATGGATATTTGCTGAGCTCCTTTGTCAGCATTTCTGCTATATCCCTTGATTTATACTCCTGAGTTGAGGATAACATCTTCTCTAAGCGGTCAATAAAACCAAGCTTTCTGCTCAAATTTTCCAAGAATATGTTTGTTCTGCTCTTTGGCGGCTTCATTGAATTAAAAAGATCTCGTGTAATTTTTAAAATATCATTGGTGTCCACCTTGACGTAGATTGCTTTCCCTCCCCGTTCGCTTATTGCCTTGGCAATACTTTTCAGCCTCTGGGTTTTTCCCATTCCCAAGGGCCCAACGATGGAAAATGCGATTGAGCTTTTATTGCCGATTACCTCGGATATTATCATCGACAGCTTCATATCGACCTCTTGGTAAACATGAATGCTCTCTATGTCCTCGATTCCCTCACTTGCAAGTTCTCCAAATGGATTTCTTGACAAGCCGTATACCTCATAGGAAGGAGAGGGATAAACTTTAAGTGTGCTTGGCTTTTCCATTTTACCCACCAAGTTTAAATTTTGGAACGTATAAATATAAAAGCTTGTTCATGGGAGGTGAAAAAATGACAACGTTACTCGTCACTGTGCCTTCGGGCAGGGAGGGAGATGCAAGTTTAGAACTCGAATGGGCATTGGGTGATGTCAAGATAAGGAGAACAAGATGGAGAGGGGTTTTAATCGTTAAAACTAACCTTAAAAAGGAGGAAGCTTTGGAAATTTTAAAGGGCTTTGAAACAACTGCGATTTTCAAGATTATCCCCCTTGAGAAGTTTGTCAGGAGCAGGAAGGAGGATATAATTGAGGAAGGCTTCAAACTTGCAAAGGCCAGGATTAAGGAAGGGGAAAGCTTTGCCGTTCGTTGTAAAAGGAGAGGAAACTGGATACGCTCAAGCAAGGAAATAGAGACTGAGCTTGGTGCAAAGATCAAGGAAAACTTGAATGCTGTGGTAAACTTGGACAATCCTGACTGGTATGTGTGGATCGAGGTTTTGGGGAACAGAACTGCGATTAGTGTCATTAAGCCAGATGAGATAATTAAAAAAGAAGTTGAGCTTTAAGCAATTTCAATTTTGGGTTTGACTGCATATACTGTTTTGTCTTCCCCTATGCCTTCCATTAAACCACGGTGTCTTCTTACACAGCTTTCACATTCTCCGCAGTGGATTGGCTTTCCATCCTCTGTGAAGCCTTTTGGCATATAGCATGAGTTTGAATATTCGTATTTTGCATTCAGCTCCTTCAAAAGCTTTGCAATGCCTTTTTTATCAAGGTTTATCAGCGGTGCAACGACTTTGACTTCACTCAACGCCCCATATCTCAGCATCTCGTTCATCCTTTCAACGAATTCCGGTGTGTTATCTGGAAAAGTTGCACCTTCTTCTGCGTTGAATCCTACTATAATGTCCCCTCCTCCAAGGGCATCCAAAAGTGATGCCGCCACAGAGATCAACACTACATTTCTCGCTGGAACCCAAACACTTTTAGCAGTTTCTTGAGCTCTCTCCATGTTTTCTAAGTCTCTTGCTGTAACTCTTGGCGTTTCTCCTCCAACTAATGTAGTCCCCCTAAGCTTAGAGAACTCCTCTAAGAAGTCGAGTTTAATAATTTTGAGTGGGATGTTCAGCTCTTTTGAGAAAAACTCTGCTACCTTGTTTGTTGCTTTCTCCTCGTTGCTGCCATAATTTATCGTGAGCATGATAACTTCATCATAATTTTTCTTTGCCCAGTACAGGCAAGCTGTTGAATCTAAACCGCCGCTGAATAAGACAACTGCTCTCCTCATTTTTATCCCTCCAGGGCTATCCCTACTATCTCCTCTATGCTATTAAACCCTTCCTCATTTAAAAATCTCCCTATTCCTTCATTAATTTCTTTAAAAACTTTAAATCCTCTCAATGAGACTGCAGTTCCAATCTGCAGAGCCTTTGCACCCGCCATTAAGAACTCAACGGCATCCTGCCATGTCGTTATTCCTCCAACTCCAATGATATCGATATCAAGAGATTTTGCCAAATCATACACAGCTCTCAGGGCAATTGGCTTGATTCCTGGCCCAGAGTAGCCACCCACTTTGTTGCTCAAAATTGGTCTTCTTGCGTAGATATCAATTGCAACAGCTTTGACTGTGTTAATGGCTGAAACGGCATCAGCTTCTGCTCTTTCTGCTGCCAGCCCGATTTTTGTTATATCATCAATATTTGGGGTTAACTTCGCTATTACTGGCTTATCCGTGGTGTCTTTGACGGCTTTAACGACCTTGTACACCATCTCTGGGTTCTGTCCAATTTCCATGCCATAGCCCTTAGCATGAGGGCAACTTAAGTTGAGCTCAAAAGCATCTGCAACTTCGTCCAGCTTTTCAGCAAGAAAAGCAAACTCTCTCTCATCTTTTCCGAAGATTGAGACTATTACAGGGAAATCAAATTTCTCATTTTTGAATTCTTCATAAAACGCTTCCCATCCAGGATTTGGAAGTCCCATAGCGTTAATCAGACCGTAAGGAAGCTCAACTATCGTTGGATTTTCGTAGCCTTTTCTCGGTTCAATCCCAATTGACTTTGTCACAACAGCTCCAGCCCCTTCCTTGTGTGCTCGCCTAAGTAAGTCTGGAGTCATATCTGCGATACCAGAAGCTAAGATGAGGGGATTCTCAAGTTTAAGTTTGGCAACTTCAATGCTCAGCATTTTTTACACCTAAGTGCTAAAGGAGGGGCTATTGTTTAATAAGTTTTGCCTCACTAATTGTAAAACACAAAAATTCTTACGGCGGCGGACGCGCCCGAGGGTGGGAACCCTCCTCCAGCGGCTTCCACCGGGACTCCCTCGCCCCCGCTACCCCACGAGCGCCGAACGTCCCGCCTACCGCTGCTCCCTTCCGGGCCTTGCGGGGTTCGGCGGGCAAAGGGCGTTAGCGGAGCCCTTCAGCTCCGCCCCGCCCACCGCCGGCCCCGTGGGACGAGGGCTCATCGTTTACCCCGGCTTCCGCCGCTGGATTCAGGAACCGCCCCTCGGGCTTCGGCCCCCGCATATCGACGGTTTCGGGTTACAGGGGACGCCGAACCCCCCAGCCTAGTCCGCCGCCATTTAAAAGTAGAGATGATGGTTATATAAAGGTTTGGTATAATCCAAAAATTCAACAATCTTATTAGGAAGGAACCCATATATTTACGAGGGCTTAAAAATGACACCACCTGAGGCTTTGTATTATATATTGCTGGGTATGTTCTTGGGAATGACTGGACAGATGATAAGGGTGATTATTGGGGTCAAGAAAGTTCAAGAGAAAGCTGTTTCAGAGGGAAGAGAATTCAAAGAAGCTTTCGACATGAAGAGGCTTGTTATCAGCATGTTAATTGGCGCAACCGCTGGAGTTTTAGGGATTGTTAGCCTCTATTGGGGTGAGCAGGAGATAACCAGGGAAATGGCTCTGGGATTGATTGCAATTGGTTACTCTGGGACCGACTTCATCGAAGGACTTTTCAGAACAAAAGTTCAGCCAATGCGGAAAGAAAAATCTACTCCTTCTTCGACTCCCCAGTCATAACTGCTGAAGCTATCATGTGAGCCAATCTTAGAGGCTCCGGAATTAGAGAGCTTTTTTGAGTTATTTTGATTATTTCCTCTGCCGTTTTTGGTTCAATTCCATAAGCTTGGTAGAACAACTTCCCGGGGATTAGCTCTCTTATCTCTCCACCCTTTCTTAGCAGCCTAATTCTTTCTTCAGCATCTGGAAAATGCTTTTTCAAGGCGTTCTCCATGGCTTTTAACTCTGGTCTTTTTCTGATAACAACAATAACAGGTAAACCTGTCTCCTTGCCGAGCTTCTCGATGTCAACGATATTAAAGCCGGCATATGTTATGCCCTTCAGCATTATTACTCTCAAATCTTTAAAGCGGGAATTCACAATAGCGTCAATCATCTTTTCTGTTGCATCTCTCCCGTCAACTTCAATCCATCTGCATAGAATTCCAACAACATCCTGAGAACCTTTCATAACAACTCCAATAAGGATGGTCCTGTCTCTTCCCACCTTGGATTTAAAAGAAAAAGTACCGTCATCAAAACCAATGACCCTGATCTGGGGCTTTACCTTTCTGATCATTTTGTGACCTCTAACAGCCACTTGAGATATTCTTTATTTACGGTGTCGACATCAATTCTAATTATTGCTGGAACTGTGTAAGGGTGCTTTTCTTTGAGTTCCTTTTTAAGCTCATCCCAAAGCTCCACTTTTGTCTTAAGGATTGCACCTACTTCGGTATCCTCCTCTATTTTGCCTTCCCACCAGTAAAACGCCTTATGCTCTCTTAAATTGACACACGCTACAAGCTTTTTTTCAAGCAGCTCCTTGACTATCCTTTCTGCACTCTCCCAATCCGGAAATGTCGTATACACGAGTATCATCTCACTCATTTTCACACCTCCGTTTATAACCTCCCAAGGATAAACTTAAATCTTACGTTGGGTTATTTTTATCGGGGATCGGGATGGAGATCGTAAGAGCACATCTAAGAATCTATGGAAGAGTTCAAGGGGTTGGCTTTAGATGGAGCATGCAGCGTGAAGCGAGAAAGCTTGGAGTAAGTGGATGGGTCAGAAATCTGCCAGATGGCAGCGTTGAAGCGGTGATAGAGGGAGAAAGGGAGAGAGTTGAAGCTTTAATTGGCTGGGCACATCAAGGTCCAATATTTGCAAGGGTTACGAGAGTTGAGGTGAAGTGGGAAGAACCAAAGGGAGAGAAAGGGTTTAGGGTTGTTGGTTAAGTTTTTGCACTTATATTTTCCAAAGCAACTTTTTTTGGACAGTATCTAACTTCACAATATGCACATACAAATTTTTCCTTCCTTTTCTCGGGTGTGTGGAGGATCAGTTTTTTGAAGCCAGGTATGTCTTTTATTTTTACAAATACTTCCACAGGTAAGGTTCCGTCTATAACAATATATGCCTTGCTTTCCTCTTGTCTGAGGTTTCTGCTAAAAATCTCCATTATCGAAACGCCGTTTTCTGAAAGTATCTGGAGAACACTTGAAATTGCCTTGGAGTACAGCTCTTTATCAAATTCGATTTCAAGGACTTCCCATCCCATTATTGGAGCAACATCAATCAGGCTGGGTAGAGGAGTTAATCTTTCAAAGATCAACTTTAGGGGATACGTTTTTTCAATGTACTCAATCGTATGGTAGATGATCTTCCTGTTTACACCAATAACCCTTGATAACTCACTGATTGGAACCTCAACATCTCTCAAATATATCTTTCCCTTTTTGACACTCAGTCCATTTTCAAATAAAAACTCTGCAACCTTCCTTCTTGCCGGATAATTTTTAAAGTAAGCCTCTAATATGAGCATCATTTTTGCCACCTCTTACTCATAAATGTGTAGAAATGCATATTTAAATCTTTCTCTTCGGAAGATTTTTAATCATGCCTATGGAGGGTAGTACATGCATCAGCAGAAATCCGCCTATGTTTATGGAATCATTACCGTACTTCTCTGGTCGACTGTTGCTTCAGCATTTAAGCTCTCCCTCAGGTATTTGAGCTACCTAAATCTTTTACTTTATGCTTCTTTTACATCGCTGTTCATCTTCTTTATCCTGCTTGTTCTTCAGAACAAACTCTATGTTGTGAAAAAGCTGTCCTCTAATAAGTATTCTGCAATCCTCGGATTTGTCAACCCGTTTCTTTACTATCTGGTTCTTTTTAAGGCGTATTCGATTCTTCCAGCCCAAGAGGCACAGGCATTGAACTACACCTGGCCAATAATGCTGACTTTGCTTTCAATTCCTCTGCTTCACCAGAGGATTCGGCTTAGAAACATTTTTGGGATTTTTATCAGCTTCTCTGGAGTTTTGATTATTTCAACGCGGGGAGATATAACCGCTCTTAAATTCGCTAATCCTTATGGGGCTTTTCTTGGGTTAATGAGTGCCTTGATCTGGGCGGTTTACTGGATTTTGAATCTGAGAGATAGGAGAGATGCCGTGGTTAAAATGTTCTTTAATTTCGCTTTTGGCATTATATACATCTTCTTTTTTGTGGTTCTCACTCGTAATATTGTAATACCCACTGCTAAAGGATTGGCAGGGGCGCTATATGTCGGAACTTTTGAAATGGGCATTACCTTCTTCTTGTGGCTCAAAGCTCTGGAGTTTTCAGAAACAACAGCTCAAATGGCAAATCTTGTTTATCTAACACCTTTTATCTCCCTGATTATAATACACTTTGCAGTCGGTGAGAAGATTTTGATTTCAACCATAATTGGCCTTGCTTTAATAGTGGCTGGGATTATTTATGGCGGTGCTGGAAGGAATAATGGGACAATGTAGAAAGGTTTAAATGTTTTTCAGCCGTAAAACACTCTGGTGGTTCTCATGATTGAGGTAGGCGAATATAAGGTTAAAGAAGGGTTATACTACACAAAGGAGCACGAATGGGCTCAGGTTTTAGACGACGGGACGGTTCTTGTCGGAATAAGTGACTACGCTCAAAAAGAGCTTGGTGATGTTGCATACGTTGAGCTCCCAGAAGTTGGAAAAGAAGTTTCACAAGGGGATGTTCTCTGTGAAATTGAAAGCGTCAAGGCTGTGAGCGAAGTTTACGCTCCAGTCAGCGGTGAAATTGTCGAAGTTAATGGAGAGCTTGAGGATTCTCCGGAGAAAATCAACGAGGATCCATACGGGGCATGGATCGCAAAGATTAAGCCGTCAAACCTTGAAGAGGACTTAAAGAATCTCATGACTGCCGAGCAGTATGCAGAATACTTGAAGAGCCTCTGATTTTGTCTGACTTTGTCTTTTCATATTCCACTTGGAGGTGTTTTTAGTGAGAACTCTAAAAGAATGGGATGTTAAAGTCAAGCTTGTGAGAACTAAGCGCGGAGCAATCCTCCATAAGATCGAGCTTTCTGAAAACCATTTCTTCCTTGAGCAGAACCCACTTAAGGATTCTAAGTATGGCGTTGCCTATAGGAAAATCAAAAACAAATTCCCCGAATTCTACATGTTCTGGGAGATTAAGAATAACCGCTATACTGGAAGGCTTTTAGTTGGTTCATTCCTTGAGAAAGAGGAAATTGACGAATTCATAACTCTTCTTGCACAAAGCGAGGAGTTCAAGAAGTTCGAGCACATCCTTGAGGAGATCGAAGAGGAAGAAAAGGAATAGCTCGGCTTTCCTTTTTCATCATAATTTCAGATACCCTAGAGCTCGTCATCGCCCATTTTTATTATTGCCTCCTGATAAAATAAAGCTATTGGAATTCAAAGGTAAGTAGAAAAAATCAGCCCCCACAAATAGGCTCGGCCAGTATGCCCGTCATCACATCTCAGCTATCGTGAGGATCCTCATAGCCTTTGGTTATTTCTCCTGGGACCTGATAAATTTATCTCCTAAGATTCAGAAAAATATGGGAGAAAAATCAAGCATTTTCGCTTTTCCTCTGCAAGTATTCGTGTATTGCTTTTGCTGCTTTTCTTCCGTCTCCCATTGCTAAGATTACGGTTGCTTCTCCTCTTATTGCATCCCCACCCGCAAAAACACCAGGAATCGAAGTCATCAAATTCTCATCCACTACAATAGTCCCTTTCTCTGTAATCTCCAAGCCGGGCGTTGTCTTCCAGATTATCTTGTTTGGAACTTGTCCAATTGCTATAATCACCGTATCAGCTTCGACTGTTATTGTTTCACCTGTTGGGATAATTTTTCTCTTTCCATTGGATTCTTTTTCATCAAGCACTTTCGTTTTCATGAATTTAACAGCCTTGACATTGCCGTGTTCGTCTCCAATGAACTCTAATGGACTCACAAAGAACATAAACTTCACACCTTCTTCCTCAGCGTGATGGATCTCCTCAATTCTTGCTGTCATATCCTCTCTTCCTCTCCTGTACGCTATTGTGACATCGCTTCCAAGCCTTAGAGCAGTCCTTGCAGCATCCATCGCTGTATTTCCGGCACCAATCACTATTGTCTTTTTGCCCACTTTTATTGGGGTGTCGTATTCTGGGAACTTATATGCTTTCATTAGATTAACCCTTGTAAGAAACTCGTTGGCTGAATAAATTCCGTTGAGGTTTATTCCAGGCACTTCTGGAAGTTTGGGCGTTCCAGCACCTGTAGAAATAAACACTGCATCATATTCTTCAATGAGCTCTGGGATTGTTACGGTTCTTCCAACTATATGGTCTGTCTTTATCTTAACACCTAAAAGCTCAAGCTTCTTGAGTTCTTTTTTCACGATTTGTTTTGGTAGTCTGAATTCTGGGATTCCGTATATTAGGACTCCTCCGGGTTTGTGGAGGGCTTCGAAGATTGTAACTTTGTAGCCCATTTTTGCTAGTTCTGCTGCACAGGTTAAGCCTGCTGGTCCTGCTCCAACAACAGCTATTTTTTGCTCTTTCTTTTCGATTTTGGGTATGATTTCCATTAAAAGCTCGTCGTCTATCCCTTTTTCTCTTGCGTAGTCTGCTACGAATCTTTCGAGTTTTCCTATGTTTATTGGGTCGCCTACTTTGCCCATTACGCAGACGCCTTCGCATTGGTCTTCTTGGGGGCAAACCCTACCAGTTATGGCAGGCAAAGAATTACAAGCCCAAATGACTTCTAAGGCTCCTTTAATGTCCCCTTCTTTAATCTTGGCTATGAAGGCGGGAATGTTTATGTTTACGGGACAACCTTTAATACATGGAGCGTATTTTTCTGGACACTGCAGGCAACGCTCAGCCTCCATTAAAGCAAGATCAAAATCGTATCCTAAATTGACCTCTTCAAAACTCTTGATTCTCTCATAAGCCGATCTTTCGGGGGTAGGGACTCTGTTTTTTATGAGCTTTCTCTTTGCCATCACTGTGCACCCCCTTGAAGCTTTTGCATATATTCTTGCATAGCTCTCATCTCCAAATCTTTATAATAGCCAGACCTCTTGATCAGCTCGTCAAAATCAACTTCATATGCATTGAAAGTTGGACCATCAACACAAGCGAATCTCACCTTCCCTCCTACTGTTACTCTACAAGCGCCACACATACCAGTTCCGTCAACCATAATCGGATGTAGATCAACAAGCATTGGAACATTGAATTCCTTGACAACTTCAAAAATCACTTTTTGATCACCAACTGGCCCAACCATAAACACTAAATCTGGTTTAAGTTTTCTTATCATGTCTCTGACTATTTCTCTTGCCTTGGCGGTTACATTTTTCATGTTTTCGGGGAAGCTCCTCTCTGGATTAAGCGGAACACCTACAGCAGTGTGTTTTGAAACAGTCTTTTCGAGTTCATCTTTTAAGAGGATCATGGGTTCGAAGGTGACCTGAAGGGTATGAACTTCATTTCCAATTTCTTGCCATGCTCTTGCTATTGGAAACACTTCGACTATACCCGTATACAAGCCTATAGCAAGTATTTTTCCGTAGTTTTCCATCGGAGCTGGGTTACCAAGCGGACCAGCAATGTTAAGGAAATAATCCCCTTCTTTGAGCTCAGTGTTTATCTGCATCGTTGTTTTTCCTCTTGTGAATACAATAAGCCCTATCCATCCCTCCTCCCTGCTCCACGTGACTGGCGTAAGGGGTACCCTTTCCCCATTTTCGAAAGCTCTAACAATTATAAACTGGCCTGGTTGGAGTTTTCTAACTATGTGTGGAGCGTGAACTTTAAACCAGACATTTCTCATTGCAATTTCCTTTCTTTCTAAGATCTTGTACACAATGAACACCCCCGTACATGTGCTCATTCTTGAGCATTTACAAAGGTTGTGAACATGAGGTATTTATAAAAGTATTGTTAACCAAAGGTTAACAACATTGAAGAAAATTTTGCAATAATCATACTTAACCAAAAATCCTAAAAAAAGGAGCCTAAATTTCAGAATTGGGGATGAGCCTCACGGTACGCTGAGGTGGTGATGAACCTCCCTCTCTGCTGACTAAATCTTTCTCGCAAATGTTATGTATCCTGTGTGTGCAATCATCCTTGTTCTTGGCCTTATGCATTCTTCCCTAACTTCCTGCTCTCTAACTAAGCATTCAATAGTTTTGGGTCTCATGAAATGCTCCCTGAACTCTCTCAGCTTTTCATAAAGGCGAGCAACTTGGTTTATACATGGAGTGTATGCCACAAAATATCCTCCAGGCTTTAATGCTTCTACAGCGTGCTCAACAACCCTCTCTGGCTGAGGCAAGTCAAGAATTATGTGATCAACATCTTTCTCGTCTATTCCATCGTAAATGCTCTTGAGCTTTATAGTAACCCTGTCATCAAAACCTGCCCATTCAATGTTTTTCCATGCAAGCCTTGCAAAGTCCTCTCTAACCTCATAACTGACTATTTTTCCGTTAGGTCCAACTATGTTTGCCAAGAAAAGAGTCAACGCACCGCTTCCGACTCCAGCTTCCACTATAAAATCCCCTGGGGAGATTCCTGCAAAAGCAACAATTTGGGCTGCATCCTTGGGATGGATTATCTGAGGGCCGCGCTTCATTTTATCAATGAAATCAATTATTCTGGGCTTCAAAATTTTGAACTTATATCCCTTATGTGATTCGATAACATCCCCAAACTTTTTCCCAATTATTTCACTAAGGTTTATCTTCCCCAGATCAGTATGAAACTCCTGCTTCTTTGCAGTTATTAGATATCTTTTTCCTCTTGGATCAACCAGCAGAACTTTTTCATCCTCTGCTATCACTTTTTCTCACCATTTCCCTTTTTGATCTTGACTATGTACTCTTCTTCTTGGTTTATGTCGATGATCCATGCTGAGATGTCTTCTAAAATTGCCAACTGGGGCATTTCCACCAAGTTTTTATTTATCAAATAAATCGAGGTCCAATCCTCTACTGGGAGGTTGCTTCTACTGAATAAAATAGCCTGAATTGCCCTTTCCTTTCCAAAGTAGAAGTACTCCGATAATCCAAAGCTCAGGAAATAAAGTGGTTTTATTGAATCTACAAGAGCTTTTCTAATTGCGTCGTAATAATTTTTCATGAATTCGGATATTTCATATGTTAGGGGAATTTCATCAACGATTGATCCATAACTTGCTCTTCCTGGGCCTATTTTGATC
Organism: Thermococcus sp. SY098; assembly: GCF_035621495.1. Classification (NCBI taxonomy): domain Archaea; kingdom Methanobacteriati; phylum Methanobacteriota; class Thermococci; order Thermococcales; family Thermococcaceae; genus Thermococcus; species Thermococcus sp. SY098. The sequence continues at coordinate 1,014,528 of NZ_CP141821.1, read as the reverse complement.
ACTTTTATATGCTTTGTTATCTCGATGATTCTTCTGTAATCCTTTGGAGAAATTTTCCTGATATAATTTCTAAAGCTTAAATCTCCAATACCAAAGAAATCATCAACAACTATTTGATTGTCGTGAGAAATCTCGGGGATAATCTCTCCCCACACGAGGTCTTCAAAGGGATAAGCACTAGGGTATTCTATTAAAACAACGTCACCTCCTCTCACATGCCCTTTTAGAAACTTTCCAATTGAGTGAATTTCCATTTTACCCACCAAAGAATTTTTAATATCTTATCTTTTAAACCTTTTAGGTGTTAAGAATGAGAAAGTTCGTGGTATGGGCAGGTGAACTGGATGCAAGGTTGTCAAGGAAATATGGAAGGGAAGTTTCTAAAAACTTAGCAGTTGAGTCCCCCAAACTTGATGAGATTATTGAAGCAGCTAAAACCCTTGGTATGAAGATCGTTAAAGTTGAATGGGACAAGCTAAATCCCCGTGTATCAGGATTAGACGAGACCCTTCGAGCAAAGGGGATGCTCGTTATTGAAAGCAAGTATGGAAAGTCAAAAAGCCTAAGGCTAATTGCTCAAAAGATTAGGGAATTTAGGAAGTCTAAGAGGAGGAAAAAGTAGTCACTCTTCCTCTAACTCAACAACTATCGCTGTTGTGGTGTCAATTACACCATCAATGTTGTGTATATCATGTAGGATTTTTCTCGTGAGTTCTCCAAGGTCTGCTGCCTCAATGTGTATTATTGCATCATATGGTCCAGTGACAGCATCTGCCTTTGTAACTCCGGGAATCCTTTTGAGCTCTTCTATAACTTTCTCAACTTTTCCAATTTCAACTGTCAGTAAAACATATGCCCTAACCATTTACACCACCAGAGCAGTTTTTTACAGATGATACTTGCATTTTATCTCATTTAAGCTTTTCGTAGTTACTTTCTATTTGAATTCAAAAATCAGAACAGTGTTGCACGTCTTTCCATGGCAATATCACAAAATGTGCACTATTGAGCGTTTAAGAGGTACATTGAATATCAACTTTTTTTAAATGTTTTCATTTTGATAACAATTTTTGAAAAATATATAACATTGTGTGAGACATTTTGAGAGCGAGATAATTATTTAGTCATAAATTTGTCTAAGTAATCGAAAGTTTTATTACTGGAATATTCTCTATAGATTATTGCCAACTTTGGGGGGATACCCATGAAGAAGGCACTATCAGCATTGTTTTTAATTGCAATTTTGGGTTTTGCAGTAGTTGCCAGCGGCTGTATTGGGGGAGAAAAAACAACAACTACCCCCACTTCAACTCAAGCTACAACCCAGACCACAACACAAACCTCAACAGCATCCTCTCCGACTAAAACTACAACCCAGACTCAAGCTCCAAAGCCGAAGGGGATAACACCTGCGATTCTTGAGCTTGATAAGGTAGCAGTGATTGAGACTGATAAATCAGTAATTGTTGTTGGTCCAAAGGGTGAGAACCCAACTGTCTCATTGCCAAGCGGTAAAAAGGTAATTAGGGTAAGCTACGTTGTTGATGAAGCCAACACTCCTGACATTAAGAAGCTTATGGAAGAGGGACAGGGTTTTGGAGCAATAGACCCAGCATTCTTTAGAAATACAAACGTTGATGCTCTTGTTATTGCCGCAAGAAGGCAAACCGATCCTGCTATAAGAACCGAGCTGTTTAAGGCTCTCTACATATTGGGGAACTACTATGTGCCCGAGGTAATTATCGGGCAGAACAGACAGCTTCGTGTTTACTGGAGCTGGGTTAAGGGAAGATACTACCACCCAACCCTTCCAGAAAGGTATGATCTCCTCTGGGAGGATCCAAATGCCCCAAGTGTCAGCATAGGAATTGGAGAATATAAGAACGATGCCGAGACATATGTCATAGGAACGATTGGATGGCCAGAGAGCTTTGATCCAGCTTGGACCTATGAGACCTTCGGATGGGAAATCTGGCACGAAATTGGCGATACTCTTGTTACATACTGGAAGGATGAGACAGAAGAGGTTTCACCAGATTTGGCAGTTGCATGGGCACACAACGAAGATGGTACAGAGTGGTACTTTGTCATTAGGGGCGGTGTTAAGGCTTACGACCCATGGAACGACAAGACCTATCCAATTGACGCAACAGATGTTGCATTTACATTCTGGCGTGTCCAAAGATTGGGGCACAGCGTTTCATGGATGGTTTCAGAGTTTATGGATGTCAACAAGTCACAAGCATTGACAGAGCAGGACTTCGAGAATATTCTCAAGAGTGAGAAGCTCATTGCAGAATACAAAGGTAAGACCGTTGAAGTGAAGTCACTGGATGATTTGCTTAAGCTGTTTGGCTACAGCGGAAAGACTGCGGGAGTATTCAAGCTTGTTCTGCCGCATCCATATGCTCCAGTCCTTAACATCCTTGCAGATCCGTTCCTCTCAGTGGTTCCAATGGAGTACTTGCTTGGTGACAAGTATGAAGAGGCATTAAAAGCATCAGACAACGGTAAGAACCCAAGTGCATGGGCAAAGTACGTGCAAGAGGGAGAACAGGATCCAACACACCAGCTCATGCACAAGAAGCCAGTTGGAACTGGGCCATATTATGTTAAAGAGTACCAAGAGAACTCATACATCGTCCTTGAGCTCAATCCATATTACTGGAATAAGGACATATGGAACAACATAAAGCCCCTCCACAAGAGGGTTATCTACGTCATAAACAACGATGCCGTTTCAAGAATCCAGCTCTTCCAGACAGGAACAGTTGATACGGTTGCAACACCACCAGAAAGAATAAACGATGTTAAGGGCTTGAAGCTTGATGGCTTTGAATCAATAGTGCAGACTGACTTACTGCAGCCAATCCTCACATTCATAGTATTCAACACCTATAAGGAGCCCTTCAACAACGTTAAGGTCAGGCAAGCTTTGGCTTATGCAATCCCATACGATCAGATTGCCCAGACGGTCTACTCAGGTTTGCTTGAGAGGAACTGGGGCCCAATTCCAAAGCCGTGGCCAGGCTATACAGAGCAGGGAATAATCAAATATGATTACAACCTGGCAAAGGCGCAGCAGCTCCTGAAGGAATCTGGCATTGATCCAACCAAATACAAGATTGAACTCATCTACAACGCTGGAAACTCAGCACGTGAAAAGATAATGACCCTCCTCCAGAACGTCTGGAGCCAGCTTGGCTTCCAAGTTACAGTGGCAAGCTATGAGTGGCCAGTCTACTTAGGAAAGGTCAGCAAGGGCGACTTTGATGTCTACGTCGTCGGTTGGGTTCCAGACTACCTTGACTCAGACAACTGGGTTGGGCCATTCCTCTACGGTGCAACCAAGTTCAAAGAGCTTAATGTTGAAGTTTCAGGCTGAGCCTTTCTTTTCTTTAATTTTAAATTTCAGCTATCCCAATAAACTGCAAAAAGCTTAAGTGGAGGGACGGAAATGGCTGATCTCAAGAAGTTCTTAATCAGAAGGATTCTAACATTCATTCCGACAATAGTTGGGGTCACAATAATTGTATTTTTAATAGCATATGTAATTCCAGCAGATCCCGCTAAAGCTTGGGCTGGGGGTGAAAAAGCATCTCCAGAGGCTGTTGAAAGAATCAAGGAAAGATATCACTTAAATGAGCCGTGGTATGATCAGTACTGGTTTTTGATAAAAGGTTTGGCAACAAACACCCTGATTGATCCAAGAACTTCAAATCCCGTGTTTGATGATATTAAAGACCGTTTTCCCGTGACATTTCAGCTGGCTATAATTGCGTTCACATTCACGATATTAATTGGAATTCCTCTTGGTTTGATATCTGCATTGAAGCGTAACACATGGATAGATACCCTTGTTAGGATTTTTGCCCTCATTGGAGTTTCGACACCAGTTTTCTGGTTGGGCTATCTACTTCTGTTTGTGTTCTTTGTGAAGTTTAGGATAACGAACTTAGCTGGAGTTCCCCCAGCGCCGCCAGTTCAAATTACCCACATACCTATAATTGATTCCCTCCTTACTGGAAACTTCACCCTTTTCAAGCAACATTTGGCAAGATTTTGGCTTCCAGGGTTTGTGCTTGGATTTATGGGTACGGGTGTGCTGGCAAGGTTTGTCAGAAACTCCTTCCTTGAAGCCCTTAGCGGTGATTATATCCAATTCCTGAAAGCTAAGGGGGTTCCAAAGCTGAGGATGTACAGACATGCCCTCAAGAACGCCTTAGTTCCAATCGTTACAGTTCTTGGTCTTCAGTTTGGAGGCTTATTGGCTGGAACACCAATCACAGAGACTGTCTTTGCCCTACCAGGAATGGGTAGGTATGCTATACTCTCAATTCAGAACCTTGACTTTCCAGCAGTTGTGGCAATAACGTTCATCTACGCAATAATTTACGTTACCGCGAATTTGGTGGTTGATATACTCTATGCAGTAATCGATCCAAGGGTTAGATACTGAGGTGGTCAAGATGCAAGAGGAATACAAAAAGAGCATTTTGGATAAGCTTGCAGACAAAATTGTTTATGGATTGGGTTCGTTCATAAGCTTATTCAAAAAGGGCTGGAAAGAAAAGAACAAATCAAAGATGGAAGAATGGCGCTTAATGCTTTACGCTCTTAACAGATCCCCACCTGCCCTGATTGGGCTGTTCCTTGTGATTCTGTTCATCTTAGTAGGAATCTTTGGACCAAGGTTAGCACACTGGAGGTACAACTTCTTCCCGATGCTCTATACAAAGAGCTATGATAAAATCGTCTTAGCGCCACCAGGAAGCAAATTTGTCCTTGACTACTACAATAATACTGTAATAACCTTCCCCCTTGGTTCGGATCACTATGGTAGAGATCTGCTGAGTTTAATCCTGAGCGGTGCCAGGACAAGCTTTGTAATCTCAATAATAGTCATATCCCTTGGGGTACCTCTTGGGATAATCCTTGGACTCATAGCAGGTTATTACGGGGGAAAAGTTGACGAGCTAATAATGCGTATAACAGATATGTTTCTTGCATTTCCAGCGTTGATCTTGGCAATTGCACTGTCTGCAGTGCTCCCCGAAAGAATCCAGAATTTTATTTCCACACACGAGGCTGTGCAAAAATTTGTGTTGTGGTTATTTGCCTTAGATGTTAGAGAAGCTGGAAACCTCGGAAGACTTTTGGCGGTCATATTGGCGATGATCATCGTTTGGTGGCCAGCTTATGCAAGAATAACGAGAGGGTCAACTCTAACAGAAAAGGAGAAGCTGTACATAGAAGCAGCAAGGGCTATAGGACTGCCAGCGAGAACAATAATGTTCAAACATATACTGCCAAACATAATTGGGCCCATACTGGTGTACATAACACTTGATTTCGGTGGAGTAATCCTTATGGAAGCTGGATTGAGCTTTCTTGGATTAGGTGCAACTCCCCCAATAGCTGACTGGGGTAGAATAGTTTATGATGGAGCTCAGTACTTCCCGAAGGCATGGTGGCTGGTGTTCTATCCAGGATTGGTTGTCATGCTTGTGGCATTGGGCTGGAACCTGCTGGGTGACGGTCTCAGAGACATACTTGATCCAAAGACAAGAAGGAGCATTGAGTTCAAAGTGAAGAAGAGCAAGAAGGAGGGTGAGGCAAATGCCTGAACCAATTTTGCAAGTTAGAAACCTAACCGTTCACTTTTACACTTACGCCGGAATAGTTAAGGCAATAGAAAGAGTTTCATTTGATGTGTACAGGGGTGAAACTTTCGCATTGGTTGGAGAAACAGGCTGTGGAAAGAGCGTAACCTCAAGGGCATTAACTCAGCTGATTGAGAGTCCAGGAAGGATCGTTGAGGGTGAGGTACTGTATCATAAGGAAGATGGTACAGTCGTTGATCTCCTCAAACTTAATGAAGAGCAGATCAGGGAAATTAGGGGGAATGAAATAGCTTACATCTTCCAGGATCCTCATGCTTCACTTGATCCTCTTTACACAGTAGGTTATCAAATAGCCGAGGCAATGGAAGTTCATGGAAAGGTTGAGAGCATAAAAGAGGGAATTAAAAAAGCTGTTGACATTTTAAGATCCGTTCTTATCCCCGATCCAGAAAATAGGGTCAAGAATTATCCTCATGAGCTGAGCGGTGGAATGAAGCAGAGAGTGGTTATTGGAATTGGAATCGCAAACAATCCAAAGATTCTCATTGCCGATGAGCCTACAACGGCTTTGGATGTTACAGTCCAAGCCCAGATCCTTGACTTGATTAACCAGCTTAAGGAAAAATACAAAGCAACGGTCATTTTGATCACACATAACTTAGGTGTTGTTGCCGAAACTGCCGACAGAGTAGCTGTGATGTATGCTGGAAAGATAGTTGAGATTGGTTCAGTGGAGCAGATCTTCAAGAATCCTTTACATCCATACACCAAGGGTCTTCTTAAGGCTGTGCCAAATCCAATGACAAAGATTGAGCGCTTAGAGGCTATTCCCGGAACAGTGCCGAATCTGATAACACCGCCGAGTGGCTGCAGATTCCATCCGAGATGTCCATTTGCAACAGAGGTGTGCAAGCGTAAAGTACCTGAGCTGAAAGAAATGGAAGATGGGCATTTTGTAGCATGTCACCTTTACTGAGGTGAGAGCATGGAGAAAGTGTTAGAAGTTAAACATCTCAAAAAGTACTTTCCCGTGAAAGGCTTATTTTTCACAAAGGGCTGGGTTAAGGCAGTTGATGACATAAGCTTTGAGATATACAAGGGTGAAACCTTTGGCTTAGTAGGCGAGAGCGGCTGTGGTAAGACAACGACAGGAAGAACAATCCTTCGTTTGATAGAGCCAACTGCTGGTGAAATCCTCTTTGAAGGCAAGAACGTTATGGAGCTTAAAGGTGATGAGCTCAAATGGTTCAGGAGGAAAGCCCAGATAATGTTTCAGGATCCGTACTCATCCCTAAATCCAAGACAGACGGTGTTTGAAATAATCATGGAGCCCGTGAGATTTCATGGCATTGAAGTCGATGATCCTGAGGAATTTGTAGTAAACCTCCTGAAAAGCGTTGGGCTCAACGAGATGCACCTCTACAGATATCCCCACGAGTTCAGCGGTGGTCAGAGACAGAGAATTGCCTTAGCGAGAATAATGGCTCTTAAACCAGAGTTCATAGTACTTGATGAGCCAACGTCTGCTTTGGATGTTTCAGTCCAGGCGAACATCCTGAACACTCTCAAGGACTTGCAGGATAAGCATGGGTTCACTTATCTCTTCATCTCCCACGATTTGGGTGTCGTCAAGTACATGAGCCACAGGATGGGAGTTATGTACCTTGGAAAGCTTGTCGAGGTAGGTCCAGCTGATAAAATATTCGAAAATCCACTCCATCCCTACACCCAAATGCTCCTCTCAGCTATTCCGGTTCCAGATCCGGAGATGGCTAAAGAGCTTAGGGCAAAACGCAAGATTGTTAGAGGTGAACCTCCGAGCCCGATAAACCCACCGGCTGGGTGCAGGTTCCACCCAAGATGTCCGTTTGCAAAGGATGTGTGCAGAAAAGAAGAACCTCCAATGGTTGAGGTTGAGAGAGACCATCATGTTGCCTGCTGGCTTTATGCTAAATCATAGAAAGCAGAGCATGCCTAAAACCTCCATCGATCTCCAAGAGCTGTGTATATATGCCATCTTTTTCTCCTTTTTCGTTGAAAATTTCTCTATTTTTGAGTTCAATCCTGTAGTAGAGGTATTCTTTTGGAACTATCTTGATCTTATCAAGTTCTGTGGGGGTTTTAACTCCAAGAATTTTTCTTAATATCGCCAGGGATAGCATAGCCTCTCTGTTTTCTTTTGCAAGCTGTTCGTCTTTCTCTACATGCCTTGAAAAACCAGTTGGAATTCCAATGAGCCTGAGGATATTCCATTTTCTCATGTGTGCCAATCTTTTGTTCAGCTTTTCTCCGGAGCGTTCATAAACCTCAACAAACAGATTTTTTAGGAATCCCTCAATTTCATTTTTCTGTAGGAGTATTGGAAGAGGTGCTTCTGCAGTTTTTGATAGAGTTCTATCTATCGGTCGGATTAAAGTGCTGACTCTTTCAATCCGCTCAAGCTTCCTTGAAAAGTGGGCATCAATCATATATTCCTTTCCATTTACTTCAAATACCAGATAAGGTACTTCAACTTTCATGCCATTATCTAAACCAAAAGCCTATAAACGCTTTTCCCTTAGTGGATATGCAATGCAGGTTGATGAGCTTTCAAAATTTGGTGTAGATGAGAGGATAATCGGGAAGATTAAAGAGCGTGGCATTAGCGAGTTTTATCCTCCTCAAGCTGAAGCTCTGAAGAGCGGTGTTCTCAATGGAGAGAATTTGCTTTTGGCAATTCCAACAGCGAGCGGAAAAACCCTCGTTGCTGAAATTGTGATGCTCCACAAGCTCTTTACTGAAGGAGGGAAGGCGGTTTATTTAGTCCCTCTTAAGGCTCTGGCTGAAGAAAAATACAGGGAGTTTAAAACATGGGAAGATTTGGGGGTTAGGGTTGCTGTAACGACTGGAGATTATGACAGCAGTGAAGAATGGCTGGGCAAATATGACATGATCATAGCAACGTCAGAGAAGTTTGACTCCCTTTTGAGGCATAAATCGAGATGGATTAGGGATGTAAAGCTTATTGTTGCAGATGAAATTCATCTTTTGGGTTCTTATGATAGGGGTGCCACTTTGGAGATGATATTATCGCATATGCTTGGTAAAGCCCAGATTTTGGGATTGAGCGCAACCGTTGGAAATGCCGAGGAGCTGGCTGAATGGCTGAACGCAAAGCTTGTGGTTAGCGAGTGGCGCCCTGTGAAACTTAGGAAGGGTGTCTTTGCTCACGGTCAGCTGATTTGGGAAGATGGCAAAGTTGATAAGTTTCCACCTCAGTGGGACTCTCTCGTAATTGATGCTGTCAAAAAGGGCAAACAAGCTCTGGTTTTTGTGAACACGAGAAGATCAGCGGAAAAAGAAGCGGCAATGCTTGGCAAGAAAGTCAGGCGACTTTTAACAAAGCCCGAAGCAAGGAGATTAAAAGAGCTGGCTGAGTCATTGGAGAGCAATCCAACCAATGATAAACTTAAGGAGGTTTTAGTTAACGGTGCTGCCTTTCATCATGCTGGATTAGGAAGAGCGGAGAGAACTTTGATTGAGGATGCATTTAGGGAAGGACTGATAAAAGTCTTAACTGCGACGCCGACATTAGCTATGGGTGTAAATCTCCCCTCCTTTAGAATTATAATCCGCGATACGAAGAGGTACTCAACTTTCGGCTGGTCTGATATCCCCGTTCTTGAAATCCAGCAGATGATGGGAAGGGCTGGAAGGCCAAAATACGATAAAGAAGGTGAGGCTATTATCGTTGCAAAAACAGAAAAGCCGGAAGAACTCATGGGGAAATACATATTTGGAAAGCCTGAAAAGCTGTTCTCCATGCTCTCCAACGATGCTGCATTTAGAAGCCAAGTTTTAGCTTTGATTACAAACTTTGGAGTTGAAAGCTTCCGCGAGTTGATAAGGTTTTTGGAGAAGACCTTCTATTATCATCAGAGAAAAGACTTAGAGATTCTTGAAGGCAAAGCGAAGAGCATAGTTTACTTCCTCCTTGAGAACGAGTTCATAGATATTGACCTAAATGACCGCTTTATAGCGTTGCCCTTTGGTATAAGGACTTCCCAGCTCTATCTTGATCCCCTCACAGCTAAAAAATTCAAAGATGCCTTGCCCCAGATAGAGGAAAATCCAAATCCTCTTGGCATCTTCCAGCTTTTGGCATCAACTCCAGACATGGGAACGCTCAGCATAAAGAGGAAGGAGCAGGAAAGTTATCTCGATTATGCTTATGAGATGGAAGATTACTTGTACCGTTCAATTCCTTACTGGGAGGACTATGAGTTTCAGAAGTTTTTGAGTGAAATCAAGACGGCGAAGCTGCTCTTGGATTGGATCAATGAAGTAAGTGAAGCAAAGCTGATTGAGGCTTATGGAATTGATACCGGAGACTTGTATAGGATTATTGAGCTTGCAGATTGGTTAATGTACTCTCTAATTGAGCTTGCGAAGGTTCTCAATGCAAGGGGCGAGACAATCAGATACCTCAGGAGGCTTCACCTGAGGCTTAAACATGGCGTTAGAGAGGAGCTGTTAGAACTGGTGGAGCTTCCAATGATTGGGAGGAAGAGGGCAAGAGCCTTGTACAATGCGGGCTTTAAAACCGTTAATGACATTGTAAAGGCTAAGCCGAGTGAGCTTTTAGCCGTTGAAGGTATTGGTGTTAAAGTTTTGGAGAGAATTTACAAGCATTTTGGGGTTGAGCTTCCATTGTTGAAAAATATCAAAGATTCTGACAAGCCAGAGGATAAGCCTAAGGAGAAATCCAAGCCAAAGAAAGGAACTTTGGATTACTATTTTGGGAAAGGCTTATAACTATCTGGGTGGTAGTGTACTACCAGGGTGGTAGCTTTGTACTTTGACGAGAGGCCTAAGGAAAGGCGGGAGGATTTGTATGATAGGGAAAAGGAGCTTAATGAACTTTTGGATTTACTCTCACAGAGAAAGCCGCTTATAGTTATAAAAGGCATAAGAAGGCTTGGGAAGACATCTCTACTAAGGGTTGCTTTGAATGAAAGCGAATTTCCGTTTATAATAGTTGATTTGAGGGGAGTAAATCCAAACTCAAGAAAAGAACTTTATGAAAGAATTCAGCATGCTCTAAACAGATATTTCCAAGAAAACAGGAGACTGTTTGAGAAGATGAAAGAGAAGCTCAAACTCATTGATGGAGTTGAGCTTTTTGGCATGAAAATATCACTTTCATGGAGAACTCCAGACACTCTTTATTCGCTGTTTTCACTCTTGGACAATGAGGGCTTTGTTGTTGCCTTTGACGAGGTGCAGGAAATTAGAGGACCAGCTGGTAAAGAGCTTTCTCATCTGATAGCTCACTTCTATGATTATGGAAGTTTGTGCTTTATCTTAAGCGGAAGTGAAATCGGCCTTCTTTATGATTTCATAGGTGTGGAAAATCCAAATGCTCCATTGTACGGCAGGATGTTCTATGAAATTGAACTAACACGGTTCAGTAGGGAGCGAAGCCTAGACTTTCTGAGGAAGGGCTTTGAGCAGCTTGACCTTTATCCTGACGAGCACATCCTTGAGCTTGCCGTAGACAAGCTTGACGGGATTGTTGGCTGGCTGGTTAAATTCGGTCTGCTAAGTTGGAGGAAAGGAATAAGCAAAGAAATTGTAAATGAAGTGCTTGAAGAAGCGAGCAGGCTTGCATTTTCCGAATTTAAGCGCTTCTTGGAGAAAAGACCCCTCGCCAAGAGGAGATACATTGTGGTCATGAGAAGCATAGCCTCTGGAAAAAACACGTGGAGTGAAATAAAGGAGGAGCTTGAAAAAGCTGAGAAAAAGCACATTACAGATTCAACACTCGCAAGACTGCTGAATGCTCTGCTTGATTCTTCGTTCATTGAAAAGGTTGTGGAAGGAAGGAATGTTTATTACAAAATTGCTGACCCAGTTTTGAAGCATGCATTTGTTAAATAGCAATTTATAGCTTTTCGGGGACAATCTTAACACTATTCCTTTCTGCAAGTTTTCTAAGCTTTCTATCAAACGTTGCCAGCGAATATCTTCTTTCAATTGCATGGACAAGTATCATGGCATCGTTGAATCTTGACAGTGAAAGTTTTTCCTCTTCCAGCATAATAAGAGCTCTTTTAACGATACTGGCGTTTTCTCTTAGATTTCTGAATCTCGGATCACTGAAGTATTCGTCTAACATACTTCTCGCCTCTTTAACCGAAAGCCCGTTGTTTTTGAAGAACCACACGTATTCTTGCAAAACTATCGTGGGAACATACCATGCATCGAGTGAATCAAGTAGCTTTCTTGCCTTGGTGTGGAACTCAAGGTCTTCAAATGTATCGTAGATCAAAACGTTGGTATCTATTACTGCATGCATTCTCTCATACCCTCCTCAATTGACTTCTCTATCTCCTCTGTGGTCATGCCCTTCCCGAGCTTCAAGGTCTTTCTTTTCTTTCTCAACCTCTGAAGGACTATTCTGTCGCCCTCAAGTTTAACTTCGAGCAATTCACCTTCTTTTATGCCAAGTACCTTCCTTATCTCAGCGGGAATTGTAACCTGATAGTTTCGAGTTACCTTAGTTATTGCCATAGTAGATTCACCGTAGTAGTAGGTTCGCTAATGTACTATATTAATCTAACGGATAATCTTTTAAACCCTCCCCATTTATCTGAGGATGGGCAATGATAATCTGTGTAGTAGGCATGCCCGGTTCTGGTAAAGGTGAAGTTGTAAGGATTTTCTCAAAATATGGCGTTCCTCACGTTTCAATGGGGGATATTGTGAGGGAAGAGGCAGACAAGAGAGGAATTCCAAGGACTCCAGATGGAATGAATAAAATCAGCATTCAGCTGAGGCAAGAGCTAGGAGACAACGCTGTTGCAAAGCTGACGGTTCCGAGGGTTAAAGAGCTTTTAAAGAAACATAAGGCAGTTATTATTGATGGTGTCCGTTCTTTGGATGAAATCCAAACGTTCAAAGATGCCTTTCCAGACCAAGAGATTATAATTATAGCAGTCCATTCTTCCCCAAAAAAGAGGTTTGAGCGCTTAAAGCGGAGAGGCAGGAGTGATGACCCAAAAACCTGGGCAGACTTCGAGGCAAGGGACTGGAAGGAGCTTAAATTCGGCATCGGGAACGTTATAGCTCTTGCAGATTACATGATAGTGAACGACAACCACATTGATGATTACAGAAAAGAAATTGAGGAACTGGCAAAGAAGCTTGGATTAGCCAAGCATTGAATCCAGAAACAGCATCACGTAAAAGCCCAAGAAGAAGCCAACTGTTATGAGGGTTTCGTTTTCCTCTTTTTTGTAAATTTCAGGGATCATCTCTTTAACCGTTATGTACAGCATTGCTCCTCCAGCTAAGCCCAGACCATAGGGGAGAAGCCAGCTTAGTTTAACAAACAGCAATGCCCCGAGAACTGCCATAACCATTTCAGCGACTCCGCTCAGAACTCCAATGAGTATTGGTTGCAATCTTCTCTTCTGGAGCACAGCCAGAGGCAGTGCAACGACGATACCCTCCGGGAAGTCCTGGATTCCTATTGCTAAGGCTGTAACAAGTCCGGTTTCAAGGTTGTAAACTATCGAGGTCCCAACGGCCAGTCCTTCTGGGAGGTTGTGGATTACCATTGCAAAGATGATTAACCAGACAACTTTTAGCTTATCCTTCAGCTCTTTTGGGCCCTCATAGCCTTTAATGATGTGCTCATGTGGGAGAAGCTTGTCTATTCCAAAGATCAAAACAACACCCAAAAATACTCCAATTCCAGATGGGGAAAAGCTATTGGTTGATTCTATCGCTGGCAGAATTAAGCTTGTAAAGCTTGCAACAATCATGACTCCAGCGGCAAAGCTTAGACTGAACTCAACACTCCATTCTGGAAGGCTTTTAGCAAATATCGCAACTAACGAGCCAAGAGATGTCATTAAAGCAACGAACAGTCCAGCATAGAAGGCAATGATAATGATGTTTCCGTTTGATGCTGAGAGTATATAGCCCGCCATATTCTGGATGAAGTTTTCCAGCATGCATTACACCTAAATATTTTAGGTTTTCCTAAACTTATAAACGTTGCCCAAAACTTTAAAACCGCCATGGAGGAGAGCAGCAATGGTGAGAGAGATGTTTGAAGAAGTTGAAGTTGAAGCTTATGTTTATCCCACTGAGGACATTGAGAAGGTAAAGAAGGCCATGCTTAATTTAGTCCCGGGTTTGGAGTTTGAAGCGTTTGATAAAGGAGATTACATAATCTTAGTTGGAAAAACAAAGAACAAAAAAGCCTTACAAAGGCTGTATGAGCTTTTTAGAGGGCAGGCTATTCTCGACACGGCAAGGGCCTTTCTTGAGGATGGCTACTTTGGTGAAGAAATTATAATCAAAGTCCACAAGCAGGTGGCTTATGCTGGAAAGGTGAACTTCAATGAGGAATCCCCTCTGGGACCAATAACAATTACAATAAGAACCAAGGATCCCCAAAGGCTTATGAAATGGCTGGCTCCAAGAACGAAGGATGGAGTTCCGATAGAGTGAAAAGAAGAAAAAGCTACTCAGTTCTTTTCCTCTTCCCCCACTTCAGCTTTGCCGTAAGCACCTTTTCCGTTGAGAAGAACTTTGCAGTTATGTAGAGCATTGCCCCGCTGATGAAGAGAAGATAAGCTATTCCAGCGTAAACTATGCCGTACTGCTTCAAAAGAACTGCCCTTGAAGCTATCACCGGATGGCTGAATGGAATTGCATAGAGGAAGTATTTAACTGCCGGTGGGAGGGTTGAAACATCTTTGAACATTAGAATCCAGATTGAGAAGAGGAGAGGCATCATAATCATGCTGACCATCGTGCTTGCGCTTCTTATGTCTTCTGCAAACACCGAGATGAGCATTGCCAAGCTTAAGGCGAAAACTATGCTCAGGAACAGCGAAATCCCGAAGAGCAGAGCTCCTTTGGGCGTCATCTCAAGTCCAAGGTCTTTCAGGGTAATCCCGATTTGAGCCATGTTTTCGGGAGTAAATGAGCTTATGTAGTATTTCAGACCAATCATGTAAGCAATTGACGCAACAAGGGCTATTATTGCTGTTCCCACCATTTTACCGGTTATTATCGTTACCCTTCTAACTGGGAGGGTTAGAAGAGTTTCAAGTGTCTTGTTCTCTTTTTCGGCTGCCATTGTTGTTGCTGCCATCTGTGAGACATAGCTTATCATTATGAAGAGCACCAGCGGAATGGAGAATGCCTGAGAGTAAATTATTCCAGAGACGATTGAGGGAGGGACATTTACAATTCTCCCTTGAATCACTGAGTAGCTTTTTGCGTCTATTGGATGTAAAATTGCTTCTGGATTACCTTTCTCCACCTCACTTATCTTCAGCTTTGCCAGCTCTTCGTTAAGGACTTGTAGAACAGCGTTAATTCTTCCTTCACTTACGCTCTCTTTGATTCCAGCACTTATCCCTTTGAATACAGCGTAAACCTCAACATACGTCTTTTGGTTTGCTTCAATGTTTTTGGAGAAATCCTTTGGAATTATTACGACGACATTATATCCCTCTGCCTGGGCCTTCTGAATTGCTTCTTGCACTGTTTGGGCATCAATGAGCGTTACGGTAACGTTTGGAGCTGCCTTTAAAGCACTGATCAACACATTGCCGTATTTTCCTTCATCAAAGTTGACGAGGATGACTTTGGTCTCTTCTTTTGCTTCGCTCATTCCAAAGCTTATCATTTTTCCTAAAGCTGGGAAGAGGATGAGCGGTACGATTATCATTCCGACTATAATTTGTTTGTTCCTCATTAAGTCTTTAAGCTCCTTCATGACCATTACAAAAAAGTCGCTCATAATTTCACCCCCACGGCTTTCATGAAGACTTCTTCGAGGTTTTCGGCGTTGTACTTCTCTTTCAGCTCTTTGGGAGTGCCAATATCAACGATGACGCCTTTGTTTATCAAAGCCACCTTGTCGCACAGGAATTCAACCTCGAGCATGTTGTGGCTTGAGATGAGAAATGTAACTCCCTCCTCTCTTGCAAATCTTTTGATTGTCTGTCTAATTGCGTAAGCGTTTACTATATCAAGACCGCTTGCAGGCTCGTCAAGAATGGCAAGCTTTGGCATGACCATTAAGGCCCTTGCAAGCAGAAGCTTTCTTGTCATACCTTTTGAATAAGTTGCGACTTTGTCGTGAATTCTTTCCCCAAGTCCCGCTATTTTGACGCCAAACTTCAGCATTTCTTCAACGCTTTTTCCAGTCTTTGCATAAAGCTTTGCCATGAACTCCAAGTATTCGTATCCGGTGAGATTTTTGTATGCCCCAGCTTCCTCTGGGAGATAACTAATGAGCTTTCTGACCTCATCAGCCTCACTCACAACATCATACCCATAAACCTCAGCTCTTCCTCCGGTTGGTATTAGAAGGGTAGCTAAGATCTTGAGGGTTGTTGATTTTCCAGCACCGTTAGGTCCAATCAAGCCAAAAATCTCTCCTTCTTTAATCTCAAAGCTTATCCCTTTTAGAGCTTTAACTTTTCCATAGTCTTTTTCGAGATTTTCAACTTTTACCGCCGCCATTTGCAACCCTCCGATCGTATTCGAGAAGTATAACTCCAAAGGTCGCAAACAGTATTCCAACAATGATCATGGGCTTGAGCTTCCCATAAGCACCAGAAAATGCAAAAAGAAGTCCAACAAACATCGACCACCAAGCCCTTTCTCTGTATTTGCTCCTAAACATCTCAATCACCTTCATAGATGAAGATATCCTCGATTTTAACCCCAAAGAACCTTGCAATCTTGAAGGCTAACCTTAATGAGGGATCGTACTTACCCTTTTCAATCGCTATTATCGTCTGCCTTGTAACCCCCAATATCTTTGCCAGCTCTTCCTGTGTTAGACCTCTCGCTTCTCTAAGCTCTCTTAGCTTGTTTTTCACGTTACATCACCCTGCTGTAATATGCTCTGAACGCCATGTGAAGGAGCATCACAGCTACAAGCAAAGCTTCAGCCAAAATGAAGGCACTCTTAAGCGCTGGATTTCTCTGCTGGACTATTGAGAGATAAATCACAATAAAAGCGAGGGTTATCATGAACACTTGAAGGGTTCTTCTCGCTGAAATCTCCTCAATTCTCAGAGTTCTTTCGTCTTCGAGCACGTAGCCTTTCCTTTTTAGTGAAGCGTAGTATAGGTTAAGCATAATACCGCCGACCAAAAATACGGAGAATGCAAGGGATAAGTTGCCGTTGCTGACAGCATAGCCCATTA
The DNA here is from genome assembly GCF_035621495.1 of Thermococcus sp. SY098. Lineage (NCBI taxonomy): Archaea > Methanobacteriati > Methanobacteriota > Thermococci > Thermococcales > Thermococcaceae > Thermococcus > Thermococcus sp. SY098. The sequence continues at coordinate 997,679 of NZ_CP141821.1, read as the reverse complement.
GATAACCCATAGTTAATACCACAAGCATTGCGGGGATGAGTGTTTTCTTCTTCTCATCTCCTCTTGAAAGATAGAGCAGAATTAGGGTAGTTATTGTAGCCAGAAAAGCCCAGATAAGGAAATTAACTATCAGCTCGGTCATTCACATCACCTTCAAATAATATACAAACGCCAGAATGTATCCAAGGCTCGCTAATATCACTGCGGTTGCAAATCCCAATACGAACATTTTATCGGTTTTATCAAGATAATCAAGAATTTGCACAAGCAAATTTCCGAGGAGAAGGAAGCTTACTGCCCATACATGGCTTTTTGCGTTTATCATGTTAAATCTCTCATCTTTGTTCTCGAATCTCAGAACTAAATAAACGTAGCCGAATATTGCTACTATCCCCAATATGCCCGCAACTCTCATCATACTACCTCCATGTAAAGTTTCCTTTACGTAAAGTTTACTTTACATCACTTATAAGTTTTGTGCTAATGTTAGACTGCACTTGGATTAGAAGATGCTCTTTACATTCAGGATCTCTATTTTGAAAATTTCGTGAAGCCTGCAGAGCTCAGAAACTAACTTTTTGAAGCTCTCGTAGTCTTCATATTCTATTTCTGCAATGATGTTATATTCACCTCTGACAAGAAAGAGCTCTCTGGAAAAGCTGTGAAGTTTTAAATAATAATTAATCAGCCGTTCACATCCCCTGCAGCTCTGAATAAGTAGTATGCTTTTCATTATTCTTCATCCAAAAGAGACTTTTTCTACAAGGTTAATACGGCTTTCGTATTTCAAAGAAGGGATGTAACAAGACCTCCCATCAGATAAGTTGCAGTTGCCTTCGTAACTTTTACTTTTACGAATTCTCCAATTGGAGCCTCTGGCAGAATTATCTCCTTGTAGTTCATCGTTCTGCCTTCAACTCCTCCTTTCTTCCCTTCCCCGTGTGTTAAAACTAAGAGTTCCCTTCCAACATACTTCTGGTTTATCTCATAGCTTATAGCCAACCTCAAGCGGTGAAGATAGCGGGAGCGCTCCTTAACACGCCAGCCAACTATCTGATTTGGCATTCTTGCCGCTAAAGTTCCGGGTCTTGGAGAGAATCTTGAAACGTTTATCTTATCTGGCTTAACCCTCTTTATGAGCTCAACGGTATTCTGGAAAGCCTCTTCGCTTTCTCCGGGGAACCCAACAATTATATCCGTGTTTAGGTTCAACTCTGGGAACTCTTTCCTAAAAGCCTTGACTATGACCTCAAAGTCTTCAACTGTGTACGTTCTGCCCATTTTCCTTAGAATTTCATTATCTCCACTCTGAACGGGCAAATGCAGGAATTTGTAAATCTTTTCATCTTTGTAGGCATCAATTAGCTCATCAAGGAACTTTATGACATGATTTGGGTTCATCATGCCGACTCTAATTCTAAACTCTCCTTCAATGGATGTTAGCTCGTCTAAAAGCTCAGCTAAGTTTGTTCCGATATCAAAACCATAGCAGCCAGTATCTTCGCTTGAAAGCTGTATTTCTTTGTATCCTTTAGCCAATGCCTCTTTAACCCATCTGACAATTTTTTCTGGGGAGTAACTCTTCAGAACTCCCCTTGCAAAGCGTGTTGCACAGTATGTGCATGCATTTAAGCAGCCCTCACTGATCGGCACAACAAAGACTACTTTGCTCTTCCACATCCTGGGAAGTTCAAGCTTGTCTATCTTCCTCTGATCCACATCAATGAGCTTTACCCCTCTTTCTGCCAGCTCAATAGCTTCGGTAATTCTGCTTATGCTCTTAACGCCTAAGATTGCTGATACTCTTTCATCTATTGCCTCAATGTTAATATGGGGCAAACAACCGGTAACAATAACCTTTTTGCCAGCATCAAGGAGCTCTTTAATTCTCTTTCTCATGTGATTTTCTGTTGGGTCTTTCACAGCACAGGTGTTCACGATTACATAGTCTGCGCTATCCAAATCAACTATTTTATAACCCGCATTAACCAAGAGGGCTTCCATGATTTCTGCATCCGCTTTATTCCTCGTGCATCCATAAGTTTCAATGTGAACTCTCATCGCAAATTGCTAAGCTTAGCGCTTTAAAAACTTAATTGGCTGAATGTGTGAAGTGTTATATCTTTCTTGTTTTATCCTTCAAAAACAGGAAAAAGCCAATCACAATGAGCATGCCAAAGGCGATAATGATAGCTAGTAATGGACTTCCTGTAAGTCTGTAAATGCCTATTACTAGGAACCTAATCATCAAAACAGTAACAAATATCGCAAGGATAAAAATCAAGGTGCTAAATTCATCAAGAATAAGCTTTAATCTTCTCATGAGTGAAATTTCTCATTCAATCTTATAAGTTTTTCAATTTCAAAACAAAAGAAAAGTTTGAAGTCCAAAAATTGGACTATGAATGTGAAGTCAAATAACTTCTCCAAAAGCGAACTTTCTCTTGACAGAGTTGATTACAATCTCAACTTCCTGACCGACTTTGGTGTTTGGAACAAACACTACAAAGCCCTTAATCCTGGCTATACCGTCTCCGCCTTTTCCTATACTTTCGATTTTAACAGTGTATCTTTCTCCAACCTTAACTGGAGCTACTCCGCCAAATCTGTCTCTATTTCCACCAAATCTATCTCCATACATTTCCAATATCTCCTTTCAAATATTTCAACGCTCATTAGAAGAGCGTCACTTTCACTATGCTTCACGGTTTATAAATGTTTGCATTTTACCCCATCTATTGTGCTGAGAGGGGTCCGATTATGTCAAAAGTATACATTGGAAATTTTGGAACTATCTAAAAGCAAGCATTAACAAATTTGTATACATTCGTCCCTTGGTTTTTACAAACTTTTTGTTGAGAATCTTTTGTTTAAAAAGAGCCGTTTTATACCTCCATTGTGAATTTAGGACTTTCCAAAACCCTTTTAAAAGTAATAAACGAAACATATATTGAGATTTAGTGAAAACTAAGTATTGAACGTTGCAAATCAAGAGATGAGGTGAGAAAAATGAGTTTCATTGCTGCATTTGTATGGTCATTCATGCTCTGGTTGGTACTTACAGCAGGTACCAAAGGAATGTTGTGGAGCCCAGAAGAAGTTGTTGCAGGTATAATGTTCTCTGCAATAGTGGGCTATTCAACAAAAAACATCATAGGCGAAAAAACTGCAAGGTTTTTAAATCCGATAAGGTGGCTTGAGTTTATTGTTTACTCAATTGGGCCCCTTTTCTGGGGAATGGTCAAAGCAAACTTTGATGTTGCTTATAGGGTGATAACAGGGAAGATAAGGCCAGGAATAGTTAGGGTTCCTGTTGAGCTTGAAAATGATGTCCAATACACCATTCTAAGCAACTCAATAACCCTAACCCCAGGAACGCTCACAATAGATGCCTGTCCGGAAGAAAAAGCCCTCTATGTTCATTGGATTTATGTGAAGGAGGAAGAGCCAAAAAGTTCGGAGCCTGTTTCTGGCTCATTTGAAAAATGGGCGAGGAGGTTGGGGAGATGATTGCACCTGAGTTCTTTTATTCAGCTTTGATAATAATGATTGGTGCATTTCTGTGCGTGCTGAGGGTTCTCTTTGGACCAACTGTTCCTGATAGGGTTGTTGGAGTTGACACACTGAATACGCTGATAGTTGCGGGGATGATTCTCCTTGGTGCAGCATATGACAGGGTAATTTACATTGACATTGCAATTGTCTATGCCTTGCTGAGCTACATTGGGACGCTTGTCATAGCAAAATATCTCCAGGGGGGATTGAAGTGACAACTATCGTTGAGTATATTATCTATGCTTTCCTCGGTATCAACATAACTTTCAACTTGCTCGGTAGCTTTGCCCTTCACAGATTTCCAGACGTTTACACACGCTTGCATGGAGCAACCAAGTGCACAACCTTTGGAACAATCTTTGCTGTTCTTGCTGTAATTGTCCATGCAGTGAATCAGCTCCACATAACTGGAGATCCAAAATACCTTCAGATGGCACTTCACAGCTTGGTTGCATTGATAGCACTGCTGCTTACCAACCCGACGGGTGCCCACGCAATTGCAAAAGCTGCCCATTTGAGCGGTGTAAAGCCTGTGAGAGCTGTTGTTGATGCTTATGAAGTAAAACTCAAGAGGGAGAGGGGTGGAGAAGAATGAACGTTCTCACAGTTGACATGATCATTCAGTTTGGAATTTTGATTGGAATACTTATCGCTGCATATCTCACAATCAGCTTTAGGGATTTGCTTTCAGCGGCTTTGGCTTCAGCAGCAATGAGCCTTCTGCTGAGCTTGGAGTTCTACATGCTCCATGCCCCAGACGTTGCGATAGCCGAGGCAGCGGTTGGTGCAGGGGTTGTTACTGCAATAGTTGTGTATGGAATAGCCAAAACAGAGAGATGGGAGCGTGAGGGACCATGAACAGGACGTTTGGGGCTTTGGCTTTGCTGTTCATCCTTGGTGTGCTCTTGATAGTAGCTAACCCGCAATACGGACTTAAATTTGGTCTTGGCGGTAGCGACTGGCAGAAGTACCGCTACACTGACCAGTATTACATCGAGCATGGCGTTGAGGAAGTTGGTGGAACAAACATTGTAACTGACATAGTGTTTGATTACAGAGGTTACGATACCCTTGGAGAAGCCACCGTTCTCTTTACTGCTATAGCGGGTGCTGTTGCACTGCTCAGACCTTGGAGGAGGGATGAAGATGGAGAATGACATGGGATTAATCGTTAAGACCATGGCGAGAGCTACGATTCCGCTCATTGGGATATTTGGAGCCTATGTTGTATCCCACGGTCACCTCACACCCGGTGGTGGCTTCCAGGGAGGAGCCACGATAGCTGGTGCTGGAATATTGTTCCTCGTTGCATTCGGGTTAAATGAAGCCAAGAAGAGGTACGACAAGAACTTATACTCTGTTCTTGAGGGACTTGGCGGCTTGGCTTTCTTAGGGGCTGCAATGCTTGGGTTAAGCATAGCTTTCTTCTACAACATACTCTGGCGTGATAAGATTGCTTTCGCAGGTCAGCCGGGAACTCTGCTCTCCGCTGGGTTTCTCCCAATAATGAACTTGGCTGTAGGATTAAAGGTCTTTACAGGATTAGTAAGCGCTATGATGGCAATAGCTCTCTTTAGGAGGTGGAAGAAATGATTCCGTTTCAGTTCATAACTGCATTCCTCTTGATCTTCATGGGGATCTATGCATTTCTCTATAAAAGGAATCTTATCAAGCTGATCTTGGCATTGAACATCATTGACTCTGGAATCCACTTACTCCTGATAAGCCTTGGCTACCGTTTGGAGAATGGAGTTCTACCAACTGCGCCAATCTATACCGGTTATGAAACACTAAAAGGCACTCCAATGGTTGGCCCAATTCCTCAAGCTTTAGTGCTTACGAGCATCGTCATTGGGGTCTGTGTCTTAGCTTTGGCGATGGCACTTACGATTAACGCCTACAGGCATTACGGAAGCTTGGACATAAACAAGTTAAGGAGGTTGAGGGGATGAATGTGCTGCCATTCCTAATCATCATCCCCCTCTTCGGGGCATTCTCAATGCCTATAGTCAAGCTTATCGGCGAGAAACTTAGGGACATTTGGGCGGTAATAATCAGTGCAGTAACCTTAGGCGTAGCAGCTGACGTGTTTTACACAATCTGGAAGACAAATCAAATAATCGTGTACACGCTTGGTGCGACAACACCGTTAGGAAAAGGGGTTGGCTTTCCAATCAGAATTGTCTGGGAAGTTGACCTTCTTGGAGCGTTGATAGCAGTAACGATAGCTTTCGTCTCACTGCTGGCGATAATCTATTCACTCGAATACATGAAGCACGACACCGGACTTGATAAGTATTACACATTGATCCTAATCTTGGAACTGGGAATGCTCGGTATAGTCATAACGGGGGATATATTCAACTTCTATGTCTTCCTTGAGATAATGAGCATAGCGAGCTATGCCTTGGTTGCATTCAGAAATGACACATGGGAGGGCATTGAGGCTGGTATTAAGTATATGTTTGTTGGTTCGCTGGCAAGTTCGTTCATTCTCCTGGGAATAGCTCTGCTTTATGGCCAGTATGGTACTTTAACAATGGCTTATCTGAGCCAGTACATCACAAGGGAGCCAACATTTGTAAGCAAAGTTGCATTGGCTTTCATCCTCGGTGGATTGCTCTTCAAGAGCGGTGCGGTTCCGGTGCACATGTGGCTTGCAGATGCTCATCCAGCAGCACCAAGCTCAATCTCGGCAATGCTTTCTGGGCTGGTTATTAAGGCGGGTGGTGTTTACGCGATAGCAAGAATACTATTCAGCATTTACAGCATAAGCCTGAACATCAAAGCTATTGGCTGGATCGTGATATTCTTTGCCTGCTTAACGCTAATAGTTGGAAACGCCATGGCTGTAGTGCAGACTGACATGAAGAGATTGTTTGCATTCTCGAGTGTTGGTCAGATAGGGTACATCCTCCTTGGCATAGGAATCGGCATTGCGGCATACGGAACAAAAGTGGGGGACATAGCACTGGCGGGGGCTATATATCATACGGTGAACCACGCAATTATGAAGGCACTCCTCTTCCTTGTTGCAGGTGCAGTTCTGCATGAGGTGGGTACAAAGAACCTTAATGAGCTCAGCGGATTAGCAAGGAGAATGCCGCTGACAAGCTTTGCCTTTCTGGTTGGTGCTGCGGCTATAATAGGCTTGCCCCCACTAAATGGATTCGCGAGCAAATGGCTCATCTATGAAAGCTCCACTTTGTATAACCCGTTCTTAGCGGCAATAGCAATTCTTGGAACAGCATTCTGTACTGCCGCCTACATTAGGGTGCTCTTCACCTTCTTTGGAAAGGAGAGCGAGAAAGTGAAGGCAGCAAAAGATCCAGGAAGGGCTATGGTGATACCAATGATACTCCTCATCATCGCAATAATCGTCATGGGTCTCTTACCGTGGCAGATAAACGAGAGTGTTATGCTACCAACGGCAAAAATGCTGGAGGAGTCAGGAAAATACGTACTGGCGGTACTGGGGGGATGAAAAATGTTCGGCTATTGGGATGCCCTTTACTTCATTTACGTGTTAATCATTGGTCTGGTCATCAGCTATATCCTCATGAAGTGGGGAGAGAAGGCGAGCATGGGTACAAGAAGGGTTGGAGATGGGACCAAGGTTTACTTAAGCGGTGAGGATGAGGACGAAGTAATTCCACAATTTGAGCACCTTCGCGGATACTTCACAGGAAGACATGTCATGTGGGGACTCATCAGGGGTATCAACAGGATGTTTATCACATTCAGAAGAGAGCACACAGGTTTGCTCACGGATTACGTTGCATATCTGCTCGTGACAGTTGCAATAATACTCGGAGTGCTGATAATATGGGGGTGATGTAGGTGAAAGAAAAAAATAATGCCCGATCACGAGTCAGTGAGAGAGAAATGCTTGAGAAAAGGATTGCAAAGCTTTGTAAATACATCGGAAGGTCACCTTGGGTGTTTCACGTTAACAGCGGCTCATGTAACGGCTGTGACATTGAAATCATAGCAGCACTGACTCCAAGATACGACGCTGAGAGATTCGGGGTAAAGCTTGTTGGGACGCCAAGACATGCCGACATTCTGCTTGTCACAGGCCCAATAACAGACCAGAGCCTTGAGAGGGTTAAGCTGATTTACGAACAGACACCAGATCCAAAGGTGGTAGTTGCTGTTGGAGCATGCCCCACTGGTGGAAGTGTGTTCTACGAAAGTCCATTCACAAATGCCCCACTTGATAAGCACATTCCAGTTGATGTCTTTGTTCCCGGCTGCCCACCAAGGCCAGAAGCAATCCTCTATGGAGTTGTCTTGGGATTAGAGAAGCTGATCAAAAAGATTGAAGGTGAGAAAGAATGACACCTGAAGAATTTGCTGAGAGAATAAAAGCAAGATTTGAAGATGTAGAGGTTAAGATAACTGAAAACAAACTCCCTCATCCGAGAAAGAGAGTTTGGATTGAAGTTGATAGGGAGAGATTTAAAGAGCTCGTCCGGTTCCTTAAAGAAGTTGACCCAGCTGCACAGTTTTCCATTATAATAGCTGAGGATAGAGGGGACAGGCTTACTGCTAAATATCACTGGGAGATGTTCTGGGAGCAGGGAGAAAGTTTGTCTGTAATAGTTGGAACCTCCTGCCCCAAGGATGATCCTGTACTGCCAACGATAACTGATATCTTCCCGAGCTCTCTGCCGTATGAAAGAGAAGTGCAGGAGTTCCTTGGTATCAAATACGAAGGGATTCCAGATCCAAGGAGACTGTTCCTGCCCGATGACTTTCCGGAAGGAATTTATCCGCTTAGGCTTGATGAGACAGGGATTAAACCTGAAATGGTCAAAAATGCGGGACACCCATACAGGAGGGAGTCAAGATGAATGGAAAAATAGAATACTGGGTTAAAATCCCCATAGGTCCTATTCATCCAGCATTGGAAGAACCCGAGAAGTTCATAATCACCCTTGATGGTGAGCGCATCATCAACGTCGATGTCAAGCTTGGTTACAACTTGAGAGGTCTTGAATGGATTGCAATAAGAAGGAACTGGATTCAAGTGCTATATTTAGCCGAGAGGATTTGTGGGATATGTTCCTTTTCACACAACCACACCTATGCAAGAGCCGTTGAAGAAATGGCAGGTATTGAAGTGCCCGAAAGGGCAGAGTACATTAGGGTCATCATCGGAGAGCTTGAGAGAATACACTCCCATCTGCTCAACTTAGGCGTTGTCGCTCATACAATAGGCTATGACACGGTTCTCCACCTGAGCTGGCTGGCAAGAGAAAGGGTCATGGACATCCTTGAGGATATTGGAGGCAATAGGGTTAACTATGCTGGCAACATGATCGGTGGTGTTAGGAGGGATATAAAAGATAGACATAAGAGGGCGATACTTGACATGATCCAATATTACCGCCAAGAGGTCATGCCAAAGGTTGAGGAGATATTCCTCTATGATCCAACCGTTGAGGCACGTTTGAGGGATTCGGGGGTTATTCCAAAGAGGATAGCAATTGAATACAGTGCTCAAGGTCCAACAGCAAGAGGAAGCGGCATTAAGAAGGATGTTCGCTACAATGAAAAGCTTGGAGTTTATCCAGATTTGGGAGTTAAACCAGTGACGCCAAAGGAGTTCACAGGTGTGGTCAAGGGCGATGTTTTTGACAGAATGGTTGTTAGGGTTGGAGAAATCTGGAACAGCATGGAGATAATCGAAAGAGCGTTGGATCAAATGCCAGAGGGGAAAATCAAGGCATTTCCAAAGGACAATCTAATTCTTGTTAAGCTCAAGAAAGCGGAAGGCGAAGGAATTGGACGGTATGAAGCACCAAGGGGCGAGCTGATCCACTATGTAAGGGCTGAGAAAGGAAAAGATGGTCCAGCAAAGTGGAAGATGAGGGAACCAACGTTTCCAAACTTGTTTGCAGTTGCAAGGGCCCTGGTTGGTGAGCAGTTAGCTGATGTTCCGGTCGCTATAGCCTCAATTGATCCGTGTTTGAGCTGTACAGATAGAGTTGCTGTAATTGACGCAAATACAGGAAAAAGAAGAATCTTAACTGAAGTTGATCTGCTCAAAGAATCGATAAAGAAAACCAAGGAGATCAATCCAAACATCAAGGCGAGACCCGAGAGGATTGGGATAGGGAGGTGCATGCTATGAACCTTCTATATGCTACCCTTGGTTTAATTGCCCTCTACATTTATGTTTCATTTGCTTCACTCCTATGGGAAGGAATTGACAGGAAGTTAGTCGCAAGAATGCAACGCAGAGTAGGCCCTCCTTTGCTCCAGCCGTTCTATGACTTCCTGAAGCTTATGAGCAAAGAGTCAATAATACCGAAGCATGCAAATAAGTTCTATGAGCTGGCACCAGTTTTGGCTTTAGCTGTATCAATAGCTTTGTTGGCTTACACTCCAATGGGCTTTGCACCTCTCTTTGCCACGAAAGGTGACGTGATTGTGTTCATTTATCTGCTGACTCTTATTGGTTTCATTAGAGTTTTAGGTGCAATAAGCTCTGGCTCACCTTACGCTCAGATAGGTGCCCAGAGAGAAATGATAATCTTGGTCTCAAGAGAAGTTCCAATGATGCTTGCACTCTTCACAATCCTTTGGAGACTGAACAACATTGGCGTTGAAAAGCCCTTCAGCTTGGCAGCATTCTATCAGCGTAACATATGGGAGCTTGGAACACCCCTGGCACTAATCGGCACATTCATTCTCCTTGTGGTGTTTTTGGCATGGCTGGCAAGTGAAATCGAGGTCGGATTCTTTGACATCCCAGAGGCTGAGACTGAAGTCGCTGAAGGTCCTATGGCAGAGTACAGCGGAAGACATCTTGCATTATTTGAACTCAGCAATGCCATAAAGATGTTTGTGAGTGCAAGCTTAGTGGTTGCAATATTCTTCCCATGGGGCATAAGTGCTTACGTTGGACTTAACGGAATACTGGCTCTCGTTGTTGATGTGCTCTTCCACACAATCAAGGTCTTTGCAGTGCTTTTTGTCAGCATGAGCATCTTTAGGGCGATAACGGGAAGACTCAGAATAACACAAGCGGTTCAGGTGTTCTGGCTGAGGCTTTTCCCTGCTGCAATAATCGGCTCCTTAATCCTTGCCATTGATCTGCTGGGGGTGATAGCATGAAGATACCTCCAACACTCTCTACTGTGCTTTCAAATCTTTTCAAGAAGCCAGCAACAAATATGTTTCCAAAAACTGAGCCAGTTCCAACTCCAGAAGGATTCAGAGGAAAACTTGTGTATGATGTTGACAAGTGTATCGGTTGCAGACTTTGTGTAACGGTTTGTCCTGCTGGTGTAATAGAGTTTGTGCCGGAAATTAAAAAAGTAACTTTCTGGCTCGGCAGATGTGTGTTCTGTGCCCAGTGTGTGGATGTATGTCCAGTAAATGCTTTAGAAATGAGCAAAGAATTCCTCCTTGCTACTTATGATAAATATGACGACAACTTAAGGTGGCTCAAAAATGAAGAAATCGAACAGATGATAGAGGCTCAAAATAGCAAAAAAGTTAAGAAATACCGCATAATCCCGGATAAATGTAAGGGATGTACCTTATGTGCAAGAAACTGTCCTCAGAACGCTATAACGGGGGCTCCAGGAAAAGTGCATAAAATCGATCCAAACAAGTGTGTTGGCTGTGGCATATGTGCAAGCGTCTGTAGATTTGGTGCAATTGAAGAATATGAAGAATAGTGTTATCTTTTCTTTAATTTTTCTTATTTGATGCCATCAATGATTTACTTAGTGTTATACGTTTTTGCTTTTTGTAAATCTTTACAAAGGTATAACTATTTTCAACATTTTCTGTGAACTTACATAAACCTCAGTGAAAATGTGTGTTCACTAATAATCTAATGTGTTAGATAATTTGTAAAGTTTGGTTACTTTTTCATTTGTCAAAATATTGGTTTATAACCTTTCGTTTTAGAAACGTATTTAAGAATTTTTGGCAAATTCTAAATGATATTATCCTCAAAAACGCTTAATATAGGTTTAAAACTTAAAGTTGAGGTGAAAGAATGGCGTTTGTGACCTCTTTCCTGTGGTCTTTGATTGTATACTTACTGCTTACAGCGGGTTCAGGGAATATAATCGCATGGAGCAAGGAAGAATTAATCGCTGGATTCATTATTGCAGCGGTAATAGGGTATCTAACAAGGAACATAATGGACGAGAAGCTTGAATACTTCTTCAGTCCGAGAAGATGGATTCTTTTCATAGTATATGCAATAGGTCCATTTTTCTTTGCAATGGCAAAAGCTAACCTTGACGTTGCGTATAGAGTAATAACTGGAAAAATAAGACCTGGCATTGTTAAAATATCTCCAGGTCTTACGAGGGATGAAAGCAGAACTCTTTTGGCAAATTCAATAACCTTAACCCCGGGAACATTTACCCTTGAAATTGACGAAGAAGGTAACTTATACGTTCACTGGATTAACGTCCCGCCTGGAAAAGAAAAACCAACCCCCGAAGAGCTTTGTGGGTATCTTCCAAAATGGGCAAGGAGGATTGCGGAATGAATGTGGTTAGTGCATTTATGGTGGCTCTAATTCTGCTACTGTTTTCAGCGATGTTAACTTTAATCAGGCTTATCTTGGGACCAACGATTCCAGATAGAGCGGTTGCTCTGGATTCAATGACAACAACAACAGCAGGTGCAATGGTTCTCTATGGGGTTGTTACAAAGCAACCAGTTTTCATTGATGTTGCGTTGGTATATGCTGTTTTGAGCTACATAGCCACGCTGTACATTGCAAGATACTTGGTGAAGAAGAAGGTGGGGATAGCATGATCGAGTATGTAATCACAATTTTCTTGGCAATTGGAGTGATTTTCAACTTTCTTGCAAGCATTGGAATTCTCAGATTTCCAGACGTTTACACAAGGATTCATGCAGCAACAAAATGTACAACATTTGGAACGATCTTCATAGTCCTTGCCACGGTGGTGTATTCACTCTATAACTGGCTTCCGACACATGATCCGAGATGGGTTACAATAGGCATTCACTCAGCTCTCGTGGTGATATTCTTAGTACTGACAAACCCAGTGGGTGCCCATGCAATTGGAAGAGCTGCAAGAAAATCCGGAATTAGACCCTATGGTGCTGTAATAGATGAGCTGGAGGGAAGGCTATGAACTTTATGGAGTTCTTTTGGATTCTTCAGGTTTTAATAGGAATCGGCCTGCTGGTGAGTGCAATAGTTGCCATCAGATTCAAGAACTTAATTATGGCAGTCATAGCCATGGCAGTTTTTAGCCTCATCTTGTCCCTTGAGTTCTATGTTCTCCAAGCTCCAGACGTGGCAATAGCTGAAGCGGGTGTTGGTGCCGGTTTAACAACTGCGATGTACCTTCTTGCCATCAAAAACACCACAGATGAGGAGGTGATAGAATGAGGACTTCTCTTGGATTGCTTGCTTTCATAGGGTTCACGCTCTTCCTCCTTGCCGCAATGATTAGCATAAGGCCTTTTGGAGAGCCGCCTCACAGAGAAATGGACGACTGGTTCATAACACATGCTCAGATTGAAGCGTCAGCTAACAACGTTGTCACAAGCATAGTCTTTGACTACAGAGGTTTCGATACCCTTGGCGAGGCGACCGTTCTGTTTACGGCAGTTTCTGGGGTTTTAATGGTTCTGCGGAGAAAGGAGGGGACGAAAAAATGACGACAACCATCATAAAGACCACGACCAAAATACTGGCACCGCTAATACTTGTCTTTGGTAGCTACATTATACTCCATGGTCATTTAACACCGGGAGGAGGCTTTCAGGGGGGAGCAGTTTTTGCAAGTGGTTTAGCGTTGCTCATAGTGGCGAACAAATACGATGCTGTTAAAAGCCTCTTTGAGAAAGCTCCCCTCAGTGTATTTGAAAGCATTGGAGCACTGGGATTCCTTGGAATGGCATGTCTGGGGTTTGCTGGCTACACATTCTTCAAAAACGTAATTGCAAACAGCGGATTCCCATTATTTGGAGGAAAAACTCCAGTTGGAATAAATCCAGGTTATCTAAACACAGGTGGCACTCTTCCGTACATGAACATCTTTGTCGGTATGAAGGTTCTTGCAGGTCTTACAAGCATAGTGCTGGTGTTCTTCCTAATCATGAGGAGGGAGAGGGATGAATGGTAGCATCTGGGTTAATTTTCCCTTCATAGTTGTCGCACTCCTCTTGGCAATAGGGTTTTACACAATAGGGTTCAAAAGGAATCTAATCAAGGTCGTCATAGGTATTGAAATCTTGGAAGGAGCAGTAAACTTGTTCTTGGTCGCTCTTGGATATGTAAAAGGTGGCTATGCTCCGATCTATACTTTGGCACCCCCAGAGGCTGCAAATCCGCAAAATATGGTTCTGCCAACTCCACAGGCATTAACACTTACGAGCATCGTCATAGGTGTTGCCGTCTCAGCCTTAATGCTTGCCTTTGCTGTGAACATCTACAAGCGCTATGGAACCCTTGACGTTACAAAGATCAGGAGGTTGAGGGGATGATTGAGCACTTACCGGCGTTGATGATAGCGGTTCCTCTCTTTGGAGCGTTTATTGCACCTCTGTTCAAGAAAAAACAGAGCATTGTAGCGGTATGGGCTATAGTGATAACTGCCGTTACTGTAGTCCTCTCTCTTATGCTGATGTATCAGGTCAGGCTGCATGGCATCATAGTGTATGTTTTCGGCGCGGATAAGCCAACCCTTGTACTGCCTTCAGGCTATAAAGTGCCGATAAGGATTATGTTCGAGATTGACGGCATTGGAGCTTTCATGGCCATCTCAGCGACTTTGATGAGCTTTGTCGGTGCTCTCTATTCATACAGTCATGTTAAAGCGGAGAGCGGTTTGGAAAAATACTATGCATTGCTGCTTCTGTTAGAAGTGGGCATTCTCGGCATGGTTCTCACAGGAGATCTCTTCAATCTCTTCGTGTTCTTGGAAATAGCTGGAATTGCTGGCTCAGCGCTGGTTGGATTCAGAAACTACCGCGGCGAAGCGAGTGAAGCTGGAATTAAATATCTTATAGTAAGTGCCGTTGCATCTTTGATGGTTCTCTTTGCCATTGGAATCCTCTATGGCGAATATGGAAACTTAAACTTAGCCTATATAAGCAGACAGGTCTCCCTCAGTACTCTTGACATGATAGCCTTTGGCCTGCTATTTGCTTCGTTTGCCATGAAGTGCGGTTCAGTTCCAATGCACTACTGGGTTCCCGATGCATACACCGAAGTTCCGGCGGGTATAAACCCAGTCTTGCTGGTATCTACCTATGCAAGCCTCTATGCTCTCTTTAGAGTCAGCTTCACACTCTTTGCAAACGTATCAATCAGCTTAGAGAGAGTTGGATGGATAATGTCAGTTCTTGGTGTTTTGACGATGTTCATTGGTGTCACAATGGCTCTGGTTCAGAAAGATGTAAAAAGGCTTATGAGCTACCACGCTATCTCACAAACTGGCTACATGCTCCTTGGTGTTGGTGTCGGCTTAACGGTTCTCCATAATTCCGATGCGTTGGCAGAGTTCGGGAGAACAGCAATGGCTGGAGGAATCTTCCACATAATAAACCACATAATCTACAAGAGCTTGCTCTTAATGACTGCTGGCGCACTGTTCTACGTAACTGGGACAAGAAATCTCAATGAGATGGGAGGATTAGCGAGGAAGATGCCCATTACAACTTTGTGCTTCATTGTTGGTGCTGCAGCCATATCTGGTTTGCCGCCTTTCAACGGGTTTGCAAGCAAATTCCTAATCTATGAGAGCTCTTACAGATTGAATCCGTTATTGGCGGTATTTGCAATGGTTACAAGTATATTGACTCTTGCTTCATTCGTTAAAGTGTTTGCGTCAGCGTTCTTGGGGCCACCATTGGAGAAGTTCGAGAACGTAAGAGAAGTCCCAAGACCGATGATAGTGGCGATGGTGATCTTAGCATTACTCTGTATACTATTTGGTCTATTCCCGGACGTTGTACTGAATAAAATCGTGTATCCCGCTGTGGATGCCCTCATCAACGTTGCGCAATATCAGTCATGGGGTGGTCTGGCATGATATCAAAACTTGTAACTGGCTCAGGATATTGGAGCCCATTGTTATGGCTTGCTTTCCTTATACTCTTTGCTTTAATCGGCTACATAATTTATTCGAGGGGCAATCCAAGTTATAAGAAAGAAAGCGAGCAGGTAAAGCCATATTTAAGCGGTAATGCAGAACCGTCCAAAGAAAAGATTCAGGTAAGAGCAAGCGATATCTACTGGGGGTTCATAGAGGCACTTAAAGAGTACTATAGAGTTCTTCAGGCTATTCATACGGGAGATGTTAGGGATTACATCCTTTGGTACCTTGGGGTTGGAACTGTAATACTCTTCCTTCTGGTGGGAGGTGCGTGAACGTGGGTAAGCTGACAAACTTTAAACGCTCTCTTTGGGTTTTCCATGCATCCGGAGGTTCATGCAATGCATGTGATATTGAAATTGTTGCACTTCTGACGCCAAGATACGATGTTGAACGATTTGGGATAAAGCTTGCTGGCAGTCCAAGGCATGCAGATGTGCTTCTGGTCACCGGAGCAATCCCAAGAGACTTTGCAGATAAACTGAGAAGAATATATGAGCAGATGCCAGACCCAAAGGCTGTAATTGTGGTCGGAAACTGCGGAACAAGCGGTGGGGTCTTCTATGATTCCTACAACATAGCAGGTCCAATTGATGAGATAATACCTGTTGATGTCTATGTTCCCGGATGTCCGCCAAGGCCAGAAGCAATCATAGATGCCGTTGTTAAGGCGTGGCTCAAGTTGGAGAAGTTAGAAAAAGAACTGGAGGGGAAGAAAGAATGAACATTGAAGAGGTCATTGAAAAACTGAAAAAATCACTTGGTGATGCACTGCTTAACTATGAAATCAGGGAATATGAGATGGGAATTAGAAGAAAGAGAAAACTCTATGAAGTTTGGGCAGAAATTGACAGATCGGCGTTTAGAAAAGCAGTTGAAACAATATTCTCACTCGATTACCCTCATCTGCATCTTATATCTGGGGAAGATAACGGTGGGGACAGCATAAAGATGATATATTCATTTGGTGTGTTCTACTCCAATCCATGGGGCGAAATAAGCATAACATTGAAGTTCGACCTGCCGAAAGACAGTCTAATACTCCCTACGATAACGGACTTAATGCCTGGTGCGGAAACAAATGAGAGGGAAATTAGAGAAATGCTCGGCATTGAGTTTGAAGGCTTAAAGAACAAGAGACACCTCTTCTTGCCTGATGACTGGCCAGAGGGGAAGTATCCATGGAGAAGGGATGAATATGGTGTTGAGGATATGATCAAGCACACACACAAGAGCGTTAGGGAAATAAGAAAGAAAGGTGAGGGGAATGCCTAAGACTGCTTACTATATTCCTATAGGGCCCATCCATCCTGCTCTCAAAGAGCCTATACGCGTTGAGGCAGAGGTTGAGGGCGAGAAAATCGTCAGGGTTGACGTTAAAAGAGGATTTGCTCATAGAGGAATAGAGTATATGGGGATGAAGAGGAACGCCATTCAGACTCTATACCTATCGGAAAGGATATGTGGCATCTGTTCCATCTCCCACCCATATGCTTTCGTTGTAACAGCCGAAAAGGCCCTTGGAATAGAGGCGCCTCCAAGAGCCCAGTACATACGTCCGATAATAGCAGAACTTGAAAGGATACACTCACACATTCTTTGGCTGGGAGTTATTGCCCACGAAATGGGATTTGACTCACTTTTATTCTGGACATGGAAAGGAAGGGAAAAAGTTCTTGACTTGCTGGAGCTTCTCACTGGAAACCGAATTAATTATTCGGTGTATATGATCGGAGGTGTAAGGAGAGATCTTAAGGAATCGCACATAAAGGCAATTAAAGATGCAATTACCTACTACTGGAAGTTTACAGAACAGATGAAGGAGATAATTCTCTCAGACCCTGTCTATAAAGCAAGAACAAGAGGAGTTGCCCAGCTTTCAAAAGAGATGGCACTTAAGCTGAATGTTGTTGGTCCTGTTGCAAGGGCTGCTGGAATCAGAATGGACATCAGGCAGGATATGCCGTACGACGCCTACGCTGACATTGATGTTAGGGCAGTGGTCCCACAGGATATAGTAGGAGAGGCTAAGGGAGATGCCTACGATATCACCATGGTCAGGATTTATGAAATAGAGCAGAGCTTGGATATCATCGAGTACTGTGTTGACAATCTTCCAGAGGGCAAGATACTTGCCATTCCCAATTATCCGGCACTTTTGGCGAAGATTAGAAGAACTAAAGGCGAAGCAATTGGTGCCCATGAGGCGCCGAGAGGAGAAGTTGTTCACTACCTCAAGTTTGATGGTAGAGATGGGCCAAGTGTCTGGAAGGTGATTGCCCCAAGTTACAATAACATTAACAGCTGGGCTCCACTCCTGCTTGGGGCGGAAGTTGCAGATATCCCAATAGTTGTAGCATACATCGATCCATGCATGTGCTGTAACGACAGGGTTGCTTTATTGAAGACACCAGAAGGCAAAGTTCTCGGCTACGAATACATCCACAAAAAGGCAGTTGAAAAGACAAAGAAAATTGAGAAGGAGGTGAGAGGATGACCCCTGAGACTTTATTCTATGCAGTTGCCTTCCCAGTACTTGGTATATTTCTTGGACTGACCTACAAAGGTATCGACAGAAGGATATCAGCAAGAATGACATCAAGAATTGGTCCCCCTATAAGGCAGCCTTTCTGGGACGTTGGGAAATTGTTGCTCAAAGAAACAGTTGTACCAGAAAACGCCGTAAAGTGGCTCTTTAATGCAATGCCCATCTTGGCATTTGCATCTTCAATGACTTTACTGCTCTACATCCCCTTTGGTATCCTTAAGGCGCCCCTTGAGGGATATGGAGACCTGATAGTGATACTATATCTGCTGACACTCCAGTCTTTAGCTATGGCAGTTGGAGGATTTTCTTCAGGAAGTCCGTTTTCCTCCGTTGGAGCACAGAGAGAAATGGTGCTCATGATGAGCTATGAAATGCCTTTGGCCATTGTGATTATTGGGTTTGCACTTTTGTACAAGAGTTTCTCCCTCACAACGATCGCATCGACTCCAGTTTGGACAATGGTTTCTCCAGTGGCAGCATTGGGAGTTGTTTTGCTTTTCATAGCACTGTTAGTTGTAACTCCTGCGGAACTTGCCAAGCTTCCTTTTGATATCGCAGAGGCTGAAACGGAGATAGCAGAGGGTATGCTCGCAGAGTATAGTGGCAGGAACTTGGCTCTGTTTTATCTCTCTGACGCTGTGAGAGGGTTTGCAATGGCAGCCATTGAGGCAGTTCTATTCATACCGTTCACATTCAGCTATGTTTTCGGGATCAGCTTGAATGGTGCCATGCTTTACATTGTTGAAAGCTTGTGGTTCCTCTTTAAAGTACTGATAATCTACATAGCTGCAGTGACAATCGTAAGAACATCATTCGGAAGATTCAGAATTGAACAGGCATCACGGATTTTCTGGGTTCATGTGAACTTAATTGCATTGCTCGGTTTAGCACTTGTTTGGCTGGGGGTGAGGTGAATGCCAACAAAGGCAATGTTCCTGTTCCTTAAACAGCTTATGGAAAGACCCTTCACAAATCCGTTTCCGATAAAGCATGCTCCTAAGAATGTGACAGCCCTCATTGAGAAGGTTCAGAGAGGAGAGGCAAAGATAAATCCTCCTGTTCCAGTTCCTGAAGGCTTCAGGGGAAAGCTGAAGTACACCCCCGAAAGGTGCATAGGCTGCAGGTTGTGCATACTGGTGTGTCCAGCTAATGCTATGGAGTGGATCCCGGAGCTTAAGAAGATCAGGCATTATGTTTCGAGGTGCATGTTCTGTGCCCTGTGTGTGGATGTGTGTCCGGGGAAGAAGTTTCCAGGGGAGGAAAAGGCAGTAAAGGCACTGAGGATGAGCGATGAATTTCTATTGGCTGACTACAACAAGTACAGCGATAATCTAATCGAAGAGCCTCCTGAAGCTAAGGAGATGGGAGTTTAGCTTTCCGCTTTAAGTTTCTTTTTATAATAATTGAATCTTTCCGTGAGAATTCTCAGGTGACATCTTTCTGAAGAAGCAAGGTATTTGAAAAGTTCTTTCTCGTATTCAGTTGGAGCTTTTTGAGAGAGAACCTGACAGATGTTTTCAGCGAGTTCCTCACAATATATTGCACTTTTTAAAATGTCAAGGATGCTGTGGGGATTGTCAAACTCTTTGATATATGCTGGAATTTTTATTGGGGAATCTGGGAGTTTTTCTACATCTATGGGGCCAAATTTTCTGGAATATATTTCTTTAAGTTTCTTTTCAACTCGTTTTGACTCCTCTGAGAGGAGTATGAACATGTCAAATGCCCATTCTTCCAGTCCTACTTCTTTTGATTTGCGAGCAAGTTCTTTATAGAATTTTGAAAGATCGTCCTCACTTTTAATCCAGTAGCTCAAAACCAACTTATAGTCGAGTTCCCTAAGATTGGGTATGACATCATCTCCATCCACTTTCACCACCAGTAAATTCTTGAGTATCCTACTTAATACTGGTTTTGGTATAACTCTCTAAGAAACTCTTTCATGGAAATAATGGAAAGCTAAAAAAGAATTTAAAAAAATAAGATGTTCTTGATATTTTATTCGTTTATTTGTGCCTTTTTCTTGCAATACTCATATTCAACCTTAAGTTTGTGATAGTGCTCATCTTCTACAGCTGCCAGATATTCGTAAATTTTTTTCATTTTTTCGTCTTTTGCCCTTTTGGCAAGAATCTCATAAATTCTTTTCGCAAGAAGTTCTGATTGCATTGCTAACTCAAGTATTCCCAAGATATTACTTGTTTCTTTGAATTTGTCGATAAGGGGCTCAACTTCAATAAGAGGCAAATCTATTTCTTCGAGTTTTTCTGTTCTAAATAAACGTTTGTATATCTCCCATAAACGGGTCGCATGGCCTTTTGACTCCTTTGAGAGAATTATAAACGTTTCCACAATCCTGTCTTCAAGTCCCAATTTTTTTGCCCTTATGGCGAGATTCTTATAAAGCTCCGCTTCTTTAAGTTCACCTTTAATCCAATAACTTAGAATCTCTCTGTCACTTAGTTTCTCAAGCCCCTTGATGAATTTTTCAATGTCCAATTTTCCCAAATGAATATTGTCCATGATTGGCGTCACCAAAGGTATTCTTTTAGGTTCAAACTTATTTATCTTATCTCACCAGCAAAATTGTTAGAACCATCAGGATATATGTAACTATACTTAACATTATGTGCATTTTTACCCAGAAGCTTTTTCTGTTTTTGTTCAAAAATATAAATGCCCCACTGAGCATCGTCAGATTCATAAGTACAAATGTTAGGTAACCGAGGGTATAGTGATCAAAACCAGCCATTATGGAACCCCCACAGGAAATATATAGATTGGGTCTCCATCAGTACCAATTATTTTAGCAACCTCTTTGTCGTGAAATGCACCGACTGCAACAGTTCCCAGACCCAGTGCTACCGCCTGCAGGTATATGTTTTGCCCAATATGACCAGCTTCCATGTAGACATACCTATAGCCCCTCTCACCGTAGTACTTTGTTGTCCTCTCATAAAATGCCACAAGAACTATATCAACCGCAGCTTTTCCAACCCATTGCTGATTCAATGCTGCTTTTTGGAGCTCTGTTCTATAATCGCCTTCTTTAATCAGCGTTAGGCTATGATTAAAGGGGTCATAGTGATAAACTCCCGGTTTTAGTCCCTCAACATATCCAACGACTACATAAATCTCAAACGGATAGGTAGCTCCAGCACTTGGCGCTGCTCTGAATTTTTTCTTCTCCTCTGTTATGCCCTGAGCGGCCCATAACAGCTGAGAAAGCTGCTTAAGGGTCAAGGGTCTATCTTTATAATATCGAACGCTTCTCCTCTTTGCTATTGCCTCTTCAACGCTCATTTCGCCTTTTAAGTTGGGTTCAGGTAGCATTACCTCTTCACCCTCATACTTGACACCATACCCCCTGAAAGAATAGAAATAGGGCTTAAACAAAATAAGAAGGGATGACACTACTACCAAGATCACTACCAGGTAACTAATTTTCTGATACTTCATAAATGTTAATTATGTGCTTCAGGTATTTTAGAGCTTCGCATCAGCAGACCGGTCATCATCACCAACTCAGTCCAGGGAGTTTTCATCATTTGATCTAAACTTTTTGTACAGCTAAACTTTATTAATCCTTTTTCTAATTTTCCAATATGTTCCACGTGATTGTGAGAGCAAGGAAAGATGCTAAAGCCCTGCAATATATAAATAAGCGCAACTATGGTGGCTTTTTGAAAGTTTCGAGTCTTGGTGGTGGTAGAAAGTTTAATGAGGTTGAAGATATTCTTGAAGGGTTAAAGGATACCCCATACATACCGATTTTGCTATTCGGAGAAAAGGAGAGAGAATTAGCCAACGATGTTAGTGGATATTTTTTAAAGACAGGAAAACCATTCTATTCTCGAGTTTTGAGGACAAAAAAGGTCAGAAATATGCGAGTTGACGAGCTTTATGCTCACTTGGAAGAGATTAAAGCAAGATTTAGACTTGGGATAGAGTGGGATGGGACTTACAAACTCAATCCAGAAAATCCTCTTGGCATTGAAATTAACCCAGACTATGACATCTACTTGGCATTCGGTGATAAGTTTGGGGAAAATATGAGGGATATTTTGGGTATAAATATTGGGAGTGTTTCTCTTGTTCTTAGGAAATTAATGAACCAAGAGGTGTACTACTCCGGAAGCATGAAAATAGCTGAAGTGAGCAAGCGCATTGGAAAGAAAACAGAAGTGCTCTGGAGAATCCCGTACACTGAGGAAATTAGCTTAGAGGACATTGTTAAGGCAAATGAATCATACATCCGAGCTTTTGAAGAGGCAAGTGGGAGTTTCCTTAAACAATTTGAAGGTTATGACATAATAGTGCCCTGGAGCGGGGGAAAGGATTCAACTGCTGCATTAATTTTGGCAAGCAAGGTTTTCAGAGATGTTACTGCCGTCTATGTCAAAATGGAATATGAGATGCCTCAAACTGATGAGTACGTTGAAAAACTTGCTAAAAAGCTTAAGGTCAATGTTATTGAAAGTTTTGTTAAAATGCCAGTTGATAAGTACGGTTTTCCTACCCACAATAACCGCTGGTGCACCAGGATGAAGGTTGAGGCTCTTTATAACGCTATAAAGGAGTTCGATAGCCCAGTTTTGGTGATAGGTGATAGAGATGGTGAAAGTGCCAAGAGAAGACTGAAGCCTCCTGCAATTGAAAGGAAAAATGAAGTACTTGGTACTTTCTTGGAAGTAATGCCGATCAAATTCTGGTCTGGAATGATGGTGCAGCTCTACATATTAATGAACGGTTTTGATCTGCATCCCCTATATTATGAAGGATTCTACCGCTTGGGATGCACAATCTGCCCCAGTTTGGCTGATTGGGAAATAACGTTGTTGAAGAAGAGAGGGGAGAAAAATTTACCTCCCCATTAAAGCCTTCTTCCAAGCACAATTCCAATTATCAACCCAAACAGAACACCAAGCGTTCCAATTCCACCCAAGAGTGATGTTGGGACATTTTTCTCAGGAACTGTTGATGTTGTAGTTGTGCTGGCTGTTTGTGTGTCCGTAGGTGTCTGTGTATTTGATGGGTGGATTATCTGAGGAGTAATTGTGCTCTCGGTAATTTTTGGAACAGTTTTCGGAAGGAACATCATTGCGGTCTCTTTTGCATATTGGTAGAATATCATAGCCGTTTGGATATTTTCAATCCCTCCTTGCTTTTCGTAGCTTTGAGCAAACTCATAGTACGCCATTCCAAGGATTGGATAGACGCCTTTGCTCTGGGCTATTGCTATTGCTGTTTTTGCATCCTCCTTCATCTGCTGGAGCTTATCCATGAGAACTGTTTCGTTGTCTATTCCAAGGGTGTCGAGTATAACTTCCGCCCTAATTCTTGCCTCCATTGCTGAAAATAATGCTGCAGAATACTTCCCATCCTCATAATACTGCTCTCCCTTATTCAGCTCATCAACGAGTCCTTGCATCAAGCTTTCCCCAAACATTGAGGTTATATAGGTAACAACCAGACGGGCGTTATCCAGGTACTCTCTCGCTGTCTCTTTGATCACATCCCTGCTGATCACATCACCTTTCGCATATCTCTCTCCCAATTTAGCCCAGAACTTTGCTGTCTGCACCCTTTCATATGCGAATGCAGCATTGCTTACAGCATTCCAATAGTCACCTTTGTAGTAATCGCTCCATGCATCCTTGAGAAGAGATTTTGCCTGTTCTATCCTTTCCTCACTTGCTGCAACAGCTTGTAGCATTGTTGTGCCTCTAATTGTCAAGTTAGAAACGTAATTTTCGGTATTTTTTATATCGTCATTGACAGAGTTGAGTAGTTTTTCAATATCCTTCTCATTCTGCATATCCAGATACCAATCAACGTGTCTGATAATAATTCTCGCTTGAAAGTCCTTGCTTAGGGCTGTGTAGTACATCCCGGAATCCAAGGCATCTTTGGCGTCTTTTAGGGTCTGGTTTGCATCTTCAAGCGCTGTTTTGAGATAGGAGTATGTTGTATAACTAACATCGCTCTCTTTGAGCTTCTTTTCAACTTGTTTGTAGTATTCTGTGGTGTTTTTGTAATCCCTCTCTGCATCTTCTTTGAGGAAGGATGTATCAATTTTGATATTTTCCGGAGCTTGGGGCTTTTCTATTTTGTGTCCTGTAAAGTAATACACAGCCTCATAGATGTCTTTGACTTCCTTTACCTCCAGTCCCCATCTTTCCTTTGCATATTGAACAACATCTACCTTTTCTTCTTTTGTTGTTATTTGGACAAGAGGCCCAATTTGCTTTTGTTCAGTTTTTTGGACAACTTGGATTCTCTGTCCCTCAGGTATTAAGAACAGCTTCGCTCCAACACTGTGGGCTGCCGATGCTTTTTCCAAAATTCCGCCAACAGGACCAATTGTTCCATCTGGATTTATCATCCCGGTCATCATAACATCATTTCTGAGCTTCCAACCCTTTAATGCGGCGATTATCCCAACGGTCATGGTTCCTCCAGCAGATGGTCCCCCAATTATGGGTGAGTCAGCCTTAACCTGTATGAAGACATCATACTTGCTCATATCGACCCCAAGAACCCTACCCGCTACTTGGGCAGCCAATCTTGCACTTGCCTGCATGTCAACTTCCGCTAATGGCCATGTCTCCACGTACACGTGTCCGCTTCCCGGGGCTACTGTAATTACGAACTCCGTGGCTACACCAACTAACTCTCCGTTGGCAGTTTTTGAGACCGCTGGAGCTTTTAAGACTACTGTATGCCCTTGAGCCGGGCATTGAGCAAGTGCCAGTGGCGAAATAAGCAGAATTAATGCCAAGAACGGCAACAGCTTTTTCATTATTTCACCCCCAAATCCAAAAAGATTTTTAATTTAATAGCTCTTGTGGTTCATGAATCTAAGATTAGAGGATTGCACCAAATAAATTTAATATCTTTAAGTCGTTGTAATAAAATGCTGAGGGGATATGGATGGGGTTGTTTTCATCGCTGATTCAAAGAAAATTTAAAAACATCGCTGGAAGAAGGTATGAAAGAATTCTCAAGGAATACAGGGAATTTCTATTAACTGAGGAAGAGATGAGGCTTCCAGAAATTAAATCAATTTTAATGCCTCTTGATAGATTTATAGGTGAAATTCCGCCTGAAATCTACGAAACTCTGTCGGCTTATAATGATGCAAGGGTGATCCTTGTTTATATCATTGATGCTCATGTGTTCCATGTGATCGAGCAAACTCTCGGCAAAGATACCAGTGAGGAGTTCAGAAGGAAAGAGGAAAATGATGGAAGGTTACTGCTTGAAAAAATTGCTAAAAATTTTGAAGGTCTCGGCATAAGTCCCCAAATCAGATTGTTCTTTGGGGATAAAGGGGAAGATGTTATAAAGCTTGCTGAAAAGCACGACATGCTTGTATTGTCTAAAGCTTACGGCTCTGAGATTACAAAAACTCACCCGCTAAGCCCTGTAGTTTTAAAGATAGTCCAGCATGTTGATATTCCGGTTATAGTGTACTGAGGTGGCAAGAATGAACCCTGAAGCAGTGGCAATTGCAGTGTTCCTCCTTACTTACGCGCTGGTAGTTAGTGAGAGGATCCACAGGGCAGTCGCTGCCATGCTCGGAGCATCGGCGGTTCTGTTCTTGAAAATAGTGCCATGGGAAAGGGTTCCCAAATATTTAGATCTAAACACCTTGTTCCTTTTAATGGGGATGATGATTATTGTAAACACTGCCAGAAACAGTGGGCTTTTTGAGTATGTTGCAATAAAGACTGTAAAGCTTGCACGTGGAAGCCCTATTAGGGTTCTGTTGTTGTTCTCTGTTGTTACCGCGATAGTCAGCTCTGTGCTGGATAACGTCACAACTGTACTATTGTTAACCCCAATGCTTCTCTACATTTCCCGCTTAATGGAGCTGAATCCAGTTCCTTTCCTGCTTTCTGAGATCTTCGCTTCGAATATTGGTGGAACTGCAACCCTGATCGGAGACCCTCCAAACATAATGATAGGGTCTGCGGCAAAATTAAGCTTCAATGAATTTCTGAGTAATATGGGACCCATAGCGGCAGTTGATTTGATTGTAACCATCTTGATAATATACCTTGCATACAACAGCGCCCTTAAGGTAACTCCTAAAAAGAAGGTTATGATAAAACAAACCCTTCGTGGCTTGGATGAAAAAGCTGCAATTAGGGATATAAGGCTTTTTAGGAAGTCTGTGGCGATAATCCTGTTTGTGGTAGCTTTGTTCTTTTTCCATGACAAATTGGGCATAGAACCTGCTGTTGTGGCTCTTCTTGGGGCTTCTCTAATACTGTTGTGGACACGAGAAGACCCAGAGGGCATCTTTGAAAAAATTGAGTGGCCAGCTCTGTTTTTCTTTGGGGGATTATTTATAATCGTTGGAGCATTGGAGGAAACAGGGACAATAGCACAAGTTGCAGAGTGGGTGTTAAATCACGTGCATACTTCAGGTGAAGCTCTGCTTGCAATTACGTGGTTTTCAGCTTTTTCCTCAGCCATTGTAGACAACATCCCATTAACAGCTGCAATGATACCTTTGATAAAGCATATGGGAACTTCAATGGACGTTTATCCCCTCTGGTGGGCTCTCAGTTTGGGGGCTTGTTTAGGAGGGAATGGGACTGCAATAGGAGCATCTGCAAACGTTGTCGTTATTGGAATTGCTGAGAGAGAAGGGATTAGAATAACATTTGGGGACTTTTTAAAAGTTGGCATGGTTATAATGATTGTAACGGTTGCTGTGGGTGTTGGAATACTCTGGGTTAGATACATCGGGTGGTGAATATGAGAATACTGGTGCTTATAGATGGATCAAAATGGAGTCAGAAAGCTGCACTTCACGCTATAGCCATAGCCAAGAAGAAAAACGCCAAGGTAATTTTGTTTTCTGTTCTCGATCGAAGGGAGGCAAAGGCTATTGCTTTTAACCTAAGCATGCGAAGTGATAAAATTGGAGAAATAAAAAAGTTTGAAGAGCAGATATGGAAAGAAATGAAGAAAAGTGTTAAGGAGATAATGGAAGGTCTGCTTGAGCTCTGCCATGAGGAGAATGTGAACTGCTCCATGAAGATCGTAGAAGGAATAGCAAAGGATGAAATCCTAAAAGAGGCAAATAGTGGGGCATATTCCTTGGTTGTTATGGGGGCTTACGGGAAGAGTGGAAAAACAAGAATTGGGAGTTTATTAGAGGAGCTTGCCGGAATTATAAAACCTCCCCTGCTGATAGTCCGCTAATCCATCTTTACGACCGCTATGAAAAACAGCAGGAGTATCATCAGCTCAAGCACAGTTGCCACTATATCAAGGGTGCTCTCTTTTATTCCCGCTATTATGTGAAGGTTTTCCAAGGTTTTCTTAATTCCAAAGAGCAGAAAGGCAAGAAGTAGGAATAAGATGCTTTTCATACCGCTTTTTTTATACGCTATCCACGAGACGAAGGATAGGAAAAGTGCGATACCAATTATTGCGACATCGAGTATTATATCAATCATTTAATTCACCACCCTTTAGGGTTAGCATTAGGTCAATAAGCTTATCTGCCAGCTTATCCCACAGCTTCGGCCTGTATTCGCTGATCACCCTGACTATCACCTCGATGTCACACTTCAGGCTGTACACAACATTTCGCCCCTGTTTTCTCCTGTCAATCAAGCCCAGTTTGTTTAGGACGTTCATATGATAGTTTATCGTTGCCTGAGTCAGCTTTAATCTTTCTGCAATTTCCCGCTGGTTCATTTCTCTCTCTGCCAGCAACAGCAGTATCTTTCTCTGGGTTTCATTGGAGATTGCTATTAGCAACGGTTCGTATTCTTTCTCAAATTCCTTGGGAAATATGTATCTTTTTCCCCCAAGCTTCTTTGAAACTATTTTGTTTTCTTTTTCAAGCTGATACAGATGATATTGAAGGTTTCCTATCCCTATCCCAAGCTCTTCTGCAAGTCTTCGAAACGTTATTCCTGGATTTTTATAGATGTACTGGAGTATTTCTTCTCTATGGGTCATGCTACCACTTGCCTTATTCTCCTTTTGGTACACTCTTCTATAAATTACACGGAGAAAGAGATATAAATTGATTTGGGTTTATGAATGGGTGTCCCTTTCTGTGATTTGCAGGGTGATACACATGGAAATCGAGAGATTGATGAAGAAAGCAGAGGAACTCGCGAGACGGTATGGAATCAACTACTATGAAGTGAGGATAGTTAAAATAAATGCCACCCATCTGGAGATGCAAAATTCTCACCTTGAAGAACTTTCCTCAAATATGGAAATTGGTATTGGTGTGAGAGCATTTCAAGGAGCATGGGGATTTTCTTCAGCCAACGACATGAGAAGGGCTGAAAAAGCAATTGAGACGGCGATGAAAATAGCGAAACTTATGAAAGGAGGTTCAAAAGTTTATCTGGATGATCCCATAAAGGACAAGGCAGAAATTGAGGCGAAAAAGCCTTTCACAGATGTTGATTTGGAGGAAAAGCTTGAGCTTGTGAAAATGATGGATAAGTTTCTGAGTGGAGATGGAATTGTAAACAGAAAAGTGACTTATGGCGATGGCTTAAAGTGGCAGTTTTACTTCAACTCACTGGGAAGTGAAATTGAAACTACAGTCCCAAGGATAAGGCTCAGCTTCTCTGCAACGGCTAAAAAAGGGAAGGACATGCAGAGCTACTGGAAAATATTCGGTGGAACTGGTGGATGGGAGATAATCGATAGAATTGATTTAGGATACTGGGCAGATTTTGTGAAAGAAAAAGCAAAGTCTCTTCTGAATGCCCAGCTTCCACCTTCTGGAGAGTTCGATGTGATAATGGATCCAGAGCTTGCCGGTGTGTTCATTCATGAAGCCTTGGGACATGCAAGCGAAGGTGATGCAATAAAGAATGGAGAAAGCATCTTAGAGGGGAAACTTGGAGAGAAAATAGCCGTTGAGGAGCTTACTGTTGTTGATGATCCAACCATAGAAGGAAAATTTGGCTCATACATTTATGATGATGAAGGTATAAAAGCAAAAAGGGTTGAGATAATCAAAAATGGTGTTCTAAATGAGTACCTTCTTGACAGAGAGACAGCAGCTTACCTTAATATGCAGCCAAATGGACATGGAAGGGCTCAGAGCTACAACTATCAGCCCTTAGTCAGGATGAGCAACACTTATATCGAACCTCGTGACTGGAGCTTTGAAGAAATGCTTAGTGAAGTGAAAAAAGGTCTTTATTTGATTGGAGATAAAGGTGGAGAGGTCGACATAGCCGATGGAACATTCATGTTTGGAGCAAAAGAGGGTTACCTAATTGAAAATGGTGAGATTAAGGCGCATATACGGGATGTTGCATTGTCCGGAAAAATTCTTGATATTCTCAAGAATATTAGGGCTATTGGTAAAGATTTGAAAGTTGAGTTCCCCGGCTATTGCGGAAAGGGTCAGTGGGTGCCCGTGGATGATGGGGGACCTCATGTATTGACGAGAGCTTTGGTGGGTGGATTGCTATGATAGATGAGCTCATTAAAATTCTCAATCACAAAGACGTTGAATGGGAAATTTACTGGGAAATAGGGAGAGGCAGTTCTTTTAAGGTTGAGAGATGTGAATTGGTGAGAGCTCAGCGCAAATACCATTCAGGCGTTGGATTAAGAATTGGATATAAGGGAAAAGTTGGCTTCTCTTACATAACGGGGGTAAACCACGACAAGAACAGCTTGGAAAGATTCGTGAACAGGACGATAAAGCTTGCAAAAGTTAGTGAAGTGCCTTTTTATGGTTTCTCCACTGATAATAAACATAAAAAAGTCAAAGCCCTTTATGACAGAAGAATTGAGGAGATGAGTTTTGACGATGCATACTCAGCTGCTCTCCTTTTAGCTGAAAAAGAGGGGGAGCTAAAGGAGAGGCTTGGTTCAGAATATGCCCTTTCTGGTGGCATGGCTTTTGGTGTATCTGTAGATGGGATAGCAAACTCCAATGGGGTGGAAAAAACCGAAAAAACAACAGGGCTGAGCATGAGTATCCATATCATCAAAAGAGCGGAGAGGAGTGGAAGTGGAAACTATTACAAAGGCTTTCGATTAATGCCAGACCTCGAAGAGGAACTTTCGCTGGGGCTTGAAGAAGCTTTAGAGGAAGCAGAACTGAGTTATAATGCCAAAAAGAGCAGTCCATACGAAGGGGAGATTATTTTGGAACCCCATGCAGTGGTATCTCTTGTGGGCATTTTAATGGTTAATCTCTATGGAGACAATGTGTACTACAAACGCTCGAGATTTTCAAAGCTGGGTGATATGATTGCAAGTGAGGCATTTACACTGATAGACGATGCCACTCTTGAGGGTAAGCTTGGCAGTTATTCTTTTGATGGTGAGGGCAATCCGTCTCAGAGAACTGTGTTACTTGAGAGAGGCATTTTAAAGAACTTTCTTTTCGATGAAACCTATGCTCGACTCATGGATACGAAAAGTACTGGAAATGCCGTTAGGGATTTCAGGACAACACCACATATTGGAAACAGCAATGTGATTGTTGATGGGAAAAAAGAAAACTTAGAGGATCTGGAAAAGGCTGTAGTTGTGAAACGTGTCTTTGGAGAGCACACAGCAAATCCGGTAAGTGGAGACTTTTCATTGACAGTTGAACTCGGTTATATAATTGAAAAAGGAGAAATTAAACCGTTCAAGGATAATATGCTCGTGGGCAATATATTTGAGTTAATAAGCTCAATTGGAAGTGTGGGAAAGAAAAAGGAACAGATTGGCAGTTTTCTATCTCCAAGAGTACTTGTCTTTGGCAAAATTGTATAAATTTCTTGTTAATTTTAGCAAACTATTTATATTTTGGATTCAAAAATTAATTCCGGTGGTAACTGGTGGCTGAGCATGGGTTTGAATTCATCTTTTCTAAAATGAGAGCCGGTGAAACAGTGCTCATCGAATATGCCTCTGTCTCATCTCCTGAAATCCTGTTATATGTAATGGAGAGGTACTGCAGGCAGAACGACATTCCAATGATAATTGATGACATTGCTGACACTTTGCCTGAATTCTTAACTCGGCTGGAGCTCATAGGCTTGCCTATAAAAGGATTTGGCAGTATCCCAGTTATAAAAATAGGGGGTCATAGAGAAAGTGGGGAAATAGTTGGAAGAATCGATATTGAAAAATACTCTCTGGATTTTCAGTACTACAATCCCGTTTATGAGAAAGTTCGCCCATCTAAAATGGCATATAATCCTGTATTAGGACTTCACAAGCTCTTACTGATAAATTCAATAAAAGAATACGGAGGAGGCGTAAGATTGCTTAGGAACATCTCTAAATATGTTGGGAACAAAACGAGGATAGCATTCTATTTTATCAACAAAAGTTTGGTGCAGTCTAAATTTCCGGAGTTCTTACATTTGTTTGAGGAAATGGCAACATCAGTTATGCAGTGGGAGAGAAGTGGTAGTACCTATAAACTAAAAGTTATCAAATCTGCAAACGACGACATTCTTGAAAAGATTGCGACAATAGAGTTCGAGGACATCAAGAGAATCTGATGCTTCAGGTTAGATGTAAAGTTTTTTAAGTCCATTTTTCTATCACTTTTGGTGATACAATGAGAAAGTTGGCTGTCCTACTTATCCCCTTACTAATTTTGCCAACTGTTTATGCCTATCAAATTCCAGAAAAATGTGTAATATACCAGATAATAGTGGATCGCTTTTACGATGGAAATAAGAGCAATAATCAGCCTTTTTACGATCCTACTCACAGCAACTATCGTCTTTACTGGGGTGGAGACCTTGAAGGCATAATTGAGAACCTTGACTACATCAAAAGCTTGGGGATTTCTATGGTGTGGCTGTCTCCAGTTAACAACAATATAAACCGCATGGCATCAGGCTCTGCACCCTATCACGGATACTGGACAAGAGATTACAAGAAAATAGAAGAGCATTTTGGCAACTGGAGAGTTTTTAATACCTTAGTCAAAGAAGCAGGGAAGAGGGGGATTTGTATAATTGTCGATTTTGTTCCAAATCATTCGAACCCAGCAACTGATGGCGAATTTGGTTCTCTTTATGACAACGGAACCTTTATTACAAACTACTATTCCGACAGCAAAAATGCAACGTTGAACCCTTACACGGGAAGCTTGGAGAATATTTACCACCACAACGGCAACATTAAGGTGTGGGAGCGGTTTGAGCTCAAATATGGAAATCTTTTTGGCCTGGCAGACTTTAACCAGTTAAACCCTTGGGTTGATGAATATCTTAAAGATGGTGCAAGTTTGTTTGTTCGGAGCGGTGTTTGTGGGTTTAGAATTGATGCAGTCAAACACATGGACTTAGGCTGGTTGACTCAGTTCTATGCTTATTTGTACATTCAAGAGCCTCTCTTTATCTTTGGTGAGTACTACAAGCGTAACTTTGAAAAAGATGACGACATGTTCTACTTTTATCAATATTCCAATGTTTCTTCCCAGCTCAGCATTCCAATAAGGAACGACATTGTGAGGACGTTTGCCTTTGGTGGGAGCCTTAAGACCCTTGCAAGAGAACTTGAGAGATATTACTCCCACTTCGTTTATCCGAATAAGGCAGTTAACTTCCTTGACAATCATGATCTGCCCAGATACCTAAGCGAAGGTAAAAATCTCGATAGGTATCACATGGCATTGAGCTTGGTAATGACGTTGCCTGGCATTCCGGTGATTTACTATGGCGATGAGAGCTATTTGGTCAGCAAAGAAGGGAAAGGTGACCCGTATAACAGGCCAATGATGGAGTTTAACAACCAAACAGAGGCTGCAAGAATAATCAGAACTCTTGCAGAGCTCAGAAAAGAGAACAACGCTCTCGCTTATGGAGATTTTGAGACGGTTTATGCTGATTACAACACTTGGGTCTTTGAGAGGAAATTTGGCAGCGAGAAAGTTCTGGTTGTTGCGAACAAGGTGGACAGCAAAAACTTAACCTTCAGCTTAAACTGGAGCGACGGAATTTACAGAGATGTTCTTTATGGAGTTAAGATGCAGATTAAAGCTGGAAAAGCTGAAATCTCAGCCCCTAAAAACAAAGTGCTTGTGTTCAGTTATGAGAGCAAGCAGGAGAAGCCTTTAATTGGGTCCATAACTCCATATATCGCTCAACCAGGTCAGAAACTCATTCTTGGTGGAGCTGGATTTGGAAAAAGTGGAAATGTGTTTATTGAAGGAGTAAGAGCAGAAGTCCTTGAATGGAGCGATGAGATGATAGTTTTTAAGATGCCCAAGCTGGACACTCAAAAAGCTTGGGTTGAGGTTTACGTTGAAACAAATGGAAAGAGAAGCAACAGAATTAAGCTCCGGTATTTAAACGGAAATCAAAAAGCATTTTTGCTCGTTTTAAATGCATCTAATTTGACGGGTCAGCTATGGATTAAAGGCAATATCTCCGAATTGGCCGAACCAACTCCATTGATGATGTCTAAAACTGGCTATTATTTCCAAGTTGTCAGCCTTCCCGTGAATACAAGCTTCAGCGTAGATTTGTACTCTGGTTTGCCCTGGGAAAAGCTTGAGCCTTTAAACGTAACTCTTTATGGGAAATCAACCAGCAAAACGATAATTTTAACAAGGACAAAGCCGATTCCAAAGCACACTCAAACAGTCACAGAATCTGCAGCTCAATCTCCCTCGACATCCATCTGTGGAATGGGCTTAGTTTTGATACTGTCTTTAGTAGTCCTCTTCAAAAAGCGCTGATTCTTCATACCAAATGCTCTTCCATTCAAATGGGTCTTTTTCTTTTCTCATCTCTTCCTCGGGTTGCCCAATCTCAATCTTAGGTTTTTCCTTGTGCATAAAACTTGCTAACCAAAGAAAAGCGAAAGGTCCAGTAAGGATGATTTTCTGTTTCTCGTTCATATCTTTGCTTTGACCTCACAGGTATATTAAGCTTCAGGCTATGTTAAAATGCCGCAAACCTTTTTAATTATCGAAAAAAGAAATCTTCCGGATGTGATAACAATGAAAAAACATGAATGGGAAGACTTTTTTGATAGAGAGGCACGTCACTACTTGAAAGAGCCGTTTACTAAATACACAAAGGAGGAAGTAGAGTTTCTATTAAATGAGTTTCAGCTACCAAAAGGGGGCCAAAATATTGGATGTTGGCTGCGGTGTTGGAAGACATTCGATAGAACTTGCAAAAAGAGGATACAAGGTTACGGGAATTGACATATCCCAGGGAATGCTTGAAGAAGCAAGAAAACGAGCTCAAAAAGAAGGTGTTGAAGTGGAGTTCATAAAAGCAGACGCTACGAAGTTTAACCGTGAGGAGGAATTTGACGCTGCCATATGCCTCTGCGAAGGTGCTTTTTCGTTAATCGGTTCAAGTGACGACCCAATAGAGCACGACTTAGCGATACTCAAGAATATTTATGAATCCCTAAAGCCGGGTGGAAAATTTGTTCTGACTGCCCTAAGTGCTCTTTCAAGAATTAAAGGGGCATCAAACAAGGACATAACCAGAGGAACTTTTGACCCAAACACCATGACGTTCTTTGAAGAAATTGAGGCATCTGATGGCACAAAAATTCCGATTAGAGAACGCGTTTACATCCCTACAGAGCTTTACTTAATGTTCAAAATGGTTGGGTTTGAAGTAAAAGCTATCTGGGGAGGCACTGCTGGAAGATGGAGAAAGAGGAAAGTAGATTTTGACGATATCGAAATAATGGTGATAGCTGATAAACCTAAAAAGGCTGCGTGATGTTCGCATTAGAAAAGCTTAGAATTTGGATTAAAAGAAAAGCTTAAATCTTCTCTAAGAGCTTTTTCCTTTTTTCTTCGTACTCTTCTTGGGTTATAACACCCATGTCATAGAGTTCTTTTAGCTTCTTGAGCTTCTCAAGAGGATCTTCCTCTTTCCTTTCCCTAAATTTCCTTGGTTCCATTCTAATTGACCTGCTCACAGCTTCCTTTGGCTTGTGGATAACCCACTCCTCACTCATTAGGTGCTTCTTTCTTTCAATAGTTACAGGCTCAACTGCAATCTCGTTTAGAGCATCTCTTATGGCTTCTATAGCTTTTCTTGCTTCTTCCTTGTCCATCTTTGTCAATTTAATTTCGTTCCCATCTTCTTTTCTAATCAAGAACTCTGAATATATTTTGCCCACTTTCACATAAACAAGTTCAAGCTTTTCATATGGAACAGCTGTCAGCTCATATCTTCCTAAGAGCTTTTCATCCACGTACAGGATTCTTCTATCTGTCACAACCAACCATTTAGGCTTTGCTTCCAAGCTGAACTTCTTTTTTATGGCATAGAGAACATCTTCATCTGGATAAAGGTTTTCTAAAATACCTTTTGGGAGTTTTTCACTCATGAGATTCACCAACTCTGCTATTGGTCAGCAGTGTATATTAACCTTTGTGCTTGAAAATGTGAGATTTTTGTACTGGGGTATGATAAAGATGGAACTGTTTGAAAGGCTATTTTTCAGGTCCGTTCTGCTCATAGTCATCGACATAGTTGGTGCTTTTGGATGCAATATTTTAACTGAATTTGGGACAAACAACCTAGTAGTTCAGCAGATCCATTCCCAGTGGGAATTGACCATAAAGCCACAATCAACGGACCTGAAAAATAAGAATATTAAGAGGGGGAAACTACCCCTCCTTTCTGCTAAATAATGAAAGGAGCATTAATGCCACCAGAAAGGCCGGTCCACATGTGCCCGTTTGTGTCTCTGTTGGTAATGGAGAACTCGCACTTGAAGAGGATGTTGTTGATGTTGAAGTTGTGGTAGGTGATGTTGGAATACTCTCTGTAGGTGTTTCGGTTTTGCTTGAAGTTGTTTCGGTTTCGGTGGGTGTTGGAGCAGCCTTTACCACAATGTTGATAGCTATTTCGTCTTCTCCTCCTTTGTCATCTTTAACAACCAACCTCACCGTGTAGTTTCCCGGAGAAGAATATGTGTGAGTGGGCTCTCTTTCTGTTGAGGTTGTTCCATCTCCAAAGTCCCAGTTCCAGCTTACAATGTTTCCATCACTGTCGTAGGATTTGTCAACAAAGTTAACGGTTTCCTCAGCTTTTGGCTCCTTCGGGAGAAATGTAAAGTCTGCAGTTGGGAGTTGATTCTTGGGATTTATAGTAATGCTCTTCGAGTAACTTGCTTTCATCCCTGAGTCATCTTCAACTGTGAGTGTCACTGTGTACATTCCTGGTGATGAATAGGAATGCTTTGGGTTTCTCTCTGTAGATGTTGTTCCATCCCCGAAGTTCCAGTTCCATTTCACTATACTGCCGTCTTCATCTTTGGAACTGTCCATAAACTCAATTTCATCTTCAACCTTTGCTGGTGAAGGAGAAATATTAAACATGGCTTTGGGTGCTTTGTTCGGAAGAACTGTGATCTCTTTACTACAGTTTGCCTTGTATCCCCATAGATTTTCAATGTTCATAGTAGCTCTATAGTTGCCCTCCTCCGAATACGTGTGGCTTAGCAGGGTGCTTACATTTCCGGTATTTCTTAAAACTGTCCCATCTCCAAAATTCAGCGTCCAGTTCTTTACTCCTCCCCCTCCTGATGTGGATATTTGGAAATCAACCTTCAATGGTGCTTTGCCTGAAGAATGGGAGGCATCTATCTTACAGCTTGAGCCAAACATGTTCAGCACTAAAGGTGGTACTATAATGTTCCTTGGAAGTGGTTTGGAGATCAGTTTTATCTGATCGTAGCTAAATCCTAAGGGACTGAGACTTCTTGTTTTGTAATATGAACCCATACTTGGCACTATGAACTCAAGAACTAAATGTCCGTCTTCACTATCCAAGTAAGCAATGGCAGTTGCATTGTACCATTTATCCCGATCTTCGATTCTTCCGTTGTATTCTATATGCACCCTGGTTTCATTGGAAATTGACACTTTGTGGGTAGTTATCTTGCTTTTTCCATAGTTTCCTTGGAGATTCACCTCATAACTTCCAAAAAGCCCAATTTTTCCAGAGGCTTTTGCCTCCATTGATACTGAAACCGAGAATGTATTTTTTGTCTCTCTCCAGTTAGCATCTTTCATGTAGAATCCTCCGCCTCCTTTTACTTTGCCAACTTCAATTGTGTAATGGAAGAGTTCATTATTTACTTCATAATTTGGAAGGTCTTCAGGTCTTGTCGGATATGTGGTTATATCCCCAATTCTGTGAATATCTGAGTTGTAGTTGCTTAGATGGATATGGGGTTTCCCCTTCGGTACCGTTACAAGTATATATTGCTGTTCTCCATTGATAACTGCCAGCTCTGGAGGGCTTATTATTGGAAACTCATAAACATCATAATCAGTGCTCACATGAAGAATGCCATCCGCCATGTCTGCTGTTACATCATAGGTTTCAGAAAACATGTGTTCATTTCCTCTGGTTGCTTCAAATTTCTGTTGCACCTTTGCTTTGAGCCTAACTTCTGACTCTGCCACTCCTTTCAATCCTACACCAAGTTTAACTCCAAGTGAAAAAGAGAAGTCACTTACTGCCTTTACAGATACTGATAATGCTCTTGTATTTTTGGTCATGTATGTGGCATAAAATACGCCGGTTTCATTTATAACGTCGAAATCTACAGGGGGTGCATTTATAACTGCGATAACCTTGTTTGTTATACTCATGGTGCTGTGTATTGGCGGACCAACTGTTATTGAATTGCCATCAACGTCTCCAACCGCTAAGCCAGCTCCATACTCAAAGCGTGATGAAAACCCATTCGGTCCATTTATCAATTCACCCTGATAGTTGTACACTTTTATTTTTCCGGTTCGACTTGCCCATACTATCTCATCAACAACATCTCTGTTTACATCTCCAATAACCATTCTGTCCCCTTTGGCATATTCAATTCTAAAGGATGAAATTTCATAAGCTTTCCCTTCAGCTACCTTGAACACATGAATTCCTTTCGATTTTCCGTAATTGTCTTTATCTTGAGTTGCTACTACAATTTCTCCAATACCATCAAGATTGACGTCCCCTACTGCAATTTCGTCTCTTCCTGTTAAGTCGAAGTAATCATCTGTTGAGAAGCTCATTATTGAGTTCCCATACATGTCGTATACTATTATGAGGTTTTTACTATGATCCCCCCAAATTATCTCGTCCTTTCCATCTCCGTCTATGTCCCCTGAAGCAATCGCATCTTCATCAGAAAAATCGATCTTAAACTTGCTCAGTTCATTGAAGTTTTCGTCATAAACTTTAATCCAGTCATTTCTGTCAGCGAAAATTATCTCATCTTTTCCGTCTTTATTGACGTCTCCACAGACTATATCATCTCCTGCTTCAAATCCAACATTTTTCTTTCTCAACATTTGTCCACTTCGGGTTAGAATGTACAGTTTGTCAGTATCTCTATCGCCATGAATGATTTCTGCTTTCCCATCGCCGTTCACATCCCCCGCAGTGATCTCGTCCCACATTTCATAGTTTCGGCTAAACTGGTAAAGTAGATCCCCTTTTTCATCCTCATACATAAGCAGATGATCTCCTCTGTCCCCCACTATTATTTCTTCGTCCTTGATAACAGCACCTGGAATTGCTTCCGTAAGGTCTGCGTCTCCTGCATAGGCTTCTGGAGCAAAAGAGCTAAATAACGCTAAAAATACCAAATATACAGTTAGTTTTCTCCAAAGGTTCATAATACCACACTCCATATCAATGTCTGCAAGGGTTTGCCAGAATAGCAAACTCTTGCAGATAGGTTAGATTCTACTTTTGAACCTTTAGGATGATTCTAAGAATTCTGATATTTATTAATTCATTATTGCTGTTGAGATATTTATAATTTTCGAGCGAAAATTTGGAAAAAATATCGGATTTTTAATAATATTCGCAAACAGATTCTATTAAATTTCTGACAAATAAAAAACATAACGGAATGATCCTGGAGTAAATTTGAAATTTATGAAATTTACCTCAACTTTGTTTAGCCACCTCTCTTTTTGACATCCAAAATCCTTAACTATCCTTTGTTTCTTTTATCTTTAGGTGATACAATGAACTTCGACCGAAAAGTTCTCATTGGGATGGTTCACCTCAAACCCCTGCCGGGCTCCTACCTATACGATGGGGACTTTCATAGGGTCATCGAGCACGCGGTGGGTGAAGCTAAGAAGCTCGAAAAGGCAGGCTTTGATGCGGTGATGGTGGAGAACTTTGGAGATGTGCCTTTTCCAAAGACCGTTGAGCCCATAACAGTTGCAGCGATGAGCGTCATAGCTAAGGCAATCCGCGATGAAATCTCGCTTCCTATCGGCATAAATGTCCTGAGGAACGATGCGATAGCGGCTTATTCCATAGCCTATGCGGTAAAGGCGGACTTCATAAGGGTGAATGTGCTGAGCGGTGTAGCTTATACCGACCAGGGAATAATAGAGGGCATAGCCCATGAGCTGGCAAAGCTGAGGAAGCTCTTGCCAAGCAGAATAAAGGTCTTTGCCGATGTGCACGTTAAGCACGCGTATCACTTTGGGGAATTTGGAGATGCATTGAGAGACACAGTTGAGAGGGGCTTAGCTGACGCTGTAATTATCAGTGGAAAGGCAACTGGAATGGAAGTTGATGTTGAGAAACTTAAAAAAGCAAAGGAAATTTCACCAGTTCCCGTAATAGTGGGCTCAGGGACAACCTACGACAACCTCCCGAAGCTGTGGAAATACGCGGACGGCTTCATAGTGGGGACATGGATAAAGAGAGAGAGAAAAACCGAGAATGATATTGATCCGAGAAGGGCCGAAAAAATTGCTGAACTTGTGAAAAACCTCCGGGCAGATGAAGTTTAACTGTTTCAATTCCGAATTTTCTTTTCCGAAAGGTTTATTACCCATGAATGTGTAACATGTAGAAACCAAAAAGCCTGTCCCGCTTTCCTTTTCTGCGAGATGGGTTTGGATGGTGAAGTGATATGAATGGGTACTCAAACACATCCGCCGATGAGTCTCAGCCCATTAGCTCTGCTTATACTCGCAGGGGTTATAATCTTCCTTGGATACACTCTTTAACCTACCTCTATGCGAGGGCATGCTATGAGTTCTTCCTCAACTCTAACGAAAGTGGTTAAATCAAAAGAAATTTGGAAGGTGTAAAAAATGAAAAAACTGATCTTTGCCCTTTTTTTAGTGGGCATTGTTGTACTTGCAAGTGGATGTGAAACGAAAAGTGAGGTAAAAACCCAGAAGAGCCTCACTCTGAGCGGGATCACAGTTTACTACTCCGGTGACGTTTCGCTAGGTGAGGCAAAAAACCTGATAGGCTTTTTGAAGAATGAACTCGGGAGCCAGGAGATGGATGTGTACCTTGAAAAGGATGGAAATTCGTACAGGGTTGGCATTGTCAGCTCTTACTCAAGCGAAAGCGATATCGATCCGGGACTTAGGTTCTACCTCTCGCTTTTACCTTCGAAGATGTCGCAGGATCTTTTTGACGGCGCAAAAGTTAAGCTGGAAATCCTCGATACTGATAAGAACGTCCTTTATTCGAGCGAATCAAAGTATTCCTACGTGGAATCAAGTGGAATAGTGGTATGGTATTCCGGGACCCCTGAAGAAAACGCCCGTAAGGTTCTCGACTACGCGGTTTCCCTGGTTGGAGAAGGTCCATGGGACATAATAATGGAAGAGAACAACGGCATTTATCACATCAGTGCCGTGAGCTCATTTGAAAGTGCTGATGATATAGGAACAGCTGAAACAACCTACAGGCAGATGGTGAAGGACTTAAGCCCAGAGCTTAATGGAAAGGTTGTTCTGCATGTCCTCAGCCCAGAAGGAAAAGAAATAGCTGTTTTCCCGTAAATTCTTCTCTCTATCTTTTTTAAGACTTGGAATTTCAAGGTGCCATTAAAGCCAAAATTTTTAACTCTGAATTTTAAGTTAGTTACATAACTCTCTTGGGTGATCATCATGGGGAAGTACTTTGGGACAAGCGGGATCAGGGAAGTTGTCAATGAAAAACTGACTCCGGAGCTTGCTTTAAAAGTTGGAAAGGCTTTGGGGACTTTTCTTGGAGGAGGGAAAGTTGTCGTTGGGATTGATACAAGAACATCAGGGGAAATGTTGAAGAATGCACTGATCTCAGGGCTTTTAAGTACCGGTATTGATGTCATTGATATTGGTCTCTCCCCTACCCCTTTGACGGGCTTTGCGATAAAGCTTTACGAAGCAGATGCTGGAGTAACAATCACGGCATCACACAATCCGCCTGAATACAATGGAATCAAGGTCTGGCAGCCCAATGGAATGGCATACACAAGTGAGATGGAGAATGAGCTTGAGAAGATCCTTGAGAGTGAGAGCTTTAGGAAAGTCGCCTGGAATGAAATTGGAAAGCTGAGCTATGCAGACCCGAAGGAAGAATATATTAAGAAGATTTTGGATGTAATTAAGCTTGAAAACTCCTACACTGTTGTTGTTGATACGGGAAATGGCGCAGGTTCTCTCGTTAGTCCATATCTCCAGAGGGAGCTCGGAAACAAAGTTATAAGCCTCAATGCTCATCCTTCCGGATACTTTGTCCGTGAGCTGGAACCCAATGCGAAAAGCCTTGAGTGGCTTGCCAAAACTGTGAAGGTTATGAAGGCTGATGTGGGCATAGCCCATGACGGAGATGCCGACAGAATCGGCGTCATTGATGACCATGGGAACTTTGTTGAGTATGAGGTTATGCTGAGCTTAATCTCTGGCTACATGCTGAGGAAGTTTGGGAAAGGAAAAATAATTACAACGGTTGATGCCGGCTTTGCTTTGGACGATTACGTTAAGCCTTTGGGGGGAGAAGTCGTTAGGGTAAAAGTTGGAGATGTCGCTGTTGCGGAAGGCATAGTTAGGGAAAATGCAGTCTTTGGCGGTGAGCCAAGCGGAACTTGGATAATACCCCAGTGGAACTTAACTCCAGATGGAATTTTTGCGGGGGCTTTGGTCTTAGAGATGATTGACAAGCTTGGACCTTTGAGCGAATTAGCCAAGGAAGTGCCAAGGTATGTTACAATGAGGGCGAAGATACCATGTCCCAATGAGAAAAAGAGGAAAGCCATGGAGATAATTGAAAGAGAGGCATTAAAGAGCTTTGAGTATGAAAATTTAATCGACATAGATGGAATAAGAATTGAGAACTCTGACTGGTGGATTCTCTTTAGACCGAGCGGAACAGAACCGATAATGAGGATTACACTTGAGGCTCACACAAGGGAGAAGGCAGAGGAGCTGATGAAAAAAGCGAAGGAGTTAGTAGAGAGGGCAATAATGAGGGCGTGACCTTTGCAGTTTAGTTTTTCTTTTCCCTGAGTTCGCCCTTCATTCTTAGGTATTCCTCCTTTGTCAGCGGGAAGCTTTTGGCAGACCTGAGGAAGGAATTCACAAGTCTGGCTTGCTGTTTGAAAATCCTGTCGGGATCCTCCTTGAGCTTCTTGACATAGAACCTTATGAAGGATAGCCTCTCCTCCATGTCGCGCCTAGAACGGAATTTCAACCCCGAGCCTCTTCGCATATTCATACAGTGCCCTCCAGTCAATCACTTCCTTAAACAGTTCATACAGAAAGAAGGCATCTTCTATGTCCTTGTCGCTTCCAAGATAGAGCTTGTAGGCGATCTGGAGCTCTATCGGGGAGATGTAGATGGTGCTATCATTGAGCCTTACAGGGATTTTCTTCTCAAGTGCATCCCTATGAAAGGCGTCCTTTGGGAACTTTATCTCCGCATTGGGGATTATCTCTCCTCTCCGTGCCATCCTAATTGCCATCCTCTCTTCAAGCATCTCATAAAGACCCTCGCAGTCTTCGGGGTTTATAAATTCAAAACCGCTTTTGAGAGCTTCCCTGCAGAATTCCTTAAATCTTTCCCTCTCAATCTCCGGTATCACGATATCTATGTCCTCGGTACCGCGTGATCGCCCGAAGAGTATCGTAACATACCCACTGACAATGACATAGGGAAAGAACTTTTTGATAAGTCCTACGATGTCGAGGACAAATTTATCCAGGTCCGTAAGCTCTTTTGAAATGGACGCTCCACCTTTACTTATCTCCATTCCCATTTTTCCACCTATCTGCATTTGGTGGAAGTGTTATTTATCATTTTCCCGACGGTTCTTTTAAACTCCCCCATTAATCAATCATTTTAAGCCTTTCAGCAAACCTCCTGGCTCTTTCTAAATCCCTCTCATTTGGATGTCCTTTGTTTATTCCTCCAATCTTTGCAAGCCAGCCGTTTGTATCCCAGCCCTTGCATGAGAACTCACCAACTATCTGGAAGCCTTTTTCTTTGAGCTTTTTCCTCAAAGCTCTGTGGTTGTACCACGGAATGTTCATTCCTGCTGTTGAGAAAATAAACGCCTTTTTCCCTTCCATTTTTGGAAGATCATCAACAAGCTTGAGGAGCGCCCAGTGATGCCTCCACCAGTATATTCCAGAACCAAAACCTACCAAATCATAGT
This sequence comes from Thermococcus sp. SY098, assembly GCF_035621495.1. Lineage (NCBI taxonomy): Archaea > Methanobacteriati > Methanobacteriota > Thermococci > Thermococcales > Thermococcaceae > Thermococcus > Thermococcus sp. SY098. The sequence goes on along the minus strand of NZ_CP141821.1, from coordinate 954,038 downwards.
CTAAAAGTTCTTCTGGCTTAACTGCCCAGGGCTTAACAAGCCGGGCATTTGGAGCATCCCCGATGACCTTCGCTATCTTTTCTGTGTTTTTATGATGAATAGACACGTAAATTACAAGGGTTTTCATAATGCATCCCTAAGTACTTTCTCTATTCTCTCCAAACTTTCCTCTAAATCATCTTTATCAAACTCCAGATAAATTCCTTCAATCCTCCCCTTTAAAATCTCAAACACGATTCCTTGCCCTTCAACAAGCTTGAATCCTCTAATGATATCCTTTGCTGCCTTAAATCTTTCTACCCTTGAAAGCTTTTTAAACTCCTCCATCCTCTCATAGGGGTACTCTTCCGGGTCGCTTGAGGTCGTGTGGAAGACCCCGCATGTTGGAGATCCTTTAACCCCAATGAGAATTACCCGTGAAGGCTGCTCTTCCTTAATGCTCCCAATTATGAACTCAGCAACTCTCTTGGCATGTTCTCTCATGCCAAGCCTTTCATAAACTTCTTTGCTTGCCGGCAGCCTTGGAAAACCAAGAAGAATAAATTCTGGACACGGATAAGCCAAAATTTTAAGGTAGTGATACTTCCCAAAGAGCCTCATTAGGGCGGAAGCTGTCCGATATTCCTTTTCTTTTGGACCCCTGTAAACCGTGAAAGGGCTAAGCAGGCAGGGAGCAATAACTACAAGTGTGTTCAGAAATTCAAGGATCTTCTTAACTTCCTTTCTTAAATCCTCCAAAGTTCCTTCATTCACAATCACAAAATCTGCCAGGTCTTTAAGCTTGCTTGTATGGTAAAGCCTCTCCTCTTCATCATCCATCCTTTTGAAGTCCTCAAAGCTGTTAATGGCCTTGTCTTTTTCTGCCTTTCTTTTAACCAATCTTTCGTATCTAAGCTCGGGCTTTGCCTCAACGTAAATAATGGCGCCTCCTCTACGCTTTATAGCTTCAATTTCCCCTCTTGAGCGGACACCATCAATGACAACATCTTTGCAATGCCTCATTTTATCCAGAGCCAGTCTGATTAAAATGTCCTCCCCATAAGTTTCCTTTAGGTATCTCCCATATTCAATCAGCTTTTCCCTTGTTGGCTCAGCTTTCTCTGGAAGTTCGGGGAACCAGGAGTAAGCATCAACATTATGGGTCAGCAAATCTATAAGAGGATCGCTACATGAAATTCTGCAGAAGCCGTTTTCCTCAAGAAACTTTGCAATTGTGGTTTTTCCAGCCGCTATCTTCCCAACAACACCAATAATCATTTTACCACCCCGGATTATCTTCTCCACCCTCTCCAAATTAAATTTGCACCATCGGTTGACTCCATGAGGCCCTCATAAACATAGCTGACTACAAAGTCTATTAATGCCATTTTATCAAGAATCACAGGCTTTTCAAAGCCAAAGAAGTACTTCGCCTCAAAGAACCCCATGTGCAAAAATCGGAGCGGATTTAAAAGTGCAATGCTTTCTCTAAACTTCAAATCAAAGGGAAAGTCGGAAATTATAATACTCAGACCTCTCTCCTTTGCGATTTCTATCAGCTTGTCTTCATCAGGAAACAGGACTTCTCTCGGTGAGCCTTCAATCGCTTCATACTCCCATTTCGGAAAAGCATATTTGATCCCGACTTTTACAGGAATCAATCCGACTTTTTCGGCAAAGCCAACCATTGCTTTAGCATTGAAGCTTAAGAAAACCAGAGCTTCCCCATTATTCTTAAGCTCTGGCCATTTCCTTGGGGGAAATTTAAGCTCCGCTTCAAGTATAGGGTTTAAAAACTCCAAATATGTGCCCTTAATCCTCTCAATGTTCTCCCTAACTTTTTTTCTCTTAATCAGCAGATCAAGTTTGGAATATACGGTAACCTGTTTCACCCCAAGCTCTTCCCTGAGCTTCCCAATCACAAAGCTGTTCCCTATGATTGCACTTTTATCGCTCCTATCTCTCGCTATAATGAACAGCTTATCCCCTTCGCTGTCATAGATAACATCATCAATAAAAAAGGGAACGTTCTCAAAGCCGTGCTTTTCTCTAATTTCTCTAACTTTTTCTGCAATGAGTCCTTTTGTGAACATCACATCACCCTGTATGGCTCCATGCACTCGTAAATTTCCTTCGCTATTTTCAGTGCTTCTTCCTTGTCGTCAGTATCTTTTACAATTACCTTTCCGCTTGGGAATACGCTTATATCGTACTTTTTCTTAACTAAAGCTAAAAACCGCGTGACCCTCTTAATTTGAAAACCCCTTTCAGCTAAGCACTCACAGAGTTCTTCCATATCGATGTTGTATTTTTCCTCTGGGGTTATGTTTATGGCTTTCATGCTTGTGCATGGTCTTGCAATGAGCATAAGAATCACCGAATAAAGTTGGAACACAAGGATAAAAAAGTTTGCGCTAAATGAAAAATCAGAGGAGAGGAGCTAACGCAAGCTTTTAACGAGCTCTTCCATGACGCTTAGGAACGTTTCAACCTCTTCAATGCTGTTGTAGACATGGAATGAAGCTCTCACCGTTCCGTTGATTCCCAGGCGCTTCATCACTGGCAGGGCACAGTGATGTCCAGAGCGAACCATTATGTTGTGCTCATCCAGTATGGCAGCAACGTCATGTGGATGCAAGGGTGGCACATTGAAGCTAACAACTCCAGCGTGTTTTTTCAAGTTTCTCGGCCCATACCATGGAATTTCAAGCTCTGTTAAACCTTCAGTAGTTCTCTTAACGAGCTTGTGCTCCTGTTTTTCAATTTTATCAAGTCCGATCTTTTCAATGTACTTAATTCCTGCCGCTAATCCTATTGCTCCGCCGATGTTTGGAGTTCCTGCTTCATATCTCTCCGGAGGAGCCGTAAGCTTGTAGCAGCAGAGGTCAACATCTTCAATGGTTCCCCCGCCCACCAGTGGAGGATCAAAGATATCAAACATCTCTTCGTTAATGTACAGAACACCAATACCCGTTGGCCCTAAGGGCCCCTTATGACCTGAGAAGGCTAAAAAATCTGCATGAATTTTTCTTACATCAACTTCCATGTGTCCAACGCTTTGTGCCGCGTCCACAACAAATATCGCTCCCTCTTCTTTTGCCATCTTACCGATTTCCTCAACCTCATGGATGACCCCTAAAGCGTTAGAAACGTGCTGAACTGCAACGAGCTTTGCACCTTTAATCTTTTTCTCAGCATCCCCTAAGTCGAGGTTTCCCTCATCGTCTCCTTCGATGATCTCGAGCTTTGCTCCATACTTTCTTGCAACCCTCTGCCATGGAAGCAGATCGGAGTGGTGCTCATAGGGTGTTGTCACTATTTTATCCCCTTTCTTCCACTCCAGTCCGAGGGCAACCAAGTTTAGGCTTTCACTTGTGTTTTTTGTGAAAACTATCTCTTCGAATTTTGCACCAATGAAGTCTGCAACGATTTTTCTTGATTCCTCGTATTTGTGCGTTGCCATCTGGGACAGCCTGTGAACCCCTCTGTGAACGTTTGCCCTGTATTTGAGGTAGTACTCGTCCATAGCTTTGACAACAGGAATTGGTGTCAAACTTGTGGCGGTATTGTCGAAATATATAACTTCCTGTGTAAGGGGAATGTCCTTTCTAACATCTTCTGGAATTCTCATTTCGAACCACCTATGAAAACTCGTTCAAGGGACTATAAAGGATTTGCTTCTCAAATATGTTCCATTTAATTGTTCTATTTTTGGAACAAAATTTTATAAATTATGGAACAAAATTGGTAATGGTGATGGACTGATGAAATCAAGGGAGATAGCTCTAATCGGAATAATGCTGGCTCTCAGTTTAATGCTAAATGTTTCTCCACTCAAGGTGCCAACTCAGTGGGGAATGACGATAGACTTAGTTGCAATACCAATAGTTGTTGTTTATCTCTTATTGGGCTTCGCAAGTTCCTTAGTATCTTTAGCGTTACTCTTCGTTGGACTCAGCATAGTGTCCCCAGCATCATGGCTTGGTGCCAGCATGAAGTTCTTTGCAACGCTCAGCGTGATCTTAGGTCTTGAGACTGCGAAAAAACTTACAAAATTCAGTCCCGACAGTTATACAGAAAAGCAGCTCATTGCATTTATCATTTCCGCTTATCTGATCAGCATTGCGATTAGGATACCTCTCATGGTTGGACTGAACTACTATTATGCGCTTCCAATATGGCTCGGCATTCCGAGGGAGCAGGTTATTCCAAAGATTGAAGAGTGGTTCCACATTCCATTTTGGCTTGTGATAGCGATCCCAAATGCAATTCAAAGTGCCGTGGATGTAATTGGAGGAATCCTAATAAGCCTGCCAGTGATTAGAGCATTACCCCACATTTTGGAGTGATTCTCTCCATTTTTCTGCGTATTCCTTAAATTTTTCATTCTTTGTTTTTTCATAGAGCCATTCCAAAAGCTGGATGTGGAGTTCGTGGTAATTTTCCATAGCTCTGCCATGAATGTTTGAGTACAGGCTCCATCCGTTTTCATCAAAATCTGGAAGAGCCTTTTCAACAGCTCTCACTCCTTCATCAAAAACCCATTTTGCATAGGTGTCGTTTGTAATTTCCCAATAGTAGTAAACACCCTGGAGGGCTATTATATGCCCATTCAGCACAAGTTCGTTTGAGTTGTAGGCATATTCTAAAATCCAAAGTCCATAAGTTGAATTCACAGTAAATCCCCCTTTGCTGTAAGGAACTCTGAATGAGTTCATTAAGAGCTGAGCAGTTTTTAGGTAGCTCTCGTTTTTTGTAATGTTGTAAGCTCTTGCATACAAGCCAGCTCCTAATCCTTGAGCATAACCTGAAATCCAGGGAATTGAAGAGTTCTCGAAGTGGAAGTAGTTCTCAAAAACTGCATATTCTAATCCCTGGTAATTCTTTATGATCAAATATGACTGAAGTTCCCTTAATACTTCCAGAGCTTTTCCCTCTTTACCTCTCTGAAAGTACATCTCAGCCCAGTGGAGTGCTGTAACAGGATAAAGAGCCAATCCCCTAAAGTTGTAGTGTACATAGGGTAAGGTACTTTTGAAACTTGAGTTTACAAGAAATACGTTATTATATGGTGCGGAATCTGCAAATGAGACTGCATAGAAGCTTTTGAGTGGGGATAAATGGTGGGAATAGAATTCGTTGTTGGCTCTTAGTGTTGCTTTTAAAATTCTATTTCTCTCTGGAGTTAGCTTTACCTTTGAAAACACCAAAAGGGGATAAGAAGCCTCAAAACTCGAGATTAAGTAAAGAGGATTCACGGTGCTGAGAAATGAGATGAAGTTGCCAAGCACAACATTCCCGTTTTCTTGCAGAAGAGCGATAATCCCTGGATCTCCTGTTTGAGCTAAAATTCGGTTTTCTGCGTTTTCATATATAGCAAAGAGAGAAGAAATCAGCAGCATAAAGACCAAAATTAAAGCTTCCTCTCTCATCTGCTCACCTAAATCTTTTCTGGTTTCAGGCCCCTAATCATGAGATAGTCGTTCCATTTTCTTGCATATTCAAGGAAGTATTTGTCCCCGGTAACATCATAGAGCCACTTCAAGAGTCTAATATGCAGACGGTGGTAGAATTCGCTGGCGTCTCCGTGAATGTTTGAATATCTTGACCACGAGCCTGTATCAAATATAGGAAGTGCGTTTCTTACAGCCTGAACTCCCTTTTGGAAAAGCAGCCAGGCTTTTTCGTCATTGGTTACCTGCCAGTAATAGTAAAGTCCTTGCAGAGCTATGATGTGTCCATTTAGAACGAGCTCATTTGAGTTATAGTTGTATTCAAGGTACCAGTCTCCATACTTTGTATGTGAGACAAAGCCGTTCATGCTCGGAGGCAAATCAAAGGAATTCACCAATCCCTTAGCTATCCTCAAGTAGGTTTCATTGCCCGTCAGGTTGTAAGCGATTGCATAAACTCCAGCACCCATTCCTTGGGCATACCCGGAGACCCATGGGATGGAGGAGTTCTCAAAGTGGAAATAATTCTTGAAGAGCACGTACTCCTTCCCTCCATATTCTCCGTACTGGGCATATTGGCTGAGCTCCTTTAGTATTTGCAGGGCTTTTTCATTCTGTCCTCTCTGAAAGTACATCTCAGCCCAGTGGATGGCTGTTACCGGATAAAGATTGAATCCCCTACCCGTGTAATATACAAAAGGCAGGGAGGAATTTAACGAATCCTTCATCCTAAACGTTGAATAATATGGAGAATCATCTGAAAAGACAAGTGCAGAGAAATCTTTTGTCGGAGAAGTGTAGTGGGAGTAGTAGGCGTTATTTGCTTTCAGTTCTGCTAAGAGGATCCTGTACTCAACCTTACTTAGTCTTCTCCATTTTGCAAGCTCTCCAAAAACCCTAATGGTATAAAAAGAGTCCCTGTAGCTCTTAAGGTACGTTAAATTACCGGTTCTCTTGTATTCATCCAGCAGTTTGCTCTTTATTTTCTCATTTTTCCCTATTTCTTCTGCCAGCTCTTCATAAAATTTTGTTCCTTTAGCTGTTTTCAAAAGTGCCGTTTCTGGGCTTAAGAACACGTCTTCTGGTACGTCTCTTCCGATGATTCCAGATTTCTTCTCATCAATCCCAACTCTGAAAGTGTCATCTTCCTTGTAGATTTTTAGGGTTATCAAAATTTCATCATTGCTTGTTGCATTGAAAATTGCAGAGAGGAGTTCTTTTACTTTGAAACTCTTTCCATACCAGTTTATGAGAGTTCCTTTTACTGTGAACACTATGGGGACTTTTCCGTTATCTATTCCAACCCTTCCAACAAAGATTGGAGTGTCCAACCTGTCAATGGTCACATTACCAACCGTCAGTTCAAATTTTGCAATCTCAAAAATAGCATTTTCTTCCTCGATTTGAACAAAAACCTTGATTGGATAGTTGTGGTTGTGGGAATGAAAAGACGTTTCGACGGAGATGCATCCTGAGGAGAGGATCACAATTACCAAGAAGGTAAAAATCCTTACCTGTTTCATACTACTCCCCATAGGAAAAAAGATGAGGGTTAATATAAAGCTTTTGGTGGTTAAAAAGAATAAAAGTAGAAAGCTTAGAGATTTGTCAGAATTTCCTCCTCTTCCATAGTTCTCTCACAGTAGTGACAGCGAACCTTTAGCGGCTCTTTTGATATAACGTAGAACTTTGGAACCACATATTCATGATTGCTTATGCAGTTCGGGTTTGCGCATCTTAGAATCCCGCTTATCTTTTCTGGAACTTCGACGTTAAACTTCTCTGCAACCTTGTAATCTCTTATGATGTTTACAGTGGCGGTTGGAGCAATTAGTGCTATTTTGTTAACCTCTTCTTCGCTGAGGTACTTCCCCTCAACTTTCACAATATCTTTTCTCCCAAGCTTTTTGCTGTGGACATTCATAGCTAAAAGCACTGTTCCACCGTTTAATGCATCTAAATTGAGGATCTCAATAACTTTGAGCCCTTTTCCTGCTGGAATGTGGTCGATGACGGTTCCTTCTTTAATTGCAGAAACCTTAAGCTCGCTCATTCAATCACCCCCAGGGTAAGAGCTAAGAGAGCCATTCTCACTGGAATTCCAGAGAAGACCTGTCTAAAGTAGATGGCATGCTTTGTTGAGTCGACGCTTGGATGTATTTCATCAACCCTTGGAAGTGGATGCATGATTTTCAGCATTTCCTTGGCTTTCTTTAGAATCTCTAAATCAATGACATAGCTCCCTTTAACTTTCAGATATTCCTGCTCGTCTGGAAATCTTTCCTTCTGGATTCTTGTTACATAAAGAACATCAAGCTCTCCAATTACGCTTTCTAAGTCGCTTGTTTCATAAACCTTTACTCCCTTCTCCTTTAGCTCTTCAACTATGTGTCTTGGCATCCTGAGGAGACCTGGGGATATCAGATAGAGCTCCACATCATAATGAGTTAAAGCTTCACTCAGGCTGTGCACAGTTCTTCCATACTTTAAATCACCAAGAAGAGCAATTTTAAGCCCGTCAATCTTCCCAAATTCATGCTTTATTGTGTAGAGGTCAAGTAATGTTTGTGTTGGGTGTTGATTGCTTCCATCACCTGCATTGATAACTGGGATTTCTGCTACTTCAGCCGCCAATCTTGCAGCTCCTTCCTTTGGATGTCTTATCACAATAACATCGCTGTACTGCTCGACTGTCTTGATTGTGTCTCTAAGGCTTTCCCCCTTCTTCACACTGCTTGTTGATGCCTCCGCGAATCCAATAACTGAGCCACCCAACCGATGCATTGCACTCTCAAAGCTCAATCTCGTTCTTGTTGATGGTTCAAAGAAAAGCGTTGCGAGAATTTTTCCTTTGGCATACTCAAGAGAGCCCTTTTCCTTGAGTTCTTTCTCAAGCCTTTCTGCAGTGTTCAAGACATATTCAATGTCGTCCTTAGAAAAATCCCTAATGCTAATAACATCCCGACCTTTCCATCCTTGCATAAAAGCCCTTCTCGTGTAAATTTTTACCATTATTTAAACCTTTTTTAACACAAATTTGTCTATAACTGTGGGGGATAAATTTATAATCCGGTTTTAAAAATCAAGAATGGGAGAAAAGATGAAAACACCATGTGTCTTTTGGGTTGAGGTAATAATGCCGGTTCTAAGGGCCAAAGTTGCCCAAAAGCTTTACGAGGAAGGGCTTACTCAAGCAAAAATAGCGGAGTACTTAGGAATAACTCAAGCTATGGTTAGCAAATATTTGGCAGGGAAGTATAGAAAGCTGGAAAAAGAGTTGGAGGACAAGCTTGAGGAGATTGCAGAGGAAATTGCAAATCTCATTCTCTACGGAGCAGATAGGGGTGAGATTATAAAGTTCACATCAAGGAAGTTCTTTGAGCTTTTCCGGAGCGGATTTCTCTGCAAATACTATGCAGAATATGCTGGAGTTGAAGAATCTATTTGCAGGGAGATCTTTATAGCAACACCATCAAGAAGTGACGTACTGGAAAGGCTGAATTTAGCATTAAGTGAGCTCTTGCAAGATGAAAAGTTCCTTCAACTGATTCCAGAAATTAGGAGCAACATAGCCTATGCTTTGCCCGAGCCTAAAGATTTCAGTGATGTAGCAGCAGTTCCTGGGAGGATAACAGTTGTAAAAGGAAAAGCTTTTGCTTTACCCCCAGAATTTGGTGTGAGCAGGCATACAGCGAAGATTCTTCTTGAGCTCTCAAAGGTTGTCCCAGAGATAAGGAGCGTCATTAATATAAAATTCGATGAGAAAATAGAAGACGCACTCAGAAAAGCAGGATTCAAAGTGGAAAGTATTGAAGAGAAGAAGAGGGATGAGGATAAAACCGTTGAGCTGATAGTCCAGCTTTTTAAAGGGAAAGGAGTCCTGGATGCAGTGATAGACAAGGGGGCTTTTGGAATTGAGCCATGTGTCTACATCTTCGGAAGGGATCCAATTGAAGTTGTTGAGAAGGTGAAGAAGCTGGAGAGTCACCTATGAGGGACAAAATCCTCTTTGCATATTTGGTTTTTCTCTTCTATGCTAATCTAACGCCCCGAGTTCCTACAGTTCCAATAAGCGGAGGGGATAAAATTGCACACTTCTTGGAGTTTCTCATTTTGGGAATTCTGGGATATGATAAAGCTTTTCTTCTTGTGTTGCCTATCGTCCTTGAATACTTTCAGCTATTTGTTCCAGGTAGATGCTTTTCGTACTATGATATGATCGCAAACCTAATAGGCTTTGGAGTTGGAGTTACCGTGGGGTGGTGGTATGAGAGTGGTAAGAAGGGAGCTTCACCTTTCCACAAGGGGAGAGATTGACCTCGTTGACATAACACATGAAGTTGAGAGGTTTGTAGAGGAAAGCGGAATAACCAATGGGCAGGTCTTAATATTTGTCCCGGGAGCTACAGGTGCAGTTGTAACGATTGAACATGAAAGCGGGCTTCTTGAGGACTTCAAAAGGATATTAAAAGAGCTCGTTCCAAAAGGGCAGGGCTATAAGCATGATCTGATTGACAACAATGCTCATTCCCACCTGAGAGCTTCCCTGCTCGGACCATCATTGGTTTTGCCGATCATTGATGGGGAGCTGGTCAGAGGGATATGGCAGCAGATATTCTTCGTTGAGCTTGATGTAAGACCAAGAAAGAGGAGAATAATCCTGCAGGCTATTGGAGAATGATTTTCCTTTTTAAACCTCCACATACATAAAGTCCCTTGCAATCATGTAGCCATGATCCCTAACCATATCTTCAAGCTTCTCTTGAGTGTAGTTGCTGTGGCTTATGTGGGCAAAAACCGTCTTCTTAGCTTCAACTTTTTGTGCCAGCTTTATTGCATCTTCAACTCCAAGATGGGTTTTTGGTACGGACTGTTTCTTAGTCATTTCTGCTATGAGCAGATCAACGCCTTTCATAATCTCTATAGCATTCTCATCACCTAAAATCTCCGGCCCAGTATCTCCAGTAATTGCAATCTTCTTCTTTCCAATCTCAATAACAAATCCTCCGGCAGCCTTTATTGGCTGATGTATCGTTGGGAAGTGATAAACTTTAAATCCAAAGTCATACCAGCGGTTGAATTCTAAGGGTATGTACTCCCAGTCTCTCTCACCTAAGAAAAGCTCTTGAAGGTGCTTTGCAGTATTTACCGCATATTCGTGGGAGTAAAACTTAACTCCCCTGAAAATCTGCAGTTCTGGAAGTCCAGCTATGTGATCAAAGTGGGCATGGGTTATGAAAACCCTTTTCACATCCATGTTCAAATGTTCCAAGTGGTAGTGCAGATCGGGTGATGGATCGATCAACGCTTTTATCTCCGGAATGAAGACTGAAAATCTGGTTCTTCTGTATTGAGGATATTTCCTTGCCCTAACACAGTTTTCACAGCTGCACAGGGGTTTAGGAGTTCCACTATATGAGCCAGAGCCCAGGATTATCACCTTCATTTTACTCACCCAAAATCTTTTTCCACAGCTCGTTGTTATTAACGATTACCCACCACAGCTTTAGCTCATTCCTCTTCTTCTTATAATCTGGGTGGATTTTTGCCACAAGCTTCCAGAAGCGTTTGGAGTGGTTCAGCTCCAACAGATGGGCAAGCTCATGGGTCATGACATAATCCAAAAGCTCCTCTGGAAGAGCTGCAAGTGCTATGTTCAGGCTTAGATTTCCTTTTGAGGAGCAACTACCCCACTTGTTTCTCTGAACTCTGATGAACACCTTGTTTGGCTTTTTTCCAATTTCCTCTGCTCTCTTCTCAATTATTTTGTCAATTTTCTTTTTAAGCTCCCTTCTGATTTTTCTTTTCAGGCTTTCAAGGTTTGAAACACAAATGACATCATTAAAAATCTCAGTCTTTCCGCACTCTCGAACTTCATAGAATCTTCCAAAAAGCGGGAATCCACGGGATGCCAACGTCTTTCCTCTTTCAACTTTTTCAAGATTTTTTAAAATCCAGCGTTCCTTTGATTTCAGAATGGGCTTTACATTCCGAGTTGGGGAGACTATTCTTAGATAACCTTCAGGGTGAACATAAATTCTCATATACCGAACAGGACGTAGAATTAATTCGTATTTGATTTTCTTGCCGTCGATTTCAACTTCGTGCATATTTGGTAGTTCGACCTTGGACTTTATAAATATTGAAAATAGGGGGCAATACAAAGGGATAAGTGTAGGGGAGCTTAAAGCTCCTTTAGAATGTCTTTAACAACTTCAAGAGGCTCTCTGATGATGTCAAGGATCTCTTCGGCGGTATTTATTGCAAAGTAAACGTTGTCCTCCTTCTTGTAAAGGAGAACTGGGCATGGAGCAAAAGATCCAATTTCGTATTCTCTCTTTGTCATTTCATAGAAGACCTTGGGATTGCAGATGTAGAAGATTTTATACGGTTCGAATTCCGCTCCAACATTTCTCTTTATGACTTCACTTGCGTTCATCTCTAAGACAACTTTGTAGCCCCTCTTTTTGAGCTCTTCTTTGAACTTCCTTTCAGCCTCTTCAAAGCTTAATCCAACCTTCTTTCTGTATCTGAACATTTCTCTCACCCTTGGAGTTCTGGCATGCTGGCACTAAATAAGCTTTATCTTGAAAAAATTTTCATAATGAAACTAAGCAACTTCAATCTTTGAAATGCTCGCCGCAGGGAACGAGCAACTTACGCAGCGGCAACGAGGAGGCATATAGGATTGTACTTCCCTATCTCCAGAGGCTTGGAAAAAAGATATTTTACTTTAAAGAGCCTGGAAAGGCCACCAAGCTGAAGCTCATAAATAACTTTGTACTTGGGGCGTTTATGGTTGCCATTGAGGAGGCCGTTGCACTGGGAGAAAAAGCAGGAATAGAAAAGAGTGAGCTTATCGAAATCCTTGAGAATGGTGCTGGGAATTCTATTGTTTTAAAAGCCAAGAAGGAAAAGCTTCTTAAGGAGGACTTCTCAACCCATTTCTCAGTTAAAAACCTTTTAAAGGATCTAACATATGCCTACGACCTGGCAAAAAGTGTCAGAAAGCCGGTATTCTTAAATGCTCAGGTAAAAGAAATCTACACCATGGCATTCTCCAGGGGGATTGAAGATGAGGACTTCTCAGTTATCTATCAGCTCCTGAAAGCGCTTTAATTTTTCCTTTTAGGGTTAAATAATTGGCTGGTAAGGTATAAAGCGAAAGCTTTTAAGTAACTCCTCGTAACTATAGTTTGGTGATGAAAATGCTGAGCGAAAAGATGTTGAAGGCACTAAATGAACAGCTCAATAGGGAGCTGTACTCTGCATACCTGTATTTTTCAATGGCAGCCTACTTCGAGGATCTCAACCTTGAAGGCTTTGCTAACTGGATGAAGGCACAAGCTGAAGAAGAGCTTGGACATGCCCTAAGGTTTTACAACTACATCTACGACAGGAACGGCAGGGTCGAGCTGAAAGCAATAGAGCAGCCACCTAAGGAGTGGGACTCACCGCTTGCCGCTTTTGAAGCGGCGTACGAGCACGAGCAGTTCATAACCAGACACATACACGAGCTCGCTGCCCTTGCTGAGGAGGAGAAGGACTACTCAACGAGGGCGTTCCTTGAGTGGTTCATCAACGAGCAGGTCGAGGAGGAGGCAAACGTCAAGAAGATAGTGGACAAGCTCAAGTTCGCCAAGGACAGCCCGCAGGTCATATTCATGCTCGATCAGGAGCTCGGCCAGAGACAGCCCCAGCTTCCGGGACTTCTCCTCCAGGCCGGAGGCTGAATTTTCTATATCTCCCCTATTTTTCCCAGATTTATTTGTTGAGGATAACTTCATAAATAGTGGGAGTGTAATGAAGTTTGGTGATAGGAATGGAGATATTTTCAAGACACTTTCCAATCATCGGTTTAGAGGGTCAGAAAAAGCTCATGAAATCTAAGGTTGCAGTAGTGGGAGCTGGAGCACTTGGGAGCTGGGAGGTTTATTTTCTGAAAAAAGTTGGTGTTGGTGAGATTATAGTTGTTGATAGGGATTTTGTGGACTACAATGACCTGCCGAGAACTATATATGACGAAGAAGATGTGGAAAAACCAAAGGTCGAAGTTTTAAAGGAAAAATTTGGGGTTAAGGGTTATTTTGAGGATTTAAATCCGTCAACCGTAAACCTTTTGGATGAGGCTGACTTGATCATTGATGGAACAGACAACATCTACACGCGCCAGGTCATAAACGACTATGCGGTAAAAACTGGAAAGCCATGGATTTATGTTGGAGTTTTAAGCACGTATGGCAACATAATGCCAATAATTCCCGGGAAAACTGCCTGTTTCCGCTGTCTGATGCCCAAACTACCCTCAAGACCCATGCCCACATGCGCCGTTGCTGGGATAATGAGCTATGTTCCCCCTTTGGCTGCCTCACTTGCGGTTGCACTTGCGGTAAAAATACTCTTGGGAGAGGAAGTGAAAAGTGAAATGATTTTCTTTGATACAAAGACCTTGGATTTTGAGAAGATAGAGATTCCAAGAAGAGATGACTGTGAAGCCTGCGTTAGGCACAACTTCACGTTCTTGGAAAAGCAGATGAAAATTGAGAGGATGTGTGACGGCTCAATCCAAGTAACACCACCTGAAAAAATGTCTGTGAACCTTGATGAGCTTGCCAAGAGGCTTGAAGCTCTGGGCAAGGAATACCTCAAGACCTCACAGTTCATACAGTTTGAGGACGACTATGCTGAAATTCTAATCTTTAAGAGCGGAAGGATGGTAGTCAGGGGAGTAGAGGACGAAAAGGAAGCCAAAAACTTCTTCGCACGCTATTTGGGTGGTTAATTATGATACTGGTTAGATACGGAGAAATAGCAGTAAAGAGGGGAAGGCGGAGAGAATTTGAAAGGAAGCTGATGGAAAATATCTTAGCTGCATTAAGGAGAAAGGGTATTGAAGCAAGAGCAGAGCTAATTCGAGGGAGGATATTAGTTGATGCCCCTGATGAGGCTGCAAAAATCATAGCAAAAGTTCCTGGAGTTGTTTCTGTTTCACCGGCGAGAGAGATGAGTTATGAAGAAGTTCCAAACTATTTAAGAGAAGCCTTGAAAGGGCTGAATCCAAAGAGCTTCAAAGTGGAAACCCAGCGGTTGGACAAGACTTTTCTCAAAACTTCCGTTGAGGTTAACAGAGAAATCGGTGCCTTCATTGTTAAGGAATTTGGATGGAAAGTTGATCTGGAGAATCCAGAGCTCACAATAGGTATTGAGATTATAAAGAAAAAGGCATATGTTTTCCTTGAAAAGATCAAAGGTGTTGGTGGCTTGCCGGTAAGCACCCAGGGGAAAGTCGTTGCCCTTTTAAGCGACGGCATTGATTCACCGGTGGCTGCATTTCTTATGATGAAAAGGGGAGCCGAGATCATAGCGGTTCACTTTGATCAAGGAAAGAATGCAAGAAAAGTTGTAGAAAAGACCGTTAATATACTCAATGACTATTCTCCAAGGGATATTGAGCTCATCATAGAGAATCACTTTGAAGTTCTGAAGCCATATGTTGTGACATTGAACAGGCTCAATATGAGAGAATGGACATGTGTTGTGTGCAAGGTAGCAATGCTGAGGAGGGCTGCTGAGATAGCAAGGGAGAAAGGCGCACTGGGTATTGTGACCGGTGATTCCCTTGGGCAAGTTGCTTCACAGACGCTGACTAACCTCTATTTTGAGACCATGAGTGTACGCTTTCCAATACACAGGCCTCTTTTAGGAATGGACAAAGAGGAGATAATTAAGATTGCAAGAGAAATCGGAACGTATCAAGCGTTTCTGGAGTACCCATATTGTGACTGTCCATTCAGACCTGAGAGAGTTGTAACTCAGGGGAAGCCGGAGGAGTTCAAAAGAATTCTTGATGCTCTTGAGGAGATGAACAAATTCATGTTGTGAGTTTCTGGATTGTGGCATCTTTAATTTTCATTACACACATTTGTGAAGAAAGGTTTTAAAAGTGAACTTTTCTACCCAATTCCGTGTAGTTAAAGGACGGTGATGAACATGTTGAAAGTGGAAGATTTACATGTCAAAGTTATGGATAAAGAGATACTTAGGGGTATCACACTCAGCATTGGCGAGGGCGAGCTTCACGTTGTTATGGGTCCAAATGGTAGTGGAAAATCTACATTAGCTTTAACTATAGCAGGTCATCCAAGGTATAAAGTAAGTTCGGGAAGAATAATCTTTGCTGGCAGGGATATAACTGAAATGAAGCCGGAAGAGAGAGCAAGAAACGGTATATTCCTCAGCTTCCAGCATCCGGTTGAAGTTGAGGGAGTTAAGGTCCTCCAGTTTCTCCAGAGGGTACTGAAAAATTTAAGGGGCGTGGACGAGGTTGAAGCCTATGAAATAATCTTTAATGCTGTGGAGGAGCTCGGCTTTGACAGCTCAATCCTCTCCAGGGAGCTCAACGTAGGCTTTTCAGGCGGTGAGAGGAAGAAGCTTGAGATGCTCCAAGCATATCTCGTGAGGCCCAAGCTTCTCATCCTCGACGAGCCGGACAGCGGAGTTGATGTGGATTCCCTCAAGGTCATCGCAGGGATTATAGCCAAGCTGCACAGCGAGGGGACGGCGATACTCCTCATCACCCACTACGGCAGAATACTGGAGTACCTGAACCCCCAGAGGGTGCACGTGCTGAAGGAGGGCAGGCTCGTCGTCTCCGGCGGGATGGAGCTTGTAAAGCTCATAGAGGAGAAGGGCTTCGCGGCGGTGGAGGAAAATGGGACAGCAGTCAAGGCTTGAGGAGATACTCAAGGCCGGCTCGCTTGAGGAGATACTCGGGACGGCGGTACCATACCCCAAGGAGATAGAGCTGAAGGGAGAGCTGACAAAGGATATGATCGAGGAGCTCTCGCGGATAAAGAACGAGCCGGAGTGGATGCTCAGGCACCGCCTCAGGGCACTTGAACTTTTTCACAAGCTCCCGATGCCCAAGTGGGTTGTCGGTGTTGAGGAGCTTGATCTTGAGAGCCTTACCCTCTACTCCAAGCCTGAGATAGGCAGTGAAGTTAGGGATTGGGACGATTTGCCAGAAAACATCAGGAGAACATTTGAGCGCTTAAATATTCCAGAGATAGAGAAAAAGTTTCTCTCCGGCTTAACGGCAGTTTTTGACAGCGAAAGCGTCTATTCGAAGCTCAAAGAGGAGTTCGAGAAGAAGGGCATAATAATGCTCCCCATGGAGGAAGCCCTCCAGAAGTACCCTGACCTTGTGAAGAAGTACTTCGGCAGGGTATTCCCCGCTGGAGAGCACAAGTTTTCAGCCTTACACCACGCCCTCTGGAGCGGTGGGGTCTTCGTTTACGTACCGAAGGGTGTCAGAATCCCCTTCCCTGTCGAGGCCTTCTTCGTCATAGGTTCTGCATTGGAGGGACAGTTCGAGCACACGCTTTTGGTCGCGGACGAGGGGAGCTACATACACTTCATTGAAGGCTGTTCGGCACCGATGTACAAGGGCTTCTCCTTCCACGACGGCATGGTCGAGATATACGCTCACAGAAATGCCACCGTCAAGTTTACCACGATACAGAACTGGAGCAGGAACGTCATCAACTTCAACAACAAGAGGGCAATAATAGAGGAAAACGCCTACGTCGAGTGGATAGAGGGCAGCATCGGGAGCAAAATAACCTACACCTACCCGTCGAGCGTCCTGAAGGGCGAAGGGGCAAGGACAGCTCAGTACGTCGTCTCGCTGAGCAACGGGCCCTTCATGAAGGACACCGGCGCTAAAACCTGGCACCTGGCTCCAAACACGAGCTCGAAGATAGTCTCCAAGAGCATAAGCGCCAACGGCGGCATAAACATATACCGCGGGCTGGTGAGGATTATTAAGGGCGCGAAGAACTCCATTGCCACGGTCTCGTGTGATTCGCTAATCCTTGACGAGGAGAGCAGGGCATACACATACCCGCACAACCAGAGCGACGAGCCTACAGCGAGCATAATCCACGAGGCAACGACCGGGAAGCTCGGCGAAGACAAGCTCTTCTACATGAACTCGCGTGGTATAAGTGAGGAAGAGGCCAAGAGCCTTATCGTGCTCGGCTTCATCAGCGAGATACTGGAGGGACTGCCCTTCGAGTACGTCGAGGTTCTCAAGAAGGTCATAGAGCTTGAGTTCAGCGAGGTCGGGGGTGTTGGCTGATGTTCATTGAGAGGGAAGCACTCGAAAGGTTAACCTACCAGAAGTACGGTGACAGCCCAACCATAAAGAGCTACACCAAGTGGAAGCTCTTCGAGGAGAACTCGCCGCTCAAACTGCCGACAGAGGCTAACGCCGGTGAGGTTCCGATAAGGGGGCACGTTGTTCTATCGGGAAGCGAGGTCGAGTTCGGCCTTCCGGAGGGTGTTGAGCTGAGCGAGGGGATGCTGGGCCTTTCCCAGCCGGAGGAGTCGAGAATCCTCGGCTTCCACTTCTACGCCCTCAGGAAAGCGTACAGACTGAGGATTACCAGAGACCTGGTGGAGCCCCTCGTCATAGTATCCCACCTCTCGGCTAAGGCATTCATCAGCCACCACATAAGCATCGAGGCCGAGAACGTCAGGGCCCCGATAATAATCTACGACATGGCCGAGGAAGGGACGAAGTCCCTCGTGGTCGAGCTTAAGGCCAGGAACGCCGAGCTTGAGGTTCTGACCGTTGGAAGGCACAGCTCTTTATCCCACTACCTCCTCAGGGCGAGCCTCGGGGAAGGAACCAGGGTCAGGGCATTCACGGTCATAAGCGCCGGGGAGATGAGCCACCACCGCGAGGACTACTCCCTTGAGGGGGCAAAGAGCGGGCTGATACTCAGGGGCATGCCGATAGCCATCGGAAGAGCCGTGGACTACCTCACCAACGTCCTCCAGTACGGGGAAAAGACCGTGAGCGAGACGAGGGTTCACGGCTTTTCATACGAGAACGGCTGGACGGTTCACAGGGGGGTTGCGAAGGTCTTTGAGAGTGCCAGGAACTCATCGAGCGGTGTGGTCTCCCAGATAACCATAATGGACGAGGGTTCACTCGGCGTCAGCGTGCCGATGCTTGAGGTAGATACAGGAGAAATCGAATCAGCATTCCACTCCTCGGCGGTGAGGCAGTTCGACGAAGATGCGCTCTTCTACCTGAGGTCGAGGGGACTCGACAGCGACGAGGCAATGAGCCTCTTCGTCCACGGCATTGGAGAGGCTTTGAGCAGTCACCTCGAAAGGCTCCGCAGTAAGGCAAGAAGCAACGTCAGGGAGCTCATAGAGGGACTTCTCTGATGTTTCATAACTCTTTAAATATTATTTTCGGTTTTGGGAAAACTTTTATTTTCTCTGAGTCAAACTGATATCATGATGAGGCACCTCAAGTACTCCGGAATAGCCGGCGTTGTAGTATACTGGCTCTTTGTCGCATGGAGTATAGGCAAAAACCCCTGGTTTTCCTTCTGGAGCAACGCCCTGAGCGACCTTGGCTCGCCGGAGATGGCGCGGGCTTCATGGATATACAACTACGGGCTGATGGTCACAGCGGTGTTCGTGCTTGCGTTTTCGGTGTACTTAATGCTCTCCGCGGAAAACAAGCTCCAGACAGTTGGAGGGGCTTACGTCAGCATCTCCGCCATCTTCCTTGCGCTCATTGGCGTTTTTCATGCCGGGACACGGCCCCATGGCTTCGTCTCGACCTACTTCTTCGTGCAGTTCTTCCTTGGGATGCTCATCTACGGAGCGGGTTCAAAGGACAGGGCTATCCGCTATGGCTCTGTGGCACTCTTTGCACTCGCCCTGCTGGGAACCTTCATCCCCTGGCCCTCGGTGGCGCTGATAGAGACATACGAAATAGCACTGATGGCGGTGTTTACGTCTCTTATTGCTATTAAAAGGTGATACACTTTCTGTTTAATCCTTTAAATTTTGTAAAGCATAACTGTTATATACCCTGTCATCTAACTTAATTTATAAGTCACTTGCCATAAAATTTTCTTTTGATTTTTCAGTGTTTCGTGACAGAAAGGGGTTTAAAAATGAAAAAAAGGAAAATTGCAGGCTTTGCACTGCTTTTGGGAATTGTAATGGTCGGGATTTTTATTTCAGGCTGTATCGACCAAAGAAACGTTACCGAGACCCAGACTAAAACGGACGAGACTATGTCTCAACCCACCACAATGTCTCCTCAAATCTCTGAAGAGGAAAAGCATCAAGACGACCTTTTAAAGGCGATCTCCTCATACAACGGGGAGATCAGAGAACTCAAAGGCAAACTTAATCCCTTTATGCTGAGCGGTCTGGTTGAAGAGACCAAGGCACTTGAGCGCGATGCGACGCACTCGATCGGAAGGGAAAAGACTCTGTTGCTGGAAAAGCTGGCATATTCAAAGTACCTCCAGCTGGCAGAGCTCAGGAATTTAATGGTCATAAGCGCCGTTGAGACGGCCTACTGGGAGAATGCCACCACGGGCGAGCCGATAGAAGGGTTTTACAGGGAAGACGGGAAGCTCTTCATCGTGGATAACGGAAAGATGGTGCCCCTGGGCAGAGACAAAATGGTGGCCAGGATGATGGAGCTCACCAAGGGTTATGAAACCCAGAGCATAGAGATATATCACTTCGGCAGCGGTTCGCTCGTCAGAATCCGTGAGGGCGGAAGAACCGTGGGAGCCGGTCAGCTGGCAGTTGTCAGGATAAGTGTTCCAAAGAAGGGCTTCATGATCTATGCTATGGGAGACTCTCCTGGAGTCATGCGCCTCATTGATCCCGGCACCGGAAGGACTGTCCTGCGGGTCAAGCCCGATAGAAACGGAGTTTATCGGATTCCGCCGGTGAATACCACGCTTGTTGGCATGGTTGACGACGAAGGCTTCTGTTACAGGCCTCTCCCCCTGGACACCTACACGCTAACCACCCTCACGGAAGAGCCGGAGGATCCCCCAGTGTGTCCATCACCGGGACTGGCGCCCTTCATCTTTGAGCCCGGCACCGGGAACGCTACCGTCGAGCCTGTTCCCTTCGAGGATGCCTACCTCACCGGAAAGACCTACGGCGGGATAACCTTTGAGCTTGCAGTGGCACCCATTGGAATGCTTGGAAGGAACGGAACCGTGCTACTCGTGGGTGTTCCGGAGAACAAGACTGGGATACGGGTTCTCAGCAACTCATCAAAGCCCGGAGTCATGGTGCTCATGGATCCCAAAACCGGAAGGGAGATAGACAGGATAACGCCCGACAAGAAGGGAATTTACCGGATACCTGGAATAGATGGAGAGGTCATAGGCTTTGTGGCGAAGGCAGACCCTCCGAACGGAGGCTTCTGCTACCGGCCGCTTGAACTCAACATCAACGTCACGCTTGAACCCATGGAGGTCTGCGAGGAGGAGTTCACGATGATGCCCATCATCTTTGAGCCGTCAACCAACGAGACCTTTGAACCGGTTTCAAGCCAGAGGGCAGACCTCAAACAGCTGGCGGAGCAGCTCGTGAACTTCAGGGCCGAGACCGGAAGGTTTGCCGCAGGAGCCGCGGGGGCAGGATGGGTAAAGGATGCACCCGTGGGTGAGCGGGTGAACGACATCAGAGGGGTTACCCCGATGAGAACCAGTGAGTACACCGCCTTCCGCATGGAGCGCGGAAACACGGCCCCGTTCCTCAGGGGCATCCTTGGAGACTTTGGCACCGGGCCCTTTAACCCCGCGCCGCTTCCAGAGTTCAGGTACATCAACGTAACGGACTTTGGAACTGGCCCGTTCATCCCGCCCGTTGAGCTGGCGGTCATGGATTCGGGCGGAGAGGTTTTCGTGGCTGTGACCGGTCCAGCTATGGCATCAAAGATGCCGCCGGAGTACCTCGGAGGAACGTTCCTTGAGGTGTGGACCGGCAGAAACCCTCAGACGGGTAAGGAAATTTCCGTGATTGCCCTCAAGGTTCTCGACGAGAACGGAAAGGTCTCAATCAGGGCAATGACGGTGGTCATGGACAAACCAGTCAGAATCGGCGTCTTCGCCCCGGGTAACGGGGAAAGCAACTGATAAAACCTTAAAAGGGGACGTCAGCCGTCCCCATCAGCCCTTTTCTGTGCTGTTTCCTTGATTAACGATCGACCCGTTGATTGTGCCGATATAGTACTGCTGGAGTGCTTCATAATCCCTTTCAGTATGCTCGTTGAAAAAGACCTCGGTCGCGTTTGTGCCGCAGTATTTCAGTATTGCGTCCCTACCGCCGGGGTGGGTGTCTATCAGGGAGGTGACGTTGTAAACCCTGTCCTTGACGATGATCCAGCAGTCGTTTTCGGTACTGTGCTTCGCGACCTCTTCGAGGGTCAGCACCGCTGTGGCCTGGACGCTTCCGAACGCCGACCGCCCCGTGCCGAAGGCGGTAAATCCTGCCACCACGAGGAGCACCGTGAGGACTGTCCAGGCCCCGACAAGTGTCCTCCTGGCCTTTTCTGTTTTCAGCCTCTCTGTTCTGTTCGCAATAACGAGAAGGCCCGCCGCCGTGTGGACGTAAAAGAGGGGGATGAAGAGGTACGACGCTATGGTGTGGACTCTCCTGGCCGTTTCATAGCTCATCAGCGACCCAAGGGTTGATGTCGGGTCGTTCATTGCCAGGCCGGTTACCATCAGTGCCAGACTGGCCGCTATGAGCAGCTCACCTGAAATTATCAAGGCTTTGATTACGCGCTTCACCCTTTCACCTCAGCATTCTTTGCATGTACTTATGCCGAGGAGTTTATAAATTGCACAGAAGCCGGTAAGTCCGGTCACCAGTGCAATAAGTCCGACTATCAAAAGCACGGTCTCGTAGGGCACGTTCATGCCTGCCCATATGCCGAGCAGTACTATTCCTATAACTATCCTCAAAAGCCTGTCGAGGGCTCCCTCGTTTCTCTCCATCGAAATCACCTCAATTTTTAGAAAATTTCGAAATGATTATATTTATTTCCCAGGAAATTGAAGGCAAAAACCTTCAAAATGAAGGTGGTTTTATGGACGAACGCGACCTGCTGATATACCGCCTGCTGAGGAAGAACGGCAGGATGAAGGTGTCCGAGATAGCGAGGGAACTGGGGATAAGCCACCCCTCCGCGAGGGAGAGGCTTGAAAAGCTGGAGAGGCGGGGGGACTTAAGGGTTCAGGCACTGCTGAACATCAGGAAGAGGAACTTTGTCTCCGCGGTGGTGAACCTCAAGGTTCGGAGCATGGACGAGGCTGAGAAGCTGGCGGACGTTTTTGCAAAGTGCCCGAGAACGGTCTTCGTCGCCACGACGACCGGCAAGTACAACCTAAACCTGGCACTCATAGCGGAGAGCTACTCCGCCCTTGAGGCCACCATAGAGAACACTATACGGCCTATGGAGTCCGTCAAGGAAATGGACGTCTCCCTTGGTTCGTCTCCGGCCTATCCAGAGTTCGTTGACTTCAAGCTGGAGCCGACGAGGAAAGTTGCCCCCTGCGGGAAGGTCTGCACGGAGTGCTACATCTACGGCAAGAAGTGCTCGGGCTGTCCCGCGACGGTTTACTTCATGGGGCTGGGGGGAGGGGATAGGGATTAGACTCCCTCTGTCTTCTCCCTCAGCTTCTCCCTTACCTCCTCCCTTATTGGCCTAAGAGCTTTAGCGTACTTCTCAAGGGTCCTGAAAAGCCGTTCAACCCGTTCTTTGTACTTCTCGTCCTTCAGCTCTTCACCATCGAACAGGTCGTCGACGTTATAGAAGAGAACCTGCCCGACCGGTAGCATGCGGTAGTTCACCGCGGCCGTTCTGAGCTCCATGAGGAGCCGTACTCCCCCCGTAACGCTGGAGACTGTGACGATGCCCAGGGGCAGTCCTTCGTACTCGTCGTAGATGGTATCGAGGAGGATCTTCAGCTCCCCCGGATAGCTCCCGTTGTACTCGGGGGCAACTATGACGAGGGCATCGGCCTCAAGGATTTTATCCCTGTACCTCTCCATCTCGGGAGTTACCTTCCAGCGGTGGGTGTAGGCCAGGAGGTAGTCCCTGACGTCTATAAGCTCGGCCTCCCAGCCGAGTGCCCCGGCCTTCTTCACGAGGTATTCCGCGACTTTCTCACTCTTCCGTCCTTCCCTTGCCGTTCCGAGAATTATCTTAACCTTCATATTATCACCGAAGAAAGTTATCCCGACGATATTTTAAATTTGCCCTTCAAAATGACATGCTTTGAATTTCGGAACTTTTCATTTTGTTAGGCAAACCCATATAAATTAGACTGACCTAATAAAAGACGGTGATACCGAAATGGTGAAGGTTGGAGAAATCGTTCCGGACTTCGAGGCCGATGCGTACCTTCCAGAGAAGGACGACATCGGAAAGATCAAGCTTTCAGACTACAGGGGCAAGTGGGTTGTGGTTGCCTTTTACCCGGCTGACTTCACCTTCGTCTGCCCGACGGAGCTTGAGGAGCTGGCCGACTATTACGAGGAGTTCAAGAAGGAAGGGGCTGAAATCCTCAGCGTTTCGACCGATACCGCCTACGTCCACAAGGCCTGGCACGACACATCGCCAGCTATAAAGAAGATAAGATACCCCATGCTCGCCGACCCGGCGGGAAAAATAAGCCGGCTCTTCGGAACCTACATCGAGGACGAGGGCGTTTCATGGAGGGCCACCTTCATAGTAGACCCCGACGGAAAGGTCGTCCACATGGAGATGCACGACCTCAGCATAGGGAGGAGCGCAAAGGAGATCCTCAGGAGGCTCAGGGCTTCCAAGTATGTGAGAGAACATCCTGGGCAAGTATGTCCTGCAAGTTGGGAGCCCGGAAAAGAAACTCTCAAAGTGAGCTTAGACTTAGTGGGAAAAATCTGAGCTCTATCATTTTCCATTTTGTAAATTTTTGCAAGGCTTTCTCTTGAAATGGTAAGTAACATATATGTGCATATTCGGGAATGAGTATTGACTTTAAATTGTGGAAGAGAATAGTTTGAAATCTTATCTCCAAATTTCGAAATCACTATTTTAATGTACTCTATACCAATGTTTCTAACTAACGATTCGAAATTCCAATTTGGTAAAGATAAACATTATAAGTAAGCAAAATTAGATTAGGTTGACCTAAGAATTTACGAGGTGTATAAAGATGATTGGACAGTTCCTTATAACGTTTAGAGAGGCACTTGAAGCGGCAATAATAGTGGCTGTGATAATCGCATACTTAAAAAGAACCAACAGAAATAATCAAATCAAAGATGTCTGGACTGGTGTTGGACTTTCTCTTTTAGTGAGTACTATGTTGGGTGTAATGATTCTCAAGTTTTATGGAGGCTTTGAAGAGAAGGAGCTCTTCGAGGGTGTTGCGTCGTATATAGCGGTGGTAGTCCTTACGAGTATGATATACTGGATGGCCACTAAAGGGAAAAACATCAAAGCTGAGATAGAAAGCAAGGTAAGTAAGGCAATTAGTCCCCTTGCGTTAATCGGTTTTACTTTTGTAGTGGTCTTTAGGGAAGGGCTCGAAACGGTGTTGTTCTTAACCCCCTTTGCCACTCAAGATTTAAGCGGTACTTTAGCCGGCATCGTAACAGGTCTCATTGGCGCTTTAGTGTTGGCTTATCTTATATATGGGGTTGGTATGAAGATAAATCTCAGAACATTCTTTTACTACACTTCAATTTTATTGGTCTTTGTGGCAGCGGGATTAGCGGGTTATGGAACACATGAGCTCATTGAATGGGGGCAGGAGGAAGGATTTAATCTTGGCTTTCTTGGGGAGAAGGCATATGACTTGGGGATCCCAGGCGATAGCATATGGTCTCACAAAGGCGCAATAGGTTCAGTATTCGCAGTGCTTTTTGGTTACTCTACAAAAATGGAATGGGGGAGGGTTATTGTTCAATTTGGCTATCTCATATTCGGACTTTATCTTGTCCTTAGAGCTTATGGCAAAGAGCCTAAATTAAATGCCAAAAGGGAAAGGCTCAAAACAGTGGGATGAATTCTTTTTTTATTTATCAAAAACGGTAATGCCAAAAGACAAATAAGGATGAAGGAATATTCAAACTTGGTGAGTTAAGTGAAAGTTGAGGAATTTGAGAAGATAGCTTTGGTTGGAGCATCGAAAAATCCAGCTAAATACGGGAATATAATACTCAAAGATCTTTTAAAGAAAGGTTTTAAAGTGCTGCCGGTAAATCCAAACTATGACGAGATAGAGGGAATTAGGTGCTATAAAAGTGTCGAGGAGCTCCCCAAAGATGTTGATGTAATAGTTTTTGTGATTCCTCCAAAGGCATGCCTTCAGGCTGTAAAGAGAGCCGTTGAAACTGGTTTCAAAAAGCTGTGGTTCCAGCCAGGCGCTGAGAGTGAGGAAATCAGAGAATTTTTGGAGAGTCACAATGTAGATTATAGCTTTTACAGATGCATAATGGTGGAGACATAGGTGGTATCCATGAAGTTTTACTACGTTAGAAGATTCGAAAGAGATTTGGATGAGCTTTGGGAAGAGCTTAAAAAGAAAATCGAAGAAGAAGGTTTCCTTATAGTGGGAGAGAGAATCCCGGTAAGCATAGTGGAAAGGGAAGACGGGATTATAGCGGATTACCATGTGCTCTTCATATGCGACCGTGAAGTAGTTGCAGAACTCGTCAGGCTTGATCCCAATATTGGAGCACTAATGCCCTGTACTGCATTTGGCTATGTCAGGGAGGATGGAGTTTACATTGGCATTGGACTTCCGAGCGTTGCTTGGAAAATCGCAGGGGAGAAAGTTGTTGAACTCATGAAACCTATGGAAGAAAAGCTCAAAAAAATAATCGACTCCCTCTAATTTTCAATTTTTAAAGTTTTTGTCGTAATAAATTTCCATTTTGAAAAAGATAAGGGCAATAAACTTTCATACTTAGTTTAAACTGGTGATTCAAATGGCGAAGGTTGTTTTAAAGATCAAGAACATGAGCTGCGGACACTGTGCAATGACAATTAAGAGGGCTTTGGAAAAAATTGGGGCTAAAGCTGATGTAAGCCTTGAGGAAAAAATGGCTGTAGTTGAATATGATGAGTCAAAGCTCAGGGTTGAGGATTTGATTAATGCCGTTGCAAAGTTTGGTTACGAAGCGGAGGTGATTTAAATGCCTATAGATCCAGTTTGTGGGATGGAAGTTGGTGAAGAGACGGAATTTAAAGTGGAATATGGAGGGAAGGTTTACTACTTCTGCTCCCCTCACTGCAAAGCCCAGTTTGAGGCAAACCCGGAGAAGTTTATCAAGGAGGGGCACATGGAGCACGGACACAAGATGAACTCCCACGGACATGGCCACGGTCACAAGAGGCATGGCTGTTGCCACTGACTTTTCTTTTTTCCTCTTTTCTGAGAGCATTTTCTTTAGTGGAGGCAGTTGAAATGGATAAGTACGACTTTCTTATAATAGGAGGAGGTGCTGCAGGTTTTGCCGCGGCTTTAAAAGCCAATGAGCTTGGAGTAAAAACCCTCATGGTCAACAGGGGCCCAATAGGGGGACATGCGTAAACGTCGGCTGTGTCCCAACGAAGTATATTCTAACCGCTCTGGAGCTCAAGAAAAGGGCATTGATGAACCATTACTCCGGTCTGAGCTTTGGGATTGAGAATTCGATTTTGGAAAGCTGTTAAAGGGGAAGGACGAGCTCGTGAGGAAGCTCAGGAGAGAGAAGTATGAGAATGTTCTGGAGGGTCTTGATAACGTTGACTACGTCAGCGGTTCCGCGAGGTTCGAATCAAACCATGAGGCCCTGGTGAACGGCGAGAGGGTTGAGTTCAAGAGGGCCCTCATCGCGACAGGGGCGAAGGCGAGAATCCTCCCCATAAAAGGGGGTTGAAGAAGTGAAGGACAGGATTTTAACGCACGTCGAGGCCCTTGAGCTTAAGACACTTCCTGAGTCCGTCATAATTATCGGAGGGAGAATCCAGGCGCTGGAGTTTGCCCAAATCTTCGCGAGGGCCGGGAGCGAGGTGACCGTTTTACAGAGGAGCGTCAGGATAATGCCTCATGCCGAGCCCGAGCTGGCAATAGAGCTTGAGGACATCTTGAGGGGGGAGGGCATTGATGTAAACACCTCCGTTAGAATAAAGTCCCTTGAGAGGGCGGGGGATGGAGTTAAGGTTCATGCCGAAGTTGGGGGAAAGGAAAGGGCGTTTGAAGGGGAATACGTTTTCTTCGCAACGGGGAGGGAGCCCAACACCGCCGGTCTCGGTCTTGAGAACACCGATGTTAAAACAGATGGGAGGGGCTTTGTGATCGTGGATAAGACGCTTAGAGCAGGTCAAACCATCTATGCCGCCGGGGACGTGATAGGTGAGCCCATGTTAGAAACCGTCGCCGCCAAGGAGGGCTTTACCGCCGCGACAAACGCTCTGGAGGGTAAAAACGTTGAGATGGACTACAGGGTGGTGCCGAGGGTCGTCTTTACGGACCCACAGCTTGCCAGCGTTGGTCTAACAGATAGAGAGGCACAAAAAGTCACAAAGTGCCTGTGCAGCACGGTGGAATTCTCAAACGTCCCGAAGGCCATTATAACCGGCGAGGAGAGGGGGCTGATAAAGATGGTCATAAATGCCGGAACCGGCGAAATCCTCGGAGTCCACATCTTAGCCCACAACGCTGCCGAGATAATCCACGAAGCGGTGATGATATTGAGGAGCAGGATGACGGTGGATGATGTTGTAGATACCCTCCACGTCTTCCCGACGATGAGCGAGGCCATAAAGCTTGCCGCACTTTCCTTCAAGGGGGACGTATCAAAAATGCCGTGCTGTGCGATGTGAAAAATCTTTGAATCGTGTAATCCTGTGTTATCTTCTTTCTTTTCGTGTGAGCTAGCCTTATAAAACTCTGCACAGGAATTAATAGCATGACCCATCACTATGGCTATGTGAGCGCTCTCTTAGCGGCTCTGCTCTTTGGAATAAGTTCAACGCTGAATAAGATCGCTCTTAGAGCTGTTCATCCGATGATAATAGCGGGAGGCATTTATCTAACAGCGGGGATAGTTTTAATGCTCCTCCGCTTTACGCCGCTCAAGGACAAAATCCTCGGAAGGCTTGAATTTAAGGTTAAAACTCAGGAATACTTTTCAGGGCGAGACCTCCTGCTGTTGACTCTTATAGTGCTTTTTGGCTCCTTTTTGGCACCTCTTTCGTTCATGTTTGGCTTGAATAAGACAACAGCTGTTAACGCATCTTTGCTCCTCAACACCGAGACGCTGTTCACCGTTTTAATAGCCCTTTTGGTTTTTAAAGAAAAAGTCTCAAGAAGAAGCATTACCGGAATTCTCTTAATCCTAATTGGAGCCGCTGTGATCTCGACGGAGAACTTTAGGGAAGTGGAGCTGAGCAGGGGCATCCTTGGGAACATTTTAATAATCTTGGCAGGTTTTTCATGGGCGGTGGACAACAATTTGAGCAAGCTGTTAAGCGTTAAGAGGGATCTGCTACTGGTAACCTCACTGAAAGGGCTGTTTGGAGGGAGCGCGCTATTAACTCTGGCTTCTTTAATTGGAATTCCCTTCCACATCCCGCTTCAAAGCCTTCCGTACATTTTAACGGTCGGTGCTTTCAGCATAGGCTTTTCCATCGTGCTGTTCCTGTTCGCCTTAAGAGAGATTGGCGCCATGAAGACGGGGGCAATTTTTTCGACTTCCTCTTTAATCGGCGCTCTCTTTGCCTTTCTAATCCTTGGGGAGAGCTTTACTGCGATTAAATTATTTTTTGGCGTTTTGATGTTTTTTGGAGTGTATTTACTTTCTTTGGAGTAAAGTCGGTTAGAATACATAAGCTGTTATAAGGAAAAGATTATTTAGGGGTTTATATGACTCAATCAACAATCATAACGGAGGTTGCTGAAATGGTAGCCCCAACACCTCCTCCAATAAAAGGTGGCGGGAAAGAGTATAGAAAAGTTTTTGATCCAGAACTCATAAATAGAGCCATTGATGCTGTTAAAACTGCTCTATCTCTTTTTACTGTAGGGGTTCCTTTGATACGAAGGGGACCAGCCGGTGAAACACATGTTGATGTGCCAGTAATGTACATGGATGTTGCCATAGACAGAATACACTATGATCCATATTTAAAAGCCCCATCTCCTAAGGGGAGACCTGTTAGAGCGTGGAATGTTGAAATTGACCCCCAAGAAGTTCGACAAATAATTGAGGCTGCATTAAAGGAGGCATATGTCATTGAAGCTGCAGAATTTAGGGAGCCAGAAGATGCATGGGCAATTCCAGTGGCATGGAATAAACTCATAATAATGCATGTTAAAGTTTCTTACGATGGTAGGGAGCTCATACCTGATTACGGCCTTACAGAGGAGGTAAGGAGATACGTCATTTAATATTAGGGGACTAATTAGGGTCATAGCATTGTGTGCCAAAAGAGAGTTGTTCCTTGCTCTTTTGTTATTACTATATGTATTGCTATTAATTGTAGATAACTCCCTGCTTGGAAGAACCCTAAAACTCGTTGATTATGAAAGTCTTTCAGCGATAGTATCCCTCATTATGGTATCAAGAGGTCTTGAACTTTCTGGTGTTTTCACAAGAATCGCTCCTTACATAATACAGCTTTCAGATGGTGACGAAAAACGCTTTCTGTTTATCATGATAGTCATTGTATCATTCTCATCCTCACTTATAATGAATGATACTGCCATGTTTGTGTTTATTCCCCTTATCATGACCATGTCTAAAATTGCAGAAGTAGACGTGAAAAAAGCAGTTAGCTTAACGGCAATTGCTGCAAATGTAGGGTCAGCATTAACCCCTATCGGAAATCCGCAGAACATAATCATGTGGAGGGTGTATAGGATTTCTGTACATGAATTTATTCTAACAATGCTTCCCTATGTCTCCCTGTGGGTGTTTATTCTGCTTCTGTTTGTGTCTATGGGGAAGAGTAAGAAATCGTTTCGAGTACTCACAATGCCAGATGTGAAGCTTAACAAAACTCTAATGTTTTCATCCGCAACATTGTTATTTGTAGATGTCGTGTTGATTCAACTGGGACATGCACTGTGGGCACTTCCTTTAACTATTGCCATCTTAGCAATTGCTGAGCGAAGGATCTTGCTCTCTATTGATATTGCATTGATTATTACATTTGCTTTTATATTCATCGATTTTAAAGAGCTCTCTATGCTCATGCGTGCTTTTAATATTTTGCCCCCATTAAAAAGTTCCATAAGTGTAGTTCTACTTTCTGCTGGGTTAAGTCAATTGATAAGCAACGTTCCTGCAACTGTGGTTTTGATCTCTGCAGGAAAACCAGAATGGCTCCCTTTGGCACTTGGTGTAAATCTCGGTGGTACTGGAATAGTGATTGGTTCTCTCGCCAATCTTATAGCCCTCCGCATCTCTGGGATTGGTATAAGGGACTTCCATAAATATTCTATTCCATACTTCCCGATTGCTCTGGGGATTTCTATTCTGGTAGTCTCTGTGTAGTCTTTCGATATGTTTCGAAATGGAAAGGTTTATAAAACATTTGCACAATTGCTCAAATGTAGAGGTGATGAAAAATGACAGAAGTGTGTAAGGTGTATGAAGAACATCTTGATAAAATTCTCAAAGCCAGAGAAAAACTGCCTGAGGAGGAGTTAATCTTGGAAATCTCGGATTTTTTTGATGCATTGGGGAATCCAACGAGGCTTAAAATACTCTTCGCTCTCCTTGAAGATGAGCTTTGCACCTGTGATCTTTCCAACATCACAGGCCTTTCAGTCTCAGCTATCTCTCACCAGCTGAGAATCCTGAAGGACAGGAAAATCGTGACCTACAGGAAAGACGGTAAGAACGTCTTTTATCGCTTGGATGACGAGCATATAAGGGAGATTTTGAAGGTCGCGTTAAAGCACATGGAGGAATAATCATGCCGAAGAAGCTTAAATTGGAGGGACTTGACTGCGCAAGCTGTGCTTATGAAATAGAGGAGGCTTTAAAGAAGGAGGGCTTCGAGTTTGCCCTGGTCAACTTCACCACCAAAGAAGCCATAATAGAAGGGGACATCGAAAAGGCAAAGGAGATAATAAAGAGGGTTGAGCCCGGGGTTAAGATCATCGAAAAGGAGGAGCATGAGCATGAACACGATCATCACGATCACGACGACCCGAAGAGGATGCTCTACTTCATAATCCCCTCGCTCCTGCTGTTTGCCGTAGGGATAGTCCTGAGGTACTACTACAACTACGACAACCCTTTTGTGTTCGGGATATTTGTGGTGAGCTACCTCCTCGTTGGGTGGAAGGTTCTCAGGAACGCCTTTGTGAACTCAATCCACGGCAACGTCTTTGACGAGAACTTCCTCATAGCCATAGCCACGCTGGGAGCGTTTGCCATTCATGAATATCCCGAAGCTGTGGGAGTTATGCTCTTCTACATCGTGGGTGAGTTCTTCCAGGACTTAGCGGTTAACAGGTCGAGGCGCTCCATCAGGGCACTGCTGGCATTAAAGGCGGAGTACGCAAACCTCAAGGTGGGCGATAAGATAGTAAGAGTCAAGCCCGAAGAGCTTAAAGTGGGAGACATAATTGTCATAAAGCCAGGTGAGAGGGTTCCTGTTGATGGAGTTATCATCGAGGGAAGCTCAAGCGTTGATACCTCTGCTTTAACTGGGGAGAGCGTTCCGAGGACTGTGAAGGAAGGGGAGGAAATCCTCTCGGGAATGGTAAACCTGAGCGGTCTTTTGACGGTCAAAGTTACAAAAGAGCTCAAGGAATCAACCATTTCGAGAATTCTTGAGCTTGTGGAGAACGCAAGCGCGAGAAAAGCGAAGACGGAGAAGTTCATAACACGCTTTGCCCACTACTATACGCCAGCTGTCGTCGGACTCGCGGTGCTTATAGCTTTAGTTCCCCCGTTTGTCTTCGGCGAGCCCTTCTCGAAGTGGGTATACAGAGCACTGGTGCTCCTCGTCATCTCGTGCCCGTGTGCGCTTGTCCTCTCAATTCCGCTCGGCTACTTCGGGGGTATTGGAAGAGCAGCAAGGGATGGAATACTCGTCAAGGGCTCCAACTTCCTCGATGCCCTGAGCAGTGCTTCAATAGTTGCCTTTGACAAGACCGGAACGCTGACAAAGGGCGTTTTTAAGGTCACAAAAATCGAGACAAGGAACGGCTTCAGCGAGGAGGAGATAATAAAGTTCGCAGCTCTGGCGGAGGCGCACTCAAACCACCCGATAGCCAAGGCGATAAAGGAGGCCTATGGAAAGGAAATCAACGGGGCGGAGATAGTCGAGTACGAGGAAATAGCGGGGCACGGTGTCAGGGCAAAGATAGACGGCATTGAGGTCATGGTGGGCAACGACAGGCTTTTGCACCGCTTTAACATCGAGCACGACACGTGCCGCGTTAAGGGAACAGTAGCTCACGTTGTAATAAACGGAAAGTATGCGGGCTATATAATAATCTCAGACGAGATAAAGGAAGATGCTCCGGTTGCGGTGAGGGAACTCAAACGCCTTGGTGTTAGGAAGGTCGTTATGGTTACAGGAGACAACAAAGATGTTGCGGCTGAGATAGCGAGGCAACTTGGGTTGGACGGCTTCTATGCAGAGCTCCTGCCGGAGGACAAGGTAAAGGTCATTGAGGCGCTTGAGAAGGAAAAAGCACCCAACGAGAAAATAGTTTTCGTAGGAGACGGCATAAATGATGCTCCTGTTTTGGCAAGGGCTGATGTGGGGGTTGCCATGGGAGCCTTGGGTAGCGACGCGGCAATAGAGACTGCAGATGTCGTTATAATGGACGACAAGCCATCCAAGCTGCCGAGGGGCATCAGGATAGCCAGGAAGACGCAGAGGATAGTATGGCAGAACATAATCTTCGCCCTCGGGGTAAAGTTAGCGTTCATAAGCCTTGGGATCCTCGGAGAGGCGACGATGTGGGAGGCGGTCTTTGCCGACGTTGGCGTAGCGTTAATAGCGGTCTTCAACGCGATGAGGATTCTGAGGTGAGGCTTTCCTTATCTTTCCCTTTCCAACCCCTCAACATTCTGTAGACCTTGTG
This sequence comes from Thermococcus sp. SY098, assembly GCF_035621495.1. Taxonomy (NCBI): domain Archaea; kingdom Methanobacteriati; phylum Methanobacteriota; class Thermococci; order Thermococcales; family Thermococcaceae; genus Thermococcus; species Thermococcus sp. SY098. Next base: position 920,671 of record NZ_CP141821.1, on the reverse strand, counting down.
AGTTTTCCCTAAGCTCCATGAAATGTCCCTCTCAACGGAGTGGTTAGTATTTTGTAGGTGGAACGCCCACTTCCGGAATCACAACAGTTCTCCTTTTGGATGCACTTTATAAGGAGCTTAAGGAATCACTTTAATTCTGACAATTTTTGCCATCCAAGATTTCTAAATTGCTAAGGACAAGCCTTTTACCCTTTTCAACAGAGTAAGTATCAATGAAGAAAAAGGTGATCCAAAATGAAAGGCGAAATGAATGAAATGGAAAACGGCGGAATGAAGGGCCACGGGAAAATGGGTGGCATGAAGGGAATGAAAGGCAAAGGAAAAATGAAAGGAGGATGTAAGGGCAAGGGCCACCACGGCATGCACGGGATGAAAGGAATGGAAGGGCAGAAGGAGTACTCCTACCTCCGCGAGGTCGAGACAGGCTTTGACGAGACCGTGGCGAGGGTCAAGGAAGAGCTGAAGAAGGAGGGCTTCGGTGTCCTCAGCGAGGTCAGGGTTGACCGGCTTTTCAAGGAGAAGCTCGACCTTGACATGGAGCCCTACGTTATCCTCGGTGCCTGCAACCCGAAGTTCTCAAGCCAGCTCATAGGCATCGACATCAACAGCGGCTCGTTCCTTCCGTGCAACCTGATAGTCTACGTGAAGGGCGGAAAGACCTACGTGGGGCTTCTGCTCCCGACTCGGGCCATGAGCATAACCGGGAACGACGAGCTGTTGAAGGTCGCCTCAGAGGTCGAGGAGATACTGAAGGGCGTCGTTGACAGGGTTTGATTTTTCCCTGTGCATTCCTCCTATTTTCCGGTATTTTACAGAATGGAAAATTTTGCAATACTATATTTTTCTCCAAATTGCCGAAAATGTTATATACTCCAAAGTCCCATCAACTCAACAAGTGAGTGAAAGTGGAGGGTGAACCGTCATGCCGCACCTGTTCATAGTCGGCTACGAGAACGACGCGGAGCGAAAGCGCGTTGAATACCTGCTGGACAAGTGGTCAAACCGCGCCAGGATTTCCAAGGTCAGGGGGATATCTTTCATAATAGACTCCAGCGACGTTGAGGGCTTCGCGGAGGAGCTCCTCTCAAAGCTCGACCCCCCGACCGAGGGGAAGGTGAGGGTGTACCGCGTGGAGCCCGAGGACATAGGCTCAAGGGTCTCCCCAACGAGGAGGGAGATTGAGTATCTGACCCGGGAAGAGCCAGTGGTGGTTCAAAAACTGCTGAAGTACGTCCTCTCAAAATTCGGTGCATACTACGTCTCCTCTGAGGGAAACGTCTCCCGATACAGAGCGTACACCAAAAAGGGGAGGATGGAGGTTGAGGTGCTGGTTGAAGAGAGGGATAACGGAACCGCCGTCGTCATAGCCATCGAGGGCTACGGCACCGCGGTTGAGGACATGGCGAGAAAGCTGGAGAGGGAGCTCTCCCTCCTGCTGTGAGGTGGTACCATGGTAGTGTTCAACGAGGGAAACCCCGAATGCGTGAGGAACCTGCTCCGTCCGGCTGAGAGGGTTCTGCGGCAGGGCAGGGACGTTACCGTCGAGGACTTCGAGACCCGGAAGAGCCTGTGGGAGAGGATTCAGGAGGCATACTCGCGCTATCTCGAAGGAGAATGCGGGGACTTCCTTAAGGACCTTGACAGCACGTTCAGGGCGAAGTTCGAGGCGGCACTGGCAGTGCTGGCGTGGAGCTTCTGGAAGAAGGGGGAGGAGTTTTCACCTGCGGAAAAGCGCTTCTCGGAACGCGAGATAGGCCTGATAGATGAGATACTGAAGTACAACGTCTTTGAGATAACTACGAAGGAGGACATCCTTGAAAAGCTCTACCGCAGGGACGAGGAGACCCTCCAGCTCCTAAAGACCTACTACCTCGGCATGGACAGGTGGATAGATGAGCAGCTCGAAGACCCCGAGGTAAAGCTCCCCCTACGCTACTACCTCAAGAGGACATGGAAGAGCTACCGCGAGAAAATCGATGCCGCAATAAACGAGGCAAGCAAATACGGCTGGTTCAGGACGCTCATGGAGGAGTGGGAGCGCGAAAAGACGGAGGAAGTTGAAGCAGTCAGGGAGAGCTACGAGGCCAGGGTAAGGGAACTGAAAAAGAGGATAGCCGAGATGGTGGAGTTCTTCGAGGAGGAGCGTGAGAGGCTTGAGACAGAGCTCAGGTCATCGGGTATTGAGGAGATAGAGAGGCTCCGCAGGGAGAAGGAGGAGTTGATCGAGAGGTTTGAGCGCGAGAAGGAGGAGCTCGCCAGGAGGCTCATGGAGCTTAAGGACGAGGAGCTGAGGAAAAAGCTGGAGGAGGAGCTTGCAAAGGCGAAGGAAGAGGCCCTGCGCGAGGCGAGGCTCCTTGAGGAGAGGCTCAGGAGGAGGGAGCTTGAACTCAGGGAGAAGGAGATGGAGCTGAGGAAGAGAGAGCTTGAGCTTTCCGAGAAGGAGAGCCTGCTGAAAAGCAAGATAGAAGAAATCCTCACGATGTCGGGCAAGGTCGAGAAGGGCTCCCGCCTGGTGCTCAGGGACGAAGCGAGGATCGGTGAGCTCAACTTCGTGGGCAGGATGAAGAGCAAATTCGCGGGTGAAGTGCGGCTCCTCGGCAAAACCTACTCCGTTGAGAGGATTGAAGAGAAGAGGGGCGAGGACACGTCAAGGTTTGCGGGAAAGCTTGACGAGAAGTCCCTCAAGAACCTGCCGGAGAACAGGTACGTTGAGGTAGTCCTGAAGGAGAAGAAGCTCCTCGGAAGGAAGGAGAGGATACTCGTCAGGGGGATTTACCTGACGAGGGTCGAAAGGCTGGCGGAGCTGGGCTTCGACACCGACCCCCTCACCCTGGCGGAGGTCAACGTGCACCTCATCGATGCGAGGGACTCAAAGGAGAACGCAAGGACGGTCCTCGTTATCGCCTCACCCCTCGGCTTCGAGGAGAGGGTGAGGAGGTACGTCTCGTCGGAGGACTTCCACAGGAACTTCTACTCGGAGAACGTCTCGCTGATACTCCTCGACACAGAGAGCGGCGAGGTAATCCACAACCCCAACGACCGCTACGCCAAGGCACTCGTCCCCCTGGTGCGCCTTGAGCTCGACGAGGAGATGTACGCGAAGGTCAGGGAGTGCGTGAGGAAAAAGCTTGAGGGCAGGGACTACCTGCCGCTCAGCGAGTGCCTCGACTGCGGTGATGAGGAGTACGTGAGGAGGGCGTTCTATGAAATCGCCCGTGAGGGCAACCTGGTGAAATACATAGATGGATTTGGACTCGTGCTGATACGGAAGTGAGGTGATGGTGATGGGAATACTCGACAGGTTTAGGAAGAACCCGATTGAAAAGCTCTCCCTTAGGGAGCTTCAGGAAGAGGAGATAAGGCTGAGAAACAGGCTTGAGCGGACGAAGAAGGAGATAGAGCGCATAGAGAAGAAAAAGAAGCAGCTCTTCCAGGAGGGCATCGGGGCGGACGTGCTCAAGAAGAAGATGCTCGCCCAGGAGATCAAGAGCCTCGACATGGAGCAGAAGCTCAGGCTGAGGGACTTCACGACGGCACAGAAGCAGTACACCTTCGTCAAGAACCTGATAGTCGTCAAGAAGTACGAGAAGGAGCTCAGGAAGATAGGCCTCTGGGACAAGCTCTCCAAAGTTGAGCCCGAGCAGCTGGAAAGCGTGCTCGTCAAGGTGAGCCTCGACGGCAGGGAGTTCGACGAGATGGTCGAGAACCTGAACAGGGTCTTCGAGATGGACATAGCCGAGTTTGAGAGAACGGAGGACCAGACCGAGAGGGAGCTCATGGAGGCTTGGGCCAAGGTCGAGACCGGCGAAGCGGACGTTGAGGAAGTGACGGAGAAGATAGCCTCACCCAAGCTTGAGAGGGAGACGGAGGAGGAGCTGTGATGGGCCTCCTTTCAAGGTTTTTCGGGAGGAAGAACCCCCTGGACATACCGATTGACCAGCTCAGGGAGAACCAGGTCAAGCTCGACATGCAGATAAGGAAGATAGAGGACGAGATAGCCGAGATAGACGCCCAGATAGCGGCGCTGTTCCAGAGGGCAAAGGAAGCGAGGAGCAAAAGCGAGGAGCTCACCATAGCGACCAAGATTAAGACACTGAACCGGAAAAAGCAGAGCCTCCAGAACACCCACGCCCAGCTCAACAAACAGCTCATGCTCGTGGCGAACCTGCTGATAATCAAGGAGAACGAGGCCATACTGAAGGGCACACCGACCTGGGAGCTCCTGAGGAAGATGTCCCCTGAGGAGCTCGAAAAGAACCTCGTCAGCATGCAGCTCGACGCCCAGAACCTCAACGAGAACCTCAACACCATGCTCGGCTACACAGACCAGGCCATTGGTGCCGGCGTCGAGTTCGAGGAGGACGAGGAGCTGGCGGAGATAATGAGGACGATACAGGCTGTGAAGGAGGGCGAGCTTGAGCCCGAGAGCGCGGCCGAGAAGGTCACGGGGGAGAAGGATAAGGGGGAGGAGGTAGTCACTGAGTGACCTCCACTCCGGCATGAACCTCCCTCATGAACTTGTCTTAAGCGAACAAAACGATATCAAAAGAGGTTAAATAATGGCATAATCTGCCTGTTTCACCAGGAAGTGGAGGGATACGCGTGCACATGGGGCACTGGTTCATGGACGACGACATCCTGGAGGGCCTCGTCAAGCTCTTCGTGTTTATAGTCATAGTATCCGCCATCTTCGGGAGGGCGGCCGGATTTATAATATTCATCGTGATGGTCATGTGGTTTGGACACCTGATAAAACACCTGCTCAAGGACGTTTCGAAGTCCAGAAGGTACAAGAGGCGGTATCCCAAAACGGTTCCGCCAGTTCCTCCGGTACCGAAGGAGGACATGAAGGAGCTCCTCCGCAAGTCGGTGATAATCGAGCTTCCACCCAAGGTCCACGCTGGGGAGGAGATACCCCTCAGGATTGGCTTTAGGAACCTGCTCAGGGGCACCATAAACGTCGAGATAGACCTCGGCGACCTCTCCAGGCACCTCGACCTCAGCTCCACGAGGGTGTACTTCAGGGCCGTCGGGCCCGGGGAGTACGTCTCTCAGACCGTCACCGCCGTTCCGAGGGGACGGGGCAGGGTCAGCGCCAAGGTCCTGGTTCGCTCAGGCATGGTAAGCGCCAAGGTGAAAGTGCGAACCGAAATAATCGAGAGACCTATGACAGAACGCAAAACCCCCGTTCCTGCCCCAGTCCCTGTTCCCACAGGGAATAGACAGGACTCTACCGGCGGCACTCCCCGCACCCCGCTGGAGGAGCTCTTCGCGAGGTACAGGAAGGTCGAGCCCATCGGTGAGGGCGGCTTTGCGAGGGTTTACCGGGCGGAGAAGCACGATGGGAGCGTTGTCGCCCTAAAAGTCCCGCTCAGTCTGACGGAGGAGGGGGGCAAGACATTCCTCAGGGAGGTAAGGAACTGGTCGCTCCTCAGCCACCCGAACATAGTCGAGCTCCACGACTACAACATATTCCCCCTCCCCTATCTTGAGATGGAGTACTGCGAGACGAGTCTTGCGAAGCTCGAAAAGCCCCTCAGTCCCGAAAAGGCCGCGAGGATAATCTTCGACGTTGCGGAGGGGCTGAAGTACGCCCATTCCAAAGGCGTAGTCCACCGCGACCTCAAGCCGAGCAACATCCTGCTCAAGGGCAGGAGGGCCAAGGTGAGCGACTGGGGGCTCAGCAAGCTCCTCAAGGAGAGCAGGACGACCCACACGGTCAGCTTCACACCGCTCTATGCTGCCCCGGAGCAGATAAGCTCCCGCTTCGGCGGAACCGATGAGAGGACTGACATCTGGCAGATAGGGGCGGTTCTCTACGAGCTGCTTACCGGGAGGCCTCCCTTCGAGGGGGAGGACTTCGTCGAGGTGGCGTCGAAGATAACCCTTGAGGAGCCAGTGCCGCCGGGTCAGCTGAACCCCGATGCGAAGCCCCTTGAACCGGTCGTGATGAAGTGCCTCGCGAAGAACAAGGAGGAGCGCTACCAGTCGGTTGAGGAGCTCCAGAGGGATTTGGCCGAGTTCCTTGGGAAGAACTACCGCGAGAACCTCAGCAAAAGCGTTTCAATCAACGACATGTCAAGGAGCGCCTACTACGCGGGCGAGCTGTTCCTCCTGTACCTGAAGCTCAACGACCTTGTTAATGCACTCAAGTACGCCGACGACCTGGCTCACTACGCGAGGGGAGAGGTGAGGGAAGAACTGCTCGCTTTAAGGGAGCAGCTCAGGCTCCGCCTTGAGAACGGCCTCGATGTTCCCGAGGAGCTGGTCGAGAAGGCCGAGATAATCGTCCACAAGATAAAGCTTGGATTCGAGGGGGTGTGAGGATGCCTGTTGACCTTTCGGGACCCCTCCTTACGGAGTTCGAGAGGGCCAAGAAGGAGTTTGAAAGGGCTGTCGCCGCGGGAGACATAGAGAGGGCGAAAAAGAGCGCCCTCCGGTGCGCCTCCATACTCAGACAGCTGGCCAGGCACGTCCCCTACAACGGGGAGCTCTACCTTAAGAAGGCGAAGAAGTGGGAAGATGTAGCTGGGCAGATAGAGAGGGGCGAATACGGCCGAAAGGCCGTTGTCGGCGCCGAAGGAAAGAGCACGGCCCAGGAGAAAGACGAGGAAGACCAGTTCAGGGAGTACGTGCTGGGGCTTATATCCAAGTCCAGGACGACGTGGGACGATATAGGTGGCCTTGAGGACGTCAAGCTCCTCATGATGGAGACGGTCGTGATAGCGGCCCTCAAAAAACCCGCCGCGGTTCAGCCGTGGAGGGGCATACTCCTCTTTGGGCCTCCCGGAACGGGTAAGACGCTCCTCGCCTCGGCCGCCGCCGGGAGCTTAAACGCCACCTTCTTCAACGTCAAAGCGTCAAACGTCCTGAGCAAGTACTTCGGCGAGTCGAGCAAGATAATTTCCGCCCTCTACGAGGTCGCGAGAGAAAAAGCCCCGAGCATAGTGTTCCTCGACGAGATAGACGCCCTGACCACGAGGCGTTCAAACGACACCAGCGAAGCCACCCGGAGGATGCTCTCGACGCTCCTCACGGAGCTTGAGGGCTTCCATGGGGGAGGGGATGAGAAGCTCGTCCTCACGCTTGCCGCCACAAACACACCCTGGGATTTAGATGAGGCGGTGCTCTCGCGCTTCCCCAAGAGGATTTACGTGCCCCTGCCGGACAAAGAGGCGACCAAGGCAATAGTGAGAATACACACTGAGGGGCTTGATATTTCGAGGCTCGACCTCGACGCGATAGCGGAGGAGAGCGTGAGGCGTCTATACTCCGGCAGGGACATCAGGAACCTGTGTCAGGAGGCCATATGGAACATGATCCGTGAGGAGAACAGAGACCTCCACAGGCTTGCTGGGCTTCCGTTCGAGGAGCTGAGGAAGCGCTCATTGAGAACTCGCCCGCTTGAGATGAGGGACTTCGAGGAGGCGTTCAGGAAGATAAAGAGCCCCCTGACAAAGAAGGACATCGAGCGCTATGAAAAGTGGGCGGAGGAGTTCGGGGGATGAGCGGGCAAGCCGGTGGCGTTGATGGGATCGTCTGGGGCATCTCGCACCCCGGGGGCAGGGCGAAGAACGAGGACGCGTTCCTCATCCTGCCCCTCGGCGACGCCTACCTCCTGGCCGTTGCCGACGGCCTTGGGGGGCATGAGGGGGGAGAGCTGGCCTCGAAGGTGGCCGTTGAATTGCTCCGTGAGACCTTTGAGAGGGGTTATACACGCGGCATGGGAGTGGAGAGAGTAAAGGACCTCCTTCTAAGGGCCTACGAGGATGCCCACCGCAGGATGGTGGAGATGTCGCCCGGGCCGGGGAAGATGGGCACGACGCTTACCTCCGCATTCGTGAGAAACGGAAAGGGAATAATAGCAAACACCGGCGACAGCAGGGCCTATCTTGTGAGGGGTGGAGAGATAGCTGAGAGGACAAGGGATCACTCGGTGGTTCAGGAGCTCATTGAGCGCGGAGTCATTAGGGAGGAGGAGGCCAGAGAACATCCCATGAGGCACGTCGTTACAAAGGCCCTCGGCGTTGACTTTGGGATTGATTCCTACGTGTGGGAGCTGAAAGCCGGGGATGTCCTGCTTCTCAGCACGGACGGCCTCCACGACTACATCGATGAGGGGATTATAGGAAAGCTCGTCTTTGAATCAGACCCCAGGACGGCAGCGGAGGCGCTGATCGGGGAAGCCCTGAAGGTTACCAAAGACAACGTGACTGTCGTCGTGTTTGGGGAGGTGTGAAGGTTATGGTCAAGCTCTGGAAGTCGAAGGAAGAGAAGGAGATAGAGAGGAAGATACGCATGAGGAAGGCCAAGATGGCGTTGAAGCAGTACATCAGCAACCTCGAAAATTTGAAGCGTAAGATTTTTCTCCAGGGGAAGGAGGCGGCGAAGCTCGGTGACGAGGCCCTCCTCAAGAGGAGCGCCATGAAGTACCTTGCCCTTGAGGAAAGGATAAAGCAGGCGAAGAGGCTACTCCTCCTCATGGAGGAGGCCGAGATTCAGAGGGAGCTTGTGAAGGTTTCTGCAGACTTCATTCAGTTCAGCAAAGACGTTGTTAAGAGCATAGCCGAAGGGCCGGGAGCAGAGGACGTGGCAAAGATGCAGGTCGAGTTTGAAAAGGCAATGGGCAAGGTCGAGAACCTTGAGGATGCGCTGAACACGATGATAGACCTCACCAGCGAGAGCATCCTGACCGGTGAGTTCGACCTCGAAACCGTTGAGATGGCCGAGGGTCTTATGATCTCATCCGCTGGTGAGGATCTCGAACCTGAAAAGAGGCTGAAGGAAATCGAGAACATGATGAAGGAATGAACTCAATTACTTTTTCTTTTTAGTCACGATTTAGTTTTCGTAATCTTTCAAATTTGAAATGAAAATGGTTAAATACTATCTTGGAGAAATTATGCATATGGTGTCTGATATGGATGAGAAAAAGATGGTGCACGGCGAACACGTGCACGATGGAGCTGAAAAAGCTCCCGAGATGAAGAACATGGAGCACGCCCACGAAAGTGGGCATGAGGAGCACGGGATGGAACATGAGATGCATGAAGGGCACGAACACGCCCATGAAGAACACGCCGGACACGAGCACGAGGGGCACGAAGAACACAAACACTCCCACGCGGAGCATCACAAGATGATGATGGAGGACTTCAAGAAGCGCTTTATAATCTCCGCAATACTTACGATCCCGATACTGCTACTCTCTCCTCTAATACAGAGGTTTTTAGGATTCACTTTTACATTCAGAGGGGATCAGTATGTTCTGTTTGCACTCTCAGCAGTGGTGTACTTCTACGGTGGCTGGCCGTTCCTTAATGGCATGATAGAGGAGATCAAAAAGAAATTACCCGGAATGATGACGCTGATAGCGCTGGCAATCACCGTTGCATTTTCGTACAGTGTAGCTGTAACCTTTGGCCTGCCGGGTAAGACCTTCTACTGGGAGCTGGCTACGCTTATCGATATCATGCTTCTCGGCCACTACATCGAGATGCGCTCCGTTCTCGGCGCTTCAAGAGCCTTAGAGGAGCTCATAAAGCTCATGCCTACTGAGGCTCATCTTGTGACCCCTGAGGGAATAAAAGATGTTCCAGTCAGTGAGTTGAAGAAAGGTGATATAGTCCTTGTCAAACCCGGTGAGAAAATACCTTCTGATGGTATCATAATAGAAGGAGAAACCAGCGTAAACGAAGCTATGTTGACAGGTGAGTCGAAGCCCGTCTATAAGAAACCTGGTGACACTGTAATAGGCGGCTCGATAAACCTTGAGGGAGCGATAAAGGTCAGGATAGAGAAGACCGGAAAGGACACCTACCTGATGCAGGTCGTTGAGCTCGTCAGGCAGGCACAGGAGACAAGGTCAAGGACGCAGGATTTAGCTAACAGGGCTGCTTTTTACCTCACGCTCATAGCCATAACCGCCGGAACGATAACGCTCGGGGCATGGCTCTACCTCGGCAAGCCCTTCGTCTTCGCCCTTGAGAGGATGGTCACCGTCATGGTCATAACGTGCCCGCACGCTTTAGGCCTGGCTGTCCCGCTGGTCGTCTCGGTCTCGACGTCGATCTCGGCCAAGAAGGGAATCCTCATAAGGAACAGGGAGGCGTTTGAAAGAGCGAAGGACGTTCAGGTGGTCGTCTTCGACAAGACCGGAACGCTGACCGAAGGCAAGTTCGAAGTAACTGACATAATAGCGCTGGATGAGCTCGGTGAAGAGGAAATCCTGAAATATGCGGCGGCACTTGAGTCCCACTCAAGTCACCCGATAGCCCAGGGAATAGTTGAGAAAGCCAAGGAGCTCGGCCTTAAGATCTACGAGGTCAGTGAGTCGAAGGTTCTTCCTGGCAAGGGTGTCCAGGGTGTCATCAACGGAAAGGAAGTCCTCGTTGTAAGCCCGGGATTCCTGAAGGAGAACGGGCTGTGGAGGGAGGACGAGCGCGTTAACAAAGTCTTGGAGCAGGGTAAGACTGTGGTGTTTTTGGTTATTGATGGTAAGCTTGTCGGGGCTTTGGCTTTGGCCGATAGGATAAGACCTGAATCAAGAGAGGCTGTGAAGAAGCTCCACGAGATGGGCATAAAGGCTTACATGCTTACCGGCGACAACGCCAAGGTCGCAAAGTGGGTTGCCGAGGAGCTCGGCCTCGACGGTTTCTTCGCTGAAGTTTTACCTCACCAGAAGTCAGAGAAGGTCAAGGAGCTCCAGGAGCAGGGCTACACTGTGGCGATGGTGGGCGACGGCATAAACGACGCCCCGGCTCTGATTCAAGCCGATGTTGGAATAGCCATCGGAGCCGGTACAGACGTGGCGATAGAGAGCGCCGACATAATCCTCGTCAAGAACGACCCGAGGGATGTCATAACCGCGATACATCTCGCAAGGGCCACCTATAAAAAGATGGTTCAGAATTTGGCATGGGCAACAGGATACAACACCTTTGCTATTCCTCTGGCTGCGGGTGTGCTCTACAACTATGGGGTGCTGTTAAGTCCAGCCGTAGGTGCTTTGTTAATGAGCCTGAGCACTGTTATCGTCGCTATAAATGCGAAGTTTTTGAAGGTCTGACTCCTTATTCTTATTTTGTATTTTGCATTTTGCGAAGATTTTTTAATACTTCTTTTCATTTTGTTAATGATAAGCCCTATAGTCTTTATCACTGAGTAGCATGTGAGGAGATCAAAATGATGTTTGAAAGCACTGAACTGGTGAGACTTTCAGCTCACACTGGAGAAACTGGATGGGGGTGGCACGACATGATGGGATTCGGATACTTCGGAATCTTTGGAGCACTGCTCATGCTCTTATTCTGGATTGCGATAATAGTCGGAGTGGTGTGGTTCATTAAGTGGATAATCGAGCAGAGCTCGAGCGGAAGCAGAAAGAGCGCCCTTGAGATACTGGATGAGAAGTATGCAAGAGGAGAAATAGACGACGAAGAATATGAGAGAAGGAAAAGGAAGCTTCTGGAAGGTTAGTCCTTCCATTTGTCTTTAGAATTTTAGATTTTTATTTTCCACAAGGGCGGTGGGCAATGAATCCGAAAAGATACCGCCAGCAGGAGATCCGTGCAATCCTTGAGAGGCTTAAAAAGGCTCAGGCTGAGTTTTTGGAGTGCAAACCACCGGAGGATTTTCTCCACTGTGTTAGGATAGCGGTGCTCGTTGATGCGAGAGTGGAGGAAGTTTTTTCTCTCGTGTCCAGCATCGACAATCACTATCTTTTCTGGCCCGAATATGAGTTCAAATCTGAGGGTGACGGGAAATTAAAGAAAGGGCTGATATACCTCACCCGTGAAAAAGGAGCGGAAAGATGGGTAAAATACCGGATTGTTGACTTTAAAGAGAACTCTTTCTATTCGGGGGAAATGATGGGGAAGGACGCTTTTTTAAAGAAGCTGCGGTATGAACACCACTTCATCCCCGTGGATGATATGACCATGAGCATCGAGAGCGTATACTACTCCCCTCGCTATGGTCTTGTGGAAAAACTCCTGAACCTCCTCATAGCAGAGCGCGTCATCAAGAAGAGGCTTTTAAATGCTCATCTAAAGCTAAAAGAAGTGGCGGAAAAAAAGAGCTCTAGTTAAGCAAACACCGCTTTATAAAGACCAACTATAATGTCTCCAACCTCACAGTACACGTCCATATAGCCCGCTTCCACCTCTTTGAACACCTTTGAGCCCATCCCCTTTATTTCTTCAAGTGGAAATCCAAGATGGGTGTCCTTCAGCGTTTCTTTGAACTCCTCGTGCTCGTGCTTGAGGACGTCGACTATTATGACTTTGCCGCCCTCTTTTAAAACGCTCTTCATGCTTCTGAGGACTTCCTCTGGCTTTAGGAAGTGGTGAAATGCAAGCGTCGACAAAACAACGTCGAACTCTTTTGGAGCATTTATGCCGTAGTGCTCGTTGGCTATCCTTATTGACTCCCCGATCTTCTCGGCAACACCCCAGATGGGTGTTATTCCCTTTTCCTTGAGCCTCCTCAGCATGCTGGGCGTTATGTCGAAGCCGTAGACCTCAACTTTTATGCCCTTTTCCTCAAGCTTTTCCTTTACGCGCTCCGTGAAGAAGCCCGAGCCGGCCGCGACGTCAAGAAGCTTGATGCTTTTCCTGTTTAGCTTTAATATTTCCTCGACTATTTCCTCAACTATCGTCTCTATGCACTCGTCTCTGAGGTAGTCCCGCACAATGTCGTCCCTCTCAGGAGCTTCCGTCTCGAAGTACTCTATCTGCTCCACCAGCTCGTTGACCTCCTCTTCGCCAAAGCCAAGCCTCTCCAAGAACGTTCTAATCTCCTCGATGTCGGGTATCATGCTCTCACCGCCTCAAAGCCCCTCTCAAGGTCCTCGATGAGGTCTTCGACGTCCTCTATTCCCACGGAGACTCTAATGAGCGAATCCCTTATGCCGACCTTCTCCCTCTCTTCCTTTGGAACAGATGCGTGGGTCATTATGGCGGGGAGCTCTATGAGCGACTCGACGCCGCCGAGGCTTTCAGCCAAGGCGAATATCTCAAGGCTCTCAACGAACCTTACCGCCTCCTCAAGGCCGCCCTTGAGTTCGAAGGACAGCATGCCCCCAAAGCCGCGCATCTGCCTCTTCGCGAGCTCGTGCTGTGGATGCGACGCCAAACCAGGATAGTAAACTTTCTCAACCAGCGGATGCTCTTCCAGATACCTTGCTATCGTCATGGCGTTCTTCTCGTGCCTTTCCATCCTGACGGCGAGCGTTTTGATGCCCCTCATAACGAGCCAGGAGTCGAAGGGCGAAAGGATTGCCCCAACTGCGTTCTGGTGGAACTTCAGCCTCTCATAGATTTCGCCGTCGTTTACCATCACAGCTCCACCGACGACGTCGGAGTGCCCGCCGAGGTACTTGGTGACGCTGTGGAGGACTATGTCGGCACCCAAATCAAGGGGGTTCTGGAAGTAGGGGCTCGCGAAGGTGTTGTCCACGACCACGATGATGTCTCTCTCGTGGGCGATCTCGGAGATTGTCTTTATGTCCGCGAGCTTGAGGAGGGGGTTCGTTGGCGTTTCGAGCCAGACCATCTTCGTGTTCTCCCTTATCGCCCTTCTCACGTTCTCGGGCTCCCTCGCATCAACGTATGTGAACTCGATGCCGAACCGCTCCATCACCTGGTTGAAGAGCCTCTTCGTCCCGCCGTAGAGGTCGTCAAATGCCACAACGTGGTCACCCTTTTTCAGTAACGCCAGGAGTATCGTGGATTCAGCGGCGAGGCCTGAGGAGAACGCCAGCCCGTACTTTGCGTTCTCAAGCGCCGCCAGCTTTCTCTCAAGTGCGTCCCTCGTGGGGTTGCCGCTCCTTGAGTAGACGTAGCCCTCCTCGACCTCCCTTATGCTCCTCTTCGCGAAGGTGGTTGAGAGGTGGATGGGGAAAACAACGTCGCCGTGCTGCATGCTCTCGGGCTCTTCACCGACATGGATGGCTTTGGTTGAGAACCTCATCTCAGCACCTCCAGAACCTTCTCGTCGTCGACCTCAAAGCCGTTCGCGATGAGCCACTCGTCGTTGAACACCTTCGTGAGGTAGTTCCTCCCCGTGTCCGGGAATATGACAACGACCTTCTTGTCCTCCACTCCTTTCTCCTTGAGGTACTTCACCGCCCCGTAGAGGGCCGCACCGGATGAACCGCCCGCCAGAATCCCTTCCTTCCTCGCGAGGAAGCGGGTCATTGCGAAGGCTTCCTGATCATTGACGACAACCATATCGTCAACGAGGCTTAGGTCAACGGTTTCAGGGAGCAGATCCTCCCCTATACCCTCCACGAGGTAGGGGTGGGCCTTCTTGAGGGCTTCCTCAAGGCTCATTCCCTTCTTAACCAGGCTGTATATCGAGCCGACCGGGTCGACGCCTATTATTTTCGCCTCTTTCTTCCTCTCCTTGAGGTAGCGCCCGATTCCGGTTATCGTCCCCCCGGTGCCTATCCCCGCGAAGAGGTAGTCTATCTCCCCTCCGGTCTGCTCCCATATCTCCCTCGCGGTTGTCTCGTAGTGGGCAAGGGGGTTGTACCTGTTGAAGTACTGGTTGGGGATGTAGGCATAGGGCGTTTCCTCGACTTCCTCCTCAAGGATCGCCCTGAGCTCGTCGAGCCTCTCTTCATTAACGAGCCGCTGAACGTACTCAACTATCTCCCTGAGCTCCTCCCTTGTTACCGCCCTTCCCTTCTTCCAGATGAGGTTCCTCACAGCTTCTGCCACCTTGTAGTAAGAGTTCGGGTCGTCTGGAGCCACAGCGGTGGGGGTTCTTATGAGGAAGGCGCCCATGGCCCTTAGGAGGAGCTCCTTCTCTGTGCTCATCTTGTCCGGCATCGTGAAGACCGTCATGTATCCCTCAACGGCTGCAACTAAAGCTAACCCCACACCTGTGTTTCCTGATGTGGGCTCAATTATCACTGCCCCTTGGGTTATTTTTCCTTCTTCCTTTGCTCCTTCTATCATATACTTACCTATCCTGTCCTTTACACTTCCTCCGGGGTTGAAGAACTCCACCTTGGCGTAGAGCTCGTTTTTAAGGTTGAAGTATCTCTCTATCTTCCTCAGCCTCACTAATGGTGTTTTTCCGATAGTCTGCAATATGTTATCATAAATACCCAATTTTGTGTAATTTTCTACCATCTTAACCCCTCCATACTCATTAATGAATAAAAATGCATATATATCTTTCGGTTGTGGCAAAACTCCTTTTTAGAAAATCAAGGATAGCTCGTATTTATTTAACAAAAGGTTTGAAACTAAAGGTGCATTGCCTCCTCCAGCTGAGCTATCTCATTCGGACACTCGCAAGGCATTCAATTGGATTTTTGCATCATAATGTCGGCATCTTTGTGTGGAGTCAGTATGCGGTGGAGTAGCTTATCCCCAGCTTATGAAAGAGTTTTTGGTGGTGGAAAATCCAGAAATGAGGGTGAGCAGGGTAACAAAAACCAAAAGCTCACCTGAAATTACCAGGATCTTATGATCCCTTTGCATAAATGCACCTCATTCCTCGGGCTCTTCCTTTGTGAACAGTAGCAGTTTCCTCGCCTGTGAGTTGTCCTTTTCGTATATTTTTCCATCTTCCATGTAGAGTATTCTGTCAGCAAAGTCAACTATCCTCGGATCGTGCGTGGCGATTATGACGCCTTTGCCGTCTCTCTTTGCCCTATCATGAATCAGCTCGATTACCTCCCTCCCGTTCTTTGAATCGAGGTTTGCCGTCGGCTCGTCTGCTATTATGATGTCCGGGTCTGTTATAAGTGCCCTCGCGATGGAAACCCTCTGCTGCTCCCCTCCTGAAAGCTTCTCCGGTTTGCTGTTCAATCTGTCCTCCAGCCCGAGTTCGACGAGCAGACGCTTTGCCCTCTCCTCTGCTTCCTTCTTTTTTACTCCCTTTATTAGGAGGGGCACCATGACGTTCTCCAGCGCCGTCAGTGAGGAGAGCAAATTGAAGTGCTGGAATATGAAACCCATCTTTTCCAGCCTGAGCTTTGCGAGCTCATCCTGGCTCAATTCGGTCAGCTCGACCCATCCATGTGCCGAAATCGGGAACTGGAACACCTTACGTGACGCATGGGAGGAGAAGTATATCCTTATGCTTCCGGAGGTGGGCCTTAAAAGTCCGCTCAGCAGGGTTAAGAGGGTCGTTTTTCCAGAGCCCGAGGGACCCATGAGTAGAACAACCTCCCCTCTTCTCAGGGTTAGTGAAACGTTGTCCACAGCTTTAACCGCTGTCCTCCCCGAACCGTAGATTTTCGTCAAATTGGTGGCTTTAATCAAAATCTCAGGCATTGAAGACCACCACCGGATCAACTTTGTTGAGCCTCCTTATTGGGATTAGAGGTGCCAGCAAACCCATACCAACGACGGCGGCGAATGTTATCCCGACCGTGGCGGAGTTCATCTCCACAAAGAACTCCGGGGCAAACCTCGGGACGAAGGTGGTCGCGAGCAGGGAGAGCCCTATACCCACGATAAAGCCGAGGAATGTTATTATAACCGCCTGCTGGAAGACGATCTTCCTCAAAAATTTATTCTGTGCCCCAATAGCCTTCAGTATTGCGTATTCCCTCATCTTTTCCATGGTCATGGTGTAGAGCGTAAGCCCTATGACCGCCGCTCCGATTATAAAGCCTATGAACACCAGCGGGAAGAGTATTGAGTTGAAGCTCTCGTTTATCACATCTTTATGGTTCTGTATGAACCTCTCCTTCGTCAGTATCTCCACGGATACTCCCTTTTCCTTCAGCCTGTCAGTGATATCCTTCGCCACCTCGTCCGCTGGCCTGTCCCCCGAGAGCTCCACCAGATAGTAGTTCACGTACTGGGTCGTCCCGAAAATCTCGGCGGCATCTTTGGTGGTAACGAAAATATACGGGTAAACAACCGCAAACGTCCCCTTTGAGACCCCGACTATCTTGAGCTCCTTGTCCCCTACCTTAATGGTGTCGCCGAGCTTTAAATTGTTCCTGACAAAGAAGACGTGGTCAACGATGGCCTCTCCATTTTTTATCTCTTTTTTACCTTTCATGATGTCCCACGGGCCGCCCACTCCGCTGGTGGGATCAAAGCCGACTATATAGACCGTCTTTTTCGCCCCGCTCCTTGGGACCTCTATCTGAACCGCCCTTCCTATGAGCTCGTGGACGCTCTTAACGCCATCCACACCTTTAATTTCATCGCCAAGTCCTCTTGGGAGGAGGGAATAAGTGTGCCACAGGTCGTGTATGCCCTCCTGCCCTACCCAGAGGTCGGCATTTGTGTTCACGATGTAGTTCGTGCCGAGGGTCGTCATGCCGTAGTACACTCCAAGGAGTATTATAACCAGCGTTACGGAGAGGGCAACTCCACCCACACTTATCAGGACCCTCCCCTTGTCATGGAACAAATTCTTCCTCGCTATCATCTCAATCACCCGAAGGCTTTGTTGCAATGATCAGCCTTACAATGTCAGAAAACAGGTTCTCCACCTTCTCTATCTTAAAGCCTGCCTTTTCGATGTTCTTCTGCGTCTCCCGTATCATGGACGTCCCCGTTAGTGCTCTCATTACAGGGTCCATGAGGTAGAGGGGGACGTTGAGAAGCTTTGACCTGCTCTTCATGTGCTCAAGGAGTATGGCTTTCCCTCCGGGTTTCAGCACCCGGTAAGCCTCTTTCAGCCCCTTTATCGGGTCGGGCACGGTGCAGAAGACGAAAGTGCTCACAACGGTGTCAAAGCTGTTGTCTTCAAACTCCAAATTTTGGGCATCCATTAAAAGAAGCCTGACGTTTTTAATGCCAAGCTCTTTCTTCCTTTTTTCGGCCTTCTCAAGCATTCCTTTACTGAAGTCTATTCCGATAACTTCAACATCCTTTGGATAGTAGGGCAGATTTTTACCTGTTCCAACACCTATTTCAAGAACTTTGCCTTTAGCTAAGCTTAAAGCTTTCTTTCTGTATTTCGAGAAAGCCCTACTCTCTATTAACGCTTCAAATAAGTCGTAGAATTTTGAAAACCTATCATATTTTTTGGCGGTTTCAGCCATTTCCATCACAATTTATAATATGTAAACTTCCAATTAACTTTGTCCTTTCATCTTGTGAAACTTTATCAGTCGTGGTTTACATGTTGAAAATAATAAGCCTATTAGCATTTTGCTCATAAGTACAATCTGAAGCAACAAAAGAGGTGATTTGAGATGGAGTGGAAGTCAATATTAATCGGATTTATAATAGGAGCGCTCATAGCAATTCCAATAGGCATGGCTCATACAGGGACGTTTAATACCAGTGAGGAAAAAGCCCTTTGGAGAGGATTTGCTCCCATGATGGGAACTGGACATGGCATGATGATGGGACATGGCGTAATGGATGAGGATATGCATGAGGAGATGGAGAAGTACATGGAAAGCGGGAACTTTACAGAGATGCATGAGGAAATGGAGCCAATAATGGAGAAGTACATGGGCGAAAACTGGAAAGAAATGCATGAGTACTGCGAAAAAGCAATGGGCATTGAGGAAGATGAATGAACCCACTGCTTTAGGCGGCTGATAATGAGGTGAGGAGATGAAAAGACTCCTTTTTCTTTTTGTTGTAGTATTCGTCCTATTTTTGTTTTTCTCTGTAAATCAAAAGAGTGGGCAAGATGCTTTTGTTGGTGTTTTGATTGAAGGGAGAGTAATTAATGCTGAAAATGCTAATGTCTTAGCTGATACAGATTGTATGCCCAATGAGGCATATACCACGCTCACATGTACAGCGATAATACAAGCAAACGGTGAGATAATAAAAGTCCGTTACACCCATCCAATCGAAACTCCATGCCTTTCCAGAGGGGATAAGGTTAATATAATCATGAAGCATGATTCAACTGTAGAAATTATACGTTTGGGAAAGCCGTTAATGGAACATTAGGTGATCAAAATGGCAATTTCAGACGCAATCCTGATGACCGCCGCGGATATATCGCTGGACTCCCTGAGCCAGGTGACGGAGTTCACTGGGGTAACGTTCTCAATAATCGCCCTCGGGATCCTCAACGCCCTCCGGCCGTCAATATTCCTGATGATAGTGTTTCTCCTCTCGATGATAGCGCTGACGGACGAGAAGAGGGTTTTGAGGGTCGGCCTGGCGTTCACCGTCGGCGCGTTTCTTGGATACTCGATAATAGCCGTTGCCCTCATGAACCTGCACACCAAGATACCCCTGCTCAGGTACTTTGTGGTCGCCTTTGGAATAACAGTGGGGGCTTACAAGATACTCTCCGCACTGGGCTACGTGTCGCTCCCAGTCTCCAGCCCGCTTAGGGAAAAGAGCAACATAATACTTGAAAAGGCCACCTCCCCGCCGGCAGCCTTTGTTGTTGGGGGCGTGATGGCGTTTCTATCGCTGTCCTGCGTGCTCCCTTCCTACCTACTGGTGAGCTCCCTGCTTTCCGGCCAGTATCCCCCGGCAATCACGGGGGCGCTGCTCGTGGTGTTCATTGGAATATCCGTGCTCCCCTTTGCCATCGTCACTCTGGGCTTCCACTACGGGAGCAGATACGCGAGACTTGGAAGGGCCGTGGATAGGCTATCCTCGGTAAGCGGGAGGGGAGATCTAGTTATGGGCGTGGTGCTTGTGCTCGTGAGCATGCTCTACTTTGTCTTTTTCCTTTAATTTGAACTTCTCTATGTTCTCCCTCGTCTTCTTGAACTCCCTTAAGCAGGTGGGACAGCAGAGGAAGTAAACCCTGTTGTGGTACTTGTAGACTATCGGCTCTCCCACTATCTCCTTACCGCAGTAGTAGCACTTGAAGGGTATCTTGACCTTCGGGGGGTGGTTCTCTCAATGCTCTCAAGGACTGGCATTATCTCGATGACTTCGAATCCGGCACCCTCTATAACCTTCCTCAGCTCTTCCATGTCCTCAACGGCGACCTTTATGAGGTACTTCCTGCTCGTGAAGCAGTTTATCTCTATTATCTCCTCAGATTGGGGAGCCATAGTGAGGAGTGCCTAAGAGATGGGTCTTAAGCTTAAAGAGCTGTTTTGACAGGCAATAAGAACCCCATGAGGAAAAGGAGGGTCCCTCATTATGTTTAAAGAACTCAAAAGACTCTAACTATCCCTCTGGAATGCCCAGCAGAAAGATGTAGAGTGATTTTCCCTTAAGAGTTGGGGGTTCGTCTTTATACCTCCTTATGCTCTTTCTCCTGTCTACTGCCTCTTCTAGGCTCATCCTTCCCTCGCGCTTGGGGGCGGGCAGTTTGATCTTCATAATCACCATCCCAACCTATGATGCTTTTTTCATACATTAGGCTTTTGGTGCCATTTCAAAATCAGGGAAACGTCCTGGGCTGCCAAAATGGACAAATTTCAAACAAAACCCATATAAATTCCAAAGTAGAAGTGTCTTAAATACAGGGCGGTGGGAACATGTCCGCTGTTAAGAAATCCCTTCTTGGGATTGCACTTCTCCTGCTCCTGACTGCCCCCCCGGTCTTGTCTTCGAAAGTTTTAGTATGGAACACTGGGGGCTGGATACTTCACCCGAGGTTTTCTCCAGACGGCCTTTATTTCAGCGATTACAGCGGAAGATTAGGTCTGAAGACCAGCGAAACTCACTTCATCTTCTGGCGTCTACCGATTATGCCAAATGGAATGTCTGTAAGTGATAGGGTATACATCTCAGCCGACTGGGGGCCTCCGGCCGTTTTTGACCCCATTAGGGACGCAATTTACATATGGAGTTATCCGGGGGTATCATTTGTCCACGTCTTTGCCGTCCCCGGAAGGGCGTACTACGCTGGAAAAATCAACGAGAGCGGTGGAATAGGAGTTCTCACTGGAAACGACCTCGTCTTCTACGACCTCTCATCCGCCGGAATTGTGAAGGTTTACGACACCTACGCCACTCCAGAGGGCATATACTTCACCGCCGAGCTGAATGAGAGTCCCTACGGCGGCATAGGCCTTCTTCAGCCCGAAAACAAAACCTTTATCCTCTGGCGGTTTCCCTCCAACTATTCAAGGCTCATACCGGACGGCATCGTCCTTGGCCACGACGGTCTTCTGTATGCGGCCATAATGGAGGGTGATGCGACCGGACTGATAAGGTTCTCCCCGGAAAACGGCAGCTTTTTCTTTAAAGAGCAGGGTGGGAGGCCCCTGCACGTAAAGGCTTTTGGAAACAGGATTCTTCTGATGGCTTCTGAGGGGTTCCTTGTACTTGTAGACCCATCAAATGTTAACTGGACCTTTGAAAGCGTCCTTGAGGGCAGAGAATACCGGTTTGAAACGGCCTTTCTTGGAAAACCTACCAAGACTGAGAACGTAACAAGGGAAGAACGGGAGATAAAACCAGAGTACAGAGACGTGGTGAAGGAGGAATTCAACGGGATCATCCTTTACAACATATTGGGGACCCACGACTTCGGTGGTGGGTATGTGGGAGAAGGTGGCGCACTCGTCCTTGTTGATGAACTCCGACCGAAGGTTCATCTCATCTACGAGAACGGAACCGTCAGGGCGTGGGTAACGCCCGAGGACATATTCACAGCCCCCGTTTTTCTCTACGTCAACGAAAAGCTCGTGAGGTGGAGCAAGGAAATAGTCTGGAACGCAACGTTCCTCGCGGGACGGTACAACCTTACGGCCGTTTACTTCGACGGTGAAGACGTTTACATGAACACGACCACCGTGGTGAGCGACCTGAGACCGAGGCTCGTCTGGAGCCAGTCTCTGAAAGTTGAGGGTGGAACCGTGATCTACGGGATGGCCAGCCATCCAGGGGTGCCCGTAAACGTGTCCGGTAGAACGGTATGGACGGACGGGAGGGGCTACTTCTCGTTCTTCGTTGAGAACGCCACGGAGACCGAAACGGCACCCCTGGAAGAAGAAGGAGAGCCCAACCACTGGAGTATTGCCCTTCTCATATTCGCCCTTCCACTCGGAGTTGCCGGCGCGGTGCTGATTGGAAGAAAGGAGCGGAAGGGCTATGCTCTCCTGATAATCGCGCTGGTCCTTGCCGCTCTGTACTTCACCGTTCCAAGGGCTCCGAGAGAGGCTGGAGAAGAAAAGCCCCTAACGCTTTCCCTCCTCGTGGTCATGCCCCCTGGCTTCTACGCATCAAACGTCACGGTAATCGTTGATGGCGAGAATGCCGGAAGGACGAATTCAACGGGCAGGCTTGAGGTCCCCATCGACTACGGGCTTCACGAGATTAGACTTCTGTCCGGGGGTGCGGAGACGAGGTTTGAGGTGGCTATGGCCGAAAACAGGACCTTGGTGGTCCCCTTCTTCCCGGGAGTAAACGCGACGCTGACCAACGGTCCCGGCTACGCGGGCTTCTCGGCCTCGGTTGGAAGCGTCACCCTCAGCTCGATGCATCCTGGGACATATCCTTTGGGGCCTATGAAAGGCGGCGAAACTGGTGGGGAACTCGACTCCGGCCGGTGCGACCTCTGCAAGCTTAAGGCGGCGATGGTCGGTGCGGTCGAGGGTGAGGCCTGCAAGCTCTGCTGCCTCCAGAGCAAGAACTTTGGGCCCGCAGTTGTTTTCAACTACTACTTCCACCTCGTGTGGGCGGCGATAGAGCGCTTTGACTGCATAACTCCCTGGCCGCCGATGCCAGAAACGAATTCCGTCGTTGGAGGGGCGGCGATAAACAGCTATGCCGATGACCTGGAGAACAGCCTTCCAAAGCCTGGCTGGGGGAGCATACATCCCTGTCTGTCGCCTTTGGATGGCCTTGATCCCGCCGACCCAAGTACAATCTGCAGTGCCCTCGAATGCGCCGATATTAAGTTCGACTGCAACTGCTACGTTACCTGCTTCCTCGGGCCGTTCAAGATGTGGGACGCCTTCATGAAGTGCATAGGGAGCTGAAGGCTTTTTCTTTATTTTTTCTTTTGAAAAGCTCTGTCCTTCAGGGCTGGGGGGATAAGATTAGTTCTTGAATTTTTCAAAACCATAAACGTTCTTGCGGACGAAACCTTTGTCGTGAACTGCTCCTCGATTATAACCTTTATAGCCCCAAGGGCAAGAACCTGCTATTCTCACTGTCTCCAAGTACACCAACATACTTCCCTCTATTTGGAAAAAAGGAAACGCTCATTATGTCTGAGTGTCAAATTAAGAAAAGGGGGCCTAACCATGGGCGTGATCTTGGTGACTTTGGGTATTCTTTACCTTTTGTTCCTTGGATAGTTTAACCTTCTCTAAATTTTCCCTTGCTTTTTTAAACTCTCTGAAGCAGGTTTCACAGCAGAAGAAGTAAACTTTGTTGCGGTACTTATAGACTATTGGTTCCCCGGTTATCTCCTTACCACAGTAGTCACATTTGAAGGATACTTTAACTTTTGGTGGGTACTCTTTTTCAATGCTTTCAAGGATGGGCATTATCTCAAGCACTTCAAAACCTGCCCCTTCTATGACATTCCTTAGTCCTTCCATATCCTCGACAGCCACTTTTATAAGATATTTTTTACTTGTAAATCGGTTAATCTCAATAATTTCTTCGAATTCTTGAAGCTTTTCTGGTTCGTCTGTTTTGATTATCAGGGCAACAACATTGCTGGCCCTTTGAAGTTCGGGATTGAGTTTTATTGTGTAGCGTTGGATTACTCCTTCCTTTTCCAATCTGTCCAGTCTCGACTTTACCGTCGGCCTGCTGACTCCCAGGCGTTCAGCAAGCTCTGAAATGCTTAACCTGGAGTTGTCCATTAGGAGGTAGATAAGCTTTAGATCAATTTCATCGAGCTTCGTCATTTTCCCACCACTAACATTGTGCTTTCAAACTATAAAAATTTTCCTATGAGAATTTACATTTTGGCAAAAAATAACTTCAATAATCTTTTCAACAAAGCATGTAATGGAGGTGAGCTCCAGTGGAAGTGAACATTAAGATTACCGGAATGAGCTGTGCATCATGTGCCAAAACGATAGAAATGGCACTTAAGGAGCTGGAGGGAGTAAAGGAAGCCAAGGTGAACTTAGCGACTGAAAGCGCTTACATTAAGTTTGATGAATCAAAGGTCAGCATAACGGATATAATTAGGGCAATAGAAAGTGTTGGCTACGGTGTGGTTAGAGAGAGAAGGGACGCAGTTATTAGAATTGGTGGCATGACATGTGCATCATGTGTTAGGACAATAGAAACTGCGTTAAAAGAGCTGTCGGGAGTATTGGACGTTAGGGTAAATCTTGCAACTGAAAAAGCAACCATCAGCTATGATCCAACGTTAGTGGATATGGAAGACATCCAAAAGACCATTGAGGAGTTCGGCTATCAGTTCCTCGGCGTTGAGGGCGAAGAGAGTGTTGATATAGAAAAAGAAGTAAGGGAAAGGCATCTGAAAGACATGAAAAGAAAGCTTATAGTGGCTTGGACATTTGGAGGGATAATAACATTCATGACTTATAGATGGGTGTTGGGACTTGACTTTGAAATCCCCTACATGCTCTGGATACAGTTCCTTCTGGCAACGCCAGTGATAGCGTATTCTGGCAGGGATGTGTTCCTCAAAGCTATCCGCTCTGTGAGGCACAAAACGCTCAACATGGATGTCATGTACTCCATGGGTGTCGGTTCAGCATACATAGCCAGCGTGCTCGCGACAATTGGCGTACTCCCTAAAGAGTACAACTTCTACGAAGCAAGCGTACTCTTATTGGCATTCCTGCTTCTTGGAAGATACTTAGAACACGTAGCAAAGGGCAGGACGAGTGAGGCAATCAAGAAACTTATGAGCCTTCAAGCTAAAAAGGCAACTGTAATTAGAAATGGAAAAGAGATTGAGGTTCCCATAACTCAGGTTAAGGTCGGCGACATCGTGATAGTGAAGCCCGGTGAAAAGATACCTGTTGACGGTGTGGTAATCGAAGGGGAGAGCTACGTCGACGAGTCAATGATAACCGGAGAGCCCATACCCAACCTCAAGAAACCTGGAGATGAAGTCATCGGCGGAACCATAAACAGGAACTCCGTGCTCAAGATCGAGGCAAAGAGGGTCGGCGGCGACACGGTTCTGGCGCAGATCATCAAGCTCGTTGAAGAGGCTCAGAACACCAGGCCTCCAATTCAGAGGATAGCGGACAAGATAGTAACCTACTTCATACCGGTAGTGCTGACGGTTGCATTAGTATCTTTCGTGTACTGGTACTTCATAGCAAAGGAGCCCCTGCTCTTCGCCTTCACGACGCTCATCAGTGTCCTCGTCATAGCCTGCCCGTGTGCCTTCGGCTTAGCAACTCCAACGGCCCTAACCGTCGGAATGGGCAAGGGGGCTGAGATGGGCATACTCATCAAAAACGGTGAAGTGCTTGAGGTAGCGAGGAAGGCAACGGTGGTGCTCTTCGACAAGACTGGAACGCTCACAAAGGGCAAGCCTGAAGTGACTGACGTAATAACCTTTGGAATGGACGAGAAGGAGCTTATAAGGCTCGTCGCCTCGGCTGAAAAGCGCTCCGAGCACCCGCTTGGAGAGGCCATAGTGAGGAAGGCACAGGAGCTCGGCCTTGAGCTTGAAGAGCCGGAGGAGTTTGAGGCCATCACTGGCAAGGGTGTTAGGGCCAGGGTGCAGGGCAGGGAAATCCTCGCCGGAAACAGGAAGCTCCTTAGGGAGGCAGGGTACCCAATTGAGGATATTGAAGAAACCCTCCACAAGCTTGAGGACGAGGCGAAGACTGCCATAATCATAGCCATAGACGGTAAGATAGTGGGAGTAATCGGCATAGCCGATACGATAAAGGAGAACGCAAAGGAGGCCATCGAGGAGCTCCACAGGATGGGCAAGAAGGTCGGCATGATAACGGGCGACAACAGGAGAACCGCGAATGCGATAGCGAAGCAGCTGAACATAGACTACGTTCTGGCCGAGGTGCTCCCGCAGGACAAGGCCAACGAGGTCAAGAAACTCCAGGAGAAGGGAGAAGTGGTGATCTTCGTCGGGGACGGAATAAACGACGCTCCGGCACTGGCCCAGGCGGACATAGGCATAGCTGTAAGCTCGGGAACGGACATAGCAATGGAGAGCGGCGAGATTGTGCTCATGAGGAACGACATAAGGGACGTCGTCAAGGCAATAAAACTCAGCCAGAAGACGCTTTCAAAGATCAAGCAGAACTTCTTCTGGGCGATGATATACAACATAATCCTCATTCCAATAGCCGCTGGAGCCCTCTACCCGCTGTTCGGCATAATCTTCAGGCCGGAGTGGGCTGCCGCTGCAATGGCGATAAGCAGTGTCAGCGTCGTGAGCAACTCGCTCCTCCTGAAGAGGGCCAAAATCTGAGCCCTTTCATTTTTATTTCCAGGAGGTGAGGAGATTGATAGTTGAGTATGATGGAAAGATCAACTTCATGGACGGAAAAGTCGTGCTGTGGTTCTCCATCCCTGGCTGTCCGCCGTGCAGAATAGTCGAGAGCTTCATGGAAGAGCTCAGTGCGGAGTTTCCGGAGATAAAGGTCGTCCACATCAACGCCGAGGAATGGAACGACCTCGTGAACCGCTTTGACGTCCTCAACGTCCCGACACTGGTCTACCTTAAGGACGGGGAAGAGGTGGCCAGGCAGAACCTCATAAGGAGAAAGGAGGAGGTTCTCATAAGGTTTGAAGAACTTAAAAGGCTCTGACTACTCCCCCGGAATCCCAAGCGGGAAGATGTAGAGCGGTTCGCCCGGAACCGCCAGCACCTTTTTTACCTCATCGTCCCTGAAGGCTCCGACCGCAACGGTGCCCAGGTTCAGGGCAGTGGCCTGGAGGTAGATATTCTGCCCCATGTGGCCAGCATCAATGTGGACGTATCTCACTCCGCGCTCGCCGTACCGCCTCGTGGTTCTCTCGTAGTGGGCAACGATGACGATGTTTAGGGGAGCAGTAGCAACGCACCTTTGACCAAGGCATGCCTCTGCAAGGGCCTTTCTGAAGCGTCCCTCCCGGACAGTTTCCAGTGCATGGGCATTTCCGTCGTACCGGTAGATTCCCGGGGAGAGGCCCTCAACGTTTTCAACAACAACGTAAACCTCGAAGGGGTAGCACGCCCCGGCGCTCGGCGATGTCCTCTTTCCCCACCTGTTGATTCCGTAAGCCGCCCAGAGCACCTGAGAAACCTCTTCAAGAGTCAGGGGTTCGTCTTTATACTTCCTTATGCTCTTTCTCCTGTCTATTGCCTCTTCCAGGCTCATCCTCCCCTCGCGCTTGGGGGCGGGCAGTTTGACCTTCATAATCACCACCACAACCTATGATGCTTTTTTCATACATCAAGCTTTTGGTGGCTTGGATGAATTAGTTTGTATTGTGAAGTATAGAATGGAAAAACAAAAAATTATTAAGCGTTCTCATAAAGTACTCCACAGAGCAAATATCAAGCTCAACTATAACCGATGATGAGTGTCATCCCAGCCGAGCCTTAGAGAGCTATGACGACGTTTTATCCCCACCTGAGGTGATTTTATGTTCGGATTTCTGAAAAGAAAGAAAAAGGAAAAATTCGGACCTTTGATTTATCTAAGCGAGCCCACCATAATTTATCATACTCAGACAGAAAAAGTCATCCTTAAAATTCTTGAAGAAAAGCTTGGTTCAAATAATATTGTTCTGCCTTCAGACTATGGGCTTAGAGGAACAAGTCACATGATAAAAGACGCAGAATTTTTTGTTGCAGTTGCAATAATCGGCAAATTTACATCTTTAGTTGTAAATGAAATCAAGATAGCTCAGGAGCTTGGAAAGAAAATCTACACGCTTAATATTGCGAGAAAAGGGGATGAAATTGAATACCTTTTTACTGAGGGAATACCTGATGATATTGAGTGGCTGACTCCCGAAGAGACAAACCAACTTTATGAAGACTTCAGGGGAGAAGAGTTCTCTGGTTTTATGAAATTTTTCTTTGGGGACAGAAGGAGGGAATGGTAACAAAATCCTATTAAATCTTGAACTCAACTATTTTTGGTGATGTTCATGAAGCGAATTATTGTGCTGTTTGTTGCATTAGTGTTGTTGCCATTTTCGCTGGCTCAAGAAATCCACTACTTAACTTGGGGCGGGTCAGCTTATGACATTGGGGTAGCGTTTATTCCTTACAATGATAGCGTTTTCATGATAGGTTCAAGCGACAGTTTTGGTTCAAATAGGGTAGGTTTTGTTGTGAAAATGACAGGGGACAAGTTTGAGTTCCAGAAAATAATAGAAAGTTCAGAAAGGCTCTGGATCAAGAAGGCGATACTCTGGGAAGAAAACATTTACTTAGTTGGACAAGTGGGGTCAACGGCATTTGAAAATTCAGATGCTTTTATTGCAAAATTGGACACAGATGGTGATTTAGAGTACTTCAAAACATTTGGCAGGAGCTTCAATGATGAGGCAAATGATATTACGTTTGACAATAAATATCTGTATGTAGTGGGTTACACAAAGCCAACAGGAAAGACCAAAGAGGGTTTTGTTGCAAAGCTAACTCCTGGAGGGGATATTGTTTGGTTTGTTCAGTTTGGAACAGGAAATACCGAAGCAAAAGCTGTAACTGTGTCTTTAGATGCTGTATACGTTGCTGGCACGGACGATAATGATGTCTTTGTTATAAAACTCAGCAAAGAGGGAGAGTTGGAATGGGCAAAAATATGGACAACGGATGAAAGGGAGGATGTGGGAGATATAGTTTTTGATGGTCTCTTGTATGTAAGTGGATCAACAGGTGAAAGCTTAGCATTTGGGGATGGATTTCTACTCAAAGTTTCTCCTGACGGATCTCTAATAAATGCAATGAATTTTGGGCTTGGTTATCAAGATAAGATAGTCTCAGTGATTCCAAACAACACGGAGCTTATATTAGTTGGAAATACGGGGAATTTTGAGACAAGAAATAAAGACACATTTATTGCAAAATTCACAAGAGATGATAAATTATTGTGGTTTGGAAAGTTCATTGGGGCTGGTTCTGACCTTATAACAAGTGCACTCATGCAAGACTCCGTCATCTATGTCGCTGGGTACACTGAGAGTTCCTCTTGGGAATTTGTGATCCCAAACGTATCAGAGGTTACTAAAAAGACACTCTACGGGACACTTAAGATTTCCTGGAGTAATTATGCGCCGAAAGTTACTAAAGTTGCACTTGCTTCACAACCTCGCTCTGTTAAAGTGATGCAGGTTGAAGGAATACTCAACTCACCTCATGCCGGTGATGCATGGTTCTTCACTTTTGGAACAAAACCAAAGAAGGGAATACCAAGTCTAACTACTACCACAACAACTACAACAATCATGACGACAACTACAACTACACCAGTTCCAACAAAAACAACCACGACTTCTTCATCCGCAACAACTACTGTTACTATCACAAAGACAGAAACCACGACGGCTACCACGACAACCACCACTCCTTCTTCAGCCCCCACTACGTCATCTTCCCCAATAACAACGACATCCGAAAAAGGTGGAATATGTGGGCCCGCTTCGTTCTTGATGCTCTTTGTAGGAACATTACTAATAAGAAGGAGGCAGAAAAATGGCTGAATTCAAAGTGCCTAAATCTCATCCCCGATATTGGAGCCTATACTATAGGCATAAACTTGAAGAAGCCTTAGAGAACGGAATTCTGGCAACAGCTGGACTAATAGCCCATGGCAGGGGAGAGGCTTTTGACTATTTAATTGGGGAAAAAACAATTGAGCCAGCAGAAAGAGCTATGAGGGCAGCTGTTGCTAAGCTTTTGCTCGCTGAACATCCTGTCCTTTCTGTGAACGGCAATGTTGCGGCATTGGTCCCTAAAGAGACCATTGAACTGGCAAAACTCCTTAACGCAAAGATTGAAATAAACCTCTTCTACCGCACGGAAGAAAGGGTTAAAGCGATAGCAGAAGCGTTGAGGGAAATTGACCCAGATGTTGAGCTTTTGGGCATAAATCCAACTAAGAGGATCCCAAATCTTGAAAGCGAGAGGGGAAAAGTTGATGAGAGAGGCATATGGAAAGCTGACGTAGTTGTTGTGCCATTGGAAGATGGTGACAGAACTGAGGCATTGGTTGCAATGGGTAAGTTTGTCATTACAATTGACCTCAATCCCCTCTCAAGGAGTGCCAGAATGGCAGATATCACAGTTGTAGACAACATAATAAGAGCGTATCCAAGAATGATTGAAATTGCAAAAGAGCTAAAGAAAAAACCAAAAGAGGAGCTTAAGGCAATTGTGAACAATTATGACAACGGGAAAATACTCAGCGAAGTTCTGCTTCATATGAAGAACAGATTAGAAAAACTGGCTAACCAAAATATATGGAGAATGAAGGAGTTACCTTTCTGATTCAGAGCTCTTTTTCTCTCTTTTCCACAAGCTTTCTGAGATTCATTATAAGCTCACTTTCGGTTTCAACTTTTGAGACCACTAATGGGACCCTCTCCTTTTCGGCTATTTTAACTGCCAGCTCATCGAGTTTCTTAACTCCATGCAGCACTACAACGGCTGGCTTCAGTCCTTGGACTCTGATAGCAATCATAGGACTCCTCCCGGTTGTCACCTTTGTGAAAACTAAAGCCCTCTCTGTAGTCCATCCATAGAGCTTGAGGAATTCCTCGCTGCTCATTTCGAGGATTGCCTGAATGCTGTCCACAACGGTATATCCATAAATTGGTCTATCAAGCAGATCAATGTTGGCAGCAACGTCTCCTTTAACGGCATGGACTATGTCCCGTACAGTTACGGGAAGGGCAAATTCCCTAATGTCAAGGATTGCACTGGTTGGGAACTCGCTTCCAAGGGTCTTGCTGAAAGCCTTAATTACGTTCCCTCCCCTTCTCTCATCAATTTCAAGCAGAGCTTCAACAAACTTTCTTATTGTCGAAGCACCGGGGCTTTTTCTTCTGCCACCTTCATAATCGCTAATTACCGAAGAGGAAACCCCTAAATACTCAGCCAATTCCGTTTGACTAATCCCAAAAATCTCTCTCCACTTGCGCATGGTTTTTCCAGGGTCTGAAGAAAGTGTAATCTCCCCTGCAATTCTCTTAGCCAGAGCTTCCTTTTCCTTCTCAAGCATGGTATATTTTTCTCTTTCTGTAATTATAAATGTTTCGGCAATTGCCTAAGAAGAGTTAATGTGTGTAAAGCAAAGAAAAAGCAATAAGAAGTTCAAGTAGTTGAGGCTTCCTCGTCGTTGTAGATGTCTTCATCCTTTATTTCCTCTTCATAACCCTTTGAGCCTTCAAGAGTCTGAATTCTGAACATATAGCTCTTGTACCAGTTGTACCTTGGCTTAACTTTCATTGGAAGCAATTTCCAAGCCCTTGTCTCCTCTTCATAACCCCAGTTTACATATTCATTGAAGTTCCTGATTATATCAGTTATGACAACGTTGAACTCATTTAAGAGGAGCTTTTGAATCTCTCTCCACTTGTTCAGTGAGCTTTCCCTTCTCGTTATTCCAAAGTAGCCAGCACAGCCTGGGCCTTTGAGTGTAGCAATTCCCCTTCCGACAAAGGCTCTTATGGCATCAACGGTCTCTGGTGGATCTGTTATGAAGGTATCAAACTTTCTAAGTGCATAATCTGGTAGAGGCTTTCTTAAGTCGAATGTGAAAATCTCAATGTTGGTGTAGCCGAGTTCATCCGCAGTTTTTTCAATGAACTTGATAAGCCTCTCATCAATGTCCAAAACAGCTATTCTCTTTGGCAAGCCCGAAAGCATTAAAGCAATGCTCGTCAAGTCATCATCGCCAAGAACGAAGACTTCTTTGTTCTCCAGGTCTCCTCTTGTGTGCATGAGGATTATTCTTGCCACCGTAGTCTCTGGAGTTACGTAGGCTTGATCAAATTCATGCTTTGGCTGTGGTCTATCTTTAACTATCTCTTTGAACTGCTCAAGGAGGTCACCAAAAGCCTTAATATCTACGGTTTTTCCTTCGCAGTGAGGACATGTGTAGTCTTCTCTTTTGCCAATACCATACTCATCAGCAAATTTTCTGCCCTTTTCTGTCAAAAATACACCATCTCTGAACTCTACATACCCAAGCTCGTTCAGCGTTTCAAGAACTGCAACGACTAAAGGTAGAGGTTCCTCACTTAAATCTACAATCCTCCATATGTCACTGCTCGCTTGAACTGCGCTCACAACGTTCTCTATTGTTCTCTCATAAACGGGGATATTTGTTTTCTCCTTTACTTTGGCTATAATTTCTCTCACCTTAAGCACCTCCCAAGTTTTTAAGCTCTTAAAAAGCCCGTAAAGTGTGTTGAGCATGCTTATTTTAAAGTTTTTTGGATAAAATTTTGGAGAAAAGAAGTTAGAACTCCAGTTCTTGAGCTAAGATTTCAATTAATTTTTCTGCACTATCCCTTACCTCTTCACTTATCTCTACAAACAGACCCAGGTGCTTTGGCTGACATCCAATTAAGATAAACTTTGCGTTTATATTCTGCTTTAAATAGCCAACTAAGAGCTTAAGCGGAAGCTTGTGTGTTGAAAAACTTTCTCCCAGTGTTCCCTCAGGGTCTGCAATTACAATTTCTCCAGGTTTGCCCCCAAAGTCAACTGCATCTATGAATATAACGTGTGTAGGTTTTTCATTGATTATTTTACCAACATAGCTCTCTGGGACTTCTCCACAGTTGAGAATAACGATTTTTTCACTTTTCAGCCTACTTTTAAGCTCTTCTGCCACTATGACTCCAAAAGCGTCATCTCCCCTAACCTCATTCCCAATGCCGCAGATTACAACCTTTTTAGCTCCTTGGAGAAACTCCTTAAGCATTTCTATCACCAAAAAATAAAATGAAATTAGAGCTTTTCAGCAACTTCCCTGATCTTCTTTGTGAATTCACTCTTTAAAAGCTCTTCAACGTTGCCAATTTTTGCGTCCAAGTCCCTGTAAAGTGGAATACCGATTAGGTATGGAACTCCAAACTCTTCAGCGAGTTTTTGAATGTTTTTTTCATCGTCCAGTTTCATGTTTTCAATGATACCGATTGTCTTGAGATTCTGCTCCTTGAGGAGTTCAAGCAGTTTTTTAACAACATTTACAGCAAGCTTTGAGGGTGTAGCAACAACCAGAAATTCTCCCCTCTTTAGAAATCTCAGAACATCCAAGAACTGATCTCCCATTCCGGGGGGCATGTCTATAATTAGGAAATCTAAATCCTCCCATCTTGTGATTGCTAAAAGCTCTATTAAAGCATCGCTAATTTCATGCCCTCTCAAAGGTGTTGGTTTATCTTCTGAGTAAAAAACGATGCTCATGAACTTTATCCCATGAACTTCTGGAGGAACTATTCCTCTATCTTCCTTTGGAAACTCTTTTGGCTCAAATCCCAAAATCACATGGTCGCTTGCTCCATGGAAATCTAAGTCCAACAGGCCAACTTTGTATCCTTTTTCAGCCAAGATTAACGCTAAAGTTGTTGAAATCAATGACTTTCCAACTCCGCCCTTTCCGCTCACGACTGGAATAATCCTCTTAACCTTTTCAAGTCTCGCTTCAATTGCTTTTATTCTTGGGTCGATCATTGTTCTTCACCCTCAACTTTTATTGCAGCAACATAGACTCCCCTACCCTTCACAACTTCAAAGTCTCTGCTTCCACATTTTGGGCATGAGAGAAAGACGTGGACAACCTCGGGAATGAAGTGAATGTCCTCTTTTATGCGCTCATCGAACTTATCTTTAACTTCCTTGAGCTTCCATACATGGCCACAGTCTCTGCACTTAAATTCTGCTTCCTCAATCACGAACTCAATCTCTGCATCCTCAGCTATTGTTCCCTTCTTAAGCTCATCTATGGCGAACTTGAGGATCTCCTCGTTAACGTCTTGTAATTCACCAAGAACGATTCTAATTCCAAGAATCTTATCTTTCCCGTGCTGTCTGGCGAATTCGATAGCAGTTCTCACAATTCCATCCGCTAAAGCCCATTCGTGCATCTTCACACCTCCCAGAGAATTAGTGTGACTGAGGTTTATAAACTATGCAGTCTGCAATTAAAAAGAGAAAAAGAAACTCACCTAAAAGGCAGTATGTTTTAGAGTTTTGATTCCTGTTATCAACCATAGAGCAAAAAGCAGCCAATAAAGTGCAAATCCAAAGCTGTCTATGACGCTTATTTTAAAAGCTAAGGCAACATTATGCGTTGCGCTCACATAAGCTCCAAGTGGGAATATGAACGCCCACCAAGCCAAGCTGTATGGTAAATTGAGCTTTCTAATGTAATGAAGTGTCAAGATAATGGCCATTACAAACCACCATACACCGAAGCCCCAGAATATCAGCCCAAAAGCAAAGAAAGCTTCTTTCATCGTTATAAACTCTGAATTCTTCACGAGCATATATAATGTTGAGGTTCCTGCTCCAATGGGACCAAGATTAATCCAAATTGCTGGAGCAATTCCACATGGTAGAGGCTCGTGGGCAATGAAGCGATGCATAACTACTGCAAAGAGAGCCAAATATAGGAAAAATCCGGCGCCCCATGCGAAGTAATTTACGAATACCATAACCTCTTTCCAGATCCCAGCGAACGTGTTCATTAAAGCTCCTCCGCTCAGAGGAATGACTATTAAACCAACAGGGGGAATGAACCAAGCTGGAGTAACGTTCTTGATGTCGATTCTCTCTTGTATGAACATTAGGTATGGGATCAAAAATGCGAAGAATATCGTTAGAGCCACACCGATCAGCCAAAAAGCTTTTGCGAGGGTGATATTCTTCAGTATCAGCAGATAATCAGCAGAAAGAACGAGCAGAGCTATTGCTATTGTTCCATAAAAGTGGCAGATTACTGGATGGTATAAATCCTTTAAAGCATTTTCTCTGTATTTGAGCCATCTCAAAGTTCATGGGATTAAAAGAATGAAGAACAACGCTACATTTAAATATGTCAATCCAATTGCAACGCTTTTTAGTACTGAAAATTTGCTCGAGTATGCCAGACTAACCAGAGCGAGTGCTCCAGTTCCCATGACACTTGCAAACCAAGAAGGCGCAAAATCTTTCACATTCATTTTCATTTTTATTCACTTGAAAAAAATTCCATTTGAGAAAATTTAAAATTTTCTTGAACCTTAGGTTGAAAATTAAAATGAAAGAAAATTAGGCATGAATTTCTTTTACTGTCTTTTCCCAATTGCTCTTAAAAGATTTTTCTTCAACAATCCCAGGGGTTTCATAATAGCTTGGGAGATGGAGCACAGGAGTACGGATAGCAACATTCTCATCAACCCAATTTATCCCAGTAGTTCCTCTTATCTTTTTGTGTTTAAGGATATCATCCCATATTCGTCTGTTTATTATGCAGCCTGGATCATCTCCCATGAGATTAAGGGTATAGTAGTAGGCTCTGGCACGACAACCACCGCAGATGTTCCTATAGGGACAACTCCTACATGTGCCTGTGAAGTTATTCCTATCTCGAAGAATGTTAAATATTTTGCTTGTATCCCATATCTCTTTGAAAGACTTAATTCTAATGTTGCCTACAGGTAATGGAAGAAACACACAGGGAACAATTGTTCCATCGGGCTCTATACCTGCATATATTCTTCCGGCACCACAGCCACCTATGAATTCTGCTAAGGTCTTCACGGAGTTCGTTTCTCCAATATAGAAGTGAGCTGGTGTTATACTCTTGCCTTCACTTATTAAAAAAGTGACACGGGCATATTGAGGAGCAGTTGTCAATATCTCAATCTTCCTTCTTTTCATCTGTTTGTAAATTTCTTTCATGAATTCCTCGCGTTCTTCAGGCGAAAGATCCTTTGTCACTATCCTTTCAGCCCTCCCAGTTGGCACGAAGTTGAAAAAGATAACCCGTTTCACACCTATGCTCTCCGCTAAGTCAAGAATTTCATCTATTTCATTGAATGTTTCCTTACTCATTATCGTTGCCATTCCATGGCTTACTCCAAGCTCTACAGCATTCTCAAGGGCTTTTATAGCATGTTCCCATGAGCCAGGAATTCCTCTGAATTTGTCATGCCTCTCTGGGTTTGCTGAGTCTACACTAACCTCTACGTACTTTATGCCTGCATTAATGGCTCTCTTAAGTTCCTCTTTATTAGCAAAAGTCCAGCCATTGGTAGCGACTGAGGTGTGTATCCCTCTATTTGAGAGTTCCCTTACAATTCTCAGGAAGTGTGGATGAATTGTTGGTTCACCCCCACTAAGGGCGACAGCTGCAACTCCAGCTTTATCAAGCTGTTCAACAAGGTTCAGTTTTTCCTTTAGTGAAAGTTCGCTTGAAAGCGGTTTGTCAGCTCTTTGGTAACAGTGTTGACAGCGGAGGTTGCACATATTGGTGAAGTTCCATACTATAAGAAATGGTCCCGCTAAACGTTGAGGTGCTGTAATTCCATATCTCGCAATACCTTCAAGGACGACCCAAATACCACGCCTTATATGCGGATCCCGGAGAAGGGCTTCCTTAACAGCTTCTTCATCACCCTTTGCAATTTTTATGCCGAGTTTAAGGAGAGTTTTTATAATCTCTGCCTGGAAGCGTATCATGAGTGGGCAGTTTATGCTTTCACCTGCATAAATGCTGAGAGCCCAGTAGAGTGCTGGGAGTTCCCTGCCTTCTATCTCATATTTTTTCAAGGCAGGTCTGATGAGGAGTCTCGCAAGGGGGTTCCCTAAAATGATTTTAAATGCCATAAGAGCTGTCGTGAGTTGGTTCCCTTTACTCTTACTACTACCTTTCATCTTCCTCCCCCCAATTATATGATTGGATACCCTTCTGTATAAAATTTTCGATATAACTGTTATAACTGTCATATCAAATTCAACTGAAAAAAGCTTAAATATGCCTTCGACTTTATTTTATTAGGTGTTTGTAAGATGAAGGGAGAGGATAGAGAAAGTAAAAAATTCATTGAAATCGTTGAAAGGATGATGATAAGATGGGGCTATACTCACACTGACGGTAAAGTATATGCCCTCCTTCTATTGAATGAAAAACCCCTTACAATAAACGAGCTTGTGCAATTGACAGGTTTGAGTCGTTCTTCAGTCTCTACGTCCTTAAACAAACTTGCCCGGGATTATCTTGTAATCGTTAGAAAGAATGGTAAAACGAAGTTGTTTTATCCTATCCCCGCATTTCTCGAGAAGTTCCTAAAGCAACCCAAGGAAATTCTTGAAAAAGAAGTAAAACCCCTTAAGAATATAGTCTCTATTTTGATGAAAAAGGAACAATCCTTTGAGCAGAAAGTAAGATTCGAAGAAATTCTATCTGATCTTAATGCACTTGAATGCGTGCTTTCAAAAATTATCAAAATGGAAGAAGAGGAAGTGGAGTGTTTTAAAAAATAAGTCAAGTCTTTGCTTTTCTATCCCCCTCTTTGCATAAAATCCTTAACCACACCTTCTATTTTCCCATGTGCCCCTGTAACTACCTGTATTCCCAAGCTCTGGAAGTATGTCATTGCTCTCTTTCCTATACCATAAGCCAGGACAAGTTCGCCTCCATGCTCTTTTATGAAGTTTGGCAAATCTCCTGGGCTGTGCTCTTCAAATGGAAC
Source organism: Thermococcus sp. SY098 (assembly GCF_035621495.1). Taxonomy (NCBI): domain Archaea; kingdom Methanobacteriati; phylum Methanobacteriota; class Thermococci; order Thermococcales; family Thermococcaceae; genus Thermococcus; species Thermococcus sp. SY098. The sequence goes on along the minus strand of NZ_CP141821.1, from coordinate 883,202 downwards.
CTCTACAATCTCCACGTTTTCAATTTTGTCGTCTTGAACATCTACAAAAACAAAATACTTTGCCCTTCCAAAATGTTCACAGACCTCACTTTTCAGCCCCTTGTCATCTTTTGCTGGAATTGTAATTCTCATTATTAACCACCAGCACATTGTTGAATTCTTCTTCATATAAATCTTGTGCATATGCACATAAATCTTTTGTAATACTAATTATCAAGAAAGTGTTATAAATCAGGCTACTGGTTTTGAGTTTGGTGAGATAGTAATGAAGATTTTAATATGCGGAAAAGGTGGTTGTGGGAAAAGCACAATTACAGCAATGCTCGGAAAGTACTTAGCGAATAAGGGTTATAAAGTCCTAATAGTGGATGCGGATGAGTCAAATCCTGGCCTATACAGAATGTTAGGCTTGTCCAAAACAAAAACTTTGGCGGAATATTTAGGTGGAAAGCAGCAAGTAAAAGCAATTCTAAATAATCCAGAACTGCCTAAGACCTTTGAGGAAATTCCAGAGGAAATTCTCTCAAAAAGAGAAAACTTAAGTGTGATGAGCATTGGTAAGATTGAAGAACCTGGCGAAGGATGTGCCTGTCCATATGGGGTCTTAGCAAAGAAATTTTTAAAGAGTCTACAACCAAAGAAAGGAGAGATTGTTTTGGTTGATACTGAAGCTGGAATAGAGCACTTTGGAAGAGGAATAGACTTAGAAGTTGATGTTATAGTAAATGTTGCAGAGCCCAACTTGGAATCAATTGAGCTTTCAAGAAAGATTGAAAAACTGGCTGAAAAAGCTGGCTTAAAGCAGATTTTTGTTCTAAATAAGGCTTTACCGGAAATTTTGGACAAAGTTAATGTTAAGCCCGATGTGGTCATTCCATTTAATCAGAAGTTCATTTACGACAGTTTGGAGGGTAAAGAAATAGAGATAGTTCCGCAAATAGAGGAGCTATGGGATTGCATCAGCAAACTCTCGGCACAGGATCTCCAACAGGGGGTTCCATGAACCTTTTGCCGCCAATTCCTGTCTCCAAGATAACTTTGCCTTTATATTCGCTGATAACTTCTCCAATTATTGCGGCGTCTTTTCCTCTTTTTGTCTTTCTCATGGCTTCAAGTGCTTCCTCAGCATACTCCTTTCCAACAACCATAACAACCTTGCCCTCATTTGCCACTTCATAGGGGCTTATTCCAAGCATGTCACTTGCTGCTCTAACTTCTGGCTTTACTGGAATATCACTTTCTCTCACGAGAATCCCAACGTTGCTTTTTCTCGCTATCTCGTTCAAGGCATTGCTTAAACCACCACGTGTTGGATCCTTCATTGCGTGGATATTTTCCCATCCGATTGCATCGGCAACTGCTTTGACGACTTCCCAAATTGGTGCAACGTCGCTCTTGAGCTCAGTTTCAAATGCTATTCCCTCACGGTGGCTCATTATGGCTATTCCATGATCTCCAACCGTTCCGCTGACTAAAACAACATCTCCAATCTTTGCTCCAGAGTCCGTGATGACCCTCTCAGCTATTCCGAGTCCGGCTGTAATCACAAAGATCCCAATCTTGTCTTCAACCACCTTTGTATCTCCAGTAACTATCGGAACCGGAACCTCTTTAGCAGTTTCATCCATTGACTGTAGGATCCTTTCAAAATCTCCACTGTCAAATCCTTCTTGAATGATCATGGAATTTGCCAAAGCTAAGGGCTTTGCCCCCATAACTGCCAGATCATTAACTGTCCCGCTGACAGCCAATCTTCCAATATCCCCACCAGGGAAAAAGAGGGGCTTAACTGTGTGTCCGTCAATTGTGAACACTATATGCTTGTCTCCAAAAGGAATTGTTGCACCATCATCTAATGCCTCCAGTCCAACTCCTCCTGCTGATTTTAGACTTAGGTTCTTTAGGATGAACTCTTTAATGAACTCCTCCATCAGCTCTCCACCAGCTCCATATTCAAGCTTAATTTTCATTTTGGCCACCTCTGAAACTTTAATGGAGTCAGATATTTTAAGCTGTTTTGGGTCATTTTTGGGTAATAGAAATCTGAGAGAAATGGCTAAAGCATTAAATCCTCCTTGCTTAGATAACCTTCCAGGTAAAGTCCACCTAAAAATGCCTGTCCAACGTTTATACCGTTGTCTCCTCTGGGAACTTCCTGGGTAGCATAGAATTTCAACCCGTTGCGCTCGACAATTTTTCTTATGGTTTTTACTATCAGCTCATTATATGCAACACCGCCGCTTATTCCAACATTCTTTACTCCAAATTCCTTTGCTTTTTCAACTGCTATCTCCCCAAAAGCCCTTCCAAGGGCTAAGTGGACAGAGTAAGCAATGTCTGCGGGATTTGCTTTCACTTCAAGAGCCTGCCTGAACATCTCTTCAACTTTAATCTTCTCACCATCAATCGGAATACTGAACCCTAAATCATTTTTACCCCTGAATGCAAAGCTTTCAAGCTTCATCGCTGGTTCTCCTTCGTATGTTCTCCTGTATGCGACATTCAGCATAACGGCAAAAGCATCCAAGACTCTTCCTGTTGAAGATGCATAGCTGACATTTATCTCTCTCGCAAGCTGATTTAGGATCACATTGAACTCGACTTTGCCATATTTTAGGCTATCAATGGCCTTTGGACAGCATCTTTGAATAATTCCTTTGACTTCTTCTATGTCATATATTTTGCTTAAAATGCCCACCAGTGCTCTGAGAGGATAGTAGCTTGCCAAGTCCCCACCAGGGAGCGGGTAGTAATCAATATGTGCTAATCTTTCCACGTCTTCATAACTCATGTAGATGACTTCCCCTCCCCAAGTGTTGCCATCAACCCCATATCCGACACCGTCAACAGCTATTCCGATTATTTCATCTAATTTGTTTTCTGCCATCACTGAGGCTATGTGAGCATAATGATGCTGCACTTGCAGAAACTCGACTCCCTCATTTTCAGCTATTTCCATGGCGAGTTTTGTTGTGTTGTAGAGGGGGTGTAGATCTGATATTACCAAATCAAGGTTCCTAATCCTCAAAATTTTGCGGAAATGTGCTATGGCATCACGCATGAACTCAAGGACTTCAACCTTTGAAGTATTACCTATATACTGACTTGGATAGACCCTTCTGTTTTTGGCGAAGCCAAAGGCATTTAAGAGCTCTGCACCAACGGCTAAACCAATAAACTCAAATGGAATATCTATTGGCAGAGGCACAAAACCTCTGCTCCTTCTAATGACTGCTCTTTTTCCATCTACAAATCTTATAACGCTGTCATCTGCTCTATTCAGGATTTTTCTGTTATGCAGGAGGAAGTAATCAGCTAAATCTTTGAGCTCTTTGAAAGCTTTGTCATTATCTTTGACCATCGGCAGGCCAGGATAGTTTGCGGATGTCATGACATAAACGGGGCTCTTTGAGTAGTGGAAGAGCAGGTAATGAATGCCAGAATATGGGAGCATGACACCTATCGTGTGCAGACCTGGAGCTAAAGCTTCTGGAAGCGGGAAAGGTTCTTTCTTTCTCAGCGCAACTATTGGTTTCCTGTAGCTCAAAAGCTCCTCTTTTTCAGCGTCACTAACTATAGCAAAGCTCTCAATAGTTTCTAAGTCTTTTGCCATTAAAGCAAAAGGCTGCTGGGGTCTTAAGATTCTCTTTCTCAGTTCTTCAACAACATCTTCGTTTGTTGCGTCGCAAGCAATGTGTATTCCGCCGATTCCCTTGATAGCCACGATGTATCCCTTATCAATCAGCTCTGCCGTCTTTTTTATTGGATCTCCGATGATTTCCTTCCCTTCTCTTGTGTAGAGCCTGTAAGATGGCCCACAAACAGGACAGCAGACGGGTTCAGCATGGTATCTTCTGTTTAGCGGGTCTTTATACTCGCTCTCACAGAATTCACACATCTCAAACTCTCTCATTGTCGTATTGATGCGGTCGTAGGGTAAATCTTCAATTATAGTAAATCTCGGCCCGCAGTTTGTACACACAATGAAGGGATACATATATCTCTTGTTGGTTGGATCAAAAAGTTCCCTGATGCAATCTTCACATATTGAAACGTCGGGAGGAATTATTGAATCACCACCGGAGCCACCTTGAGAGCTCTTCTCTATGTAAAAGTTGTCAAATCCTTGAGGGGGTATCTCTCTTTTCTTAACCTTTTCGATTTTAGCAAGAGGTGGTGCCCTGTATTTTAGGTCATGAAGAAAAGCTTTAATATCATGCTCTTCCCCTTCGACTACAATTTCAACCCCTGCATCTCCAAGGTTTTTGACGTAACCTCTTAAGTTGTGCTCATGGGCTATTCTGTAAACGAAAGGTCGGAACCCAACCCCTTGAACTATGCCTTCGACGTGAATGTGATATGCTTTCATCTTCTCACCTATCTCAAATTTGGAAGAGGATAATTTATATCTTTCCAAAACCTAAAGTTGAAAACTAAAGAGGAGTTTTTAACCAAAAGATTAAAATTAAAAGAGCAACGGAATAAGGGTACTGAGCTCATAAAGTTCCGTTGATCTACTCACACTGAAAGTTTCAAAAAGGGTTATAACTTCCAAAAACTAAATATTAAACCATGAGCAGGATTCCCTTCTATCTCAAAGAACGATTAGAAGAAGTTCAAAGGAGGGTACTCTATGAAAGTTATGATGCTCAGAAACTCCCCGTGTGGGAGCGAATAGTTTTGACGTGGATACTTCTATTTTCTTTCTGGATTGTAATCACTGCAAATACTTCTTTAGACAATCTAATCATAGGTGCGATTGCAACACTCATTATTGCATCATTTATGAGGGATATGCTTATGGAGGATGTTAGGCATAGAGGACACCTAATTGAGAAAATTGTGTATTTTCTGCTGCTGTACGCTCCCCAATACCTTATAATAATGGCGTTTCGTCTGATTGAAAGCAACATAAAAGTTGCTAAGAATGTCATCCTCATGGACATAAACCCTGGAATAATAAAGATAAAAACAGACCTGCATTCAGATACAGGCGTCACGATACTTGCAAACTCAATAACCTTAACTCCAGGTACATTAACACTTGATGTCTCAAAGAGGCTGGGGGAAACTTATCTGTATGTGCACTGGATTGACGTTGAAACCCTCAACAGGGAAAAGGCGGGAGAAAAAATTAAGGGGGACATAGAGGAATGGTTGAAGAAAATATTCTGGTGAATCCTTTTGGATGGGGGGTTATAGTGCTGATATCCACAAGCGTTATGCTCATGTACCGGGTGTTATTTGGACCAACGTTGCCTGACAGGGTAGTTGGGCTCAACACAATAACTACAAAAGTCGTTGTTATAATAGCAATTCTCTCCGTTATAAACAAGCAGTACTTTCTGGTAGACTTGGCAGTTGTTCTTTTAATGGTTAATGCAGTTGGTGGATTAATTCTGGCAAAGTATCTCGAAAGGAGGGGCAGAAGTGATTGAGTATATGCTTTTGGCATTTGGAGAGGTTGTAATGGTGTTTGGTGCTTTAGGAATACTCCGCTTTCCTGATGTTTATACGAGATTGCATGCAGCTACAAAATGTGATACTGGAGGTGCAATGACAATTCTCTTAGCTTTGGCGCTCTACACTGATGCGTCTGTTTTCATCAAACTTAAGCTTCTTCTCTTGGCATTTCTGATAGCGTTGATAAATCCCATGGTCTCGCACGCAATAGCAAAAGGGGCATACAAATATGGAATAAAACCAAAAGTGGTGGTGGATATGTATGCTTGGGATAATCCATGAGCTCTTACTTGTCCTTATGGTTATCACAGCACTTGCGGTTATTGAGGAAAGGGATTTGGTGGCTGCAGTGGTTAAATATGCTTTGCTAAGCCTCATATTTGTGCTGGTGCTCTTCCAGCTTAAAGCACCGGACGTTGCCTTATCTGCTATAGTTGTGGGGGCTGTGATTATTGGAATTTTTCTGTTCACGATAGAAGAGGTAGAAAAGTCGGGGGGAACAAAGAAGTGAGAAAGATTACTGCTATCCTAATCGTTCTTTCATTGGCATTTACCTTTTTGCAGCTGGATTACTCTAAGGTTGAAGGGGGAAGCTATGAATATTACATTTCACACTGGCAAGAGGTGAACATTCCAAATCTTGTAACTGCCATTTTAGCCGACTGGCGTGCATACGACACTCTTGGTGAGGCGACCCTCCTTTTTACGGCAGTTATCGGTTTCTATCTTCTCTTAGGGGGGAAGAAAAAGTGAAAATGAGCACTGTTGTGAGGACAACAACAAAGCTCATCAGTCCCTTTCTTGTGACATATGCCGTGTATCTAATGATATATGGACATTTAAGCCCGGGAGGAGGATTCCAGGCTGGGGTAGTCCTTGCAGTTAGCGTAATTCTCCTTATAACATCGCATGGATATAAAAAAGTTAGAAAACGCTTTAAATTTAAAGAAGTTGGTATGATTGAGAACATCTCAGCAGTGTTTCTGGTGTCTCTTGGGTTGATTGGGTTTATGTTCGGGAGCTTTTTCTATAATTTCTTAACCAAGGGACAATTTGGATCTGTGATAAGCGGTGGGATCATACCGTTGTTTAACATATCGGTTGGTCTGAAGGTTGGTGCAGCGTTTACATTTGTGTTTTATATCCTGCTGAGGTGGGTCGAAAGTGATTAACGCTGAAATTGCGGGCATACTGATCATGCTGATTGGACTCTACGGGCTGATGACAAAGAAAGATTTAATCAAACAAGTTCTATCGGTTAATGTTGCATCAACTGGTCTGGTGTTGTTTTTTGTAGGAACGGGATACGTTGAAGGAGGAGAAGTTCCAATAATGCCTCAGCAGACAGTTGTTGACCCCCTGCCTGCTACTCTGATGCTCACAACTCTTGTTGTTGACGTTGCAATAACATCCCTCGCTCTGGCTATTATCTTAAGGATGAGGGGGGATGAGATGTGATTCCACTCTTAGTGGCATACCCTCTGCTTTTTGCATTTTTGGTTTCTCTTTTTGATGTTCTTGGTGTTAGGGCTAAGATTACTCGCTTATTATTCTTAACAGGTGCCATCTCACCGTGGATTGTTTTCTTTGGGATAAGAGGAAAAATACCTCTGGATGAAATTGTAGGGGGATATGCAGAAACAGCTGGGATTCAGGTTTCCCTTGATTATATTAACGTCTATTTTGTACTTGCTGAGCTGATATTGTTTTTTGCAGTCTCCATTTACTCTATTGAATACTTTTCAAAACACAGGAAGAACGGCAAAATATACTCCCTCTTACTTCTGATGCATGCGGGACTTTTAGGGGCTTTTATCTCAAGGGATCTCTTCAATTATTACATTTACATGGAAATTGCATCTGTTTCAGCGTTTGCTTTAATTGCTATTTCAGAAGAGAAAGGTGCCAAAAGAGCAGCATATAAGTATCTGATTCTATCCCTCACTGCCTCTTACCTTTTTGTTTTTGCGGTTGGAATGATATATCTAAAGACAGGTTACTTGAACACCGAACTTATCCGTGGCAGTATACTGCCTTCTCGGGAGATAGATGTTGCAGCAGGTATAGCGTTCTCCGCACTGCTGTTAAAGGCAGGTGTTTTTCCCCTGCATTCTTGGCTTCCGGATGCTCATTCAAAAGCTCCGGATCCTGTTTCTGCTTTGCTTTCTGGAATTGTGGTTAAAGTCCCAGTTTATGGCATGCTGTTGCTGTATCTTTCCCTCCCCCTAACTAAAAGGTTTCTAACTGTTCTTATGGTTGTGGCATTTGCATCTATATTCTTCGGTATTGTGCTGATGATTGTTGAGAGGAATATCAAGAAGTTTCTGGCATACTCCACGGTTTCCCAGATGGGGTATGTGGTATTAGGAGTATCGACTTTAAATATCCTCGGGAGTGTGTACTATGCCCTTGCCCACGCTCTCATTAAAGGGGCACTGTTTCTAAGTGTCGGGGCGCTGATAAGAGCACAGAAATCAAAAGAAATAAGAAATCTGTCTTATAGAGGAGACGCAATCTTAATGCTTAGCATTCTTATGCTCAGCTTAGCGATAGGAGGTGTTTCGCCTTTTGTGGGGGCTTATGGAAAAAGCCTCTTACTCAATGGAATCAAAAAGCCCTTAGGGTACATTCTTTATATCGCAGGCATTGGGACACTCGTTGCGTTCACAAAGCTCAACTACTATCTCCTGAAGTCTCGTGAGAACTTCAACGCCTATTTACTCCAGAGGATTTCCCCATTTTTGCTCTCTTTGTTGGTGTTAGCCTTAGGAGTGTATTACGGTCAGAGGATTGATTATATGGATTTTGTTTTGATTGTTTCCTCAGTTATGGGTTTTGTGCTCCTTAGGAGAAGCGGAATCATCGAAAGAGACATCAGATACAGATTTTCAAAAACCGTTGGTGAGGAGATAAACATCTTTATGGCTGTTTTCTTGTTATTTACCTTATTCCTGCTACTCCAGAATTTTTAGTGTTATTTCTTTCACTTCCCCAATGTTTTTCAGTGCATCTTTGAGCTCTTCAACACTGATTTTTGCTTCACTAACATCTACAACGGTTACAATTGCGGCAAGCCCTATTCCTTCAAGTTCCTCTGCTTCACTGAAGAGAATGTTCACCCGATTTCGCCCAAGAACTCCGCTTATCTTCGCAAGAACTCCCGGCTTGTCCTCGACTACAAGCTCAATTTCAACAAGCTTCTTGCCAGGAAGGGCAACCCTTTCCAAGTGCAGTTCTTTTAAATCAGTATCAATTTCAACTAAGAAATAGGCATCCTTCAATAGCCCAATCTCATATGCGAATTCTAATGGTATCTCGATCTTTCCGTTTTCTTTTATTCTAACAATCTCATAATGTCTCATGGTTCATCAAAGCATGTTAGGATACAACAATAATAAACTTTGCGAATTAATGTTCGAAAGTTTGACATTAATCTAAAAATTAATTCTACCTCTTTGAAATTTTCCGAAAATTTTTAAATAATGTTCTCTATAACTAAAGGGGGATTCGCGTGGATGTTATAGGGTATGTTTTTATAATCATTGCAGTGGCAAGGATTTTGGCTGAAATTTTTGAGAGATTAGGGTATCCGGGATTTCTCGGTGAAATAAGTGCAGGATTGTTACTTGGAGTGCTTTTAAAGAATCTTCCAAGGGAAGAAATGGTTCTCCTTGCAGAGCTGGGCATATTTTTTCTTATGATCTATGCGGGCCTTGAGCTAACTCCTGAGGAGATTCATCTTGGAGGGAAGAAGAGCCTGCCGATGTACATTGTGACGTATGTAGTGATGCTATTTCTAACTCTGCCATTCACAAACTACCGTTTTTCTACGGACAATCTTATAGTGGCATCGATACTTGCCGTTGCATCCGCACCAATTGTAATAAGATTTACGAGATTCTTTGGTCACGATTTTCTCCATGTTGCACTTTCATATGCCGTTATAAGTGAAGTTGGAAGTCTTGTTATTCTTTACCTCTTGATAAATTTTGAGCTCCACCATTTAAGCTATATGGAACTGTTTTTTGAGTTTGTTAAGGACATAGTGTTCTTGGGAACCGTGCTTGGACTAAACTATTTTATTGGGATTCAGCATAAAGTCTGGATAATACGAGCGTTGAGAAGATTGAAAAGCGATGAGGCTGTTTTTGGAATAGTCATGATTCTCGCAACATCTCTTGCATTAATAAGCGAACAGATAGGTCTTCACTTTAGCATTGGAGCATTTCTGGTAGGTTTAATTCTCCATAGTGATCTTGTGGGAACAAAACAGTACGAAAGGCTTTACACCATAATATCCGGGGTTACATACGGGATATTTGCACCAATTTTCTTCGCTTGGAGAGGAATAAACTTTGAAACAGAGTTCTCTCTTGAGGTTGTATACTTCTTTGTGGTGATTTACTTGGTTAGGGTTCTTCTTACGACAGTTCTCGTCTGGGAGCATGACCTCAAGACATCCTTAGCAAGAGGAGCAGGAATTGCCAGTTTTGGTGTTTTGGGACTTTTAGTTGGAGAAATTGGATATACCTATGGAGTTTTAAGCCAGCACATGTATGCACTTGCATCCCTTGCCAGCATAATGGGTATTTTTGTCTCGGCGACAATTGGTAGGATTATCTCCCATATAAACAATAAAGAAACGTGAGGATGAAAACTGATTTTTGAAGGTTTGTTTTTGTTTTTAACTGCTTATTTTAGACCATTTTTGGAGTGATCGGTTATTAATTGGTTATTTCAAATTCTGCCTGAAAGCGAAATGCTTATAAGCAAACCATCAAGTATGGTTTAATTGAACTTAAAATTTTCCAGTAATTTTTATTAAAATTGGAATTGAGTTGTTAATAATAGTCAAAATTGGGGGTAAAGAGAGATGAGCTGGACAACTCCAAAAAAAGCGATTATGCTTGCTGCGAGTGCTGAAGGTGGGACCAAGCTGAATGCCTTTGATAATGCCCTGCTTAAAATGGGGATTGGAAATGTTAATCTTGTAAAGCTCAGCAGTGTTATTCCATCGCATATAGAGTGGATTGAAAAAGTCCCAGAGATCCCAATTGGAATGCTCCTTCCTACAGTCTATGCTCACATCGAGAGTGATGAACCCGGTACGACAATAAGTGCAGCGTTGGGTGTTGGAATAAGTGAGGGGAACCAAGGAGGGCTCATATATGAGTACAGCGGATACTGCACAAAAGAGGAGGCAACAGAGATGGTCAAGAGAATGGTGGAAGAGGGCTTTAGAACCAGAGGGTGGAAACTTAAGGAATTCAAAGTAGCAGCAGCAGAAATAACGGTGAAGAATAAGCCTGCCGCCGCTGTTGCCGCTGTGGTTATGTTCCCTTACTGATCCAGGTGTGAGGAGGTGAAGCGGGAATGGAGGGGGGTGAGTGTGATGACCCAAGTCACTGTGGACAACCCAATTGGAATGCATGTTGTCTTGGATTTATACGAATGCGATCCACAAATCTTGGACGATATAGAGAGGATAGAAGAAATCTTGACTAAGGCGGCTGAGATAGCTAATGCCACAATTATAGATAAGCGCTTTCATAAGTTTTCTCCCCAGGGCGTTTCTGGCGTCGTTGTGGTTTCTGAAAGCCACATTGCAATTCATACATGGCCAGAGCACGGTTACGCGGCAGTTGATGTTTATACCTGTGGGGATCACACGATGCCATTAAAGGCAAGTGAGTATATAATTAGGGCACTCAAATGCAAAAGACCGACAATTGTTAAACTTGATAGAGGTTTGCTTTTTGAGGATTAAATCTTTTTTACCTCTATTATCTTGGTTTCTTCCCCTACAACCTTCATGGTTATTGTGTATCTGTTTCCCCTTTTAGATGCCCATACTGTGATATAGGTTCCTTCAGATGTGTTCTGAGAATGCATCCACAGAATTTCGAACCCCATTCTTTTTAAAGCTCTCCGTGGGTTTCCCTTTATTACACTTCCAGGTTTGATTTCTTGTTGTAGCCTCTTGTTAGATATAAGGGATATAACATCCATGTACACCTTATATGGCCGAGTATCCCTTACCGGACAAATAAACATAAGAGTCTCGTTTTCTTCTATTGAGAATTCTTCTATTTTCTCCTCAATCACAGAAACTGCTAAATGAACTTCCCATTTACCGTTAACCTTTTTTATCTCCCCTATCAAATATGGTGTTCCATATCTCCCAAGCTCTTCAAGCTCATTTTTAAGTTCCTTTATTGCCTTGAATAACTGCTTTCGAAAGCTTATTTCTGTCATTGTTGCTCACTTATATCTTTACAAGAAGGAGAGATTTATAATCTTAACCTTGATCGTTGTCATTAACTTTAAAACTAAACCCCAAGATATGTTATCAGGTGAGTTCAGATGCATTTCATAGAATGGTACCCAAGAGGTTACGGAGTTGCATTCAAAATCAAGGAGAAACTGTTTGAGACCCAGAGCTCATATCAGAGAATTGAGATTTATGAAACTGAAGGATTTGGGAAGCTTCTGGTTTTGGAAGGAACAGTTCAGCTTGTGGAGCAGGGAGAAGAGAGCTATCATGAGCCGCTCGTTCATCCCGTAATGCTCGCTCATCCCAATCCAAGGAAAGTTCTTATCATTGGAGGTGGCGATGGGGGAACCTTGAGAGAGGTCTTAAAGCACAGAACTGTTGAAAAAGCCATTATGGTTGAAATCGACGAAATGGTTGTTGAGATTTCAAAGATTTATCTCGGCATTGATAGGGGAGCATTTGACGACCCAAGGGCAGAGGTTGTCATTGGTGATGGAGTTGAGTACATCAAAAGGACAGGAGAAAAGTTTGATGTGATAATAATTGATTCAACTGATCCAGTTGGGCCAGCAAAACAGCTCTTCAGCGAAGAGTTTTACAGACATGCGTACGAAGTGCTGAATTCTGAAGGAATACTAATAACTCAATCAGGTAGCGTTTATCTCTTTACAAATGAACTTTTGGATGCCTACAGTGCCATGAAGAGAGTGTTTGATAGGGTTTATTATTTCAGTTTTCCAGTTATAGGTTATGCCTCCCCGTGGAGCTTCTTAGTTGGGATTAAAGGCAGCATTGACTTTGAGAAAATAGATGTGAATAGGGCAAAAGAGCTTGAGCTTGTTTATTATGACCCAGAAAGGCATGAAACCCTGTTCCAAATGCCAAAATATGTTAAAGAGCTTCTTGAAGGAAAGCTCAAGCTTTAGACCATCCTATTAGCTTCTTTTTTAAGACTTTTTATCAGCTCTTCCATTTTAGAAAGGAGAGAATCAAGAGCCTCATTCGGAGCCTTTGATTTGTATAGGTATCCAATCCATCCCCTGTTTATAAGCTCTCTTTCCACCAGTCCAAGCTCAAGGAGATGCTGAAGCTTTTCCCTGACGATTCTTTCAGACAAATTGAGCTTTTTCGCTATTTGTCTTGGTGTCAACTGCTCTCTTAGGAGGAGGGAATATATCCTAATTTCCGAGCGAGTAAGTTTGAATTTTTCAAGTGTGCTTGTGAAGGCTTTCAGCACATCCTCCATTTTAATCCCTATGAAGCTTTTTGTTCATACCTATTCACAATTTAGTGGAAATACTTATAAACATTTTTGGGGCATGTCTGATGGTGAGAGTATGTTACGAGCCATGATAAAAAACACCAGAATAATTGATGGCAAATCATTCGTGGGAATGGGATTGCTTGGATTGGTGATGAGCTTCAAGTATAATCCTGACTTCAAAGATGCTGTATTGGTTTTAATATCCCTGATTCTGTATGTTGCTTATGCCTTTGCCATCAATAACTGTTTCGATGTAGACACCGATTTAGTGAATCCTCAGAAGAGAGATAAAAACCCAATTGCCAGTGGAGAGCTTACCTTTAAAAATGGGGTCATATCTTCAGCTGTAATTGGGCTTTTGGGGATATTATTTGCGACTTTCCTTGGATATGGGGAACTCATAATCTATGTTTCAATGGTGATATTAGCTACCCTTTACTCAGTACCGCCGAGACTCAAGGCGCAGCCCATTTTGGATGTAGTGTCTCATGGGGTATTCTTCGGGGCAATGCCGTTTTTTTATGGTGCATATTTCGATGGTATTTTAACAAAGTATGAAATTGTAATAGGCTCTGCTCTGCTATTTTATTCGTTTGCGATGGAGCTGAGAAATCATCTTGAAGATTATGAAAGTGATTTAGCGGCAAATCTAAAAACAACCCCAATTGTCATTGGCAAAACTTTATCAGAAAAGCTTGTTGTGGTATTTTCAGGTATTTCAATAGCCCTGCTCTTAGCTGCCCTAAATATTCCCTTTGGAGCACTTGGAATCATGATTGTGGGCGTTAGGGCAAATTACAAAGCCCTTGATGCAGTTGTAATTTTTCTTTTAGCTCTGCATGCTTTAAGGACATTACTGGGTGCGTGATATGAATAAAAGCAGGCTGTTTACTCTAATTGCTCTCTTAATTTCACTCGCATACCTATACAAAAACATCAATGTCAGTGAGCTTGGGTCAGCTCTAAAAGCTGCTTCTCTCAGGTATCTTCTCATAGCATTTGTGCTCTCGGTTTTTACTCTGCTTCTATCTTCTCTTAGATGGTACTTGTTTTTAAGGGAGGTTCAAGGAACGAATTTTAAGAAAACCCTTAAAGCTTTCTTGAGTGGTTATTACCTAGTGACTATCCTTCCCCCAAGTGTGGGTCATATGGCAAAAGTTAAACTCGTTGGGGGAGATTATTTCAAGGCTCTCTCTTCTCTTGTAATTGGGCTGAGCACAGAATTTTTGGTAGTTCTTTCATTTGCACTTATTTTTGTTGGCTTTACAAAGCTTGGAATTTTGGGATTGATTCTTATTTTGGTTGCTCTCATTTATGAGAAGGGTATATACCAAGTTCTTGATTCCCTGCTGAAGTTTTGGGAAGGTGTCGGACTTAAAGGATTAGTCCTGACTCTGAGAAGTTATTTAGAGCGGATACATATGGGATGGAGTGAAGCAAAAGAGAACAGAGTGGTTCTTCTAATATCTTTTCTGCTCTCTGCAGTGATAATTTTCCTCCAGGTTTTTGGTATTATCACAGTTGGAAAAGCGTTCAATTTAGAAATTTCAGTGAAGCAGGCTTTATATGGGTTCCTGATGAGCGTCCTCTTTGCTTCCGTCAGCGGCATTCCCGCAGGCTTTGGAGCAAATGAGTTTGGGCTTGTTCTTGGAATCGGCGCTTCCACTAAGGCAACAATAACCGCATTTATTTATAAATTTCTTTTTCAGTACATGTATTCGATAATAGGCGCAGTGGTGTTTTATGGGGCTTTAAGTGAAGGTGGTAAAAAATGAAGATAGCCCTTGTTAGCGATTGGTATTATCCAAAAATCGGTGGCGTTGCAAGCCATATGCACCATCTGGCATTAAAGCTTAGAGAAATGGGACATGAGGTTGCGATTATTACAAACAACAGAGAGACAGGCAGAGAAGAGGAATTAACAAAGAAAGGAATTGAACTTATAAAAATTCCCGGTGTAGTAAGTCCAATTCTTGAGGTGAATATCTCATACAGTCTAAAATCAACAAGGGAGCTCAATGAATTTCTAAAAGAGTTTGACGTTGTTCACTCCCATCATGCATTTACACCACTGGCATTAAAAGCGGCAAAGGCTGGGAGAAAGATGGGAAAGGCGACAATACTGACAACCCATACCATCTCCTTTGCCCATGAATCAAAGCTCTGGGAGGCTTTGGGCTTAACGTTCCCTATGTTCAGCAGTTATCTGAAGTATCCCCATAAGATAATTGCAGTTAGCAAGGCTGCCAAAGCCTTTATAGAGCATTTCACGGATACTCCAATAGAGATCATCCCAAACGGCGTTGATGATAAGCTTTTTACCCCAAAATGGGATAAAGAGAGGATTAAAGCTGAATTTGGGATTGATAACAAGGTTGTGCTGTATGTAAGCAGGATGAGCTACCGGAAGGGTCCCCACGTTCTTCTCAATGCCTTCTCGGAAATTGAAGATGCAACTTTGGTCATGGTGGGCTCTGGGGAGATGCTTCCTTTCTTAAGAGCACAAGCAAAGTTCTTGAGGATTGAAGATAGGGTTAGGTTTTTGGGATACGTGGATAGCAAGATGTTACCAAAGATTTTTGGGATGGCAGATGTTTTTGTTCTTCCCTCAATAACAGCTGAGGCATTTGGAATTGTGATCTTGGAGGCAATGGCATCGGGTTTGCCGGTTATCGCAACAGATGTGGGAGGAATTCCTGAAATTGTGAGAGAGAGTGAAAGTGGGCTTTTGGTACCTCCGGGTAATGAACTTGAGCTGAGAAAAGCAATTCAAAAGCTTCTCCTTGATGATAGTCTTAGAGAATGGTTTGGGAATAACGGGAGGAGAGCTGTAGAGGAAAGGTATTCCTGGGACAAGATTGCAAAGCAGATGGAAAAAACTTATGAGGATATTCTGTCAAAAATCTGAGGGGGAGGAAAATGCACATGGAAAATTTGACATGGGATGAATTTGATGAGATCAAGAAGAAAATCGACACTGTAATTCTGCCGATTGGGAGTGTTGAGGCTCATGGAAAGCATTTGCCTCTTGGCACTGATGTCTTTGCTCCAGTTGAAATAGCAAAGAGGGTTGAAGCTAAGCTGAGGGAGAAAGGAAAAGAAGTCCTAATTGCACCTCCAATCTGGTATGGGCATAGTTTTGTTCTTGATGTCTTTCCAGGAACTATAAACGTTAAAGCAGACACCCTGAGGAGATACGTTAGAGACGTTATGGCAGAATTTGCAGAAGAGGGTTTCAGAAAAATCATCTTGCTGAATGGGCATGGTGGGAATTACTATCCGCTTGTTGAAGCTGCTGAAGAAGTTGCCGGGAGACACAATGTTGAAGTGTGGCTGATAAACTGGTGGATTGACTTTAGGGAAGACATTTTGAGCATATGCTCTTCTCAAGGTCACGCTGGAGAAGACGAGACATCCGTTATTCTGGCAATAAAGCCGGAACTGGTCAAAATGGAAAAGGCCGAAGGTGAAAAGAGAACTTCGAAAGTCAGAAAAATCAGAAAGGATATAGCCCTTGAACTGTTTCCAAATGGCGTAAATGATGATCCAAGAGGTGCAACAAAAGAGAAGGGTGAGGCAATTTTAGAGGTTGTCAGCAAAAAAATTGCCCGCTTCATCTTGGAAGATTGAGATGAGGGAACATGGAGGAAGTATTTGAAGAAATAGAAAAAAGGATAAAGAGGCTGGAAGCTGAGATTGAACTGGCAGAACAGAGGTTAAAATTACTTGAAGAAACAGGAGCAGCCCATAAATATAGGATCTGGGAGAAAAGAAAGGACTATTCTGAGTACTACCTAATTTTAATTGCATTATGGTTAGTTGTTGGTATGATGTTTTTATATTACATTAAAAGCCGGTATGCTCAGAGGATACCCCTTTCCCTCACCCCATACGTGGTTCTCGTTGTTATATTGATCTCCTTCCCTTTAGGCTACCTCATTTGGAAATCTATGCACAGGGAGGCTATTGAAAGCCCATTGGATTATCTTCATAAAAGGGAAAAAAGTGCACGCATTGTTCTGAATGAATTCTATCTCCCTTTAAAGGAAGCTCTAAAAAAGCAAGACAAGGAAAGGCTTCGTCTTCTTGCAGATACCCTGCTCACGAATCTGAGCTTGGCGGAAGCAATAGAGAATATAAATGAAGGAAATCCAAAAATAATGGCGTATGCTCTTTATCTGTATATTAGCAGGGATAAATACCCCAATCTTAAAGATGACATAGAGGAAGCAGTGGCTCTTTTAAGAAACAAGCCGTTAAAAGCTCTGATGATGTCTCTCCTTGAGAAAAGTTGAGAAACTTTATAACCAGATATTCTGGAGTACCTTTGGGGATACAAATGAGATTTGAAGTCTTGAGTAAGAACGATATGATCGAACTTTCAAAGGAGCTTAGCAAAGCTGGGATTATGAACAAAACAAAAGAAGAACTTGGGTGGGAAATCCAGCATTTTATCATGATCAAAGGAAGGTACTCCGAGCTGGTTGTAAAAAGCGAAGGTTTTGATGTGATTGATGAAAAGCTTGGTGAGATTCAGCAGTCTTTTGAAATGCTTATGCAAAAGTGGCAGGTTGGAGATGAAAAGAAAATTGATGAGCTGTTTGACGAGGTTGACATAAACAGGCTTGTAGTGCTGTCAGCGCTGATTGAAGGAGGGTATGTTGTTGGAGAAGAAAAATTAAAGCTTACCAAAAAACCCAAGCTTGATGATTTGGTTATTGAGCTGAGGTTCCCGATAGATGAAGTTGAGGAATTTTTGGATGAGCTTGAGGAGAAGATGAATGCAAAGCTCATAACAGAGTTCACGTTTGTAAAGAGATACTATGTTGAGGTTCTTGAAGTTGAGAAGGAGTTGATCCAAGAGGCGCTTGAGATAGCAGAGAAATATGCAACTGAAGAGTCTTTAGTGGATGCAATGTTTGTAGGAGTTGCAAAATCAGCATTGGCAGAGATAATTCTTGAGATGGTTAAGAGGAAGAACAGAAAAAACGAGCTTATTGAGGCCCTGCTTGAAAGGGAGCCAATTCCAATAGAAGGAAGGAGAGAGAAGGTAAACATTTACTTTGACGAAGAAGCTCTGGAGGATCTCCTTAAAGAGTTGCAAAGTTTGGGGTACATCAAGGTCAAGGGCAACAGAATCTGGTGGTGACCTTGCTTAAAGTTGTTGGAAATGATTTTGTAAGACGTTATAGACTACAGCAATCTCTTGAAGCCCTTGAGAGGGTTAAAGGAATAATTGGTGAACAAACCTATGAACGATTAAAGGCATTAGTTGAGTATAGGCTCTTTGGCAAGGACTTTGATAGAGCCCCTATCAATGAAAAAATAGCTGTAGCATTTTCTGCTGGTAGTGACAGTACGGCAACAGTGAAGATTCTTAGATGGGCTGGCTTTGATGTTGTTCCAGTTATGGTGAAGCTGCCTCAAATAAGAGAGCCTGTTCTTTGGAATGCTCAGTCGTATGGTGCTGTTTTTGTTGAAATCCCAGATTACATGGAAAAAATAAGCAAACAGATCGAGAAAGGTGCTCCAATTTGTGGTAAATGTCACTCAATGATAATGGCGGCTGTTGAGGAGTACGCAATTAAGGAGGAAATTAAAATAGTTGCTTCTGGAGATTTGCTGAGCGTGGGGAGCATCTCAATATATCCAAAGGGAAAAGTTGTCAGGCTAAATCTTCCTGCCTTTCTTGCTATGGATAAAAAAGAAGCCATAGCTATCCTTGGGAGGAAGTATGCCCTCGGATTCGGATGTTCGCTATGGAAATCTGCTGCTCGTAAGTCACCAGTTTTGAAAAAATTTGCCATTCAAAGAGTCCTGAGGGAGCTAAGAGCGGGAGCCATTGACGATGAGATTGCGAGAAAGCTTATATTAGATATACTTCAAAAATAAACAAGCATTACTCAAAAATGACCCAAAAGGTTTAAATTTGTTATCTAAAAGGAAAGTTTAGGTGAAGAAAATGGACGAAGAGAAGAAAGTTGAAGAGGTAAAGCTCAGCAAAGAAGTTATATTGGAGAAGCTTAAGGAAGTTGTGGATCCCGAAATAGGGATTGACGTCGTTAATTTAGGATTGATATATGAGCTGGAAATAAGGCCTGACAATACCGTGTATGTTAAGATGACCATGACAACACCAGGCTGTCCTCTGACCATGTGGCTTTTAAAAGCCGTTGAAGAGAAAATACTCGAAATCCCAGGAGTTAAGGATGCTGAAATTGAGCTCACCTTTGATCCTCCATGGTCACCGGAAAGAATAAGCGAAGAATATAAGAAGAAGCTCGGACTTATTTGACTTTTATTCAATTTTTTGCTTTTTATCTGGTATTATTAATATTTAAACCATGATAAAAATAAAGGTTTTATTTGTCATTTATTTCACTTTTCTTATTACTTTTATCAAGATATTGTTACTTTTGGAAAAGTTAACGAAAGGTTTATAACAAAAGGTTTATGTAAAAATCTTGGTGATTGCAATGTCCAGATGGAAGATCTGGATTGATAGAGAACTTTGTGTTGGGGACGCAGTTTGTGTCAGCTTTTGTCCAGAGGTTTTTCAGCTTGATGAAGACGGGAAAGCTATTGTTTTAAAGGAGATAATAGATGAAAGCCTCTATAATTGCGTAAAGGAAGCTGTTGACGCCTGCACTGCTGCCTGCATATATATGGAGCAGATAGATTGAACGCTTTTCTTTTTACATGTTTTAGTTCAACACTGATAGAATCCCCTACATAAGCAATATTAGCGTCTTAGATTCTACATTACAAACAAAAGGTTTATATCTAAAGGTTTGTAATATTCCTTGGTGATGCCAATGGCCAAGTGGAAGGTTTGGGTTGATAGAGATGTATGTATTGGGGATGCCATCTGTGCAAGCCTCTGTCCAGACGTTTTTGAAATGGACGATGAAGGAAAGAGCTTTGCAAAGGTTGAAATCATAGGAGAGGATCTCATAGACTGTGTCAACGAGGCAGCTGAAGCCTGTCCAGTCAGCTGTATCCATGTTGAACAAATTGAGTGAACTCTGGATTGTATTTTAAGTTTTTAATTTCAATATTTTTTAAGTTTTTAATGCTATTTTGATCCTTCATAAAAATGTGAGAACTTTCCCTATAGTCACAATGTCGACGTCGTGTCCCCTGCAACTTTTTTCAAGCCACTAAATCACTAAACATGGATAAAGTGTTTTTGCCTTCTTCTCGATTTAAGTAAATCCTTTGACAGTTTGTTTCGTGGCAATGTTAGTATTACAAAGTTAAAGTCTTAACTACCGGAGAGACCTGCTAATAAGTAGTTATACACCTTTGGTTGGAAAAACTCTTTTAAGCCCATATTTCCCTCTTTCTCTTGGAAACTGCTTTGGAGGTGCCAAAAATGAAGGTTAAGCTCGATAAGGACACATGCATTGGGTGTGGAGTTTGTGCAAGCATCTGTCCAGACGTTTTTGAAATGGACGACGATGGAAAGGCAAAGGTCATTATGGAAGAGACAGACCTTGAGTGTGCAAAAGAGGCAGCTGAGAGCTGCCCAACAGGATCAATTACCATCGAGGAGTGATTTCTTTTTTATTTTCTTCATATCTAAAAACAGAAGAGAAGGGTAAGAATTCTATTCTAAGCTGAGATTGAATCTTCTTGCTTGTTCAAGCACATATTCCCTTATTTCCCTGGCTTTTGGAAGTTCAGCAACAATTTCACCGTTTTCAATGAGAGGCTTTAAGAGCGGTTCCACTTTTGCCCCACATGTTGGGCAGCGTTCGAGCTTCTTTTCGACTGGGACTCTATGGTAGTGTCCGTTTTTACAGCGGTAAACCTGCTTCCTTCCGCTCAACTTGCCCCTCTTTGTCACTGGCTTTCCTTCTATCTCCACTATGTCAAGTGAGAAATCGACAGGCTTTGCTGAAGCTATTGAGCCGCCTACCCCGAAGGCATCAGCAACATCGACAAGCTCTTTTATGCTTTCTTCATCAAGCCCACCGCTGAGGAAAATCTTAACATGGCTATACCCTCTTAAGTCAAGCTCCCAGCGAACCTCTTCTACTATCTTTCTAAAGTTTCCTCTTCTTGAGCTTGGAGTGTCTAATCGGACAGCAAACAACCTCTCACCCAGCGCCTCAGCCGCCATTAACGCCTCGAACTTCTCGTCGCAGAAGGTATCAACCAACGCGGTTCTCGGGACCTCTGGTTCAACAACTTCATCAAAATATTTCCATGCCTTTACTTGATCTCCAACTGTCAGAATTAGGGCATGGGGCATTGTCCCAACGGGCTTTTCGCCCATCATCTCAGCTCCCAGAACGCCGGAAACACCGTCGCAGCCGCCTATGAACGCCGAGCGGTCAATCATTGGAGCTATAGCAGGATGCATGTGTCTTATTCCAAAGGAATAGACGGGCTTGAATTTTGCTGCTATTTTTATCCTCAATGCTGCAGTGGCTATTCCGCTTGCCTGACTTAGCATCCCCAACAAAGCGGTTTCATAAATCCCAAATTCCTCGTAGTAACCCTCAATCTGCATAACTGGCTCGTATGGATGGAATATAGTTCCTTCGGGCATGGAATAAACGTTCACCGGCAACCCTTCTAAGAGCTTGGCAACCTCTTCAACTCCAGCCAAAACTCCCCACTTCCAGCCCTTCGGAAGAGAAGTTGTTGAGACATCTGCAAGAACTTTCTTATGGATGCCTTTTGCCTCAAGTATCTTCTTTGTCCGAATGAAGTAAACATCGGTAGTTTTTCCGGCTTTGATGTCATCTTCATGGGCAATGTAAAAGCTCTTCATTTTCTCACCTCCGATGCTTTAACTTTTACATTAGGCAAATTTAGGGTTTTTGGTTATGGGCATAACAAGATAGTTATACCCTTGATTTCATTTTTATAGTTGAGGAAAGGAAATGAAGGTCTGTATTATCTATGACACAAAAAGGGGCTCAACTGAGATTATAGCCAGCTGGATGGGGGAAGCGATAAAGGATGTGTGCGACGTTAGACTCATGCACATTGGTGAGGTAAATACGTTAAAAGACTGTGACCTAATTGTAATTGGAAGCCCCATATACTATGAACGTCCATTGAAGAGCGTTCTTGAGTTTTTGAAGCAGCATCAAGAGGAACTTAGAAACAAGAGGATTGCTGTTTTTGTGGTCTGCATAGCAGAGATTTTTGGACATGCCGGTAGAGCTTATGCCGAAAAGCGCTATGTTGGGGCTTTGATTAAAAGGGTCCCGGGAAAGATCATTGGGACAGCTGTTATCAAAGGATGGATTAGAAAGCCTGATTTTTCCCAAAAGGTGGTGGTTCAAAATTGGATTAAGGAGCTTCTCAAAAATTTAGGTGTTAGATCCTGAAGGGCAAATCTGCATCTTCTCCCTTCTCGATTTTGTGAAGCTCTTTTCTGTAGGCTTCCAGTGGTTTATCTTCTCCTTTGAGGAAGCGTGCAAAAGTTAAAGGTTCTTTCTCAAGCTGGGCAAAGAATTCGGGGTAGCGTTTGTCTCTGATCAAGTGATGATCAAGGATTATCTGGGCGTTGGTTTCCTTTATAATCTCATTTAGGTTCTTTAAGCCCGTATTCCAGGCGTCTTTGACTCTGTATCCCTCTAAATACGTTGGAGGACCCCCAGTAATTAAAATGTCTGGCATCTGCTTTATTATCCACTCCACGGCTTTTCTATTTAAAAGCTGAATATCGCTTGCGTGAACCAATCTCTTCGTTCCATCATCAATCATGACCATGATAACAAAGCCGAGCTTAGTTCCTTCACTCCCATGAGGAACCGCTGGAGAGAACTCCATTATAAAATCTCCAAAATCAAAGAACTTCCCATCCGCATATTCAATCTTTTTAGCAATCTTTTCAGCCTCTTTAAGAAAATTCCAAGCTCTTTTCCGCTGGCTGAAGTTTATGTTTTCCTTTGGATGTTTAATTAACAAGATTCTCCCCTTATAAATCTCCCTTGCTTTTTCTGGGGATGAGCTCTCATAGATTCCCTCAAAGAAGGGCGTGTGATGGTCATAATGGTAATGAGAAATTGTAACTATATCCGCTTTTTTGGCATAGGATTGGAGTTTTTTCCTCGCTTTCATCAGCGCCTCGAGCTCAGCTTTTGCTGGAGGTAAAGAGTAGCGCTTGGGTCCCAAGGCTACACCTGGATCGATCAAAATTCCAGTTTTATCAATTTTAACATAAGTTGCCAAACTCCTTACTCCCAAGCTCTCAGAGGCTAAGGGGACGATTTTCATAAGATCACCAAGAAAAGAACTGCAGAGGAAAATAAAAAGGCAACGGTGGAAAAGGGAAAAATCAAGCAACCTCTTCAAGTCCAAGCTCCTTGATCTTCTCCTCTGGAACCTTACCTTCCTCGGTCCATCCTCTGAGTGCGTAGTATCTCGGAAGCATCTCCTTGAGCCTGACGACATGTCCCTTGTTTGGTCCTGCTTTGACGGGCTCTTCAAGAAGTCTCTTTGGCAGTGTGTCCTCTTTGAGTGGATCAAGTCCAGCTTTGAGGTTGAAGAGTCTCTCTGCATTCCAGATCCTCTCACCGATCTTGAGGTACTCTTCGGTTGTGAAGTCCCAGCCAAGGGCTGCATTGAGCATGTCTCTGTAGTCGTCTGCACCAAGTCCAAAGGTCGTGAATACACAGAGCCCAGCAGCGTCAATTAATGCCGTCAGGTCTTGGAAGAGAATGACCATCTTTATCTTTTCGTCGCTTATGTCGTGTGGATCCATCTTGTACGGGTATCCAAGGATTTCTGGGCTGATCATGTAGTTCTTAATGTGACACCCTCCTCTGTTGTTTGTGGCGTATGCCAATCCATGACCTTCGGCACCTCTTGGATCATATGCAGGCAGTTCTTGCTTTTTAACGCCCATGAAGTACTCAACACCATTGTACATCTCAGCAAGCCTGTATCCACCTTCTGCAAGCTTGTCACCAAATCCTTTTCTGAATGTCAGTTTTTCAATGTAGTAGTGCAGAACTTCTGTGTTTCCGAACCTAAGCGGTGGAGCATCGCCTAAGTCTTCAGGCTTTATGAGACCTTTTTCGTAAAGCTCCATTGCCGTCGCTAAGGTACCACCTGTTGAGATTGTGTCAAGACCGTACTCGTCACAGAGATGGTTTGCTATTACTATGCTTGCAAGATCGTTTATTCCAAGGTTAGCTCCAAGTGCCCAGATGCTCTCGTACTCTGGCCCCTCGGTTTCTCCAAGAGCTGGATGGTAAGTTACCCTTCCACATCCAATGGGACATGCAAAACACGGCTTGTTTCTCTTGAGATACTTAGCAGCCAATGCCTCACCGCTCTGCTCCTCTGCGTACTCGAACTGGCTGTCTTGGAAGTTTCTTGTTGGGTACAGTCCATTTGAGTTGATTATATTGACCAGAACAGCCGTTCCGTACTTTGGCAGTCCCCCACCTGCAACTGGATCCTTCTTGAGCTTCTCAATCTTCTCCTTGACAACACTTGTGAACTTCTGCCTGTCAGCGACCTCAACTCTCTTGTGACCTCTCACAACCACTGCCTTGAGGTTCTTTGATCCCATTACAGCTCCTACTCCTCCTCTACCTGCCGCTCTATGTCCATTGTTCATCACAGCTGCGAATCTGACCAAGTTTTCACCAGCTGGTCCAATTGATGCTATCTGCACCCTCTTGTCGCCAACCTCCTCCATGAGAATCTTCTCTGTCTCACTGACAACTTTGCCCCATATATGTGAAGCATCCCTGAGCTCAACTTGGTCGTCATTTATGTAGAGATACACAGGATGGTCTGCTTTTCCTTCGAATATTATGGCATCCCATCCAGCAAACTTGAGCTCTGCACCGAAGAATCCACCAGAGTTTGCCATTGCAATGTATCCTGTTAGAGGACTCTTCGTAATAACCATGTATCTGCCGCCTGTTGGGGCTGTAGTTCCTGTTAATGGACCCGTTGCAAAGATCAATTTGTTCTCCGGGCTGAATGGCTCAGCCTTGGGGTCCATCTCTTTAAGGAGGAAATAGATACCAAATCCTCTTGTTCCGAGCCACTTCTTTGCAAAGTTTTCATCGATCTTCTCTTCGCTGATTTTCCCTGTGGTCAGGTTTACCCTCAAAATCTTTCCTTGGTATCCGAACATCTTTGGAACCTCCCGAATGCTCTCAGAATAATTTTAGATATTTTACGGCTAATAAACTTGACGAAAGCAAAATTATTATCAACATTAGCAAACGTTAAATATACATATTTGCACATATGAACATTGATGTATAAAAATTTGAGAAATTGCAAAAATGACGGCTTTTATTTTCATGTACACTGATGCTTAGCATGACGTAGCTTCCTTGGCAATACTAAAAATCGAATCACCAGAATCCTTTTATTCCCTTCTCGGGTATTGGGCACACCACTATCCTTCTTGCCCACAAACAGTCACCGCAGCTTGGTGTGTTTCCCCAGCAGTCTGCGTTTGTGTCTTCGACAAAACTGCATGAATCTGCAAGCTGACAGTCTGTACATGAGGGATAAATGGAATTTTTGACAATAAATCTAAACCAAGTGTAATCTCTGCTCGTCCATATCTCTTTGAGAGGTTTTTGCTTAACATTCCCAAAGGAATATGCATAAACCTTCTTTTCCCTGCCAAAAATTATCTCCGGATACGTGTGAAGGAAACGATAGCATGGGGCAACTTCTCCATCCCATCTTACCACTGCAACTTTCTTTTCAATGAAGTCACAGTGTCTTTCAGTCCTAAGTTCAAACTCTGGAAGCTTGAGGAGGAAATGCTTGTATGCTTTTGCATGGAGCTCATCAATGTAGTGCTGCATATCAACGCTTCCATCGTAAACTATTTGGTCTGCTTGATGTTTCTCAATCGGAATTATGTTAGAAAACAGCAGAACATCAATACCCAGTTCTCCAAGGTAGTCCGCTATCTCAGCCATTTGCCAGTAGTTTTCCTTCGTCACAACGACTTCAACTCCAATATGGGGGAAGTCTTTCTTTTGACGCCTTTTTTCTTCAACTATCTTCTTTATTCTATCCACAGCTACACTCGGCATTATATGCCCAATTCGGGTTTCCTGAGTGGGTATTGTGTCAAGTGAGATGTATATCAAATCAGTTTCCAGCTCCACAAGCTCTTTGATGACTTTATCTGTAAGCAGAAAGCCGTTAGTGGACATTCCCAACGCATAACCTCTTTTTTTAACCTCCCTTACCATATCCATGAAACGTGGATGTACTGTTGGCTCTCCAATGCCGCCGAAGTATATCATTTCAAGTTCCGGAAAATCTTCTGCATCATCAAGGATCTTTAAAAAGAGGCTGTAGTCCATGTCGCCCTCTTCATCTTCCCAGTACTGCTTAAAACACATTTTACATCTTAGATTACATCGGTTTGTTATTTCAATATAGAGGTACTTTAAATCGGGTTCTTTTGGAATTAAAATCAGACTGTTATCAAAGGTAAACCTGTGCATATTGTCTTCCATATTGCATCACTGAATAGAAAAAAGATTCATTTGAATATATAAACTTTGGGCAGCAAATTTGACCCTTAGATTTTTAAGCTGAAACTAATAACTTGTGCTGAGGGCCCGTAGCTTAGTCTGGATAGAGCGCCGGCCCCCGGAGCCGGAGGTCGCGGGTTCGAATCCCGCCGGGCCCGCCAGCATTTTGTGGTGATCGTAATGGCGATCTACTTCATAGGGCTTGGATTGTACGATGAAAAGGATATTACGCTCAAGGGTCTTGAGATAGCGAGAAAATGTGATTTGATCTTTGCAGAATTTTACACATCTCTGCTTGCAGGAACAAAAATCGAGAAAATCGAGAAGCTGATTGGAAAGCCGATCAAAGTTCTAAATAGGGAGGAGGTAGAACTGCATTTTGAAAGAATTGTCCTAAATGAGGCTAAAACCAGAGATGTGGCATTTTTAACAGCGGGTGATCCAATGGTGGCAACAACGCATGCCGATTTAAGAATCAGGGCAAAGCAGATGGGAATTGAAAGCTATGTAATCCATGCCCCCTCCATTTATTCGGCTGTTTCCATTACGGGCTTGCAGATTTACAAGTTTGGTAAAAGCGCAACAGTTGCTTATCCAGAAAAGAACTGGTTTCCAACGAGCCACTATGACGTAATAAAGGAGAACAAGGAAAGGGGATTACACACATTGCTTTTCCTCGATATAAAAGCAGATCAAGGGAGATACATGACAGCGAACGAAGCGATGGACATTCTTCTCCAAGTTGAGGAGATGAAAAGACAGAATGTGTTTACGCCTGAAACTCTTGTGGTAGTCTTAGCGAGGGCCGGCTCGCTCAATCCTACGCTCAAAGCTGGCTACGTGAAGGACATGATAAAGGAGGACTTTGGAAAGCAGCCTCACATAATGGTTGTCCCAGGAAGGTTGCATATAGTCGAGAAAGAGTATCTCGTAGCATTCGCCGATGCTCCGGAAGAGATACTTGGGCGAAGAGATTTATAGCGAAAGCTTTATATTTTTCGTTCTGTTCATTATTGCCGGGAAGGGCCCGTGGTCTAGACTGGTTATGACGCCGCCCTCACAAGGCGGAGGTCCGGGGTTCAAGTCCCCGCGGGCCCACCAGAAATCGAGCAATCTGCGGATTATATCTTCATAAGCCCCACCTTTTCTGCCCGAGTTGGCGAATGACCTCCCCATTAGCTTTGTAGAGGTCTATATAGTAGTTTTTCATAGACTTTGTTTCAGTATAACGAAGACACAATTTCCTAACGAGGACATAACAGGAGAGTTTATACAGAACAGAGAATAGTAACATATATTAGGGATAAATGCAAACTTACAGTTTGGTGTTTCCTATGGATATATTTTGGTTCTTTGAACGTGATGAGGGAGAGCGTAAGAAGGCAGCCCGATCTTTGACCGATTCTCAAAAACGAGCCATAATGGAAGCTGTAGGCTTTAAATGTGAGGTATGTGGCAAAAAACTTCCCCCCTCTGCATTACATATTCACCATATTACTCCCGTAAGTGAAGGTGGAACAAACAGGGTGGACAACATTATCGTTGTCTGTGCTAATTGTCATAATCTGATACACAGAGCGAACAAATACCCACGAGAGAAATTGCGCAAAATAGCCCGAAATAGGAGTAAAAAAGTTAAGGAACAAATTAGACAAATCTTGAGTAGAAATAAATCTAAGAAATCCACCAAAAGCAAATCAAGAAGCCTCTTCGATGCAGAAATCTCTACATTTAGCATATCCAGTCTCCTTGGATCGTCTTCTTCTAAGAGAAAGGGTCATAGGAAGAAGGAAAAGAATCCTTTTGATATAGAAATTCCAACATGGGAGTTCGAGGATCCATTTTCTCCAAAATCTAAGAAACGTAAAAGAAAGAAACGTTAGCTTTCCGTTAATTCTCTGATTAATCCTAGTTTTCTTTTTATGCACTACTAGGAGTGGAGTTTCTGAATATTTCGATTTGACAGTATTCTGATTAGAGAATATCTCTTTGAGATAGGTATTTTGAATAGTACTCTAATTTTGATCAAACTTTGCGCAAGCAAAGTTTGTTAGTAAAGCTTAAAAATTGAGCCTAAAAATCAAAGCACGGGGGTGGAGAGATGGCGGTGTTGAAGGCAATAAAGGTCAGGGACAGAGACGGTGAGATATTTTTCAGATGCCCAAGATGTGGGATGGTATTTAAGAGGAGCAAGGATTATATCAAGCACATAAACAGGGCACACGGCCATCTCTTCAGAAAGTGAGTCCTTTTCTTAATATTTTATTGAGGGAAAAGCAAAAATCCAAAGGGGATGAGGAGACAGCCAGGACCCTGAGCTGTGATGAGCGGAGGGCTTATCCGACCTATTCTTTGAGATTTATTTCCTTTATCAGCTTTACTATGAATGTTTTTCCGATTTTTTCCCTCGTTACAAGCTGCTTCTTTTCAAGCTCTTGAACTATTCTGCTCACAGTAGGTCTTGAATATCCAGTCAGCTCTGGCAGATCCTCCTGTTTGACCTTTCCGCCTTTTTCAAGTATTGCCTTAACAACTATCCTCTCTTTTTCAGTTAAAACTTCAATTGGAACTCTGTTTGCTGCCCACTTTTTCTTTGCCCAATAGAGAATTATCGGAACTGCAATTGCGAGAGACAGCACAGCACCAATGACAACCCATGGGATTGGAGACTCTTTTTCGGGTTTTGAGACTGGAGGAGGTCCAATCTGGTGTCCAAGCCAGTAGGTTTCGTAACCCATCTCCTGCAGCCTTTTTTCAATTGTTTCGTTTAATCCGGTGCCGACCATAATAACTAATCTTGGATGGAGCTTCTTCAGCCCGATAATGGTAAACTCTGATAGATCGTTCTCCAAAGTTAAAAGCAGAGGAAGCTGATACTCCATTGCGAACTTTGCCGCAGCCAGTGCAGATCCATAATCCATTGCACTTGCCAAGACAACGGTGTTGCTTCCCTCTGGATAAAAAGCAACTGCTAACTTTTCTGCCGTTTCCGTTCTTACAGCTCCTCCAATCCTTGTAACACTAAAACCAAGGGAGAGAAGTTCATCCTCAACTTCTTTGCTTATAGCATTCGAGTTGCCCACTATAAGTATCTTCCTCCACCCAAGCTGTGCATAGGAATAAAGCTGGGCTTTTGTTTTATCATCAAGCATCTGGGGATCTACAGGTAAGATAGGAGCATTTATAAGCTTAGAATAGGGAAGAGCGACAATGTAGTCAATTAAATCATCATTCCTAACGATTATTAAATCGTACTGCTGCTTGTTTTCCTGTGCATTCACAGGAAGAAGAGTGAAGCTTACCAAGGACACTGCCAGCAATATGAGCAATGAAAGTGAAATCCAGACTTTATTCTTCAATCTTACCACCAGAATAAAGCTAAAAGAAAAGAGTTTAAAAGGTTTTTCAAAGCTCGAAGGTTTCTCCAGGCTTGAGGATTATAACCTCCGCTTTGTCTCCAATAAGCTTCTTAAATTCTTCTGGATCCTGAGCAATCGGCGGCCAGGTGTTGTAGTGCATTGGGATCACATATTTGGGCTTTAACAGTTCAACTGCCTTTGCCGCCTCTTTTGGTCCCATTGTAAAGTGTCCTCCGATTGGGAGTAAGGCAACATCAATTCCATAAAGCTCGGCGAACAGCTCCATGTCCTTAAAGACATAGGTATCTCCAGCATGGTAAATTGTTACGCCGTCAATGTCAATTATGAATCCACACGCATTGCCCACCATGAAGCCCTCCTCTGCCCCGCTTGAATGCCAGGCTGGGACTTGGACGATCTTAACTCCCTCTATTTCAGTTGGGCCGTAGTTCATCCCAATAGTCGTTATACCCTTGTTCCTTTCAACAAGGTAATTTGCTATGTCATACATTGCCACAATCTTTGCTCCAGTCTTCTGTGCGATTTTTACAGCATCGCCAACGTGGTCGCCATGCATATGGGTGACTAAGATTAAATCGACTTTGTCAAAATCTTCGGGTTTTACTGCTGCAGCAGGATTTCCTGTTAAGAACGGATCAATGAGAATTCTCTTGCTTCCTTCGATCTCAAATGCCGCATGCCCTAAAAACCTTATCTTCACCATCTTTACCACCTCCAGAAGCTACATTTGGAATAATAACAAAAGATTACTTAAATGTTTCGAAGAGGTTGCTACCCATCCCCGCTGAACTCAAGTTGAAATGTTAAATTTTGGGGTTTTGTTGTAATACAAGGTTCGTAGTTGAGACTTTACATATATTTGGACATTGGTGCTGCTTTTATCCCATTGACGACTATTTTCCTTTATTTATGCTCAAAAACGTCTAACTGTCTCTTTTCGGAAAGCTTATATAGACTTTTACCGATGTAAAATTCGGTGATTGTAAAAATGATGTTCGATTATTTCTTCAAACCTAAGGCAATAGCTGTAATTGGCGCTTCTAATGATCCTTTAAAGCTCGGCTATGAAGTTTTTAAAAATCTCAAGAAATACAAAGAGGGCAGAGTTTATCCAGTAAACGTAAAAGATGAAGTTGTCCAAGGAGTTAAAGCTTACAAGAATGTTAAAGAAATCCCTGATGAAGTGGACTTGGCGGTAATCGTTGTTCCAAAGCGCTTTGTCAAGCAGACAGTAATTGATTGCGGTGAAAAGGGCGTGAAGGGAATTGTTCTAATCACGGCTGGATTTGGGGAAACTGGAGAAGAAGGGAAGAAGGAGGAAAAAGAACTCGTTGAGATCGCTCACCAATACGGCATGAGGATCATCGGCCCCAACTGTGTCGGGGTAATGAACACCCACAACGATATGAACGCAACATTCATCATGGATGCAAAGAAAGGTGATATAGCATTTGTTTCTCAAAGCGGTGCTCTTGGAGCTGGAATTGTTTATAAAACTGTCAAGGAAGGAATTGGTTTTTCTAAGTTCATAAGCATTGGGAACATGGCTGATGTTGACTTTTCAGAGCTCATGGAGTACTTAGCAGATGATGAAGAAAGCAAGGCAATCGCGCTGTACATCGAAGGTGTTAAGGATGGAAGGAGGTTCATGGAAGCCGCTAAAAAAGTCACCAAGAAAAAGCCTGTCATTGTTCTCAAGGCTGGAAAGAGTGAGAGCGGAGCGAGGGCTGCTTCAAGCCATACAGGTTCATTAGCTGGAAGCTACAGGATCTATGAGGCAGCATTTAAGCAGACAGGCATTTTGGTTGCAAATACGATTGATGAGATGCTCAGCATGGCGAGAGCATTTACCCAGCCTCTTCCGAAGGGCAACAGGGTTGCAATTATGACAAATGCTGGCGGTCCTGGAGTATTAACGGCCGATGAAATTGACAAACACGGACTCAAATTGGCAAACCTTGAAGAGGAAACAATGCAGAAACTTAGGGAGTTTTTACCTCCAATGGCCGCCGTTAAGAATCCCGTGGATATGATAGCAAGTGCAAGGGGAGAAGAGTACTACAAGACTGCCAAGCTCCTTCTGGAAGATGAAAATGTTGATATGCTCATTGCAATTTGTGTCGTGCCAACATTCGCTGGAATGACTCCAACGGAGCATGCTGAAGGCGTCATAAGGGCTGTGAAGGAAGTTAATAACGGAAAGCCTGTTTTGGCATTATTCATGGCTGGCTATGTCAGTGAGCCAGCTAAAGAGCTCCTTGAGAAAGAAGGCATTCCGGTTTATGAAAGGCCTGAAGATGTGGGAATAGCGGCATACGCCCTTTGGGAAATCGCAAGAAGAAAAATGGATGAGGTGTTGTAGATGGCAAAGGTTACTGACATAGTTTTATGGGATAAGCCTGGAGAGAAGGTTCTCCTTTTGGGAAATCACGCAATAGCAAGAGGTGCCCTTGAGGCAAACATAGCTGTTTTCGCAGCTTATCCTGGAACACCAAGTTCTGAGCTTACGGACACGATGGCTGCTGTTGCAGAAAAAGCGGGCGTTTATATGGAGTATTCAACAAACGAGAAGGTTGCATTTGAGACAGCCCTAAGTGCAGCATGGTCTGGACTGAGGGCTATGACAGCAATGAAGCACGTCGGATTGAACGTTGCAGCAGATACTTTTCTCAGCGCCGTTGGTATGGGTGTTGAAGGTGGATTTGTCATAATGGTTGCTGATGATCCAAGCATGTGGTCCTCACAGAACGAGCAGGATACAAGGGTTTACGCGAAGTTTGCTAATGTTCCAGTTCTTGAGCCCTCAAGTCCGCATGAAGCAAAGGAAATGACAAAATATGCCTTTGAACTAAGCGAGAAGTTCAAGCACATGGTTATCTTGAGAACCACAACGAGAATTTCACACGCAAGGGGAGATGTCATTTTAGGCGAGCTCCCAGAGGAGATTAAGCAGGCAAAGAGGAAATTTGGTGACTTCAAGAAAGACCCATCAAGGTTTGTTGATGTTCCCTCCAACGCAAGGAAGTTCCACCCACAAATTCTGGAGAAGATTGAAAAGATCAGGGAAGAGCTTGCCAAATGCCCATTTAACTGGATTGAGGGCAAAGAAGACGCTAAAGTAGGTATCATAGCCCCCGGATTGGCTTATTCATATGTAAAAGAGGCCTTAGCATGGCTTGGCGTTGATGGGGTGAAAATCCTAAAGCTTGGCACGCCTTTCCCTGTTCCATACAAACTGCTTGAGAAGTTCTTTGATGGATTGGAAAGAGTTCTCATAGTTGAAGAGCTTGAGCCTGTTGTTGAGGAGCAGGTTAAGGTATGGGCTTTTGACAACGGCATAAGAATCCCGATTCATGGAAAAGACTACGTTCCGAGAGTTTATGAAATGACAACAAGGAGAGCTGTAACTGCGATAGCAAAATTCCTTGGTCTTGAGACCCCGATTGACTTTGAAAGTGTTGACGAGAAGTATAAGAAAGTTTCAGCCATCGTTCCACCAAGACCTCCAAGCCTGTGTCCGGCATGTCCTCACAGGAACACCTTCTATGCTATAAGAAAAGCGGCTGGTTCAAAAGCGATATTCCCAAGCGACATTGGATGTTACACGCTCGGCGTCCTCCCTCCGCTTAAGACCGTTGACACGACGGTTGCAATGGGTGCATCAATAGGCGTTGCTCATGGATTGGATGTTGCATTGAATGGAGTTCCTGGTGAAAAAGATACAAAAGAAAAGAAGAAAGTCATCGTTGCCACGATTGGTGACTCAACGTTCTTCCACACTGGACTGCCAGCTTTGGCAAACGCAATTTACAACCGCTCAAATGTTGTCATAGTGGTTGTCGATAACCTTGTTACGGCAATGACTGGAGATCAGCCCAACCCGGGAACGGGCGATACTCCCCACGGCCCGGGCAAGAGAATCCTAATTGAAGAGGTTGCAAGAGCTATGGGTGCAGACTTCGTTGAAGTAGTTGATCCGTATGACATAAAGGCGACATATGAAGTCATGAAGAAGGCCATTGAGACAGAAGGAGTTAGCGTTGTTGTCGCAAGAAGGGTATGTGCGTTGCACCATATAGGCCAGCTGAGGAGAAGAGGCGAGAAGTGGCCAATATACACAGTAAATGAAGATAAGTGTACAGGCTGTAAGATCTGTATTAACGCCTATGGATGCCCAGCAATCTACTGGGATGCAGAGAAGAAGAAAGCCCAAGTGAATCCGCTTATGTGTTGGGGATGTGGTGGATGTGCACAGGTCTGTCCATTCGGAGCGTTTGAGGTCATGAAGGAGGGTGAGTGAGATGGTTAAGGAGTACAACATTGTCATCACTGGTGTTGGCGGTCAGGGAATTCTCACAGCTGCCAACCTCTTAGGCTGGGCTGCCCTTCATGCTGGCTACAAGGTGAGGGTTGGCGAGGTTCATGGAATGAGCCAGCGTTTCGGTTCAGTCATTGCTTACGTCAGATTTGGTGAAGATGTCTATGGAGCAATGGTTCCCGAGGGAAAAGCGGACGTCATAATGGCTTTTGAGCCAGTTGAAGCTTTGAGATACATCAACTACCTCAAAGAAGGCGGATTGGTTATAGCAAACTCAAACCCTATTCCACCGGTTCAAGTTTCAATGGGATTAGCGACATATCCAAGCATGGAGGAAATCAGGAAGATCATCGAGGAGGACTTTAAGGGCAAGCTCATAACCTTAGATGCTGAAAAATTGGCTTTGGAAGCTGGAAATGTCATCACGACAAACGTTGTCCTCATTGGAGCACTCACACAGACGCCAGGGTTCCCGTTGAGTGCTGAACACGTTAAGGAAGTCATTAGGCTCAGCGTTCCAAAGAAGGCAGTTGATGTCAATATGAAGGCCTTCGAGCTTGGCGTTAAAGCTGCCAAGGAATTACTTGGGCTTTGATGTCCTTTCTTTTTTGTTGTTTTGATTGAGGGATTTGGAAATTCCTGCTGATTTTATTTTCGAAACCTTTATAACTTACCCCCGGGTAAGTTACTTACGGTGGGGTAAGTTGCTGTTTGATCTGCAACCAAAGACCAGAAGAGAGGATTTATATGATAGGGAGAAAGAACTTCTGGAATTTAGAGATGCCCTATCGCTCGGTGAGAGGCTGCTTCTGCTTCTGGGGATAAGGCGTCTTGGTAAAAGCTCCCTTTTGAATGTTGCACTGAGAGAATCTGGCTTTCCGTGCGCGAAACTCGATGTACGTTCTCTCTACTTTACACACGGCTCAATACCACAAGAAACCCTCGCCAAAAGGATTCTTGATTCCTTACTGGAATCACTCTCTGCCAAACATAAACTCCAGCTCGGGCTTGAAAAGGCTCTCAGCTCAATAAAAGGTATTAGAATATCAGGTATCCACGTGGAATTCGAGAAGAAGCCTGATCTTGCAGAGCTCCTTGAAAAACTTGATTCTTGGGCAGAAAAGGAAGGAACAAGAGTTATCTTAGCGTTTGATGAAGCCCAGTATCTTCGCCTATCTGGAATCCAGTACGATGGCATGATAGCCTACGCGGTGGACAACTTGTCGAATTTAACCTTTGTTCTTACGGGTTCTGAGGTGGGAATGCTTCATGACTTTCTTGGACTGGACAATCCTAAAAAACCTCTCTTTGGCAGATATGCAAGGGAGATAATCTTAGAAAGGTTTACCAGAGAACAGAGCGAAGACTTTCTGAGAAAGGGATTTGAAGAGCTTGATTTCAAAGTAACCCTTAGCGAGATAGAAAACGCAGTTAATAGACTTGATGGCATAGTTGGCTGGCTAACCATGTATGGCTATCTGAGGGGGGTTAGAAAGCTCTCTGAAAAAGATGCCCTGAATGAGCTCTTTAGAAAGGCACATGCACTTGTAAGGGATGAACTCTCTTCACTGCTGTCATTCAGCAGAAGATACGGCTTCATCCTTAAAGCGGTAGCCCTCGGGAACCACAGATGGAGCGAGATAAAAGACTACGTTGAGGTTAAAAGCGGCCACGTAAACGACGCAAAGTTCTCCGCTTTGCTAAAGAATCTGGTGAAGTACGGATACCTGATAAAAACCGAAAGAGGTTATGAGATTCCAGATCCGGTAGTCTCAGAAGTAGTTAAAACGTTATAACTCCCACCATTCCCTCAAAATCTCTTTAACTTTTCCAACGACTTTAAGTGCTTCATAACTTGGCCTTATAGTCTCTTTCCCAGTTTCGCCTTTGAGGTAGCCTTCAACAAAAGCGGGCAGCCCTTTTTCGAGCCCTATACCATAACCCCCTTCAAGAACCACACCGAGGCTGTAATCAGAAAGACTCGCCCCGGCAAATCTATAAAACTCCTCTGTTAGCTGGATCGTTGCTAAGCCATCACCTTTGAATGCATCAAACCCTGCCGAAATCAAAATAACCTTTGGTTTAATTACATCTACAATGGGCATGACTATTTCCTTCCAAGCGTATATGTAATCATCGTCGCCCGAATAGGAGGTCATTGGGATGTTTATCTTTGTCCCTTCTGCATCTTTTCCACCAACTTCCCATTCATAGCCGCTCCACGGGTAAATGTCCCTTTCATGCAAATCTATGTGAATTATATTTTCATCATTCCAGAAGATCTCCTGAGTTCCGTTGCCGTGATGAACGTCAAAGTCTATAATCAATGCATTTCCTTCAAGACTTTCAAGGAGCTTAGCTGCTCCGGCAACATTGTTGAATATGCAGAAACCTAAAGTGGAGGCATAGAACGCTCTACCGCTTTTTCCAGCATGATGTCCAGGCGGTCTCACTAAAGCTAAGTAAATTCCTTTTTTCTCCAAAGCCATCAAACTGGCTTCTCTTGCCGCCCCAAATGCGTAAAGTGCTGCATTCCATGTTTTCTCGCCCACATAAGTATCTGGATCTATGTAGTGAAATCCCATTTGTGAAGCTTTTCTGATTCTCTCAACGTAATTCTCAGAATGAACCTCTAAAATTTCTTCGATGTTTGCTGGATTGGGCTCAACAACATTCTGCCATAGATTTTTGGCTTTTAACCCTTCAATTGCAAAGTCCAAGCGGTTGGGATTTTCTGGATGATAATCAAGGGATTTGTGCTCTTTAAAAATGGAGGAGTAGAGAATCCTAAGCATGAGCACCACAAAAAGGAAATTATAAAAACTTTAGAATTCCTCCTCTTCTTCAATCAGACCGTACTTCTCGAGCTCTCTGAGGAGCTTTCTAACGGCCTCCCATGCATCATGCTCGCTTTTTGCGCCTGAGCAGACAATCTTTCCTGAGCTGAAGAGCAGAATAACAGCCCTTGGTTCTTTAACACGGTAGATAACACCAGGGAACTGCTCTGGCTCATATTCACAATTTGGCAGAACTAAAGCGACTGCATCCAAATTGAACTCCATTCCAATGTCTCCGCTGAAGACCATGTTTTGAATATCAATCTGAGGAGCCCTTTGGAACTTAGTTCCAATCTTTGAGAGCATCTGGACAAGCTTTGAGACAGCTCTTTCAATATCTTCAACACTTTTAGCACCTGTAACGACGAGCTTACCTGAGCTGAAAACCAAGAGGGCAACTTTAGGCTCATCGAAGCGACAGATGATACCGGGGAATTCCTCAGGGTTGTATTTGGAATTTGGACATATTTCAATTACCTTTTCCAAATCGAGCTGTGTGAAAAGATCCACAGAAGCAACGATGTTTTCTATCCTAAGCTTTACCTTGCTCATATCTACCATAAATTACACCCCCAGTTAGTGGGCTTAAAAACCCTTTATAAATACCTCACTTTAGGTTTTTAAAGGTTTAGGAAATTTTGAAGAGTAGTGGATTTCCTAACGTAAGCTTCCACTAAAACTATGCTACTCATTTTGTCTACATGATTGGTTGTTTGTCCCTTTTCTGGGAAGTTTTTGTTTGTCAGAATATTTTTGGAACTTATAGTTATTAAAAATGCCAAACCTTTAAAAACTCAAAAGATGAGCAGACCTTAGGTGAAAGCAATGCTAAACACGATTGTATTGATAAGGACAGACAACTTTGACAAAGCAATGGTGGCTTTGGCAGATCTTGTGAGGTATGGCGGAATGCAGATCAGGGGAGACCCAAAGATAATACCCCCTGCACTTTCAGATTGGGCATTTGAAAAAATTGTTGGGGAAAAGCCGAGAAAGAGATACAGGGCTCATGTCGTTGCTCAGATTGATTTGCCTCCAGCTAAGGCAATCGGTCGGTTAAGGGACATTCATCCTCCTGCTCATATAATTGTGATTCCTCCGGAAAGTCCGGTTCATAAGGAGCTTTTGCGCTTGTGGGGGACTTTTGAGAAGCTTAAAGGCTTTCATCCGCCGAAGGTTAAGAGAATTGAGCAGAAAGTTGAGAAAGAGGAAGGAGCGGAGTTTTACTGAAATGTTCCCTCATTTCTTCTTTTTCTTCTTGATCTTTATCCTCGCAATGTCACCGAGTGTTGGCTCATAATCCTTGGGTATGCTGATCTTTTCCTCATGCACTTCTTCCACTCTTTCAATGAGCTTTATCTTGAAGTATCTCTCCAGCTTTTTGGCTTCCTCAATGGTTGGCATGTACTCGCCGTGGGCGATTCTCCTAAGTACGTTGACAGAAAGTCCCACTTTATGGGAAAGCTCTTCATAACTCATCTTACTCTTCTGTATCGCTTGGTAAACTCTCTCAGCGTAATCCTCAACAATATCCTCGGTATAGAGAGGTCTTTCCCGGTAGGGTCTTTTCTGAGGTCTTGGTTTTGGTTTGTATGTCCTTCTCGGTTCTCTTCCAGTTGGCATTATGCTGAACGTTCCAGGCTTCTTTCTTCCATATTTTCTGTAACAGTTAGAGCAAACTAAGAGCTCTGCACCTTCAATTTTTACAGTGTGCCCCTGTCCTCTGATTTCAGCACCGCAAACTTCGCAAATTTTTGGCTTTGCCTTTCCCATTAAAACCACCTTCTCCTGCTCTATTCTCTCCCTCAAACCATAAAAACCCTATGCTTTTTAAGCCCATCTCTTAACTTAATAGTGATGAGTATGGAAGAGGAAGTAAAGATAGAAAAGCTGGATAAATTTGACCAAGAACTCTTAGAAAAGCTTGTTGATGTCTATATGAGAGGTTATGAAGACATGCCGGAGTACGGCGGGGAAGGTAGAAGATATGCGCGGAGATATTTACGGTGGTGCTGGGATAAAGCCAGAGATGGCTTTTTTATTGCTAAAATCGGCGATGAAATCGTCGGGTTTATAGTCTGCGATAGAGACTGGTTTAGCAAATATGAGGGGAGAGTTGTCGGAGCTATTCATGAGTTCGTGGTTGATAAGCGGTACCAGGGTAGGAGCATTGGGAAAAAGCTCATGGAGAAGTGTCTCTGCTACTTGAGCAAATACAATGACAGAATAGAGCTCTGGGTTGGTGAGAAGAATAAGAAGGCGATTAAATTCTATGAAAAATATGGCTTCAGAGTTGTTGGGCAGAGCGGAATTTGGGTGAGGATGGTTAAAGATGTTCAAACTGGAAAATCAGAAAAAGAGAATAAGAGACAAGCCATCCCTTGTTAATCACTTAATCGGTGGTCTGAACTTGTATCCATAGAGAATTATTCCATCTTCGTCAAATTCCCTTATCTTCCTTGTGACCATCTCAACCTCCATGCCGAAGGTAATCTCCTCCGGATCAACATCTGTGAGCTGTGCTAAGACTATGGGCCCTTCTTCAAGCTCAATCAATGCCAGAGGATAGGGTTTGTAATACTCAAAGCCGCTTGGTGGGTTTCTCACAATAGTCCAGCTGATGACCTTTCCTCTTCCGCTGAGCTGAATCTCCTCCATCTCTCTGCTTCCACACTCGTTACACACTTGTCTTGGAGGGAAGTGAATCTTCCCGCACTTTTTGCACTTGCTCCCAACTAAGCGGTACTTCTCTTTAAAGTGCCTCCAAAATCTTGAAACCTGCATTGGCTTCCCCATTTTCAAACCCTCCTAAGGATTGTCACGGTTATGTTTGAACCTGTTCCTCCAATGTTCTGCGTTAGTGCAATCTCTGCATCGGGCACTTGATTTGGTGCTTCTCCCCTGAGCTGCAAAGCCGCTTCAACGGTTTGATAAACTCCCGTTGCACCGACTGGATGTCCCCTTGATTTGAGCCCACCCATCGTCTGGATTGGGTAGTCGCCATCAATTGCGATCTGTCCTTCTTTTGCTAATTCGGCACCTTTGCCACGTTCAGCAGCACCTACTGCTTCCAAGCTCAAAGCAGCCATAATAGTAAATGCATCGTGAACCTCAAAGAGATCTACATCTTTAGCTTCAATTCCTGCCATCTTGTACGCTTTTTGAGCTGCAACTTCTGCTGCTCTAAGCCTAAGTAGTTCCTTTCTGTTTGCTAAGTTAATTGTATCAATTGCCCTCCCCATTCCGGCTATCTCAACCCACTTTTCTTTTGGAATTCCAAGCTCCTTAGCTTTTTCGGGAGTTGTGATTATCACAGCGGCGGCACCATCACAGACTGGAGAGGCATCAAACAGCTTAAGCGGGTCAGCTATATATGGGCTCCTAAGCACAGTTTCAACCTTTATTGGCTTTTTAAACATTGCATATGGGTTCTTTGCGCCATTTATATGGGCGTTAACAGCGAATAAAGCTAAATCCTCCTCCGTATAGCCGTATGTGTGCATATAGTAGCGCATGACAAGTGCATTTAAAGCTACAAAGCTCGCTCCGTGGAAGAGCTCCCATTCAGCATCAGAGGCATATGCTAAATATCTTGTGGCGTCACTTGGCCATGCATCAGTCATCTTTTCCACTCCAACGACGGCAACAACGTCTTCAAGACCGCTCATGACTGCTTTAGCACCTTCTTGAACTGCTGCTCCTCCAGAAGCACAAGCGGCTTCAATTTTTACAGCTGGGATGTGTCCTAAACCAGCCCAGTCAGCTATAAGTGCTCCGAGATTCTCCTGTTCAACGAATGGTCCGGAAATCATGTTTCCCACATAGAGAGAGTCAACTTTATCAAGGTTAGCGTCATCCATTGCATTCAGCAAAGCTTCGACAGCTAAGTCTCTAAGTGAAGTTTTCCAGTGCTCCCCAACAGGGGTCATGCCAACTCCAATTATTACAGCCTTCTTCATCTCAACCACCTCACATTATCAACTTTCCTCTGTGCTTTACGTACAGTGCATAATCAATGTACTTTTTTCTGTTTATGTAGTCCCAGGTTTTTGGTGCCAAGTCCCTCTTTTCCTCAATTGCATCTTGCACAACTAAGCTGAAAGCGTCGCTTCCCGCTCCCGAGCCAAAGCTGACCCAGAGGATTCTCTCGCCCGGCTTCGCTATGTC
This sequence comes from Thermococcus sp. SY098, assembly GCF_035621495.1. NCBI lineage: Archaea > Methanobacteriati > Methanobacteriota > Thermococci > Thermococcales > Thermococcaceae > Thermococcus > Thermococcus sp. SY098. Next base: position 842,006 of record NZ_CP141821.1, on the reverse strand, counting down.
CAGAACAGCGGAAACTCCAACTAAAGTCGCACCGCTGTATGTGTTACCAATTATTCCGCTGAGAAGACCGGGTTTAACCTTCTCAATTGGAATGCCCAAAATTTTTGCAGCTGTGAGCGGAAACTTTACATTTGGCTGATGGAAAACGGCGTAGTCGAAATCATTGACTGTCAAACCCAGCTCTTCCATCAATCCTTTGGCGGCACTAATCACATGGTGGAAGTAAGCTGGCTCACCGGTAAATCTGTTCCCATGTCTTGGATAGTGCTCATGCTGTCTCCTCCAGAAGTCTGGAGTGTCTGTAACGTAGGAGTAGCTCCCTTCGAAATATGCCAAGGTTTCTGAGCTCTTTTCCCCGACGATAAAAGCAGCGCCTCCAGCAGCTGCTGTGAATTCAAGATGGTCACCGGGTCTCCCCTGAGCAGTGTCTGCTCCAATGGCCATTGCATACTCTGCCATTCCAGAGCCGACAAAGCCTATTGCTGCTTGCAAAGCCTCAGTTCCAGCTTTACAAGCAAATTCAAAATCTGCAGCGTCTAAATCTGGAGTTGCCCCAATTGCCTCAGCTATAACAGTTGCAGAAGGTTTAACTGCGTAGGGTTTTGATTCAGAGCCAAACCATATTGCTCTAATAAGCTTGGGATCAATTTTAGCTCTCTTCAGAGCATTTCTTGCTGCCTCAATCCCTATTGTTAATGCATCCTCATCGAGGTTGTTAACAGCTTTTTCCTCAATTGGGAATCCATTTACCCCCCATACTCTGCCTATTTCGGCATTTTTAATTCTGAACATGGGTACATAGGCACCGTATCCAACAATACCAACTTCTTTGGCTGGTTTCAGCAGTCTCTTCATTGTCATCACCTGTAAAAGCGTTGAACCTAAATGTTCTCTGGGAAGTAGAAGGGGGAGTTATAAAAGTCTTTCGGTAAAAGGTCAATTGTTTTTCGTCAATTGGCGATAGGAAGTGATATATACCACCACTCATAGTTAAATTTTAGGTGACCCTTGTGAGGTATGAGATAAAGCATAGACCAAGTTTTAGCTTAGTTGAAGTTGAGCTGGAAAGGGGAGAAGCAGTGCAAGCGGAAGCGGGGGCTATGGTGTTTATGAGTCCCAGCATTAAGATGGAAACGAAGGCAAAAGGTGGTATTTTTGGAGCACTTAAGAGATCTCTTTTGGCTGGGGAAAGCTTTTTCATAAATATATTTAAAGCTGAAAGAGATAGGGGAAAAGTGGGATTTGCACCGCCTTATCCCGGAGACATCGAAGCTTTTGAGATTGACGGAACATTATATGCTCAGAGCGGGGCATTTTTGGCAAGTTCAGCAGATATAAAGATTGATACAAAATGGGGGGGCGCAAAGACATTTTTTGCCAGAGAAGGTTTGTTCCTCCTGAAAATGACTGGAAGCGGTGTTGTGTTCCTTTCAAGCTATGGGGCAATTCAAAAAGTTGAGCTGAACAATGAACGCTTCATAATTGACACGGGCCATTTGGTTGCATTCAGCGAAGGATTAGACTTCAGGGTTAAAAGGGTAGGTGGATTAAAAAGTACCTTCCTAAGTGGGGAAGGTTTGGTTGCGGAGTTCTATGGAACAGGGACTCTTTATATTCAAACAAGGAGCTTAGACAGCTTTTTAAGCTGGATTATTCCTCATCTGCCAACAAAGGACTGAAATTGTTTTCTCTTTAAATTTTTTATAATGAAAAAGAAAAGAGCTAAGCTTTTTCGACTTCAACACAAACGGGGGTTTCGTTCATTATGTTGTCTCCTATTGGACACCTCTCTTCAACTTTGGCAACCCATTCTTTGAGCTTCCCCTCTTCGACGTTCCCTTGAACCTTGACTTTGACTTTAATCTCCTTATATCCCGCTCTATCTTCAACGTTTTTGCCCATGAGCTTGTCTGTATTGAGCTTTCCACTAATTTCAACGATGATTTTTTCTATATCAAGGTTCATATCTTTTGCAACCATAAACCCAACAATGTTTATGCAACCTGCAAATGCTGCTAAAATGTATTCAAGGGGGCTTGACTCATCTTTATCAACAATGTATTCAGTTTTCTTTCCTTTGACTATCATTCTTGTTGGAGAAACGCTTTCACCTATTACGGAAACCTTAATCGTGGGCATGAATACCACCATTTACAAATAGAAAACTACAGTATAAAAGGCTTTGTTCAACCTTTGGTTTTTAACAGTATTCTAAAGTGGTGAAAGTTTTCCCAAGCTCAGAAGCTTAGGTTTAAAAGCTCAATCCTTTTATATTTCTTTAGCAAAATGATAAAAGGTGATGCTGATGAAAGCTTACATAAGCGAAAACGTTCAGGGGATTTATGCCTTTGATGAGAGCGGCAACCTAATCGCCAAGAGAGAGTACAGAGAAAAGCCTGAGATAGCCCTGGATAAACTCTTATCTGGTGAGATTACTGATGATCTAATAGCATTTCTTGAAGAGCTTAAAGAGAAAGGTTATGAGGAGTTTATTTTTGAGCATCCAGATTTAAGCAGAAAAGCAAAAGAGCTTGGCTTTAATGCAGATGCGGAATTCCCAAATTTGGCTGGAGAAATACTTAGAGAGAAGCCAGAAGAGTTTCTTGGTAGGGAATGGTTTGAGCGCTATTATTCTGTTGGTGTAGCTTTGACTCGTTTGAGGATTCAGGAGCAGAGCGGAGCAAGGGACAAGATGGTGATTCAAGCAATTGAAGCTTTGGATGACATTGACAAGGTCATAAACCTGCTCGTCTCAAGGCTTAGGGAGTGGTATTCACTTCACTTCCCAGAGCTTGATGAGATCTTACCAAAGCACCCGCAGTATGTTGCTTTTGTTAAGAACATAGGGCATAGGGAGAATGTAACTAAAGAGAACCTTGAAAAGCTCGGCTTTAGCGAGGGCAAAATTGAGAGAATTCTCAAGGCTAAGGAAAAGACCATGGGTGCATGGATGGATGAAAAGGACATCAAAATAATTCAAGATTTTGCTAAAGAAATCGATGACCTTTACAAGCTTAGAGAAGAGATTGAAGACTACATTGACAGGGCGATGGATGATGTTGCACCTAACCTCAAGGGTCTCGTTGGTGCAAAGCTTGCCGCTCGTTTGATAAGCTTGGCTGGCGGGTTGAAGGAGCTGGCAATGATGCCGTCATCAACAATCCAGGTTCTTGGTGCTGAAAAAGCTCTCTTCAGGCACTTAAGGACTGGTGCAAAGCCGCCAAAGCACGGTGTTATCTACCAGTATCCAGCAATTAACAAGTCTCCATGGTGGCAAAGGGGTAAAATTGCAAGGGCATTGGCTGGTAAGTTAGCCATCGCCGCTCGTGTGGACTACTTCTCGGGTGAGTACATAGCTGAGGAACTGAAGAAAGAGCTTGAGGCAAGGATCAAAGAAATTAAAGAGAAGTATCCGAACCCGCCAAAGAGAAAGGAAAAACCAAAGAAGAAAAAGAAAGAGAAGTTCAAGAGGGGCAAAAAGTTCAAGGGGAAGGAAAAAGGAAAGAAGTTCAAAGGCAAAAAGGAGAAAGGTAAGAGAAGGAGGTGAGGTAGATGAAGATTAAAAAGCACAAATTCCCTGGCGTTTACGTATTCATTGATGAAGATGGAAGCGAGAAAATCGCAACCAAGAATTTAGTTCCGGGACAGAAGGTTTACGGCGAGCGTATAGTGAAGTGGGAAGGGGAAGAATATAGAATCTGGAACCCAAGGAGATCAAAGCTTGCTGCTGCAATTATGAATGGATTAAAGAACTTCCCAATTAAACCTGGGATGAGCGTTCTCTATTTGGGGATTGCAAGCGGTACAACTGCTTCTCACGTGAGCGACATCGTTGGATGGGAAGGCAAGATATTTGGAATTGAGTTCTCACCAAGGGTTCTGAGGGAATTAGTTCCAATTGTTGAGGAGAGAAGGAACATAGTTCCAATCCTTGGAGATGCCACGAAGCCTGAAGAATACAGAGCGTTGGTTACGAAGGTTGATGTTATCTTTGAGGACGTTGCCCAGCCAACTCAGGCAAAAATCTTGATTGATAATGCAAAGGCTTACCTCAAGAGCGGAGGGTATGGAATGATCGCCGTTAAGAGCAGAAGCATTGACGTTACGAAGGAGCCAGAAGAAGTCTTCAAGATGGTTGAGGAAGAGCTGAGCGAGTACTTTGAGATTGTTGAGCGCATTTCTCTGGAGCCATATGAAAAAGACCATGCACTCTTTGTGGTCAGAAAACCCTGAGTTTTTCTTTTCTTGTCTCTTTATTTGTTCTGAGAACTGATGTAAATAAAGAAAATAATGGAGTCAGTCTTCCCAAGGTTCTGTATACTTGAAAGCCCAGCCAAACTCTTCCTTTAATATGTCAATTGCTGCATACGGCGGGATTACTCCTTTCTCAGTTATGATGACATCTACATATTCGGGAGGTGTAACGTCAAATGCAGGGTTCCAGACTTCAATGTTCTTTGGCCATGTCTCAAGCTCTTCCTTTGGAATAACTTCATGGGGATCTCTCATCTCAATTTCAACCAGCTGACCGAGCATTGTCTCTGGATGGAATTTGTAGGTTTCAGCGGCTATCATGACCCAGACCCTGTGCTCTTTAGCTGTTAGAGCTATCAAAGCAGTTCCAATTTTGTTTATCACAGCCCCATTGGCTGTTATGCTGTCAGCCCCCATGATGACTTTATCGGTCATCTTCATGTAGTGTCTCGCTGCTGAGTCAACGACATAAATTACTGGGATTCCATACTCTGCCAATTCCTTTGCCGTCAGCTTGCCCTGCCACTTAGGTCTTGTTTCTGTTACAATAACCTTGATGTCTTTCCCATCATCCCACGCTTTTTTCATAACCCCTATAGCGGCTTTTGAGTGGCAGTGGGTCATTATTATATCTCCATCTTCGATTCTTTTTGCCCCGAATTCTGCTATCCTCTCTATGGCTTTCTCTGAATTGTGGATGAACTCCTTTGCAGCATTTATGACAATAAATCTTAGCTGTTCTAAGTCTGCTCTTCCTTGATATGCAATTTTACCTCTATACATGACGTATCTCAAAGCATTTGGCAGAGAAACAGCGGTTGGTCTTGTTGAGTGTAAAAGTTTTGCTGCCTCTTTCAGCTCTTTCCAGAGCTCTTCTGCAGTTTTAGCCTTACTTTTTTCAGCCTGTATTTGCAGGGCAAGAGCTGCGGATCTGGCTATCTTTCCTGCTCCTCTAATTTCCATATTCTTGATTTTTTCAGCAATCTCATAGACTTCTTTAACCAGCGTCATGTTGCTCCCTCCAGTTTTTGTTAAGGCTTATTTTTCTCGTGGGGCTTTATATATTTCACCCTTTGACCAGCACTTTTTATATTTGCACTCTCTTCACTTTTTCTGTACATTGATGTTCGTAATGGGACTTTGATGTACTTAAAAAAAAGATCACTTTTTTCTTTACAAACATAAAAGGCATTCACGACCAATGCCGAAAGCTTTATATTTAATCGCCACAAAGTTTTCCATGTATAAAACTGGGGATATGTTCAAATTTGTACATCATAACAAAGTGGGGGTTATACTATGGAAGAGATGCTTCAAAAAAAGTTGGAATCCAAAGTACTGGATTATGAGAGTTACTTCTCAGAAAAAGCTTTGCAGATGAAAGCATCTGAAATTAGAGAGCTTTTAAAGCTCGTTGAGACTTCTGATGTAATCTCTATGGCGGGAGGATTACCTAACCCCGCAACGTTTCCAAAGGAGGAAATTAAGCAGATTGCTCAAGAAGTCATTGAGGAGCATGCCGATAAGGCTTTACAGTACGGGACAACAAAGGGGTTCACCCCATTAAGGCTTAAAATCGCAGAGTGGTTACGGGATAGATACGGAATCCCGATTTCAAAAGTGGATATAATGGTTGTCTCTGGCTCACAGCAAGCTTTGGATCTAATTGGAAGGACCTTCATTAATCCTGGAGACTTGATAGTTGTTGAAGCGCCAACATATTTAGCAGCTTTAAATGCCTTCAAGTACTATGAGCCGAACTTCATTCAGATCCCCCTTGACGATGAGGGAATGAGGGTTGACCTTCTTGAAGAAAAACTGAGAAAACTCAAAGCAGAGAATAAGAAGGTTAAGTTTGTTTACACTGTTCCAACATTCCAGAACCCAGCAGGTGTAACAATGAGCGAAGAGAGAAGAAAGTACCTTGTAGAGCTTGCAAGTGAATATGACTTCTTGGTCATTGAGGATGATCCATATGGTGAGCTCCGTTACTCAGGCAAACCAGTTCCACCGATAAAGAAGTTTGACACCGAGGGAAGGGTATTCTACTTTGGAACATTCTCAAAGATTCTTGCTCCAGGATTTAGACTCGGCTGGATAGCAGGGGAGCCGCACTTCATAAGGAAGATTGAGATTGCCAAACAGGCAGTCGATCTCTGTACAAATCCATTTGGTCAGGTTATTGCATGGAAGTTCCTTGAAAAGGGGCTCTTGGAAAAGCACATACCGAGGATAATAAAGTTCTACAAGCCAAAGAGGGACGCAATGCTTGACGCCCTTGAGGACTACATGCCAGAGGGGGTTAAGTGGACAAAACCTGAGGGTGGCATGTTCGTCTGGGCAACGGTTCCAGAAAGCATTGACACAAAGAAGATGCTTGAAAAGGCAGTTGCAAAAGGAGTTGCCTATGTCCCAGGAGAGGCGTTCTTTGCGTACAGAGATGTCAAGAACACAATGCGTTTGAACTTCACATACGTTGACGAAGAGAAGATTAAGATTGGAATCCAAAAGCTTGCTGAGACAATTAAAGAAGAGCTTGGTATGTGAGCCCTTTTCTTTTCTTCTCGTTTTTAATTTCAGCTTTTTACATGCATTTATTGGCACTTTGGGGGTCTATCCAGCTTTAGACTAATTTCCGAGAAGTGATGGGGGCAATAACCCGCCCAAGTTCATAGACTCCGCCTTCGGCGGTGCTCCCCGGGCATTAGAGAATTGGCTTTTGGAGTTTAATAATGTTTTGATACCTAAGTGCATTAAAAATTAAAAGTTGGGATCAAAATTAAAGCCTTTCCAGTAGAGATGCAATCATAAAGGGAAGTAAAACCGTCGCATCACCTTCAACGGTAACGTACCTTGCATCTTCCTTAACTTTGCCCCATGAAACTGCTTCTCTCATCCTTGCACCGCTCAATGAGCCATCCCATTCAACTGCTGTCGTTATATAGACAGCATAGTCAAGACCCTCCTTCCAAAACTGATTCCACCATATTGTGTGGTGCTTTGAAATCCCTCCACCAATCATCAAGGCACCGCTCTTCTTGTTGTTTGAAGCCAGCGATGCCATTATCTCATCGAGCTTTGTTTCATCTTTGAAAACATCGACGATGAAGTCCTCTTTATCTTGCATGAAAAGCCAGAGCTGGTAGCCAACTGCCCCATCAGTAATGCCCGGAATGAAAACTGGAATTTTATTTTTATATGCCCAGTAAGTGAAGCTGTTCTCTTTGCCTTCTTCATTCTCCAAACGTTTTCCAATTTCCCACACAAGCTCATACGTTGCTAATCTTCTTTTGCCCGAATCATAGATATCTTGGAAGATTCCTTGCAATTTTTCCTCGACAATCCAGTAGCTGTCGTTGGGGACTAAGACGTTTCCCAATCTGTTTATTCCCTGTTTGTGAAGTTCTCTATCATCCATCAGAAAGCTTCCATGATAGTAGGGCTTCCATAGTCTCGCTAAATCGTGATCTAACGTTCCGCAGGTCGTAATTACGGCATCGAAGAGCTTATTTTTAATCAGATCTACAATTATTCCTCTTGTTCCTGTTGCCATTATGCATGCTGGAAAGCTCAGAAACTTGAATGTATCTTTATCTTTTATCATCCTCTCAAGTATGTCAACCGCTATTGCGAACTTCTTTGCAACGAAGCCGCCACTCTCGAAGAGCTGTTTTGTTATTTCGTTCACACTCATTCCATGTTTTAGCGTTATATCCTTCACAACCCTCTGCTCATCTAAGTTGATCTCCATTATTATCACCTTCTTTGTGGATTTAAAACTAAAGAAAAGATGGGGCTTAAAAAATTAGCCCCTCAGAGTTCACACTCTTAAACACAAGCTTTTTTCCAAGGAGTGTGTAGTACCACTTCTTGAGGTTATACTCTAAAAATACCGTGCGAATAAGGGTTATATACCTCCTGATCTCCTTGTCCTGAAGTTCAATCCCAACATGGGCTACGTTGAATGCAAAGCTGTTCACAATCTCTACAAGGCTTTGAGGAAAGACCTTAACATTGAGCGTCATTATTACATTGTTGTTCTTTTTTCGTCCTATGGTCGATACTAATGCCGGGAATAAGTCTATGAGCTCATCCTTTCCTATTCTTATTCCAAAAAAGTCCAGTCCCAATATTATGAATAAAGACTCGCCATTTATCTTTGAAGTTGCCTCAAGGATTCGTCCAACAATGATATCGTGATGTGTGCTTTTAATTATATCCTGTGGCCGATTTTCTTCAGTCTCAAGAATGGGATTCACTGAAATCAAGTGGACACCATCGAATGCTGTGTTCACCTCCGTCTCTGAGAACACATTTTCAAGATATCTCCTTAGGACAAGGTATGCATCATGGAACGATATTATTATGAAGTTCTGGTATTCTTGTCTGAGCTTTTTTATTAGAGTATAGAGAATTATCTCGATTTCGCTTCCGATCTCATATTCAATGAGAGTTGGGCTTATTCTTTTGGAAGATTCCTTTAAAATTTCAAGAGGATTGACTTCCATTTTTATTCCCCATAAATTCTCTTAACGTATCTTACAAGATCTTCAAGGTCCTCTATGTTCTCCTTTAGTCCGACCTTCTCTTTGAAGTAGCTTATGATCAGCATTTCAAGTAATCTTCCGCTGTATTCTCCGAAAAGCTTTGAAACGGCTTCTTTAAATCTTTTTGGATCCTCATACGCAAGCTCATAGCCTTTTCCTGTCGTGGTCTTTAGATGGAACTCCAAAAGATTTTTGAGAGTAGGGTTAGCTTTTTCCACAGCGTAGGTCACAGCTCTGACCACTATCTCCTCAGCACTACTCATAGATCATCACCCCCTTGTCGGTTATATCATATTTGTGGATTTTCCTGGAATGATTTGATCCTCTGGCCTTAATAACCGCCAACCGTCTTTCTATGAGCTCGTTTTTTATGACATATTTCAGCCCAATGATGTTGTCTGAGAGAGTGCTTGCTTTGGTGAATGGCACTGTTTCAAAGTCTGTTTCTGCATTAAGGGTTATGTAGGTAGCTACTTTGTGTTGCTTTATTATAAGACTTAGGTATCTAAGCATCTTTTCAAGCTCTATTTCGTTCATATGCTCTCTGAGTGAGGTCAGGCTGTCAATCACAAGAACTTCTGGCATATGCTCATCAATAATTTCTCTAATCTTAAGGAATGTGTGAACTGGTGTTTTTGCTTCGGGAACCCAGCTGAACATCTTCAATGTCTTATCCAAAACTTCATCAACTGGCATTCCATACCTTCTTGCTGCCCTCTTTAGCTGCCCTACAGATTCTTCAAAGGAGATGTATATCGCTTTTCTCCCCTGAAGAGCATTTGCTATTGCAAAGTGTAAGCCGAAAGTAGTTTTTCCAGTTCCAGTCATCCCGACAATTAATGTTATTGATCCCCTGTAAACGCCTCCATCTAAAATTGCGTCGAGTTCCTTAATGCCGGTGCTTACTTTTTCTTCTGAAGCATCTTCCTCCCCCCTAATGAGATCGGGGATTGCTAAAAACTCAATTCCACGATCTGTTATTACATATTCATACTGGGATTTCTCAATACTTCTTTTTCTCATCTTTGGAATTTCCATTACTCTCCTCCTGACTTCTCCGAGGCTTATGTACTTGAGCACTATAACGCCATCCACCACGAATTCTTCAACACCATGCCCGATTGTTTCTTTTCCCAAAGGCTTTTCTGCAATCAGGAACGCAACTGCTCCAAAGGACTTAATGAATCTTCCTAATGTTGTATGCAAGAAGATTCTTGTTTTTTCTGTGCCTAAAAGCTGTGTAAGTGCAGTTATTGAATCTATGACAATACGTTTTGGACGAAAGCTCAAGATTTCTTTCATGATCAGCTCAATTTCCTTTTCAATGACATCAGGTGTAACAGTAACCAAATCCATAAACCTAAAGAGTCCACTTTTCTCGTACTTTTCAAAATCCATGCCGAGCCTTTTCATCTCGTCATAAAAATCCTCTTTTGTTTCTGAAAGCGAGATATACATACCTTTCTCTCCGAATTTTTCAAGTCCATTGTGTATTATAGTTGATGTGAAAATCGTTTTTCCAGTTCCTGGTTCTCCAGCCACTATGATCAAGGAGCCTTCTGGAAACCCCTCTCTGATGATAGTTTCATCAAAGAACTCTATTCCCGTTTTCATATTTCTCACCCTACCAGAATTTTGTTGTTGAGATATTTAAACATAATCATCTAATGCCCAGCTCTCTGTAGAATTCATCCAAAGAAAGCTTAAATCTTGAATATAGGAGCTTAAAAAATGGATTTTTTCGTCTGGAAATTTCATTTGCAAGTGTATCAATTCTGCTTTCCCACGCCTTCAGGGTATAGTAATTAATGCTGTTTAGTGTAGATCGAGTGAGGAAAGTTAGTAGAAACTTCCTGAACATCTCCAGATCATGCAGAAAAGCATGTTTTAAATTTCTTTCAATCTCTGCAGCTTCCACCCATCCACTTAAAGCATCTATTATGTCCTGAAGCTTTTGTATCTTCATATCGTAAACAAGCTCTTTCTTCCGAATAATCCTCTTTTTGTGCGTAAGGAGGAGGTAGTTCAGGAAGATGTGCTTGCGAGGATTGTACCGTTTATATTTGCTATATTTCATGATAGAGGTTTACACATTAGCCCTTAAATATTTTTGTAACATGATAAACAACAATCTTTGTCTATGGCAGTCGCATCATACCCCAAACCTCTTAAAATTTTTGCAAAATTTTCCGCATATCCATAAACAGTGTAGATCTTTTCTGGCCTGACTTTCTCTATAATTTTGATAAGTTCCCAAAAATCAGCATGGTTGCTGAGCTTTAAATTGCCAAATCCAGAAACATGAAGCTCATAGGAGGAAGCTGAATCATCGGGCTTGGGGCGTGTGAAGCCTCTCAAGAGCACTTCTCCGTCCCTATCTATATTTTGAAATTTAATTCCAAATTTTTCATAAATCTTTGCGACTTTAATTATGCTCCTTGAGGCTTTCACGGTATAGCCGTGAACCTCAAGAATCTTCAAAAGCTCTTGGGCTTTGCCTATCTGGTTTGCATAAAGGGTGGGTGTTTTTCGCTTGTCAAGAGCACTCTCAACAAAAGCAATAAGCTTTTTTTCTGCTTCTTTTGGTGAAGGAAAGTTATACATAGGAACACCGAAAGTTGCTTCGATTATTAGAACATCGGCCTTTCTAAACTTGCTCTTTTCAGCAGTTCTCAGCTTAAACCACTTGACGTCTCCAGTATAAAGCAGAGAAAACTCATCGAATTCAATATAAATTTGAGCGGAGCCTAAGATGTGACCAGCGGGATAAAGCTTGGCTTTGTAGTCACCTAAGTAAAACGTTTTTCCAAACTTTACAACTTTATAAAGTCCACTTTTCTTTAGATGGCTTAGAAATTTGGTAGCTTTCGTGGAGAATATAGTATTTCCACTAACAAAATGATCACTGTGAGCGTGACTTTGAAAAGTAATCTTTGCTGAGCTGTCAAGACCTATTCCGTAAATTATCATCATAATGAGATTCACTTGCATTAAGTTAAGTTTTTCTGCACATGGATAAAATATCCAATATCAAGTTCAACCTTTAGTTATGTAAAAGGTTTTTATATGTTGAGAGCTAAAAGCTCATCTGGTGATCCCGATGACCTTTGATAGAAAAAAGCTTGAAGAGATTAGAAAAGCTGAACAAGAGTGGGAAGAAAATGTGGTTAAGCCACTTATTGCAAAAAGACCAGAGAGAAAAGAGAAGTTTATGACTGATGATGGCTTTGAAATTAAAAGAGTCTACACCCCAGCTGATCTTGGAGAAAATTGGGACTACATGGAGAAGCTGGGCTTTCCGGGACAGTACCCCTTCACTCGTGGCGTTTATGCGACAATGTATAGGGGAAGATTCTGGACGATGAGACAATATGCCGGCTATGCCACCGCTGAGGAGTCAAACAAACGTTACAAGTACCTCTTGGAACAAGGGCAAACAGGTTTGAGTGTAGCCTTTGACTTGCCAACTCAGCTCGGCTATGACAGCGACCATCCAATGGCTGAGGGTGAGGTTGGTAAGGTTGGAGTTGCTATTGACTCCCTCTGGGATATGGAGATTCTCTTTGATGGAATCCCTCTTGATAAGGTTTCAACTTCAATGACAATAAACTCAACTGCAGCAAACCTTTTGGCAATGTACATCCTCGTTGCTGAAAAGCAGGGCGTTCCGCAGCACGTTTTAAGGGGAACTGTGCAGAATGATATTCTCAAGGAGTACATTGCGAGGGGGACTTACATCTTCCCACCACAGCCCTCAATGCGCTTAACTACGGATATTATCATGTACTGTGCTGAGAATGTTCCAAAGTGGAATCCAATCAGCATTAGTGGGTATCACATCAGAGAAGCTGGTGCAAATGCAGTCCAAGAGGTTGCCTTCACATTGGCAGATGGTATCGAATATGTAAAGGCTGTTATTGAGAGGGGAATGGACGTTGATAAGTTTGCCCCAAGATTGAGCTTCTTCTTCAATGCTCACAACAACTTCCTTGAGGAGATTGCTAAATTCAGGGCAGCGAGAAGGTTGTGGGCTAAGATAATGAAGGAGAAATTCGGCGCAAAGAATCCAAAGTCAATGCTCCTTAGATTCCACACGCAAACTGCTGGTTCAACTCTCACAGCTCAGCAGCCGGAGAACAACATCATTAGGGTCACGATTCAGGCTTTAGCCGCTGTGTTGGGTGGAACCCAAAGCTTGCATACGAACAGTTATGATGAAGCACTATCTCTTCCAACGGAAAAGAGCGTTAGGATTGCATTAAGAACGCAGCAGATTATTGCTTATGAAAGCGGTGTTGTTGACACGATTGATCCGTTGGGTGGAGCGTATTACATTGAGTGGCTTACCGATCATATCGAGGAGGAAGCTATGAAGTACATTGAGAAGATTGAGCGCATGGGTGGAATGATGAGGGCTATTGAGCGCGGCTATATCCAGAAAGAGATTGCAGATTCTGCTTACAAGTATCAGAAAGAAGTCGAGGAGGGCAAGAGGATTATCGTTGGTGTCAACAAGTTTGTTGTGGATGAGCCAATTGAGGTTGAGATTCTCAAGGTTGATCCAAGTATTAGGGACAAGCAGATTGAGCGTTTGAAGAAGCTGAGGAGTGAGAGGGACAACAAGAAGGTAGAGGAGGCTTTGGATAAGCTGAGGAATGCTGCAGAGAAGGAGGATGTTAACCTAATGCCATATATAATTGAAGCACACAGACACTTGGCGACACTCGGAGAAGTCACTGATGTTTTAAGAGAAGTTTGGGGTGAATACAGAGCACCGTTAATATTCTAAGGCATTTTGTCTTTTATTTTAACTTTGTTCTCAGGTAGTACTACTATCAAGCATGTTTGGTGATAAAAACATTTATTTATCAGCTGAGCGAGACAATTCTGAGAGGTGAGGAAATGAGCTGGAAAAGAGGAGCTTATCCTGAGTTTACCCTTGAAGATGCAGTTGCAACACTTTTTCTATTAAAGACTCCGAGGGGAAGAAAACAGATTTCTGAGGGTCTTGATCTCGGTGAAGGAAGCGTTAGAACTCTTTTGAAGAAGCTTGCAAAGCTTGAATTAATTGAGTCAAAACAAAAAGGGCATTATTTGAATGAAAAAGGTCTTAATGTTCTGTCCCAAATACTAACTTTGTTCTCTGAGCCGGCTGAAGTTGAAAAAGTTGAAAACATGCCCACTTATGCTGTCCTTGTTAAGAACCCACCCCAATTTAAAAGCATAGAACTCAGAGACGAAGCTATTCGCTATTTTGCCAAAGGTGCTATGATTTTGGTTTACAAAGCGGGTGAAATTGTATTCCCCGAAGATGAAAGGCCATTAAAGGAAACTCTCCCCAAGCTTGCTGAAGACTTAAAAAAACTTAGTCCAAAAGAGGGGGATCTGATCGTTGTTACATGGGCTGAAAATAGAGCAGATGCAATTAAAAGCGCAATTCATGTTGCATTAACACTTAAAAAGAATGAACTCCCCAGGGAAATCCTTGAGGTGGGCAAATGATTATCTTGGCATTGGACGTTTATGAGAGAAAGAGGGCATTGAAAATAGCAGAGGAAACTAAGGACTACCTTTGGGCGATAAAGATCAACTGGCCTCTCATTCTTGGAAGCGGGGTTGGAATAATCGGGGAGCTAAAAGAGAAAACGGGCTTACCGGTTATAGCTGACTTAAAAGTTGCTGATATTCCAAATACAAACAAACTCATTGCAAAGAAAGTTTTTGATAATGGAGCAGATTATATAATTGTTCATGGCTTTGTTGGAAGGGACAGTGTCAGGGCGGTTATGGAGGAGGGCAATACGATTATCGTTGTGGAGATGAGCCATCCTGGAGCTGAGGAATTCATGCAGCCGATTACTGACAGACTTATAGAAATGGCAAATGAGCTTAGGCCTTTTGGAGTTATAGCTCCCGGGACGAAGCCTGAAAGAATAAGATACATCAGAGAAAAGCTTGATGGGGATATAAAAATCTTCACTCCGGGAATAGGTGCTCAGGGTGGGAAAGCTAAAGAAGCTTTAAAAGCTGGTGCTGACTACATAATTGTTGGGAGAGCAATTTATAATGCTGATAATCCGAGAGAAGCTGTTAAAAGCCTTTGGGGTGAGCTGAATGCTGAAGATTAAGCATCCTTTAAGCAAGAAGGAAATTAAAGAGATAATACGGGAGATGAGTTCAATTTTTGGGGAGGAAGTTGCTAAGAAGCTGATAAATAAAAAAGATGATGTTCAAATTGCAGAATTTGATAAAACCACCCAAATACTTTTTGTAAATGGGAAGCCAATGTTTATAAAACGTCAGAACTTGGTATTTCCGCTTGTAATTGCCCTATATGAGCTGTCCAATGAGGAAGACTTGAGGAAATGGAAGCGAAGAGTTGTTGTTGATGAAGGTGCTGTCCCGTTCATCCTAAAAGGTGCCGATGTAATGGCTCCCGGAATAGTTGATGTCGATGAAGAGATAGAAGAAGGCGATTTTGTATTTGTTGTTGAAGAAAATTATGGGAGACCCCTTGCCATTGGAATTGCGTTGATGAGCGGCAGAGAGATGAAAGAAAAAAACAGGGGAAAAGCCGTAAAGGTAATCCACCACGCAAAGGACAAAATCTGGGAGCTGACGGTGAGACCATGAGTACGGAGAGAGAAAAGAAGATAAGAGTCCTCGTCGGGGGAGTTTTTGATATTCTTCATGTTGGGCATATCCATTTTTTGAGTCAAGCAAAGCAGCTTGGAGATGAACTCATTGTGATAGTGGCACATGATGAAACTGTCGTTAAGAGGAAAGGAAGACCTCCAATAAACTCGATGCACGAAAGGGCTGAAGTTTTGAAAGCCTTAAAGATGGTGGATGAGGTTTACATTGGGGAGCCTGATGGGATAAGTTTTGAGCTCGTGAAGAAGATAAACCCGGACGTTGTAGCTTTGGGGCCTGATCAGGATTTTAAATGTGAAGAGCTTAAAAGACAACTGAGGCAGCACGGCATAAATGCGGAGGTTATAAGAATTCCCTATCTCTACAAAAGTGACGTCGCAAAAACAAGCAGAATAATAAAGAGGATAGTGGAAATATTCTGTGAGTGATTTTATCTCCTGATTTGAGCTGCTGGGTTAGTGGTGATTAAATGAGCTTGGCTTTCTCCAGATAGCTTCTTAAAAACTCTGGATCCTCTCTAAGCACAGCGCTCATTAGCTCATCAAAGTTCTTTTCGCCCATCGCCTTTTTGAGATAGTAGTACAGATTTACAGCATCTTCCACAATATTGCTCTGTCTTCTGCTTTCTTCAGCGTAAAGCTCAATTAATTTTAAATTTGTGTCTTGGCTGATGTATAATGTTTTCTGCTTCTTGATTTTCTTAAGCTCCTCTCTTCTTTTATCAGCTTTCTTTGTCTTAGGTCTTGTGAGCTCGTCAATTGAGCCAGAAAATAGCTGTGGAATTTTACCTTTCTCCTTCGACAAGAGCAATCACCTCTTTTGCAAGCTTTAAAAACGCTTTCGCTGCTCTCCCATCACCCTCGAATTCAAATATGCTGACCCCTTGAGATTGAGCTTTTTCAAGAGCAACTGACTTAGGTATGGTTGTCAGCAATGGAGCATTTGGATACGTCTCTTTTAACTCTTTCAGCCGTGTAGCTGGGACTTTTGTCTGTCTTGTGAATTTATTGGGAATCAATCCAAGAAGTGTAAGGTTCTCGTTGGTCTCCTCTTTAATCATTTTCATAAGGTTGAACATAAGCTGCATCCCGATAACTCCAAAATAGCTAAGCTCAAGGGGAATCAAAACATAATCTGAAGTTGTGAGTGAGTTTACAAGGAATATCCCCATACTTGGTGGGTTGTCAATTAAAACATAATCGTACTCTGGGAGGACTGATTTCAAGGCTTTTTCTAAGCGCCTTTCACGATTGTATGCATTAATTATCTCAATCTCTTTGGCAGAGAGATTCAGGTGAGAGGGTATCAAATGCAGATTTTCTCTGATTTCAACTATGGAATCCTCAACTCTGCTTTCCCTTGTCATTAATGTCCCAACGTTGTTGTCCTCATAGTTAAGAACCTCCATCCCTATTAATCCAAAAGTCAAGTTAAATTGTGGGTCTATATCGACTAAGAGAACCTTTCTGCCCATATTCGCGAGAGCAAAGCCAAGATTCATTGTTATTGTTGTTTTTCCGACTCCACCTTTTTGATTGGCTATACTAATGACTTTTGCCATGCTATCACCTTGTAATCTAATAGAGAGAAAGAGGAAGAAACATCAAAACTGGTAAATATCTCTAAAGATCCTTTCTACATCTTCATTTACGGGTGGTTTAGATTTTTCACTTTTCATCGTCCTCTCGAAGATCCTTTCAAGCTTGGTATCCTTCGTGATCATCCTTAGGGTATCTGTGGGCATAAGAATTCTGTTGCTGTCTTGAAGCGCGTTAACTTCACCGCTTAAAATGTGAGGGGAGTTGACTCCGGTCATTATAACCATTGCCCTAACGGTTTTGCCCAAGTCTTCATCAATCATTGCACCCCATTTTATCTCTGACTTCGTACCTAACTTCTCATAAACTATCTTCATTGCCTCATGGACTTCACCAAGCTTTACATCTGGGCCAACCGTAAAGTGAATTAATGCCGCTTCGCCGCTTCCGAACTCAACTTCAAGCATTTTGTTGTTAAGAGCGTTAACTACAGCATCAACAGCCCTGTTCTTTGAGTCGCTCTCGCCTATACCTATCAAAGCAGCGCCACCATTCTTCATGACGCTGTAGACGTCAGCAAAATCTATATTGACTATAGAAGGGAGCTTTATTGTTTCCGTTATGCCCTTGACCATTCTCGCTATAATCTCATCCGCAAATCTAAATGCAGCCGAGAGTGGCAGATTTGGAACGAGTTCCAAAAGCTTATCATTTTCAATTATTACCACAGTATCCGAATACTGGAGCAAAGCTTGTATACCTGCTTTTGCCTTCTCTATTCTTCTTGTTCCTTCAGTTGAGAATGGAAATGTTACAACACTCACAACAAGCGGTTCTTGATATCGTCCATTGTTTCTTGCTACCTCTTTGATTATCCTTGCAACAACTGGTGCGGCTCCAGTTCCAGTACCATTACCCATTCCAGCTGTTATGAAGACCAAATCAACATCCCTAACTACCTCGGCAATTTCTTGGGCACTTGCTTCAGCTGCTAAGTATCCTATTCTTGGATCTCCACCAGAACCCTTGCCGTGAGTTATGTTCTTCCCGAGAAGGATTTTTTTATGAGCTTTAGTTCTCGCCAAGTGTTGGGCATCGGTATTCATCGCAATTAATTCTGCACCTTGGACACCAAGCTCATAGAGTCGTGTTATGGTATTGTTCCCAGAACCTCCAACTCCAATGATTGCAATCTTAATCAGACCCTCTAAGTTTTCCTCATATTCCCCAAATTTTTCTTTTGTGTTTTCATCAAAGTCCAAGTTAATACCCGCCTGTTCCAAGAGTTTCCACACCATTGCCTTTAACCCCCGGGCTTAATTGTTAACTAATTGATCACAAACCCTTATTCGAGTATGTACTCAGGAGTTGTTCTTTCTTCTGTCTCAAGTTTGTAGAGCTCTTTCTTTATCAGCTCCCTGATAGCTTCTCTTATAACCTCACTTCTATTGGGATAAACCCCCCTCTTTACGAGGGTATCAATAGCATTCAGAAGACCTTGCGGTATCTGCACGCTAATTATTTTCATCTTTGTCATCGCTGAACCTCCAAGTACATGAAGCTGCTAATTTTTTCATTTGCTTTAAGTAGTTAAATATTTTTTGCTTTGGTCTTAATATTATAATAATATAAATTTCAAAAAATTTTAAAAAACTGGCAGAATAATTGAGGATTTTTTATCATTGGATATTATTGAGTGCGAGGGAAAGAGTTTAATATCTTGCATTTATATTGAAACTGGAGGTGTAAGGTTGAAGGTAGTAAAATTGGGCAAGCATGAAATCGCAATTAGTAAAATTGTGCTCGGAGATGTTTCGTGGATCTTTGAAGAGCTTGGTGATAATATGCAAATAGCAAATGTTGAATGCTGGGAACAACTCGTGTTCGCTACTATCTTGGCGTTAAAGTCATTTGAGCGGGGAACAAATAAAGCAAAAACAGTGAAGGGGGAAATTCTTCTCAGGCTTGCAGGGACTCTGCAAATTGGAGAAGCAATAAAAAAAGTTGGAGCCAAAGAGGGTGAAAACTTCATTGTGGCTTTTGGTCAAAATGCCCGGAAGACCCTTGAAGACTTTCTTAAAAAGAACTCACTAAAGGAGATTCACTTTGTTGACTGTGACGTGGAAAAGGTGAAGAGGCTTTTTGAACAGGCAGCCATAGTTGAGGCTCTTTGACTTTTCTGAAAATTTGCCATAATGTCTGTATTTTATTGAATTTTGTTTCACTAATATATCAAAAAGCAGAAAATCCTTCTCGATAAGTTTATAAGAATATTAATTCACCCTCTAAATGCCACGGGGGGATGATTATGCGTTATAAGAGACACAGATATTTTATAGCGGAGCGTGTCAACTTAATTCAACGCTCAAAGATCAGAGAGCTTTTTGAAAAAGCAAGAAAAATAGAAAATGTAATTTCTCTTGGAATTGGAGAACCTGACTTTGACACACCAGATAATATTAAGGAAGCCGCAAAGAGGGCATTAGATGAAGGATGGACTCATTACACTCCAAACGCTGGAATCCCAGAGCTTAGACAAGCCATAAGTGAATATTACAAAGAAAGATACAACTTAGGTGTTCCAACTGACAACATTATAGTAACTGCTGGTGCTTATGAAGCAACTTATCTGGCATTTGAGACGCTTCTTGAAAGAGGCGATGAGGTCATAATCCCAGATCCTGCGTTTGTCTGTTACGCTGAAGATGCTAAGCTTGCCGAGGCGGGAATAGTAAGGCTTCCATTAAGAGAGGAAAATGGTTTTCAGCCTGATCCAGACGAGCTTTTGGAGCTCATAACAAAGAGGACAAGGATGATCGTGATTAACTATCCCAACAATCCAACTGGTGCTACAATAGATGAAAAAACCGCAAAAGCTATTGCGGATATTGCTGAAGACTATAATCTCTACATCCTCAGCGATGAACCTTATGAGCACTTTCTTTATGAGGGTGCAAAGCACTACCCAATGCTTAAATATGCCCCGGACAATACGATTTTGGCAAATAGCTTCTCCAAAACATTTGCAATGACCGGCTGGCGTTTGGGCTTTGCAATCGCACCAAAGGACATTATTAAGGACATGATAAAGCTCCATGCATATGTTATCGGAAACGTTTCATCCTTTGTTCAGGTTGCAGGAATTGAAGCTCTAAGGAGTCCAAAGAGCTGGGAAGCTGTTGAGAAGATGAGACGAGAATATGCTGAGAGAAGAAAGATAGTTCTCGATGCAATTAAAGAGATGCCCTATATTTCTGCATTCGAACCTAAAGGTGCATTTTACATCTTTGCCAACATAAAAGAAACTGGAATGACAAGTGAGGAGTTCAGTGAATGGCTTTTGGAGAAAGCTAAGGTAGTTGTAATCCCGGGAACGGCGTTTGGAAAGAATGGAGAAGGATACGTACGGATAAGCTATGCAACAAAGAAAGAAAAGCTCATTGAAGCTATGAAAAGGATGAAGAAAGCTTTGGAAGAGCTTTGAAGTTTCATTTCCCTTTTTCACATCTTTGGGAGGAGGTCAAATGAAAGAAGTGCTCTATGTCTTTGTTGCAATATTCCTTGCCGAGCTTGGTGATAAAACACAGTTGGCTACAATCGCATTTGCATCAAAATATGGATGGGCCAAAGCTTTTACCGGCGCTATTTTGGGACTCGCTCTGGTGAATTTGATAGGTGCTTTTGTTGGTGAAAAAATTGGAGAAGCTCTACCCGTGGAGATGATCCACAAAGGAGCAGGAGTGCTGTTTATTATATTTGGCTTGCTGATGTTCTTTGGAAAAATTTAGTGGGGTGAGAAAATGAATCGCTGGAGGTCTGTAATCCTGAATACAATTGTCATGACCGCTGGATTTGGAACGCTCACCATGATGAGCGTCGCTAAGCCAGATGTGATTGCCCATTTTGGAATCAGCAGCGATGCCTTTGATCTGCAACACATAGCCTATGTTTTTGGTCTTTTTGTCGCATTTCTTTTGGGGCACACAAGAATTTATGAAGGGAGCTTTAAGAGGAGCGTTGCAATAGCCCTAAGCTGGGCTGCAGTTCCGCAACTGCTCATTCCTTACGCTCCAAACTGGTATGTTGTAGTTTTCTTAAGATTCATCCAAGGTTTCGTGGTTACTCTCGTTCCACTCTTCAGCACTCAGATAGCAAGGTACTTTGTTGCTGAAAGACCATTTGCAAAGGGTATAATCCTCTCTGGAATCTTCTGGGGCGGTGTTTTTGGCTCAATGAGTGCTAAATATTTAATCCATGCATTTGGATGGAAGGGTGGCTTTTTAGTTACAGTCCTCATAATGTACGCAGTTCTACTGATATGGTGGCTCTTTACAGAGGACTTTGAAATAATCCATGAAAGGGGAGAAGCAAAGATAAACGTCTGGAAACTCAAGTTTACCTGGGTTTTGGGATTCACGTTCTTCCCGGCTTTGTGGGTAATCTTCACGATTGTTGGCTTCTCGGCATCAATCGCCTATGACATGGGCTGGACAAAGGCTCATGTAGCAACACTCAGCACGAACCTCAATATTTCAAAAGCGATTTGGTCAATTGTATTTGGATACATAGGATATCTGCTTTCAAGGAAGAATCCAACCTCAAGAGGTCTATTTAGGGCCATTGTCCAGGTTATGGTAATATCATATATGTTATCTTTTGTGGGACTGATTGTCTACGCCAAAGCAATGCTCAGCGGAAACTATACTATTGCTTTAGCGGCAGTCTGGCTTGTTGGAACAATTCAAGGAACGGGTCCAGCATTCTGGACATCAGCACCGGCAACATATCCAAAGAGTGTTTATCCAAGGGCTTCATTCGCATTGGGGCTTATTTCAAACACGGCAAACATAGTAGCACCTTCAATTACGGATCTACTGGCAAGGCATAGCGTTGGATTGGCATTTGGTGAACTGGCATTCATGCCCCTGGTGGGTATACTAACATTGATTGCGGTTTCAAGAATGAAGATGCCCGTGGAGGAGTTCGGAGAATGAAACCAAAGCCCATCTTAATTCTTTTCTTTCTTTTAATGAGCATATACTTCTATGGGTTGGGCTTGCTAAGCATTGGTGACAAGCTCATGTTTCTGGGATTTTGGGGTATTGGTTCAATTCATCTCCTGATTAGCTTTGGAATTTTTCTTGGAAGAGATATCGCAATAACAACCGCCACTTATGTGGCTCTTTTGGATTTTCTGTTTGGTCTGTTGTGGGGCATAATGGGACTTACACTATCTTCCTTTACACTTGCCATACTGTCGGCATTGGCTCTTTTTCTCCTGCTGGATGAAGACGTTCGTATGAATTTAAAAGTTTGACATTTGTTCAAACCCATAGCCAAAAATCCTATTTAGATGTTAATCTTACTTATGCTGTGGCGATAATTATGAAAAGAGACGAGATTATCTTTCGATATTTAAAAGTGTTTCCAAAAGCAGCCCGTGTTACCTATGCCCCCATTGTTGGTGTTAAAGCGGAAAACGCCAAAGTTTGGGACATTGAAGGAAGAGAATACATAGACTTTCTCTCTGATGCTGCCGTCCAAAACGTCGGGCATAACAACAATCGGGTTGTAAAAGCTATAAAAGAGCAGACGGACAAATTGGTTCACTTCACATTCATCTATGGTTTTCCTGTAGAACCCCTTTTGTTGGCGGAGAAACTTGTTGAGATCTCACCAATAAAAAGTGCTAAAGTCGTCTTGGGATTGAGTGGCAGTGATGCAAATGATGGTGCAATAAAGTTTGCAAGAGCATACACAGGGAGGAGGACACTCCTGGGATATTTAGGAAGCTATTACGGGGCAACGTATGGTGCTATGAGCATAACTGGGCTTGATTTTGAAATTAGGGCACTGGTTGGTGAGCTAAGTGATATCCACTACATCCCATTTCCTGACTGTTACAGATGTCCCTTCGGACAGGAGAGAAAAAGATGTCACTTTGAGTGCATATCCTACCTTGAATATAAATTTGAACGTGAAGTGTATGCAGAAGGGGTCGCTGCTTTGTTTGCTGAGCCTATCCAGGGAGATGCTGGGATGATAGTCCCGCCTGATGACTATTTTAGAAAGCTGAAGAAAATTCTTGACGAATACGGAATTCTCTTAGTTGTTGACGAAGTTCAAAGCGGGTTAGGAAGGACAGGAAAATGGTTTGCAATTGAGCACTTTGGAGTTACACCAGACATAATAACTATTGCAAAACCTTTGGGTGGAGGATTGCCAATAAGCGCTATCATTGGACGAGAAGAGATCATGGAGTCTTTACCGGCTTTGGGGCATACGTTTACACTCAGTGGGAACCCAGTAACAAGCAGAGCAGCTTTAGCAGTTATTGAAGAAATTGAAGAAAAGAATTTGCTCAAAAGAGCTGAAGAGCTTGGAGAGTACACCATGAGAAGACTCAAAAAAATGCAGAAAGAGCATGAACTTATTGGTGATGTCAGGGGAAAAGGTCTGATGATTGGTATAGATTTAGTGAAAAACAGAGAAACAAAGGAAAGGGCTTTCGATGAGGCTAAGAAAGTGGTTTGGAGAGCTTATGAGCTTGGTCTAATATTGGCTTTTCTCCATGGGAATGTCCTCAGAATCCAGCCACCTTTGACGATAGAGAAGGAGCTTCTGGATGAGGGCTTGGATAAACTGGAACAAGCAATTGAAGACGTTGAAAACGGGAAAGTTGATGACAAAGTTTTGAAAATAGTGCAGGGCTGGTGAGATCCGATGTAAACTTCATCTTACTTTGAAGTAGCCGAGTCTTATCAGTTCATCAAGCAGAGGTATCTCATTGATTTTCTCTTTTTTCAAACTTTCCGGAATTATTCCAAATGGCTTATCGCATCGGTTACATCTTATAACTCTCTTTGGAGTCACAATTATGTTAAGTGGAAGATCATGGGGCTTCTTTGGAATATTCTTCACTATCTGGATCTCAGACACCGTTGTTGCAATTGGGGTGTTCTTATCCACTTTGCCCAGTAGAGAAAGAATCCCCCACTCTATGTCCCCATACCCCTCTCCCTTTCCCAGCCTGTTGCAGTTTCTATCAACGGCAACGCTGCCTTCAACCACAAGATCAATTTTTGGAATTTCTTTTTCAATGTCCCTTAGAGTGGGTAGCAGTTTTCCAAATTTAAAAGCGCCTCTAATTGTGGAAGCAAAAGAGTAGTAACTCTTAGGAATTAAACTTGGATTTATAAGGAGGAACCCTCTCTTTATCCTTGGAGTTGGCATGATGAGCAGTTTTCCCTCCTTCAGTGCTTGCACCCTTACTGGTCTCTGTGGACTGTCAGGATTTATCTTAACGACCTCAGCTTTTTTCCACTCCTCAAGTGAAGATAACTTTTTTGCAGCAATTTCGGCACCTCTAAAGTTGGGTATCCTCCCTCGAATTGGTTTTGGTGGCATTGCTTCTCCAGTTTCCTCCAGCAGTCTCCAGATTTTCTCCCTAATTTCAGCTCTAATACCATCTATATCCATTTGGATCACCAAAACCTCAGAACAGATTGTGGTGCGGTGGCCGGGATTTGAACCCGGGTCGCCGGCTTGGAAGGCCGGCGTCCTGGACCAGGCTAGACTACCACCGCACAAAAGTGGTGGGGCGAGGGGGATTTGAACCCCCGACACCCGGATCTTCAGTCCGGCGCTCTCCCAGGCTGAGCTACCGCCCCACCGTCCAAAGAATAAAGGAAAGATTCTGGCTTATAAACCTTGCGGTTTAGGGAGATGAACACTTAAGTTCACCGATGGTTGCCCCCTGGCACGAAAACTTTATAAAGATTGAATATTTTAGTAACTATTGGTAACCAAAAATAATGGGGGTGAGAGGTATGGTGAGAAGGGTGAGAAGGTGGGACATCTGGGATCCGTTTGACATAATGAGAGAGATTCAGGAGGAAATTGACAGCATCTTCAACGAGTTCTTCAGAGGCCCAAGGCTCTGGAGCTACAGAAGATGGAGCGAGCCAGAGTATTTTGAGGAGAGAATTGAAGGGGTCTGGAGAGAGCCGTTCGTTGACATCTTTGACAACGGCAACGAGTTCATAATCACAGCTGAGCTCCCAGGTGTAAGGAAAGAAGACATTAAGGTTAGGGTAACTGATGACGCTGTCTATATTGAAGCTCAAGTAAGGAGAGAGAAGGAACTTGAGAGAGAAGGGGCAATAAGGGTTGAAAGGTACTACAGCGGTTACAGAAGAGTCATCAGACTTCCAGAGGAAGTTATTCCGGAGAAAGCAAAAGCAAAGTACAACAACGGCGTCCTTGAGATCAGGATTCCAAAGAAGCACCCAACAAAGAAGGAAGGAGAAGGATTTGAGGTTAAAGTGGA
This sequence comes from Thermococcus sp. SY098, assembly GCF_035621495.1. Taxonomy (NCBI): domain Archaea; kingdom Methanobacteriati; phylum Methanobacteriota; class Thermococci; order Thermococcales; family Thermococcaceae; genus Thermococcus; species Thermococcus sp. SY098. Next base: position 816,684 of record NZ_CP141821.1, on the reverse strand, counting down.
GTGAAGGAGTTTCATTTTTTCAGATTTTTGTTTTAGCTACTCACGATCATCTGCTCATCAAAAAGAAGTGAGGTGGTGTTAATGGCAGATAAAAGGGAAATTAAGCTTAAGGTTGCTTCCGCTTACCAGAGAGACGTTGGTAGGGGGATAGTTAGGATTGATAGAAAGGCTATGCGCACAATTGGCGTTCAACCAGGTGATATAGTAGAGATAATTGGGACAAAGAACACAGCGGCAGTTGTCTGGCCAGCATATCCAGAGGACGAAGGATTGGACATCATCAGAATGGACGGTACAATCAGAAAGAACGCGGGGGTTGGACTTGGAGACGAGGTAACTGTAAGAAAGGCTGAGGTCAAAGAGGCAAAGAAAGTTGTCTTGGCTCCAACGGAGCCAATCAGATTTGGAGCAGACTTCGTTGACTGGCTACACTCAAGGCTCATTGGAAGACCAGTGGTTAGGGGGGACTACATCAAGATCGGCGTCCTTGGACAGGAGCTTACCTTCGTTGTAACAGCAACAACACCAGCCGGAATCGTCCAGATTACAGAGTTCACAGACTTCACAGTTAGTGAAAAACCGGTTAAAGAGGTTGCAAAGACCGTAGCATTGGGAGTTACCTACGAGGACATCGGTGGCCTTAAGGATGTAATCCAGAAGATCAGGGAGATGATTGAACTCCCGCTTAAGCACCCAGAGATCTTTGAAAAGCTTGGAATTGAGCCGCCTAAGGGAGTTTTGCTCTACGGTCCACCGGGAACAGGTAAAACCCTGCTCGCAAAGGCTGTTGCAAATGAAGCAAACGCTCACTTTATAGCCATCAACGGTCCGGAAATCATGAGTAAATACTATGGAGAAAGCGAGGAAAGACTGAGGGAAGTCTTCAAGGAGGCTGAAGAAAACGCTCCGAGCATAATCTTCATTGACGAGATTGATGCAATAGCTCCAAAGAGAGGCGAGGTTACTGGAGAGGTTGAGAAGAGAGTAGTTGCACAGCTCTTGGCATTAATGGATGGTCTCAAGAGCAGAGGAAAGGTCATTGTCATAGGTGCAACTAACAGACCTGATGCAATTGATCCAGCTCTGAGAAGACCTGGAAGGTTTGATAGAGAAATTGAAGTTGGTGTTCCAGACAGACAAGGAAGAAAGGAAATCCTCCAGATTCACACAAGGGGGATGCCAATTGAGCCGGAGTTCAGGAAGAGCGATGTTAAGAGAATCTTGGAGGGACTTAGAAGAGATGAGAGGTTCAGAGATGTCATTGATAAAGCAATAGTGAAAGTCGAGAGGGCCAAGGATGAAAAGGAGATCCAAGATATCCTCAAGAGACTCGATGAGAGGCTTTACGATGAGGTCAAGCACCGCTTGATTGATGCACTGCTTGAAGAGCTCGCAGATAAGACGCATGGATTTGTTGGAGCAGACTTAGCAGCATTGGCGAGAGAAGCTGCAATGGCAGCTTTGAGGAGACTTATCAAAGAGGGTAAGATTGACTTTGAGGCGGAGCACATTCCAAAGGAAGTACTGGAGGAGCTGAAAGTTACTAAGAGAGACTTCTATGAGGCATTGAAGATGATTGAGCCATCAGCACTCAGAGAAGTACTCCTTGAGATTCCAAATGTAAGATGGGACGACATAGGTGGGCTTGAGGAGGTTAAGGAGGCTTTGAGAGAGGCAGTTGAGTGGCCGCTCAAGTATCCTGAGGCATTCCAAGCATTGGGAATTAACCCACCAAAGGGAATCCTCCTTTACGGACCGCCGGGAACAGGTAAAACGTTGTTAGCTAAGGCAGTGGCAACGGAGAGCGAGGCTAACTTCATTGGAATCAGGGGTCCAGAAGTTTTGAGCAAATGGGTTGGTGAGAGCGAAAAGAACATCAGGGAAATCTTCAGGAAGGCAAGGCAGGCTGCACCAACGGTGATATTCATTGACGAAATTGATGCTATAGCACCAAGAAGAGGAACCGACGTGAACAGAGTGACAGACAGACTAATCAACCAGCTCCTCACGGAGATGGACGGTATCGAAGAGAACAGTGGGGTTGTTGTTATTGCGGCAACTAACAGACCTGATATCTTGGATCCAGCTTTGCTCAGGCCTGGAAGGTTTGACAGGTTAATCTTAGTCCCAGCACCAGACGAAAAAGCAAGATACGAGATATTCAAAGTCCACACAAGAAAAATGCCCTTATCTGAAGACGTCGACCTCAAAGAGTTGGCCAAGAAAACAGAGGGCTACACAGGTGCAGACATCGCAGCGGTCTGCAGAGAGGCGGCAATGAACGCAATGAGGAGAGCACTCAAGGAAGGGATTATCAAGCCAGGCGTTAAGATGGATGAAGTTAAGCAGAAAGTCAAAGTTACAATGAAGGACTTCGAAGAAGCGCTGAAGAAAGTTGGGCCAAGTGTTAGCAAGGAAACGATGGAGTACTATAGGAAGATAGAGGAGCAGTTCAAGAAGGGCAAGACAAACACTCAAAGAAGAGACGTATTCTGATTCTCCTCTTAATTTAATTTTGTGGGTTACTTCAAAACCCTTTTAACCTTTCTCTCGAATTTTTGTTAGGTGGATTTAATGGCATTATTGGTTTTAGTCAGACATGGCGAAAGCTTGTGGAACAAGCTGAACATTTTTACAGGCTGGGTGGATATTCCTTTAAGCGAAAATGGTATTCAAGAGGCATTAAAGGCTGGCGATCTTCTGAAGGATTACAAGTTTGATGTGATTTTTACTTCTGAGCTTGTGAGAGCTATTCAGACGGCAATGCTGATAATGAGCAGAAACAAGCACGGAGTTGCAAAGATTGAACATGAAAATGGAATGATGAAGGAATGGGGTACTGTTTACGGAGAACACGGAAGAAATTACATTCCTGTTTATAAGGCTTGGCAGCTTAATGAGCGTTATTACGGAAAGCTCCAAGGCTGGAACAAGGATTATGCAAGAAAGGTTTATGGGGATGAACAAGTTCTGCTCTGGAGGCGAAGCTATGACATAGCACCACCGGGAGGGGAGAGTTTAAAAGATACCGCTAAGAGAACGATACCTTACCTAAAAGAAAGAATAATCCCAGAGCTTGAGAAAGGTAAGAATGTCTTGGTTTCAGCCCATGGAAACAGTCTAAGGTCAGTTGTAATGCATATTGAAAATCTCACAAAGGAGGAGGTGCTTAGACTCAATATACCTACGGGGATACCCTTAATTTATGAGTACAAAAACAGGGAGCTCATTAGGAAAGGGTATCTTACAGAAAAGGGCTTTATAAATAAGCTGATTAGATAAAAAAGTGGGGAGAAGAAGGCAAAAGCGGAGCGTTATATGATCTCAACTTCGACTTTAACTGCTCCAATCATTCTTATCTTCCTTCTCGCAATTTCAACAGCTTTTTCAAAGCTGTTTACAACCACAATTTCCTCTTCTGGAAGCGAATTTGGTTTGTAGTAGACTATTCTTGCCAGCATGCTTTCACCCTCCTGTATATCACCATTAGTGTTATGACATTGCAGTCCTCATTTGATGAGTGTGTCAAATATTTAAACGTTTTTGTATTAAAACGATCATTAATGAACAGAAAAACTTAACTGTCATTGACGAAAAATGAACATCCATGAGGCTGATCATCAAATATGAACATCTATTCATGATTTTAGAGAGGGCTAAGGAAAGCAAAATTGAGATATGCGGTTTCCTGTTGGGAAAACAACAAAATGATGTCATCGTCGTTAAAGAAGTTATTTTCACAAAGAACAAGCTGAATTCTCCAACCGCTTTTGAAATAAATCCTCTTGAGATTGTTGAGGTTCTTGACTATGCAGATGAGAAGAACCTTGAGCCTGTAGGAATCTTTCACTCCCATTTATGCAAACCTATTCCCAGCGAGAGGGATATTAGGGGAATGAAGCTCTGGAGAAATGTATGGCTTATCGTGGACAACAAAGGGAATTATGGGGCGTTCATCTTAAAAGACGGGAAAATTAAGGAGGTGGAAGTTGAGGTTATTCGATCTTGATCTCGATCTTTCCGTCTCTGTATCCCTTCATCGAGGAAAGCAGACCTCTTATTGTTTTCTCCACCATTTCCTGCACCCAGTCCTTCATTGGAAGAGTCTTTCCATCAATCTTGACAACAACTTTTGGCTTCGAGCTTATGACCTTACAGTCGTTGAGAGTTTTTTCGCCTTTAATGATGAACTTTGCCATCTCATAGCATGTGAATCCGCACATATGGCAGTCAATGTTGGGGAGCATGAATGCTTTTTTCTCAATCAAGTCAGCGAGCTTCTCTGGTTCTTCAAAAGCGTTTATTATTGGCAAACCATCAATCCTTCCCCTCTCTTCATTGGCTATAATCCCACTCACGGCTATGGCAAGCCCCTCGTTCAGCTCTTCGACATCCCTCCCATCCCTGGCACAGATAATCTTAGGTACGTGCTTTATGTCCTTAAATCCTTCAAGTAAAAGGAAATCCACTTCCGGCATAACTGAGAAGAATGCATTTATATCATCTGCTTTGAACAGAAGAGCATCGGTATCTTGGGCTTTAACGAGGACATAGTCTGCCATCTGCCTGAACTTCCATGTATCACTTCCCTCCTTGTCAAGATCTGCATGCATGCTTTTTGCTATGCCTATTTTGTAACCCCTCTCTTTTAGCACTTTAGCAACCCTTTGTAAACTTGCAGTCTTTCCGCTCTTTTTATATCCCACAAATGCAACAGCTTTCATATTTATCACTCCATGAGCATTATCCAGCTCACATCGTCAATTCTGACTAAAAGCTGCTTTCCCTTGTTTCCAACAACATCTGTAACATCTTCGAGGAGGAGAGACTCTCCGTCAAATTCCCTGAGAATCCCGATGAATGAATGCTCTCCATTAACTGCCAGCGCGATTTTCCTATCTTTCCACTTTTTTAAGGTCTCGTCAAGTAGGGGTTCACTCATAATTGCTCACCTATCATGCAAAAGTCTATAAGCCTTTTTATCCTTTCCGTTTCTGGTGATCACATGAGGTTTGCAACTAAAAATGAGGCTGTGAAAGATGCCTTCATTAACGAACTGAAAAATAATGGGATAAGATTTAAAGTTAAAGAAAGGCTCAGCTATGAAACTTTTATTGGCTACATGATTGAGGGGACTCTCGAAGAGATTAGAGCACAGATCGATGCTCTAAGTGGTGAGGAAAAAGAGGTCATCGTGAGGGGGTTTCAGTCGTTTAAGGAGCAAATCCTCCATGCACTTGAGCACTTAAAAGAAGGAGAGACCTTTGAGACTCTGCTGAGCGAAGGCTATTGGATGGGGGATATAATAGACCAGCTCATGAAGAATTCTGCTCTGGATATTAGGGAGAACAAGGTAAAGCTGAAGGAGGGGATTGATGCCACAAAGCTAAAATTTCAATTCCGCTTCCCTTATGAATTGGCAAAGCAGGTTGATGTCATCGAAAAAGTTGCAAAGCAGTTTGCTTTTATCGATTTAGTTCCTGAGTGGGAGATTGAGATAAAGGAACTCAGAATTGAAAGGGTAAATCAAGCCCTGCAGATTGCGGCAAAGTATTTCCCAGAAAAAGATGTAATGAATGTATACTTCGCTTTGATTGGGAAATCAATAGTTGCCAACGAAATTCTGAAAGCTCTTAGAAATGAAAAAGTCCCTGTAGATGTTATCATTAAGGAGTTTTTGAGGATATTTCCATTTGAAATTCCAACGGAAAAAGGTGTGATGGTAATCAATGCAACCGAGAAGTCTCTCTACAGCATTCTGAGGGAGCTCGAGAAGGTTGGGTATATTGACATAAAGGGGAACAAAGTCAGAAAGATCAAGGAACTGTGATCTTAAAAGCGGTCTTAGCGATGATGACACTTTGACCATCTGATACGTGATGAGTACGGGAGTGGCTGAGCTATCTTTCAATGTAGCATTCAGATATCGCATAATCAATTGGATGACACACTATACGCTTTATCTTCGCCCTTCCATTCTTTTTCAGCCACTCTAAGAGCTTCTGGGCAAATTCAAACTTTTTCCTTTTGGACTCCCAGATATGTGTGTGTTCCTTTAGATGTGGCTTGCTCCACTTTCCAACAACATCCCCAAAATCAAATCCAACCAAAACTATTTCTTTTGCTCCAAATTCTTCTGCCAGGAAGACGGCTCTATCTCCATCAGTAAAGCCGCCGAAGTTGTAAACTATGTCTAAAGGTTCTGTCTGGCATGTTCCGAGAACTTTTTCAAGCTGTGGGACGTATTCTTTTAGTTTCTCAATGTTGTCTCCATGGGCATGCACCACAATGTATGCCCCAAGTATGTCAGCTCTCTTTATGTCTTCAAAACATCCGTCAAGATCTGTAACGACGATGTCTGGGACTAATCCAAACTCTAAAAGCGCAGAAGTTGCCCCGTCTGCAGAAATCTTAATCCCATCTTTAAATGACAGGTACTTCAAAGCAAGCTCCAAACTTGGCCCAGCTCCAAAAATGTACACCTTTTTGCTTTCAATCATTTCTCTCAGATAATAGGGTTTTATGTAGTTTTTGTTCTTGAGGAGCAAATCCTGAAGTATTCTGGCTGATTCCCTGTCCTTTTCTATATCATAGCCCATTATCTGAACAATCTCGTTATAAAAGGGCTCCCATTCTTCAAACCTCATTAACTTCCCCTCAATCTCTTGTCTATTTTTACCATCTCCTCCCATTGTCTTCCAGGCCAGTAAATTTGGCCGCATTTAGTGCAGATATAGAATTCGTTGTATTTCTCGTAGACTCTTGGGGGAACCCTATTTTTTATTTTCTCTTTGGATATTTCCTTTATCAGTCCATTACACTTTGGACATCTTGCATTCTCTGGAAACAGCTCATTAAATGTGAATCCAAGCTTCATGAGCTGTTTTATCTGCTCTTCAAATTTATTTGAGCTTATCAGAATGGCATTTTTTGCTCTCTTTGCCAGCTCCTCGTCTCTTGTAAGAATTATTCTCCCCTCTTTTTTAGCAATCTCAATGATTTCGTCATCATCTTTAACCCCATACACTGTATCATAGCCGTAAAGTCTTAACCACCTTGCTAAGCGGCCAAGCATCATATCAGCTATAAGCTTTGGCTTCATTTTAACCAAAAGTTATTAAGATTTAGAAGTTAAAAGCCATTTTGGTGATGTTATTGCACTACGAGGAGATTGAGATTCTGAAGAGGAGGGCAAAGGCACTTTGGGAATCTGGGGAATATTTATTTAAGAAGGGCGAATATGACATAGCATCTTTTAACTTCGAACAAGCTGTTCAGCTTGAATTGAAGGCGGTTCTACTTGAATATACCGGAGAGAAACTTAAAACTCATTCAATTCGACTTTTACTTGAAGCACTGGGAGAAGCATTTGGAAAGGAAGAGAAAGTTAGGGAATTCATACGGAAGCACAGAAATGATATTAAGGCATTAGAAGATGCGTATATAGACACAAGATATGAGCCTGTTGTGTACAAAGATTATGATGCCGAAGCTATAAAAGCTGCGGCTGAACTAATTCTTCAATTTGTGAGGGATCTGGTGGGATAAATATGGTCAGCATAAGATCTTGGTTGCTTAAAAAGGGAAAGCAAAGGTACGAGATGATAAAAAATTACAAACACTACCTTCCCCTGATAAAAAGAGCATGTGAAGAAATTTTGGGTGAATGCGAGGTGTATGTATTTGGTAGCGTGCTTGAAGGAAGGTTTACGGCTGGAAGTGATGTTGATATCTTAATAAAAGTTAAAAAAATGCCTGAAAACGTAAAACAAAGAGCGTCTATCATTGTTAAGATAGAGGAAAAAGCTGGTTTGCCCTATGATCATCCTTTTGAGCTTCACTTAGTTGATGAAAACGGCTTTGAGTGGTATGTAAAAGCACTGAAGACTAAACTAAGAAAGATTTAAATAACTATTTCATGGTCATGAAATAGGTGATTTAATGATAGTCTATTTCATAGGGACAGGAGGATCCGAAGGGATTCCAGCCCACCTCTGCACGTGTAAAACCTGTGAAGAAGCTCGTAGATTAGGTTTTGCTCAAAGAAAGCCCTCAACACTGGCGGTAATAACCAAAAACAACGAAGCGATTTTGATTGATGTAGGGACCGACATAAGAGATCTCCTCCATGTTCCTCTAAAGGCAATCCTTCTCACACACTGGCACCATGATCACATCTATGGACTGTATAAGCTCAGATGGATAGCACAAGAAACGGAGCTCTACGCTCCTAAGGGTCATGCGGACGCATTAATTCTAAATGATCCCAAAAACTTAAAGCCGAAGACAATTAAGGCTGGTGATGTCCTAAAAATTGACTCACTGAAAATCACTGCTCTCAGGCTGAATCATGAAATTGAGACTTTGGGTTTTTTAATCGAAGAGGATGGAAAGAGGTTTGCCCTGCTTTATGACACAAAAGGAATACCTCCAGAAACTATGGCTATTTTAAGGGAGAAATCCCCGGATGTTGCCGTTGTTGATGCTACCTATGCCCCAGGTGTTGATGATCCATATCACAATAACGTTGATGAAGGAGCTGAAGTTGGAAGTGAGATTGCAGAGGATGTGTATCTTTCACATATTTCACATAAAAACATGCCTTTTCTCCAGCTCTTGGCGTATGTTAAAAAAAGATATGGGAACAAAGTTAAGGTTGCTTATGATGGATTAATAGTCAATATTTGAATTTTTTGCCCTAATCCTTATGCTGATCGATTTTTTAAAATTTAAAATGAATTTTTGATATCCGGTTTAATTTTCGCATATCTTTTAAGTGATTGAAGTTATTTTTACAAAAAGTTTTTTTATCCTTAGAAACTGCAGTTCTATTAAGAGAGATGTAGGTGAGGCAGATGATGGTTAAAACTCTGTATAACGAGTTGGATGAAGTTATGGGCGGAGGATTGTCACAAGGTTCTGCAATGGCAATATTATATGACACATATTCATTTGCACAGTACTTTGCATTGCACATTCTTGCAAAAAGGATCAAAAAAGGCGATTTGGGAATAATCTCAAACTACAGCTATCCCATCGGCAGGCTCATAAGAGGAGCTCAATTCGCGGGTTTGGACTTGGTTTCTGAGGGAAAAGAGGGAAATCTCTTCGTTATAGATTACTTCTCATCAAGATACGGTATTATGCCACGGTACCCATTCGTGTATACCTTTTCAGGTCATGTCGGAGAGGAAACACTTAATCCAAAGACATTCCTGATATATCAAGAAAAAATCCTTCCAAACTTGGGTGATAGGCTGCTGGTTAGGGTCATATACACTCTTGATGGACTGGCGTTTTTCTTTGGAGAGAACACTGCACTAAAGCTGCTATACTTTGATTTGGCAAAGTTCATGGATATGTTTCCTAATTCTGTAACGATTCTCTTGGTGAATAAAGATGCCGTCTCCAAGCATTTTGTTGCAAGGGTTGTTGATATAAGTGATTATGTAATCGATTTCAAGAGTCAGGTGACCAAAAAAGGTATGGTTGAAGACGTAATTATATCAAAAGCCCTAACACCAGAATTCAGTCCGGAGATATTCGAGTTCCTTATCGGAGAGACAAAGGAAGAAAAAGGTGGCAAATTCTCATTTAAAAAGGTTACCCAGTAACTCCCTTTAGGTATCTTTCAAACTTCCTGAGGATGTCCATCTGGCTCCAAGTTTCGACTGCTGAGGGCTTAAGTGAACGAACCCTTGTAAGGGCATCTCTCAGGCTCAAACCCTGAGAATACATTAAATAAGCAACTGCAATTGTTCCGCTTCTCCCACTTCCTCCAAAGCAGTGAATCAGGACTTTCTTTCCATCTTTAGCTTTTTCATCTATCCATCTGACGATATTGATCAGTTGCTCCAGTGTAGGAGCTGAGAAATCCTCAATGGGACTGTAAAGGACTTCCACCCCATGTTTTTCCCACTCCTTCAAATCATAGTAGAGCTCATATTCGTATGTAAGCACCACAACGGCTTGGAACTCCTTTGCAAGTTCTGCAATCTCTTCAGGATATGGCATAGGGGAAAAGGCAACCTTGTCGGTTATGAACTTTGGAACGACCATTTGAATCACCCCTCAGTGTTCTTCTCTTGTAGACAGAATTTTAACTTTTTGTTGGAAGTAAAGAAATCCTTTTAAGTTCCAGGGATAATTTACTTAATTGGGGATTAAAATGAGAAAGCTACTGGCATTGTTTGTTATCATGATCTTGCTTGGAGTAGTGAGCTCTTCTGGCTGTATAGGGGAAACAAAGACCGAAACTGCAACGGTAACTGATACAATTCCTTTAACCGCTGACACAAATGGCAATGTAAATACCCAGGAGCTGCAGTCTTACATTGAGTCCTTACCGGCTGGAGAGCTAACTGAAGCTGAAAAGGATGGTCTTCTGTATATGGTTGAGGAAGAAAAGCTCGCTCATGATGTTTACACTAAACTCTACGAAAAGTGGGGATTGCAGATATTCAGCAATATTGCCAAAAGTGAAACAACCCATGTTGAGTCCGTTAGGATGCTGCTTAAGAAGTACAATTTGCCCGATCCAACAGCAGATTCAAAGATAGGAGAGTTCAAAAATAAAAAGCTCCAAGACTTATACAACAAACTGATAGAGCAGGGCATGAAGAGCGAAATTGATGCTCTAAAAGTTGGTGCCCTAATAGAGGAAGTCGATATCATCGACCTCCAAGAAAGGATCGCGGAAACGAATAAGCTTGACATAATAACAGTATATGAGAACCTTATGATGGGCTCAAGAAATCACCTCAGGGCATTTGTAAGTCAACTGAAGAACAGAGGAGTAACGTACGAGCCACAGGTTTTGCCGAAGGATGAATATGAACAAATAATCAGCAGTCCAATGGAAAAGGGTCAAGGAATGGGTGGAAAACCCTAATTTTGGCTTTCAATTTAATCTTTTTGGATTTCTCAGAATATGGACAAATATTGAAAAGAAATTAAATTACTTCTTGAACATCCTCCGGAAGTAGGTTTTCATAGCTCCCCAGTTAAGTGCCAGGTGCACGAAAGAGAGACCGAAGAACATGAAGCCGACATAAGAATGTATTGTATCTGCCGTATCAACGGGCAGGTTTATTCCATATTGCACTGCCAGCGGGGCAACAAGGAGTATTACCCCTGTTATCCCCGTGATGAGCCATGTAACGAAAAGCGCAAGAGAGACCCACATCCTCATATCATCACCCCTTGGTGTATTTATGTCCATTTACGATGATTTCGCTGGCAACGAGTTTGCCATTCTCTTCAGTTGCGACTATTTTGACATTTTCTCCGACCTTTAGAACTTCTCCGAGCATAACTTTCCATTGATACTCCTCTCCGTATTCATCGTGCCATCTGCCTTTTATGTAGACGGTTGTATTGCCAACAACCACGTATTTACCATTAAGGTTAATTTCCTTTACAATCCCCGTTATATTAAAGACATTTGTTGCAAGCAGTTCTTCAGGATTTGAGGTACTTACATTAACATTTTCTGGAGGTGTACCAATGTAGAACTTCACTGTTACCCTCTCTTCCGTTCCGTATGGACACCCGGTTCCGTATTTGAAGACAATGTCAATGCTTCCGTTGCCAAGGACTTTTACAATGTACTGTTTGAAAGCGGTGTAAGGATCTTTAAGTTCCGTCTTGGTTTCTTTGACGATTTCAACATTCTTCAAGTTTTCAGCCACTATCTTCCAGTCTGAATATGGGCACGGCTGGGCATGCTTGAACTTTACGGTGACATTTAGGGTGACCTCTTTACCAGCATTTGGAACATAGGCTTCACCCGGAACAACGCAGAGCATATCCGAGCCAGTATGCGATGTAACATAGCCCACATAAATGACACCCCCTACTGTGATGTTTTCTGAAGGTGCTTTCGGAACGGGAGAAACTTCACTGCTTTTTTTCAGTGACCAGTTTACGATAAACGGCATTGAAGCAAACACTATGAACAGTATCCATGCTACAACTATTCCCCGTTTCATGGTACAGAAGTGTGAAATTGAAAATTTTAAACTTTTAGGTTATGTCTCCAACCAATATTGATTGAAAATAGAACCCTAAATGGAATCAAATTTTTACCACCAGAATTTCTTTCCCCTTGGATGATGTCAGAAGCTTTCCATTTTCATCAAAGATCCATGTGCCGCCGAAGCTGCCCCAGTGGCCGTATGAGTTAACTATAAAAGTCTTGGCTCCTAATAGCTTAACCCTTCTGCTCATGCACTCAATCTCTTCTTCTAAATTAAAATTGCCCCATGGAGAGCGGTCCATTGGTACAAATATATAGTCGGGTTTTTTGCGTTTGATCCACTTGGCTATTCTCTTATTGTAGAGGTCGCCGCAGATTATTATTGCCACCTTACCAAACTCTGTTCTTGCGGTCCTTACTGTGTTGCCAGTGCAGAACTTCATTGGCTCCTGAAACTTGCGATGCTTTAAGATAACCTCACCTTCTCGGTTGAAGAGCAGCGCAGAGTTGTAAACGCAACGCTTGTATGGCTCAAGAAGACCGAGTATTACATAGACAGAGTTCTCCTTTGCAAGTGCGCTCACCCTGTCTACAATCTCATCATAGAGCTCTGCTCCGCTGAAGTCCCACTCATCAAAGCCTGTGAGGCAGTACTCTGGGAAAACCATGATGTCAGGGCTGTGCTCCAGCGCCTTCTCGAACCTCCTTTTAAACTCCTTCCAGTTGGCATCAAAGTTCCCAGCTTCAACTTTCATTGGAATTAGAGCCACCCTCATTTCATTCGCCTCCATAAATACAGCGGAAGAATCACAGCTAAAGAGATCAAAAATGCAATTTCTGTAGGAAACCTTACGCTCTGTGGGGCATAAATCATGAATGTTAACATTTCCAGAAGATAAATCGGAGGGCCGAGCTTTAAAAGCGCATCCTCAACTTCAACCCTTGAAAAACGTTCATACAGGTAGAAAAACATCAATGATACCACAAACCAGCCCAGATAATTTGTCCACGGGATTCCGAACCAGTTTATGGCTGTTGTTCTCTTCCAGATCCAGGCTTTCCAAGAGGTCATTATTGGGTCAACAGAGAGATCAATAATGACCATCAGAAGAGCAGCAAAAAGGAGTCTCTTACTCCAGTTCCTGAAGAAATAGCTTGCTGTTAGATATGCAACTGCTCCAAAAATTCCCCACGCAAAGGGGACAAACAACCCAACACCAAAAACTTGGGGTCTCAAATTTACGTATTCATAGCATCCGAAAGGTAAGCATGCATGTGTGCCGACAATTTCAGCTGAAAACCCAACTATTAACGCCCAGAGAAGAAGTTTAGGAAGAGATTTCCAGGCTCTTTGAGACAATATTGCAAAAGCAAAAAGATAGAGAAGAAGGTACACAGGCGACTTTTTCATTATATTTGCAAGAACAATGAATATCAAGGCGATTTTGGTACCAGCTTTCATAGCTAAACCTTCTATGTTTGAGAATATAAGGATATTGTCTAATTCTGTGAACCAAAAGATTTATAAAGTCGAACTACATATGTAATATTAAAGTTACATATGGATGGAGGTCGTGAACATGAAAAAGAAATTGTTTGGTCTGATGCTGGTTGGAGTTATGCTGCTTACAATAGCGGCTGGCTGTTTAACCACCACAGAAACAATCACTCAGACAATAACGGTCACCAAAACTGCAACTCAGCAACCGACAAATCTTGAAAATGCTGGTGCTGGAGGCGGAGCGGTTACAACACCTGCAGGCTATCAAGCAGTTGCTGATCTGGTTAGTTCATATCCGGTTGAAGAGCTTACGCAAGATGAGATTGATGGAATCCTCTGGATGCGTGAGGAGGAGAAGCTTGCAAGGGACGTTTACTTGACGCTTTATGAAAAGTGGGGATTGCAGATATTTTACAACATCGCCACAAGGAGCGAGCAGACGCATATGGACATGGTGCTGGCTTTGATCGAGAAGTATAATCTAACTGACCCCGTTGGAGACAACGGCATCGGCGAGTTTACAAATCCAGAGATTCAAGCCCTTTATGACAAGCTCGTCGCTGAGGGGAGCAAAAGTGTTGAGGATGCCCTAAAAGTTGGAGCCCTTATAGAGGAAGTGGACATTAAAGACCTTGAAGAATGGCTCGCAAAGAGCGACAACGAAGATATAAAGTTCGTTTATGAGAACCTCATGATGGGCTCAAGAAATCACCTCAGGGCATTCGTCAGAACCCTTGAGAACTATGGCATAGCATACCAGCCTCAGGTGCTGCCTCAGGATCAGTATGAGCAGATAATAAATACACCAATGGAAATGGGACACATTGGATGATCGTTGCTTCTCTTTCTTAACTTAATTATTTTCAATAGCTACTTGAAGCATGACATTACCGTTATTGTTTTATCTTTGAGTTATTGAGGAACTTATGGTGATTGGATGAAAGTTTTGGAGCTTGCAAGAAGAAGAAAGACTGTAAGAAAGTTCCTCCCAGAGAAACCTCCTTTTGAAGATATCTTGAAGGCAATAGAGGCTGCAAAAGAGGCCCCATCTGGTATGAATGCCCAGCCGTGGCATTTTGTAATTGTAGATGATCTTTGGATTAAGGAGAGGGTTAGAGAAGTATGTGAGATTGAAGAGAAGAAGTTCTATGAAAAAGTAAGCGGAAAGCTTGGAGAGTGGCTTAAAGAGAAGGGATTCTCACCAGAAAAGCCTTTTTAAGTGAAGCGCCTTATCTTATCCTCGTCTTCGGTTATACCAAAGCCCCGTATTGGCTGCACTCAACGTGGATTGCTGTGGGTTACCTCCTTCTTGCACTGGAAGAACTTGGTTTGGGAACTGTGACATACACACCGCCAAATCCAAGAGCTGTGGAAAAGCTACTCAATGCTCCCAAAGAATACAAGCTTCAAGTAATCCTTCCAGTTGGCTATCCTGCAGATCCAAAGCCGAAATATGAAAGAAAGAAGCTGGAAGAAGTTGTCAGTTTTAATGGGTTTTAATTGATTTTAAGTTTTTTCTGACTTCCTTTCCATAAAGGGTAAGACTTTCAAAAGAAAAAATAAAATAGCAAAGTGTTTAAAACTCTCTAAAGGAGAGCAAAATGAACAGAAATCTCTCCTTAATTACGCTTTCAAACATAATATTAGTTTTCTCGAATGCGCTCTGGATTATGTACATCCAGTACTTTCTTCTCGATTTGGGAATTAGCAAAACTCAAATAGGCTTAATTTTTACCCTTGCACTTTTGATGAGAGCCTTTGGGAACATTATTGGAGGTAAAATAGCTGACATACTCGGATATAAACGAACTTTGCTCATAGGATATGGCATTTATGCTTTTCCCCCACTATTAATTCTACTCCATAATACCCTCCTTGTGTCTTTGGTTTATCCGCTTATGAGTCTTGGCTCTGGTATTGGCATACCAGCAAAGTCTCTCTTCATAGTGGAGCAAGCTCAAAGGAGAAAAGGCTTAACTTATATGCTCGTTCAAAGAGTATTGCCTTCCATTCCTCCAGCATTGACGGCTCCAGCAGGTGCCAAGCTCTATGAGATGGGTAAATACGATGTTGCTGTCTTCATGGGCTTTCTTGGTTTGTTAATTTCTCTCCTTTTGCTGGTATTTTTGGAAGACACCAAGAGACAACGAGTTCAAAATTCATTTAACTTTAACCTTTTAAGATCAAAATCTTTCACAGCTTTACTCTTCTTATACTCCCTTAATGCATTCTCCACCGAAGCAGTGCAATGGATTGTCCCGCTTTACCTGAGAGAACTTGGATATTCTGTCCTTGATTACGGATTCCTAATTTCAGCTCAAACGCTGGTAATAGCATTTGGAGGAACCTTTGCTGGTATTTTTGTGGACAGATTTGAACCTGTCAATGCTTTGAGTTTGAGCTATTTGGTTGTTGCAACATCTCTTTTGGCATTTTCACTTGGAAAAGGCTGGATTCTTGTTTTGGCTTATTTAGCATGGAAAGCTTTTGGAATGGTTGGCTTTGCTGCTCTCCCATTGATAATTGAAAAATACTTCAAAGATATGAGGGCGTCAGCATTTGGAACCATCAATGCAATGACAACACTAATTTCAATTCCGGCACCAGCTTTTGGTGGGTTTTTACTGGGCTCTGGAGCTGGAGTGCCTTTTGTATTTAAAGCTATTACAAACTTCTTCTGTTTTGTTCTGGTTAAAGTCTCTCTAAGTAGGGAAGAATAGAAGTTTAAAAGAAAATTTAAAGCTTAATCTTAAACCCTTCAAGCTCCGCATTAATAGCCTTTGCAACGGTAACATAGACATAAGGTTCTATATCCTCCTCTTTTCTTGCTCTTTCCACCCTTATCACGGTGGTTGCAAGTTCCTCTAAAAGCGGAATTAAATAGCGGGAGCTGTTCTCCAGCACATCAACATTTACAAAATAAAACGCTATTCTATTTATGGCTCCCGTGTATTTGATTAAGAGATCAATTACCATGAGCCCCTCAAACTTGGATTCTGCAAGAAGCAGAAGTTTTGAGAGCCCCAATACTATAACTATACCAGATTGATTTTGAACTTTCCGGAGGTATTCACTGTAAAATCCCTCAAAATCTTTGAGGAGTTTGGGGATATCATTTGCTGGAAGCCTTTTCAACACGTTTCCAACGTTGAGCCTGCCCCCAATTTTAACCACTGATGCGTTGTCAATGATGCCGGTGTCAACTCCGGCAAGCTTGAGCTGGGTTTTGTAGAGATATAACGTATCAAGGACATCAATAATCATTATTGAGTGTCCTCTTTTCTCAGCCCAGCTGATTAGATAGTGAAATCCTTTGTAAGGAAGCACCAGAGAATCATATTCAGCCAAAATGCTCTCTCCTGGGGCAAGGGACTCCCAAAGCCTGATAAGGTTTTCCACGCCATTATCCACGAATACCACCCTTATATTCTGTCTTATCTTTTGATTTATTAGTTTTTTGAAGATGGAAATTGAAATGAACGAAAATTCGAAGAAATTTAACCCAATATTTCAAAATGATATCAATGTCTCCAAAGCAGCTTTGACTAAGAGTCTTTCAGCTCTTTTTAGTTTTCTATTTCCGAATCCGACCCAAAGTAGGGATTTAGGACATAGATTTTCTTCCCTTTGTACTCACCGACAAAAGCTCGACGAACATAAGTGCACTCTTCTTTAAGTTCCGCATCATTCAGCAATTGCTTGGCATAATTTGCGGCGATATCTGTGAAGACTATTAAATACTTCTCGTAAGGTTCTTTTTCAGTTTTGCCTCCTGTGGGTTTATTATTTCACGACCTTTTCCGAGCCACATCTCAACCACCTTCAATGACCATTAAAAATGCTTCATAAAACTCTCCATGCGTCTTTGTCTTTCCAACGGTGATATCCTTAGCGATTTTCAGTTCATTCTTTTGTGCAAATGTTCTGATTTTTTCTCTAAGTCCATCTATGTCAAAATCGCCGATAATAATCTTTCCATCTTGACTCAATATTTCAAGCGCTTTCTCCAGAAAAGGCTTTGGCTCATAGTCGTGAAGCGTGTAGAGAAAAACAATGAAGTCAAATTCTTCTCCGAGCTTAACCTCTAAGAAATCGCCATATAAAAACTCAGCTTTCCTGGTGATTCTGTCTCTCAAACGGTTGCAGAAATCTACTAATTCCTGACTCTTATCAATACCCATAACTTTTTCAACTTCCTCTTTAAGTGCTATCCTGAACGTCAAAATCCCAAGACCACAACCGACGTCAAGAATTTTCCCTTTAACCTCTTGGACTATCCAATCCGTCAATTTTCTCCTAACCTTAAGCTCATCTCTGTATGCTGGATATCTAACTAACATACTGCTGACGAGCCAGTAAAGCTCCTCTTCACTCCCGCCAGCTTCATAAAAAACTTTGAGGGCTTCATCGTAGTAGAGTTTGAGGAATTCCACTCAAGTCCACCTCTTCTAACTAATCCAAAAGAGTTTTAAAACTTTCTCATGTAGTAATTTCGGGTGAAGCTATGTTCAGAAACCTCGGCTGCACATTTGAGCCAACCTATAAGGAAAAGCTCTGGATGTATGATCCAAGAACTGAAGTTGGAAAAAAGAGAATGGAAAAGCAGAAAGAACTGCTTGAAAGGTTTCTCCCAATAAAAAGCGGCAAAGCTTTGGACATCGGCTGTGGCATGGGAATCTCGACCTTTGCTCTCGAAGAGCTGGGATTTGAGGTTGTTGGAATCGATGTCCAAGAAGAACTCGTGGAAAAGGCAAAAGCAATCGCAAAGGAGCTCAGATATAAAGCAGAGTTCCGGATTATGGACGCCAAGAAGCTCGATTTTCCTGATGAAAGCTTTGACCTGGTTGCGCTTTTGGGAAATTCTCTACCCCACCTGAGTGTTTATGATTTCGATAAGATTGTCCAAGAGGCTTTCAGGGTGCTAAAGCCAAATGGCATCTTATTTGTTGACTATGCGGACTGGGTTAAGCTTTTGCATGAGGGCTATAAGCACGTGCTCGTTGAGGAGCCGTTTATCCAGTTCCACGTTTCCCTCAACACCGTGAAAGGACAGGTAGAGCGGCTTTTCATTAACCTTGAGAAGGGCTACTTCTTCAGGGTGAAAATTAACATCTGGTCACCGTGGATTGTGGAGTTCATCCTTAGAAAAGTCGGTTTTGAAGTGGAAACGCACTATCTGGGGACTTTTAGTGTTGTAACTGTGGGGGCCAAACCATGAAAACCTACACCTTCGGAAAAGAAACCGTTCCAGTAGCTGGAATATCTATGGAAGATGGCATTTTAATCATTGGTAGCGTGAAGAATGAGAACTACAATATTATGCTCATCAAATTGAACTATGAAGAGAAGCTTGAGTGGTTCAAGCTCTTTGGCGGCAAAGATGACTGGGAGGGGCATTCGATAGCCAAGGTGGACGATGGCTACCTCATAGGCGGCGCTGTTGAAGGAATAGCTACTCCAGACGGCGGGGAGAGCTGGAAGGCTTACCTTGCAAAGGTAGATGGGAATGGAAACAAAATCTGGGAGAGGAAGTACCGCATTCTGGGCAACGAGTGCGTGTATTCCATAGTCCCCCTTAGTAACGGTGTTCTTCTGGGCGGTGAAGCCTCGGACGGCAGCAAAAGGAGCTTTTTTCTAATGAAAACAGACCTTATGGGTGATCTGCTCTGGAAGAGAACGCTCGGTACATGGGAGGATGCAATTTTTGGAGGCATTATTAAGGGTAAAAGAGGCTTCAATCTGATAGGGAGCGTGAAAGATACTGGCTGGAGTGTAATAGCTTTTGAGCTTGATAGGGAAGGAAATACACTCGGAGAAAAACACCTTGGAGAAGGAATAGCCCTTGATGTCACGGATTTAAACGGCAAAATTCTCATTACGGGCGACAAGAACGGGGAGTTCTGGATTTCTCTAATTGGAGAGTGGGAAGCAACGCTCGGAGAGGGTACTGGAACGGCAATTCAAATCCTCAATGACGGAATACTTGTTGGTGGAGAACTCAACGGGATGCCATTGTTGCCAAGCTGGACTTTGATGGAAAGTTAGTCTGGAAAAAGGAACTCTGGGAGAACGGATGGGTGGAGGTTGTCAAGCGGGTTGAAGATAGGATTTTTGTGGCTGGTGTTGCTGTTGTGCCTGGATATCAAGAAAAAGAGAAAACTGTAAATAGCTCAAAAACACAAATGCTTGTTGATTATTTAGCAAGCGGATTATGGAAGTTGTGAACATCTTAGGGGGAATACAGGATGACATTTAATATTGAGGAAGTCTTTGACGTTGACGATTACATGTACTTCTACTCTGAAAAGCTGACTGAGGAGAGAACACAAAAGGAAGTCGAGTTTCTGGTAAAAGCTCTTGAATTGGAGGAGCCAAAGAGGATTTTAGATTTGGCCTGCGGCTTTGGGAGGCATGCAATAAAGCTGGCAGAGCTGGGACATGAAGTAGTTGGCGTTGACATAATGGACGGCTTTCTCGAGATTGCGCGAAAAACTGCGGAAGAGAGGGGAGTGAGCGTTAAGTTCATGAAAGGGGATATGCGAGAGCTCGACTTCAAGAATGAGTTTGATAATGTACTCTTGCTTTTCACCAGCTTCGGCTACTTTAGTGACAAGGAAAACTTTAAAGTGCTGAAGAATGTGTATGCTGCTCTAAAACCCAGCGGGCTCTTTGTTCTTGATGTTCCAAACAGGGACTTTTTTGTAAAGAACATGCAACGGTATTATGTGCTCGAGAAAGGAAAGGATATGATGATCGACATAACGGACTTTGATGTTTTTTCCGGCAGAGCAAACACGAAAAGAATACTCATTAGAGACACCAAGAGGAGAGAATTTTCTTTTTCAGTGAGGATCTACACGTTCACGGAACTAAAAGAACTCCTAAAAAGAGCGGGTTTTGAGATAGAAAAGGTTTATGGAGGCTTTGATGGAAGGGAACTCTCACTAAACGCCCCAAGGATAATAGTGGTTGCAAGGAAAGTTTAGATCTTAATGACTTGCTCTTATCTTTTTTCTAAAAAAACTTCTTCAGCATCCTCGCTTTTTCAACCCTCCGAGGAATCATCTCAGCACCTCAAAGATTTATATCTCGAAATTCATAAAAATGTTTGGGGATACGAATGAAGCCTCTTATCAGGGAAGTTAAACCCGAAGATAAGCCATTCATCGAGGAAATTGCAAAGTTAACCTGGGAAGGTGAAGATTATCTTGCTCGAGTTTTTGAGACCTGGCTAAAAGACGGAAACTTCTATGTTCTCGAGCTGGAAGGAAAAGTTATCGGAACGGCAAAGCTCACTATCCTACCCAACAAAGTCGGCTGGCTTGAAGGTCTTAGGGTTCATCCCAGCTATCAAAAGCGTGGCTTTGGAAGAGTTTTGCACAACTTTATGCTACAAAAAGGGAAGGCACTCGCAGAGAAAGGTGTTATAGATGCACTGGAGTTTTCAACATACTTCCTCAACAAAGAGAGTATTGCAATGGCGAAGAAGGATGGTTTTAAGATTGTGGGGCGGTTTTATTACATTCAGAGAGCACTTGGGGAGGGAGAACACCCAAAACCTTCAAAAATTCACTCTTTAGAAGAGCTCGACTATAAAGATTACATCCCCTACGGCTGGAAGTTCCTGCACAGATGTGAGGAAAGTCTGAAGTGGCTGAACAAAAAGGCAGAAATTAGGGAATACGAAGGGCTTAAGTTTTTCTATGTTCCAATATACGAAAATGAACCGACATTCACACCTTTCAAGCTTTCAACTGAGAGCATAAAAACGCTTTTGCCCGCAATGAGCTTTGAAGCCAAGAAAATCGGTTATGACAGCATTGATATAATGCTCCCCGAGGATAGAGATGATTTAATCGAGCCCCTAAAGGAGCTCGGTTTTAAGAACTGGACTGACTTTAGGGAGCCTGACGTTTTAGTGTTTAGGATGGAGCTTTAGGTTCATCAGCGAATATAGCGGCATCCCCAGGAGAAAAGCCAATGCACAAAAGCTGTAGACATCAAAAGCTGAAAACACTCCATAAAACGGATTCCAGCTCAGAGGGAAGAGGGGCTTTATGTCCGTGTAGAGGAATGAATCAAGAACTATGTGAAGCCAGACCCCGCTTAAGGCTGTAATTCTAAGCTTTCTGATGTCCGTCTTTCTTCTTAAGTGTTTGTAAACTTTTGTCATAACCTCTGCCAGAGCTAAGGCAACCAGAGAGCCTCCAATAAAAGTGTGGAAGAAGCCGTGAAGCGGATAGCCATAGCGCAAATCTAAGCCAAGGATCAAAACCAAGAGGGGTTCAAAGTCTACAATCACATTAGCAATCATGAAAGTCCAGAAATCTAAATATCCAAAAAGGGCTGCAAACAATAGTGCTGGTCCGAAGTGGAAAGGAGTGAACGGCATATTCAGAGTTCTCCAGAAAGCTTATAACTTTTATCTGAGGTAATCTCAAAAGTAAAAGAGAACTCACTGGTGGCTTCGATGAAATCTAAACTCTACACCCTTTTACTTCTCACAACTGTGCTCAGAATCACTGGAGATGCAATTGAAAGCATAGCCCTACCTTGGCATCTCCTTAACCAAACGAGTTCCCTCCTCAGCGTGGCGGGCTATTCTTTAGCCTCCATGCTCCCCTGGGTTATAGCACCACCTTTAATGGGTCGCTTTCTTGATAAGACTGAGAAAAAAGTTAGGCTCGCTTTTCTCGCATTGTTCCTTCAGTCTTTCTTTGCTCTAACAATAATAAAGTTCGCCTCAAACATTTGGGCATTTTACCTCTTAATTTCACTAATCTCGGCTCTTGATATTCTTCATAGATACTTCGGCTTTACGCTTATAGCTTCCATGACTTTTGAGGAGTCTGAGCTTCAAAAGCTCAACGCAAAAGTACAAACTGTCGGGGAGGTAACTTCTCTTCTTGCGTTTCCTGTTGTGGGTTATCTTGCTTACCTCTTTGGGATTAAGCTTATGCTTCTGGATGTGCTCTTCCTTTTAATTGGGGCTCTGCTTCTCATTCCATACATCAACGTTGCAGTGAGACGAGAAGAGACAATTGGAGAGAGAAGTGGATCAGCCCAGCCCAAAACTTCTCATAGAGTTGTTTTTGCAGGAATCGCATTAATCCTGCTCTTCAACTTTGCAATAGCCCCAGCAAGGATTTTTGTCTTTAACACTCTCAGAAATTTGAGTAAAAAGGAAGCCATTTATGGTCTGCTGAAGTCTGTTGGGAGTTTAGGAAGCTTGGCTGGTGCTGCTGGAATAGCTCTTTTTGCTCACAAGCGTAAAATTGGGATCTCAAAACCTCTCTTCATAGGGATGCTCCTTGAAAGTGTTGCAGTCTTGCTTTTAGGCTTACCTTCGTTAGTTTTGCTCTTTGCTGGAATTTTGCTTTTGAACTTTGGAGGAGGGATTCTAAACGTCTCCTTTGACAGTCTGTTTCAGAGGATAATCCCGCTTGAAAAGCTCGGCACTTACAGAGGAGCTTTTGATGCATTGGCTACCCTTATAATTCCCTTATCACAGCTGAGTTTTGCATGGTTGATTGAGCATGGCGTTGATGTTTCAATGCTGGCTGCAGGAGTGTGTGGATTGGGTGTTTTGAATGCAGTAGGCTTTTTCATCTTAATATATAGTGAGCAGAGAATTGATAGATGCACTTAAGTGAAAATCTTCTCCATCCACTCAACTTTACCGATTCTCTTAAACCCTTCTTCCTCTAAAATCTTCCAATCTTTCATCCAAACCTGAAGGAACATTCTTTTCCTGATTTTTCCAGCAAGACACTCAGCAACTTTCACAATTCTTCTGTTGAGTATCTTCCCATAGATAACAGCATTTACACAGTTTCCTTCATCAATAAGAAGTATTGTAAAGTCCCCAAATCTAACTCGGGGAGCTTTTTTGTGGAGGTTCCAAAGGAAAAGACCGGAAGTATAAACGGCTGAAATGTTCGGAAACTTTGGAGGATTGTCATAATGGGACTCTACTTTTACATCGCATCCTTCAACATCCTTTATACCCTTCACTTGCCAGTCTTTAAATTCAAATCCATTTTTCTCATAAAATCTCATGGCATTCTTGTCTTCTGGAATGACGCTTAGTCCTTTCAGACCTCGTTTCTTTGCCCATTCCTCGGCGAATGCTAAAAGCTTTGAACCGATACCTTTGCCTCTATATCCCTCTTGAACCCAGAGAACATGGATGTGAGCTTTCCCATTGAATGGTAAAAGCTCAATTTCCCCTTTATTTTCGTAAAGAAATATGTCTCCACCAGAGTTTCTAATAGCTTTTAGGTAAGTTTCAAAGTTTTCCCATGGAGGTTCTCCAGAGTGTATTTCTTTCAAAATATCCTCATCTTTAATTCTTGCTCTTCTTATTATCAAAAAAGCTTAAATCCAACGCCTTAAAAATATTTGTTGATGATGGGAACCAAAATCAAAAAACGAATAAATGAACTGTCAAAAAAGCTTGGAAAAGAGTTCAATGTCTCCCCTGAAGAGCTTTACACCTACCTAACTGCAGAGAGTTATGAGGACGATAAATACACGCCTGGGGACATCTTGTCAAATGAATACTTACTGTTTCATGAACTCGTTGAAATTGAGTGTCTCAAGAAGAGAGGCCTAGAAGTAACGTCGAACGTTATAGTCGAAAACCCTGAAACAGTCTATGAATGCCATCTAAAGGCGCTCGAAGAGGAGCTTAAGTTTGCTCTCAAAGAATGCAATGTTGAGTGGATTAAAAAGAGGCTTAAAGATGTTGAGAGCTATCTTAATGATGAGTACTTGCCGAGGAATTTGAGGGATGAAGTTGTAAGGATTCTTAAAGAATTTGCTCAATAGGCAAGCATAACCACATACGTGTGTAATTTTATAAACTTTGGAGCATTAAAACTAATGGTGAGTCTATGAGCAGGGGATACAAAATGGTACTAGTTGGGATTGTCATGCTTATCCTACTAATCCTCCCAATAGAAATGTATTCCAAAATTCAAGACTTTGAACGGGAGCTTTCTTACTACAAAAACCAGCAGGAACAGTTCACTAAGATTTTATGGGATGAATATGGTATGGATGTATATGCCGCTATTGACTATTTTAAGCAGACCAGTACAGAACTCTTTGAAAAATTGAGAGGTAAAAATGCTTTTATAACTGTTGGATCCATTTCAGCTTGGAACTTAGATGCAAGCTATGATGTAAAAACAAGGGTCTTCTGGGTATGGCATAAAGACTATGCAAGACCAAAAGACAAAGACATTGTATATATAAAACTTCAGGCATATTATCGCAATAACTTAACAAAGCTCAGGAATTTTTGGGTTGAATACCGCGTTAATCATACATCCCATAGAGTTTTTGGAATTTCTGATTCAATGGCTCAGATGACTGTTTTGAGATACTATAGAAATGTTAGCAAAGAAATCGAAAAAATGCTGAACTTCAATATGAGCATGACAAGGGAATCCTGTGGAGGGCTGTTGGTGTTAACTCTTAAAAACAACACTTGGTTAAATGCTGAACTTGAGTGCATGAGCAATGAAAGGCAGTCATTATGCTGGATTCTAATTGGAGAAGTTGACGACAGATCTGGCAAATTGAAGAAGATTATTGTTACAAAACCATTCGAGGGAAGCTGTGATAAGCGTGAAGAAGAGTATGTCATGAAAATTTCAGCCGAACTGGAGTTTAGGAACATGACTCTCGAAGATTTTGAAAACAAAATTCTTGAAATGACTGGTGGAAAGCTTATTGAGATAAATTTTGAGAGGTAATAGAAATGCTTGAGCTGGTTACAGCTCTCGCCTTTTGGCTTTTTGTTTTAATACCAAGCTTCATAATAGCTGGGGAAGTCTCAAAGAAAAAAGATGATCCGTTTATAATTGGGGTGGTAACACAGGCGAGCTTTTTCCTGCTATCAGTAGCTGTGATTTCCCTCATTGGAAACTTGAGTGAATACGGTTTCAGATTCAACTTGATGTACGTTCCAAAAGCCTTCTTTGCTGGACTAGGCTTATCTGCAATCACAGCTCCAATAGCCTACAAGCTGGTTCAAAACTACAGACCAGACTTTTTACCAGACACTACGTTTAAGATTGCCATTTTAATGCTCGTCCTCGCACCTCTCGGCGAAGAGACACTTTACAGAGGCCTCATTGAAGGTTATCTCCTTTGCCATACGAGTTTCTGGGTTGCGATAGTTTTCGCAGCGATTATCTTTGGTCTCGTTCACATACTGGCTTTTCGTGATGCTCCCAAAGGATTCAGGATTTTCATTGTGCTGGATGCATTCTTAATGGGTCTTGTTGCTGGTTACTTCAGAGCCATCAGTGGTTCTTTGATTCCAGCCTATGCCCTTCACTCAGCGGCTAATTTGGTTGGAATGACTGGCTGGCTGTGGCTGGAAAAAAAACTAAGGGTGTTGGATATGATCATCAAATCTCTACAGATCGATGACGAAAGAAAGACATGTCTTGAAATAGCCCGCAATTTGCCAGAGTGGTTCAATGAAGCTGGACTCAGGGCTATTGAAGAGGATTTAAAAAGTGAGATCACATTCATAACCCTCGACAAAGAAGTCCTTGGTTTCATAACTATCAAGCCTCTTAATGAAAAAGCCCTTGAAATCCTCTGGATGGCGGTAAGAAGAGAACACAGAGGGAAAGGTATTGGTTCTAAGCTATTGAACTTCATCGAGGAGTGGGCAAAGGAGCATGGATTTGAAGTCCTCGTCGTCAAGACATCCGGCGATCTCTCATACAAACCCTACGATGCAACGAGGAGGTTCTACGAAAAGACCGGCTTCGTGAGTGTCGCGCTCATTGATCCCTATCCCGAGTGGGGCGAGCCTGCGCTAATATATGTGAAGTGTTTAAAATAAAAACAAGGATTACTCCTCCAAAAACT
Source organism: Thermococcus sp. SY098 (assembly GCF_035621495.1). NCBI lineage: Archaea > Methanobacteriati > Methanobacteriota > Thermococci > Thermococcales > Thermococcaceae > Thermococcus > Thermococcus sp. SY098. The sequence continues at coordinate 790,312 of NZ_CP141821.1, read as the reverse complement.
TCTCGATCTTTTCAACCTTTTCCTCTATGCTTTTGATATTTTTCTCAATTTCCTCAAGCCTTGAAGTCAATGCTGAGAGCTCTCTGGACAGTTTTAGCTCTTCAGTATCGTATAGTGAGTATCCGACTGCAAAAGATATTCCGCTTGCCATAAGGAAAAGAAGCAACGCTATTCCTATGTTTGCGTATGTTGCCCCACCTTTTATAATTATGACAGCTGAGATAATTATTGCGGCTACCCAGCTTGCTAAAATAACAATGTCTCGGGTTCTCATTCTATCACCTCCTTCAAGACATCAGGTGAAAGATGAATATTAAACGGCACAAGCTCATAAAATCTCAGGGCTTTTCCTCTCTCCTCATCAAGCACCACTTTACTCTTGACAATTCCTGCAGCTTCAAGCTTTTTGAGGTGAACTTTAGCCAATGCCCTGTTTATTCCAAGACCGTTTGCTATCTCATTTAAGTACATTGCCCTGTTTTCCCTTGCAAGCAGTGCAACTATCTTGAGTCTGAGCGGATGCCCGAGTCCATCAAGCATTTTGGCGAGTTCTTCAGCATTCATGTTATCACTTAATAACATGTAATCATTTGATTACTTAAAAATTTTTTGGATGGATTATGCATTTTGTATCCTACAACCCTACCACAAACACCTGCCATGGATAAAAGGCAACTCTCTCATCAATCTGATACCTTTTCCCGATTACAATGCCTTTCTCTGCTCCAACTCTTTCCATTGTCCTCTCAACTTGACCTTTCTTTTCTTTTCCAAGTCCAACTTCAATAACAATTTTTTCACTACCAAGCTCAAGCACAAAATCAGCACTTCCTTTACTTGGCTCGTAGCTCAGTCTTCCCCTTTTTGCCTTTGCAATCAAATAAAGGTAGAATGCCACGACATCTTCAAGAAGAGATGCGAAGACTTCTTCTTTGTTGATGCTTATGCCAGCTTTGTAAAGAAGGGCAGATTTTATCGGAACTGCAAGAAACTTTATCTTCGGATTTTTTCTGATGTTCTTAGAAAGCGAGCCATGAATTGGAATTTTTTGAACAATTCCAGCTTTCTCAAGAGCATCTACAAGCTTTATAACAGTTCCTTTAGCTAAGCCAAGTGTTCTGGAAAGTCTCTCGTAGCTGAATCTTTCCGCCTTTGGATTTGCTACTAAGTAAAGCAGGTTGAAGACTTTGTCAAGCGTTTCAGCGTCGAATTCATGGACTTCTCTAAGGTCACGGTAAACAACTCTATCAAGCATCGTGATGAGCCTCTCATAAACTTCCCATTCTTCCATCTCAAGCGAAAGCGGCATGGAACCAACTCTTACGTACTCGGCAATCTCTTTCCTGAGAGGTGGGAGCTCAGTTTCTTCCAAATTAAGGATCTTCCACATGAGTTCTGGAAGGGACTCACCAGTTTTGAGGCGATAGTATTCTCTGAAAGTCATTGGGAAAAGCTCTCTATGAAGAGCTCTTCTTGCCAAATCGGGACTTTCTCTGAGCCTCATCGCCGAGGAACCCGTTACAACAATAAGAAATTTCTTCTCATCGTGGAGTAGTTTGAGCTTCAAGTCCCATCTTTCCTCATACTGAGCTTCATCGAGGAGCATCACAGCTTTTTCTGGCTTTATCATCCTTTTATAAGCTTCTACTACATCCAGGAGGCTTAGCCCAAAAGCTTGGAGCCTATCAAGAGGTAGATAGAGCACTTGATTTGGATTCGTTTTTGAAATTGCATCAAAGTAGAGCTGTGCTAAAAGCGTTGTCTTTCCAACTCCTCTTATGCCAAGAAGTAAGATTGTATCAGCTTTCCCGTATTTCAGATATGAATTAATCTTAGAGACAAGCCAGTCATAGAGCTCTCGCTTTTCTGGTTTGTTGTATGGCTTGAGAAGGGTTGGAAGATTAAGCAGATGTTCTGTAATATAGTCATCTGGATGAACCATAATACCACCATTTTAGTCATTAGAATGACCAACTTATAAATATTTTGCGACAGGTTTCCTTTAAATTTTTAAATTCAGGAGCACGATAGCTTTGAAGAAGGTGCTCCTAATGCGCTGGAGCGAAATTCCCAGGGATGCTAAAGCCTACATGATTTACCATACAATCATAGCTCCACAACTTATAGTCTGGTATCTGCTTCCGCTTTACATGATGTACTCAGGTTATTCGGTCTTAGAGGTTGGAGCGTTTTTCACTGCTGTTAATATTGTCTCAATTCCTTTGACCTATCTAATTGGTCGCTTCTTCAACGAGTATCCTCTTAAAACTGGTTTAATTCTGATAGATGCCCTCGATGGTGTCGCTTACGTCCTCTACGGCTTTGCCAAAGGGCCAATTGCTCCTCTTATGCTCTTTTTGGGCTACACCATTGAAGAAATCTCAGCTCTCTTTTACCCCCTTTACCAAGCCTATGAGCAGATAATCTATCCGGAGGACAAATACGAGGAAATCTTCGCGTGGCATCTTCGCTTACCGGAAATCAGCCAACTAATTGGTTTTCTTATCCTCGGCTATCTCTTCGGCTATGTTTGGAACACAGTGGAACACTACAGAAAAGCCTTCTTTGCCTTTGGTCTTTTCTCCGTCCTCACTATCGCTTATCTTTGGAAATTCCTTCCTTCTGTTAGCAAGGAGGAGAGGATAAGTCCAGAGAAGTTTACTTTCAAAATAGACAAAGAATTCAAATTTTTGCTTTTAATTGAAGCTTTGTTTACATTAGCATGGTCTTTGGCTCCAGAAATTGTCCTCCTCAACTATGTCATATTTAAGCTTCACAAAACAATTTTTGAAGTAATGCTCATTGAAGGAGCAATTTCGGTAGCAACTATCATAGCAACATACGTAAGCGAAAGGATTCCAAAAGATAAAGGCTTTAGGGCTATCGGAAGTGGGATGTTTCTCCTTTCCATCTATGCCTTGATTATGTCACTTTCACCTTCATTTTGGTTTGTGTTGGCTGCTTATTTTATAGGACGCTTTGGAGACACATTGGCTTTTCCATTTTACCGCTCTTGGATGTTTAAGCTCATTCCAAAAGAAAAGGCAAGCGAGTTTCATGCAGCAATATCGAGCTACCGCAGGCTTATAGGTCTCTTTACACCTTTTGTGGCTGGAGCTTTGGCAAGCATCCACGCTACATTACCCTATGCGGCGAGCTTCCTTTTGTTCTTGCTGATAGGAGTATTATTTATCAAAGCTGCTCGTAAGCCTTAAAAAAGTGAAAGAAAAATTCATTTGGGGTGTCACCCTTGCCGATTGTCGAGATCAGAAATGTCTCAAAGCGCTTTGGAGATGTTGTGGCACTTAGAAATATTGATCTTGAAATTGAACAGGGTGAATTTGTGGTGATAGCAGGAGAAAATGGAAGTGGGAAATCAACACTGCTTAAAATTATGACTGGGCTCTTAATCCCAGACAATGGTGAAGTCACTGTTCTGGGATTTGATGTTGTTGAGGAATGGAAAGAACTAGCTAAACACATTGGTGTAGCTTTGGCTAATGAGAGGAGCTTATACTGGAAGCTCACAGGTATGGAGAATCTTGAAATATTTGGTGGTATTTATGGGGTTAAAGATGCAAAAAAGAAAGCTTCGGCACTTTTAGAGCGATTGAACTTAATTGATGTCAAAGACATGCTGGTTGAAAACTATTCAACTGGTATGAGGAGAAAGCTTCTACTTGCAAAATCTCTTATTCATTCTCCAAAAATCCTTTTTCTTGATGAAATTCTGAACGGACTTGATCCAAAGTCAATGATTGAAATAGTAAGCTTCCTTGAAGAGCTAAACAGGGATGGAATAACAATTGTTCTCGTGAGCCACATACTCCATAACCTGCCTTCAAATTCAAGGTTAATAGTTATGAAAGATGGCAAGATAATTCTTGATGATGCCCTTAGAAACTTCAAAAACATGAAAACTGTTAAAGTAAAAGCTGTTATTGGAGGAGAAAAAATTGAAAAGACGGTTGACGAAAGTGAGCTGACTAAGGTTATTAAGGAGCTTACGGAAGTTGGAGCAGAAAATATCATGATTGAACGTGATGATCTGTATGCGATTTTGAGGAGGATTCTCTAATGAGAATATTGGCAATTGCTAAGAAGGAGGCTAAGATTCAACTTCGCTATAGAATAGTCTGGCTGAACTTTGCTTTGACACCTTTTTTCATTATATCTCCCTGGATTCTTACGGCTAAGTCCTTTTCAGTAGAGTTTGGAGAGGCTGTTTTAATAGGATCCCTTATGTGGTACTGGCTTAACCAGTACTTTTTTGGTGTGCAGGAAGCTTTTGAGGAGGAGCGGGAAGAGGGAACATTGGTAAGTATCGCTTTGTCTCCCATCTCCCTCCTTGAGTTTTTAACTGGAAAAGGTCTTTGGATGCTCGTTGAATGTGTATACATAACGGCTGTTACAATGCTAATTTTTTGGATGCTTGGGATTTCTCAAGCTTTATCTCTAAAGATGCTCCTCCTCTATGTAGTCTCAGGACTGTATATGTTTGTATTCTCAATTCTTTGGGGAGCTCTGATTCTGTGGTTTAGGAGAATTGGTGGAATAAATTTCATCGTTCAAGAGGTTTTAGGTCTAACATCTGGAATCACTGCCGATGTGAGTGCTTATCCCAAGTTCATCCGCTTTGCTGCATATGCGGTTCCATTAACTTACACAATAAAGATTGGAAGAATGATTTTTAAAGGAGCCTCTCTCGGCGATATTATAAAGGATTTAGGCATTTTAACAGCTGTAACGATTATTTATTTCATAATTGGTGCTTTAATGCTGAAAAAAGCTGAGCAGAAATTGAGAATTTATGGAGAGTGGGAGGCTTGGTGAGGTTTTTGTACTTGGCTAAGGCATCTCTGTTGACGGCAAAAAGGTACAAAATTGACTGGTATGGGAACGTTTTAATGCCCATATTGGGAGCTCTCCCTGTAATAATCGCCATGTGGTTTGGAAATAAGCTTGGACTTTTGAATTTTTCGAGCATTATTGGGACAGAAAATCTATTGGAGTATTACGTTTTAGGGATAGCGTACTGGAACTACATCGAGTCAGTTTGGAGTTCGATTTTTGCTCTCAGAGAGCATATGAGAATTGGACAGCTTGAGGAACTTATATTAACCCCACTAAAACCTTGGGAGTACATATTAGGGTGGTCATTTCTTTCTTTTGCTCTAACAACAGTGAGCTCTTTGCCCTTAATTCTCATAGCTTTGCTTTTAAACGTTCAGCATCTAAATATAGAAAAGCTTATTTTGGCAATTCTAATCTTTCTAATTTCTTTGATAGCTTCTTTTGGCTTTGCTTTTCTTATATTTGGGCTGACACTTGTTGTTAAGGAAGGAGATGAAATAGTTTCACTTCTTGGCAATGCTGCACCCCTCTTAAGTGGGCTTTATTTTCCAATAGCGATTCTTCCAATTCCCCTCCGATACCTTGCCTACTCTCTGCCATTCACATGGAGCCTTGATTTATTGAGAGCTTTGTTGTTGAGTTCTAAAACAATTCTCAACATTGGATCTGAAATTAAAGTGTTTTTACTGCTTTCTTTTGGATATTTTACCTTAGGCACAGTTAGCTATATACTGCTTGAGAGGAAGATGAGAAAGAGGGGAATTCATGGATTTTAGCAGAAGCTGGAGCTAAAACTCAGGAATCCTAATCGGCGCCTGAAGCTCTTTCTCATTTTTTTCAAGATTTGTCGCCAGCATTCTTATCCTTTCGACTCCTTTTATTTCCTTAATATATTCGGCAACACTCTTTGGAACGAGTTCTTCCCAAGGCTTGCCCTCGATCATTCTTTTTCTTATTTCTGTAGCCGAAAGGATGTCCTTCCTGAACATTGGCTGTACTATGACTTCATAACCTTTCTCACGGAAAAGCTGGGCCACCAGGGAATTACCGGTAAACACCACGTCAAATTTTGGAACCATGCTGACCACATAGGTTGCCCAGATTGCGTTGAAGTTTATATCCGGCAGAGGAATTAGATAATACTTTCTTTTAAACCCCGCCTCATCCAATGCTCTAATCAGCATCTCCATCCTTTCACTTGTTGTAAATGGATTTTTCAGGGTGTGGCTTGCCTGCGCACTTCCTATACCTATTATCACCTCATCAACCTGAGAAAAAACGAATTCAAGTGCCTTTATGTGTCCGTTATGAACAGGCTGAAAGCGACCCACAAATAAGCCGCGTTTTGGCATCCAATCACCTCCACAACCTGACCTCCAGCTCATCACCAACCTTAACTCCCAAAACCTCAGCAGCAGAGCCTTGATTGACGGCTATCTCCAAGTAGTCATGACTCCCTGGCAGAGCTAAAAGCTCACCTTTTTTAACCTGACCATAGGTATCAAGGTAGGGGATTTTGAGCCCTTCAACCTCAACGTACTTTGGTCTCTTATAGTCTTCTAAGTTTAGGATTACATTGCCGAAGTCATCTATGTAAATCACTTTCAAAATCCATTTTCCATTTTTCTGCTTTGGCTCCAGATCGAGCTTTATTATCTCATCAAGGCTGATCTCCTTTCCTAAGCGTGAGGGCTCGTAACCCAGCTCAAGCAAGGCACCAGCAGGGCCAAATACATCTCTTCCATGAAAGGTCGAGCTGATCTTTCTCCCAATTATTGCTTCCATCTTTTTGATGTCGATTTCATATGCCGCCGTTGGATTTATATGTTTCAGTGGAAGAGTTGCCAAGCCGTTATCGGGAACCACTAAGAACTGATCGCCTTCTATGATTAGTGCTTTTCTCTCCGTACCAACCCCTGGATCAATTACTCCAATATGAATTGTATCTTTTGGATAGTACTTTACAACCTGCTCCATCACAAAAGAGCCCTCAAGAACGCTGTGTCTTGTAATTGAGTGCGTGATATCAATGAGCATCGCTTTTGGATTTATGCCTAATATCGCCCCCTTCATCTCTCCGACATATGGCCCTTTGATTCCAAAGTCCGTAGTCAGCGTAATCATTGCAACCACCTAAAGGTTATTAAGGTTCAATCCTTTAAAGAGCCTTTGGAGGTGAGGGAATGATAATCGTTGTGTATCACAACATCAATGCAACAAGGAAGCTTGAGGAGTTTGCTAAAATAGCATTTGGCTTTGACGTTGACTTATTAGTGATTTCAAAGCCTACAGGTACTGCGGCACAAATGGGAGTGCCCGAGATACATAAGGAAGCATTCAAAAGAGGCAAAAATGTCTTAATCGTGGGAGATCTGCCAGACGCAATTGAGGTAGTTCAGCCCGACGAAATCTATACAATCACGAAGTTTGGGGAACCAGCTAATTGGGAGGGGTTAAGGGAAAGATCGAAAGAAAAGAAGGTGATGTTTATCTTTGGTGGAACTGAGCCGGGGCTTAGTAAGAAAGAAATTGAAATGGGAACGCCAATTAATGTAAAGTGGGAGATTGGTGAGCTTGGAGAATTGGCAATCCTCCTTCATGAGCTAAAAAGGTGAGATAGTTGAAAAAATTTGCTCTCCTTTTAATTTTAGTTATTTTTGCATCGGGATGCCTGATTAAGCAACCGGCTGTGGTGACTTTTGAAATTGATAGGACTGTTGTAAAAGCCGGGGGGACGTTCCATATAATTGTGACCATCAACAACACAGGGAAAGTTGCCTTCATTGGAGCAGATCTGGCGATTAACAATCCAGACTTTAAAATTCTCCAAAATCCTAAGTTCCCTTCCCCGTTAAAGGTGGGGGAGAAAGTAGAGCTTGTTTGGATAGTAAAAGCTCCGGATAAACCCGGGGTGTATACAATAGGAGTTCCCCTGGAGCTCATTGATGAGCTTCATAGAACGTGGAAGGGGTTCTACCATGAGTTCACAATAACTGTTGTTAAAGAAGAAACAGAAACAAAAATGACGCCTGGAGAGCTTTCCATGAATATAAAGCTCCCTTCAACTGTCAGCGGTGGAAAAATCTTCAACATAACTGTTGAACTAAAAAACAGTGGTATGACACCAATAGAAATAGGGGAGGTTTCCGTTAATCTCCTTGATGGCTTGAAAATCATTAACAGGAATAGAATTCCTGAGAAAATATACGGAGGACAGTCATATAAGATAGTCTACCAAATAGATGCTCCGTATAGGTATGTTTCCGGATATGTGACAGTTATTGTAAACTACTTTGAAAATGGAAATGAAAAGAAGGAAATTGTCAGCAGATACATTGAGATCACCTGGGCTCCGTGGTTTGCTAATAATGAAACTTTAAGGAAGGCATATGGTGATAAGTATTACTGGATCGAAAACAAATACCTGGTTGATGGTTACTGGATTGAACGGTTCAATTCCACTCCTTATGCAAATGTTAGCATTTTAAGGAACTATGCTTTGCCGCTTGTCCTTAAATCGAAATCCGAAGTTGAAGCTGCGGAGAAAATATACTCGTGGATTCTAACCCACTACAAATTTGGGGATACGACAGCATCAATAGACCCACAGAAAATACTTCAGCAGAATAAGATTAGTTATGCTGAAGGGCAGCTCCTTTTTACAGCAATGATGAAATCGATAAACGTCCCCTCAAGAATCGTCAGCCTATACAACGGTACAGACTGCATTATAAATCCGCTCTCAGAATTCTACTCTGGAGGAAGATGGTATGTTGTTGACTTCAAACACGGCTTTATTGGCACAAGGGATGAGTACATTGCAACTCCGTATTTTCCAAGAGTGTATCAGCTCCTAACTCAAGGAAACTTTAAACTTGTTGCACAGGCTCCAGAAGAGCTGAAGGGACATGAGCATATTGATGTTGGCCCTGACTACCTTGCAAATCTTAAGGACAAGCTCATGACACAAGTAGAGAAAAAACTTAATCCCATGCTGAAGACAAAGCTGACTCTAATGCTCAACAGGATGAATGAAAATGAGCAGATATTTGCTCTCTTTATATTTGCATCAGCTCCTGAAAAGGAGCTTAATGAGATGCTTCTGAAGTACAACTATAAAGATATTGAAAGGAGTATGACAGCGCTTTATGAGTTTTATAAGGATAAACCTTGGCCCGATAACTTCAGAAAGTACTGGTACATTCTAAGGGGGGTATACAAATGATAGTAGTGTTACGATTGGGACACAGACCTGAGAGAGATAAAAGGATAACCACCCATGTGGCGTTGACAGCAAGGGCTTTTGGAGCGGATGGGATAATAATTGCAGCTGATGAAGACGAACATGTAAGGGAAAGTGTTGAGGACGTTATAAAGCGCTGGGGAGGGCCGTTCTTTATAAAATTTGACCCTCACTGGAAGAGGGTAATGCGGGAATGGAAAGGGAAGATAGTCCACCTCACGATGTATGGAATTCATGTGGATGATGCACTGCCTAAAATCAGGGAGCATTTAAGACATGGAGAAAACATCTTAGTTGTTGTAGGAGCAGAGAAAGTCCCGAGGGAAGTTTACGAGCTTGCTCACTACAACGTTGCAATTGGGAACCAGCCTCACAGTGAGGTTGCAGCGTTAGCAGTATTTTTGGACAGACTCTTAGAAGGGGAAGGACTAAGAAAGGAATTCGAAAATGCTAAACTTAAGATAATACCCCAAGAGAGGGGGAAAAAAGTGATAGAGGTCGGGAAAAATGCTCAATAAATACAGATCAATTTTCAAAGGTTACTTGGAAACAATTGTCAAGCCTCTGGCGAAAATCGGTCTGACTCCAAATCAGCTCACCCTCATTGGGATGCTGATCTCCCTATTGGCTGCTTACTTCTTTGCTATAGGAGAGCAGAGATTAGCAGCACTGACTTTAGTCTTTGGCTCACTAATTGATGCTCTTGACGGCACTTTAGCAAGACTAACTGGCAGAACTTCCCGTTTTGGGGCATTTTTAGATTCAACAACTGACAGAGTCAGTGATGGGGCAGTTTTATTTGGAATTTCTTATGGTGATCTGGTTGATTGGAAAATTGCGTTCATAGCTCTAATCGGGTCATATCTGGTAAGTTACGAAAGATGCAGAGCAGAGCTTGCTGGAAGTGGAACTTTAGCTGTGGGTATTGCAGAGAGAGCTGAGAGACTGCTGATTTTAATAACTGCAGCACTCTTTAACAGAGTGGATGTGGGGGTTTACATTGTTGCAGCCTTGGCTTGGATTACAGCCTTTCAAAGGCTATGGGAGGCGAAGAAAAGGCTGAGCTGAAAAGAGAGGGATGATGGTAATTTCGCTGGCTGAGTTGTGATGAACCCTGCCGTTGCTGACCTCAGATCTCAGATACTATGTCCAAAACTTCCTTCAAGTCGCTTATTATGAACTCGCACTCTCCCCAAAGCTCTCTCTTTTCTCCTGTTTTGTCAAGCAAGATGCTTATCATGTCAACTTGCCTTGCACCAACACAGTCTTTGAGAGGGTTATCACCAACATAAACCGCTTCCTCTCCTTTAACTCCAGCTTTTTTAAGTGCAGTTTCGAAAACTTTCGGATGCGGTTTAAAGAATCCTGCCTCTTCACTTGTTGTTATGCTGTCAAAGAGGTCAAAAATTCCCAATGCTTCTAAATGAGCCCTTAAATAGTCATTATCTGAGTCCGTAATAAGCCCAACGTGATAGCCTCTCTTTCTGAGCTCTTTTAGAGTTTCAACGACCTCTGGGTAAAGCTTTCCATAGAGTTGGTGCATTTTCAAGTGGATTTGCCAGAAATCCTCTGGAACTTCAAAATTGTATTTTTTGGCAAGCCTTTCGGTAATTTCAACTTCTATAATGCGTATTGGTTTGTAAGGTTTTCCTGCCAGTTTGCTGAACTCTTCTTTTGTGAGTTGCTCATATTCCTCCAAAAGCTGTTTTGTGCTAATTTCTGCATTCGCATTCTTCAGAACTTCTTCCATGATTTTGAGATGGGTAACAGCTTCGCTCTCTTTGCTCAAAAGAGTTCCAACAAAATCGAAGAACACAGCCTTGATCATTAACACCACCGTGTTTATCTCCGATTCTCAGGTTAAAACTCTTTGTTATTTATGGATTAAATATTTAGAGCCTATGAAAACGATGTTGCATAGATGACGGAGAGTTGCCAAAAAGTTTTCTAAATTTTGCCATTTTATCCGAAAAGCATACGAAAATGATTTATACACCTACCGCATCTGATAGCTGAAAACTCTTGGGGGTGGTTGAGCTCGAGGCTATACTGCTGGTATGGGGGGTAAGAGATGAAGTCCTTAAAAAGCTCCCTGTGAATGGGTACTGGCTCTATGGGGAGTACGATTTCATAGCTAAGATTGAATTTACTGACGAAAATGAGCTTAAAGAGTTCAGTTTGGAGTTAATAAGACTCATAGGAAGCGGAAAGTTCAAACTTTTCCCGGTTAAACTGTCAAGCAACGCACTTAAAAACTCTGCAGAAAAGCATCAGTTCAATGAAATACGGGAGGATAGCATTTTTTATGTATTCTAAGGTCTTATTTTGCAATTTTTCACCACTTAGAGTTAGCATAGAGCGTATAAATTGTTTTAGAGATATCATAGTATGGAGGTGAGAGTATGAAAGTTATACTGTTCATAAGTGCGGCTGAGGAAAAGGCTACCGAAGTTGAGAGACAACTATGGAAGAGAGGGCTAATAGAAGAGATATACCAAACTGTAGGAGATTCAAATATGGTCGCAGTTATAAACGTTGAAAACGAAAGAAGCTTAAGAGACATTGCCCTTGAAATATCTCAAATGAGGGGTGTGTATTCGGTGAGAATTTATCCAGTGGCAGAACATCATACAAAGGAGGAGTTAAAAGAATACTGGAATTCAAGACAGCAAATATGGGTGTATTAAATTTTTGGTTCCATTAAACCCTTCTTTTTGAGCTCTTCGTATGCCTTTCTTAAAACTTCTCTAATTTTATATCTCTTGTTTAACCCTCCAAGCTTATATGCTGCTTTCCTGAGGCTTCCCTCTTTCAGGAAGAGGTTCAAAAGTGCAATTTCTTCAAAGCTTAGATTGTCAAGGTATTTGAGTGCCTTTTCGGCAATTTCTATTGGATTGTTACCCTCATATGGGAAGTCCGCTGAAAGGATGGGTTTCTCCAAGAGCTTGGTTATCTCAAATTCTATTATTGTTGCTGGTGTATTTGGAGTTAGGTGCTTGTAATGCTCTTTCAGGGCTTTTATTAGCTCCTCTTTGTTTTTAAATCCATCCAAACGAGCATCTTCGTCAGTGAGCTCAGAAACTTTCTTTGTTTCAACTCTCTTTATAATGCCTTTTCCCAATACGTATCCCCCAGAATGTATCAAAACCTCATCACCAGGCTTTAGATTTATCTTTTTTCCTAATCTTATGGTCGCTCTTTTTCTTCCGCTGAGTAGCATATCCTTATAGCGTCCGTCGAATTTTAGGTTCTTCACTTTTGCTCACCTACCGGTTTTGGTCTCAGAATGCGGAATTTAATTGCAATTACACCGTAGCGGTTCTCCTTCCACTTTGGATACATCTCGTGAAATCTCCCTAAGGCTTTTTCGAAGCTTGGGTTGTCCGGAAAAATTTTTTCAATTGGTTCCTCTCTGAGCACTTGCCTGAATGTTTCATATCTTTTTACACTGATTACTTCGGCAGGCACAAGATCATTAAAGATTATCTTATCTTTTGGTTTAATGCCCTTTATCTGTGGATAAGCCACTCTGACTTCAATTTTCTTTTTTCCACTTTTTATCATCTCCAAGTATTCATCTCTCACATAAAGCTTGTATATTTTCATTATCTCACCATTCAATACCATGCTCAGGATGTTTAAAAATGTTATAATCCCACAATTTTTGGTAAACATCGCTCAATTTTGGGGAAATATGTTTATATCTTCCTTCCACTGTAAAAAGTAGTGTGGGGTGGCATAGATGAGAAGAGCACAAGGGGCACTTGAGTATCTTTTTATGATGGCAATAGCACTTATGGTGATCATCATAATTTATCGTGTTCATCCCCAATCAACTTCAGGAAATGCAGAACAATTGGGAGAAACAATCTCCAATGTGACTTCAAATCTTACAAATCAGGTAAAGAATGAGTACAGCAATCTTTAAATTTGTTGGTAATGTAAATTATCTTGGTGGGAGTGTTGAGACGAGCTCAAAGTGCCTTAGAATATCTGTTTATGGTTGCTGTAGCTTTGATACTTGTTGCTATAACTCTTCGGGTTATTTTAAGTAGTGTGAGGAGTATAAATGGAGTGATTTCCAATTATACAGCAACGATCAGAGAGGAAATCATACAAAACCTTTGAGGTGAGATAGTGCAATTTCTATTAATTGCTCTTGGGGTTATTATGGGGGTTCTAACTTCCTACACTGACATAAAAACTGGCTTTATTGACGACAAGCATATTTTTCCTTTTGTAGCTTTGGGAATAGTCTATTATATCTGTAGTGGTCTTAAAGTTGGAAACCTCTTTTATGCATCCTCAGGATTGATCGGTCTCGGGGCGGGGTTTTTAATAGGATATCTCATGTATCTAATGGGAGGATGGGCAAGTGGAGATGTCATAATCTTGGCCGGATATTCTGCGCTCTTTCCTTATGCTTCGGAATATGCAAAAATAAAAGCTCCTTATGCCGTTTATTATCCCCTGCATGCTTTGACTCTCTTTTTTAACAGCATAATCGGAGTCTTTCCATTTCTCTTCATATATGCCCTTGCAAGCTTAATTGTAAAGAAAAAAACCGATAGGCTGAAGGCTGTTTTTACTGAAAATGTGGTGCTAACTGTTGAACTAACTCTCTGGATTATGGTTTCGTTGGGGTTTTTTGTGGTTTTGCAATATTACCTTGGTGTTGCATTGCATCCTCTGGTTAGGTGGATTGGGACCTTGGTACTGGTGGGAATACTTGGAAAATATAAAAAAGTTGGTAACACAATTGGAGTTGCATCACTGGCAATTTTCACTTATATTACGGGATCTGTCTTTTTGAGGTCTTTTGTTAAGCTTTTAGTCATATTTTACATTTTCAAAGTTTTCTTCTCTCTTACTAAAGTACTCAGGGAGGAAATCCTCATAGAGCGAAAACCTATTGAAGAGCTAAAAGAATGGGACATTTTGGGAGAATGGATTTACGAAAAGAATGGAGAAATTCTAAGAGATAGAGAAAGCTTCACAGATAAATTCAAAAAAGCTTTAGTTGCCGGGAATTTAAGTCTCCTAAAGCTCAGTTATGAAAATGTTATAGCATCTCCTACTGCTGAAGGCTTAACAAAAGAGCAAATAGAAAAGCTCAAAAAGCTTGTTGATGAAGGAAAGCTCGAAAACGAGTTCATCGTTAGAAAAGCCATGCCCTTTGCACCGGCGCTCTTTTTGGGATTTTTAATCTCGGTCTTTTATGGCGATTTGTTCTGGCTATTGCTCCAAAAGATGAGCGGGCTTTAGATTTTTAAACTCTCATTGCTAATGCTTTACTGGTAGGCCCAGCTCCCGCCCTCTCCGCGGAACAGTGAAGAAATAAATAACTCAAAGGGATGATGAGCTTTTGCTTTGCTGAAGAGTGATGAACACGCCCTTCACTGATCTCTTTCTTCTAAAATCTTTCTGATGATTTCTTTCACTTCCTTCAAATCCTTTGCAATATAGTCCCATTCAACACCTTCGTGAGGATTTACTGCTATGCTGACATCAGCTACTTTGAACATCGCAATATCGTTGTGTCCATCTCCCACAGCTATCGTTAATGAAGGCTTGAGGTCTTCTTTTAGCTTTGCCAAAATTTCTCCTTTATTCTGGAAATCAACCCTTGCAATGACCTTTCCCGTTACCCTGCCTTCTTCATCGAAAATGAGCTCATTTGCAAACACATAATCTGCGTTAAGCTCATCTGCAGCCCTTTTTGCAAGACACATTAAACCTCCGCTGATTATGGCGATTTTAAAGTTGTTCTCTCTCAAAAATTCAAAGAGCTCTTTAACTCCATTCATGTACTCAACAGAATTTGCCCACTCCAGTATTTCCTCCCTCTTACGTCCTTTCCAGAGAGATGCATCCAAATCCGCCCATGTTTGATAATTAAACTCTCCTTTAAAAAATCTCTCGGCATATTCTCTTCCCTTATCCCAAGTACCAAAGCGTTTGTGCAGTTCTACCCAGCTTGACTTTGATTTTACTAATGTTCCCTCTAAATCAAAAGCTATTAGCCTAATTCTCACTTTATTCCCTCCATCCATGCTCTCCAATTAGTGGAACAAACGCAACTCCCCCGTGATTTATCACCTTTATTCTCCCTTTTTCATCAAGCTTTATTACTTCATATAGCTCTTGCCATAAATGATAACTTCCAACGGGTATTATCAGCTTTCCACCAACTTTGAGCTGTTCTATAAGGGGTTCTGGAACTTTTGGGGCACCTGCTGTAACTATAATTCTGTCATATGGGGCTTTAGGGGGGAATCCCTTTGTTCCATCTCCCAAAATCACATGAACTTTATCTTTGTAGCCAGCTTTCTCCAAGTTCCTCTTTGCGAACTCCACCAGCTCGGGGATTCGTTCAATTGTGTAAACATCTCTCTTGACAAGCTCATATATTAAGGCGGCATTCCATCCGCTTCCGGTTCCAATTTCAAGGACGTTCATGCCCTCCTTTAGATCGGCGACTTCCAACATTATAGCTACCATGTGAGGGGCGCTAATGGTTTGTCCCGCAGGAATAGGCAGAGGCTCATCAACATGGGCATAGTGCTTGTATCTGTCAAGAACAAACTTATATCGTGGGACTTTTAGAAAAGCTGTCTTAATTTGCTTGTTTTTAATTATTCCCTCCCTTTCAAGCTGCCTAACAAGCCTTACCCATCTCTCATATAGCTTTTCCTCACTCATTGCTCTCACAAAAAAGAATTTGGAGAGGAAGTATTTTAGCTTATCTCTCCACGCTTTCATAGCCCCTATAAATTTTAAGCTTTCTGCTTGCTCTTGCCCTTACCTGGTGTCCCATTAACCGTACTATTTTATCTGCCTTTGCTTTTCCATGTGTGAGCATCTTTCTCTCTGTTTTTATCTTCTCGACTTTGAATGTATAGCCTCCAACTTCAAGGACTTCACCTACGACAAACTCCTCATCTCTGTCCACTTGAACTTTAAATGACTGTGTAATTCCTTTGGGCAGATAAATTGAGACGCCAATGATTTTTGGATACCTCAAGCTTTCTCCCCAGAGCGTTTTGACTTTACTTACTTTTGCTTTGTTTGCCCTTCTATTTCCTTCAAGCTCTATGCCTGTAATCCTGACTTCATCATTTTCTATCTCAACTATATCTCCAACCTTGATCTCCTCATCTTCTGGAAGCTCTGCCTCAGCTTTAAAGCTTCTCTCGTGCTTGCTGACGATAAGGGGAATCTTCAAAAGTTTTGGCAAAGTAACTATCCAGACATTGCCGCAGTCAAGACACTTAAGTGTAACCTCCCTTCCTCTCTCTTTAATCACTTCAATATTTTCGCTCCCACATTCTGGACATTCAAACTCCATTTCATTCACCTCGCAGTTTTATGGGCTAATTTTCATTCTTTATAAACCTTAGCTTTCTTTGAGTCTAACGAGGTAACTTCTGCCCTCTTTAACACGCTCGATTAGTCCTTTTTTCTCCATATCTTTTAGGAGAAGGCTGACTTTTGCCTTTGAAACACCAAGCTTTTTAACGAGTTCACTTTGCAAAACAGGCCCATTCTTTAAGAGTTCAATGACTTTTTCTTCATCGCTCCTAAGTACCTCCACTTTCTCTTTACCTTTCCTCTCCTTATATAGCATTCCCGCAAAGAACCCTCCTGCAAATGCAGATACAAATATCACCACAAGCCACAGAGGGGAAAATCCCTTGATTTCACCGGAAAATCCAACTATGAAATAGAACTCCTCCCCTGCCTTAATGTTCTCTCTTCTCCATTCCAAGACAAGTCTGTTTTCTGAGCTTTCTACCATGTCCGGAGATGGTATTATCGGGGAGAGAATTGCATATCCTTTTGGGATAAACAGTCTTACATAGAAAAGATTGACGGGCTGATTGAATCTTATATAATAAGCAAATTGCTTCTTATTTTGAACATTTTGCAGCATCCCAGAAGAATAAAAGCTTATTTTGATTGTAATACGATCCCCTTTTTTAACTGGTGGAAATTTTACATACACGGCATTTATCCCGCCGACTATTTTACTCACGCTTACATTCACAATCTTCATCTCTCCATTGATTTTAACTATTGCATCAGGGTTTTCTATGGGGTAGTCCGAGTAAAAGACATACCTGCTGAAGTTTGTATTTGCTGTTAAACTGATTTCAATCGTTTCCTTTATTGTGTTGTCATTAACTATATCAAAATAAATTGAGTAGCTTTCAATGTTGTAGTCATATTCCCCTTGGGAAGAAGCAAACGGAAGAAGGAAAATAACAACTAATATTATGATTAAAGCTGACTTCCTTCTCTTGGATTTTTGATTTTCAACAGGGGACATACCTCCATACACTCCCCACAGTGAATGCATCTCCCATAATCAACGACAATTTTTCTCGTCTTTGGATTTATGCTCAGTGCATTTTCTGGACACTTTCCGACACAAACTCCACAGCCAACACATTCATAGGCTCTCTTGACTAAATAGTATGCCTGAATGCCTTCTCTCCGTTCAGGAGCAAATATTCCCTCTTCTCTGAAAACTATTTCGCTGACCTTTATGTAATTTTCCCCTATTTCGACTTCACCAAGAATGGGGGCAACTTCTTTAATCCTTTCCAAGTTTATTGCTGTGTTTAGCTTTACTAAATACCCACTTTCGTGCTCTTCAATTGAATACTTCACAGGTTCCCAGACTCTCTTCTCCGGGAGATCAATTCCAAGCTGCTCTGCCAACATCTTCTGTCCTCTGCTAAGCTGCTTCCACCTCCAGAACCCATAGGTTACCCATTCTTTAGGAAGATTAAGACGCTTCCTCCATTTTTCGAGTTCTCCTTCCCATTTATCCCACAGCTCTGATTTCTCCTCTTTAAGAGTATAAATTTCAGCTAAAGATGAGCTCGGACATAGGAAGCATCCGATTCTGTCCAAACGGTGTTCATATAGTGGATTATATTTTAGCTTCCTTGAGAATATGTAAAGCCAGACTTCAAGGGCATTCCAGTGAAATATTGGAGATGCTCCTATCTCATTGGGCACCCAGGGATTTTTCCAAATTCTTGGTTGCTTGTATCTCTGAATGCTCTCATATTTTCTCTGTCCCACAAACATCAAAACACCCTGAGGGTAGTGTTTTTTGATTGTCAGCGTTATAGGACCGAGTTTTGTAACCTTACAGCACCAGCGATAGTCTCTTCCAGGCGGAGAAAAGACATTTATAGCATGCCAGAAAGCGTCTTTAGCATCGGCGACTATAAACTCAATATTTTTGTCCTTAAGCTCTTTTTTCATATCCTCAATGTACTGCAGAGTTTCAGGGAATTCTATCCCTGTATTGTTGAAGAAAATTGTAAATCCATCTCCAAATTCTTCAAGCATTAATCCAAGAACAGCCAGGCTATCTTTGCCCCCAGAAAATGCAACAGCCATTGGGAGCTTTATCTTCTCAGCAGTTTTTCTTATAAACTCTCTTGCTTCTCTAACCCTTTCTTCAAGTGCTGATTTGTTGGCTTTAATTACATCGTCAATAGTGGCATTTTTTCCCTCTCTGTACTTAATGTTTCTCTGGTGCCTCGTTTTAATGCCCGTTCCTCTCTCTTTTGGGTCTATAAGCTGCTCATAACCTTTCTTTGCTATCCCTGTGGCAATTACTTCTCCACTTTCACTTACAATTATGACGTCGTCCCCTATCTTAATTGAAGGATCTGCCTCAATTATGCCCACAGGCAGAACATTTGCACTTTCCTTTATTGGCTCCACAGCTCCTTTATCCACAATGACCCATTTTCTCATATTCTTTCCAAAGCGTTTCCAAAGTGCAATCGCTCCTTCAACCTTAAGCCCTGGCTTCCATTTAAGTTCTAGCGGGTCAAAGCGGAGCCATCCAAAAATGTAACCATCAAGTATTATCTCGTAGATATCATCCTCTCCCGGAGTTTTGTTGAGAAGAAGTACTTTTCCATCAATTATCTCGCCAATATCAACGCTATAGTGCTTTTTAAATTCCCTCCTGATGAACTCCAAATCTTTTTCAAAAGCGAATCTAATATCTGCTGGGGGAGTTAAATCTAATTTGAAAACTCCCTCTTTTCCATGAACGTCACACTTTTCGCTGATTAGAGGAACATTGCACTTCTCGCACCAGTGAATATAAGCTTTCCCTAAAAATACTGGACCTCTTCTCATCTTCTCACCTAAAGGAAAGAAAGGGGGAGGGTTTATAATACTTAGGTTGAGTTATACTACCTCTCCTTCCGTTCTTCCAATTTCGCTGCTATCCATGCCAGGGCTAAAATAAATATTACTCCACCTACGAAGAATCCTCCACCATACACAATTTTCCACTTCAGTGAAACAGCTTCCACGGTAACAGTGTTGTTTTGTTGGATAATCTTGGGAACCTCTACAACTCTTTCTATGACTTTTGGGGTACATGTGACATTTTGATTTAATAAAATATTTTCAGTGTGTTCCTTTACTAATGAGGTTACTGTTAATGTTGTAGATTTTTGGAATAACTTTCCAAAGCTCTTTACTAAAACTTCCACTTCGTACTGTCCCTCTTTTGTGGAGATTAAGAACATTTTATATGTCTTTGAGGTACCAGGTTTTAAGGTATCCCTTAAGTGAAGCCACTTTCCGTATATCGTAAAGTTCTCTGCGACAACACCGAATTCCTTTGGGAGCGCAACAGTCAAATCAAACGGGCTATCTACATTACCTAAATTTGCTATCGTAATATTAAGTGGAATAGGACTCCCGACTGTTCCGTTTAGAGTCTTTACATCAATACTGTAGTTTGGCTCTGCTTTTAGAATTTCTACCCTTTTTCTTTCTGAAGAAAATTCAACTTCTCCTAAACCATAGCATGAAAGCTCGTAAGGAGCATGTGCCAATACTCTGATGTTCCCTACTGTTAAATTTCCATAAGCTTGGGATTGTAGTACGAGGGTAAGCTCAATTTTCTCTCCTCTTTTGATTGTGGGAATGTATCTCGGATAGTCATTTACAATAGAGAATATTTTTGAGAGATTTGGAAGTATCTCGACATATCTAAGATCGCCTTTTCCAGTGTTTTCTAATATAACCTTAGTCTCAAAAGTGCTGTACTGGGTAATCTTGGCTGGAACTTCATAGGAAACATTAAGAAAGGCAACATCTTCAATTTTTGGTATCTTTTCATTATCTATAATAATTACGGTCTTGACCTTTTTTTCTCCATTTTCCTCCTTTGTTTCAATGAATCCTACTGAAATTCCGTCATATGAAAGCATGCGTGAAAACTTGTCAATTTTAACTAAACCGCTTTTGAGTGGCATCCCACAAGGATTTTTAATTGAAACATATGCTTGATCAGAGAATATTTTCTCTATTTTTACAATATAGGATCCAATTTTAGTTGTTTTTCCTTCACTTAGCCAGCTTTCAAAATAGGGAGTTAAGCTAATGTTAAGGTAGGCACCTTTAATTTCTACCTCCATCCTCAAATAGGTAGATCCAACTAAATCCTTTATTTCTATTCTAAGTCCTTCGGCATCAAGGACATCTCCAACTTCACTCCAGTAAGTTTTTTTATTAATTTTGAGCTCAACAATTTCCTTTAATGTGCCATCTTCTTTTGTGATATTATATGACACAAAAGTTATGCTCCATTCACCTATTTTCTTTGGATACCCTCTAGATATATACCCATCAAAAATTGTCGGAGCTAATATCAAAGAAAGCTTTAGGTCTTCGAAATTTATTTCCCCTCCCTTGTATGTGAATTCTTTTGTAATATTTTTATAACTCAGCTCCAACTGTGCTTGCTTTTTTGTCACAGACTTCAAATATATTTTGTAATCTCCAAAGCGCATGGTTTCTCCCTCAAGTAGGTACGGGAAGTTGAGCTTCAGTTTTGCATATCCTTTCTCATTTAGTAGCACATATTCGGAGCTGAGATTATATTCCTCCCAATGGATATAGTTACTAAGTGGAAGGATTTCTATGTTGGAGTCTTTGTCATCCTTAAATACGACAAAAATTGAACCATCTGCCCCAGATATATCTTTAAGCATTATCTGTGTGCTTCCAATCATTATTGTCGTTGGTATTTGTACCCATCCATAGAATACAGAGTCTGCTATTGTTTGTGGAAGGGAAATAAGAAAGATTACAACAGCAAAAAAGACCTTTCTCACAGAATCACCCCCAAAAGTGGCCAGATTATCCCTGCAAATGTCATCATCTTTTTCATGGCAAGCTCTCCAATATACATGGAGAGAGCAGCAATCCATGTTAATATGACAAAATGATAAATTGAGATCCCTAAATGTCCACCATCTGCCAATTTTATTGAGAAGGAAGATAAAAAAGCATGAAGCAAGAGAATTGCAACTAAAATATAACTCGTTAGCCGTAAGCCGCTTGAAGATGGTACAAATATTATGCTTTGTAGAAACTCTCCGCTGACCTGTATATTTGAGAACAGGTAATTCATGTATACAGCAACTTGGAATGCTGCTGCAACTGAAAATGCAAAAGCTCCTGTAATCCCATAAATCACACCTTTGAAACTGGCTACATTTTGTTGTCTCTTCCTTCTGAGTCTAACAAGACGCTCAAAGTTTCTCGAAATTACCATACCCACGTAATCTGGTTCTGCTCCAAGTTTTATGCTCTTTTTAAATATCTCTGAGAATATGCTTATAAGCCAGCTCCCTGTATCTGAAACAAAATAATCCCATGCCCTTGAATCATTTATTCTCATAGCAACTCTGCGGTAAAGATTTCGTATGTCATGGGTTAATGTTCCAAAGTCATGAGAGCTGAGATACTTGAGAACGAGATGAAGAGAAGCACCACTTGCTGCCAATGACGAGCTTAAACTCCTTATAAATGCCGGGAAGTTTTCATCTTTTATAATTATGCTCTCCTCTTCATTTCCAATAACTTTACCAACATATGCCAGAGGGGTTAAGACTACTGCAATACTCATAAGAAGAGGCACGTCAAACCTTGGCTTTATTACAAGGATATATAAAATTGCCATTATTATCATTCCAGTAATTGATATTACAGCTGCTCTAATTATTTTTGACTTGCGAATAGGTATCATTGCAGTTTCCGACCATATTTTGTCTTCGGGCATTTTATGCTTTATAACTACCAAAACACCAATTTCAGTGGCCAAAATAAGTACAAACATAAAAATGCTAAGGCTCACAATATCTTGGCCTGTTATTATCGGACCAATTATGATAAATGTAACCATAAACACAACAGAAATTATAAGTGACGAGTATATTTCCTTAAATACATCTAAATCATAGAGGGCATTCTCATAGAATGTCTCATAATCATCCATAACAGTCTTCTGTTCTTGGAGCAGATAGTCTTTTAGTTCAACACCACTGTCCAATGAATATGCCAGCCTTTCAAGAAAATCAGAAAAAACTTTGCTTGGTGTTCTCTTTGCAAGAAATCTCAGTGCTTCGGGCATTCCACGATGAAGCTTGGCTATTAAGTAGTAAACTTTCTTCATATCCGTTGCAATGGGTTCTAAGATTTGCTCTGTAGATAAATTCCATATCAAATCACTTCTACTTACATCGCTTGTGGATAGAACTGCGAAATATGTAGCAAAATATGGTATCTTTGAGTTTATTTTAACTTTTTTACTGCTTGCTCTTGCGTAAGGGTACGAGACAGCATAAATCAAAGGCAATAACGGTATTGCATAGAGGGCTATGCTTACCATGCGGGGAATACTTACAAAGCGTGGAGCAATTGATATTATAATGAAGAGAACCACTGAAGTAGCTATGCTCGGCACTAATATTGCTTTTAGGTAACTTCTTATTGTCAAATCTGACTGGGTAAATATTCCAGCCTTCTTCCTTCCCACATTATCACCTCATAGCCTAAAGCTTAATCCCTCTATTCCCCTCTCATAGAAATTCTTAATCTCCCTGTAAACTGAGTAATAGTCCATTATGCCTAATTCTATCATCCTCTTGATTATTCTTGCCCTCAAGAACAGTTCGTTGTATATATCTTTGGGATCTTCATATCCTGCAACTTCTGCTATTTTCCTTTCGAGGATATATGAGTTGTTCATACCTCTGAAAATGTGCCTATCTGAAACAGAATCCCATTCGAACACATTTCTTGTAGCAACTCCTCCAAGTTCTTCGTAGTAACCTTCAATCTCAACAACACTGACAACCCTTCTCAGGAATTTCCCTCTAACATAAACAGCTTGTTGGAAAATGGCAATATTTAGGTTGTCTATAAAGGTGACAGGAACATTAATAGGCGAACCCGTAAAGCGCTGAATCATCTTTTTTATATCCCCTGCGTGGAATGTAGAGAGCACGGGATGTCCTGTCTGCATTGCTTGAAATGCTATTGCACCTTCCGCACCTCTAATCTCACCGACAATAATATAATTTGGTCTTGATCTTAAAGCTGCCTTTAGAAGATCAAATAGTGTAACCCTTGACTCTTCTGGGCCTCTTTCTCTTGTGGTTAGCCTCTGCCAAGTAGGATGTGGAACTACAACCTCTGGAGTGTCCTCTGCGGTATAAATTTTTGCATTAGGCTTGATAAAGGGAATGATAGAGTTCAGCGTTGTAGTTTTTCCACTTGCTGTTTCTCCACATACGAATATACTCATGCCATATTCAAGAGCAATCCATAAGTATGCCGCAATTTCTGCAGAGAATGTGTTCCAATTAACAAGCTGTACAACACTCAAGGGCGTTGCTGAGAACTTTCTTATAGTAGCACTGGGGCCTTTTATACTGACATCTGGGCTATATATGATGTTAATTCTTGATCCATCCGGAAGGGTACCATCGACTATAGGATTCTTATCACTTACAGGTCTTCCCATTCTTTCACTTAAGTTTTTGAAATAGTCAGCTAATCTTATGTTGTCCCCAAATGTGATGTTAGTAGGTAAGGACTCGAAAATTTTGTGAACTAAAGAAACGTAATTTGCGCCAATTATGTGAATATCCTCAATGTACGGATCCCGAATTAGGGGTTCTAAGGGTCCAATGCCAACAATGTCTCGTTTTAGGAGATATCTAAATTTCTCTGCTTCTTCTCTTGTGATATTTACAGTATTTCTTCTAAACAGTCCGCCTTTGCTTACTTTATTTAGTGCCTCATCAAATAGGGAATCAAGAAACATTTCGAATTCCTCTTTGTCCTCGGGTATTCTCTTTGTAGGTGCCATTTCTAAGATTTTATCCTTGATAAGCTCGTACTTTTCTTCCTCTTGGGGACTTGTTATGCGAGGTTCTATGACTATATACTTCCTTTCTGTTTTTGGATCACCGTATATATGGATAAAAATCGGATCTCCAACAGGATAGATTATGTTTGGATATTTTATTTCTTTCATGCTCCTACTAAGCTGGACATGAAACTCTGGGAATTTACCTGTTTGTTTGACAAAACTGTTTATATACCTCCTTAAATGGGGATTACGTGCCATTGCAATCTCTAAGCTGTCACTGAATTTCTCAGCCATTTTACACCACCGCAGCAATTTCTACAATAAATCCTACTCTTGGTTCTACTCTAAATGGGATAATCTTCTGGAATATCCCCATTGCATTGTTATATTTCACAATAGTCGCAGAATTCTTCAAGTCCCCTCCAAAAACTTTCACTTGCAGTCTAACTAATATGGTAGAGATTTCTTCCAAGATTCTTAAGATGTCCCCATCAATATCGTTGGGGTTGACTGTTAGCATTATTACTTTACCCAAGGAGCTTAATTTTTTAATATGGTCTGCCAATCTCCTCAACTCATCTTCATCGAGAGTGGCTGGTAGCAGGGAAGAAATTGAATCAATAATTACAACATCCCTATCCCAGATTCTTGATTCACTTAAAAATCTTGTTAAGAACTTCTCTCTTTTTGAAACTCCGACTAAAAGAGGATACACAGATACAAAAATCAAACGTCGTCTAATTAAGTCTGTAATAATACTGTAACCTAAGGATTCCATTTGATTTATAAATTCAGGTGTTGTATATTGACTCGAAATATAAGAAGCAGTATGATTATTCTTTAAAAATCCATAGAGAAGTCTTTGAGAGAAAATAGACTTGCCAGTACCTCTATCTCCCTCAATTAGCATTATACTTCCCGAGGGTATCCCTCCCCCTAATCTTCTATGTAGTTCGTCGTTTGGAATTTGAATCTTAAGGAGTGTCCCCATGCTTCTCACCCTATCCTGAATATTAGTGCTCTCTGCTTTCCATTCGAAAGAATGACAACAATTTTATGATATCCTGATGAGAGGAAAGTTGCAACATGAATCTCGCCAACATCATAGGGATAGAGCTGATTTGATGTGGGATTATTTAAGTTAACGAAGGTCAGATTTGAAGAAGGTATCATATTTCCATCAATAAAGACAATAATGGAGTTAGATTCAAATGTGAATGGCACTTTTCCAATATTCTTGATATAAAAGATATAAGCTCCAGTATTATCAGTGGGGATGTTCTCGGGATCATTTATAATCTCAAAATTCAGTCTCAGACTATATGCCAAGTCTTTTCCTCTAACCGTTATTCCATCAGAAATATCCTGTGTTACAACGTATAATCCTCCAGCAACCATCCCTGCTACCAGCAGAGATGCTATGAAGAGTATAAGTTCTGATGCAACGTTACTTGCCATGTTTATCCCTCCATTGGACAATACCATGCACTATTAATTACCTCCACAGTTCCCGTGCCTGCAGTTTGATTCAACCATATCCATCGCCATTTGAATTTCAGATTGCATCCAGTTTCTGTAACCACAACTAAAGCATGGACATCTGTAGTTTTTGGAACGTTTAGTACTGTTAGGAGCAAAGAGTCTCCAGGTACAATATACTGTTTGTTCTCAATGTCAATGTTACTTGAGGTTAGTACTCCATCATATACAAAGTTCCAGCGAGGTGGAGAGAGTGTTGTGCCGCTATTTGTAATGTTAAATGTAACATCATAAACAGACACATTAAGCTGGGTAGTATAATCATAAAGCGATACATAAAGCTGTGAGGATTTAGTCATGATTATATCATTGGCATGATCTTCAATTGCATCGAGTACATTACTATAAGTATTGTCTATAGCTGTGTACATTATAGCAAAGGAAATTAGAGCTACTGTGAACATAAGTGCGAATGACGCTGAGACACTGAAACCCATTGGAATCCCCTATACGCCGTACACTTCCTCTAAGATTCTATTTATCACCTTCATTTCGCGTTCTATTGAGTCAAGAATTTCTCGAGTTATTCTAACGCCTCTAAGCCTTTCTATGAACAACAGTGAAATTAAGTGGTCTTGAATAGTTAACTTATCTTCGGGTCTCCAGTTAGGTTCCCTATGATGCGGTTTAGTCCCATTGGCATATCTTAGCAAGGTATTCAGGACGTTTTCGGATATCCAGCCGATTTCATAGTAGAACTCCAGTATATTTTCGAGATTCTGCATACCAACACGATCTATTAGGAATCCTAACCACTTTAGAGCCACCATTGTGGATGTCATGTCTTGAGGAATCCTTTCAAGCCGAGCCTTACCATTTGATGAAACAGCCAATACATCTTTAATTTCTTGAGGTATCTCAAAACTTTTCTCCATAACCTCTTCCTCCTTTTCAACTTTCTCAGAGTTTGTAATGTCGATTTCTTCATAATTAGAGAGGAGTTTTTCTTCAACAGCTATTTTCTCAAGAGTTGCTTGATCTTTACTCATGCTTTTTTTTCCTATTAGATAGCTTCGAATTTCCTCAATATGTTTGCCAATTTCTTCAACGCGTTTGTCAAGCTTGATAAGCCTCTCTACTTGTCCGGAATAGGTCTGGAGTATTCTCTCGATTATTTTGTCGACTTGCTCTGGAGTAAGAATATCCATTTTACTGAGTAACCTTTCTCTTAAATCCTCTATGAGTACATTGGGGATTTTTCCTCGGAGTTTTTTGAGTCTCTCCTCGATCTCTATCTCAGTAATCATTTATCTCCCCTCCGAAATTACTTCATATATAACTTCGTCGAGATCAATTCCATGTGTTGCCAACAACTTCAAATCTGATTTTAGTTGAACAATCTCGGTTCTTAGTCCCTCCAAGTGTCTTTTGAGTTCTTGGATTTCATTAAGTAGAGGATTATCTTTTTCTTGGTCTTTAAATGGATTGATTTCTTGAGACACCACTTCATAAAGCATCATCACATCTTTGATAGTCTTGTTCAACTTTTCAACTTCTTCTTGGACTTCTTGTATTTGAGATTTCAGGGTATCTATGCTGACTTTTATTCTTGGGATGTCATTTTCGATTTCATTTATTCTTGTCATAACTTGGTTCAGTAGTTCCTCTTCCTCTTTTTTCCTTTCTTCGTTAATCTCGTTCTCTTTGAGCTCATCTAACTTGATTATCTCTACATTACTATCTTTTCCATTCCCCTCCGTTTTTTTCTTGAATTTGTCTTTTAGATATGAGAATGACATTCTCTGTCCCTCCGGAAGGTTAATGAAAAAAGTAGTAAAAAGCCGAAAGAAACATTAAGCATCACTTGAGTTCAACAACTTTGTCATTAGTACTGAGCCCGTAGGCAGTTGGAGTAACAAATTTTGTAAATCCTGGGGCACCAAACTCAGGCCTAACTTCAATTGTGACTTCTGTCCTCGGACCAATGCCTCCAAGGGACTTGTAAGCGTCAATCGTGAGGATGACTATGTCTCCAGGGGTCAAAGTTGGGACATTGCCACTAAGGGAGTTGTCAGCATCCTGAACAATTATAATACCAAACTTGGTATAGTTGGTCTTTAGGTCACTCCATGGTTTGAGAGTAAAGTCAAACAGTTGTCCAGTTAAGGATGCTTTGGCATTTCCCTCGTAGGCATAAACCATCTGGTTGCTACCATCGCTGATGTAGATTTTGGTTTGGGTGAGATCAATGGGTTCACTTCCTGCATTGAGTGAAATCTGGATAGCAAGGTGACTTATAGTGTTAGAAGCATTTGCATATCCTGTAACACTGTCAATTTTCAACCCACTTGCTACTTCTTTTGTCGTTTGCCTTCCTGTTGCTTCAGCTCTCTGTTGTAGGTACCCACTTGTGTTAATCAAAACGGCTGCAGCAACTGCAGCTACTAGTACCATGGCTATAAATACAATCAAAGTGCCGATACCAACGGCACCTCTCCTCTTTTTTATGAGGTATCCCATCTTTTGGCACCTCCCTTGGAAAGTTTGCAATTTATAATATTATGTCTTGAATATAAATCAATTTTTTGTTTTTGCATAAGCATATAGCGATGTACCTACATATGTAGGTATTTACCAAAAAATTAAGTAAATAACAAGATTTAGAAAAATAAATAAAATTAGAGTTTTTCTACAACAAGAACAGATTTTCCAATTTCATGAAGCCTAAAATTATAGTTTGTTTGTTCGAGGGAATTTATTATCGCAGATTTGCTGGGAAATTTGGTAAACTCCTTTGTTAGTTTTTCAAAAAACTCCCATGCGGCAATCTGCGGGTAATTCTCTCTAAATGGCTCTATAATAATCAATTTCCCACCCTCATTTAACGCAGCCATGGCAGTATCTATGACTTTTAAAAGTGAAAGCGTGGGGAGGTACTCAAGAACAAAGCTCATTATGATTATGTCATATTTGCTGCGGGGGATCATTGTCCTAATGTCAAGTTCCCTGAGGATTACCCAATCGAGTCCTAATTCTTTTATTCTACTCTTTGCTATGCTTAACATGCCCGGAGAGAAGTCCACACCCACGTATTTTCCGTTAGGTCCTACTAATTTTCCAATCTCTACAGGAGAAACAGAACCACAGCCCAAATCCAGAACTGTCATTTCGTCTCTTAGCTTTCCTATGGATGCTATTAACTTTCTGTAAGTACTGTTGAATTCTAGGGAAAGCCGCATATCCCAGAAATCTGCATCTTTATCAAAGTCCATTAAAATCTTAGGATGCTCTGGGCTGATAAATGAGTATGTGGTCATTTTATACATTTCTTCGAATACTGATATCCAATCTGGTTGTATATAGCTGATGCTCTCCCTGCTGAATGTAATGGTGTAAGAAAAATCCCGCATTCTTATTTCATTTAGAGTTCTCTCTACTATTCCGATCTCAACATAGGTATCCAAGAGATCTTTTAGCAGAGGTTTATTCTTGATGGAGCTCATGTTTAGAATGTCAAGATAATGTTTCTTTGAAGTTAGTTTATTAAATATCCTGTATTCCATTCCCAATTTTAGTATGTTTAGCACAGCTACCTGAATCATCGCTGAGATGTTTTTATCAATTTTCTTGACAAGCGACTCCATTTTTTACACCTCACATAAATTTCCTATAATATGATTGATATGACTTCAGCATTTCAACAACTCTTTTCCCATATTCAGAAAGTCTGTAATATTTGAATCCATTTTCTTCAATTATTTCAACTAATCCTAAGCTAACAAGGGAACTATGTCCATTATACCTATTCCCCAACCCCACAAGAGCACCTTTTACGTTTGAAGGATCAGAACGAACAACTCTTGCGATTTCAGCAAGATACGTAAAAGAAGGGTATATGTTGTATAAATATAAGAGAATTCGCTTTCGGAGCTCACTTCTGTTAATAGAGCGGATTACAAAGGGATCTATAAACAACTATAATCCCCCCAAATAATAATGCCAAATACTTATAGTTTATCCAAAGAGCACCAGAATCTTTTGGAGAATATCCTATATAAGGTTTACTGCTTAATATATTAAACAAAAAACTATAATTTTAAAAAATGATTTGCTCTTTTGTAAAGTTTCCCAACTGGTAGATTAACTCTCCGTCCACAAAGACCATTTCAACATCACTTCCTTTGGCGGAGTACACCAGATGCGACAATATATTGGCCTTCGGTAGAAAATGCAGCTTATTTATATTTATAAGAACTAAATCTGCAAGATATCCTTTCTCTATCAGCCCCGCTTTAATTTTCAATGCTTTTGCTCCTCCAACTGTTGCCCAGTAAAATACGTCCTTTGCTGAGGCTTTGGTTGGATCACGGTTCCTGACTTTATTTAGTATCGCTGCAAACTTCATCTCCTGGATCATGTCAAGTGAATTATTTGAAGCCGCACAGTCGTTTCCAAGTGCAATGTTGCCTCCCTTTTCCCATAAATCAATTATTGGTGCGATACTTCCCTCAAGCTTTGCCAAACTGACTGCACAATGCACCAACGTTGCTCCACTTTTTGCATAAAGCCCAACTTCTTTTTCGCTCAGATAGACGCCATGAACGCCGATGAAGCTCTCATTTAAGACTCCAGCTTTCTTGAGGTATTCAACGGGCAAGATTCCTTCTCTCCTTTTGACTCTCAAAACTTCTTCCCTGCTCTGGGAAACGTGCATATGAATTAACGCCTTTTCGTTTTCAGAGAACTCTTTGATTTCTTTTAAAAGATCAAGAGAAACCGTGTCAGTTGCATGTGGGGCTAATACTGGTTTAACAAGTTTATCTCTGTCTTTCCATCTCTTAAAAAACCTAAATCCCTCTTCTGGCTCTGCAATTGGAAATTCAACTAAATCCATCATGGTCTGTCCAATGAACGCTCTAATGCCAAGCTTTTGAGCTGCTTTGGCTATTTCATCCGCAAAGAAGTAATGGTCGTTGATTACTGTTGAACCGTTGGCGATAGCCTCTGCAATTCCAATAAGTGCCCATTTATGGATTTCCTTTTTGCTCCACTCCTTTTCCATGGGCCAAATAACTTCATTCAGCCACTTATCCAGAGGCAAGTCATCCCCGATTCCCCTAAATTTTGTCATTGCTACGTGGGTATGGGCATTAATAAGCCCGGGAATTAAGAGATAGCCCTCTCCACCAAAAGTTTCATCAACATCATATTCTTTGAGCTTATCCTTCGGAATGACATCATAGATTTTATTACCCTCTATCAAAACTGCCATGTCCTCCCTTACTCCGTTAACATCCAGAATGTACTTTGCAAGTATTGCCTTCATCCTATCACCTCCAGCGGGGGAAATAGTTTCAGCTAACAGTATATTAAAGCTTTTTGTCATTCTGCCAATTAAAATAGCAAAGAATTTAAATAATGATTATCTGAAGAAAACTCGATGCACAATGCCGATGTTGATTGAGCTTAGATTGAAAGTTAAAGCGTTAGTACTGTGGATAAATTGAGGGTTGGCTTTTCTTCACTGCTCACGGTTAGTTTAATAAACCCTCAGTTCAACTTTCAAAAAGTTGTGGGGTGATGATTATGATTGAGAAAATTTACTGTGCTCAAGTTAAACCCGAGATGGAAGGAAAAAGAGTTAGATTGGCTGGCTGGGTGTATAGAAAGAGAGAAATTAAAGACAAGGTGTTTATAGTACTTAGAGACTCAAGTGGAATTATTCAAACCGTGTTCAAAGAGGAAATTAGCAAAGAGGCTTATGAGACTGCAAAGAAAACCGGAATAGAGTCAAGCGTAGTAATTGAGGGCACCGTTAAACAAGATAAGAGGGCCCCTGGAGGAGTTGAAATTCAGGCAGATAAGATTGAGGTCATCCAAAACGTCGAGTTTTTCCCGATTACCAAGGACGCAAGTCCAGAATTTCTTCTGGATGTAAGACATCTCCATCTAAGATCCCCAAAAGTTGCGGCAATAATGAAAGTCAAAGCGACTCTAATTCAAGCTGCAAGAGAATGGCTTCTTCAAGACGGCTGGTATGAGGTGTTCCCACCAATATTGGTCACAGGCGCTGTGGAGGGTGGGGCTACTCTATTTAAGCTAAAGTACTTTGATAAAACCGCTTATCTGAGCCAATCAGCTCAGCTTTATCTTGAAGCAGCTATATTTGGTCTTGAAAAGGTCTGGTCTCTAACGCCGAGCTTCAGAGCAGAGAAGAGCAGAACGAGGAGGCACTTAACAGAATTCTGGCACCTCGAGCTTGAGGCTGCATGGATGGACCTCTGGGATATCATGAAGGTTGAGGAGGAGCTTGTGAGTTACATGGTTCAGCGGACTTTAGAGCTGAGAAGAAAAGAAATTGAACTATACAGAAAAGACTTCACAACCTTAAAGAACACGGAGCCGCCATTCCCGAGAATAAGTTACGATGAGGCAATTGATATCCTCCAGAGCAAAGGCGTCAGCATAGAGTGGGGCGAAGACATGGGTGCAGATGAAGAGAGAGTTTTGACGGAAGAATTCGACAGGCCGTTCTTTGTCTATGGCTATCCAAAGCACATCAAGGCATTCTACATGAAAGAAGACCCAGAAGACCCAAGAAAGGTCTTGGCAGCTGACATGCTTGCACCTGAGGGGTATGGTGAAGTAATTGGTGGTTCACAGAGAGAAGATAATTACGACAAACTTGTGCAACGTATTTTAGAAGAGGGCATGGATCCAAAGGACTACGAGTGGTATCTTGATCTCAGAAAGTATGGAAGCGTTCCGCACAGCGGCTTTGGGCTTGGTGTCGAGAGAGTAGTTGCATGGATTCTCAATCTTGACCACGTTAGATGGGCAACCCTGTTCCCAAGGACCCCAACAAGGCTCTATCCGTGAGCTTTCTCTCTTTCTTTTAACTACCGCAATCTTTATAAACACCTTTCTGGTGATTAGTTCCCGAGGGCCCGTAGCCTAGCAGGATAGGGCGCCGGCCTTCTAAGCCGGAGGTCGCGGGTTCGAATCCCGCCGGGCCCGCCACAACGAAAGACAAGGGGGCAAAGCCCCCTTATCTCTCTGTACTCTCAAACCCCCATAGTGGAGCTTCGCTCCACACCTCACTTTCTTCTCATCTACTGGGGGCTAATGCCCCCACGACCCACAAGAATTTTTGCTTTGTAAAACATTGACGGGGACGAAGTCTGTTTCTAAAAGCGTTGTTGATTTTAAAAAGTTCATTCCTCACGAGAAGTTTTGAATCAAAGTCTCATTATAAGTATTAGCTCAGAGACATGCTACTCTGGACTAAATATTCTGAATAACAATCTACAAAACTTTAGATTTGGAAAATCTTAAATAATCCTGTTGATGAGTTTTAAAATATGGATAAGAAAAATAATTCGAAGACACAGGATATACTGCTTGTTTTTGTACTCATAATATTTTGTGGCGTGATAATAGTATTAGGTACTGGGACTTGGAATTATCCCTATTGGCTAGTTGGAGTTTTGATTGGTGGTGCAATACTTGTGCTCTCTCTCGCTGAATCTGACTGGAAAATACAGGATTGGTATACTTTTGTAATTTCAGGGGTAACTATCTCGCTTATAATTTTAATTTCATATTGGATAGGACGGTCAGCCAATCCAGAAAAGAGTACATCCCCCGATGCGAGCAATATTATTTTGGGATTGTCTGCAATGGCGACAGTGTTAATGGTGTTTTATGTGGCACTCCAGACACATGCTACAAAACAGTCTTTAGAAGAAATGAAAAAACAACGACTCACCCCAATTGTTGTCAACGCATTGGGAATACTTCACTCAATCAAAGATAAGCTCGAAAAGAACTTCGAACTAATAGATAAAGGAGTTGTAAATTCCAAATATCCAGAGGATTTACTTGAAATAAAGGAAGAAATTGAAAGGCCTGAACTCTTTGTTGTGGATAGCCTTCTTGGACTGGAATTATATAGGGACTTAGAAGATTACCAAGAGAATGTTGAGAAGCTTAAGAAATATTCTAAAAACCTGAAAACTCTCATTGAAGATATTGGAGAGACAAAACTTATGAGCATTTTTGAAGAAGTTCAAAAGGAAACAGGAATTGAAATTAACAAGACTGAAGGGAATGCAGTAGTGAATGGTGAGGGAAGTGTTGTCCTTCCAGAAGGCTCTGGAGGAGACATATACGCAATTATCCTCGGTTTGGCCCGTGAGATGGCTTACGGAAACAAAGACGCTGAGAAACTTTATTGGACATTTAGAGGCTTACTTCGTAGTAGTAATGATGAAAAGATGAAAGAACTGGGTGAATGGTATTTGCAAGAATTGTGGGGAGTAATGCTTGCGCTTGTGTTAACACCTGAAGAAGATGCAAAGGATAAAAGGGATAAAAGAGTAAAGAAGATCGAATTTGCTATTAAACAGCTAGAAGAGGAATATATAAAATAAACAGCTAGACTAAGGAAACTTTACAGATAACATCTACTCAGTGTTCTTGGAACTTTTTTAATCCTTAACACATAACAACTTTCGAGGTGAGATTTTATGAAGCTGCTTAAATTCATGCTCTCAGTGCTCATAATAGCACTCGTATTTGTAAGCGGATGCGTTCAAATCGAGACAATTACTCAAACAGAAAAAGCAACTTCTGAAACTCTTTCTACCCATTCCTCAACAGCTACTCCTTTCACTCGAACCACCTCTTCAACGGCAGTATTGCCCCAAGTTAATACCACTTCCTCTTGCTCAGACCCTCTCTGGAGATATGTCCTTGAAAGGGCAATTCCATGTGCTTTGAGTAAAGAGGAGCTTGCTAAAATAAAGCCCTTAGCTGAGCAGCTTAAAGGTGACAGCTTACAGCAAAGTGCCTGGAACATTTTAGAGTGGGAGAAGGAGCATATCCAATATGACTGGAAAAAGGCATCCCTCCCCGCTCCAGAAATTGAAATATACAGTAATGGAAGTTTTAAGGTCGTAAGGGGAAAAGACAATACGATACAAACTCCCTATGAAACAATAATGAAGGGAAAAGGAATATGCACTGACTATGCAATCCTAACGGCCGGACTGCTTTTGGACATGAACTACTCCCCGGTTTATATTTTCAGCATTAACTTCACGAATAGTGATATCGGGCATGCAGCGGCGGTAATAAAAATTGACGGATGGTACTTTGTCTTAGATCAGCATCCTCCTGCCATGGATTTGGGGGCATATTACCGGTACTGGAAGGAGAAAGGGAAAACAATCTCAAATGCAACAATTTACGAAATCAAGCTTGTAAATGGCAGTGCCGAAGTAAAAAACTTAGGAATTGTTTCTGGGATAGAGTTTCTAAAGCAAGATTACAAGTTCACTGATTCAGATGCACAGGCAATTTCTGGGAGCTTGTCTTCAATAATTTTGAAGAACTTCCCAAACTTGAGGCTTGATGAGAAACTTCAGTCACTCTCCCAAGGCACACTGCCAAGGGGTTACTCTGAAGGAAAAGTTTGGACGTTCAGATTTGAAAAGTTTGTTGAATATTATAACCCTCTGTTCCATGAACAGCTGATCGAATATCTCTACGACAGCATAGTCTCAGACCCAGAAGTTGGAGCTGACTTAGAACAGTATTCAGCGTTTTGGATTGAGATAAGAGAAGAGGGGGAGAACCTTAAAATAATTCTCGATATTGCCAAGTCTTGACAAATCTCAGTATCTCTTTCTTGAGTCTCTTCTCTTTTCTCTGTCTATGCTTTCTTGAAGCTTTGATTTCTTTATGCTAACCTTTGCAACGCTTTCAATGTACCTTAACCTCCTGTACTCTCCCGGCATGATGAAAGTTATTGCTTTTCCTTTTTTGCCCGCTCTTCCTGTTCTGCCAATCCTATGGATATACATTTCAGCATTTTGTGGCAAAGAATAGTTTACAATGTGGGTGATGTCTTGAACATCTATTCCTCTTGCAGCAACATCTGTGGCAACTAAGATGTTTATCTTTCGCCTTTTAAAGCGCATCAGAGTCCTTTCTCTGCTTCTTTGCCTCATATCTCCGTTTAAAGCTTCGGCGCTATATCCCATACGTGCAAGCTTTTCTGCCAGTGTCTTGGTCTCCCTCTTCGTTTGGCAGAAGATTATCCCATAGAATTCACTGTTTAGTATTCTTTTCAACACGGATATTTTTCTTGCTGGTACGACCTCAATATACTCCTGCTCCACAAGGTCTGGAACTGGCTCGTCGCTACTCGTTCTTATCAGGTCATATTCCTTCATGTATCGTTTTGCTAATTTCAAAACTTCACGGGGCATCGTTGCTGAAAACATGAGAACACGCTTATCTCTTGGTGTTTCTCTGAATATTGCCCTTATATCGTCTATGAAACCCATATCGAGCATTCTGTCAGCTTCATCTAAGATGAAGTATTGAATTCCGTCAAGCCTCAACGTGCCTCTTCTGATGTGATCGAGAACTCTTCCAGGAGTTCCAACCACTATGTGAGCTCCTTTCCTAAGAGCTCTTATCTGAGGACCTATTGGCTGTCCTCCGTACACTGAAAGAACTTTTATCCTTTTCTTGCCTCTAAGCGACTTTATCTCGTCAGCTACTTGAAGAGCAAGCTCTCTTGTTGGCGTTAAAATTATTGCTTGGACTTCCCTTTCATACTCATTGATAATATCCACAAGCGGTAATGCGAATGATGCTGTTTTTCCAGTTCCTGTCTGTGATTGTCCAACTATGTCTGCATCTCCTCTTAAGAAAAGAGGGATAACTTCCCTCTGAATGTCTGTAGGTTCCGAGAACCCTTTTCTTCTGACTGCTCCCAGTGTATTTTCTGAGAGTCCTAATTTTTCAAAACTCATTTTCTTGTCTCCGAAAAGCACTCCAGAAGAAGTGCAGCTTGTTGGCGGGCCGGGGGGGATTTGAACCCCCGACCTGCGGATTAAGAGTCCGCCGCTCTAACCAGGCTAAGCTACCGGCCCGCGTCCAAAATCATTGGGAGTTGAGAGTTTTATAAATTTTTCGGTAACAGCAAACAGAAAACTTTATAAGCTGATTTTAACCGAAATATTTTGGCTTGAGCGGGGGTTGCCGAGCCTGGTCAAAGGCGCGGGATTGAGGGTCCCGTCCCGCAGGGGTTCCGGGGTTCAAATCCCCGCCCCCGCACCAGAAACTTTTCTGACGAAAAGTTTTATCAAAAGTTTCTGACTGTTTGGAAGTGCTGATGTTGCTGTGCCATTCCCTTGGAAAAGAGCATCTAAGTTGACGTTAGCGTTCAAGGAGCACCACCAGAGTAAAGATGTGTTCACGGAAGTATTTACGAGTTTTGTTTTAAACAGAGTGTCTAATCTTAACTGTCTCCAAAAGCTTTATATTTGTGTCTGACAATAAGGCTACAAGGTGGTCTAAATGTCTGCTTCAAGTGTAAAGATAACCGTAAGAATTCCCGCTGGAATAGCAAAGATGATAGATGAACTTGTGGAGGCTGGACTGTACTCCAACAGAAGTGAGGTGGTCAAAGAAGCCTTAAGGGAGTTCGTACTTTCAAAGAAGA
Organism: Thermococcus sp. SY098; assembly: GCF_035621495.1. Taxonomy (NCBI): domain Archaea; kingdom Methanobacteriati; phylum Methanobacteriota; class Thermococci; order Thermococcales; family Thermococcaceae; genus Thermococcus; species Thermococcus sp. SY098. The sequence goes on along the minus strand of NZ_CP141821.1, from coordinate 753,004 downwards.
TTCCTAACGCTAAATCTCAGGATGAGGACGAGGAGTTTATAAAAAGCATGCTCAAGGTGATCGAGCCAATTCTCGCCGAGGACTGGAATAATGACCCAGATGATTACGTGGGAGGAGTACCTTATGAGCCCTGATCCTCCAAAGGTAATCCAGCAGTGGGAAGTAGTTACTATGGATTTCCCTTTTATCGATAAAACCCAAAAGAAGACCAGACCAGTTTTGGTTATCTCAAATACGGATTTCAACCGGGTCAGCAACAGTTTGGTTGTGGTTCAAATAAGCACAAACCTAAACAGCGGATTTAGGGAATACAATGTGGAGCTAACTGAAGAAGACATAAATCTTTACCCTGGAGGTTACCTTAAGAAGAAAAGCATTATAAAGCCGTATATCGTCTTCTCTGTGGCAAAGGGAATGGTGAGAGCTCGGGTAGGATTGCTTTCAAGCGAAAAAGTTGAAGATGTTAAAAGGGTTATTCGGAAGCTTTATCGTTTGTAGATGTTGAAGTCTTCTGTTATGTTTGAAGTTTTAGTAGTTGATCCGAAGAAATTTAATGATATCCACCCATGTTTATTTTCATGTTTGGTTTCGCCTGAGAAACCTTTTAATTTCCTGATGCAAATTTGTTATTAGGTGGGCTCATGTCTAAAGATGTGATGGACATTCTAAAGCTGCTTCAGAAACATAAGAGTGAATTAAAAAAGTTTGGGGTTAAGCGTATCTGGGTTTTTGGCTCTTATGTTAGGGGAGAAGCTAAGGAGACCAGCGACGTGGATATACTTGTGGAATTTGAAAAAGGTAAGAAAACATTCGATAATTACATGGAGCTGAAGTTCTTCCTTGAAGAGTTGTTTGGAGTGGGGGTTGATCTGATAACAGTTGAAGCTTTAAAACCGAAAATAAGAAAGTATGTATGGGAGGAGGCTGTACCGATTGAGGGATTATAGCCTTTACATTGAAGACATTCTTGAAGCTGTTGACCGAATTAAGGAGTACACAAAAGGACTCTCCTTTGAGGAGTTTGCCAAAAACAGAATGGTTATTGATGCTGTTGTTAGAAATCTCGAGATTATCGGGGAAGCTTGTCGGGCAATCCCAGAAGAAATTCGAGAAAAGCATCCAGAAATTGAATGGAGAAAGATAATTGGACTCAGAAACATTTTGATACACCAATACTTTGGAATTGACGTGGAGTTAATATGGGATATCATCAAAAATAAGCTCCCCGATTTAAAAGAGAAAATAGAGAAATTGTCAGAAGAGATTTAAGCTCATCTCGTAATCTTAACTTCCTTCATCAGCTCTAAAGGCTCTGGGTGTTTTTCAAAGTACTCTCTGACTGGCTTGAGGAGCTCTATCAGGTACTCAGCAACAGCATTCTTTAAGTCGAGTGGGTGCAGCTTTCCTTCAGCAAAGTCCTTCTTGAGCTCTTCAAACGTTGTATAAGTTACATCACCACCAAACTTGGCTGGTCTGTGAATGGTAAATTCAGTGGGCTCCTCACGGAAGATTATATGCTCTGCCCAGTCAAGAACTGGATTGTATCTGACTTCTCTTGCAGGACAGAATGCCTTTCTAAGCTTTTGCTTGATCTCTTCGGGGGTGTCGTGTATGAAAACAGCGGAGTATGGCTTTGACTTGCTCATCTTCATTGCTGCTTTTATCTCCTTGAACTCCTCTTCGCTCTCAATCGGCCACTTCGGAGGCTCCTGTAATCCGAGCAGGAGGTGGTGGTGAACTGCAACGGGCTTGTATTTCTTGTCTTCCCAGATAAGCGGGTGGTACTTCAGCTTTTCAGCGACTTCTATTGCGATAACGTGAGCCTTTCTCTGATCCATTCCAGCGTGTGCAATGTTAACTCCTTGGTAGAATATGTCAGCAACCTGCATCATCGGGTAGATCAGCTTTGCAAAGTCTATTGCCTCTCCCATCTGTCTACCCATGATTGTGATGGAGCGCATAACTCTGCTTAAAGTAACGTTCTTTGAAATGTCAATGACGGTCTGCCAGTAGTCGCCTTTCTCCAAAATCTCACTCGCTAAGACGAACTCTACTTTATCTGGATCCCCGCCCATAACTTTGATGCTCTGCTTCATTCCTTCTTTAAAGTAAGTTAAAGCCACTTTTTGAATCGTCTCGAGGTCTCCGCCAAGTTTATCGTTAATCCAGCTGTGCCAGTCTGCTAAGAATATCCTTGTTTTTATACCCGCTTTCTGGAAGTCAGCGATTTTCGCACCTGCCATTAATCCAGTGCCAAGATGAATGTAACCGCTTATTTCAAATCCGATATAATGCTGAAGAGGAACTCCAATTTCCAGGAGCTGCCTCAAATTTTCTACGGTCAATACTTCCTCAGTTGGCTTTCTTGTTATCAGTTCGATCTTCTTCTCTATGTCCATTTGCACCACCTAAGCCAAAAATGATATTATCCTTTAAGGCATTTACGCATTGAGGTCTGTCATACAATTTAAACAGCTACAGATGTACGATGCTGTCTCTCAATGCTGATTATCTAAACATTTACCAATATAAATTCGGGCTCCTTGGTACACATTGTTACCTAATGGAGATTCAATAAGATTTATAACTCCCTTATACGTTAAACATTTTTGGTGAACGCCATGAAGAAGCTTGCAGTACTGTTGTCAGTTTTTGTTCTGTTTGGGCTGTTTGGAGTCGCTTTTGCCAGTGCAGCAACAGTTGCTGTGGATTTGGCACACGGTGAAAACGACAAGTACCTTGCAGGAGATGTTATTGACAGGGATACAAATGAAACTTTGGCACATGGGATTGTAAAGACAATTACAGATGTGAAGTGGGCATACTTTGGTGACCCGGCTGCTGCCGATACACTGGGAATCCCACACCTTGGCGATAAAATTACCGCCGATGCCCTCAAGGGCGTTGACATGCTTATTATCGGTCAGCCCTCAAGTCCATTTGAGCCAGATGAAATACAAGCAATTGCAGAATGGTTCAAGCAGGGTGGCAAAGTCCTCTGGATTGCTGGTGACAGCGACTACGGAAGCGGTGTGCAGGTTCAGGAGACAGTCAATGCTCTTCTTGACCAGCTTGGAATCGGTCACCTTAGATTGGACCTCTGTTCTGTTGAGGACCCAGTAAGCAACGCTGGAGCAGGATACAGAGTTGTTGGTATCGTTAACCCAGATCCAAACACACCAGACGCAAGCATGATCACTGAAGGCTTTAAGCATGGGGGAAAAGTCCTATACCACGGTCCTGGCGTTGTTGCTTACGTCGATGACCAAGGGAACTGGCATACCTTGACAGATAACATCCCAGAGAACGTTTACAGAATCGTCAAAACTTCAAAGGATGGTACAATCGTTGAAAACAACGACCCACCAGCAAACGCCTATATGGCTGGTGACACTGGTGTATTCCCACTCTTAGCAGTTGAGTTTGTCAAGTTCGACAATGGAAAGCAGAGTTTGCTTATAGTTAGCGGTGAATCACCATACGGTGACTACGAGCCAACTTGGGCACCAAAGTACCACGGAGTTCCACTTGACGGCCCGACATTCGTCACAAACTTCATCCACTGGGCACTTAAAGAAGCAAGCAAAGTGGAGGAGAAGCCGACAGAGACAACAACAGAGAAGCCAACCGAGACCGAAAAGCCAACTGAAACAGGCACTTCAGCTCCAGCCACAACCAGCAAGACATGCGGTCCAGCAGTCCTTGTTGGGTTGGCATTGATCCCGCTGCTCTTGAGAAAAAGAAAGTGAATTTTTCTCTTTAAATCTTTAATTTTTGACATTTTTTTGTGGCAAAAATTTAAAGAAGCTTTTGTAAAACTCCCTCAGAGGTGAGTCAAAATGAAAAAAACCATTGCTCTTTCGCTTGTACTGCTGTTTCTTGTTAGCATAGCAGCCGGATGTATTGGTGGTGGAGAACAAAGCACTACTGCAACAAGCACATCAAAACCCAGTGGGGGGATAACCTTAATCGTTCTGACAAGACATGACACAACAATTCAGATGCTGGCGAAAGAGGCTTTTCTGAAGAGCGACATTGCAAAGAAGTACAACATCGTAAACATTAAATTTATTAAGGCTCCCGACTCGCAGTGGCCTGCATTGATTAAGAGGGGCGCTGACATCGGATGGGGAGGAGGACCAACACTATTTGATGATCTCTTCAAGCAGGGTTATTTAGCTCCAATTACAGATGAGAAGGTTCTTGGTCTCCTTGGAACACAGATAAAAGAAGATATTGCTGGAATGCCAATGGTAAGGAAAGGAAATGACGGAAAAGTTTACTGGATTGCAGCTGCGCTTTCATCATTCGGTTTCACCGTGAACAAGGATGTCCTGAAAAGGTGGAACCTTCCAATGCCCGAAAAGTGGGAGGATATAGCAAGTGAGACTTTTGCATTGGATCCGCCACAGGTTGGTATCGCAGATCCAACAAGAAGTACATCAAACACAAGAATCTATCAGATCATCCTTCAAGCTTTTGGCTGGGACGAGGGATGGAAGGTTCTTACAATCATAGCTGCAAACTCAAAAATTTATGACGCAAGTGACGCTGTTAGAGAGGCAGTTATAGCTGGTGACATAGCCGTTGGAAATACAATTGATTTCTATGGGTATACTGCGATGAAGCTTAACCCTGCATGTATTTATATCATACCCAAAGGAGAGAGTATAATCAATGGTGATCCCATCGCTTTGCTTAAGAACTCTCAGCACCCGGAGGCTGCACAGGCCTTCATCTACTGGGTGCTCACAGAAGGACAGAAGATTTGGCTCAATGAAGATGTCAACAGGCTTCCAGTAAACCCTGCAGTCTTCGATACTCCTGAAGGACAGAAGAGACCAGATTTAAAGAAGGCTTATGAATTGGCTCTTCAGACCCAGGGTATTCAGTTTGACGATGCAAGGGCATTGGCAACAGTATATGCAATGCAGTTCTACTTCAAGGCTACGTTGGTTGATGCAAACCAAGAGCTCCACAGGGCATGGGTTGCCCTTGTCCAAGCATACAAGCAAGGTAAGATAAGTAAAGACAAATATGAACAGCTTAAAGCACAGCTTTTAGCTCCGATACAGTTTAAAGACCCGGATACAGGAAAAATGGTTACCTTTACTGAAGACTATGCAAAGAAAATAAATGAAAGACTTATAAAGGATCCCGGGTTTAAAGACACACTCATGCAGGAGTGGAGAGATGCCGCAAGGGCTAAGTATAACAAAGTATTATCGGAGGTGCAAGGATGAAGGTAAGCAAGTGGAGTGAAAAGCTTTTTGGAACACCGCTTTTTGAACCTCTCGTTTCCTTTTCCTACCTTTTCCCCCTACTGTATATAGTCGTGTTTTTAATAATACCCGTTTTGGCTATGCTTGCAATAGCATTTAGCCATGAGGGACACTTCTCCCTCTACTGGTTTAAGAGCATATTAACCTCAAGTTATTATGTGCAATTCCCACCCCAGGGAGACTTTGCAATAAAAACAGTTACTGCGACTGGAGAGACCGTGTATTTAATCAGGGGAATAGATTTTGGAGTTGTCATTAATTCGCTTGTGGTTGCCGCCCTTGTGACGCTTTTAGCTTCCTTGATGGGGACGATCTTCGCCTTTATAATGGCGAGATATGAGTTTAAAGGGAAAAACTTCTTTAGAATTGCCCTATTTATTCCCCTGCTGGTTACTCCATTCGTCAATGCATATGTCATTAAGAAGATGTTCCTTGATACGGGTTTAATCAACTACATTTTCTATGAGCTCCTCCATATCCTGCCGTTTAGGATTAAAATTGATGGTCTGGCAGGTGTTGTTTTAGCCCAAGCAATGACCTACTACCCAATAGTATATCTCAACGCATATGCAAGCTTTATCAACATTGACCCCACATTGGAGGAGCAAGCAGAGAATCTCGGAAGCAAAGGATTCCACCTCTTTAGAACAGTGACATTTCCATTAGCTTTGCCAGGTATAGCGGCTGGTGCAACGCTGGTATTCATTTTCAGCCTTGAAGATTTGGCAGCACCAATTGTCTTTCAGGGTGACCCCTTGGCCAAGAAGCTGATGTCTTATCAAATCTTCAGCAAATTCCTCTATGGTCTGGGTGAAAGGAGTCCTGAAATTGCGGCATTGTCAATTATAATGCTCACTTTAGCTGTACTCGCATTCCTTGGGATCAGGAAGTATGTCAGTTTGAGGCAGTACGCCATGCTCAGCAAAGGCGGGAGATGGAAGCCAAGGGTTAGCAAGCCAAAACCATGGCAGGCTGCGATAATTTATGTTGTTTTACTCCCCCTGTTGCTCCTAACAATATTTCCACAAATTGGTGTTATCCTGCTGGCATTCTCCAAGCAGTGGAGCGTCACTGTAATGCCCCAAGGGTTTACAACGGAATACGTCAAGCAGATGCTCTTCAACCCTGATGTCAGGAGATACATCATAAACAGCCTTATGTATTCAGCTGCTGCTGTCGTGCTTATCGTGCTCCTCTCTGTAACATCATCATACGCAACCAGCAGGTTCAAGGGAGTCCTAACCCCAGTGCTTGAAAGCTTGGTCATAATCCCAATAGCCGTTCCGGGTATAGTTGTGGCAATGGGCTACTTCTACTTCTTCTCACAAGTGTTCCCCAACACTCCACTGGATCCAACGAACATCTTCAGCTTCAACCCAGCCTTTGTGCTTATATTGGCATATTCAATAAGAAGGCTGCCGTTCTCAGCTCGTTCTGTATATGCAGGACTTCAGCAGGTTCATGTTTCCCTTGAAGAAGCTTCAATGAACCTTGGAGCGAGCAGATGGAAAACTGTAACCGGTATTTTGCTGCCCCTGATATCACTTAACGTCTTTGGCGGTGCAATGCTCAGCTTCGTTTACTCAATGAGCGAAACAAGCGTTGGTATTACACTGGGTTCACTCAACATGCAGTATGCACCGATTACAGCGTTCATGAAGGACATCATGATGTCTGCTGCCGGAAGTGCCCAGCTTGCTGCGGCATTGGGTGTGCTGTTGATTACAGTCCAGATACTATCAATTGTGTTGGTTAACATAATCACCAAGCAGAGGTATGCATTCATAGGACTGACATGAGGTGAGAAAGTTGGTTGAAGTCAAACTTGAGAATATTGTTAAGACCTTTGGGGAAACTGTGGCATTGAAGGGAATAGATCTTCACATAAAGCATGGTGAGCTCTTTACTCTACTTGGTCCAAGTGGATGTGGGAAATCCACAACGCTGAGAATAATTGCAGGTCTCGACTTTCCAGACAAGGGAAGGATATTCTTTGATGATCAAGAAGTTACATACCTAAGCTCAAGCGAAAGGGGAGCAGTCTTAGTGTTCCAGAACTATGCTCTCTGGCCCCATATGACAGTTTATGACAACATTGCCTATGGTCTCAAGATCAAGAAGCTTCCAAAGGATGAAATCGAGAAAAAAGTCAGATGGGCACTTCAGCTGGTAAAGCTTGAGGGGTTTGAGGACAGATATCCCACTCAGCTCAGTGGTGGTCAGCAGCAGAGAGTTGCAATAGCAAGAGCTATAGTGGTTGAACCCAAATTGCTCCTCCTTGATGAGCCTCTCTCGAACCTTGACGCAAAGCTCAGGCTTGAAATGCGTTCGGAAATCAGAAGAATTCAGCGTGAGCTGGGAATAACGGTGCTTTACGTTACACACGATCAAGAGGAGGCAATGGCAATAAGCGATAGAATAGCCGTCATGAACGTTGGAACTGTTGAACAAGTTGGAACGCCGAGAGAAATCTATGAGAAGCCAAAGACTGAATTTGTTGCATCATTTATGGGTAAGACAAACGTAATTCCAGCAAAAGTTGTTGAGAGAGAGGGAGACAAGGTTACGGTGGAATTTGAGCACTTCAGACTTGAAGGACTAACATACACTGATAAGAGCGACAAAGTTGTCATTGTTATAAGACCAGAGCGTATCAGCCTGCATCCAATTGAAAACGCAGTGAAGCTTGAAGGCAAGGTTGATCTCATTGAATACTATGGATTCTTCATTGAGGTCGTTGGAATGTTTGGAGAGACCAGAATCATAGCAAGAACAATAAGTGACAAAGATGTAATGAGCCTAAAACCCCAAGGTCCGGTTACCTTCTACATAAACAAGGACGATATTCTCGTTTTACCAAAACAGCTTTAACTTTCTTTTCTTAATTTCCTTCTTGGTGAGAGCATGGAAATTTTGGGTTTATTTGAAGAAGGGAAGACATACGAGGTTTTGCTGGTAACAAAATCTAATGTTACCCCAATAGGGGTTGTTCGGAGAGGAGATAGCTTATATTTCAAGCTTTTTGAGGGAAAAAGTTTTCAGGAAATCAAGGAGCATCCTTTTGGAGTTATCCACATTACCCAAGACGTGGAACTTCTGATAAAAGCTGCGCTGAACATTCCAATTAATGTAGAGTTTGAAAACACAAAGGTAATACCACTGAAAAGAATCAAAAACCTGAGCTGGGTTGAGGGTAGAATAGAGTTCAAGGAGGATGAAATTGAAGATGAGCTCGGAAAAAGCAAAGTGTTGAAATGCAAATTTATCCCTCTTTACGGTGAGACAATTCCTGCAATTACAAAACCTCTCAGCAGAGCAGATTTTGTTTTACTGGAGATGACAGTTCATTTAACAAGGCTGTTTATTGCAACAAGAAGGCACAAAGTTGATGCAGCTCAAAGGTTGTATTCAAAAATATGGCAGGGATATCAGGAATACAAACGGTTGGGCGGAAAGAGCGAGTTTGCGGAGAAAATTATTGGGTTGGCATTAATTTCCGTCAGATGGAACTCATAGTGTTAAATCCAATTCTATTTTCTTCTACTGTTACACAAGTTTATGTTGGATAAGGTTTTATAGAGAGACAGAGCAATTTTTTATTCGGTGATGGCATGAGGAAGGGGATAGCACTACTTTTGGTTTTGATGGTAGTTTCCATGTTCCAAGCTGTACAGGTAGAGGCAGCAACACTTTATCCCCTTGACGTCCTTCAGTACCCGGCACCTGGAGCACCAGCAGTGGCAGTTCCAGGGGATACAATTACCGTTAAAGCACAACCTGGGGTTGAAATCACTGGGCTTTCAATAGTTTCAATCCTCCATGGGCCTTATGAATTGCAAATAGTTGAGAAGAACGGTGATGAGCTTAAGGTTAAAATCCCAGAGAATGTTGCTCCAGACGACTACTTCCTTATCGTTCAATCAAACAAAGGTAAAGTCATTGTCCCTAATGGTGTCTGGGTTCTTAAGGAGTATCCAAAGGTTCTCAGAATTGCACATGGAAGCGACCTTCACGTTACAAGCGGTGCAAAGATTGGCTATGTCAATGGAGAGAAGTTCTGTAGAAGTATCTTCAAGTGTGGTGAAGGAGCAATTCCTCTTCACAGCTATGTGGCCGATGACAGCTTCTTCACATACTGGGCGATGAATCCAAATGTTGATGTCATAATCGCAACAGGTGATGTAGTTGATACCGCAGGTGACAGCAAAGCCTACGGATATCTTCTTGGGCTGATGGAAAACGCAATTGCCGCAGGAAAGCCAACCATAATAGTTAAAGGAAACCATGATGACCCGCCAAAGTACTTTTCAAAGTTAATCGCTCCGCCGGTTTATTATCTCACAATAGGCAAGTTCATAATAATTGCACTCGACTCAGACAACGAGAGATCACATCCAACGATGGAGCAGCTTGAGTGGATGGAGAAGATACTTGAGCAGAACCCAGATAAAATACCCATAATCTTGGTCCACCATCCATACTGGTACAAGACACCGGAGGGGAGAAGCGGAAAAATAGAAGGAATGAGTGTCTCTGAGGACTGGGATAAAATTGCCCCTCTTGTAAGCTGGTACTGGATAGGGGGTAAAGAAAGAAAGACGGAGGATCTTGCAAAACGCTTCCTTGAGGATGTTGAGAAGTACAACATAAAGCTCGTCTTAAGCGGACACGTTCACGCAGATTACGTCCAGGTTTATGTTGATAAGAAGGGCAATGAACACTGGTTTGTAACATCCACCACAACAGGTGCACCAGATAAAAGAGAGAAGGACAACTGGTACGGTTCAAGAATCGTGGAAATCGATGAAAACGGAAATGTCAGACTGCCCGGAATTAAGGATATGTTCGGCACAATATTCGGTCCAATAAGTTCGTTCCCAATTCCCCAAGAGTTTATAGTCTTCAGACACACAACTGACTTCGGTTCGGCAATCAAATTTGTGAACGAGTTTAAAGAGGCAAGTGGAAAATTGGCCGTTGTTGTGCCAGAGGGAGCAAAAGTGGATGCAGGTGCCACAACCGTCAAATATAAGGTCTTGGGAGAAAGGACCATCGGAGATAAGCACTACATGCTCCTTGAAGTTACTGTTCCAAAGGGTGTCAGTCAGCTTGTCATTACAAAGGGCAAGGACACTGAAAAGCCCGAGGTGAGTATTGCATACACTTCACCCGCCAAGCCGGTAAAAGGAAAGCCGTTCAAGGTCTATTTCAAGGCAAGCGACAATTTGGGAATCAAAGACTTATATGTTGAAATAGAGGCCAACGGTGAAGTTAAGAAATATCCAGCGGAGCCAACTAAAGGTGGACCAAACGTGGACTACTTCCTTGCACAGATTCCAGGGGTGAATGCAGACGAGTACACAATTAGAGTCGTTGCAGTTGACTTCTACGGCAACAAGGCTGTTGCTGAAAAAGTCATGGGCAAGCCAACCCCCACTTCAACTACAAAGACCACAACCACAACAACTTCCGAGACCACACCAAGTGAAAGCTCACCCACGACCCAAACAGCTACCCAAGCTTCAACATGTGGTCCAGCAGTTCTCGTTGGATTGGCATTGATCCCACTGCTCCTTAGAAAAAGAAAGTGAGCTTTTTCCTTCTTTCTTTGTCTTTTCTACAATATTGTGAAGAGAAGAGTTTTTAAACTATTATCTCTTTCCCTCCTTTGGGTGATGCCCGTGAAATTTAAGGGAAAAGCTTTTGGTGATATGGTGAGGATTGAATTTGAAATCTTAAGGCTTAGTGAGCTTAAAATAGATGATCTGAGGGACTTTGATGTTGATAACCTTAAGATTGAGCTTAGATCTACTTCTTCAGGTTTGAAGATCATCGGTATATGGGAAGGCGAGATTGAAAAAGCTGGTGAAGGTATTAAAAAGGCTCTTGAGGAGAGCTACAAACTCAAGGAGAGAATTCTGAGAAAGATGAAGGCAAAAGTTGACAGCATAAGGGCAACCATGAAGAGACTCGGATTCAAGGAAGAAATAGTAGGGTACGGCAGCATGATACGGTTTACAAAAAAAGTTGGGAATTATGAAATAGTTGTCCTAACCTCATCAAAGGATGACATTGTGAGGGTTGAGGTTTACGGAAACGACAAGAAGATAATTGGACCAGAGGTTGAGAGCCTCTTTGAAGATGTCGATATAGAGGAGCTTGAGGTATACGATCTTGAGGAGGATGGCAGGGAAGAGAGACTTGTTATAAACCTTGAACTTCCAAGGGGGGAAGAAAAACCCGAGGCAAAAATCATTGAAGCGATAAGGCTTATTGAAAATCTTCTGATGACTTGAGTTTTTGAATTTTTCTTACAATGTTCTTTCATTACGTGTTATCACCTGAAGTGTATAGGATAACCTTTTAATGGGCTTTTGATTGACATATTCTTGGTGATAAAATGTTTAGACTTCCTGATTTCGATTATCACAACAAAACAGTCTTTCTGCGAGTGGATTTAAACTCTCCTGTAAGGAACGGGAAAATAATAAGTGATGCGAGATTTAAGGCTATCCTGCCTACTCTACTTTACCTTCTTGAACATGATGCAAAGGTCGTGATAGCAACTCATCAAAGCAAGCCGTATAACGAGGACTACATAACAACAGAACAGCACGCTGAAATTCTAAGCTCGCTAATTAGCAGAGAAGTGGAGTATGTCGAGGATATTTTCGGCAGATATGCCAGGGAAAAGATAAAATCCCTCAAGCCAGGTGATGCTGTAATTTTGGAGAACCTCCGCTTTGCCGCTGAAGAGATAAAGCAGAAACCGATTGAGGAATGTGAAAGAACGCATTTTGTAAGGAAGCTTGCCCCGCTTTTGGACTATGTTGTTAATGATGCATTTGCCGCAGCTCATCGCTCTCAACCCTCTCTTGTAGGTTTTGCGAAAATTAAACCTATGATAATGGGATTCCTGATGGAAAAAGAAGTTCGTGCATTGACAAAAGCATATGAAAGCCCTGAAAAGCCGAAGGTGTATGTACTGGGTGGTGCAAAAGTTGAGGATTCTCTTAGGGTGGCAGAAAATGTGTTAAAACAAGAAAAAGCAGATTTAATTCTCACTGGCGGATTGGTTGGACACATCTTTACATTGGCAAAGGGGTACAACCTTGGAGTCGCAAACATTGAATTTCTCGAAAGGAAAGGACTTTTGAAGTTTGTTGATTTGGCTGAGAAGCTCTTAGATGAGTTTTATCCATACATCAGGACTCCTGTTGACTTTGCCATTGATTACAGAGGGGAGAGGCTTGAGGTGGATTTGCTGAGTGATGAAAAGTGGCTGTTTGACAAGTATCCAATTTTAGATATTGGTTCAAGAACCGTTGAAAAATATTCTCAGATCCTAAATCAAGCAAAAATAATAGTGGCAAACGGTCCTATGGGCGTCTTTGAAATTGAGGAATTTGCGTTGGGCACAATAGGGGTCTTTAAAGCAATTGGAGAGAGTGAAGCGTTCTCAATCGTTGGTGGGGGGCACAGCATAGCGAGCATATATAAATACAATATTCAGGGAATCACCCACATCTCAACAGGGGGAGGTGCAATGCTCACATTTTTTGCAGGAGAAAAATTGCCGGTTTTGGAAGCTTTCAAGATAAGCTATGAAAAGTTTAAGGACAAAGTAAAAAGAGAATCAGTAATTCATTAGAACTCCAAAAATCACTGCCAGCCACCAGATTTCGAGGAATGTAAAGCCAATTGCTGCTGTTCCTTTGATGAGCCACGCTATAAAGATGACGTATGCTATCAATGTCACTACCACGTGAAGCTTGAGGAATGTTCTGTTGATCTCTTTTTCTGCTTTCATCCATCCTGTTGGCAATGGAAGCCAGTCAAAGAAAGCCCCAATTAATGCAAAGAGGGGCTTATTAAAAAAGACTGAGGGAATAAAAATCAGCCCAGCCAGAGCAACACAAAGCATTGTAAGTTCTTGTTTATTCATCTTACTACCTCACTCAATCGTTGCTCTCTCGAAGGAAATCATAGCAATTGCCAGGAATGCCAAAGCTAATACGGCAAGAACACCGATGTCTGTCATCAGTGAAAATCTCGTTAATGAGACCGTTGGTATGCCAGGTATTGAAGCCGTTGCTGTAGTTGCAGGAGCATTAACCAATACATGCCTTGCTGCATCAACGGCATAGGTTAGCGGGTTTATATATGCTAAATACTGCATCCACGTTGGCATTGTTTCAACGGGGTAAAATGCACCGCTGAGAAACATGAGCGGGAGCATTAGAAAGCTCATTATCATCTGAAATCCTTCCATGCTTGTCATCCTCAATGCAAGGCTGACACCGAAGCTTGAGAATGCTATTGCGAGCAGGAAGCCTATGAGGATCATCGGCAGCACACCGGAAAACTTGAGGCTGCTTGCTATGGTGAAGGTTAATAGGAGGATGATCAATCCCTGAAGAACAGCCATTACTGAATCTCCTACTATTCTGCCGGTTATAGCTTCCTTCCTTGATGCAAGAGCAACCAAAATCTCCTTGAGAAATCCAAACTGCTTGTCCCAGATAACGCTTATCCCGGCTATGAAGCTTGCGTTGAAGATGGTCATTGCCGTTATACCTGGTGCAAGGAATGAGAGATAGTCAACTCCTCCAAAGAGTGCACTTGCCGCCGGGAAGTTGAAGACCTTGCTCCATCCCAGTCCGAAGAATATAAGCCACATCAGAGGATTTACGAACATTCCTATTACTCTCGATCTCGCTCTGAAAAATCTCTTAATCTGTCTATACGCCATTGTCGTAAATGCCTTCATCTCATATACCTCCTTCTGACTGCTATTTTTGCCATATCAAAACCGCCTGCGCTTTCTTCTCTCAGCTCTCTCCCCGTTAGATACAAGAACACATCGTTGAGAGTTGGTCTGTGGTACGTAACCTCCAAGATTTTGAGGTTATTTTGCTGGGCAAGCTCAAAGAGCTTTGGCAGAGCTTCGGCAGCATTGACAACTTCGAGTCTAACCCTCCCGTCAGGAAGAACCTTACATCCCCTTATGAAATCAGCATTTAGGCATCTTATTCCTTCTTTTCCATTCGCTATTCTGATGTAAATGACATCATTTCCGACGAGCTTTTTGAGCTCTTCAGATGTCCCCTCCGCTATGATTCTCCCGTGATCAATGACTGCTATTCTGTCTGCCAACTGCTCTGCTTCGTCCATATAGTGTGTTGTTAGGAAAATCGTCATTTCATGCTCTTCCTTCATTTTCTTTATATACTCCCAGATGTGAGCTCTCGTCTGTGGGTCTAATCCTATCGTTGGCTCGTCTAAGAAGAGAACTTCTGGCTCGTGGATCAAAGCCCTTGCAATTTCAAGCCTCCTCTGCATCCCACCGCTGAAAAACTTTACCTGCCTGTCTTTGAACTCATCAAGCTCGACAAATTTCAGCATTTCCATAATTCTTTTCTTCAGTTTGTCTCCACTCAGCCCGTAGATCTTTCCATGAATGTACATATTTTCGTAAGCTGTTAGCTCTCTATCCAGGCTTGGATCCTGAAAAACAATTCCGATCTTTTTTCTAACTTCGTGAGGTTCTTTGATTATGTCATATCCAGCAACAGTGGCATTTCCTGAGGTTGGTTTGAGCAGTGTGACGAGCATGTGAATTGTTGTTGTCTTTCCAGCACCGTTAGGGCCTAAGAAAGCAAATATCTCTCCTTTCTTAACTTTAAATGACACTCCTTTAACAGCTGTGAAATCTCCATACTTTTTAACAAGATTGTCAGCTGTTATTGTATATTCCATCTTATTCACCTCCCATTGTTGCGCCTGAACTTCTCAACATGTTCTGGGCGAAAAACGAACTTGATGTTGTATTTCTTCTTAAACGGAAGCTTTAATGTGTTGTAGACAAGAGTCAGTAATGGATGTTTAACTGGCTTATCTTTAGGTCTCAACGCGCCCGTTGGGCAGGCGTCAACGCATAAATAACACTCTTTACACAGCTCTGGATTTTTCATAACCGGCCTCAGATGGACTTTTTCATTGAAGCCAAAGAGGGAAACCTTCATATGTTCAACATCCCAGATTTTTTCACCATAGGGACAGGCAGTTATACACTCCTCCCTTCCACCGCATATTGGATAGTAAATTGTCAATGGAGCTTTTTGATTCATATGGTCATAATATTCTTTCCAGCTTTTTGTTTCACTCATATGAATCACCAAACTCAACGATGAATTTAATTTTCTTTGCAAACTCTTTTATTACCTTAGAAAGCTCTTCTCTCTGCTTTTCTGTAAGGTTGTCAAATCTGTCAAAAAGTAGTCTGAAGGCTTCTCTAAGTTCTCTCCCTCCCATCTCAGAAAATTCCCTATAGATTCTTGCGAGTTTGATTGCTTCCCTCAGTTCCTCTTCATGCTCTTTTAGGTATCTCACACCATCCTCTGTTATTTTGTAGACTTTTTTCTCTCTCCTTCCACTCCCCGCTGTTTCAATAAGTCCAGCGCGCTTCAGGCTGAACAGGATTGGGTATATAACCCCAGCACTTGGAGCTGGAATCCTGAACTCTTCTTCAAGTCCCTTCATTACAGCATACCCATGCATTGGCTTCTTGCTTAGCAGATGAAGCACGAGCAACTTGAGATGTCCTTTAAACTTCGGTCGCTCCAATGCTTTTCACCTCGATATATCGATAGATATATTAGCCGTTATAAACCTTTTGGATGTATGGAGTATCCAGGATATGAATATCCTTTTAAGTGCAGTAAAGGTTATTTTAATTGGGGATGCTAAATGAGGCTCATTCTCAAACCTCTCTTTGAAGTAGATCTCCCTCCGGAGTTTGTTGATATCTTAAAGGCAAAAATAAAGGGTAGAGAAATTAAAGAGGGGGAAGTTGTTGAGATTGACCTATTAGGGAAGCCGTTGAAATTTGAGGTCATTTATGCAGAACCTAAAGAATTTAGAGTTAGAGAGGACACAAAAATAGAGCTTTCCTCAGAAAAACCATTAGCTCTGGACTTTGAATTTAATAAGACTATCCGAAATGTTGTATTTCTCGAAAAAAGCATTGTACTAATTTTTGAAGATGAGGTTTTAGTCTTAACTGAGGATGGACACAAAATTTATAATGAAAAATTCGAAGGGCTTAAAGAAGTTAGGGGGACTAAAAATATACTGGTGGTAGTTCATGGAGAAGGTAAAAAGCTCAGACTCATTCACATTTAATGAGAGCTGGGAAGAAAAGAAAGATCGGGCGTTGAAAATTGTTAAAAAGTTAATTGAGATGTATCCAAGGGATAGAATTCTACATGGGGACCCTTTCTTCACCCTTATAAGGTGTATAATCTCCCAGAGGAATAGAGATGAAGTGACTGACAGGGTAAGCGAGCTGCTTTTTAATAGGTATCCGACAGTTCATGCCCTGGCAAATGCTAAAATCGAGGATGTTCAGAAATTGCTAAGGGAGAATGGAGTTGGTTTATGGAAAAATAAGGGAAAGTGGATTGTGGAATGCTCTCGGATAATCCTGGAAAAATACGGTGGAAATGTCCCCAACATGTTAGAGGAGCTTGTTAAACTGCCAGGTATCGGTAGGAAATGTGCAAATATAGTTCTGGCTTATGGATTCGGTAAACAGGCAATCCCTGTTGATACCCATGTGAACAGGATAAGCAAGCGTTTAGGCTTAGCTCCACCAAAAGCTCCACCTGAAAAAGTTGAGGAATACTTAAAAGAGCTGATTCCTAAGGAGCTTTGGATCTATGTGAACCATGCAATGGTGGATCATGGAAAAGCAATCTGTCGTCCGATAAGTCCAAGATGCTATGAATGTCCCTTGAAGGCACTCTGCCCATATGCAAAGGGTTTTATTAGTGATGGAGAGATAAGAAAGACTTAGCTGGGAAATTTTATATACCTAACTGTTGATTTCAAGATGAGAAGGAAGGAGGTGTCAGAGATGGAGGGTGAGAGCGATGGCAGTCCTTTTGGATCTGAAAGAGAGACTAAAAGAGGCATATACAGCAACATTGGCTTCATTGGTAATCTCGTTGATAATTGGGTTTTTTGGAGGGACTTTTCTGGGCAAGTATTTTAATAAGATTCGCTCTGCCTATCCCGGCATTTTGGTTATTCTTCCGGGAATGATGGGATTGAGAGGAAATGTTTTCGGTTCCATGGCATCTCGGTTTTCAACGATGCTTTATTTGGGTGATTTAGAGCCAAAAATTAGAGAGAAAAGGGTTTTAAGGAACATTGTGATTGCAATGATGCTTTCTCTCATTCCTGTTACAATCCTTTGGATGATTGGGGTAATTAAGGGGATACGCTATCATTCCTTTCAGATTTTGCTGATAGTCATAAGCTCCACGATTTTTGTATCCCTATTACTTGGATATTTTACAGCGTTTGTGACGATATTTTCTTTTAAAAAGGGAACAGACCCAGACAGTGTTGCCGCCCCTTTAGTTGCTTCGATGGGGGATCTGTTGACAATACCATCTCTTATAGCTTTTATTCTCATCCTGGAACATTCCAGAACAGTGTTTTGGACTTCGAATATTGGTCTTATACTCCTTCTTTTATTTCTTGTTGAAATCAGCAAAGTAAGAAGAACGGAGCTTTTGGAGTTCAAAGAGCTTTTTGTGATAATAACCCTTTTGGCTCTTTTTTCCCTAATCTCCGGATTTACGCTGGAGAAATTTAGCTACTTAATCCAAGCCTCTGTAATTCTCGGATTTGCTTATCCTTCTCTGCTCAGCAGCTTTGGAAACTATGGTTCTGTTATTGCAGCAAAAACTTCAACAAAGCTGCATCTTGGAGAAATTGAAAAGTTTTTTTCTGTGGAACCGTTTTTAGATATACTCTCTCTGTTTGCAACCACTCCTGTAATAGGCAGTTTAATAAACATCTTCAGCATCATGCTTGCAAAACTTATTCTTGGAAGCAACGTATCTTTTTCCTTAGAGCTTGCTCTTACGTATCCACTTATGGCACTTTTCATAATGTTCTACTCCTATACTATTTCATACCTCCTCTTTAAGAGGGATATAGATCCAGACAACGTTGCGATTCCATTAATTTCAAACAACAGCGATATATTCGGCACGATATACGCTGTTTTAATAGCAAAGCTCATTGTAGGTGGTTAAATTGATGGGTGTCTCAACATATGTCCTGTTTGACAGAAGTTTGGGTGTTGCTATATACAAACTTGGGGAATTTCCCTTAGACTTCGTTGAAATAATGAGTGAGGGGTATCACGTATTAGATAAGTACAACTACCGGTTTCATCGTGAATATTTAGAAAACTATGGCATGAAAAACATTATTCACGCTCCCTTCAGCGATTTAAATCTTGCCGCACTCAATGAAAAGCTTCGAAGAGTAACGCTTGAAATAATCTTTGAAACTCTTGAAATTGCACATGAAATGGGCTCCCTCCTGGTTGTTCTTCATCCGGGACACTATTCACCTCTGAGCCTTAAATTCTCCAATGCCTATGAAAAAGTCCATAAACGCTCTTTGGAAGAAATTGACAAGGTGTCTGAGAGAATTGGAATTAAGGTGGCTCTTGAAAATATGCCAAAATTTCCAATTTTAGACGGTCAAACCGCTGGGAGGATACATGAGTTAATTGACGGTACAAATCTATACGTTACTTTCGATGTGGGGCATTTGTACACAGTGAGTAATGATTTTGCTGAATTCATTGAAGTCTTGAAAGATAAGATAATCCATGTTCACCTTCATGACAATGATGGAAAAAACGATTCTCACTTGGCATTGGGGGAGGGTACAATTCCGTGGGACGATGTGCTTAGGTTATTGCCCAAAAATGTTACTTGGAGTCTGGAGGTTAGAAGTTTGGATGATTTAAAAAAGAGCTTTGAATTTTTGAAAGGTTACCTAAAATAGTTCTGGGCATTTCTTCCAAATTACTATCATCAATGTAGTTTCTAATTCATCAAGGATTCTATTTGACATACATAAAACTTTTATACAGCGAAAGGAAGAAAGTTAATTGGAAAAAGCTTCGAAAGAAAGCTTTATTCAACGAAAGTTTTTAACTAAAGGTGATAGAAATGGAAATGCCAAAAATCGTTGAAGAATTAAAGCCTTTTTTTGAACCAAAGGCAGTCGCTATCATCGGAGCGACGAACAAAAAAGGAAAGGTCGGGAATGTTATTTTTGAGAACTTTAAAAGGAATAAGGAGCAGGGAATTTTCAAGGGCAACATTTATCCTGTGAATCCAAAGCTTGATGAAATCGAGGGGTATAAGGTGTATAAGAGCGTTAAGGAACTTCCTGACGACACAGACTTAGCTGTCATCTCTATTCCTGCACCATTTGTTCCAGCCACAATGAAGGACATTGCGGAAAAGGGCATCAAAGCAGTTATAATCATCACGGGAGGCTTTGGAGAGCTTGGTGAAGAAGGAAAGAGATTAGAGAGAGAAATCTACGAAATAGCAAAGGCAAACGGGATTAGAGTTATTGGACCAAACTGTGTTGGTGTCTATGTTCCAGACACAGGTGTAGATACTGTATTTTTACCTGAAGAAAAGATGGACAGGCCAAAGAGCGGCCCAATAGCTTTCGTCTCTCAAAGCGGAGCCTTCGCAGCAGCAATGCTTGACTGGGCTGCATTGGCTGGGATAGGAATTGGAAAAATGGTCAGCTATGGGAATAAGATAGATGTCGACGATGCTGATTTAATGGACTATTTCATTTATGACGACCAAATTAAAGTTGTTACCTTCTATATTGAGGGAGTTAAGGACGGTAGAAAGTTCATCGAAGCTGCAAAGAGAATAACAAAAGTAAAACCCGTCATTGCACTGAAGAGTGGGAGAACTGAGTATGGAGCAAAGGCTGCCTCATCACACACTGGTTCATTGGCAGGTGCAGATGTTATTTACGATGCGGTATTCAAGCAGACTGGAATAATCAGAGCTGAAGACTTTGAGCACATGTTTGATGTTGCTAAGGCATTTGCAAAGTGCAAGCTTCCAAAAGGCGATAGGATTGGGATAATCACTGATGGCGGTGGAGCTGGAGTCATGGCAAGTGACGCAGTTGCCAAATTCGGCTTGAAGATGGCGCAGCTCAGCGAAGAGACTCTCAAGTTCCTTAAGGAGAACTTCCCACCACATGCAGTCGCTGGCAACCCAACTGACGTTGTTGGTGACACAGACGCTCAAAGATACAAGATTGCAATTGAAGGCTTTGTAAATGACCCGAATGTTGATGCTATTCTGGTAATAGTACTCTTCCAGGTGCCGCTCTTAAATGAGATGGAGATAATTGAGATCCTATCAGAGTATGCAAAGAAGAGCGAGAAACCAATTGTAGCAGTTGCAATGGGCGGTAAAAAGACAGAGTATTATGCAAAGCTGCTTGAGGAGAAGGGAGTTCCGGTATATCCAACGCCTGAAAGGGGAGTTAGGGCTTTGGCTGGTCTTGTGCAATATGCAAAATATTTGAAGAAGGTTGAAGGGGAGTGATTTTATGAAGGATGAAGCTTTGAAAGTTATTGAAGATGTTTTGAGCAAAGGCAGAAAAGCATTAGTTGAATATGAGGCAAAGCAAGTTTTGAAGGCTTATGAACTGCCTGTTCCAAATGAAAAGCTTGCAAAGACCCTTGATGAAGCCTTCGAATATGCCAAAGAGATCGGCTACCCCGTTGTTCTTAAGCTGATGTCACCACAGATACTTCATAAGAGTGACGCAAAAATCATTGCCCTGAACATCAAAAATGAGGAAGAGCTGAAAAAGAAGTGGGAGGAAATTCATGAAAATGCCAAAAAATACCGCCCAGATGCAGAAATCTTGGGTGTTCTTGTTGCACCAATGCTTAAACCTGGGAGAGAAGTTATCATTGGTGTAACTGAAGATCCGCAGTTTGGACATGCAATAATGTTCGGTCTTGGCGGCATTTTCGTCGAAATCCTCAAGGATGTTACATTTAGGATTATTCCAATTGAGGAGAAGGATGCTTGGGCAATGATAAAGAGCATTAAAGGCTATCCAATCCTGGCTGGTGCAAGAGGAGAGCCACCAGCTGACATGAAAGCATTGGTTGACATGATGTTGAAAGTCTCAAAGCTTGTTGACGATCTGAAAGACTACATAAAGGAAATGGATCTGAACCCAGTCTTCGTCTACAACGAAGGCGAAGAAGCAGTTGTAGTTGATGCGAGGATAATTTTAAAGTGAGCTTTTTTATTTTTCCTGTCTCTTCATTGCTCAATAAAAATTATGTGATTTATTTTGAAATATTGTATTGAGGGGTAGACAATGCACCTAAGGTATTACGCCCCGTATTATAATGAAAAGGTTCATCATAAGATACTCGAATTGCTAGGAGATATAAAAAGGAAACATGAAATCGAATATGAAGAAATCCCAGTAAGGCGTTGGTTTCTGGAGTGGTATTCTAAAGAAGCTAAAATGTCTGAGGCTTATGTATACGAATACCACCTAAAACCGTATTCACATTTGATTTTGTTTAATTGCAACAAGCTAATCCAAATGGGTCTTGATTTACATTGTGATGCAATTTCCTCTAAATTTAAGAGCCGATCTGGGAATATTTACGTGGCAGGAACAATCGCGGTTGTTGAAAATGATGCAGTCTTGTTAGCATTGAAGTATGAAAATGAAATTTTTGAATTTTTAGAAGCAGTATTGAGAGAAGGTTGGAGTCTATTAAAGGTGCTGGAAAAAGCAAAGCCAAAAGCGATTATCAAACCTACAGAAAAAGAGAAGGAAATAAAACAGACTTTAATCTTCGCTCTTTCAAAAGATTTTGATTATGTTTTTATGAATGTGAAGCAAAATGCTCCAACTGGAGATAGGTGGGATCCCTTTATCCATTTTTCGCCAGATGCAGATATAATAGCAGTGAATGAAGGAGAGAATCGTATAGTAGGGATAGAAGTGAAGGGATATCGCTCCAACAGGGGATTTGCACAAAAGGCGAACATATATGAAGCGATTGGCGAGGCTATGATGTATCTTGTGAATCCATACATAAAGTACAGAGGAGAAAGGGTAGAAGGAAGCGTATTTGATGTAGTTTGGCTCTGCTACCCATATAGGCGAGACTTTGAAGACTTCAAGAAAGTAATGGAACTTACACCAATAGGATTACTCTCAGCGTATGAAGGAGTTGTTAAAGAGCCGAAGAAAAACCCGTTTGTTAATGAAAGAGCTAAGGAGATATTCTTGGAAAACTTAAGCACATTTAGAAGTTATATCCATGGAGGAAGGAAAATGCGCAAAATTATTTAATTATTTAAGTGATTCTTTTAGTATTCTCTTTGCTTCTCTTAATGTTTTTCTGTCAAATTTTCCACTCTTTGCAAGATTGACGAATACTCTAAATGAGTTTCTGGGCAAGACATGTTCCAATAGGAAATACACGTTCCTATACATTTCTTTTTGTTGCTCCCATTCAAGCTGATTTAAATAACGCCTAATCTCCCTTTCCCATTGAACGAGAATATCCTCTACTATGTCATGTCCAAAAATTTCATAAAACTTTTTAAATTGTTCTCTGTTGATTTTCATACTTTTACCTGCTTGCTTAAACTTTATCGTCATTTTAAACCTATCTTCTTTATCTTTTGCTATTTTATGAGCCAATTTATAAAACTCACGATAAAATCTCGAAGTACCTTTGTCCATATCCTCAACTTTAGTCCAAGAATACATAGACGAATGAGTCTTACGATGGCATCGTCTACATAAAGTAATTAAATTTTCCGGATTACTATTCAGCCTGTCCCCGTCTATATGGTGTACCTCTAAATACCCATATCCGCACTCTGAACATCTGTAGTTGTATCTTTCAAGAATGATTTTGCGGAGGGACCCAGTAGTGCTTGTACGTTCTTTTTCTATCTCTTTTTCAATTTCTCTTAGCGTCTTTTCCTCTAATTTAGCTAAAATTCTACTTTTAACAAAAAATTTAAATTCGCGAATAATTTCTCTCTGGACTCTATTTTTAAAACTCTCAACGACTTCTTCAAAGTTAACATCCATAAATATTTCAATTGGTTTTTCAAAGAGTTCATTAAGGAGATTCTCAAGAACAGGTTTAATCTTCCTTAATTTCTCTATTTGGTGAAGTTTGTAGTGGCATTGTCTACACAGAACAATCAAATTTTCTAAATTTTTATTTTCAATATTTCCATCCATATAGTGGACGTCAAGATAATCGTAACCACAATTCTGGCACTTGTAGCCATCTCTTTTCAATATCTTTCTCCTAATGTGGGGTGACACTCCTTCATTTCCCACACTCTTTGCCCCAAAGATTAGTGTTCTTGTTGATGTTTTTAATTATTGCTATTATGTTGTATTAGTTGTAGTTTTAATTGAGAGTTTAATATCTTCTTCAATGGGATACAAAAAGCTTTATTTTTCAGCCTTTATTTTTTACATTCTGTTACTTTTGGCTTCTTCCCTAAAAATTCTGCGGCAGTTAGGAGATTTTTATTAAGCTTTTCCGCAGTCTCCCAGACCTCTTTTGTATGCTCTTTGAAGTGAACCTCTCTTGGTAGATGATGATCATAGATAATAACTTCAGCGTCAATTTCTTTCACGATCTTAACAGCGTTATCTATTGTCCTTTTTAGGTTAGTTTTGTTTAATAAATAGCCAAGCATATATGTCATAGGGCCATCTAAAATGAGAACATTTGGGTTTTCTTTAATTATCCATTCCGCATAGTCCTCTATTATCGGGCCGTTTAAATCGCTTGAATGGATTAGCTTTTCATCTCCACGCTCAATCACAGTTGCAAAAACCCATCCAACTCTTGAAAACTCAATTCCATGAAAAAGGGGTCTTGTAAATTCAATTTTTGTATCTCCAAAGCGAAACTCCTTTCCATCAGCGAAGAAAACTTTTAGATCTTTAAATACCATTTCCGGGATTCTTGGAGTGGAGTTCCATTTCTTGGCTCTATTTTTAAACCACTTAAAGCCTTTCTTGAGCAGTTGTTTCCTCCTTTTATTATACTCTCCAAAGTCCTTTGAAGATGCAATTGGGAGCTCTTTTATAGGGTTGGGATATTCTTTTGTCTCTGGTTTTGCCAAAACGTTTTCGAGGGTTATCCCTCCAAAGTAACTGTAAAGATTTGAATAAAAATACTCAGCTCTTTTCCTTTGAGAATCATTTATGTAGCTGTTTGGGTTCTTCGCTAAGAGTATCTTCCCTCCATAAACCTCCATATTATCCGGGAAGTAGTGGTCATAGTGATAATGGGAAACTACAATAACATCTGCTCTTTTACTCGCTTTTATTATTTCTCTTTCTCCCTTAGTCAGCCATCTAATCTTTTCCTCCTCACTTGCGGGAAAGCTTGGCTGCATAATGGCAATTCCCGGGTCAATTAGGATTGATACATCGGATGTCTTAACAAACACACATGAACTTTTAGCTCCTAAGGAGTCAAACCACACAGGCTTAAACGATAGCTTCATGGTAGCTTTTCTGCTTTTATCGATTTAAACTTTAAGATGAAAATTCCCAGAGCTGAGGCTCCAAAAATGCCCACAAAAGTAAAGCCAAGCTTAAATCCAAGGAATCCAACTATTATCGGCCCTAAAGCTTGCCCAATATCTTTTATGCTCTCCAAAAAACCCAAAGCTGTACCTTTGAACTTTGAGATTTCTGTTGCTAAAGGCTTTGTTGAGGCTTCGCTTATTGAAGCGCCAAGTGAGAACAGCACAGCCCCAAGGATTACCAAAGGTAAGGATCTTGAAAATGCAAAGATCAACATTGCTGAGCTTACCAATCCCATACCAAAGATTATTGGCTTTATTCTTCCAATTTTGTCGCCTAAATAGCCGGCATATGGCTTTACAATTGCCATTATTGAAACTTCCACTGTCAGGATTAGCCCAGAGAGCCAAGATTTACCTTGAAGAAAGTAGAAAAGAGGAAGAAAGGTCTCGATAGCTTGATATGCCATGTAAACTGAAGCATCCAAAATTCCCAATAGGAGCAAGTCAGAACTGAAAGAAAACTCAAATTTTTCCAGGTCTTTTCCTGTCTCTGGAAATGTGAAGGTTAAAGCAAAGACAATGGAGCCGAAGAATGAGCAAAGAAGAAAAATAATCCAAAAGTCCGCGAAATAAATAAGAGTTCCGGCCAAGAGAGGTGCCAAAGCCCTCCCAACTAAAGTTGAAGAACTCAGAAGCCCCATAAATGTTCCCCTTTTCTCTGGAAACAGGTCACTTATCAATGCCAATGAAACGGGGACAAAAATAGCGGTGGCGATTCCATAGTATGCTCTAACTAAAGCTAAGGTTGGGACATCCTTTGCTAAGAAATACAGAAGGGGAGCGCTCAAAAAGACAAATCCGCTAATTTTCAGTAGCTTTCTTCTCCCATACATATCGCTCAGAAAACCTGAAGCAAAGTTAACGAAAATTCCTGTTACCGTTGATGCTGAAGCCACCAATCCAATTTCTCCTTTTGTTAGCCCCAGACTTTGTGCATAGAGAGGTAAAGTGGGAGATTTGCTCATAGTTGAACTAAGTATTGCGAAGAATCCTGCGATTAAGATTAAATATAGCCTTTTCATATTGTGAAATCAAACGTTGCTGAATAAAAAACCTTCTTCAACTTCTCAATACAATCTCTGCAAAGGGATAAAAATAAAAAAGGTATTATCTCCTCCTTAATGCTGCTGCAAACAGTGAAAGGACAATTATTGCTCCAGTACCGCATATCCCACCTTTTTCTTCTTCAGATTCGGAAGACGGGTGAGTGTATATGGTTGTGCTCTCAGAACTCCAAATTTCGGTTTTTGTTGTTTCTTTTTCGTTTTCCTTTTCTACGGGACAATGGCTGCTAATCTCCGCATTACTAACTTTTACCTGTGCCATTGAGCCCGCCATTTCACCCCTTGTGTTCTCACTTTGTGCCTTCGAGCTTCTTACTTGCGTGATAGCAGTTTTTACAGTGGCGGTGGATTTCCAGCATATTGAGCACTCCGGCGGTTTATCAGGAGACATTTTGAGAACGGCTGCATCACTTCCTTTTGACGTGAAAAAGCCGCCAGCTACAAGGGATGTATCAGTCAAAGCAATGCTCCAGATCCAGGATTCTCCTTCTTCACAAACAGTTTCGCTTATAATATTCCCCTCGTTGTCCAGATACAGGATCCAAGTCCCTGCCTCTTCTGTTCCAAAGTTTTGGGTTGCTCCTCCAACGGCTATGTAACCGTTGTTCGTGTCTACATTAAGTGCAACGTCTCCGTATTCTTCACCTTCATAGGTTTTCTGCCATTTTACATTCCCATTATCGTCAAACTTGACTATCCAAGCTTTTTCATATCCATTTGCACCCATAAGAAATCCCACTGTTATTATATCTTCATTTTCATCCACAGATACTCCCCAGAACTCATCGTCCCCTTCATTTCCGAGCGTTTTCTCCCACTTCACGTTGCCATTGCCATCAAGGTACAGAATCCAGCCGTCTTCTCCCCCTGTCCCAAAGCTGGTGGTATAGCCGGCAACAACGATATCAGCACTCTTTACGATGTCCACCGCAAGGGCAAGATCCTCCCCAGACCCTCCGTACGATCTCTGCCATTTGATATTTCCAGCGGAATCAAGCCTGAGAATCCATGCATCAAAACCCCCAGCTCCAAATCCTCCAGTATATCCGACAACAATTATATCACCATTGGGCATGACAGCTATATCAAGGGCTCCTTCCCCATATTCCCCACCATAGGTTGTTTCCCAGCGTATGTTTCCGTTTTTGTCTAATCTTAATATCCAAATATCATAATCTCCAGCTCCAAAGCTGTCTGTAGAGCCTGCAACAATTATATCCCCGTTTGGAGCAACTGCAACTGCATGTCCACTGTCATCACCTTTTCCACCGTATGTTTTCTGCCACACTATATCACCATTTTTATTAAGATTCAAAACCCAGACGTCATTACCCCCAATTCCAAAGCTCTCTGTTGTGCCTACAGCAATGATATTATCGTCTGGGAGCACTGCTACATCTCTAATCTGATCCTTCTTGCCTCCTCCGTAACTGACCATCCAGTAACTTTCTTTACCAATAGGCTTTGATTTTGTTGGGATTGTTTTTGTTGAGGGAAACATTGTACATAGAACTTTTTCTTGAATATCCATTGTCTGTTTGGAACTCATATCCCCTCTTTTAACTTCAATTTTTGAAGTTTTGATCTTGAATGATGGCCTGTCAGCTCTAACACTGAGGCTCTCAGTGTAGACTTTATACTCCTCTATGCTACCCAAACATGTAAATCTGCCATCGGGAGGAAGAATCATAACAGCACTTCCGATTCCCACTATGTACCTTTTATTCGCATATACTTCATGAATCTTGGAGAATCTTGATGTGGAATCCTTAGTTTTCTCTCCCCATATCCAATGCCCCTTAAGATTCCCATTCTGATCAAGAACAAGGATCAATGAAGAGGGGAACTCTCTGTTTGCTATACCTCCGGTGATTATGTCTCCGTTATCGGCTAAATCTATGGAATACAGTTCAAGTCCAATATCATTGTAGTATTTTGCCCCATAAGTTTTCCGCCATTTTACATTTCCCTTCGGATCGAGCTTCATAACACATCCGCTGATTTTCTCCCCATAACATAATCCTGCAGTAAGTATGTCGCCATTCTTTGCAACAGAGATGGAGTTTATTATTCCCGCACCATATAGTTTTTTCCAGACAATGCTGCCATTTTGAGTTAGTTTCATTACAAGCGCAAAATCCCTTGTCCCTCCTCCGATAAGTATGTCCCCGTTCTTCATTATGGCGATTGCCCTTCCTGTTGATGTTCCTTGATATTGCCCCTGATAGAGTTCATACATCCTCTGCCATTCGAGAGCTCCATTGGGACGCAGTTTAACTATCCAAACGCTGTCCCATTCTGTCTCGGTGTTGGTGGTACCAACAGACACAATGCTACCATCTTCGGTAAGGGCAACGTCTACAAGTTTGTCAGAACTTTTTCCTGTGAAAGTTCTCTGCCATCTTACATTACCTTCAGGATCCAAACATAAAATCCATGCATCGAACCGAGTGGTATCGTATCTATCAACCGTCCCAACAAGGATAATATCTCCATTTGTGTTTATTCGAAGTGCTTTAACGTATTCACTGTATTCACTCCCATACACTCTCTCCCATTTCACTTTTCCTTCAGAGCTCAGGCGTGCGATTACCACATCATGTCGGGAATTCTTGAGCTTTATGAGTCCAGCTACCACAATATCACCATTCTCAGCAACTGCACCAGTGATCCACTCTATTGAGTCCTCTCCGTAAAAATACAGTCTTATTCCGTATCTTTCTTCTCCTCTACCCTCTGGCGTCCTAAGTGGTAGGGTTAACAAAAAAACTAAAATCAAAAGCGTGAGAGACTTTTTCATGCCGTTGCCCCCATTAAATGCTTCCAATTGCCAGAATGCCCATAAGAACAAAGATTCCAAATGAAATCAGGAAAGTCTTTTTGTATTCATCACTGGGTGTGTTGAACTTTAAATCAATGACCCAAATTATTGCTCCAATAAGGGCAATTATATATCCAATGAGAATTGCATAAGCTGGAAATCCTGTATACGTAACTCCACTCGTTCCTGCAGCTCTTTCCCAGAGGACTTTCTTACCCCAAGAGCTTAGCATAAGGCCCAATCCGGGCATAGCAGCAAAGATATAGGACAGTTTGCTCATCCAAACCAACCCCCTTTAACTTTAACTCTTCCGGGAAATTCAGACGAGAGAATCTGATAATACCGTCTTCCTTCTTCTGGTATAAGAAAGGCATATGTGAATGTCTTCTTTCTGCCGTTGTCATCTCTATAAGTTATCTCCATCTCGGTGTACTTTTTGTTGAATTTTATCTTTTCTATGCCTTCCCTTGCAAAATACGGCAAATCTTCTGGCATTTCCATATGGAGATAGTTTCCATCATGCGGATAAAACTTAAGCCCTTCCTTCACGAGATATAGAACCGAAGAGATGTATGCTTCTGTGTCGTACCTTATAAAAACTCCTGGTATCTTGAGAAGGTATTTGCCTTCTGATGTCTCCTTTTCTTCCAAGAACTTCTCTTTGGCTTTGTAAGCATTTTTGAGGAATTCATCCCCCTCCCTATAATATCTTTTTATCGCTTCAACTGCTTCATCATAATCTGCATCTTCAAGTACTGTGAACACAATTGCTCCTGCATAAACATGTCCTGAGCCTATAATTGCAACGATTCTGTATTTTTCTTCATCTATAGGACTCAGCCCTATGTAAAGGCGGTGATTAACTTCAAATTGGATGAGATTGTCATTCTCCGAGAGTGATCGTGGATATGACTTTGGAAGTTTTTCAAAAGCTCTTAGAGCCTCGGTGAGTCTCAGTTTTCCCAGTTTTATACCCTTTGAGCCGTCAAAAGCAAAGTTTTTGTTGACCCCTCCAATATGGATATTCAACTTTTTCTCTTTTGATGTAACTTTGCCAACTGGGATATAGCTCAGAGAGAATCCTCTCTGAAATTCTTCCGGCTCGATTATGGGTTGAGGGGTGGAAACTCTCTCCATTACGGGAGCTTTTCGTTCGGGAGTTCTGGGCTCTGGAGCATTTTGAGCGGTCCTGGT
Source organism: Thermococcus sp. SY098 (assembly GCF_035621495.1). Classification (NCBI taxonomy): domain Archaea; kingdom Methanobacteriati; phylum Methanobacteriota; class Thermococci; order Thermococcales; family Thermococcaceae; genus Thermococcus; species Thermococcus sp. SY098. Next base: position 723,108 of record NZ_CP141821.1, on the reverse strand, counting down.
GCTCTCAAGGGATGCTCCACAGTATGGGCAGAATCTAAAGTCCCCCCTAAGCTCGCCTCCACAATAGGGACAAAATCTAAAGTTATGGGACAACAATATCCCCTCCACTCATGAGCCGAAAACCTCTCAGAAGAGGTTTCCGACCCATAATGCATTACACTATTCAATGGTTAGTTGATGAAGTGCATCCTAATAAACTTTACATAATCCAAAAGTTTTTAACAATAATTGCAAAACCTATTGTTTAAAAAATATTATTATATAAAGTCCATTTTTGAAAATAATATAAAATGCTTATAAACTATATCAAAGGATGTTTTGGTTTGGGAGGGATAAATGTTGTTCTGCCCTAAGTGCGGCACAGAGGTTGATGTGGAGTTTGATTTCTGCCCTGTCTGTGGCTATGACTTGAGGAAAGTCAAAGAAAAGCTTGGACTACGAGGGGGAATTTCAAAATCCGGGAAAGAACAAAAAGAACATGGAGAAGAATTGAAAGTTGCAGAACTGAAAATTGGTAAAAAACTTTTCAAGAAAGAAGTTAAATGCGAAGTAGAAGTTAATGGAGTTTCCATTGATTTGGAAAGGTTTACAGGAAACGACAAAGAGATAAAGCTCGGGAAATTAACGTTAGAAGAGGCATTAGATGTTTTTGCAAAACTCCCCAAGAAGTATTCAAAAAAAGAACAGAAGGACATTGAAAAGGGTAAGAAAATACCGGTTACAATGATAATTGATCGAGAAGAAGGAGCATTGTTCATGTATCTGACGCCTGACGGTACTTACCTTCTTCAAGGAGGTGTTAGGGCACTTGGCTTGGCATTTGATATATCCCTAAACGCTAGCTACACAGAAGTTATGAACCTTATTGAGAGGTTTTACACTGATGAGAAAATATTTGAAGAATGGACTGAAGCAATAGAGCGAGCCAGGGAGGAGGAAAAGAAACACAGAGCACTTGGTAAAGCTCTGGTATTTGAAGATGAATACTATGGACCTGATCAGTATCTCTGCGTGCTTAGAGATGGCATAGCTAAGGGATTAGTAGATGAGAACGATGTGGTTTTCCCAGTGCTGTTCTATCCATATGACATGATCACAGAAATTAAGTTGGACAAAGGTTGGACTTCCTCAGTAGTTGATATTAAGTACCGCGACCCTAAGAAGGGCAAAATTAGAAAGGTCGTGTTCAGCATTTCAAAAGAAGGATATCATGATGTTAAGAATGCACTCATGAGTATAGTTCCCGAAAAAGTAAAGGTTAAAAGGGGAATATTATAGAAGCGGATATTATTGGGATCAATAAGCTGAAAAAGTAAAGTTAAGTGGCAGCTTGAAAGTTCTTATCTGGTATTTTTCCCAAACAGCCCAACTAAGTCATGGATAATCAAAAAGTCTATCAATCCACTAATCCCAGCACTTAAAACTCCACTCATGACCATTAAAATGGAGAAAAACAGGTCTAAGCCTTTGTAAACCAGAGTAATTTTAACTGCCCTGCTCTCTCCCCTAAGAATTGCCCATGCCAAAACAAAATTTAGCAAACCAAATATCAGGTATATTAAGGAGTTTTCACTAACATAATAGTACAATAAAAAGAAAGCTTGGAGAAACAGCAGATACACAGCCAATTTCATATTCTGCCACTCAAGTATCTTTCAAATATCTCAACATATTTAAATCCATCGTCAGGAAACATCAATACTGCTGTGCCTTTGTATTCATCCCTGAGCATTTCAAGAGCTCTCACAGTTGCTCCTGCACTTAAACCTATCAAAATACCATCGTTCCTGGCAATTTTTATGGCACCCTCAATTGCCTCTTTTAAAGTTATCTCAACTATCTGGTCAATCTCTACCATGGGCACCCACTTTGGTTTTGTCTCAAGTCTTTTTATCCCTGGGATTTTCTCTCCTTTTGCCGGAACCACCCCTATTATTTTGGTATCGTACTTCTCTTTAAGGTACTTGGATATGCCCGCTATGTGCCCTGAAGTTCCAATTCCAGCCACTATGACATCCGGTTTTTTTCCTATGCTCTTCAGTTGCTCGTCTATTTCCCTTGCTGTATATTTGTAATGTGCCTCAAAATTATCTTCATTTTCAAACTGGTTGAGGTTTACAGCATTATTCTCTCTTGCTTCCTTTTTTACAAATTCAATCATCGAAGGGTCTATTGTTTCAAATTCAGTTCTTACTATTTCTGCACCAAGGACTTTCATTATGATCTCTGTAGTTTTTGGAGTTGGCTTTGGAATGTATGCTCTGAACTTAACTCCAAGAATGTTTGATATAGAAGCCATTGCAATCCCGACATTTCCAGAAGTTGCCTCAAAAAGTCTGTTTGTTCCGTTTATTTCTCCCCGCTCTCTGGCTCTCATAAGCATGTTAAAAACAGCTCTGTCTTTTATGCTCCTGCTGAAGGGGTTAAAGAACTCTAACTTGGCAAAATACATCCCCCCTTTCGTCTGAAAGCGAAAGTCTAACCAGGGGGGTTGGCTTAAACTTCTCATAAAGCTCGAGTGTATTTGAAAATACGTTCATCTTTATCACCGTCAATATGTAAGAAGTTTCCTATATAAGTGTTTCTTTTAAGGCAAAATTATACAAAACTGTGTAATTAACAGGAAGTCCCAAAAACCTCTTTATGAATTTTCTTGAATTCCCCCAGCGAGCCTCTGATTATTGGATGTTTTGGTACAAAGGGGCAACCTTCTTCAGGTTCAATACTTGTATCAAAAGTTCCAATTTTCTTGGCGATTTTTATGACCTCTTCTTTGTCCATGCCAATAAGTGGTCTCAAGATCGGTAGATCTGTTGCCAGCGAAATTATAAACAGATTATCAAGGGTTTGAGATGCAACCTGTCCCAGGGAATCCCCCGTTATAATTGCCAATGCCCCGTTTTCTCTTGCTATTTCTGTGGCTTTCTTGTACATAGTGAATTTACAAAAGACACAAATCCATTTATGCTTTTTCATCTCAATAATCTTTTCAAAAACAGGAGCTTGATACTCATAAACATCTACGACGACTAATTCTTTCAGTCTTTCGGGGTAAAGTTCCTTCAGTCGCTTCCAAATTTTTTGGACTTTTTTATGCTTGCCTTCATCTTGTTTGAAGTGGATTGGAATGACCTCTAACCCCTTCTTAAGCATTAAATAAATAGCTACAGGTGAATCTATTCCTGAGCTAAGCAAAGCAACGGCTTTCACCCTCTCATCACCTTTTTATTTTAGCATCCTCTCTTTTTGGGTTCTTCCCCAAAGATTTCTCTGTAGAGCTTTTTGAACTCCTCCCAAGAACCTCTAATCACTGGGTGCTTTGGGATAAATGGGATTTCATCCTCTGGAAGTGTTGATAACTCAAAAGTACCTATCTCCTTTGCTATTCTTACTATCTCTTCCTTGTCCAGTCCTATGAGCGGTCTGTAAATAGGTAAATCACTCGCTTGACTGACTATATACATATTTTCCAGCGTTTGGGATGCAACCTGTCCGAGGGAGTCCCCCATGACAATGCCTTTAGCTCCAAATTCTCTCGCTATCTTATCGGCATTTTTCACCATCATGAACTTGCAAAAAATGCAGGTGTAGTTTTCCCTCCCAAGCTCCTTAAGCTTTTGGAGAATTCTTTCTCTTTCCTTTGGTTTGATCACGATTAAATCACTTTTTCCACCATAGTGATACTTTTTCAGCTGATTCCATATTTTTCTGACTTTTTCAAGGGTTTTCTCTCCCATGTATATATGAACTGGAATCACCTCACAGCCCCTCTTCATCATGAGAAACGCTGCCACAGGAGAATCTATCCCGCCGCTAAGCAGAGTGACAACTTTCCCTTGTGTCCCTATGGGTAAGCCGCCAAAGGCTTTTATTTTATCAACAAAGATATAGGCTTTGCCTTCCATAATTTCAATCCCAACATTTATGTCATAGTTTTTCAAATCAACATCAGCCTCTTCATTCGCCAGGATATACTCACCAACTTTAGCTTGGATTTCTGGACTTTTCAGAGGAAACTCCTTTGTAATTCGTCTCGCTGTAACTCTGAACTTGGGCTTTTCCAGGTTAAGCTCTCTCTTCTTTTTGCGGAAGAGCTTCAGAGCAGTCCTGTTGATTTTTTCTAATTCAGCATTAACTTCCATCGCTGGAGAAAGGGAAACAATGCCAAATACACGCTTTAAAACATCCACACTCTCTTTTGCTTTATTTGTTTTGACTATTATCCTTCCATGTTTTGCAAAGATACTTTTGTACTCAATTCTCTCGCTGACCAACGCCTCTCTAATGTTATTGACTAATATGTTCTCAAACCATCTTCTTGTTTGCTTTGATTTTGTTCCAATTTCTCCATATCGAATTATCACACAGTTAAACATAGCTCTCACACCACAGGAAGTTTTATCATTATCTCTATGTATTTTTGGATGACTGCATAAAGTGCCAGGGCTATTACATATGATGACATTAATATGAGCTCATTCATTTCAAATATATGCATTGCAAGCTCTTTTGCTCTTGGTGAGTAGTCCATAACAGCTTTCATATACTTTGCCTTCAGTTTGTGGTTTATTTCAATTCCGGCAATTAAAAGAGCGATTCCTAATAAGCCCCACATCTTGCCCAGAGCAAGCATCAAAAATAGAGTAGATGCGAAAATGACCCATCCACCAATAATGCCGAGCAGTATTACAAACTCGATCATTTTTTCACCGTATGCTCATAGGCATAAGTTTAATAAAAATGTTCCTAAATTATTTTTAGCACCTCTTCGACACTTTTCTTTCTTTCTCTCGGAGAAATCCCTCCCTTCGGATATCCTATTGTTATCAACCCCACAAGGAAGTACTCTTCTCCCAGACCTGCCATCTTCTTGAGCTCCTTTTCTATTTGTTCGAAGCATGCTACTCCTATATAACAAGTCCCTAATCCGAGTTCAACAGCCTTTAGCATTAAGTTCTCAATCGCCATTGCAGCACTTTCTAATGCAAAGCAGAACTCCAATTCTCTGTATTTCTCATCTTTCAGTGCTTTAACGTTTTTGTTAATGAATACTCCCAAATAAATCGGTGCCTTGTACATCCCTTCTTCGAATCTCTTGAGAAGTTTCTTCATTTTTTCCTCTGGTAATCCTCTTTCAGTAAAATATTCGATATGCCCCTGCTTTATGAGCTCATAGAGTTTTTCCCGAATGTCCTTACTTTTGTATGCTACAAAAAGCCAGTTCTCCAGTCCGCTTGCAGTCGGTGCTCTTATGGCGGCTTTAATTAGCTCTCTTAAAGTTTCCTCATCAACTTCTCTCTCCTCATAAAATCTTACTGATGTTCTCTTGTTTATAGCCTCACTTAGCTCCATGAAAATCACCATCTTAACGTTATGTTTTTAGCTAATTAACCTTTTGTGAACCAAAGGTTTAAGTAATGCCCTGAGAACTTCTTTTAGGTGGAATGCATGTATGGATGGAGAGGCAGAATTGGGCTGATTGTTCCCTCATCAAACACCACGATGGAGATGGAGCTTCACTCTGCCCTGCCTGAGGGTGTTTCTCTTCACACAGCAAGGATGCCATTAAAAGGCATTACAGAGGAAGAACTTTTAAAAATGAGCTCCCTTGCGGTTGATAGTGCACGACTTTTAAAAGATGCGGATGTTGATTTAATCCTTTATGGATGTACCAGTGGTTCTTTTATAGGCGGAATTAATTTTGAGGCTGAACTCGAGGAAAAAATTGAAAGGGAGGTTAACATTCCGGTTGTAACAACAAGCACAGCTGTTATTGAGGCACTGAAGATATTGGATGCCCAGCAGATTATGGTAATAACCCCCTATACTGATGAAATAAATCAGAGAGAAAAGGAATTTCTTGAGGCTAACGAATTTGAGGTTCTTGATATTAGGGGACTCGGAATTGTTGATAACGTTCAAGTGGGAAAGCTTGAACCCTATGAAGCTTATCGTATTGCAAAAGCAATGTTCATTGATGACGTGGATGCAGTTTTCATAAGTTGCACCAACTTGAGAACTTTTGAAATAATCCAGCCTCTTGAGGAAGATTTGGGTGTACCAGTTGTTACAAGCAATCAGGCATCACTGTGGCTTGTCCTGCGAGAATTGGACATTCGGGAGAGAATTCCATGGCTTGGAAGGCTCTTCATGGAATATTGAACTTTTTCTATTTCTCCCCCGGTTCGATTTGACATTTATCCAGTGATTACAGCGAAAACATTTTAAACAGAATCCTTAACTTTGGATTAGTATTCACCGAGGGTGATACCAATGATTGATGTTTTTCAAGATGCCCAAAAGCTCAGCTTGTACTTAGCGTACAATGTCAACGTGGATGCAATAGTTTACCTCAGAAAGGAGCACATTGAAAAGCTGATCAGAGAGCTTGGGGCAGAGAACATAAAGAGTAGAATGGAAGATTATCCAAGGGAAATCAATGAACCTATTGATTTTGTTGCTCGTCTCATTCATGCTCTAAAAACGGGAAAGCCTATGGCTGTTCCTCTTGTAAATGAAGAAATGCACACATGGTTTGATGAGAGATTTAAGTACGACGTGGAGAGAATGGGAGGTCAAGTTGGAATCATTGCCAACCTTCTTGCTAATCTTGATTTTAAAAAAGTTATAGCATACTCCCCCATTTTAGCTAAGAGACAGGCTCAAATGTTTGTTAACAAGCCAAATCTTCTTTATCCTGTTGTTGAGAATGGAAAGCTGGTTTTGAAGAAGCCGATTGAAGCTTATCGTGAGAATGATCCCGTAAAAGTGAACAGGATTTTTGAATTTAGAAAAGGAACAAGATTTAAACTGGGTAATGAGGTTATAGAAGTTCCTCACTCTGGTCGCTTTATTGTTGCTTCTCGTTTCGAGAGCATTCGGATCGAGACCAAAGAAGACTTAAAGCCATTTTTACCAGAAATTGGTGAGATTGTAGATGGTGCCATTTTATCTGGATATCAGGGAATTAAAAAACGATATTCTGATGGAAAAGATGCCAACTATTATCTGAGAAAGGCAAAAGAAGATATAAGACTTCTTAAGAAAAACAAGGACATCAAAATCCATGTGGAGTTTGCATCAATTCAGGACAGAGAGCTGAGAAAGAAGGTTATCTACAACATTTTTCCCTTAGCAGATAGCGTTGGAATGGATGAGTCAGAGATTGCTCACATTCTAAATTCCCTTGGATATCCAAAGCTTGCAGATAGGATTTTTAACTACAACAGAATTGAAGATACCGTTTTAGGCGGTAAGATCATTCTTGATGAGCTCAATCTTGAAATTTTGCAGATTCATACGATCTACTATCTTATGTACATCACCTATAAAGACAATCCACTCAGCGAAGATGAGCTCAGGCAGAGCTTGGAGATTGCAACAACACTTGCAGCAGCAAGAGCTTCTCTTGGAGACATTAAAAGTCCAGATGACTTTAAAGTAGGCTTGAGAGTGCCTTATAATGAATATGGTGAATTTGTGAAACTTAGGTTTGAGGAGGCAAAAAGAAAACTGAGAACGAGGGAATATAAGATTGTTATCATCCCAACAAGGCTGGTTAAAAACCCAGTATCAACAGTAGGACTTGGAGATACCATTTCAGCGGGAGCATTTACGAGCTACCTCGCCTTATTGAGAAGAAAGGGCATGTATTAGGTTTGTTTGACCCAAGTACTTCATTCTATCAAACTCTCAATTAACTTTGCCTTTTCTTGTGCTCTCCTTAAGTGTTCAACGGTGACTTTGGTGTAAATTTGGGTCGTTGAAAGGTTTGAATGCCCCAGAATTTCCTGAATGACTCTAATATCAATTCCGTTTTCGAGCATATGGGTGGCAAAGCTGTGCCTGAGCATATGGGGGGTGACCTTTATCCCAGCTTTTTTTCCATATTTGTCGAGAATGTACCACACTGTTTTTGGTGAGAGCCTGTCTTTCCTATTTCTTCTTTCTTCGACAAGCAGATATTCACTGTTATCCTTTCTCATTTTTAAGTAATCTTCAATCTCCTTGAGGAGAGCTCCCGGGACTGGTACTATCCTATCCTTTCCGCCTTTTCCTCCTCTAACGATAATTAAAGAGCGCTTAAAGTCAACGTCGTTGATTTTTAAATTGCAGAGCTCGCTTACTCTAAGTCCAGAGCCGTAGAGCAGTAACACAATAAGTCTATCCCTTTTTCTTGTTGGTGGAATTGCACTTAGAAGTTTCTTCACTTCCTCTTTTGTTAAACTTTTTGGCAAGCTTCTCGGGACTTTCGGAGATTTTATTTTTTTGGCTTCTTCCTCAAGTCCTTCAAATCTAAAATAGGCTTTCAATGCTTGAACAACGAGATTTAAACTTTTGTTAGAATACCCACTTTTTTTAAGCATTGCCAAGAAGCGAAGGGCAGAACGGGCATTTAAGTCATTTCCCTCTTCTAAAAACCTCTTCACGTAATAGGAATACATTCTAATGGTGTTCGGGCTCTTGCCCTCCAGCTCAAGGTACATTTCAAATTCTTCAATGTCCATAGAGCATCACAAAAGAAAATATAGAGATCAAAGCTCTTCTATTTTTTCATGAAAGACCTCGGTTTCTTTAGTCTCTTCTATTCTCTCACTTTCATCAACTCTTTCTTCTGGTGGTTCTCGTCCTTCTGGTTTTGCAATTGTCATGGTAAGATATACAATCTTTAAGAGCTCTTCAATCAGTCTTTCCTCTTCTGCGTAAATGTATCCTTGACCGACAATTACCCTACCTTGTAACCCGAGCCTTTCAACGGCTTTCCCTATGATTTCCTCGTTTGGAACCTCTTCCCCCGGAAAAATCTGCTTCCAAGCCTCTTCAATCTTCACCAAGTTGCTTCTCTTGTCAAGGAGTATTTTTAAGTTTTCATTTTCCTCCTTTAACCTCTGATATTCCTGCCTAAGCTGCTCATATTTCTGCTCAATTTCCTGGAGCTGACTTTCGAGGCTGTGCTTCTCTTGTTCAAGCATATCGTATTTTCCTTTTAAGTCAAGCAACTGGTTCCTGAGTGCCATATACTCCGGGAGAAGCTGCAGACTCTTTAACCCCGCTCTCACAAGGGTATTTTTGAGCTCTTTCCTCACAAGCTCGACATCTATGTGCTCTAAGTCATGCCCAAGCGGTATTTTCATTCTTTCAACGTGTCCAACTAATTCGCTGAGCTCCCTGAAAAGTCTGTCTGCAAGTTCTCTCCCAACCCTATCGGCGTCAGTTGCTATTATTAGCAAATCTGCCCCAGCCGCTGCGCTTTTTGCAATTTCTAAATTCGTCGTTGGAATTATTGAGGAAATCGTTATGTTGTATTCACTCCCCAATGCAAGACCCTGCAATGCTTTGCTAACAACCTCAACGTCGCTCGCACCTTCAACTAAAATTCTAACATCCACAATCGTCATTCCAGCCACCTCTTTAAGATTGGGGTGTTACCCCCTAAGAAGTGTTAAGCCCCATGGGCTTTAAAAACCCTCCTAAATTTCAATCTCGAGATTATCCCTCTCTAAAATGATCTCTCCGGAGGGTAATAAAGCTATACTCAAAGCTTTTATTTCAACACCTCTATCCTTTGCTTCCTTTAAAAGTCTTGCAATTTCCGGATCACCTTTAACATAAGGCTTAAACCTCTTAACATCTGGCAGAGCACCAATAAAGATAATCATGGCTCTTTTGCTTCTCTCCCGGAGTTTTATGAGCTCTCTGATGTGCTTCTGACCCCTTAAGCTTGGACAGTCGGGATACATTGCATATTCTCCCTCCCTGAGAACAGCGCTTTTCATTTCAACCCAAATTTCTTCCCCACTGCAATCTAAAAGGTAATCCAGCCGAGAAGCTCCGATTTTAACTTCCCTCTTTTTAATATGACAATCTTTCAACCATGAAATTAATCCAAGCTCTACAGCCTTCTCAAATGCCCTCGCTTGGATTCTTGTATCAATTATAGCCCCCTTAGAGTTTTTATCTTCAAAAGCTATCAAAACAAAGTCTGTTTTTCCTCCCTGCTTGGGAATGCAGAAGCACTTTCTACCTTTGACCATAAATTCCTCCAAGCGTCCAGTGTTCGTTATAAGGGCTCGCTTAACTTCACCATCTATTCTAACCAACCCAACAAATCTATTTATTCTTTCAATGAACTCTCCCTCAACAATAGGAAGCTTCAGGAGTATCATAGAAATCAGTTGAATCTCTTCATTGAAAAGATTTGTGACCAAAAATCTTAAAGTGATATATGCAAATAATTTCATTAGATGGTTGGTATGGAAGATGTTAGTGTTCTAATAGAAAAGTGGAGGAAAATTTACAAAGAGGAGGTTAGAAGCAAAAGGAAACATAGAGAAGGGATTAGATTAACCCCGGAAAATTACTTCAATGTCGTACGTCCGTTTTTCGTGAAAATCTCCCCAGAGGATAGGGAATACGTGAGGACATTCAGAATGGTTTCTTATGGCATGCTTGAATACAGCCCATCTTTGAGGACTCTAATTTTGAGAGGTGCGGGGTATAATTTGGCTCGCAGGTTAATAGAAACTGGAGAGATTAGGAGCATTGATGACCTACCGAAGGTGTTCCTAAATCAAAAAATAGGGCTTCTTGACATTGTGGACGAGTCATTTAGCAAGATGAAAGTGAATATATATGAATGCATCAGTTGTTACCGAGCACCTCCTATTGGCAGAACCCTATGTGACTTTGAAGCAGGGCTTATTCAAGGGGTCATGGAAGAACTCGTTGGAAAGAACGTAACTCGTGAAATCTACTGCTGGGGACTTGGCAATTCTTTCTGTGGATTTGAAGTGATATTCGAGTGATGGATATGAGCATTTTAGCAGTTCAACCTTCAAGCAAATGTGACAGTAGTTGTCTGATATGTCCTTGGAAAGAGAAATTTGGCTGTGCTGGAATAATGCTTCCTCTTGAGGCATTGGAAATACTCAGCTCTCATCTTGGGGATTTTAAATTTAAGGAAGGACTTTTGACATGCCCAAATCCTCTCCTCCATCCAAAGATTAACATCATAATCCGGCAAACTATGGAACTCTGTAGAAAGCTTACCCTCTTCATTCCAGTATCAGTCTCGAGAAATTTTCTCAACAAAACTTCCCTTGAAAACGTTGATTTTATTTCTCTAATAATACCCTCTTATAAGGACATAAAGTCAAACCTTCAGACAGTAAAAATGCTCCTTTCTCAGGGTATAGACAATCTTGAGGCGTATATTTTGCTGGATTCCAACTCCGACTTTGCCGAAATCCTGTCAACAATTGAACTGTGCAAAAGTTACGGGTTAAAGATAACGTTAGGACCAAAGCTTTACGCATCTCCATATGCAGATAAATTTCTTGAAAAAATTGCGAAAAAAGAAAACGTTGAAATTGGTCTTCATTATGGAAGGAAGTATTTCTACAATGCCATTAAGGTCTTCATAGACAATTACCCAGTAACGTTGCTGACCTCTCCAAGTGCTGAGAACTGTAAAACTCTATACTTGAATCCATATGGGAACTTCTCAAAATGTCCGCTTTCAAGATTTGAAGTGAATTATAAGAGAATCACTAAGGATGACCTTAGAAAAATGCTCTTTTCACCCTGTACAATAAATCGAAACGTTGTTGGACTTTCACCTAAAATACGGGTCTCATTCGTGACAAAAGAGGGTGTTGAGATCCCTGGGGAGATCTTGGAACTTTTGGAACTAATTTCTCAGGTTAATTCATTTAGAGCTGCATGTAAGGCTCTCGGAGTTTCTCCTTCGACATATTGGGAAAAAGTAAGAAGTCTCGAAGAAAAACTGGGCATTTCTTTAATTATATCCGTCAGAGGGGGCAGGAAAAAAGGAATAACGATTCTGACAGAGTTTGCTAAAGATCTTCTAAAAGAGTACAGGGAAATAAGAGAAAAAGCAATAGTATCACTTTATGAATACTGAAACGTGTTCTTGTGCATGAACAAATTAAGGAGTTTTTGAGTTATTTGCCGAACACGGTCTCCTTTTAATCTCCTTTGTTTACCTAAGTTTTGAGGTGATAACAATGTCGCTTCTTGAGACAAGTTTAGAGAGACCAACAATTTACATTGATCCAAAGAAGTGCATGGGATGCAGATCTTGTGAAATAGCATGTGCAGTAGAGCATTCAATGAGCAAGACATTATCCGGAGCAATCTTTGAAAAACCAACGCCCAAGCCGAGACTAAAGGTTGTAGTTGCAGATTTCTTCAATGTTCCACTGAGGTGTCAGCACTGTGAAGATGCTCCATGTATGAAAGTCTGTCCAACTGGAGCAATAAAGAAGAGCGAAGAAGGCTTTGTAGTGCTCAACGCCAACAAGTGTATCGGCTGTTTGATGTGTGTCATGGCATGTCCATTTGGACATCCTAAATATGAGCCGGAGTACAAGGTTGTTCTGAAGTGCGATTCATGCATTGAGAGAGTTAGGGAGGGCAGAGAGCCGGCATGTGTAGAAGCTTGCCCCACCAAGGCATTGAAGTTTGGAACCCTTGAAGAAATTCTTGACGAGATTAGAAAAGAAAGAGCGGGAGAACTAATTTCGGGCTTGAAAGTTCCAGGCATTGTATACATGAAGCCAGTTGTTGAGGAAAAGAAAAAGGAAGAGAGAATCAGCCCGATGGATGTTTATACAGCCTATTTAGAGGTTAAGTGGTATTGAGGTGGTTGTGATGGCGGAATACATAAAGTTTAAGGTTCCTGCAAAGCAGGTTTCTGAGACTAAGGGCGTTGGTGACCTAATTGAGAAGGCTGAGGAGGAGGGCGTGAAGACTGCTTGGCACCGCTTTTTAGAGCAGCAGCCCCAATGTGGCTTCGGTCTTCTGGGAGTCTGTTGTAGAAACTGTAACATGGGTCCATGTAGGATTGACCCATTTGGCGCTGGGCCAACAAAAGGTGTTTGTGGAGCAGATGCTGATACAATAGTTGCAAGGAACATTTTGAGAATGATTGCTGCAGGAGCAGCAGCACACAGCGATCATGCGAGGGACATCGTCCACGTGTTTAAAGGAGTAGCAACAGGAGAGTTTAAAGGGTACAGGCTGACAGATGTTGAGAAGCTTAAAGGATTGGCTCAAATTCTTGGCATTGATATCGAGGGGAAGAGTGAAAGTGAAATAGCCTCGGAAGTTGCACATATCTTGGAATTGGAGTTTGGAAAACCCGACGATGAACCGTTGAAGTTGCTCGTGGCAACAGCTCCCAAGAAGAGAATTAAAGTCTGGGAGAGGCTTGGAGTCATGCCAAGGGCAATTGACAGGGAAATCTGTGAGTGTATGCACAGAACCCATATGGGTGTTGATGCAGATCCAGCTTCGCTACTCCTTCACGGTGTTAGAACAGCACTTGCCGATGGATGGAGCGGCTCAATGATGGCTACCTATTTGAGCGACATCCTATTCGGAACACCAAAGCCAATTAAGACTACTGCAAACCTGGGTGTTCTCAAGGAAGATTACGTGAATATAATTGTCCACGGTCATAATCCAATACTGTCAATGAAGATAGCCGAAGTTGCCCAAAGTGAAGAGATGCAGAAATTGGCCAAGAAATATGGAGCCAAGGGGGTGAATGTTGCGGGAATGTGCTGTACTGGAAATGAGGTCTTAGTGAGGCTCGGCATCTCTCCAGCTGGAAACTTCCTGATGCAAGAGTTAGCAATAATAACAGGTGCCGTTGAAGCTATGGTCGTTGATTACCAGTGTCTAATGCCATCGTTGATTGATGTAGCCGGCTGTTATCACACCAAGATAATTACAACCGAACCCAAGGCACACATACCCGGAGCAGTGCACATAGAGTTCAAACCGGAGAGAGCAGATGAAATTGCCAAGGAGATAGTCAAGATTGCAATTGAAAACTTCCAGAACAGGCCAAAAGAAAGGGTCTATATTCCAAAACACAAGAGTGAAGTTGTTGCAGGCTTCAGCGTTGAAGCAATCCTTGAAGCCCTTGGAGGAACGCTTGAACCTCTCATCAATGCACTCAGAGAAGGTACAATTAAAGGAATCGTTGGAGTTGTTGGATGTAATAATCCAAAGGTTAAGCACAACCACAGTCATGTAACACTAACTAAGGAGCTCATAAAGAGAGATATCTTGGTAGTTGGGACTGGTTGCTGGGGAATCGCAGCAGCAATGGGCGGTTTACTAACACCTGAAGCGGCAAAAATGGCAGGAGATGGACTTAGAGCAGTGTGTGAGACACTTGGAATTCCGCCATGCCTCCATATGGGTAGCTGTGTTGACTGCTCAAGAATCCTGATTGTTCTTGGAGCACTTGCTGAAGCTTTAGGTGTTGATATTCCCGATTTGCCAGTAGCTGGCTCTGCTCCAGAATGGATGAGTGAAAAAGCAGTGTCAATTGGAACTTACTTTGTTGCAAGCGGTGTATTCACCCACTTGGGAGTAGTTCCACCAGTGCTCGGAAGCCAGAAGGTTACCAGGCTCCTTACGGATGACATTGAAGACCTCCTCGGAGGAAAGTTCTACGTCGAACCGGATCCAGTAAAGGCAGCAGAGACAATTTACAATGTGATAATCGAGAAGAGGAAGAAGCTCAAATGGCCTGTTTGATCTCTCCTTTTATCTTTAATTTGAAAAACAAAGCAATTATAGGAGAAGCGTGATTTAATCACTGGAGGTACTAAAATGAAGATACTTGTCGCTGGAAAGGGGGGAGTTGGAAAAACTACAATTTCAGCTTTGTTAGCCCATATCTTAGCCGATAAAGGGTATAATATACTGGCTTTAGATACAGATTCAGTTCCCAATCTTGCTCAAAGTCTGGGAATTCCATTTGAAGAAGCTTTAGAAATTGTTCCACTTTCACGAAATGAAAAGCTTGCAGAGGAAAGAACTGGAGCAAGACCAGGTGAAGGCTGGGGAGTTCTGTTCTCACTGACTCCAAAAGTTGATGATTTGGCTGAGCGATACGGCATAACAATAAAGCCAAATTTGAAGCTTGTAGTAGTTGGAAGCATAGAGCAGAGTAAAGAAGGCTGTCTGTGTCCAGCGTTAGCTCTCGCAAGAGCATTTTTGCTGCACGTTCTGCTATCTGAAAAGGATATCGTTATTGTGGACAGCGAAGCTGGAGCGGAGATTTTCGGAAGAGGACTGGCAGAAAAATTTGATGCCATGATATGTGTGGCAGAACCAACGCTGAAATCTTTATTGATAGCGAGGAAGCTCACAGAAATGGGGAAGCAGCTCAACATATCAAATATATTCCTTGTAATAAACAAAGTTCGCAACTCCTTAAAAGCCTCCCAGCTTTATGCAAAAGTCTTCTCGGATTCAACGCCCTACCATCTTGTAAGCTTTGATGAAAGCGTTATTAATGTGGATAATAAAGGGAAGGGAGTTGATTCTATTCCAAAGGATTCTCCGATATATGAAGATGTCGAAGCACTTGCAAGAAGGATATTGAACGTAAAAAAGCGTTCTAAGGTGTTGTAAATGTGTCAGTCAAAAGTCATAGTCTTTGAAGATGGAAAAGCAGAAGTTGTTATGACAGATGTAACTCTGCTTGAAGTTAAAGATGGAAAAATCATTGTAAAGAATCTACTCGGTAAAGAGTTGATTCTTGAGGGATATGAGATCGATTATATCGATTTTATTTCCCACAAAATTTATTTGAGACTTTCCCTTTGATGCTCATTTTTGTTCCATAATGTATGTTTTAACCAAAGGTTTAGAATGGATACATTAGGCAAAATATATAAACAAAATTCGCCAGAAAATTTCACAGATGTATGAGTCTAATTTCATGAATAAAAATTTCACTCAATATATTTCGGGCAATGTGATGTGTAAACAGATACTTTGCTAAAATCAAGACAAATTAAGAAAAATTTGGGTGAACAGCAATGGAGACTCAGATGTTGTTAATACCTGTTGGTATATTAATTATAGCGGCAGTGGTGGGGTTGTCAAAAGCAAAAATGGCTCTCAAGATAGTAAGTACACTATCAGCAATAGCATCGGTAGTGATGATATACATTGGAGTCTTAGGGTTTAGAACGACCCTTGAGCTTAAATACAGCTTGTTCAACTCATCTTCGCTTTTTGCAACCCTCAACTGGCTTGTCTTTAGAGTTGACTCGCTTTCGGCATTTTTCCTGCTCCTGCTCGGTATTTTAAGCCTCTGCGCATCAGTTTACGGTATCAAATACATGGAAAAGTACCTCGGCAAAGAAGACATGCGGATTTACACCTTCAACTATCCAATTTTCCTGTTGACGATGTATCTCGTCTTGATATGCTGGAACTTACTGTGGTTCATACTCTTCTGGGAGCTGATGAGCCTGTTTTCCCAATTCTTAGTGGCATTTGAGCAGAGCGAAGAGAAAGCCGTAAAGGCAGCATTCAAGTACTTCTGCATGACAAAAGCTGGGGCAGAGTTTCTTGTACTGGCAGTTGTGCTGATAATTCTTAAAGCAACAAGCTTTAACGCCGACTATTCTGAAATTGCTAATATTCTACCGGCTTATCTCTCAGCTCATCCGGGAATGCTTTATGCCCTGACATTTGCACTGCTCATAGGATTTGGGGTTAAGGCGGCTATGATTCCATTCCATTCATGGCTTCCCGATGCTCACCCAGAAGCCCCGAGCAATGTTTCAGCTTTACTGAGTGGTATCATGATTAAACTGCCGATATATATGCTGCTCAGATTCTTCATAAGCTTCTTCCCATTGGAGCCCGAAATTGGGCTGATAATAGCTGTATTTGGAGTCCTGACACTTTTCTTCAGTATGATGTACGCTTTACTCCAAGAAGATTCAAAGCGTTTATTGGCTTTTTCAAGTATAGACAACATTGGATACATCCTTTTACCCATGGGGGCTGGGATTTACTTCCTTGCGAACGGAGATCAGCTCTTGGGGAGTGTAGCCTTAGCTGCTGCACTTTTTCACACGATGAATCATGCCTTCTTCAAAGGACTTCTATTCCTTACGGCTGGTTCAGTGATGTATGAAACGGGGACAAGAGATTTGAATTATTTAGGAAGTTTAGCAAAGAAGATGCCTCTGACTGCTTTTGCCGCCCTAATAGGCTCACTTGCAATAGCTGGCATGCCCCCCCTTAATGGCTTTGTGAGCAAATGGATGATCTACATCTCAACCCTCTCATCTCCAGCAACTTCACTCTTTGGAATAATTGCCATTTTCATAAGTGCTGTAACCCTTGGGGCTTTTGTAAAATACTTCACGGCAATCTTTACAAAACCTGCAGTTAAGGAAATCGATGCAAAGGAAGTTCCGCTTTTAATGTCTGCTCCTCAGATTGTCTTAGCTTTGCTTTGTATAGCATTTGGAGTTTATCCTTTCGTTCCATTAAAAATGATATCCCAAGCCTTGGGTTCAATAGGCGTTCCGTTAGCTTCTCTTGTAGTTTATCCCTCCCTCGTTGTGCCAAAAACAGGGGGTTATTCACCGATAATAGTCTTTGCATTTTTGCTGGTTTCAACACTAATAGCTTTTCTGCTTATCCCATCGAAGGGCAGTGTTGTGTCAACTTGGAAGACCGGGAGAAGTGAAGACCTCAATGTAAGTATGCCTGCTGACGCTTATTATCGGGACTTTAAAGAAGCTTTCAATGAGGTTTATCTCTTAGGTGACGCCAGTAAAGACATTGTGCAAAAAGTCACTAAGATTGGAAAAGTGCTTGGAACCAAGTTTGAAGTCCTGTCCTATGACTTGGACTCTATGCTTTCCCTTGCAATGATTCTGATAGTAATTTTAGTGGCACTTTTAGGAGGTGTAAGCCTATGAACATCATTTTCATGGCAATCAACTTAGCATTTGCCCTGCTTATTGCTCCAGTAGTAGATAGTTTTGAGATGAAAATCAGAGCACGTCTGCAGAACAGACAGGGACCATCAATACTCCAGACGTGGTGGGACTTGATAAAGCTCTTCAAGAGACCTACAGTTGAACCTCAGGATTCTGTTAAATCATTCTACAAGCTCGCTCCGTATGTGACCTTCACAGCTGTTCTGACAGCTTACTTAATAGTTCCGACTCTCTTGCCCAGCTCAATAAACTTCATTGGAGACTTTATAGTTGTGGTTTATCTCCTTGGCCTGGCAACTTTGAGCTTTGTCATCGGAGCGTTTTCCTCAGGGAATGCTTATGCCCAGATAGGTTCAAACAGAGAGGTTTCCCTTTTTATGAGTGAAGAACTACTCTTGGCTTTCATAGTAGGTACGATAGCTGTAATAGGCAAAAGCCTGAGTTTTGATCAGCTGTTCCCGCTACCTTTGAGGATTTCCTCAGTCCTTGCATTACTCCTGCTTCTCCTTGTGATATATGTTGCAAGTGCCAGATTGCCCTTTGATATTGCTGAAGCTGAGCCTGAAATAATTGAGGGCCCTCTAATCGAATACAGCGGAAAACATCTCGGTTTACTTGAATACTCGATGTTCCTGAAGCGCCTTCTCCTTTACAGCTTGCTTTTGAACTTCATCCTTCCAGTTCAAAATCCAACAAGACTCATTGGTTATCTCCTTGGCATAATGATTCTCTCAGTGATTTATTCAACATTCGAAGCTTACTATGGAAGATTCAGGATTGACCAAGCTGTCAAGCTGATGAAGAAGCTTTCCGCTGTAGCTTTGGTTGTGTGGATTATAGCCTTGGTGGGGTGGTAGCCGTGATAATTGAGATTCTAAAAGGAAATGATGCTAAAATCCTCAGGCATGATGAAAAAGTAATCTTGGCTTTGGTTCCAAATGATAAGCTCAGGAGTACTGCAGAGTTGCTTTTCAAAGCGGGCTGTTATTATGCAACGGGAGTTGGTGTTGATGAGCGCTTACTGGGAGTAGGCTTTTCAATGTATCACATCTTCAACTGTGAGTCTGAAAAGAGATACGTAGTTCTCAAAGCAGTTGCAAGCAACTTAAGGATTCCTTCAATTACACCGGTCATAAGCGGTGCAAACTGGGCTGAGAGAGAGGCAATGGATATGGTTGGAATTTTCTTTGATGAACATCCAGAGCCGCTGAGGCTTATTCTACCTGACGACTGGCCTGAAGGAATTCACCCATTGAGGAAGGAGTTCCACTACAATGAAAGACCACCAAGGATTGAGTTTAAGCCTTCAAAAAAGGAGAAAAAGCCTGGAGTTATGGAGGTTCCAGTTGGGCCCTATCATCCAACGCTTCACGAGCCGGAAGTTTTTGAGCTCCATGTCAAAGGCGAGGAAATAGTTGGGGCAGTCTATAGGGGATTTCACGTCCACAGAGGTCTGGAAAAATTGGCAGAGGAAAGGATGACAATAAATCAGATTCCATTCTTAGCTGAGAGAATCTGTGGAATTTGCGGATACACTCACAACTGCGCCTACGCTCAGGCCGTTGAGGATGCCGCCAAAATTGAGGTTCCAGAAAGGGCACTTTATATAAGAACCATACTCCTTGAGCTTGAGAGACTGCACTCCCATTTGCTCTGGTTTGGTGTTGCCTTCCATTTACTTGGCTTTGATTCTGGCTTCATGCACACATGGCGTATAAGAGAAGCGTTTATGGATTTGGCAGAGCTTTTGACCGGAAATAGAAAGACCTACGGGATGAACCTCATAGGGGGCGTCAGGAGAGACATTGATGAAGAAAAGAAGAAAAAAGTGCTTGAAATTTTTGAAAAAACCAAAAAGGAGACAAAAGAAGTTCTTGACAACGCTGCTGAGATGAAGGAGCTCATAAGCAGAATGGAAGGGGTTGGTGTTCTTCCAAAGAGAGAGGGCAGGGAAATAGGTGTAGTCGGACCTGTTGCGAGGGCATCTGGCATTGACACCGATGTAAGGAGGGATCATCCATATGCAGCCTATGGGGATTTGGAGTTTAAGGTGCCTGTCTACAAGGAGGGAGATGTCCTTGCAAGGTTCTTGGTGAGGTATGAGGAGACATTTGAAAGCTTCTGGATAATTGAACAGGCTTTAGATCAGCTCCCACCGGGAGACATTTTAAGCGAGGATTATGAGCTTCCAGAATATGCAGTCGGCATTGGAGCAACTGAAGCCCCAAGAGGGGAAGATGTGCACTTTGTGATTACTGAGGGCGGCAACAAAGTTTACAGGTGGCGTCCAAGAGCGCCAACCTACAACAACCTGCCCGCTGTTCCTATAATGCTTATGGGAGAAAAATTGGCAGATGCCCCAATAATCATAGCCTCAATAGATCCGTGCTTTTCGTGTACAGACCATATGGTCATTGTTGATGGAGAAAAAGTCTGCAGATGCTCTCTTGATGATTACCTCAGGAGGCTGTGAGCGATGGGGAGGTTTAAGCTTATTGCCAAGGCTATAAGCATTGGAAGAGTAACGGAGAAGTACCCTTTTGTCCCGCTTGAAGTTCCAGAGGGCTTCAGAGGAAAACCTGTAATTGATCCAGAGAAATGCATCGGGTGCACATCATGCTCAAATGCCTGTCCTCCTCAAGCACTGCAGGTTTATGATGACTTAGAAAAGGGGGTCAGGGTAGTTCATCTTTTCATAGGAAGATGCATCTTCTGTGCCCGCTGTCAGGATGTGTGTCCAACGGGAGCAATAAAGCTCACAAAAGAATTTGAGCTGGCAACTCTTTCTGAAGAGGATTTGCACCAGTTTGTTGAGCTAAAGATGGTTCGCTGTGAGGAGTGTGGCAGGCCATTTGACACCTTTAGGCATTTGCTTTACTCAGCAAAGGAACTTCAACCTTGGGAAAGGGAGATGATGTTCTTGTGCCCAGAATGCAGGGCTAGGAGAATTTCTGAGCAGTTGATTTTTGCAAAAGGTGGTGGGGGATATGTTTGAGAAGAGTTTATGGGTTTTTCATTTAAACAGTGGAAGCTGTAATGGGTGTGATATTGAAATACTCAATATATTTGCTCCCAAGCAAGACGTTGAAAGATTTGGAATTAAGCTCGTTGGTTCACCAAGACATGCTGATGCAATAGCTTTTACGGGTCCAGTCACAAGAGAGTGCTTGCCAAAGGTCATTGAGGCATTGAAGGCAGTTCCAGAGCCGAAGATAGTCTTAGCTATCGGCTCATGTGCCTGTGGTGGCGGGATATGGTATGATACCTATGCAGTGATTGGCGGCGTGAAAGAGCTCTACAAAATCCTCAAGGAGGAATACGGTATTGAACCGCCGACTACAATTTACATTCCGGGCTGTCCTCCTAAGCCCGAAGCTATTATTTACGCTGTAGCGATGGCAAGGGGCTTGGTAAAGCAGAAGCAGAAAAGAGAAATTTACATCGAAGAACTCGACGAGAAGACAGAAAGAGACATAGTTGAAATTCTCTTTGGAGAAGCAAAGGAGACAAGGCACTTTGTTCCCAACATAGTTGTTAAAACGGATGGTGGTGCTGATGAGCCTTGAGAGCCAGTTTTTTCTTTTGATGAAATTTGTCATTCCGCTTTACCTGTTGGCGTTCATAATCTATGCTATCAGGGCATTTAAGGGTCCAACGATAGTGGATATAATCCTAGCAGTTGACTGTATGTCTTTTGATATTGCAGCATTCATGGCAATTCTTGCAGTTTACTTCAAGTCAGCATTCCTAATTAGTGCAGCAATAACTCTGGCATTGTGGGCTTACTTGTTGGACATTTACATTGCTAAACATTTGGTCAGCAAGGAGGTGGGCGCATGAACGAAATCCTCTTTTACATTGGAGCAATCATGATAGTCATTGGTGGGATTTGCGACTTGTTTGGGGCGTTAGGGTTGCTTAAATTCCCGAACTTTTACATTCGCTTACACGCTGCTACGGTAGGAACTATTGGAGGAGCAGTAGTGCCGTTATTCGGCGTTGGCTTTCTTGCGTTAGGCTCTGATTTTCTGCCAAACAAGTATGCCATTGCTGGTGCAAGCTTTGTTACTGGAGTTATAGTTCTTCTAGCGGCTCCAGCAGGAGCACATGCCTTAGCATACGCTGCCCACAAGGCTAAGCTTGTCACGTGGGAGCCTAAGGTGGATCACTTGGCAGAGGTGAGGGAGAATGATTGAAATCCACTTGCTAATGCTCCTCATCACAGTAATCATTGGACTAATATTTTCTTATCTCGCAATCATTGAAAAAGACCTCCTCAAGGCCATCGGTTTTTCAGCGGTACAAGCAATTGCTTACGCCATTGCCTTTTACATCCTCATGGCTCCAGACATAGTCCTAGCATACATAGCAATTGCAGTTGGAATTTACACTGCATTGCTCGTTTTCGTAGTTAGTAAAACAACTCGCTACGAGGTGGTTTGAATGAGGAAGCTACTTCCACTTGCACTAATTTTGGCAATCATCTTCATCGGTGCTTACCTCATGGCGCCAAAGCTTACTCCACAAACTGAGCTAAGACCGTTGGGCGAATTCTACTTGGAGAACAGCTACTTTGGTGATTATTCAGCAAAGAGTCCTGAAGTTGTAACTTCAATCCTCTGGGATTATCGTGGTGTTGATACCCTCTTTGAAACTTCAGTCTTCTTCCTCGCAATCATTGGTAGTTTAACACTCTTCAGATTAAACAAGAAGCAAGAAAAAGAGGCTAAACAGAAGACGGAGGAATTCTCTGGCGGTTTGACCTTAGTAATTAAATCAGTGACGAAGATTATTGTTGCAATGATTCTTGCTGTCTCGGCCTCGATTGCTTTGCACGGTCACCTCACACCTGGTGGTGGTTTTCAGGGTGGTTCAGCTTTGGCTGTTGCTCCATTGTTAATCATTGCCGCTTACTCCAAGTATACCTTGGAGGAAAGTGGTTTAGACAAAACAAGAGCATTAATCCTCCGTTCTATTGGTCTCTTAGGAATTGCTCTCGTGGCATTAGTCCCCTTGCTCAGCAGTGGTTTCATTATGCAGAATCAACCAATCTTTCCAGCAGAACTTGGAGGACAATTAATTGGAGGTTCACTAATTTACTACAACTTCTTCGAATTCTTAGCAGTAGGAGCTGGATTCACGGCAGTGTTTTTACTGCTAGCAATTCCCGAAAGTGTGTTCAAGAGGTTCTTGAGGAGGGTTGAGAATGAGTGAAGTTGTAACATTCATCTGGGCAGTCATTATATTATCCCTGATCGCAACAATCGTAATAAGCCTCTATGGAATTGCGAGGAGGCCTAATTTAGTTAAAAAACTCATTGCATTAACAATCTTTGGAGATACAGCAAATTTGATTGTAGTTTTGCTGGGCTATAGATTGATTTATCCAGTAGCACCACCAATTTTGCCATCACTCTCAAAGGACGCTTTGAGGCAATTCATTTCAACGGCAGTTGATCCTTTGCCCCAGGCTTTGGTGATTACGGCTGTAGTCATTGGAATGGCTGTTAATGTACTTATTGCATTTGCAATAATCCAAATCTACCGCTTGTACGGAACTGTGGACACTAGAGAATTAGGAAAGAAACTTCCAGCAATTTTAAGGGGTGAGAGTCAATGAAGGGGATAATTCCAACTGCATTATTAGCATTCATCACTTACATTCTCTTCACGGGTTCAACTAAGCCATTTGATTTAGTTACTGGATTAATTGTAGCAATCGGTGTTGGCTTGCTTATGGGTAAATATCTTGTTCAGAGTGATTCCAAAGCCTTGAACCCAGCCAGGTGGCTTTGGGGTATAATTTACTTCATCTGGTACATGCTTGTGGCAGAAGTGAAAGCGCACTTGGACGTGATGGTTAGAATACTCAGTGGAAAGTACGAGCCTGGAATTGTTAAAGTGCCAATTGAGGTGAAGACAGATTATGCAAAGACTCTCATTGCAAACTCTATAACTAATACGCCAGGTACGGTGGTTGTGGACTTGGATGATAAGTACATGTACGTAAATTGGATTAACGTGACTACTACAAAGCCTGAAAAAGCGAAGAAAGAAATCTGTGAGGATTTTGAAAGGTACGCAAAGAAGATTTTCGACTGAGGTGGTGAGAAATGGACGTTGTTGGTTTAACTCCAATCATTCCAATTGTATTCGCTTTTGCACTGCCATTATTCTCAATCCTCATTAAGGGGGACAGAAAAATTGTTCAAGCTTACGCGTTAATTGGAACTGGTTTGACTTTAATCAGTGTTTTCAAGCTCTTTGAGTTGGCTTACTCTTCAAGCACTCCCTTAGTTTACACTTTCGGCAAGTGGGTTGCCCCAATTGGAATTGTGTATGAAGTGGACAAGTTGAGTGCTTTGATTGCCTTAGTCACTGCTGGGTTAATGTTCTTAATTGCGATTTACAGTTACCACTACTTGGAGCATGAGGAGGGCTTGGAGTGGTATTACACGCTTTATTTGGGCTTGGAGGCTGGATTATTAGGCGTTCTCTTGACGGGTGATGCTTTCAACCTCTTCGTCATGATTGAGGTCACGAGTATTGCAGCTTATGCCTTGGTAATGTTTTACAGGGATAGGGGTGATTCAGTCACTGCTGGGCTTAAATACGCTTTAATTGGAGCAGTTGGAACGACAATGTACTTCTTAGCGTTAGGAGTGTTTTATGGAGCGTTTGGTACAGTGAATTTTGCTGATTTATCGGCAAAAGTTCATGGTTTGAGTTTTCCAGTGACTGGCACTCCAGTTGGTAATGTTGTAATTGCTTCGGGTGTTGCTTTGGCTTTGGCAACATGGGCTTTCCTCATTAAGGCAGCCATAGTGCCAAACCACTTCTGGCTTCCGGAAGCTCACCCAGCGGCACCAAGTCCTATCTCAGCAGTGCTTTCTGGTTTGGTCGTTAATGTTGGTGTTTATGCCTTGATTAGGTTTTTGTACACGGTTTATGGTGGTTCTTTAGCTCCAGGATTGGCTCATGTAGTCAGTATGTTAAGCACGATTGTAATTGTCTTGGGTGCCGTCTCTGCTTTGTTTGGTGCTTTGATGATGAATGTTCAGAGGGATGTTAAGAAGCTCATTGCATACTCCACGATAATGCACATGGGTTACCTCTTTATGGCTGTTGGATTGGGGACAGAATTAGGCTTGCAGGCAGCATTATTCCATTTGGTTAATCACGCGATTGCAAAGGCGTTATTATTCTTGGCAGCTGGAGTCTTCATTCATGCTGTTGGTTCTAGGAATATTGACGATTTGTCTGGACTTGGAAGAAGAATGCCGATTGCCACGTTTTCACTGGCAATTGCAACGCTAAGCCTGGTCGGAATCCCACCACTCAACGTATTTTTCAGCAAACTCTTACTCTTCAATGCTTTCCTTGATAGGAGTTTGGTCTTAGCGTTAGTTCTTGTCCTCAGCTCAGCAACTGCCTTAATTGCTTACATGCGCGTGTTTTATGTTATCTGGCTGGGGAAACCAAAAGAAGGCTTGGAAATCAAAGAACCAACAAGTATGAGCCTAATCTGCCTATTGTTAGCTTTAACAGTGATTGTCATTGGACTGATGGCGCCGATCATCACAGATAAGCTCATAACCCCAGCAGCAACTCAAACAATGGACTACAACAGCTACGTGAATGCAATTTTAAACCTTGCCTCAAAAGTTCTCCACTGATTTTATCCTTTTTCTTCAAGTTTTGTTGCATGATTAAAATCCAGAGTCCAGATGTTTGTTACCTAAAACCTTAAATATCCCTGCTGAGATCATTAAGATGGACATCTAAACGGAGGCGATGGAAATGGTTGACTACGAGCTTTTAAAGAAAATCGTTGAAGCTCCCGGTGTTTCAGGATACGAGTTCTTAGGGGTCAGAGATGTTGTTATTGAGGCATTCAAAGATCATGTTGACGAGATAAAAGTTGACAAACTTGGCAACGTTATCGCCCACAAGAAAGGCGATGGTCCGAAGGTCATGCTTGCGGCACATATGGATCAAATTGGTCTAATGGTTACCCACATTGAAAAGAACGGATTTTTGAGGGTTGCACCAATAGGTGGCATAGACCCGAGAACTTTAATTGCCCAGCGCTTCAAGGTCTGGATTGGCAAGGATAAGTTCATCTACGGTGTTGGCGGTTCAGTTCCACCTCACATTCAGAAGCCAGAGGATAGGAAGAAAGCTCCAGACTGGGATCAGGTTTTCATTGACATCGGTGCTGAGAGCAAGGAAGAAGCAGAAGAAATGGGTGTCAGGATAGGCACAATTATCACATGGGACGGTCGCTTGGAGAGATTAGGAAAGCACAGACTTGTGAGCATTGCATTTGATGATAGAATTGCAGTCTATACTTTAGTTGAAACTGCAAGAAAGCTCAGCGAGACTAATGCAGATATTTACTTCGTCGCCACAGTTCAGGAGGAAGTTGGTCTTAGAGGTGCAAGGACAAGTGCCTTTGGCATTGACCCAGATTACGGCTTTGCAATTGATGTTACCATAGCAGCTGACGTTCCAGGGACTCCGGAGCACAAGCAGGTTACCCAGCTCGGAAAGGGAACCGCAATTAAAATAATGGACCGCTCAGTTATCTGCCACCCAACAATCGTTAGATGGATGGAAGAGCTTGCTAAGAAGTACGAAATCCCGTACCAGTGGGACATTCTCCTCGGTGGGGGGACAGATGCTGGAGCAATCCACCTCAATAAAGCTGGTGTCCCAACGGGTGCCGTTAGTGTTCCCTCAAGATACATTCACTCAAATGCAGAAGTCGTTGATGAAAGAGATGTTGATGCAAGCGTTGAGTTAATGGTTAAGGTTCTTGAACACATCCACGGGCTTAAGATTTGATTTCTTTCTCTTTTTCCTCTGGAATCTCCTGTGGAGCGGAAGTTCCTTTTGAAACTTCTTTAGGAATCTCCTTCTCTATCTTTTCCCACCTATAGAGGAAGTATGCCAGACCCACAAGAATTCCTGCAACCAAGAATGGAAGCTTTGAAGGCAGCAATAGTCCGCGGTGCCACTTATAAAGGAGGAAGTTCTGATAAAAGAACAGATATGCCAGCCACCCAAGGATTAACGCCTCAATGCCACTTTCAATGAGCTTTTTATCTTTTTCCTCCATTTTAGCTCCCTCTTTTAATCTCTGTGAGAAAAGTTAAAAAGAAGCATTAATAACTTTTTTGATGAGTCAAGATGAGCGATTACTTCCCCTATAAATCACTGCGCCCAAATCAAGAGGAGTTCATTAGCTTAGTCGATGAGGCGGTTAGAAAAGGAGAGAATTTGATAATTGAAGCCCCAACTGGTTTTGGAAAAACGATAAGCGTTCTTGCTGGGGTTTTACCTTATGCCTTGAGCATGGGTTTCAAGGTTGTTTACTTAGCAAGAACACACAAACAGATGGACAGGGTTATAGAGGAGCTCAAGGAGATAAATAAGATAAATTCCATCAGTGGTGTGGAGTTTAGAAGCAGAAAAGAGCTCTGCCTTCACTCTTACATTCAAAACTTTGCTCCTGATGCTTACAATGCCATGATTGTGTGTAAAAACCTCAAAAAGCTCCACAAATGTGATTATTTTGAGAACGTTAAGAAAAAGAAAGATGAATTTAACGAGATTGTTGAATACTTCCTCAACTCTCCTTCCCAGCCAATTGAGATTCTCAGCTATTCTAACCTCTTGGAGCTGTGTCCTTATGAAGTTACAAGGAAAGTGGGAGAAAAGGCGAATGTGATTGTTGCGAGCTACCTCTATATGCTCAACCCAGCTATTAGAGATGCATTCATTGAAAGCTTGGGAGTTGATTATGAGGACTTGATAGTAATTTTTGATGAAGCTCACAACTTACCAAATCAAGCTATCGACGTTTTAAGCGATAAGATAACTGTTAACAGCATAACTAGGGCGATAAAAGAGGCCGAAGAGTATAACGAGCATGAGATTGCAAACTTTTTGAGTATCTTCCTAAAAGGACTGGAGAATCTCTACAATGAGCGTTTAAAAGATAGGGAAGTTGAAGAAGCTCCCATTCTTCCGGAAAGCATATTCACTCATGTTTTTGAAATCCTTAACATCAGTGAGAGGCTTTTAGTCAGAATCTTGAGAGAGATGGTTGAAGTAGGAGATGCAATTAGAGAAGACAAAATTGAGAAGAACAAGCCTCCGCGTTCTTATGTTGGAAGAGTAGGGGAATTTTTGTTGAACTGGCTCTCTCTAATTGATAGGGAGGATTATCTCTTCATAATGAGCAAGGATAAGGGATTTTCCCTTGAATTAGTTGCTTTAGATCCTTCTAAAGCTTTGAATTTCATAAACGATGTTCAATCGGCTATTTTCATGTCCGGAACGCTGACGCCTCTTGAAGCTTTTAAAGACATTATGGGAATTGAGAATGCAAAGCTTAAAAAGTTCCCGAGGATGGTCAAGAAAGAAAATGCCCTTGTCTTAGTCGCTAAGGATGTCTCAACAAGGGGAGAGGAGAGAAACCTGGAGTTATACAGAAAAATGGCCGAATATATTGTTGAAGCGGCAAAGCTCATTCCCAAGAATGTCGGCGTTTTTACAGCTTCATATGAAGTTCTTCAGGGTCTCTTATCTGCCAACGTTCATTTGAGAATTGAAGAAGAAGTTGGCAAAAAAGTTTTCATTGAGAAGAAAAATGCAAGCTCTAAAGAGAATGACATCTTGGTTAGAGCATTTAAAGAGGAGGCAAAAAGAGAGGGTGGAGTTTTGCTGGGGGTTATGGGTGGTAGGAACAGCGAAGGGCAGGACTATTCGGGAGATGAAATGAACGGCGTTGTTCTGGTTGGAATCCCATATGCAAGACCTACCCCAAGAGTTCAGGCTCAAATACGGTATTTTGAAAAGAAGTTCCCAAGAAAGGGGAGATACTACGGTTATTATCTGCCGGCTCATAGAAAGCTTGTTCAGGCAGCTGGAAGGGTTCACAGAAGTGCCGAAGAGAAAGGGGCAATAATTATTCTGGACTACCGCGTTCTTTGGAGCTCGATACGAAAAGATTTACCCGACTGGATGAACGAAACAATGAGACCCGTTAATCTGCCAAGAATGAAGCTGTATCTGCGGAGATTTTACAGAAATTTGAAAGAAGAGAAGGCTTGAAAGGAGAATCACAGCCATCTCGGCTTAAGCCCTGCCCACTGGCGCATCTTTTCATAGGCGATAATCCTTGGAATGTTGCCCTTCTCTGCTGGTCCTGGGTTCTTCATGTAGAACGCGTTGACTTCATAAACTGTTCCCCACTCCTTCCTCTCAATGGCAATCTTGCCTAACCTGGCGAGATCAACCAACAATCCAGCCAAAGCTGGGCTGTCATTGATTCTTCCAGTTATGACAAGCTCATCTCTTGCATTGTTGAAGCTGATATACTCGATGTGCATTGCGATGAATTTCTTGTCGCCGAGAGGCTCAAGGAATCCAGTTGGCTTGATGTAGTGTGGTGCATCGTAGCCTAAAATATCCTTTACAACACTTGACTTTGTGTATTCTTTGCTCTTGTTTCTGTCTTTGTCTGTCAAAGCTAAGAAGTCTGTATTTCCACCAATGTTAAACTGGGCAACGTCCTTAACGTGTCTGTTCCTCTGAGCTAAGTGGGCCAAGATGTCGGCTGTCAATGGTGTTGCACCAGTTGCACCGTCGTCTCCAAAGATGACTAAGTTGCTCTCCTTTGCAAGTTCAAGGAATGCATTGTCGTTTGCTATCAATGTTGGGATTGCATTTACGAAAGCCGCTCCACCGACTTCCTTTGCATACAGTGAAGCAGCATAAGCATAAACTTGTGTTGCTGTTAGTCTTTCTCTGTCGTCGTTTTCTATAGCTTTGATCAGCTCTTCCTTGCTGTTAAACGGCTTAAATGCCTCGGTTGTACAGACATTAACAATGACATCTGGCTTGAGCTCTTTCCACTCTTCAACAATCTTTTCTACAGCTTCTTTGAGGGTCATTTTGTCCTCCAAGCCCTCCGCCTCAATTGGCAGGTTGCGGAGGCTTCCTAAGTGGATGCCTTTCCTCACTACAACGTTTTCGAGGCTCTCTGGGATTTCATCTTCCCAGTACCTCTTGACAACTTCGTAAAGGGGTCTCCCAATCTTGCTCTTGTCGACGTCATAAGAACCAACAATCTCAATGTCCTCCACTTTTATTGGCAGCTCATTTGCCAGCGGAATTCCATAATAGCCGAGATCTCCTCTTTTGATTCGCTCAACTCCTATTGCAAATATGCTTCCCACATATCCCTGACCGAGTATGACAACCCTCGCCATCATCGCCACCTCCGTTTTTGTATGTTTTATATATGTTAAATATTTTTTGCTTATAAAAATTTTTATAATGGTATAATATGGGAAGCCTTTGTCTGGCAGAGCTGCAAATACTGGGAGCCTTAAAACTCGGAATTGCGCAGGGTATGGCCGCAATACAGCGAGGAAAAACTTCCAAATATTTATTAATATTAGTTTGATTTTTAAAGATTTCGAACGTTCTACTCTCAATACCACTCACAAAAGTGGACATAACTCCTTTTTAACCCTTTAGAAGTCCACAAATTTTATAAATAACAAAAGCTAACTAAAATATGACTCTGATCTGCTTTCTTAAATAACCTTCTTTGGGGCCTCTTCGGCTCTGACTTTTAAAAACCGATAGTAGGTGGGGACAATGAAGGCAAAAGCCGTATGGTTGGTTGCAATATTGCTTCTCGGAGTGATTGCCAGCGGTTGTATCGGTGGTGAGAAGGAAACAGGCACTCAGACAGCGGGTAAAGTTCAGCTTACTGGAGACTTTACAAAAGATGTAGTGGCAATAGGTAAGGTTCTTGAGCAGAATGGGATTAGTGAAGTCAAGTTCTCTGCATGGGGTTCAGGTGATCCAAACAGTGTCATGAGAGTCTATGGTATTGTTGAAGCAGCAAGAAGGATAAACAAAATCTGGGCAGACAATGGAATTAAAGTGAAAATTGTGATTACAGACACTCATTACGTTGCCTCTTTCCAAGATGCCTATAAGGAATACCTCAGCAAGCAGCCACTTGGACAGGCTGGAGACTTCTTCGTGAACTCTTATGCATTCCTCCCAACACTGGCAGATGAAGGCTACATTCTTGACA
Source organism: Thermococcus sp. SY098 (assembly GCF_035621495.1). Taxonomy (NCBI): domain Archaea; kingdom Methanobacteriati; phylum Methanobacteriota; class Thermococci; order Thermococcales; family Thermococcaceae; genus Thermococcus; species Thermococcus sp. SY098. The sequence continues at coordinate 692,190 of NZ_CP141821.1, read as the reverse complement.
TAACGGACTATGCAAACGCCTACAAGAGCGTTATTGATGATTTTTACCCATCACTCATAGAGGCTTCAAAGTACAAGGGAAGGCTTTATGGTTTGCCTCAGGATACAGAAGCAAGACCCCTCTACGTTAGAAAAGACGTTGCCGCAAAGATTGGACTTGACGTAAACACCCTTCCCGAAAAGGTGAAAAGTGGGGAGTTCACATGGAGCGATGTCTACTACTGGGCAAAGAAGGCAAAAGAGAGCGGTGCTGCTGAATGGGGATTGATCCACAGAAAGGGTTCAGCTCACCCAGACCTGATACAGTTCATCTTCGCCTTTGGCGGAAAGCTTTACGATCCAAACACCGGAAAGCTCGTCGTCGATGTTCCAGCTGTGTATAAGTGGCTCTACGTTGAGTGGAAGTTTGCCCAAGATGGCTTGCTTCCAAAAGACATAATGAGCTGGGACTGGGCCAAGCAGATTCACCCAACAATTGTTGAAGGAAAAACCCTCTTCGACATAGGCGGTACATGGTACTGGACAGAGTGGCAGACAAAGCAGTACTATCACGGCAGGGGTCTGAAACCTGAGGAAGTGAAAGAGTGGTTCGCTTACACTTTATTCCCAGCTGGAGAAAAGGGAGACAAGCCAGTGACACTCAGCCAGCCCTTCATTTGGATGATAAACTCAAAAGCCGGTGCCCAGAATCCGAAGTACGACGAGCTTAAAGATGTTTACCACATGCTTGCATTCCTCATGATCATAAAGGCGAGCGATCCAGACATCAATGCAATTCACAGCGTTATCTCAGCACACCTCCCAGTTAGAAAAGAGGCAGCAAAGCTTATTAAAGACGAGAAGTGGCTCAATGACTTGAAGAACCTCAACCTTGACCTGGATCCGACAGTTAAGGATAACATCAAGAACATTGTCCAAGCGACTGTCAATCCAATCAATGCACAGTTCTTGGCAGATGTCAGCTACATGCTTGAATACACGCACTTAGCCCCGGCACATCCAAAGTATCCAGCACTGGCAGATATCTTCAAGGAAGCGGTTGATAAGGTCCTCAGAGGTGAAATGACACCAGAAGATGCCGTTAATTACATTATCCAGAAGGTCAATGCTGATCCAGAGCTCAAGGAGAATGTTGAGATACAGGGAGAGATTCCAAAGAACTGGAAGTTTCCACAGTGAAGAGGTGGGAGCATGAATAAAATTAATAAGGAGAAGTTTACAGCTCTTTCCTTTTTTCTTTCTCCAATGCTTCTGATGGTTGTGCTGTTCTATCTAATTCCGCTCATTATGACGGTCTATATAAGCTTCACCCAGATGCGGAACTGGAATGTTGAGAGGTATCTTAAAGACTTTGTTGGGCTTTACAATTATGAGCGATTGTTTTATATGTTCCAGCATGATCCAACTTTTAAAGCCGTGCTACTAACCACGATAGTTTTTGTTGGAATCACGCTCATCATTAACGTTTTTGGAGGTTTAGCGTTAGCCTTAGCTACTTTCTTCATAAGCGAAAAGCCAGCTTCAAGTTTTAGGCTTCTCTGGCTTCTGCCGAGAATGTCTCCAATAGCTGTTTACAGTCTGGTTTGGTATTATTTCTTCCATGGAAGTGAAATTGGGACATTGAATTCAATTTTAATGAAGCTTGGAGTGATTTCTCAGCCAATTCCATGGGGTCAAACTGTACCTTGGGGGGCATGGAGCATAATCATTTTTGTGAATGGTCTTGTTGGTGTGAGCTTTGGTATGATAGTCTTCACATCAGCTTTGAATCAGATTCCAAGGGAGCTTGTAATTGCCGCGAGGGTTGATGGTGCATCAGCCTGGGAAATTTCAAGAAAAATCCTAATTCCCCTTACAAAGTGGCACTTCCTCTATGTTTTAACATGGCAGTTCCTAAGCCTGCTTACAACGTATCCCCACCTATTCCTTCTTGTTCAGTGGGACTTGGTAAACAGGGACTACGGAACAACTCTTGCATTGTATGTGTTCAACACAGCCTTTGGTAGAGGAGAGCAAGATCAAGGATTAGCGGCAGCGGCAGCAGTGATATTGTCAATCATTGGCGTAATTGGAGGATTTGTAACCTTGAAAGTTCTACAATTTGAGAAAATGATGAAAAGACCAAGGGGTGACTTCTGATGAAAGACGTAGAAACAAGACCGAGCAGATATGAGTGGGTAATTATTCTTGCAATCCTATTCGCGAGCTTGCCTTTGATCCTCGGCTTTTCTCTGTTAGTGCTTTCAAGCTTCAGCAAGGAGATGGTCACCAACTTAGATCTAAAATCATTCCACTTCACTTTAGAGAACTGGATTAATGTGTTTCAAGGAAAACTGGCAACGACAGGTGGGATCAAGACAAACATACTGAAAGTTACATTCCATACCCTTGTGGTTGCTCTTGGGGTTTCAGGAGTTGTAACATTTATAAGTGCCTTGGCTGGATACTCACTTTCAAGAATTGACTTTAAAGGAAGAAAGCATATGATGATTCTGCTCTTAATCCTTCACGCCTTCCCGGGAGTTGCATTAATTGTTGGTGTTTACTTGCTTTACCGTTTGACATTTCCACAGAGCCCAGATTTGATAAGGCTTTACTCATTCTTCTACGTGATACTGGCAAGGGCAGCTCTTGAGATTCCGATGTCCGTCTGGTTGATGAAGGGCTTCTTTGACACGATACCTTGGGAGTTTGAGTGGTCGGGCATAATTGACGGAGCATCAAGGATAAAAGTCTGGTGGAAAATCATGCTGCCTTTAATTAAGCCGGGAATCTTGGCTGTTGCACTTTTTGCATTCTTGGCTGGCTGGCAGGACATAATCTACGTGAGAACTTTCCTCATTGACCAGACCTTAGCGACATTTATTGAGGCAAACATCGAAGCTGAATACACACACATGCCGCTGATAGCTGCGGCTGGAACTCTTTACCTGCTTCCAACAATAATATTCTTCCTTACGGCTCAGCAGATATTACTGCAGGGTTATTCAGGTGGAATCAAAGGGTGAGGTGGTTGAAATGGTTAAGATTACCCTTGAAAATATAACCAAAAAATTTGGAGACTTCACAGCTCTGGACAATATTAATCTAAAAATCGATGATAGAGAGTTTATGGCATTGTTAGGTCCTTCAGGAAGTGGAAAATCCACTTTACTCTACACAATAGCCGGGATTTACAAACCAACAAGTGGGAGAATTTATTTTGATGATAGAGACGTTACAGAAGTTCCTCCAAAGGACAGAAACGTGGGATTGGTTTTTCAGAACTGGGCACTTTATCCTCACATGAAGGTTTTTGACAATATAGCGTTTCCTCTTGAGCTGAGAAAAGCTCCCAAGCAGGAAATTGAGAAGAAGGTTATAGAAGTTGCAAAGATGCTTCACATCGAAAACCTGCTTGACAGATATCCATGGCAGCTCAGCGGTGGTCAGCAGCAGAGAGTTGCAATAGCGAGAGCTTTAGTCAAAGAACCCGATGTCCTGCTTTTGGATGAGCCTCTGAGCAACTTAGATGCTTTGCTTAGAATTGAGGTCAGAGCTGAGCTGAAGAGACTGCAGAAGGAGTTGGGCATTACGGCAGTTTACGTTACCCATGATCAAGCTGAGGCGTTAGCAATGGCTGACAGAATAGCTGTGATTAGGGAAGGGAAGATACTCCAGGTGGGGACTCCAGATGACGTCTACTACAAGCCAAAATACAAGTTCGTTGGAGGATTCCTTGGAAATCCACCCATGAATTTTGTTGAAGCGGAGGTTGAAAATGGCCACTTAAGGATTTATGAAAGCAGGATACCAGTTCCTGCTCAGTATAGGGGGCTGATTGAAAAGCTCGGCATAAAGGAAGTGCTCCTTGGATTTAGACCGCATGATGCAGAGGTTGTAAAGGGCATCAGTGAAGGGTTGGTTGGAGAGGTATACTCTTTCGAACCTCTTGGGAGGGAGCAGATAGTCACTGTTTCCGTTGATAAGGCATTTGTTAAAGTGTTTGCACCAGAAGGAGAGCACTTCACATTTGGAGAGAAGGTGACGGTGAAGATCAGAGAAGATAGGATTGTCCTGTTTGATAAAAAGACAGAAAAAGCTCTGGAGTTTTTGGTTTAGTCTTTCTTATTTTTCCATACCAGCCAAACTGTCGCCACTATTCTAAGATTTGTCAAGATTGCTAATAGAGCAAAGAGGGCTTTTATTTGCCCGGCTAAGCATAGTAACATTGTTAGGAATATCCTTTCGTCCCTCTTTCCGATAAGGTATCGCATTACTGGAATATCCTTATAAATGTCGCTTCCATACGCTGCCTTATAACGCTCCGTTGAATAGCTTACCATCGCTGAGCCAAAGATTGCTGTCACAGCTGTTGCCCACCAGAGCGGTTCTTTAATTGTAACGTAAGCTAATATCAACAAAAATGCAAAGTCCACGTATCTGTCAAGAATTGAGTCCACATAGCCACCAAATCTGCTCGTCCTCATGCTCGCACGTGCAATCTCTCCATCAACACCATCAAGGATGGAGCTTATTTGATACAGAATTCCAGCCAGGGGGACGCTGATAAAATTCAGTAAAGCTGAGAGAATGCCAAGCAAGAAAGTTACAACTGTCATCTGGTTGGGAGTAACGTAATCAACGAGGAGAGTGCTTATTCTCGTGGAGATTTTTCTGTTTAAATGCCTTGATATGAAGCCATCTCCACTTCCCTTTACAGAGGTCTGGATTACAAGCTTTCTTGCTTTTTTGATGTCCTCTGGAGTGTCGATGTCCATCCAGAAAAATCCGCTCACAGAAGTTACTTTAAGCTTTGCCCTTTTCACGATCTCGCTCAGCTCAGCTTTTCCTTTTTCTGACAGAATCTCATCAGCAACCTCGAATATCTCGGGAGTCAAGACGAAGAATCCAGTATCGATGGCGTCAAAATCTTTAAGGTGCTTTCCAATGTCCTCCACGCGGCTATCTTTGATTCTAACTTTTGTTGCTTCCTCAATGCTGGTATACTTCGGGGCTTTATCAACAATGAGCCCTTCCCCTTTCACAGCTATCTCAAGAAAAGCTTTTCCATAGATATGATCACTCATGACAAGGATAAACTTTCCGCCAACTAAATCCTTGGCTAAGTAAAGAGAATACCCATTGCCCTTCTCTGGATGTTCGTTTATCACAATCTGAACCTTAAAACTGTTTTTCTTAGCGAATTCTCTAAATTTAGTCTCGTATTTTGGATTTGTAACGATTATAAACTCTTCAACACCAAGCTCTTGGAGAACTTTCATGGTTCTATAGAGGATTTCCCTACCAGCAACTTTTAGAAGACCTTTGGGGGTTTCTTCAGTCAGCTTTCTTAGCCTCGTTCCAAATCCAGCTGCAAGAATTACTGCCTTCTCTGGGAGCATTGAATCACCCCCAAGCTTTTTTAAGATGTATTGAGAATCCTATTTTGAGACCAATATTAAATTTACTAAAGGTTAATTTAAAGCTTTCGGGTGGGAACATGAAAATAGCAGCTTTGTTTTCGGGAGGGAAGGATTCAACATACGCCTTATACTGGGCAATGCAGCAGGGATTTGATGTGAAATATCTGGTTAGCATTCACTCTAAAAGTGAAGAGAGCTATATGTACCATGTCCCAAACATCCATCTGACGGATTTGCAGGCTGAGGCGATAGGAATTCCCCTAATCAAAGGATATACCACCGGGGAAAAAGAAAAGGAAGTTGAGGATTTGAAGAATGTTCTTGAAGGATTGGACATTGATGGAGTTGTTGCTGGAGCTTTGGAGAGTGAATACCAGAGAGTTAGGATTGAGAAGGTTTGTCATGAGCTTGGGCTAAGAAGCTACACTCCACTGTGGCACAAGAACCCAGAGATGCTTTTGAGGGATATGCTGCATGCCGGCTTTGAGATTGTGATGGTTGGAGTGTCTGCTTACGGTCTGGATAAGAGGTGGCTTGGAAGGATTGTTGATGAAAAAGCCATTGAGGAGCTTAAAGAGCTGAACAGAAAATATGGCATTCACATTGGAGGAGAGGGCGGGGAATTTGAGACCTTCGTTAAGGATGCACCGTTTTTTAAAGCAAGAATAGTTTTTGATGAAGTTGAAAAAATTTGGAATGAATACACATATTCGGGAGTTTTGGTCGTTAAAAGAGCACATTTGGAGTGGAAATAAGGAGCCTGCCAATAACTTTATTTTTTGAAATTTCGATTCTAATTTGGTGAGACTCCATGATTTTTGTTGGTACCTGTGGCTTTTGTGAGGCTCGCAAAAGATATTTCCAAGATTTTAAGACAGTTGAAGTTCAACAAACTTTTTACCGAATTTTGGAAGAAAAGACTCTTAAAAGGTGGAGAAGCGAAGCACCCGAGGACTTTATATTTTCAATCAAAGCTTTTCAGGGAATAACACATCCAACCAATAGTCCCACGTGGAGGAGAAGCAACGTTAAGCCAAGCAGAGATGTTGGATTTTTAAAGCCTACCAATGAGGTCTTTAAGTACTGGGAGGTAACACTTAACGAAGCAAGAATTTTGAACGCAAGGTTCATCTTAATCCAGCTTCCCAAGAGTTTTAAGGAAACCGAGGAAAGCTTTGCCAATGCTGAAAAGTTCTTCTCAAAGATAAGCAGGGACATCGAGATAGCTGTTGAGCTTAGAGGCTGGAGCGAAAAGGGAACAAAGAAATTCGTAAGAGAATTTGATGTCATTGATGTAGCAGACCCTCTCCTCAGAAAGCCGCTCCACAGAGGAGACATCAATTACTATCGCCTTCATGGGGCATATGAGAACGGGAGGATAATTTACAAGCACAGATATAATGATGAGGAGCTTGAAAAGATTGCAGAACGGATAAAAGAGTGGAACAAAAAGGAAAGCTACGTTTACTTTAACAACATCTATATGTGTGACGATGCGAAAAGGTTTAAGAGGCTGATAGCGGGGCAGTGAAAATCAGAACCACGAGGCTTCATCATCATATCAGCCAAGGGTGGGGTCATCATCTGAAGCCTCGGAATCTTTGGATCATCACCCTTCAGGTCGGATCCAGCTCCTCATCGGCCAAATCCAGGCTTCCTAACATTCAGCACTTCTCTATTCACAAGTGTCGGCGGAACTTCACCTTTAGCGAAGGCTATTAAATTCCTTGCAACAAGCTCTGCCATTGCATATCTTGCACCGTAAGTTGCGCTACCTATATGTGGTGCCAAAGTCACGTTCTTCAGCTTGAAAAGCTTCTCATTATGGTAGGGTTCTTCTTCAAAGACGTCTAAGCCCGCTCCGGCAATCCAGCCCTCTTCGAGAGCTTTAATCAAGGCTTTTGTATCAACAACCTTTCCTCTTGCAATATTGATAAGTATTGCCGTTGGCTTCATGAGCTTAAGCCTCTTCTCGTTTATCATATGGTAGGTTTCCTTTGTCAATGGAACTGCTAAAACCACGAAGTCGCTCTCCCTAAGTAGCTCATCTAACGGCCTAAACTCAGCTCCAAGTTCCCTCTCTTTTTCAGGCTTTCTTGTGCGAGAATAATAAAGGATTCTCATGTTAAAGCCTTTAGCCCTTCTTGCTATCGCCTGCCCTATTCTCCCAAAGCCTATTATTCCGATTGTCTTTCCATAGACATCATAGCCGAGGTACATAAGCGGATGCCACGCAACGCCTTTTCTCTTCCATTCTCCACTCCTCACAAATTTATCAGCATCAACTAAATGCCTCGCTGTCGCTAAAAGCAGAGCCCAAGCGAAATCTGCTGTGGCTTCGGTTAAAACGTCTGGCGTGTTGGTTACATAGATTCCTCTTCTCGTAACCTCTTCAATGTCAATATTGTCGTAGCCGACTGCATATTGAGCGATGATTCTAAGTCTTGGGGCATTGTCAAGGATTTCCCTATCAATTTTGTCGCTCAGCAGAGTTACTAAGGCATCAACGCCTCTAACTTTCTCAAGTAGCACTTCTCTCGGGGGCTCTTTTTCATCTCTCCAGACTTCTACCTCATAGTACTTTCTGATAACGTTGATCGCGGTCTCCGGGATCTGTCTTGTAATGAACACTTTGGGTTTCCTCATAGTATCACCATCTTATACCTTGGTGTGAACAAAATATTAATATCCATGATGATATATATCTTAATGCTAAGATTCTCATTGGAGGAGGGATTTTCATGGACTATAATAAATTTTTGGCTGGAAGGGCTAACTGGATTAAAGGATCAGCACTGGCAGAAGTTATGAAAAAAGCTGCAGAGCTTCAGAGCAAAGGGAAAAACCTTATCTCTTTAGCTGCTGGAGATCCAGATCCTAATTTAATTCCAGGAGAGGTTTTAGGAGAGCTTGCAAAGGACGTTTTAGCCAATATTCCAAGCTCTGTAATGTACACACCAGCAAATGGAATTCCTGAACTCAGAGAAGAGGTTGCTAAGTTCCTCAAAAAGTATGAGCACGTGGAAGTTTCTCCGGAGGAGATAGTAATAACTGTAGGGGGTACTGGGGCTCTTGATTTGCTTGGAAGAGTTCTTATCGACCCTGGAGATGTTGTAATCACTGAGAATCCGAGCTACATCAATACAATACTGGCATTTGAGCAGCTTGGAGCAAAAGTAGAAGGGGTTCCTGTCGATAGCAAAGGAATGAAACCAGACGCTCTCCAAGAAAAGATCAGAGAGCTTAAGTCAAAGGGTCAGAAGATAAAGTTCATCTACACAATTCCAACAGGTCAGAATCCCATGGGGGTAACAATGAGTGAGGAGAGAAGAAAAGCACTCCTTGAAATTGCAAGTGAGCATGACCTTTTGATAGTTGAGGATACAGCATATAATTTTATGAAATACGAAGATAGGGAAATAAGACCATTGAAGGCGCTTGATACGGAGGGAAGAGTCATTGTGGCTGGAACACTGAGCAAAGTTCTTGGAACAGGCTTTAGAATTGGGTGGGTAATAGCAAAAGGAGAAATCAGGAATAAAGTCCTGATGGAGAAGTCTCCAATAGACTTCTGTGCTCCAACGATTTCTCAATATATTGCTCTGGAATATTTGAAGAGAGGATATTTCAAGGAGTACCACCTAAAAAGAGCCCTCCCAGGTTATAAAGAGAAGCGAGATTCCATGATAAATGCTCTCCAGGAATATCTGCCTAATGCAGAATTCACGAAGCCGATAGCCGGAATGTTCGTTATGCTATTCCTTCCAGAAAATGCTGATGGAATGGCATTTGCGAATGAGCTGATGGAGAGAAAAGGTGTTGTTGTGGTTCCAGGAAAGCCGTTTTACACAGATGAGAGTGGAAGAAATACAATAAGACTCAACTTCTCAAGACCAAGCAAAGAAGAAATCGAAGAAGGCATAAAGAGACTTGCAGAACTTTACAATGAGAGATTCTAAGGTCTTCGATATTCTTTTAAGCTTTCTTTTCAACTTTTCCTCATGAAAGCTCAAGGCTACATTGAAGAGATGAGCGATGAAGGTTTAGGTGTTTTAAAGGCTGAAAAACCAGTTTATGTCCCTTATACTGCTGTTGGAGACTTTGTGAGAGTGCATAAAACAAGAAGAAGATTTGGAAGATATATTGCTGAGAAATTTGAAGTTGTTGAGTTTTCTCAACTCAGACAGACTCCAAGATGCATGCATTTTGGAAAGTGTGGAGGCTGCTTGTGGCAGCATATCAAATATAAGGAACAGCTGAAGCTTAAGCAGGAAAATTTTAAGAAAATTACAGGAATTGCAACCGATATCAAAGGCTCACCAAAGCTCTTTGGATTCAGGAATTCGAGCAACTTCATTGTGACAACTCAAGGGATTGGATTTAAGGAATATTCCAGACCCTTAAGCATCGTTGATGTCAAAGAGTGCCCTGTATTTTCAAGTAAAACTTGGGAATACTTGAGGACTTTAAAGGAGTTTATGAGGGAGGAGAATCTTAAAGCTTGGAATTTAAAAAGGAAGAGAGGGGATGTCCACTACTTGAGCGTTAGAGAGGGCAAGTTTACTGGGGAGATTATGATAAGCCTTATAGCCCACATTAAGCTGAATGAAAAGTTTACAGAAGCTTTTAGGGACTACTTCCACTTTGCAGATTCCCTCTACTGGAGCTTTAAAGCTGATGAAAGAGACGACCCAAGAGGAGAGGCTGAGCTTATAGCTGGGGAACCTTACATCAGTGAAAAGATTGGGGATGTGGTTTATCTAATTCACCCAAATACTTTTTTCCAAGCAAACTCTTATGCCCTGCCTCTGTTGTTGAAAGCTGTTGAGGGCTTCACGGAAGGTGAGAAAGTTCTAGACTTATATTCGGGAGTTGGAACCTTTGGAATCTGGCTTGCTAAGAGGGGCTTTAAGGTTGAGGGAGTTGAAGTTAATTCCTTTGCAGTTGAGATGGCGAACAAAAACGCTGAACTCAACGGTGTTGATGCGGTTTTTAGAATTGGGAAGGCAGAAGAAACGGCAATCGGAGATTACGATACTGCTGTAGTTGACCCTCCAAGGAGAGGGCTGAAAGAGACGGCAGAACTCTTGGCAAAGAGCAGCATTGAGAATATTATTTATGTTTCCTGCAATCCAAAGGCTTTCAAGCTTGACTATGAGAATCACTTGAAAAAGGCTTACCAGATTGAAGATGCCCTTTTAATTGATATGTTCCCCCATACACCGCATGTTGAGGCTGTTATAAATCTAAAAGTAAAGAGATGAAATAATCAAAGCGCCGCCCAGAACGGATCTTCTCTTGCCTTAACTTTTGCAATCATCTTCAAAGCTTTTATATCGGTCTCGTCAAGCATGTCTCTAAGCTCTTTCACAAGCCTTATTGCATCGTCTCTGCTCAAATCAACGTAGAGAATCTCTCCCGGATGAATGTGTCTTCCAACTATTGGACCATCAATGGCAATGGCAACGGCTTCACCTTTTTTGGCCTCTTGGAGGAAGTCGTTCTTCGACTTGATAGACTTTATCGTTCCTACTTTCTGTCCGTTTTGCTTTATTAGAGTGTAGCCAGGCTTAATTCTTCCCTCAAGGACTTCAACACCGACTATTGCTGGATGACTTCTCCTGAAGACGTAACGCTCATCTGGGAACAGCCTTATAACTCCTGGGAAAGTTGTCTTAGCTAACAGCTCCTTTTTCTTTTTCTCTTCTTCCGCTTTTACCCATGCTTCATAGTCCTCAATTATCTTATAGATGATGTTCCCAACGAATATTGGCACTCCCTTGGCTTTTGCAATCTCCTCTGCATCTTCATTGACTTTGACGTTGAATCCAAGAACAACACCGTAGAGAGGCTTTTCTTCTTTTACGCTTAGAGCCTCCATGACATCAGTTTTGCTTATGTTTCCGACATCAGCTTTCCTGATTGGGATGTTCTTCTCCTGGAGCTCCTTGCTTAACGCTTCAAGGCTTCCAAGAGTGTCAGCCTTAACTATTACCCCAACCTTGTCTGTGCTTATGACGACGCTTTTAATCTGGTTAAGAATCTCCTGCCTTGCTTTTTCGATTTCCTCTTCACTTCTGCATGCTATCACTGGTGAACCTGCTAAGGCTTCCTCCAAATCTGGTGCGGCTATCTTAACACCCGCTGCTGCAACGACTTCATCAACTTGGTCAAACCTGAATCTTGGATCTCTAATCTCATCCAAGGGCTTCGGTTTGAGCAAAGCTCTGATCTTTGTTACTATTGCCTTGTCCTTTCCACCGACGACTATGATGTCATCCTTGTGGAGTGTTCCATCATAGATTATGACGTCAATAGTTGTCCCCAATCCCGGCTCTTCTCTAACTTCAAGGATCGTACCCCTTGCCGGACCTTCAACCTCAATCTTGAGCTTTTTCTCCAAATACTTCTGAGATAAACCAGCTATGAGGACTAAAAGCTCTGGAACACCTATTCCATATTTGGCTGAAATTGGAACGATAGCCAGCTCACGTGTAAAGTCCTGAACTCTGTCAAACCTGTTCGCTTGGAAGCCCATCTCATAGAACTTTCCAATAAGCTCCCAGAGTTTTGTCTCAAGCTCTTGCACAGCTCTTTGGTCTTGCTTTTTGATGTTTACCAGGAACGGTTCCCATTCCTGAATTTTCCAGCCCTTTATACGGTCAATCTTGTTTGCAGCAACTATAAACGGTGTTTTATATCTTCTCAGGATCTCAATGCTCTCAATTGTCTGGGGCTGAAAGCCTTCATTTATGTCAACAATGAGGATGGCTAAATCAGCCAAACTGCCCCCTCTCGCTCTTAAACTTGTGAATGCCTCGTGACCGGGAGTATCAATAAACAGCAGGCCAGGAAGCTTTATCTCGCCTTTCCAGAGCTTTAAGAGAGGTCCAGCAATTTGCTTAACAACATCGATAGGAACTTCCGTTGCTCCTATGTGCTGGGTTATACCACCAGCTTCTTTAGCGGCAACATTCGTTTTACGGATTTTGTCAAGCAGAGTGGTGTTGTGGACTAAAATCCCATTGGCTATGAAGTTGTGTGTCTCCGTTGTAAGGTCATAAACATAACCGTCATATTCAAGCTCCTCAATGCTTTCTACTGGAACAAAAGCCAGGTTTTCAATGAGGTTTTCAATGTAGTCAACGTCCTTTGAGTCAAATTCTCTGTTCCTCCAGACCTCAATCAGTTCCCTACCAAGTTCCGTAGGTTTTCCGTTCTTCATTAAACCATCAGCTTCAAAGGCTTTGATATAGTTGTGATCGCTTCGTGAACCTTCAAGCGCACTGAGCTTTACATCAAGGTTCTTTGATCCTCTTCTGATTGTCTGGAGGATTTTCTTGAGAATTTCATAACTTGGAATTTCTGAACTTTCATATTTTGAGTAGTATGGAACTTCACTGTTGAGCTCGCTCCTTGTAAAGCCGAATAAAAGCCTTAACCGTTTGAGCTCTTCCTGAATTGGATAGAGCTCACTCTTTTTACTCTTTTTAATTATCTTATCGAGTCTCTCCGTCTTGACTTTTACCGTGAATCCAATATGTTGCTTGAATTCAATTAGGTTCCTTCTTCCCGAAATTATCAGTGTCCGATATCCCTTGTTATCATAAATCTTCGACAGAATCCCAAACCTGAGAAGCACGAGAGTTAGCTTTTCAACGAACTCTTCTGATGCACTTGTTACTTCAATCCTTACATCCTTTAAACTGACATAAGCATCTGCATCAAAGTAGCCCCTAATGAATTCAGCCACAAGCTCCTTTGGAGCAATGAAGAGGACTTGTGGAACCCTAATGCTGTGAGCTTTCCTCTCTTCTGGATATTCGAACAGTAGCTTGATAAATCTGAGCAGAGCATTTTTCGCTTTTCTAAGCTCTATTTCATAAGAAGTTCTTCTCTTAACTCTGACAAGCTCTACACCAAGGGGTTTAAGGCCTTTGAGCCTTTCGAAAACTTCCACATCGTTGTTTGCTATTTTTTCTTGACTTCCATCACCGAACATGACTCCAGCAAAGTAGAACACAGCCTTCCACTCATCTATACTTTTTGGCATTTTAAGATAGTATAGAGGCTTTCCAGAACGGTGACCCCTTGGAGTAAAAGCTATTTTTTCAATGCTATCGTTAAGATTTAATTTTTCAATGTCCTCTTTTCTGAAGACATTTTTTTGGATCTTGTATATCTTATATCCTCTAAAGTGCTTCCTGATTTCTTCGAGCTTATTCTCATTTAGCTTTGCGATTAGCTCTTCAGTTAGAATTTTTGAGTAAACGTATCTCATAAAACGCTCATGACTCTCGTTCCCATCGATTCTCTTTGGAACTGCAACATAATCTCCAGGCTTAAGCTGGTCAGCACGTTTCCATCCTTTGTTCGTTAGAAACGGATGCTCCGGGGTTACACTAACAGAGTGCCAGTTTTTGAGTTTTACCTTAAGAACCTTACCCCTGTGCCTCAACCGCCAGATATAGGGACTTTTAGCTCTCCGAATAGTTCCATCTTGACTTACAACATGGACCTCAATGTTGAGTTCTCTGATTTCTTTTTCCCCATCTTTAACGACAATCTCTCCTCCAAGTTCAAACAGCTCTTTTAGGGTAATCTCACCAAGCTCTGGGATCACTATCCTTTCATCTGGCAAAAGGCACTTCCCATGATCAACATGACCAAGAACAGCTATAATTGGTTGTCTAATTCTTTTCATTTTTCCCACCTTCTTGTCGTTTTGTCAATTATTAAATGAGTGCTAACTTAATGCAAGCTCCAAGCTAATTTAAAAAATTGACTTTTAAAAGTTTGGTAGAAAAGAAAAACTACTCAATCCACTCGCCCTTCTCCTTATCCCAGTGTGTCTTATAGAACCAGTCAACGGCTTTTGAATATTCAAAAATTTCTTCAGGCTTAAAGTAGAGGTTTATCTCGCGCTCAGCACTCTCTGGGCTGTCACTTGCATGGACAACATTGTAAATTGCATCTCCAACATCCAAGCCCAAATCACCTCTAATTGTTCCGGGCTCTGCGTCTTTTGGATCAGTTGCACCAGCCATCTTTCTCACAACGCCGATAGCGTAACGGCCTTCAACGACCATAACAATACTGGGAGCCTTTGTTATGTAGTCAATGAGAGCATTGAAGAATGGCTTCCCTTTGTGTTCAGCATAGTGAATCTCTGCCAGCTCTCTATCAATATGAATCATCTTCATTCCAACGATTTTAAGGCCTTTCTTTTCAAATCTTGAAATGATTTCTCCAATTAATCCTCTAACAACGGCATCTGGCTTTATTATAACTAGAGTTCTCTCAACCTTATTGTCAGCCATTGGCAACACCAGAAAAGCTTAGCATAAAGTGTTAAAATGCTTTTTGGTCTAAAAATAATAAAAAGCTTAAGAAAAACTCATTAATTTGCAGGATTAATTTCGATAATTGCTTTTACAACACCTGGAGCTGTAGAATCATTGGATATCAGTTCAATTTTTTCTGGGGTACCATCCCCTTTAACAATGATTTTCCATTCTCTGTTCCCCTCTGAAGGCAACTTGTACATGTAGACTGTTTCTTTTAATCCTAATGTCATTAATAGCTTGTCTTTAAGAGATGGTTCTACTGGTATTAATATGTTGTGCTTAAGCTTAGAGTTAAGTGCAGCTAGTGGATGGTTGTGCATAAACATTTCAACAGCTTTTTCTGGTGGGATACCATAGTTTTCCTCAAGTACTTGAGTTAAAGGCAACTTTTTGCCATTTTTTAACTCGACATATCCGCTTAATTTGCCGTTTTCTACTTTTGCATATGTTCTCATAACAAGCGTGTCATTTATGTAGTACTCTTCAAATACTTCAGCTGACATTGTTTTTAGGTCTATCCATCCCCATCTCTTTCCACTACTTTTATATGCAAACTTCATGATCGCTTCCCTCGAGCCATTTACTTCTTTAATTTCGCCGAAATACTGATTGCTTTGAATAATTTCTGTGAATGAATATTTCTCTATTGTATTGATTCGTTCAGCTATTTTTTCGGAAGCAGGCATAGGATTGTACGCCAATGTAACTGCCACAGTTCCCGAGATTGCTAAAATAGTAAGCAACAATATAAGGACACTTTTTCTCATTGTCATCACCTCCTCAGATTTTTCATCCGTAGTAATAGTGTTTGTAGTGCCATCCTACTGTTAGTGTAGAGCTTGGACCATCTCTGGGATATGGATAGTAGAAACTTTTTACAAAAGATACTTTGCTGAAATACGAGACATCACGAAATCCATCGCTGTTCTCTACAGTCCCTATCGCTTGGCTGAAAATAAAGTATCCTAAAAATGGTATGAACAGTTCGGTGCATCCTTCTCCCTGATACCATGATGTTGAGTAGGTTACAAGCTCTCCCCTAATTACAAATGTACATTTTGCTGGCCAAGAACCCACTGTCCTTGTGTCATAGAATGATGGTCCATCGTCCCATAGAACAACATCGTATGTAGAAGAGTATGCTACTACACTTTCAAAAATACTTAGTATCCACAGTCCAATTACAAACAAAATTACCCATCTTCGCATTCGCCCCCCCCAAGGAGGATTTCAATTTAACATAGACCACTAATAATATTTAAGATTTTCGGCTGGTTATTAGACAATAAAGCCACAGTATAACTGTAAAATTTTAAAACTATCAGTAAAAGTAATTCTGCTAACGATTTAAAAAATAAAGAACAAAAAGCTCACCTTCTTCTGCTTCTTGCTCTCTGGAGCCTTGCCTCTTGGAATGCCTTTGTCCACTTAAGCTTTCTTGGATTTCTGCCCATGAGGAAGTACTTTTCGCACTTGCTTGAGCAGAAGAAGAAAACCCTGCCATCGTTTCTGACGAACATCTTTCCTGTTCCTGGTTCGAACTCCTTTCCACAGTATGAGCAGACGTTCCACCTTGCCATTTACATCACCTTGCCTTAATCTCTCTTGCTTCTCTCTCAGTCTCTCTGAGAATGACAATGTCGCCAACTCTCACTGGGCCCTTAATGTTCCTTCTGATGACTCTTCCCTTATCTCTGCCCTCTAAAACCCTAACCTTAACCTGAGTAACGCCACCTGTAACTCCAGTCCTTCCAACGATTTCAATAACCTCAGCAGCGTATCCTTCGTCGCTCATTCCTCACACCTCTATGATAGCTATAAAAAACCTCACCCAATGACCTTTAAATCTTTCGATGAGTGTGAATGTAAAGGGAAGGAGGGGGAGCTCACTTCATAAGCTCCCTAACCTTCATAGCGATTTCCTCAACAAGCTCACGAGCCTTACCAGGCTCGATTATAGCAACGCTTGCGGCTGAAACCTCAATACCAGCAGCAGCTCCGAGCTCCTTCTTGCTTGGAACATAGATGTATGGAATCTCCTTCTCCTCACAGAGTGGTGGTAAGTGTGCAACGATTTCCTCTGGATCAACATCTTCCGCGATTATGACAAGCTTTGCCTGCCCTCTCTCAACGGCCTTTGTTGTCTCGTTTGTACCCTTCCTTACTCTCCCGGTGTCTCTTGCAATCTCAACAGCCTCAAGAGCTTTCTCAGCCAGCTCTTTTGGAACCTCAAACTTCACGTAACTTGGCTTTGCCATTTCACATCCCTCCAAAACTTCATCGTTCATCGAGCTGTCAAGATAGCAAAGGAGAATTTAGTTTTTAAACCTTTCCCTAACAGACGCTGTTTGCTCGAAACTAAAAATCTTCACCAACTAAAGTGTACTGATTTCTTAAAATCTCAACAGAAAAACAGTTTGAGTGGCCGGCGGCGTCCCCGGTTTCCCGCCCCCTCTCGGAGGGCAGTACAACCGGGATCGCTGGCGGGCTTAACTTCCGGGATCGAAACGAGACCGGGTGTAGCCCCGCCGCTATGACCGCCGTACCGATACATACCTTCAAAGGAGGATTTATAAACATTTCGGTAGATGCTATGTTTGATGGAGGATTACGTGTTTAAACTTCTGAGGCTTGCAGGAAGGCGAGAAAAGCTTACACCAGCTAAAAGGGTTAGGGATTTCCAGAGTAAGATCCAGAGTTCAAAGAATGGTGAGCTTGTTGAAGTCCAGGGCTTTTTACTCCTCAGACAGCCCCCTTATGCTCCAAAGGATGCCCTCTACTACATCCTTTCGCCCCTCTCTCCAAGCGAACTTAAAAAAGCTGGGCTGAGAGCGTATCTTGTCCTCAGGATTACTGAAAAAAGCAATATTAGTGCTAAATTTAAGAGTGGAGAGTATGTAAGGGTTAAGGGAATTGTTGATGGTTATCCTTATGGAAACCTACGTATGGTTCATGTTGTATCTCTTGAGAGTGCGGATTACTCTGATTACTGGCTCGAATACGAAGATATGGCATTAAGCAAGAAAGAATTTGAGGATCTATTTATGAAAACAATATATGCCAACTACGACCTTGAGAAAGCTGTAATTTACTCCCTCTTTGCCTCTCCAATAATTGTGGGCACAAAAAAGAACTGGGGGGAAGGGATTACTTTTTCCGTATTCAAGAATGAGCAGAAAATCATCCTGTCAGTCTGGGAAACTGTTCGCTATCTTTATTTACTTTTCCCTATGGAACTGCACTTAAGAAAGGACAACAAGGACTCTTTTGTTGATCCAGAGCTTGATTTGGATTTCGTTCTATTTAATCCTAATAATACGAATCTGAAATACTATGTCCCATACAACAAGAAGATCCTCAGCAAAGAAATTCCAGCTCCAAATTGGGCTGTTGAATATTTTGAGAACAAAAATGCTGTGTTTTTGACGCCAAAGAGATACAGCCGGTTATCACCAGACGATCCACTGGCTTACTCTTCTGAAACTCCATATATTCTCAATGAACCTATTGGCTATGAGAGGAATAAGGAACTTGAAGAGCTGATTCCAAATGTTATCATAACAATCTTCAAAGAAAGGGAGAAAATAGCATCGCTTAGTGCTGGGGATGAGGTTATGCAGAAATTCAGAAACAGATTTGAGCATTGGATAATGAAAAACCGTCATGAATATGGTGAAAAATTTGACGCATTGATACTCAAGGGCATGATATTTGAGACAAATACAAGATATCTGCTGAGCGCTCATATTTTGGGTTCGATTGGTAGATTTAAGGGGAAGATTGATACGGGCATTATCCATGATGTCTTGCTCATAAACCAGGAAATCCTCGACCTGTGGATGAATGAACTGCCAGAGAAAGTCATATTGAGGGCCGTGGAAACTTACGAGAGATATATTAGTGGGGATAAAAGGGCAAACACTGCACTGAATATTTTTATGGACTTGGAGGCAACCTCTATTGATGGAACGGTTACCAGAGAAGAGTTCTACAAAGCGTTGCTTGAATATGGATTTAAAGAGGCATATGCCAAAGAGATCATAGAGCGTTTAATTGCAGAAGGGCACCTTTATGAACCTTTCTTTGGAAAGCTTAAAATGATAAAGCCAGAGTGAAGTGGTTGAAATGTCAAAGAAGTTTTTGAGGAAGAAGGAGCAGAGAGAGAAGAGGAAAATTGCTCTGGAGAGAATTAACATACTCTTTACATTAGCTGAGAGAGTTTTTCCTTATGATAAGGAGTTGGCTAATAGATATGTTGAAATCGCCCTGGCTGTGCAGCAGAAGGCTAAAGTGAGGATGCCAAGAAAGTGGAAGCGGCGGTATTGCAAAAAATGTCATTCCTTTTTAGTGCCGGGGGTTAACGCTCAAGTTAGGCTGAGGCAGAAGAGGATGCCGCATGTTGTTATCAAGTGTCTTGAATGCGGACATATTATGAGGTATCCATATCTAAGAGAGCAGAAAGAAAGGCGTAGGAGAAGACTTGAAGAGAGGGTTAAAAATAAGAGTCAACTTTGACAGCACTTCTCTTTTCTATCCGCAGGTACAATTTCTTTGAATCCTGTGTACTTCCACAGTGCCTTTGGTATCTTAACCGTCCCATCCTCTTCCTGGAAGTTCTCCAAAATGGCAACTATCGCTCTTGAGGTTGCTATCGCTGTTGAATTTAAGGTGTGCACGAACTTCGGCTTCTCATGAGTCTTGTCTCGGAATCTAATGTTCAACCTTCTCGCCTGCCAGTCGGTGCAGTTTGAACAGCTGACAACCTCTCTGAACTTTCCTTGGCCCGGCATCCATGCTTCAATGTCGTACTTTTTGGCGGCAACATAGCCCAAATCTCCAGTACAAATATTGACCACTCTATACGGAATCTCAAGTTCTTGGAACAGCTCTTCAGCGTTCTGGAGGAGCTTTTCATGCCACTCCCAGCTCTCTTCTGGTCTTGAATAGACGAACTGTTCAACCTTGTGGAACTGGTGGACCCTGAAAATTCCCTTTGTGTCCTTTCCAGCAGTTCCCGCCTCTTTACGGAAGCATGGTGAGACTCCAACATAAAGGAGTGGCAAATCTTTACCATCAATGATCTCGTTGGCATGCATTCCAGCTAATGGGTGCTCTGCTGTCGGGATCAGATACAAGTCTTCGCCTTCGACCTTATAAATAACATTTTCAAAGTCGTCAAAAGTTGTAACACCCTCTTCAACGTATCTCCTGACCATATAGGGAGGAATAACCGGTGTGAATCCTTTCTCAATCAGCCTATCAAGAGCAAAGCGGATTAGTGCTAAGTCAAGGATTACAATCTCATTGAGGAGATAATAAAATCTTGAACCACTGACCTTTGCAGCTCTTTCAAAATCTGCGCCTCTCAAAATCTCAAGCAGGTCAACGTGAAGCTTTGGCTTCCACTCTAAAATCTCATACTCCATCTTTCCTTGACTCTGCTCAAGAAAGCTCTCAAGATGACCTTTCCAGACTCTTGCCTTGCCCCAGAATTTTATCGGAACATTTTCGGTATCATCCTTTCCAATTGGGACACTTTCATGGGTTATGTTTGGCAATCTCCAGAGGTAGAAGTCAATTTTCTTCCTTATTTCTTCGTTCTCCTCCTCCAGTATTTCAATCTGCTTGACTATCCCTTTGCTCTTTGTAAGTAGGTCATCCACGCTTTCTCCCGCTTTCTTTCTTTTGCCTATTTCGACGGCTATTCTGTTCCTCTCCCTTCTCAGCTGGTTAATCTTTCTGAGGTTTTCTCTCCATTTCTTGTCAAGCTCAAGAATTTCATCAATCCATTTGAGCTTTTCAAGTTCACCGCGCTTTATAAGGTCACCTTTAACAATGTCGGGGTTTTCACGAATGAGCTTTATGTCAAGCATAGCATTCACCTAAGAATTTAAAGCGAAGAAGAAGTTTAAAAATCATTTGTTTTAGGTATGGAAATTTATTTAACCTTATGAGCATATGATTAAATCATGAGCAAAGAAAAGGCACTTAAAGAATTTGTGCAAATTCTAAAGGAGAGGTATGGAAAGAGGATCAAGGAAATAATACTATTTGGCTCTTTTGCCAGAGGAGATTATGACGAGGAAAGCGATATTGATGTTCTGATTGTGGCAAAGAACATTTCACAGAAAGAAATTTCTGAGATTACATGGGAGATTCTCATGAAATACGGTGAGGTTATATCTGCCATAGTTGAGGAGGAGAGTGAATTTGAAAAGTACAGGGACTACTCATTTCACAGGATTATATTGAAGGAGGGAATTAGGATTGGATGAAATTGAAAAGCATTTGGTAGCAGCAGAAGAAAGCCTAAATGAAGCTAAAATTCTATTGGAAAAGGGTCTGTACCGAGGTACAGTATCGAGAGCTTATTACTCAATGTTTCATTCTGCAAAGGCATTGCTGTTGACTAAAAATCTCTCCCCGAGAAAACATTCTGGGATTGTAAGAGTACTTGGGTTGGAATTTGTCAGCAAAGGATACTTAGAGGAAGTGTACGCAAAAGCTTTCAAATATGCTTTCGATATGCGACAGAAAGCGGATTACGGTGTTGAATTTGTTATCAGTAAAGAAGTTGCAGAGGAGCTCGTTGAAAATGCAGAACTCTTTTTAGAGCGTGTAAAGAGAGCTGTGGAAGAATTAAGAAAATGAGAGAAATTCAAACACCAAACAATATCACCTCAACTTCCTCTCCTTCGTCGAGTATCTCAACGTTCTCTGGCACTTCTATGAACCCATCAGCATCGATGAAGCTTGTGACAGCACCGCTTCCTTTTAGTATTGGCACGGCTTTATCATTTTCAATTCTCACCGGCAAGAACTGTCTTCTTCCTTTTACAGAGAAAACTTTGTGAGCAAGCTTTTTCTTAGCTTTTCTATACTCCAGACTCTGACCAAGAAGCTTCCTAATTAGGGGAGCGACCAGCAAAGTGAAGTTCGTTAGGCATGAAGTTGGATAACCCGGCAGACCAAAGATTGGTTTTCCATCTATGAGTCCAATTATTGTTGGCTTGCCCGGCTGAATAGCTATGCCATGAACCTTTATCTCACCGAGTTCTTCAATTATTGAAGCCGTTAAATCCCTAATTCCTCCGCTTGCCCCCCCTGAAAGGATCATCATATCGTACTTTAGTCCCCCAAGTATTTTCTCTTTTAAGCTTTCTCTGTCATCTCTTGCTATTCCCAAGAAATATGCTTCCCCACCAAGCTCTCTTACGGCATCACTTATCGCCCTGCCATTTATGTCATAAATCTGACCGTATTTCAGCTCTCTGCCCGGCAAAATAACCTCATTTCCCGTGCTTATCACGGCAACTTTGGGCTTTGCAAAGACCTTGACTTTTTCAAAACCGACAGCAGAAAGCAGGGCGGTTTCTTTGAAGCTCAGCTTTGTTCCTTTCTTCAACAGAAGCTTTCCTTTTGGTATATCCATCCCCGCCTTCATAACTCCATAATCGGGATACACTGGCTTATATACGACTACCCACTCATTTTCTCTGTCAACTTCCTCGAAAGGAATGACGGCATCTGCTCCCTTTGGCAGAGGTGCACCTGTCGAAATGTAAGCGCTTTCTCCATCTTTTATCTCTATCTTTGGCATGTCTCCAGCGTTTATTTCCCCAACAACTTTTAATTTTACAGGGTTTGTTTCACTTGCACCCCATGTATCTTTGCTTTTCACAGCGTATCCATCAACGGTTGACCTATCAAACGGAGGAACATCTATTGGACTGGTTATGTCTTCAGCTAAGACTCTTCCTAAGGCTTCTTCAAGCTTGATCTCTTCAATTTTGGGCTTTAAGGAAAATGAATTAATAACCTTCAAAGCCTCTTCGAGTGGAACAACCTTCAGGAATGCCATGTCACCACCTTAAAAAGCTCAATCACTTTAATAAAAAAGCTTTAGGTAAGCACTTTAATTTACCTCCTCATTCCAAGCCTCAACCTTTTTAATACCTAACTGCGTATCACAAACCATGAGAGTTGCAATTGTAACAAGAAATGCTCGCGTTTACTATATCGCTTCAAAGGTGCTTAAAGAATATAGAATCCCTTTTTACAGCCTCCGCTTAGATGAAAAGATCCCTTTTGACGTTGAGGTTGTTCTGACAAGTGAGGAAGATTACGATAAGATCAACTTTCCAGTTAAGATAATCGTTAAGAACGAAAACTTCATAGATGAACTTTTGGCGAGACTTGAGGGAAGGAAGAGATTCAAAAAGGTCTTCATTGCAATAGATCCTGGAGAAAGGCCCGGAGTTGCAGTCGTTGGAGATAACAGGGTGGTTGAGGTCTACCATCTGAAGAGCCCCAAAGACGTGGATGTGATTCTTGATCTCCTTGAGAAGTATCCAAAAGCGAGGATTAAGATTGGGCACGGAGCAAAAAGGCACCGCATATTAATGCTTAAAGCGCTTGCAAGAATTTTGGGTGAGAGTTATCCAGTGATCATTGTAAACGAGAGAGGAACAACACCCAAAGTAGGTGGAGTTGAAGGCTCTCAGGTTCAAGATATAGTTGCATCAATCAACATAGCTTTAAGGGAAGGGAGAGAAGTTAAAATTGGAGAATTGATTTACACAAACGAGCCGACTAAAAGGGAGATTGAGCATATAAAAAGCAAAAGTAGGATTATGAGTGGAGGTAGAATTACAATTTCATCTGAGCTTGCACGTGAAGTTGCTAAAGGTAATTTAACGTTGGAGGAAGCAATTGAGATTCACCAAAGGAGGGATAAAGATGATTTTAGGAAAAAGAGATGAGGTTAAAGATGAGATTAAACTCAGAGTCGCTGAAGCTTTGAAAAGGGACGTTGGGAGAGGGATAGTCAGATTTGACAGAAAATACCAGCGGGAGTTGGGTGTTGAACCCGGGGACATAGTTGAACTCATAGGAGAGAGGAGTACAGCAGCAATTGTTGCAAATGCCCATCCAGATGACAGAGGGCTGGATATAATCAGGATGGACGGCTACATCAGGAGGAATGCTAAGGTCAGCATCGGGGATTATGTGACTGTTAGAAGAGCCGAAGTTAAAGAAGCAAAGAAGGTTGTTCTTGCACCTGCCCAGAGAGGAGTCCTAATTCAGATTCCCGGTGATATGATCAAGCAGAACCTTCTTGGCAGACCAGTTGTGAAAGGCGACATTATAGTTGCAAGTGGGAGGGAGGAATTCTACACGGGTTCTCCTTTCGATGAATTCTTTAGAGGATTCTTTGAAGCACTCCCATTAGCTTTTGGTGAATTGAAGTTCATTGTCGTGAACACAAATCCCAAGGGGATAGTTCAGATAACATACAACACCGAAATTGAGGTTCTTCCTCAAGCGGTTGAAGTTAGAGAAGAGAAGGTTCCAGAGGTTACTTATGAGGACATTGGCGGTCTCAAGGATGCGATTCAGAAGATCAGGGAAATGGTTGAACTACCGTTGAAGCACCCAGAGCTCTTTGAGCGCTTGGGAATTGAGCCGCCCAAGGGAGTTTTGCTCTACGGACCGCCGGGAACAGGCAAAACCCTGCTCGCAAAGGCTGTTGCAAATGAAACCAACGCTCACTTTATAGCCATTAACGGTCCAGAAATTATGAGCAAATTCTACGGTGAGAGTGAAGAGCGTTTGAGAGAAGTCTTCAAGGAGGCTGAAGAAAACGCTCCGAGCATAATCTTTATTGACGAGATCGATGCGATTGCACCAAAGAGAGAAGAGGTTACCGGAGAAGTTGAAAAGAGAGTTGTTAGTCAGCTCTTAACTTTAATGGATGGGCTGAAGAAGAGGGGGAAGGTCATAGTTATAGCCGCAACAAACAGACCTGATGCAATTGATCCAGCTCTGAGAAGACCTGGAAGATTTGATAGAGAAATTGAAGTTGGTGTTCCAGACAAGCAGGGAAGAAAGGAAATCCTCCAGATTCACACAAGAGGAATGCCTCTCGAGCCGGACTACGATAAACCGTCAGTTTTGAAAGTTCTTAAAGAATTCCTCAAAGAAGAGCGCTTCGATAAAAAGAAGCTTGAGGAGATCATCAAGAAAGTTGAGAAAGCCAGAGATGAAGAAGAGATAAAGGAAATTCTCAAGAGCGATGGGGAAATTTACCGCGAAGTTAAGACTAAGCTGATTGATAAGATGCTTGATGAGTTAGCCGAAAAGACGCATGGATTCGTGGGTGCAGACTTGGCGGCTTTGGCGAGAGAAGCTGCAATGGTCGTTCTCAGGAGGCTGATCCAAGAAGGTAAGATCAATCCAGAAGAGGAAAAGATTGCACCAGAAGTTCTTCAGGAGCTGAAGGTTACTAAGAAAGACTTCTACGAAGCTTTGAAAATGGTTGAACCTTCAGCTTTGAGAGAAGTTATGCTTGAGGTTCCAAACGTTCACTGGGAGGACATTGGAGGATTAGAAGATGTGAAGCAGGCGCTCAGAGAAGCAGTTGAGTGGCCGCTCAAATATCCAAAGGCGTTTCAGCGTTTGGGAATTAATCCTCCAAAGGGAATCCTCCTCTACGGACCACCGGGAACAGGCAAAACCATGCTCGCTAAAGCTGTTGCAACCGAGAGCGAGGCTAACTTCATTGGAATCAGAGGTCCAGAAGTTTTAAGCAAATGGGTAGGAGAAAGCGAAAAAAGAATAAGAGAAATCTTCAGGAAAGCAAGACAGGCGGCACCAACAGTGGTGTTTATCGATGAGATTGATGCAATTGCTCCGATGAGAGGAAGCGATGTCAACAGGGTTACTGATAGGATAATTAACCAGCTATTGACAGAGATGGATGGACTGGAAGAGAACAGTGGGGTTGTTGTTATTGCGGCAACTAACAGACCGGATATCTTGGATCCAGCTTTGCTCAGACCTGGAAGGTTTGATAGGTTGATCTTGGTTCCAGCACCAGACGAAAAAGCAAGATATGAAATTCTAAAAGTTCACACGAGAAGAGTGCCCTTAGCGGAAGATGTAAACTTAAAAGAGCTTGCCAAGAGGCTTGAAGGTTATACAGGAGCGGACATAGCAGCTCTTGTAAGAGAAGCAGCAATGAACGCTTTAAGGAGAACTGTTGCAAAAACTTCCAGAGAGCTCATTGAAGAGCAAAGTGAAGAGTTCCTTGAAAAACTCAAAGTTTCACGGAAGGACTTTGAAGAAGCCATGAAGAAGATAAGGCCAAGCGTTACAAAATACATGATCGAGTACTATAAACAGTTTGAAGAGAGCAGAAAAGCACCTAAAGAGAGAAAGGAGATGGATTACATCACAGGCTGAATGGGGATTTGCCTTTTATTTTCCATCTCACTTTTCAGTTCTGCTCATGCAGAAAAGATTTTTATACAAAAAACCCGACTAATAGTATAGTTTAAAATTCTGAGGTGGCAAAGATGGTAAAGATAAAGGCTTCAAAGCTTAGGGATGTTGAGCTCATTACAGACACAGGAATAAGACTCGGATGGGTTTATGATTTGAGCTTTGATGAAGAAACTGGTGATCTGCTTGTAATTGTGGCTGAACCGGATGAAGATTTAGATACAAGTGAGTTTGTCACTGATCATGAGGGTCTGCTTTTAATCCCAATAAGTGCCGTCAAGAGCATTGGAGAAGTGATAATAATTGACTCCTCAAAATTGGCAGTTAAATCTAAGCTCAGAAGATTGAGGACTGTGAAAGAAAAAGTTCAGTCTCCTTGATCTTTCTCCTGTTTAATATCCTTCGTAAAGTCTGTAAGCCAGAAACTTGGGTAGCCCAGCTTCAATTATTTTTCTAACGGCTTTGTCAATGTCATACTCAACCCTCCCAAAAATAACCTCTCGGGTCTCTGTATCAATGAGAGCATAAGCAGTCCTCCAATCTCCATCTCTCGGCTGTCCAACTCCTCCCGGGTTTATTATTCTCCTTCCGTCAATTTCCCTCAACATCGGCATATGAGTGTGTCCTACAACCAAGTCATCTTGCTTCACATAGCTTAAAATGTCTCTAAGCTCGCTGTCTGGGAACCAGGGAAAGAGGTATTCATCTAAAGGTGCTCTTGGCGAACCGTGGATTATGAGATAACTCCTTCCAGTGTCATCAGTAAAGAGCTGTCTTATCGGCAATCTCCTTAAAAATTCAAGGTTCTCAATACTCATAACCTGTTGATGCCATCTCACAGCCCCTCTTGCATATGGATTAAATCCCCAATCCATGCCAAAAGCAACAGCATTGTCATGATTCCCTCTCACACAGAGAACTTCTCTCTTTTTCAGCTGCTCCTTGAAGAATTCAACGACTTCATTGGGGTTTGCCCCATAGCCAACTAAGTCACCCATGCAGAAGATCACATCTGCTTTCTTCACTTCTCTCCATACGGCTTGAAGAGCTTCCCAGTTGGAGTGGATGTCTGAGATTAAGCCAATAAGCATTTACTTCACCAAGAATTTTTTATGTGATGAGATGTTATAAAGTTTGGACCACATCAACTATTGAAACAGTGGCAGAGGGGATTTAGAGTAAACATGAATTAAATACTTCAGCTTTTGCATTTATTCTTTCCTACTCATAAACATGTATCCCGCAATCAAAAACACACTAATCAGAACGCTTCCACTCATACTAATTGGGGAGTAGTATGTTTCCATTAAAGAGCTCAGCAGAAATTTTGTTGTAGAATACATTATGGGGAGAAGTATCAACACAACTAAAGGAACTTCTGCATTTTTTAAGTTTAGTTTTCTCTCAATTGTTATTCCTAACAATCCAAGCCCAGTGCCTGTGAAAAGGTAGGGAAGTAGAAATGCCGTAAAAACTAAAGCACTGCTGGTGTTTGGATACACCGTCCCAAACGCTTGAATGCAGAGGTACTCAAAATTTAGGTAGACGTTTATAATTCCAAATATGACAATTGCAATTCCCAGTAAAATAAAAATCCGCCCTATTCTCCGATTTGCCTTTTCATGATCTCTTAAAGTCCTTTCCCAGTTCATTATTCGCCCTCCCCAACTATAACTCTGACTCTTTCCCAGCTTTTCCATCCTTCATCAGCAAAAGCTATTATGAAAAGGGGGCAGAACAAAGAATCTTTCTCTGCCGTTATTTGAACTTTAAACTCTGCACTTCCATTAACTGGAATTTCGAGTGTTTCTGGTGTAATCTGGATTTTCAGACCTTCCGGTTCATAAAGGCTTCTCCTCAAGTATGACCACTCCCACTCTTCTCTATCCGGTCCACAATAAGCTTCAAGCCTTACTTTGCCGGCATTTACACCTCTTGTATGGTTAAACTCCCACGGGGCGGGGAGAATTCTTCCTTCAACTGTTATCGTTTCATTTTGCTTTAATCTGACCTCATACTGGCTCAGAAGGATGTTTTTAACGTTTATTAAATCATAAAGTTCATTTTTAGGAGAAACACCCTGTGTTATCTCTCCGGGGTAAATGTAAAGCGGAATCCCGGGAACTCTTTCGTGAACTTCTCCCCTTGCGATTATTCTACCCCTGTATGTGTAGAATACTGGAGCGTGCTGGTACTTTACTTTTGTCTGTACTTCTTTGAGTTTTTCATCGTGTATAATGACTCTTCCTTCATTTCTATCTGCTGGTTCAATCTCAAGGATTAACGCTCCTCTCTCGAATTTCCAGCCTTTGAGAGTATAATTTTCGGGAAGATGAACAACCGCAAGCTCTGTGAGGTTGTATGGAGAGGCAATGTAAATCAAATCTTCTCCCTTTATTGGCAACTCATGCCAGAAGCGAAGAACAGCTCTGAATTCATCTCCATTAACTTTCACATACATTTGCTTATTTTTCAAATCTTCCCCTATAAGTGTCCATATTTTGTCATTGACTGTTATTATATTAATTTCATCACTTCCCTCTATTAACTTGAATTCAAAAGATCCGTGTTTGTATCCTAAGTATTCTAAGTTTCCGGGATAGTACACCTCAAGATATATGTTGTTGGGCTTTAGGAAGAGGAATGAAATAGTTATAAGGACTGCTAAGACAAAGAGTATCTTGAGTACTTTCCCTTTCATTTACTGACCCTCACTCATACAACATATGTTCGTCATTATATTAAAACTTTCTGTCAAGAAATCCTGAGGCTCCAACGAAGGATAGACAAAAGAGTGTCGGATATCTAAAGAACAGAAGAAAAAAACAGGAAGTGAGAAAAAGAAGATCACTCTTTCCTCTTGCTTGCCTTCCATCTGCTCCATCTGTACAAAGCGGCTAATGACTTGATGGCTCTCTCTGGTTCTGGATATGCCGGGATTCCGTTCTCGTTGAGAATGTCAATTGCTTCCTTTGCCTCAATTCCACCGACGATTGCAACAACTATTGGCTTCTTCTTTCCGCTCTTCTCGTACTCATCAATTACTATTCTTGCAAGGTCTCTTGGGTCTAAAACAGCGGTCTGACAGTAGAGAACAGCTATTGCATGCATCTCTGGATGAGCTAAAGCATCTCTAACAGCACCTTCATAAGCCTTTGCATCCGCCATACCGGTCAAGTCAACTGGGTTCTTGTAGCTTCCGAATGGTGGCATATGGTTTGCAAAGATTTTAAGCTCCTCAAGGTTGTCGTAGAGCTTTAATCCTTCCTCTTCGGCTGCATCTGTTGCCATGACTCCAATTCCACCGCCGTTTGTGATAATTACAACGTTCTCCCCTGGTGGCTCCGGTAAGTTGCTGAGTGTTCTTGCCCAGTCAAAGGCTTCGCCAATTGTTAATGCTCTCA
This sequence comes from Thermococcus sp. SY098, assembly GCF_035621495.1. Taxonomy (NCBI): domain Archaea; kingdom Methanobacteriati; phylum Methanobacteriota; class Thermococci; order Thermococcales; family Thermococcaceae; genus Thermococcus; species Thermococcus sp. SY098. Next base: position 662,752 of record NZ_CP141821.1, on the reverse strand, counting down.
GAACACCACTCTGCTTGAATGCTGCAGTGTAGATGCTGTCAGCACCTGCCAATGAACCAGTGTGTGATGCTGCCGCCTTTGCACCCCTCTCACTTCTTCCGGCCTTGATGACTATGATTGGCTTTTTCATGCTGACCTCTTTTGCTGCCTTCATGAACTTCCTACCATCTTTGACACCTTCCATGTAGATGAGGATTGCCTTTGTGTTTTCATCATCCTTAAAGTACTCCAAGAGATCGGCATCGTCAATATCGCTCTTGTTTCCAATGCTGACAACTGCTGAGAGACCAACTTTCTCAAGAATTGTCCATCCCATAAGGGCTATACCGAGAGCACCGCTCTGGCTGATTAACGCTAAGTTGCCGGGCATGACGTCTGTTGGTCCAAAGGTTGCGTTGAGCTTTGCTGGTGTGTAAACAACACCGAAAATGTTTGGACCGAGAATCCTCATTCCATACTTGTGAGCTGTCTCTACAAGCTGTTCTTCGACTTTCTTGCCCTCTGGCCCAAGTTCACCAAATCCTGAGCTTATGATAGGTAATACTTTAACCCCTTTCTTTCCACATTCCTCGACAACCTGTGGAACAAACTTGGCTGGGACAACGATAACAGCCATATCAACCTCATCGGGAACATCAAGAATACTCTTGTAAACCTTGAATTTTCTCCCGCTTATCTCAATTTCTCCCCCCTTGATGTTAACTGCATAGATTTTCCCTTCGTAACCGTACTCGATGAGGTTCTTCATGATTGCATAGCCTATCTTTCCTGGCTTTCCAGAAGCTCCAATGACGGCAACGCTTTTTGGCTTGAATAGTGCCTCAATACTCATTTCCTTCACCCCAATAAACTTTACAAAGGTTAATCTGAAAAATCAGTTATAACTTTTCTCTTATTGATTTGCCGACTTGAGTATCGGCGTTCGTTAAAAGAACTAATGGTTTTGAACGATTGTTGGATAATAAGAGGAGAAGATTTTAAAGTCAAACATCGAAACAAAAGTGATGATGACCCTTCCCCTCATCTGAGGGGTGATGAGCACACCGGTAGGCTGATGAAAATGGCGAAGATGGAAGAAGAGAAAGTCGCCCAATATACGCAGGTTCACAAAGCCTTCAGAAAGACCCTTGAGATATGCTTTGATATGGTGGTTATGGTATTCCTGTTCTTTATACTCTACCTTACCGTGTATTCCATTTATTTGAACTTCAAGCTCACATACAAAGTTGTCGAGCCTAAGCTGTTGATTGCAAATGTCCTCGTTACGATAATCCTCATAGAGACTTACAGAATTCTGATAATCTACTTAAGACAGCACCGCGTTAGCCTGACCCACATATTGGAAGTTGGAATAGTTGCCTTAATTCAAAAGCTTGTTGTTGCTTCCGATTTTAGGGAGCTGGATGCTATAAAGCTTTTTGCAATCGCAGGCCTTATATTTGTGTTAGGATATCTATACATTAAGATAGGTGAGGAGTGATGGGAGTTCAGATAGGTGAGCTTGTTCCAAGAAAAGAAATTGAGATTGAAAATCTAAACGGAAGGAAGATAGCCATCGATGCCCTGAATGCAATTTATCAGTTCCTCTCCATTATCAGACAAAGAGATGGAACTCCTCTTATGGACTCTAAGGGGAGGATAACTTCACATCTTTCTGGGCTGTTCTACAGGACGATAAACCTCATGGAAGCAGGGATAAAGCCAGCTTACGTCTTTGATGGAAAGCCACCAGAATTCAAGAGGAGAGAGCTTGAAAAAAGAGCGGAAGCAAGGGAAGAAGCTGAGGAAAAGTGGCAGGAGGCTTTGGCGAGAGGTGATCTGGAGGAGGCAAAGAAATATGCTCAGAGAGCTTCAAGGGTGAATGAGCAGCTGATAGAGGATGCTAAAAAATTGTTAGATCTTATGGGCATTCCATGGGTGCAGGCTCCGAGTGAAGGTGAAGCCCAAGCGGCTTATATGGCATCAAAGGGTAAAGTCTGGGCTTCAGCTTCTCAGGATTATGACTCACTTTTGTTTGGAGCACCAAGGCTTGTTAGGAATTTGACGATAACAGGCAGAAGAAAGCTTCCCGGAAAAGATGTTTATGTTGAAGTAAAGCCAGAGCTAATTGTTTTGGAAGAAGTTCTAAAAGAACTGAAGATTGACAGGGAAAAGCTCATAGAACTTGCTATCCTGGTTGGAACCGATTATAATCCGGGAGGAATCAAGGGGGTTGGTCCAAAGAAAGCTCTGGAGATAGTTAAATATTCAAAAGATCCACTGAAAAAGTATCAGAAGATGAGCGACGTTGATTTATATGCAATCAAGGAGTTCTTCCTAAATCCGCCTGTTACAGATGATTACAAGCTCGTCTGGAAGATGCCAGATGAAGAAGGCATTTTAAAGTTCCTCTGTGATGAGCATGATTTCAGCGAGGAAAGAGTAAAGAACGGTCTTGAAAGGCTGAAGAAAGCAATAAGAGCTGGAAAACAGTCAACTTTGGAGAGCTGGTTTATGAGAAAGAAATAATTTCCCTTTTATCCTTTGAGCATGACATCGGTTTAGTATTTGAGCATTTAATCGACTTGTAAGCTCAAAAAAGTAAAAGTGCTCAGAGTGTTATTTTCAATCCAAGCTTTTCTACTAATTCTTTGTACCTATTTCTGACAGTCACTTCAGTAACCCTTGCAACTTCAGCAACTTCCCTCTGGGTTCTCTTCTCACCCTCAAGAAGGGAAGCAATGTACAATGCTGCCGCAACTAATCCAGCTGGACTTTTACCGCTTGTCAATCCCCTGTTATAAGCCTCTTCTAAAAGCTCAATCGCTCTTCTCCTGACCTTCTCGCTCAAGCCAAGCTCGTCAGCAAACTTGTTCACATAATCAGTTGGCTTGACAAAAAGCTTCTTTGGAGTTAAGTTAAGATTCCTTGCAATGAATCTAAAGCTCCTTCCAATCTCTTTCTTGTCAACCCTTGCAATGTCAGCAATCTCGTCCAAAGTTCTTGGAATCTTCAAAAGCCTGCATGCAGCGTAAACGCAGGCGGCAATAACGCTCTCAATGGATCTCCCCCTGATAAGCCCCCTCCTCACGGCTTCTCTGTAAAGCCTTGCTGCTTCCTCCTCAACGTGCTTTGGGAGTTTAAGCTGTGAGGCAATTCTGTCGAGTTCGCTTAAAGCAAAGGCTAAATTTCTCTCTGCTGCGTCGCTAACCCTCAGGCGAGACTGCCATTTCCTCAAACGGTACATCTTTTCTCTCATCAGACCGGTAATATTCCTGTCGCTCCCGATGTCTGTGGATAAACCCTTATCGTGGAGCAGAATGCTCTCAGGTGCGCCAGTCCTTGAACGCTTTTCCCTCTGAGAAGCATCAAAAGCACGCCATTCTGGTCCCATATCAACTATATTCTCTTCTATGACGAATCCACATTTGGAACAAACAATTTCTCCATGCTCGGGATCATAAATGAATTCAGTTGAACCACAAACTGGGCAGACCCTACGCTTTTCCACTTTGACACCCCCATCTGCGGGTTACGGTTAATAAATTTATACTATATAAAATTAACCAAACTTTGATACGAACTTTGCCACCCATGCAAGGTCCTCTTTTTTAAATGTCATCCTTTCCAAAATTCTAACTTCTGTATCCTCTTCATCCTCCTCTATGATGTTAACATAAACCCAGAGGAATACGGGATCGTTTTCATCTCCAAGCAGTAGATTGCGGTATAGAATATCAACAGTACCATCACCATTCTTCTTGGCGGAGAGTGGCTTCCAGGTCTCTAAGCTAATCTCACCTTTTTCGTTCAGCTCTTTTATGACCCTCTTGATATCCATACTCTTCTCACTCGCCTTTGTTTATTTACACACAAAAGGTATATAAATTTTAAGGATGTCAAATTGGGAAAGTATGTCTCTCACTACCACTTAATCCTAAATTCTCTCCTTGTTCTCGCATCAATCTGAGCCAAAATTTTCTTGAGCTTTGCATCATCTATTTTCTCCCTGATCTGTCCAGCTTGATAAAGCTGAACCAGTATAAGCTCAACCTGCTGTGCAAGTTCTGGTCTGACAAGTTTAACTCTTGAAAGCCTTTCTCTTGCTTCTGGAGTAAGAATTCTCCTTAAAATTGCCTGTATTTGGGCTTCAAGTTCAGCTTGCTGTCTTGCAGCTTCTTCTTGAGCTTTTTGCTGCTCGGCAAGCCTTCTCTGTAGTTCCATGAGCTTTCTCTTTCTAATCTCTTCAATGTCTTCAGCCATTTCTATCACCTCGCCAAGAGGATTTATGATAAGATAGTTAAAAAGTTATTGCAGAGATTGCAAAAGATTTAAACTGTTGGTGCACACTATAGGTTGGGGTAAAAAATGAAGAAGTTTAAAGAGGTAATTATGGAAAATAGAAAAGTAGTAGAGGAATGTATGATAGTGATTTTGCTTTCCATGTTATTGCTGTCACCAGTGAGTGCGCATTCAACGGCATGGTGTGAAGACTGCCATCAGGTCCTCGTTGCAAATGAAGGACTCTTTGCTTACAATGGTAGTGATTTTATAGATTTAACGTGGCACTTGGAAGCTGGAATAAGGGATCCTTCGGACATTCGGGAGTTCATTTCAAACTTAGGAGTTACTACTGTTGGGGATGTGGTTTTAGTCTATTCCAATTACCACGATTCCATATACATGGGAATTTATAACGGCAGTATTCAGATTAGGATGAAGCCTGTTGTAGGGTGGTATTCTTGGAAGCCAAGAGATTTTGTATTCTACAGTGGCAGTGTTTTCTTTGTGGCTGAAACAGGCAGCGGACCTCATTATGCGAGCGATTCGGTTTTTCAGTTGAACCCAAGAACACTCAAAGTTGAGAAAACGTGGAGTCTTGCCTGGAACGCTAGAAATACCATAGCTCCAGAGAACGCTGGTAATACTCCCTATGCTTGGGTCCATCTTGGATTGGATGATAACGGAAAGTTGTGGGCAAAGGTTGATATGATATTTCCAAACACAACCGTTTACTATCTTTACGATGGGACAAATTTCGTCATGACCAACGAAACACTAAAGCTTCACCCATATGAGCCGCCGAACGGACCATTTAAAATTGAAATTCAGAGGGGCTTAATGTATTATCTTCCAAAATTTCCTCCTGTATACGGTCCGACTCGCTACATCCTTATAGAAAATGATAGAAGGAAGGACGTTACAGATGAGATAAAGAAGCTTGCTGAAAGCGTTGAGCCCCTGTATTCACTTATAGGCTTCTGGAATGAGGATGAGAAGGAATGGGTTGTTGTCTATGATCTCTACGGGCTTCCTCTGGCTTATGAAGTCAAAGGAAACTGCACAGTGCCTCTTGAGATTGATTATTTGCCCCTTGCCAGCTATCTGGGATATTATGTTGTCCTTGGCAATGGGACGCTAAGCTGGAAAAACTACACTGTAAAAACGCCAATGAGGATGTATTTTGGGCACAATACGGATTATCCATGGCGTAAAGGGTATGTTTCGCTGGAACTTTATCAGAAGAATGGACACCCGGTGATAGTGTTTCCTTGGGAAATATGGCAGAATCAGACTTGGAAAGGGAAAAAAGGATACCTTGCTTATGAGATTACTGAAAGGGGCTTTGTAATAATTAACACGACTGACAAGAAAGAATTGGGTAAAAATCTAATTCCCTCAAGCGTGCTCATGGGCAAATGGAACAACGTAACAGGAACGCTTATAGTTAACATTCCAAACAAAACGGCTTTTCTCATAACAGATAAGGAGAAAATCCCAGTGAACTTTACTGTAGCTAAGAAAACTGAAAGTGTCGTTGTTGGAAATAGTACTTTCCTGTTTATAACATACTATGAAGCATTCATTCTGCCTCCATGGATGAAGCCGGTAAGTGTGAACAGAATGCTAGAGTTGTATCGCGAGATGGATGGAAAATGTTTAGAAGAGGAAACCGGGGTTTCAGATGGAACAACAAAAGGCATCACATTTCTTACAGGAATTGCCACAATTGTAATTTTTGTAACACTCTGGAGGTTTTGGAAGAAAAAGGAGTGAGGATTTTGCGGTGAAAAATTCATGGACATAAAAAGATTCAAAAAGTTCAGTACTTCTTAAGCTCTGGAATAACTTCCTCAAGCTCCTTTTTAAGTTCGGTTGCTGCTTTGTCAAGGAAGCTTCTTCCCTTAGGTGTGACGATTCTTCCCTTACCTGGAACCTTCTCAATGAATCCTGCTGCTTCTAACTGCTGGAGAGCCTTTCTGATTATGCTTCCGCTTCCCTTGTAAAACTTCTCTGGAGCGTGTCCTCTGTTCTTTCTTCCACCATACCAAGTCCTAAGCCTCTCAATACCGACAGGGCCGTCGATGTATATCTTTCTAAAGACTGAAGCAACTCTATAATACCACCAGTCCTCTTGCTCTGGAAGTCTTTCCTTGTGTCTTCCTGTTTTGACGAATGGAGCCCACTCTGGTGGTTTAATCTCAGGTATCTCCTTTAACTTTTGAGCAACCCTCTCAACGAGCAAATCACCGGGAACATCATAAACTGTCGCCATCTTTAATCCCTCCCTTTCTTGAACTTCTTTCTGAATTGAGCGATATCGAGCCTGACCTTTTTAACGGGCTTCTCCTCCCGCTTCTCCTTTGAGAGTTCCTTAAGCTTAAGCTTCCTTAAATACTTTTCCCATCCCTCTCTCGGACGGAATAATATAAATCTTTTGCCTCTAACTTCAATCAGCTCGCTGTCAGTTAGCTCGGCAACCTTCTCAGCTATCTGTTTTCTGTCCATTCCCGTTGCAATAAGCGCTCCCTTCCTTATTTCCACCTTGAGAATACCGTCTTTCTTGAGCTGGGTGTTGATTTCGTTAATCACACTCTCCCCTAACCCTTTCTTTCCAATCCACGCTTTAGGTTGAATATCGTAATATTTGGCCCTTATAGCCCTTCTCACCTTTCCAGGTAGGCGTTTTTCCATATCTCTCACCTCAAATCTCAACCTCTCGCAAAGAGGCAAAAGAGTTTATAAGGGTTTGGCTTTTAAAGGTTGCCGTGAGGAAGATGGAAGTCTATCACCTCTACAGTGGGGGCAAGGATTCATCTTTAGCGGCTTGGATTCTGCAAAAATTGGGGTATGAAGTAAAGTTAGTCACGATAAGCTTTGATCTTCTCGATAATTGGAAATACGCAAAGGAAACTGCCGATAGGTTGGGCTTTAATCATGAGGTCGTGGTTTTGGATAGGGAAATTTTAGAAAGAGCTGTTGAGATGTGCATTAGGGATGGACATCCAAGCAATGCAATTCAGTTTATCCATGAAAGGGCTCTTGAAGATATTGCAAGTCATAAAGGGGTTGAGAGAATAAGCGACGGCACAAGGAGAGATGATAGGGTTCCTTTTTTAGATTTGAGAAGGACAAGGAGCCTTGAAGATAGATTTAACGTTCAGTATATACGCCCTTTGCTTGGGTTGGGCTACAAAACAATAAGAGAGCTTACAGAAAAACTCTTTATCGTTGAAATTAAAGAGAGTGAAAAGCTGGAAAAGAGCGATTATGAGGTGGAGCTGAGACATCTCTTAAGGCTTAAGGGAATAGACCCGCTGACAATATTCCCAAAGAGGCACTATCAGTCGAGAGTTCTGGGATGGAAGAAGCAAGATTTATAAAAGGGAACTGAAATGTTAGCTCTGAATGTGGAACCTAAGGGGAAGATTTAAATAAGCTTAATCTTGAAGCTTGGTTAGGAATTATTACGATAACTTTAGGAGGGATAAGAATGGCAAGGTACAAGCCTCTTGCAAAGAAGCTCCGCTTGGCAAAGGCTGCTAAGCAGAATAGGAGAGTTCCTGTGTGGGTTATCGTGAAGACAAATAGAAGAGTTATAACTCACCCCAAGAGAAGATACTGGAGAAGGACAAAGCTTAAGGAGTGATGAAAAATGGCGATTAAGGTCGGAGATGAGGTTATTTTCACTGTCCCAATAAGGAAGATCAAAAAGATCGTTCCAAGGTGGAAGAGAGCACCAAGAGCAGCTAAGTTCGTTAGGGAGTTCATTGCAAGACATGCAAAAGCTGAAGAGGTCATCATAGCTCCAGAAGTCAACGAAAAGATTTGGGAGAGAGGCATTGAGAAGCCTCCAAGCAAGCTCAGGGTTAAAGTTAAGGTGGTCGAGGAAGAGGTTGAAGGAAAAGGTAAGGTCAGGGTCGCCTATGTTGAGCTTCCACCAGAGGCAAAGAGGGCAGTAAAGGAAGCAGAAAAAGAAGAAAAGAAGACTGAGGAAAAGAAGGAAGAAGAAAAGGAACCCGAAGCACAGGCAACGGAGAGCTGATCTCTCAATTTTTATTTCGTGAGTGGTGAAAAATGCACATAGAAAGACTTGATTTTGAAAATTCTCCCTATCTGGGCGTGTTTGGTGTTGCTACGGATAAAGTTCTCTTGGTTAGAGAGGGCCTTCAAGAAAAGAAGCTCAATGTTCTGAGAGAAGTTTTAAAAGTCCCAATTATCGAAACGAGCATTATGAAATCCAGGATAGTTGGTATCTTTGCTGCTGGAAACTCAAATGCAATTGTTGTCCCCTATTACATCTGGGACACCGAGCTTGAGAGAATAAATGCCGCCCTAAGGGAATATGGCATTGATATTAGAATTGAACCATTCCTGAGCAAGCTGACCGCCTTAGGTAACTTAATTTTAGCCAACGACAAAGCTGCCCTTGTGAGTGCGAAGTTCACAAGGGAGGAAGCGAAGCAACTTGAAGACATCTTAGGAGTGGAAGTGGAGCGAGGTATTATAGCTGAATTCCATGCCGTTGGAAGTGTCGGTGTCGTTACAAACAAAGGAGGCTTGGTTCATCCCGAGACAACTGAAGAAGAACTTGAATGGCTGAGAGACCTATTTAAAGTTGACATCTACCTTGGCACTGCAAATCAGGGTGTTCCGTTTGTTGGTTCATGCATGTTAGCCAATTCCTTTGGAGTTGTTGTCGGACATCTCACAACTGGTCCTGAGATTGTTAAGATTGAAGAAGCACTGGGCTTTTTGGGGGTGAGGTAAGATGGAGGTTAAGGTTTATCGCGTCAAGGGCATTTTTGAAAGAGAAGGGAAGAAGCAGAAATTTACAAAGGAGTACAGGGCAGTGAAACCGGAGGACGTTGTTGAGCTTGTCTATTCAGAAATTGGAAGCAAGCACAGGGTAAAGAGAACAAAGATATGGATCGAGAAGATTGAAGAGATTAACCCTGAGGAAGCTGAAGATCCCGTAGTTAGGAGACTTAGCCTAGAGCTTGCTTGACTTTTGTAATATGTTCTTTTTATTACCTTTTAGCTTATGATATCATTTTTTGGTTATTTTCAAATTCTTTCTATAGCGTTTCTACAAAATTCTGAAAAATAGTTAAATACTTCAACTTACCTACCCTCTACATAATTGATGAAACATACTTCATCAAATCAGGATCCATGAATTCGTACCCCAAGAACAGCAAAGCTGAGTATGTTTGATTACCCCCTTTAGTATTTTATCAATGCGCTGTTCTTGGAGGTATCTTGGAATATAATGACAGAAGGTGTTTGGGATGAGAAAATTGCTTTTGCTAATGGGAATTTTAGTGTTTGTAGGGATTGCTGGGATAACAAAAGCGGATACAACGTATATAAACACCCTCCCCTACGAAATAACAGCTCCTGGCTATTACATTCTTAATGTCAGCGTCATCGACTTTGATCCAATGGCTTATGGGGTGAATTATGCAATAAAAATTAATGCAAGCAATGTTGTGCTGGATGGAGCAGGGCACACGATTGATGGAGCTGAAGAAGGAGTTGAGTATGGGATTTACGTTCAGTCAGCAGTGAATGTCACTGTGAAGAATGTTATAGTTACTGGCTGGCACTATGGCATCTACTATGAATATGTCCAAAATGGAAACATAATAAACGTCACTGCAAACTCCAACACTTACAATGGCATTGTGCTGGCATATTCCAATTATAGCACACTCGTCAACAACACTGGTAATTATAACATGGTATCGGGTTTTTGGCTGTACTGCTCTAATTACAACACTCTCCTTAATAACACTGCCTCAAACAACTATGGAGCAACAAGTGGCATTGGTTTATTTATGTCCCATGGTAACACCCTAATTGGAAACACAGTAAGATCAAACGATGGTACTGGAATTAGTATAGCAAACTCTCTCAATAATACAGTAGTCAATAATATTGTTTTAGACAGTGACTGGGGCATTTTACTGAGTGCGTCATCCAAAAATAGTATATTTAATAACACAATTTTAGATAATACGTGGGGTGTGTATCTGTATTCCTATTCAAACAACAATACAATAGCCAACAATACAGTCCACGGTTCCATTCTTGCAATATACCTTAAAGATTCGAGCTATAATACCATATTTGGAAACGAAATACAGTCTTACACAGGAGTTAGATTATCCAGGAACAGTCAAGAAAACACTCTAATTAAGAATGTTATAACAAACTCTGGGGATTATGGAATCCAGTTATATGATTCTGGCTTTAATACTCTCATCAACAATGTCATAACCAATTCCGGGGCGTCTGGGATTGATATACAAAGTGGAAGTAACATGATAACGAACAACACAATCGCCTTCAGCAAATACTCAGGGATTATTTTAAGAACCAGCGGAAACATCGTAGCTGGTAACTACATATACAGCAACAACTTGGCTAATAGTGCCTATCACGGAGGAATACGCATTGGAGCTTCAAACAATTTAATTTACAACAACTTTTTCAATAACACCGTTAATGTGTATTTTGACGAATCATACTCAAACATGTGGAACACAACGAAAACCTCCGGAACAAACATAATCGGTGGTTCATATATAGGTGGGAATGCATGGTTTACGCCCGATAGAACCGGATTCAGCGAGACGTGTACAGATGCAGATGGCGATGGGATTTGTGATGAGCCGTTTATCATCAATAGCCTTAACATAGACTACCTGCCTCTTGCGCTCTCTGGGGATAAAGTCCCTCCACAAGTGGAAATTGTTTACCCGCAAAATACCACCTATCCAGAGGGCATCACATCAATAAAAGTCAACGTCACAGATAATTCTCAAATAGCCAGGGTAATTGCTGAAGTTGATGGTGAGTACAATGTTACGCTAATATTCGACGGCACGTACTATGTAAACACCACCGTAAATATGGGGGAAGGACACCACTGGGTAAGAATTTATGCTTATGATGTGGCTGGGAACGTTAATTCGACGGAGACAGTTTATTTCACTGTGGAAATACCGCAAAGAACGGAAGAAAGCCAATTCTTGGGCTTTACATACTTCTATTATCTAAGGTACATTAGGCTTCTCAAAGTATTCAACGAAAGTTATGAGCAGGCTATCCAACTTGGAATAGGCAATGAGACCTTGTCTAAGGTTATAAACCTCAAGAATTTAGCAGAGGAGGAATGGCAACTTGCATGGCAGAAGGGAAGTCCTGTGATAACTTCAGACGTGAGAGCATTTATCCACTTAAGGAAAGCGTATCTGTATCTTAAAGTGGCTGAGACAATCTTAAAAGAATTCTTGGCATCTGCAGGTTCGTAGTCTTCTTTGATCCTTTATTTCTTTTTAAATTTCGCATTATGCAAACCCTTAAAAGGCAACTCTCCAATTTTTCTTTGGTGGTGAAAATGGCACAGAATCAGGAACAACTTGAAAGGTTAGCTTATGAATATCAGCTCTTACAGGCTCAGGCTCAGCTTTTAGCCCAAAATTTAGAACTCTTAACTCTCGGAATGAATGAATTTAGAGCAGTAAAGGAAACCCTTGAAGAGCTTAAAAAGGTTGAAGACGAGACGCCAGAGATACTTGTTCCAGTTGGTGCCGGATCATTTCTCAGGGGCATGATAGTTGACAAGGAGCATGCAATTGTCAGCATTGGAGCTGGATATGCAGTTGAAAAGAGCTTGGATGACGCCGTTACCTATTTTGACATAAGAATCAAGGAATATGAAGACGCTATAAAGAGAACTCAAGAGGCATTACAGCAAATTGAGCAAAAACTCCAAGATTTGGCACAGAAAGCTCAAAAGATACAGCAAGAACAGGCAATGGGGTTTAAGGTTCCTAAAAAGTAACCGTCAGATTTATGCTTTCCATTACCTCTTTCTTTAGAGGCAGCACCATTTCTCCTACAATCCCAAATTCTCCGTGTCCGCTAATTATTGAGACTTTTCCAAGACTTCTGGCAAATTCTTTTGGTGTTATGAGCTTCTCATGTGAGATAATTACCAGCGGTTCATCTATAAAGTTGTAAGTAAACGAGCCGCTTTCATTATCCCAGAACAGAAATTCCTCGGCTTTGTTTCCCTTGAGAAGAACTCTAACCTCTTTCGCCTTATTCAGGCTCAGAGAAACTTCCCCTCTAAATCCATATTCTAATGGAGAAAATGTTATCTGGACATAATCTTCTTGAGTTGCCAGTGTTAGATTCTCTTGTGAGAATTCAAAAATGTATTTGGGCAGTATATAGAGGATTAAAATGCCATTTTCCAATCTGAAGCCAGGCAATTTTAGGGTTCCAGCTCCGTTTACGTCAACCTCTACTCTGTATTCTTTTGGTTCAAGGAGCAGTTCCTTTGCTGTAATCTCTGCTTCCTTTTCAAATCTCCGTGAGGTGGAGAATATGAGTCCTTCATAGTACGTTCTCCCTATATGCTTCCCCGCTATTATGCTGCTTGAGCATAGGAATGTTCCAAATTCGGCTTTTTCTTTCTTTGGCAGAATAATTAAATTTTCTTCAGCCTCAATTTTGTTTGAGAACTCTTCAACGGCTTTAACAAGCTTTCTCCTCAGAAAGGACGACAGTTTGGAGCTTAGGGTTATGCTCAAGACTTTCATGCTTTTTGCCCCCTGTACCACTCAATCGTCCTCAAAAGCCCTTCCTCAAGAGAGTACTCCGGTTTGAACCCAAGCTTCTTGATTTTACTTATATCGGCTTGACTGTGTTTTATATCGCCAGGTCTTGGTTTATCAAAGATTATTGAGCTTGATGAATTTGTCGCATCGATGATTTTCATAGCCAGCTCAAGGATTGTCGTTCTCTCACCGCGGGCAACATTAAACACTTCTCCGTTTGCTCTCTCCTTTTCTGCAACTAAAATGTTCGCTTTAACTACATCTTTAACATAAATGAAGTCCCTCGTCTGTTTTCCGTCTCCAAAAATTATCAGTGGCTCATTTTTCAAAGCACGGTTGATGAAGATGCTTATAACTCCAGCATACTGGTTGTACCCTTGTCTTTCACCAAAGACGTTGAAATACCTCAAAGTCACTGCTGGAACTCCATAGAGCTCGTAAAAGACTCTGCAGTAGTACTCTCCAGAGACTTTTGTTACTCCATAAGGTGACAGGGGCTTGGGCTTCTCCTCCTCCTTCAGAGGCAGATTTTGATTGTCGCCGTATACAGCGGCAGAGGATGCAAAGATAAGCTTGCCATGTCCTTCGCTTAAGGCTCTTAGGATGTTCAGCGTTCCCAGAACATTGATTTCTTCGGTTAAAATCGGCTTCTCCACGCTTTCGACAACACTCACAAGTGCTGCCTCATGAAAGACGTAATCCGCTTGGCTTATCATATCGGCTATGCTTTCATAGTCCCTAATATCGGCTTGGATGAATTTTACGTTTTCTGGCACATTCTCAACTTTTCCCGAATAGAGGTTGTCAATAACAATAACGTCATTATCTCTACTAAGCTCTTCAGCGATATGTGAGCCTATGAAGCCGGCTCCACCAGTTACCACAATGAGCTTGTTTTTTATCATTTTAAACACCTAAGACCATTCGTATTTTCGAGTTTTATCCTTTACCCTTTGCAATAAAACTTTTATTTTTAACTTTCTAAACTTGATATGGTGGTAAATGTGAAGAGGGCTTCATTAATTTTGTGCTTTCTCTTGCTCATGTCACAGACATCTTTTATCAAAGCTGAAGAGCAGCCTCAGGTTGTGGTAGAAATCAACCCTAACCTTGAACTGTTTGCTGTGGTTTATATTTTAGCTTTTAATGGGAGTGATTACTTTATTATTGCCCCTCAGAGCTATGTGCATGATGTTCTGACGTATTTTGCTCCTTACAGAGATTATGTGGCAGTGAAATCAATGAGGCAAATGTTCCCTAAGGAGCTACCCAACTATGTCAAAGATGAAAACATCTGGAACTGGGCAAGTAGCTTGGCAGTTAGAGATTATCTTGGAGATCAAGAGAACTTGTCAGATTTTTATGCTGAGCTTTCAGATTTTGCCAAAGAGAGTAACTTCATGAAATTCTACAATACTCACAGGGGGGAATATGAGAAAGCGCTTACTCCAATTAAGGATATTTTTAAAGAGCTGGACTTTATTGAGGAGCTTGAGCATCGTTCTGGAAAGAAATATGCCGAATATCGAGTTGAACTTTCATATTCTCTCTTCATTCACCTTCACTCACGCCACGTACTAACCAAAGCTTACATGATTGGATCCATACCGAGGAGCTATCTTGAAAATCTGAAATATACTGGCTTGCCAAACGTTCAAGCAATCAAAGACTACATGTTCAGGGCCTTCTTTATCCACGAGTTTGCCCACGCTTTTCTGGATTCTGATAGGCTTGGCATGTCATCAGAGTACCGCTTCATCTACCAAAAAGTTTTGGAAGAGCTTCCACTTGAAGCATATAATCGGGATTTTTCCACAAGTGGGGCATATCTAAATGAAAACTTGGTTGAGGCTTTTACCCATTATTATCTTGGGGAACACTACAACGATACCATCGCAGAGTACCTCATTCTAAAAGATGCAACTATCGGCTATGTTCTTGTTGGGGATTTGGCTAAAGCATTTCAAGAGAACATTTCATTCAGTCAGATACCGGAGGTTGTGGGAAAGCTGGTAACGAAAGACAACCTAAGCAGATACTTTAATTCAAAAATGCCTGTAAATGGGTTTTGGGCAGCAAATAGAATTTACACAGAGAAAAGAGTTATCATAGTTTATGGAACGCAAAATCCAGATGAAAGCGGAAATGAATATGATAAAGAGTCTGCACTAATGCTTGCTGATTGGTTGAGAAGTGCGGGGATATCGGTTGAAGTCAAGAGAGATAAAGAACTCACAAATGAAGATTTGGAAAGTAATCTAATAATAATTGGAGGACCGGTAGCAAATGAATTAACTAAGAACCTAACCAAAGAACTTGTGGTGAGATTTTCTTTTGATAGCAGGTGGAAGCTTGTAAGAAACTTCATGGCTGTTGAAAATCCAATTTCGTTCATCTTTTCAAACGGTAGCATTAAAGTGGCTAAGTCTGATGATATAGCTCCCGAAGAATATCCCTTAGGAGTTGTTCAAACCTTAAGAAATTCATGGAACAACGAGAAGTTCATAATTGTAATTGCTGGCGTTGATAGGTACTGCACAAGAAAAATGCTCCGATATTTTAACTACAACAGTAGCTACCTGATTAAAGGGAGAACTTTTTTCGAGGAGGGATTCTATTTCCAAGAGGGATGATTCATGAAACGGATTGTCTCTCTGCTTATCCTTCTGATTTTAGTTGCTTCATTTTTTGTAGGGTATAAGAGCAGTAAAAGGACCAAAGAACTGGTAATTGATGTTTCAACTTTATCTTCTTCTAACATCTCCCTAACCTCTTATCTGGAGAACTCTGCGGCTTTTGAATACAGCTCCGCTGTTGAAATGCTTTTCCTTGAAAATGGCACAATAAGGACAAATGAAACTCTAATATTAAAGACTGTAGGAAATGCAAGTACTGCAAAAGTGGCAATCTCATATCTCTACCCTCTCATAAAAATCAGAAACCTAAGGCTGGAAAATGCGGAGCTGGTGAATGCCTCAATTTCCCAAGGAAAAGACATTATTTACCTGACATTTGAGCCTCAGAAGGACAAAGTGGAAATAACGCTTGAGTATGAACTTAACTGGAGAGATATCCTACCATCCGGATTGGGATCTCTTGGACTGTTGATTAATCAAAGCACAAAAAACAAGGAAGAAGTTCTTTTGGCACCAATGTATTTCCCTTCTGTGGCAATTAGGGGGACAAAGAGAGGCAATACACTTCTCATAAAGTTGCCAAAGGAGTGGTGGGCTTTTGTTGTGGATTCCTCTTCATACGCTCCATGGGAGCTTGTGGATTCAAAACTTTCTGGCAAACAAAGAATTCTACATTTTGAACAGAGAAATTCGAATTTTCCCCTCATTTTTATTGGGAAGTTCAATAGGTTTACAAGAACCGTCCGCCTTCATGAAAAAAGTGTAAATATCACGATTTATATGCCAGTAAATGAAAGCGAAAAGGGTAATGTGACACTTTTACAGGTCGAAAGCATAGTAAGAACATTTTCTCAATGGTACGGGATTTACCCTTATGATCATCTTGATATAGTGGTCTCGAGGCTTGCTAAGCCTCATGCTGGCTTAAATATTGGCAAGGGCGTCATTATAGTTTCTGGCAGAGGTTTTGATGTGTGGCTGTTATCCCACGAGATTTCCCATTCATGGTTCGGGTCATACGCTGATTTGGGAAAAATTTCCGAGTCCCTGGCCACATTTTCTGCCATGGCTTATGTCCTTACCCATTCCGAAGATGTGCCATCCAATTTTTTAGATATATCTGAAAATCTCAGCATGATGGAGCGGAATGTTTCGCTGGCTAAAGCTTACAAAAGCTCTTTGAGCCTACAGAAGATGTATCCAATAGTTTATCGCAAAGGGGGCTTTGTGTTCCGCTCTCTGCAGTTTGTTCTCGGCAATGAAACGTTCTTTGAAGGTCTTAGGCAAATCGTAAGGGAATGTCATTATACAAGCTGTGGGCTGAAGAGAATTCAAGAAATTTTCGAGAATGTAAGTAATCAAGATTTGGATTGGTTTTTCGAGGAATGGTTTTATTCAGCAAAGGTGCCCGATTATGAGGTTAAAAACTTCACCATTGTTCAGAATAACGGAAAGTATCTTTTGAGCTTTGAACTCATTGATAGAAACAACTTCACAATGCCCCTGGAGGTAAAAGTAGAGACAGATAGAGAAAACATTGTAAGGGTACTTTGGATAAAAGGAGAAGCCAGAATAACCATTGAGTGTGAAGGAAAGCCATTAGCTGTAATTCTTGATCCCCATGAGTGGATGATAAACGAAAACAAAGAGTACCAAATAGATGGCGTTAAAATTGTGGTTGAATGAACTTTAACATTTTCTTGTTAATTTTTCCTTTTTCCGAAACTGTTTTAAGGGTGTTATTGACTTATCTATGGGTAAGAGCCATGCCAAGTGTTATTGTTGTTGGTGGACAATGGGGAGATGAGGGAAAAGGTTCTGTAATTGCCTATCTCGCTCTGCATGACAAACCAGAAGTCATTGCACGCGGAGGCGTGGGAACAAACGCAGGACACAGCGTTTTTATACACGGGAAAAAATACGCAGTTAGACAGCTGCCCACGGGTTTTATGAACAGGGAAGCAAGGCTTTTGGTTGGAGCTGGAGTTTTGGTTGACCCAGAGGTTTTCTTCCATGAGCTTGAGCATCTCAAAGAGTTTGATGTTGCCAAGAGGGTAGGTATAGATTACAGGTGTGCAATAATTGAGCCACACCACAAGGAGATGGATAGGAAAAACGGTTATTTGCATGGAAAGATAGGCACAACAGGAAGTGGCTGTGGTCCGGCAAATGCTGACAGAGCTTTGAGGAAGGCAAGACAAGCTAAAGACATCAAAGAGCTTGAGCCCTACCTTACTGATGTTGCACGGGAAGTTAATGATGCCTTGGATGAAGGAAAGCTTGTTCTGGTTGAAGGCACACAGGGCTTTGGACTGAGCTTGTATTTTGGCACATATCCTTATGTAACCTCAAAAGACACTTCAGCATCAGCAATAGCAAGCGACGTTGGAATTGGACCGACGAGGGTTGATGATGTCATAGTTGTTTTTAAGAGCTTTCCAACGAGGGTGGGAGCTGGGCCGTTTCCAACAGAAATGCCAATGGAAGAGGCAGAGAAAATGGGGTTGGTTGAATATGGCACAGTGACTGGAAGAAGGAGGAGAGTTGGCTGGTTTGACTTCGAATTTGCAAGATACTCTGCAAAGATTAACGGCGCTACGATGCTTGCAATAACGATGCTTGACAAATATGATAAAGAAGCCTTTGGCGTAACAGATTATGATAAGCTGCCCATGAGGGCTAAGGAGTTCATAGAGGAGATTGAAGACAAAGTTGGAGTTCCAGTTGGCTTGATAAAGACCGGTCCAGAGCTTGAGCATATAATTGACCTGAGGGAGAACATCTAATCTTCCAAAAACTTTAGGATTTCTTCTTTAATTTTCCCCTTTTCAAGTTTTGCTATTTCTCCAAGTGAAAACTTTTCCTCAAGATTTAAAATGAATCTGTAGCCAAGATAGTAGCCCAAAAACTGCTTTCCAAAGAGCTGATACCATGAGCCAAAGAATGGATTCAGTGGCTCTTTCTTCTTTATCCTTCTTAAAAACTCTTTCTTGAGAAGCTTTTCATTTTCTTCGCACCATTCAAACCATCCTTCTTCCTCAAAGTGCCAAGGTCTGCCAGTAATTAAATCTTCAATCCTCTGGGCGAATCCTTCTGTGTAGAGCCACATCATCTGCTCATCTTCAAGCTTTTCTATGTCTTCCCCTCGTAAAAGCCAGTGAACCAAGTGTCCAAACTCATGAGCAATTAACCCTTCAAGCTTGTCATACCATTTAAGCTCTGCAATAGCTTCAAGACCAAAAAGAATTGAGGGTTTCCCCATGAACTCGGTTACCCATCCAGCACCGTTCTCAAGACCAACGTAGATTACAATGTTGTAGTCTTTGACGTCAAAGAGTATCTTAATTTTCCTCTCTACCTGTGGGAGAACTTTCAGCAGATTCTCATACGCAAGCTTAAGTTCGTCGGTATTTCTCTTGGTGAGGAGCTCTAGATATTCCCTCCAGTCCATTTTATAGCGCTCATAGTCCCGCTTAATCTTCTCAAAAAGTTCTGGGTACTCTTGAATGTACCTCAACCAGCTTTCTTCAGTGCCATCCCAGTGCTTAAGAAATGTTGGAAAGGTGTCAATGAGCATTAAAATCCCCATTCATCTTTCTCTTCCAGTGTAACGGTAAAGCTCATGCTTTCAGAAACATCTCTCCTGAACGGCAAATCCAGTGTGCCCTTCAAAATGAACTCCCCGTGACCCATAGCCACATACTGTTTACCTAACTTCCTTTTGATTACTCTTGGATCAATGCTTTCATACCCTCCAGCGATAATTATGTTCTCTTCTGGAAGCATCCTGTAAGAGAACTCAAAGTTGTCTCCCTCTGCAATTGGGATTTCATAGGCACTCTCTGGAGCGGAAATTGTAATTTTAACCTTCCTTGCCTTGTTGAGTGTGGAGTACACCCTACCGGTTATGTTCTCCTCAACACCCTTAACTATAACTTGGGCAGAGTCATTGTCTGTTGATAAAACCAAGGTTCCATTTGCATCCACGTTTCCTTTCTCAGTTAAAAACAAGAAGACGACATCCCTGTAAGGCTCGCTAAGTATTCTTACAGCCGGAGCGCTTACAAATCCTGAACCATCGGACAATATTGCCATCCTGAATTCGGCATTTATGAAGGGAATATTTGAAGCCCTTGCACTCCCAGCTGGAGTAAACTCTCTTGATACATGGTAGCTTCTACTCTTCCCGCTGCTGCTCCACCATGCTTTCATGTTTAAAATCCCATACTCAAATTCAAGTTCTTCTGGGAATGAAATACCGATTTCTGAGATGCTCACTATGGAGAATAGGCGTTCTGCTTTTTTTGCTTGTTTTAGAATGGTATGCTGGAAATAAAACCCTACAACAAAGAGCAAGGTTGCAAATCCCATAAATGCTAACAAGAAAATTTTGCCTCCTGAAGTATGGGTGTAAACGAAAACTACTGGGAGTAAAAAGAGTATAAAGAACACTACGAGAATTGCTGAGATAATCCGCCCACCTTTAGGCTTGATGAAAATTGTTTTCATTCCAACTCCCTCACAGAGTGAATTGGAATTATAAATATATTTCCTTTTCTTAAGAGTGGATTCTCAGCCATTCAATTATCGTCTTATGGAACTCATCTCCCCATTCCGGATCTTCGAAAATCTCATGATATGCCCCTTTGAACTCTTTGAGCGTTTTATCTTCAACTGTCAACTTTTCAAACAGCTTTCTCGCCCCTTCTGGTGGTGTTATGACGTCTTCTGTGCCTATTAGGATTAGTATGGGGGCTTTGATCTTCCCAGCCTCTTTATGTGCTTTTTCCATATTTTCAAAAATACTCTTTCCCAAAGCTGCTGAAATTTTGTCATGCACGAGTTCATCTTCAATATATTTCCTAACAGCCTCTTTGTTTCGAGACAATAGATTTGGATCAATTCCGTTGCTTAAAGTTAGAGTGGGAACAATGCTCCCCAGTACCTTTGCTAAGAGTATCATAAAGCTCGGGGTCTTGGGGCTTTTTGCTAAGGCTGGTGAAGAAGCTATGACTCCTCTAATCCTATCTGGTCGTGTTTGTGCATATCTGATGACCGTTAATCCACCTAAGCTGTGTCCAAAGAGAAATGGCTTCTCCCCGATTTCCTCGATAATCTCGTCAATTGTTCTCATAGCCTGTCCAACTGTTGCGTGTCCTCTCTTCCCTCCGCTTTTCCCATGTCCGGGCCAGTCGAAGGTATAGACGGCAAATCCCTCATCTACAAGCATGTTTATCAGCTTCTCATATCTGCCGCTGTGCTCCCCAAGACCGTGAACAAGAACAACCCATCCTCTTTCAGGAGTTCCAAATTTAGCCCGGTATATCATCGAAAACACCAGATAAAAAGTTGGGGAAAGAGGAATAAAAATGTTACTTAGGCAGACAAGTTTAATATTGATAGGCTCAAGCCGAGAACGTTATAAACTCCGGAGGGATAGATAAATTCGTGAGTTGGGATGGAAGAGAAAATTAATGAAATCTTGGAGTTGCTACCATTCATTGATAACAACAGTGAGAAAATGAAAATAATAAGCACTCTTCTAAGGATTTCTCACGGAGATCAACAGTTGTTATCTTTAGGATTCGACACTGTTGAGGCAATTAAGGATGATTTAACGAGAATTCAATCGCTCCTGAGCTTAGCTACTGCGGTTAAAGATGCAGATGTTGGTCTCTACAAGGGACTCCTTCAAATGGCGATAAATGAAGCAAAGAAGCTTGCCAATCCTAAAGAAAAGGCGATGGCATTATCCGATATAGCTGTGGAGGTTGTCACATTTGATGAAACACTTGCCCTTAAGCTCGTTGAGGAGATATTGACTTTGATCTTCAAAATAGAACTCAAGGAAGACAAAGTTGCAGCGGTAATGTACTTTCTAAAGGATTTGCTTAAGAGTGAAGACATTGAAGGGGCAATTAAAGTCGCAAAGAAAATTTCAGATCCCTATTATAGGGCAATAGCATTTAGCGAGATAGGGAAAGCCCTCGCAGAAGCTGGCATTCAACTATATCTGTCGGTATTCTCTCAGGCATTAAAAAGTGCTTCAGAGATAGAGAACTTCGTCATGAGAGAGATGACGTTTGGAGAAATAATTTCAAAGCTTGCAGAAGCTGGAAGAGTTGATGAAAGTTTAAATCTTATAGAGAAGTTAAGGGTAAAAGAAGCTCAGATCCAGGTTCTTGAATCAGTTATCTTGAGGCTTATAAGCGCTGGAAATCTGACCAAGGCTCTAAATCTCATAGTGCTAATTGATGACAGAAAAAAGAAACTTAAGCTTCGAGCGTTGAGCGTTAGTGCACTCATAAAAGCTGGTCACTATGAGGAGGCGTTAAAAATCGTTGAAAGCCTTAAAGATCAAATCCATAAAGATTTAGCTTTAAGCGAAATGAGCATAGCGTTGGCGGAGAAAGGTGAATTTGAAAGGGCATTGCAAGTCGTTGGACATATACGGGATGGCTATTATCGGGGGAGGGCATTTTCTATAATCGGCTTGGAGCTCTTCAACAGGAGAAGAGATGGATATCAAGTGTTGTTTGAAAAGGCAATAGAAGAGGCAAAAACCATTAAAAATCAGCGGCTACGCTCCCAGCTTTTCGTTGATATCGCGCTCAGATTGGCAACGGTGAACCTCAGAAATCAGCTCTTGGACTTTCTCAATAGAAAGGTGCAAAATGCAGAAGAAAGCGCCAAAGAGGGGAATTTGGAGAGGGCTGCGAGAGAATACAAAGAAGGTCTTGAGCTTTCTGAAATAGCCAGGCTTAAAGAACATTCAGAACACTTCAGGAACAGAATTTACGAAATCCGGAGAAAACTCGTTGAGAGAATTGAAGTCAGCTGACCGGGTTTGCGAGTTCCTAATGGGGAAAAGAAAAAATAATATTGGAAATCACGTTCCATGCTCCCAGCTTTCCAAGTATTTCATCTGCTCCTCCGTGAGCTGTTCAATCTCAATTCCCATGGCTTTGAGCTTAATCCTCGCCACCATCTCATCAATTTCTCTCGGCAGAACGTAGACCTTGTTCTCAAGCTTCTCATGATTATCCCTGATATATTTAGCCGCCATAGCTTGCAGGGCAAAGCTCATGTCCATTATCTCAGCTGGATGTCCATCTGCTGCCGCTAAATTAACAAGCCTCCCTTCTGCAAGCAAATACAGTCTTCTCCCATCTTTGAGCTTATATTCAGTTATGTTGGGCCTTGGTTTGCTGATCTCAACAGCTAAGGACTCTAAATCCGGCTTTGAAATCTCAACATCAAAATGCCCGGCGTTGGCTAAGATTACTCCGTCCTTCATAACTTCAAAATGCTCCTTGCGGATGCAGTTTATGTCACCGGTTGCCGTTATGAATATATCTCCAATCTTAGCTGCCTCTCTCATCGGCATGACTAAAAAGCCATCCATCCTTGCTTCCAATGCCCTAATTGGATCAACTTCAACCACTATAACTGTAGCACCTAATCCTCTTGCTCTTATTGCTATTCCCCTTCCGCACCAGCCATAACCGACGACAACGACGTTTTTGCCCGCCACAAGAAGGTTGGTAGTTCTTATTATGCCGTCCCATGTGGACTGACCAGTCCCATAGCGATTGTCGAATAAATACTTTGTATATGAATCATTGACAGCTATGATTGGGAATTTAAGCACTCCATCTTTTTCCATCGCCCTTAAGCGGATAACTCCAGTTGTCGTTTCCTCGCTGGCTCCCCAAATATCGTCAATGAGTTCTTGCCTCTCTCTGTGAACAACGCTGATCATGTCCGCTCCGTCATCTATGAGAATGTTGGGCTTTATGTCAAGGGCTTTGTGCATGTTCTCGTAATACGCCTCCGTGTTCTCCCCTTTCCATGCGTACACTTTCACTCCTGCTCTTGCTAAAGCCGCAACAACATCATCTTGGGTACTTAGAGGATTGCTTGCAGTTGCTGAGACCTCTGCCCCTCCAGCTTTCAGCGTGAGAAGGAGAAAAGCAGTCTTCATTTCCAAATGCAGGCAGGCAGCGATCCTGATACCTTTAAACGGTTTTTCTTTCTCGAAATCCTTTCTTATGCTCTGGAGGACAGGCATAAAGCGAGAAACCCAATCAATTTTCTTCTCTCCTTCTGGAGCCAAGTTAATATCCTTAACGCAATAATCCTTCGTGCAGTCCATGTTACCACCTGTTTACTTTTAAGGCTCAGGTGTTAAAAATCAATTGGTGGGGGCAATGATTGTTGATCTAACAAAAACTTTGAGCGAAGAGCTTGAAGTTTATCCAGGTGATCCAGAGATCAAAATTAAAGAGTGGACAAGCCTTGAAAAGGACGGATACTACATGAATCTTCTCTGCTTTGGAGAGCACAGCGGAACTCATGTTGACGCTCCAGCACACTTCATAAAAGGTGGAAAAGCTGTAGATGGGCTTCCTTTGGAGAAGTTCTTTGGAAGAGCTATCGTCGTTGATGTCTCTGATGGTCAGGGTGAAGTAACTATTAAAGAAGTTCCCAAAACAGACTTAGAAGGAAAAATTGTGCTGTTTTATTCGGGAGGGAGAGAGCTAAGTGTAGAACTTGCTGAGTTTTTGGTCAATGCTGGGGTTAAGGCTGTTGGGACTGATGGAATGAGCATTGGCAACGAGGAAGTCCACAGAGTGCTCCTCTCTGCTGAGATTCCAATTTTTGAAAACTTGACAAACCTTGAAAAGCTGGTTGGGAAAAACTTTACTTTCATAGCATTCCCGCTTAAAATCAAAAACGGTTCCGGAAGTCCCGTTAGGGCTGTTGTTTTGCTTTAAATTCCTCCGCTCTCTCTGACCTTCCTCCTAATGTTGGGATCCCTATCAGCTATCATCTTCAAAGCTTCTTCAAAGCTCATCCAGTCTGGAACTTCTTCGTTGAGGTAAATTCCGGTTCTTCCAATTGCGTCTCTTCTTGTCAGGATATGCACTCTTTCTTTGACAAGCTCAACACTTACACCGATAATCTTTGCAACTTCACTTTCCCTTCCAACAACTTCCCTCTCAATATGTCCCTTTTCTGTCGGAATAATCAGAATCAGCTTTTTATTAACTCCCGGAACCCTTTGCTTGGTTTTTACTCCCCAGATATCGACCATTCCACCCCATTTGTAGAATTCAAGCTCTTTATCTGTGGGATTCGTCAAAAAGAATGTTACAGTTGTTTCTTCATCAATTTCAATATGTCCCTTTATGAGATGCCATGGGGTTGCCATAACAATTCTTCTTGCTTGAATTGGTATTCCTTCAAGAGCAAGCTCAATTAGATAGCTTGGCACTTTGTAAGGAATAACAATATCTATATCGCTATCTTTTCTAACATCTCCCCTTGCAACGCTTCCATAAACGTGGGGGTCAAACTGAGCTAAGCGCTCCATGATCTGTAATGCTTTTTCTCGCTTTTCCCACAAATAGCGCCATCTTTTCGGAGAATACACTATCTCTCGCTCATCCCACACACGAACAACTTTTTCTCTCGGCATGATTTAAACTATTCATGTGGACTTTTAACTTTTAGCTGGGGGAACCAATAAGGTTTTATAAGCATCAGTTGAAGTTGGAGTGGTGAAAAAGATGCCAGTGTTGGGAATAAACATTACCAAAATACAGATTGAGAAAAAAGGAGGAGTAATCGGCAGGGTTGAAGTTAACCTTTCCCCGCAGATTAAAGAAGTCAGACTTGGGGAGCTGAGAATGCCTACGGGAAAGGTAAACGGAATTGAGATTCTTTTTGAATACAGAATAAATTATCGTCCTGAGGTCGCAAGTGCTGTGGTTGAGGGAATGGTGTTCTACTTGCCTCCTCAGAAAGAGCAGATTGATGGGATCCTTGATCTTTGGGAGAAGGAGAAAAAAGTTAGACCGGAGGTATTTGCTGAAGTTGTCAACTTCATAACAAATGAGATCAGCCCCTTTTTAATGATCGCTGCAAAAGACATGAAGATTCCATACCACATTCCCCTCCCGAGGGTTGCACTTAAGCCAAGGGAGTGAACCTTTGCCTTAATCGGAAACTTTATAACCCCTCCTCTAAACTTTTTAGTGGTGGTGACAATGAGGGGGGATGTAGTTTGCTTTACCTACCTCAGCAATACGAGTTTTTGAGAGCTTAAGTGAGAAACCGCTCTCTTCTAAGGAAATTGCTCGTCTGACGTCTCTTTCGGAAAGAACCGTTCGCTACGCATTGAGGATTTTAAAGCAGAAGGGACTTGTTGAGGAGGTTTTCTTTTTGGGAGACACAAGAAGGAGGGGGTACAGAAGGGCGGGGATCAACCAGTGACTATACCCTCCGCATGGTACAATTTGTTTTTAATTTCTTTTAGCTCGGGATATTCACTAATTATCTTCTCTGCAATTTCTAAAGCTTTTATATAATCCGCACGTTTTGAGTAGAATTCTATCTGCTCTATCCGTTCAAGTATTGCAACATCCTTTTTCTTAGCTGCAAGATACCGAAGCAGTGCGGTTCTAATTCTGACTCTATAATTTATCTTGCCCTTGGACTCTTCAAGGGCGGTTTTATATACCTCCAGTCCGTTTTCAATTTTTCCTACACCAATTAATGCTTCTGCAAGTTGCAACAATTTGTCCCCAACTTTTTCAAATTTTCCTTTGCTTCTGTAACTGTTCACAAGCTGATACAGCATTCTGCTAACATTCAGCCCTATCAGCTTTGCTCTATTGAAGTTTCTTGCTAAGAGATAGGCGTATTCTGCTTTAAGCAACCTTTCTGTGGTTTGATCGAGATCTCCTTCAGCATATGCTTCCTTGCTTGCTCTCTCGTAGTTTTTTCCAGCAGTATCAAGGATCTCTATAAAATGGGAATCGTAATCAAAGAGATCCTTAACAAAGTATCCCAGCCTGAAAAATGTGTCCCCCGCTTCGTTGTAATAACCATCTTCGAGGTACTGCTCGGCTAACTTTCCATACAGATCTATAAGTCTCTCTGCAGCTATATGGACCCCATCTAAATCTCCAATAAGCTTGTAGTATCTGTATGATGTTTCATACGCTGCGATTGCAGATTCTATATCATCAGTATCAAGGTATGCATTGGCGAGGTCCTCATACATTACCGCAAATTCCCTGGTGTATTTTTTCAGGTTCTTCTCATCATTCAGGAGAGTAAAGATTTCAAGCACATTTAAGCAGAAATCCTCAAGTTTTATGAGGTTTATCTCTATTTTTTCAATTTCTTCTTCAATCAGGTGCAGGTACATATAAGCGCTTTTGAGAAGAAACGGTCGTGCTTTTTGTGGGGTTTTGGTTTTGTTCAGAAGGGAAACTCCAATATACTTATAAAGTCTTGCCGCATCCATGAGCTTTCCGATTTCCTCATATCCTTTTGCGGCTTTAATAAGGTATTTGAGCCCCTCCTTGATTTTGCCATCCGTAATGCGCTTGTAACCAATCCCTTCCAAGTCTTCTGGACTTGAAGTGAATGGGTTAAACGGCAAGATTCTCACCTCTTCATGATTGCAATTCCCTTCAAGCCTTAATTTTATATCCATCGCATTATTTAAGCATTATCTCTCATTAGATAAAAGGGTTATGCTTTAACTATTCTGTATCCAGCAGCTTTTCTGAGACGGTTCATTACTGCGAGTCCCAGCCCTTTTTCTTCTATTCCTTCTGCAAGGATTACATCAACTCCAGATTTATCAAGTTCCCTCAGGGCTCTGAAGAGATTTTTCGCTACTTCCTCTTCACTATTTCCCAGATTTACATATGCATCAGCCTCATAAAAATCTCCAGTAGCCATAATGCCGACTTTTATTCCTCTTTTTTTGTACTCTTTCAAAAGCTTCTTGATTTTCTCTTTAACTTTTTCCCTATCCCCTTCAATTACAATCACTTGGGCATTTGGAGCATAATGCTTGTACTTCATTCCCGGAGCTTTTGCAATATCTACAGTTTTACCTTTTACAGCCGGATGG
Source organism: Thermococcus sp. SY098 (assembly GCF_035621495.1). Lineage (NCBI taxonomy): Archaea > Methanobacteriati > Methanobacteriota > Thermococci > Thermococcales > Thermococcaceae > Thermococcus > Thermococcus sp. SY098. The sequence goes on along the minus strand of NZ_CP141821.1, from coordinate 635,288 downwards.
ATTTTTATTCTTCCAATGGTCCTTTCTATCTCCTCTAAGGGTAAGCCTCCCGGTCTCAGAAGAGTAGGTGGTTTTGTCGTTAGATCTAAAACCGTAGACTCAACTCCAATTTTCACTTCTCCTCCATCAATTATACACTCTATTTTCCCATAAAAGTCATCCACTACATGTTCTGCTAAGGTAGGGCTGGGTTTACCACTTATATTGGCTGAAGGTGCTGCTATTGGTCTTCCACTCGCTTTAATTAGGTTGAGGGCAATTTCATGAGCGGGCATTCTTATTGCCACAGTATCAAGCCCACCTGTTGTAGTTTTGGGGACATTGTCTTTTTTCGGCAGCACTATAGTTAAAGGCCCCGGCCAGAAGTGCTCTGCCAAAATTTCGGCTTCTCTGGGAACGTTTCTTGCCAACTCGTATAGCTGCTCAAACCGAGCTATGTGCACAATTAGTGGATTGTCAGCAGGTCTGCCTTTTGCCTCGAAAATTCTCCTAACTGCTTTCTCGTTTAATGCATCGGCTCCAAGTCCATACACTGTCTCAGTTGGAAAAGCAACAAGTTTACCCTCTCTAATGAACTTTGCGGCAATTTTGATTTTTTTATTATCAACTCCGTCTCTCATATTTATTACAATTGTCATAACCCTCACTTCCAACATCTTTATTTAATCTTATGATATTAATTACTCTTGGTGTTTCCCATGGTGAACAGGTCAGATTATGCATTTAAATACTCGATGAGAGAGCTAAAAAGATTATTCCCCAACACGCCTTTTCTTGAGGTTAAGATGCAGGAGTTGGAGGGGGACGAAGTAAGAGTGAAGTCTTTGGAAGAATTCATCGATGTCTGTGATAAGCTGAGACTCTTAGTTGAGTACTCAGTTGATGATGAGAATGGAAGCGTTAGGTTCTTAACAAAATATCAGGGTAGAACATTGGTTTACGAGATCGATATTAACGAGTTTTACAAAGCTGTTAGCAGGATTAGGGAGCTCAAGGAAAGTGTAGTGTAGATTTGTAAATTTCTTCAATTTGTCTTGCAATGGTTTTCCACGTATACTTTTCAGAAATCTTTTTTCCAAAACTTCCCATTTTACGCTGTTTTTTTGGAGTCAGCATTCCTTGAAACTTTCCAATCAACTCTTCAAATTTTTCAAATGTGACCCCATTTTTGCCCTCTCGGATTAGCTCTGGAATGCCCCCTACCTTTCTTCCAATTACTGGAACTTCTGAGGCGTTTGCTTCAACTATTACCAGTCCAAAACCTTCTCGTTTGGAGGGCAAGATTAAGATTTTAGTTTTCGAAAGAATATTTTCTATATCCCTTCTATAGCCCAAAAATTTGACATTAGAAGGAGCTTTTTCTTCTAAAACCTTTTTAAGAGGACCATCTCCGACAATTAAGAACTGCTCATCCGGGAAAACTTCAGCAAGTTTAATCACTGTTTCTGGACTTTTATAGTGCCTCAGTGCTCCAATAAATGTTGTGAACGTCCTCTTCTTCTTGCCGTATTGAAGTTTCCCGACTCCGTTTGGAACAACATAAACCTTTTTTGCACCAAGAGAGAGTGCCTTTTTAGCTAAATAATGACTAACAGCTATAACTCTATCTGCTTCACTCAGGCTTTTTTTCACATAATATGTGCCTAAAGGCAGTCTGGACATGAAATCAAGATCACTGCCGTGTGCTGTAATAACTATTGGGACTTTAACATGTTTCTTGGCTAATATTGCAGCATATGTTGTTGTTCCTATATAGTGGGCATGTATGATATCAAATCTGTATTTTTTGTGAAGCTCCTTAATTTTTTTAGAGGCTAAAAACGTAAAGCTTACACCCCTGATTCCAAAAATACTCGGAGGTTTAACCTGATGGACAAATCCTGATTCAAATTTTCTGGGGATTATGGGGCCATATGTAAGAACGTGTACCTCGTGCCTCTTTCTAAGTTCTCTAACTAAATTATCAAGGTGTCTGGCAATTCCACCCGTGTGTGGAGGGTAATGCCCAACCATGAGAATCCTCATCTTTTCATCCTCTGCTCAGATAAAAGAACAAGAAATTAAAAAGTTTTAGTTAAATGCCAATTATGGTCTTGGATTTTCAGCATGTCTTCCTCTTTCTTCTCTGTGATCTGGTGGTACTTGGGGAAGACGTCTTTTTTCGTTGATAAACATTTCTCTGAGCTCTTCCTTTGCTTCTTTGATAAGTTTGAGGGCTTTTGAGTAGTTTTTGGATTTTATCGCTAATTTTATCTCTGCTAAAACTTCCTCCACGCTCTCGGTATTAATGCCGAGGATTTTTAGTGCGTTGATTCTCGCCTCGAGCCTTAAAACCTCCCTATTAAGTGCATAGTTCAGAGACATCTGGGCAATTTTGTTCCACTCTTTAGCGGACATGCTTATTACGAAGTCAGCATTTCTGTTTGCTGCAACTGCAAGAAGATAAGCCTCCTGATAGTTGCCCAGACTGTAAAGTTTCCAGGCTTTTGTGATCTGTTCTTTTGCCATGTTGAGTCTCTTCTTCGCTTCGGGTATATCGAGACCATCAAGGAAGTTTTCTGCTACTTGCGTTTTGTTGTCCACAAGTTTCAGAGTTTCTAAGACAACCTGACCCACTGTGCCTGCATACTTGATAGTAAAGTACGTTCCTCGCGTATAATTACCAACAGTTACTTCATATCCCTTCTTCCTTAGAAAATTGGCAATTTCATCTGTATTAATATTGAATAGAGGTTTTGGAACTTTTTTATGCTCCAGCTGAATCCATCTTGAAGTTACTATCACTTCAACCCATGGGCGTCTCTGTGATGCTTCAAGTATCTCATCAAGAATTTGAAGGCTTAAATTCTCGTACCCTTCTCCAGTAAATACCCAAATTGACTTGTACTCAGCTACATTGGGTAATGCATCAAGCCACCTCTGCATAAGCATGCTAAGGACATCCCTACCATGTACAATGTAGACTGTCTCTATTTGGGAAAATTCTTCGGGGAATTCTTCCTTAAGCTTTTGAACCACCACCAGATTGGTTTCATATCTGTTCCTTCCGTACCATCTCTCGAAGGGGATGTCCATCTCTTCAAGATCTTTTTCATAATCAATTGGAACTGCCGTGGGTCCTCCAATTATTATAACCTTATCAGGGGCATATTTTAATACTTCAGCAGAATAGTTTGGGTTGTAGATTCCCCAAGGGACTTTAATAACTGCGTAAGCATTAATAATGTTTGCGACACTATCGGCTAAAGTTGAATCTGCCTCATTATCACTCACAAGTATCACTATGTTAACATCTGCAGCGTGTGATATTGGGATTAGTGAAAGCATGAAGATCATGACTAAGGATGTTGTTAAGACTTTTTTTCTCATCATCACTTTACACCTTCGTTAATTTGTACGGAGGTCTAATATTTAAGCTTTTTTCATGAAATCGTAGCTTTAACTCTGAAATTGTTTACCAAAGTGTTAGCTGATGGCTCCGTATATCTGTAGATGTTAAAGAGAGTTTAGGATCGTTTATCAGTGTTTAAATACTTCATTGAATACTTTGTGTACGAATTCTCTGGTCTTCATCCCCCTATTTTTTGCAATTTTCTGTAGTATTTTCTGCGAATTTGTTCCATATTGACAGGCTTTCTTTTCTCTGTATGCAACTTCTTTTGGCAGCCCCAGTTCAAATGCCACTTCTCTTAAAATTGCTTTCCTAATTCCGTTCTTTATTTTGAATTCCGTGGGGGTTCTCAACGCTGTTCTGACAACATTTAGATCCAGAAATGGAAACCTCCCTTCTACACTATTAAGCATTGCTATTTTGTCATCCCTTGCTAAGTTTTTTTCTCCAAGTTCAATCAGATCCTTTTCCATGAGCCCTGGATTTTCCAGATACTTAAAGTACCCCCCGAAGAGCTCATCAGCCCCCTGTCCACTAAGCAGGAGTTTGCAGTTGTCCTCTTTTGCGAGTTTTGTTGCAAAATAGAGAGGAATTCCTATTGCTAAATTCATGGGGTTAGGTTCTTCAATAGCAAAGACCACCTTTGGAATGACTTCTTCAACGTCACTAATGTCAAAAACATATTCCTTCAGCCCCAATCCCAGCATATCACTCACTTTGCGTGCCCACTCTAAGTCTTGACTCCCCTCTGCCCCCGCAGCATAAAGGGTAACATTAGAATACTTTGATGAAAGCAAAGCTAAGAGCGAGCTGTCCAATCCTCCAGAAAACAACACACCAGTCTTTTTTCCAACTCTCATTTTTACAGAGTATTCCAGACTTTTAATTATAGATTTCTTTGCTGTTTCATAAGAGAAGACAGAGCCTTTAAGCTCAAGGACATCAAAGACCTTAAATCTCTCAACCTTCCCTTTTGAAATTTTAACAACTTCACCAGGGTTCACTGGGATGGCTTTCTCATTAATACTCCACAAAACTTTCTTTTCAGAAGCAAAGAATCCATTTTGTGAATAGTATAGGGGTCTGATTCCAATCGGATCCCTGAAGAGGTAAATTTCTCTTCCATTAGAAAAGGCAACAGCGTAATCACCGTTCAACATTCTCATACTTTTCTGTATTGCCTCAATGTAAGGCATCTTTTTTTCATGAATTAAAAATTCTAAAAGTCTCAAAATGACTTCACTGTCAACGTTGCTTTCAAATGAAATTCCTGTGTTTTCCAGATATTCCCTGATTTGGACGTGATTGTAAATCTCTCCATTATGGACAAGAACAAACTCGTTGTAAAACGGTTGAGTGAATTCTTTTGAGCCTGTCATTGCTAATCTGCACTGGAGAAGTGCTATATTACCGTTCGGGATTTCATAAACTTTGGAGAAATCTCGACTTTTTAAAACTCCCTCATCAGTCCACACACCAAAAGAGTCCTTTCCCCTATGTTTGCCAGCTAAGATCATGCTGATGATCTTTCCCTTGAGGTTTTTTCCCACTCCTCCCGCTATTAGGCACATTTTCTTCACCTCTGGAATGGTAAGATATAGCCAAAAATAGAAAAGACTTTTTCCTTTCTATTTGCAAACGTTTTCAGTAAATCAAGGCATACTCTGAAAAAGCGTGTGGAACTCTGGAGCAAGATTGAACTAAGTCAAATCCCCACAGGTGCAGTAGTGTTCATATGCAATAGTTTCCAAATCGTTAAATCCCTCTCCTGTTTTTGCCGATAGATAAAGGATTCGAACAGGTGAAGAGACATCTGGTAAAAATGTACACAATTTGTACGCCAACAACCCCTGTGTTGAGGAATCAAGCTTTAGACGGGATGTTAGATACTCCATGTCCTCAAGATATTGCTTATGCTTGTCCAAATTATCAACTAAATCCACTTTATTTAAAGCTGGAACTGTGGTTGAGCCAAGCCTTAAATCAATCATAAGAGCAAAAAAACGGACAAAACAATAATCGTGGGGCTTTCTTAGAACCTCGGGGCTAAATAGGTATACAACAAGGGGCGCTGGAAGATTTTCCATAAGTCTAACCCCAAATTCATGGAAAAGGAATGTCTCAATTTGGCCAGGAGTATCGATGAGAACGTAATCTTTTCCCTGCTCAAGCTCCAGAATTTTAGTGATGTATCTTTCAATATGTGGCATTAATCTATCGTAGCTTTCCACAATAGCTCCGTTGGGCCCATAACCTTCTTTCATTATCTCCTCGACAGTTATGGTTTTCCTGACGTCTATGTCTGGTTTGTAAGGCAGTTTTTTAACCCCTGTATCCAAATTTACATAACCAACTGTGTATCCTTCTTTTTCTAAGTATTTTCCAAATGTGTGGGTTATTGTCGTCTTGCCACTTCCTGCAGTTCCTACAAAGGTTAGAATCATCAATACATCACCCTTGCTTTGTAGCCTGCTATACGCGTAATCTTCTCTGCAAGCTCCATAAATGCTTTTGCCCCTTCTGATTTAGGTTTATATGCCACAACTGGGACTCCTTCCAGTGTGGCTTCTCTAATTGCCGGATCCTCTGGAATTACTGCTAAGAGCGGAATCTCCATAACTTCTTCGGCTGCTTCTGGGGGTATATCATTTTCACTTCTCCCATATCTGTTTAATACAAACCCTAAAATGGCAAGTCCTGCCTTTTTAAGGACAATCCCAACTTTCATTGAATCAGTTATACATGAGATTTCTGGATTTGTTACAATTACAGCTTCCTCCCCACTGAGCATTGCACTCATGGCATCCATTTGAAGACCTGCTGGGCAGTCGATTAGAATAAAGTCAAACCTACTTTTCAGAGGTTTAATAATGCTTGGAAGGTTTCTTGGGTCTGCCTTTATTACGTGCTCCCAGTCGACTGCCGCAGGTATAACATGGACATTCTCATACTCGGTAGTATATATTGCGTCATCTATCTTTGCTTCTCCAGCGAGTACATCATGGATTGTGATATTAACGTTGTCCAAACCCATAATTAAACTCAAATTTGCCATCGTTAAATCTGCATCGATCGCACACACTTTATAACCATGCTTCCCAAGGGCAATTGCGAGGTTAGCAGTTGTGGTAGTTTTTCCTGTCCCCCCTTTACCGGAGGTTATTGAGATTAACCTTCCCAATTTTCCCACCTTAATTTCTTGTGTCCCTAAACCTTTATGAAGTTTTAGCCGTAGAGAATGACAAAGATTATAAATCAATTTAATTACGGGCTGTGGGGTGAGATTATGAAAGTGTTTGTAGCAGACACAAGTGTGATCGTTGATGGGAGACTGACTCAATACTTAGAGACTCTGGGTGAGAAGGTTAAGGTGGTCATTCCAGAGGCGGTTATAGCTGAGATTGAGCATCAAGCTAATGAGGGTAAAGCAATAGGACATGTGGGATTAGAAGAGCTTAAAAAGCTAAGAAAAATGGCAGATGAAGACAAAATTTTGCTTGAATTCTATGGTGAGAGACCAGAGCTTTGGCAAATCAGAAGGGCAAAAGCCGGAGAAATAGACCATATGGTGAGAGAAGTTGCGAGAGAGCTCAACGCAGTTCTCATTACCGGCGATCAGGTTCAAAGGGATATAGCAATAGCCAAGGGGATTGAAGTTGTGTATCTCACAGGAAGAAAGGAGGTAAAACACCGTTTGGAGGACTTCTTTGATGAACACACCATGAGCGTTCACCTTAAGGCTGGTGTGAAGCCATTAGCCAAGAAAGGAAAGCCCGGGGAATGGCACTTAGTTCCAATTAGGGATGAACCATTAACGGATGAGGAGCTTGAGGAAATAGCTGATGATATAGTTGAGAGAGCAAAAAGGGATCCAGAGTCTTTTATTGAACTTGATGAACCAGGAGCGACCGTTGTTCAGCTCAGAAACTATCGTATTGTAATAGCGAAGCCCCCATTTGCTGACAGAATTGAAATTACAGCTGTAAGACCAATCACTAAGCTCAGCATTGAGGATTATGAGCTGAGCGAAAAGCTCTTGGAGAGGCTGACTGATAAGGCGGAGGGAATTTTGATTGCAGGAGCTCCTGGAGAGGGAAAAACAACATTTGCTCAGGCATTGGCTGAATACTATGCTTCAATGGGTAAAATAGTGAAGACGATGGAAAAACCAAGAGATCTGCAGGTTAGTGAGGAGATCACCCAGTACACAGCACTTGGTGGCAGGATGGAGAAAACTGGTGATGTTCTGCTTTTGGTTAGACCTGATTACACAATATTCGACGAAATGAGAAAGACAAGTGACTTCAAAATTTACGCAGATTTAAGATTAGCCGGTGTTGGCATGATCGGTGTGGTTCACGCAACTAAGCCCATAGATGCAATCCAGCGTTTTATTGGAAGGGTTGAATTAGGCATGATCCCCCAGATAGTGGACACGGTGATCTTCATCAAAGCGGGAAGGGTTGATAAGGTTCTTACCCTCGAGTATAAAGTTAAAGTGCCAACTGGGATGACCGAAGAGGACCTGGCGAGACCAGTAATTGAAGTTAGAGACTTTGATACAGGAGAACTTGAATATGAGATCTACACATACGGCGAGGAGATAAGTGTTGTTCCAGTGAAAAAGAAGGAAAAGCCGCCTGCAATGAAGCTGGCTGAGAAGAGGTTAAAGCAAGAAATAAAGAAATTCTTACCCGACGTTTATACTGAGGTTGAGCTTGTGAGCCCGCACAAAGCGGTGATCTATGCAGATGAGTTCGATATTCCTGCAATAATTGGAAAGAAAGGCAAGAGGATTACAGAAATTGAGAAGAGACTTGGCATAAGCATTGATGTGAGGAGCTTTGAAGAGAAGATGAAGGAGATGCCAAAAGAGAGGATACCGGTTGAGGTAGAAGAAAAGAAGAAGCAGATTGTTCTGAGAGTTTCACCAGATTACGCAAAGAAGCCTTTGAAGTTCTTCGGTGGGGAGCAGTATGTGTTCACAGCAACGCCATCAAAGAAGGGCATAGTTAAGGTGAGCAAAAACACGCCAATTGGAAGGGAGCTTAAACGTCTGCTGGAAGCGGGAATTGAAATTTGGGCTTCCCTTTGAATTTTAATGTTTTTAACATTTGGAAAACTTTTTAAAATTTCTCGTGTTTTTAATTTCTGGTGGTAATATGTGGAAGGATAAAATTTTCTGGTCTCTGGCTATTGGTTCTCTAATCTTAATGGTCATTGGCTTGATAATAGGGAACGATATCTTCTTTATCGGAAATATGACATTTTTGTTGGCGTTGATATATTTAGTTCTCAAGACGATTGAAAGACTCTTTGGCCAAATTTCCACGATTGAAAGAGATGTTGAGGAGATAAAGAAGTCATTGAAAGAAATTAAAAGAAGCTGAAAAGCTCAGTTGCGAGGGTAGTCATCACCTTCAGCTAGCGAAATTGTCATCATCGCCCGAAAGGTTTTTATCCTAAGTTCTTAAGTCCCTTTCGATGTTCATATTAGCATCCCAAAGTCCAAGACGAAGGGAAATTTTGGAGAGATTCTTTAAGGACTTCAAGGTAGTGCCGAGCAACGCTGATGAAAGTGTTATTACGGAAAACCCACGAGAAAAGGCAGTTGAAGTTGCAAGGAAGAAAGCATGGGAAGTGTACAACAGAACGGGGGGTACTGTTCTCGGAGCTGATACAATAGTTGTCCTTGAGAACAAAGCCCTTGGAAAGCCTAAAAATGAAGAAGAAGCAGAGAAAATGCTCAAGCTATTAAGCGGGAAGATTCATGAAGTTATCACTGGTTACTGCATAATTCACGAAGGAAAAGAGATTGCAGGTTTTGAAGTTACAAAAGTTAAGTTTAGGGATCTCAGTGAGGAAGAAATTGAGTGGTATGTAAGCACAGGAGAGCCTTTAGACAAAGCTGGAGCCTATGCTATTCAAGGGAAAGCCGCCATTTTTATAGAGTGGATTTATGGGGATTTTTATAATGTCGTTGGCTTGCCAATTAAAGTTGTGCTCGAGCTTAAAAAGTTAGGATTTCCCTTAAAGCAATTCTGAGAAGAGTAGGTCTTCCCTTGTTCCACCAGCTTTTTTGAAGACCTTTTCGCTCCACCTAATAGCTCCTACGTCACTGGGCATATGAGCATCGCTTGCAAATGTCAGTTTAACTCCCCTTTTAATGCATAGCTTAATGAAATCCAGCTCTGGAACTCTATAGCGGGAGCTGATTTCGAAGGCTTTGCCGTACTCTTCAGCAAGCTTGACAATTTCCAGATATTCCTCATAGCTTGGGTACCCGATGTAGGGAAAAACATTACCAAAATGTCCAATTATGTCCACATTCTCGTCTCGGATTGCTATTTTAATTAGATCAAGATACGCATCGATCCCTCCAGGATCAAGCCATACGTGGGCAGAAGCAATAACATAATCAAGCTTTTTTGCCATTTCTGTGGTTATATCAACGCCTGTTGCGAGAATGTTAGCCTCAATTCCAGCCAGAACAGTAATTTCACTATCTTTCTTTATCTGTCGAATTTCCGATATGTATGTATTGAGTCTTTTGGGAGTAAAATAGTGGACATGATCACTTATGCCGACTAACTTAAGTCCCTTTTTCTCGGCTTCAGCAACATTATCTCCAATCATACCAATGCCATCAGAATATTGGGTGTGTGTATGTATATCTATCATCCTAAAAACCTTCATACTTTAGCACTCTGCTCAATTAAATGTTTTTTGGTTTAGAGTCAGAATTTGGTGAATATTTGTAGAGCTTTACGTTAGAAATGAAATTCGTGTATTTTGTTTATCGCTCTGTTTTGGACGTAAATAATTTAAGTTTTGTAAACCTCAAACTTTTCAAAGTTCTGGATAAAATATCCAATGTAAAGTTAAACCTTTAGTTTTGACAATATTTAAATACTATCTGTGCTTTAGGAAAGTTGGTGGTGGAGAATGGTTGAGCGCTCGAAAGTTAGGGTTCTCATAGCTAAACCCGGTTTGGATGGTCATGATAGAGGTGCTAAAGTTATTGCAAGAGCTTTGAGAGATGCAGGTTTTGAGGTCATTTATACCGGGATTAGACAAACGCCTGAACAGATTGTTGAGAGTGTTATCCAAGAAGACGTTGATGTTCTTGGAATCAGCATCCTTTCTGGAGCTCACATGGTTCTAATTCCGAAGATACTCAGGCTACTTGAAGAGAAGGGACTTAAGCCAAATGAAGACGTTCTTGTGATTGCTGGGGGCATTATTCCTCCAGATGATGCCCAAGAACTTGAAAAAATGGGAGTTGCAAAAGTTTTTGGCCCGGGAAGTCCAATTAATGAGATAATCAATTTCATTGATGAGAACGTCCCAAAACTTAAGAAGTTCAGAGGGGGTTAATAAACTTTATATTTCAAGGCTGGATAATTAAACCAAGTGATGCCAATGATTGACAACCTAATTGAGAGAATGCTCACGGGAGACAAAAAAGCAACTGCAAGGTTAATTACTTTGGTTGAAAATGATGAAGAAATGGCTCGCGAAATCGTCAAAAAAATTTACAAGTATACTGGAAAAGCCTACATCATTGGGATTACAGGTCCCCCAGGCTCTGGAAAGTCAACCCTTCTTGACAAACTTATAAAACAAGCTCGTAATGAGGGATTAATAGTTGGGGTCATAGCCATTGATCCAACCTCACCATTTACTGGTGGAGCATTGCTTGGTGATAGGATTAGAATGCAACGCCACTCGACTGATCCCGGAGTTTTCATAAGGAGTATGGCTACTCGTGGATCACTCGGAGGTTTGGCCAAGGCAACGAATGATGCCATTAAAGTCCTTGACGCCTATGGATGTGACGTTATTTTTGTTGAAACTGTTGGTGTTGGACAGATTGAAGTTGATATCGTCAAAACAGCTGACACCGTAGTGTTAGTCACAGTTCCTGGATTAGGAGATGATATCCAGGCAATCAAAGCAGGTTTAATGGAGATTGCAGATATATTCGTCATAAACAAAGCTGATAAGGAAGGTGCAGATGCAACTTTCTTTGAGCTCAACCTACTGCTTGACCTTGAAAAGGAGAAGTGGGAGAAGAGAGGCTGGAGGCCACCGATTGTTGAAACTGTGGCTGTCACTATGAAGGGCATTAAAGACCTATGGGAAGCAATAAAAAGACACAGAAAGTTCCTTGAAGAGAGCGGAGAAATTGAGAAGAAAAAGAAGTTTAGGGCAGAAGAGGAAGTAAAAACAATTGTTTCTGATTCTGTTGCAAGGAAAATTAGTGAAAAGCTGGAGGATAAAGAACTTTCAAAACTTATTGATAAAATCGTGAAAAGGGAAATGGATCCCTATTCTGCTGCTGAAGTTGTTTTGAAAGAAACTCTGGGGGTGAAGATATGATAAAGAAGATTGATCATATAGGAATTGCCGTTAAAAATTTAGACGAAGCAATTAAGCTCTGGGAAAGTCTTGGATTGAAAGTTGCTGAGATTGAAGAGGTGCCGGAGCAGAAAGTCAGAGTTGCTGTGTTTAAAGTCGGCGAAAGCAGAATTGAACTCTTAGAAGGGACAAGCGAAGATTCACCGATATCAAAGTTCATTGCCAAGAGAGGAGAGGGAATTCATCACATTGCTCTTGGTGTTGAGAATATCGAAGAGCACTTGGAGAGGCTTAAAGAGCAAGGATTTAGGCTGATTGATGAAAAGCCAAGAATTGGTGCTGGTGGTGCAAAAATAGCGTTTGTCCACCCAAAAAGTGTCAATGGAGTTTTGTTGGAATTATGTGAAAGAACGGAATAATTAACCACGGGTTATAACTGATTTCTGTACCTTTTCCTATATTTTTGGTCATATTTTCACATAAAAATAAGGCAAAACTTTATAAATTTAAAGTCAAATCAGATATCAGTAAAGTGGTTACATTTTCGGTATACACTGTTCTAATAAGTACGGGACTCCTAAGACTAAAATCAGTAAATATCTTGGGACCCATATCTTGGGGGATGAGTGATGTTTAAAATGCTTAAAGATATGATGTCTGCTAACGTGAAGTTTGAGAAGGAAGAGCTTCCTTTTCAAGTTGTTCACTATTCCAAAATGCGGAATCTCTTAAAGAAATTTTCTCATAAAAAGAAGATTTTAATTACCAGGACACCTCCAACTGTAAATGACAATGCAACTTTCTATATCTGGATAAGCAAGATAGACCATCCCAACGCTGTTTCTCCCACAGATCTATATGTTATTGAACAAAAAGTTTGGGAAATAATAAAGAAAGAATCACCAATAATAGTCTTGGATGCGTTTGAATATCTGATGATGGAGCAAGGTCTTGAAGCAACGTTAAGATTTACAGGGAAGCTTAGAGACATAGCACTTTTGAATAACTCAGGATTTATTGTTAGTATTAGTGAGGGGCTTGATGATAAAACCGTTGCTCTTCTTAAACGAATTGTGGAAGGATAGTGCTTTTCGATTCTTCTTGCACCTCAGTAACTTATATATAACCTCATATCCAATCTTTCCCCTTAGGTGTATGAGATGCCATATATTGAGAAACTCGAAATGAAAGGATTCAAATCATATGGCAGCAGGAAAGTTGTTGTACCCTTTTCTAAAGGATTTACAGCGATCGTAGGCGCCAATGGCAGTGGTAAAAGCAATATCGGTGATGCTATTCTCTTTGTTCTGGGAGGACTTTCTGCTAAGGCTATGCGTGCTACAAGAATAAGCGACCTAATCTTTGCAGGAACAAAAAAGGAGCCTCCTGCCAAATATGCTGAAGTGACGATTTACTTTAACAATGAAGACAGAGGTTTCCCAGTGGATGAGGATGAGGTTGTTATAAAGAGAAGAGTGTATCCTGACGGGAGGAGTACGTACTGGCTTAACGGTAAAAGGACAAGCAGAAGCGACATTCTCGACATTCTGAGTGCCGCAATGATCTCTCCAGAAGGGTATAACTTAGTTCTTCAGGGTGATATTACAAAGTTCATCAAGATGAGTCCTGTAGAGAGGAGAATGATAATTGACGAGATTTCTGGAATTGCAGAATATGATGCAAAGAAAAAGAAAGCTATGGAAGAACTCAAGCAGGCTGAAGAAAATCTTGCAAGGGTAGATTTGCTTATACACGAAGTGAAAAAGCAATTGGACAAGCTGGAGAAAGAAAGAAACGATGCACTACGGTACTTGGACTTGAAAGAGAAGTTAGAAAAGGCCAAAGTTACTCTCCTTGTAGGAGAGATCAAAAGGCTTGAAAAGCTCATTAAAGAAAGTGAAGAAAGAGACAAACAGATAGAGAAGGAAGCTAAAGAGGTTGAGGATAAATTAAAGGAAATTGTAAAGGGGATACTTGAAAAAGAAAACCTGCTGGCTAAAATAGAAAGAGAGCTGGAGGAGAAGAGTGAAGATGGCATCTTAGAGCTTACAAGAAAAATAAGTGATGTAAAATCAAAGATAGAGATGGCTAAGAAAAATATTGAGCTTGCCAAGAAAGAAATTGAAGAAAGCCAGAGAAGACTCATAAGGAGCAAAGAAGAGCTTAAACGAATTTCAGAAGAAATCGAAAAGAGCAAGTCTGCAATACAGAGGTGGAGCAAGAGAAAGGAAAAGCTGCTTAAGGAGATAGAAGAGAAAGAGAAAGAAAGAAATGAATTAATTGTAAAACTCGGCGAAATTGATAAGAACTTCACTATAGCAAAGCAGGAGTTTGATAAGGTTACAGAAGAGCTTGAAAATGCAAAGCGCGACTTTTACATGAAGGAAAGTGACATAAAGAAGTTTGAGGAGGAGATAGAGAGACTGAAAAGCAAAATTGTTCAAAATAATGCAAAGAGATTGACCCTGAAAAACAAAATAGCAGATCTTAAGACAAGGATTGATGAAAAAAAAGCTGAGCTTGGTGAAATAGAAGGCAAGATGCAAAAGAGAGAATCACAACTCAGAAAAGTCGAAAAGGAACTTGAGGAAAAACAGCAGAAACTCCAAAAAGTCATTCCAGAGCTGGAAAAAGCCAAACAAGAGTTAATTAGAGCAGAGGCTCAGAGAGAAGTAAGCAAAAATAAAGCACTTGAAGCCTTAAGGAGAGCAAACATTCCAGGAGTTTACGGATCTTTGGCCGAATTAATCAGGATCAAAGATGATAATTATTTTGTTGCCATTGATGTTGCCCTTGGTTCTCATGCAGATAATGTCATTGTTGAGGATGATAGAGTAGCTGAGAAAGCAATCAAGTTCCTAAAAGAGAATAGACTTGGAAGATTGACCTTCTTGCCCTTAAATAAAATAAAGCCCCGTTCCCTTAAGGAAGCTCCTCTTGGAATTCCAGCGATGGATGTTGTGGAGTATGATCCCAAGTTCCATAATGCAGTTGCTTTTGCCCTTGGTGATACCCTGATAGTCAATGATATGGACGAAGCAAGGGGTGTTGGAATAGGAAAAGTTCGAATGGTGACACTTGGTGGGGAACTCCTTGAAAAGAGCGGTGCCATAGTTGGCGGTTACTATAAGCCCAGGGCAAGATTGGCTGTAAACACTGAAGAGCTGAAAAAGAAGGTAGAAGCTCTTGAAAGGGAAAAGGAGAAACTTGAGTCTGAGATTAATGCATTAAAGATTGAATACAGAGGTCTTGAGAGAGAGCTCTTTGAGCTCAGGATGAAGAAGAGCAACGTCAGCAAGGATTTAGATGTTCTCCAAAAGGAAATGGACAGATTGCTGAAAGAAGACAAACTTCTAAGTGAAGAGATTAAAGAGAGTGAAGAGCTGATTAAAGCTCTTGAAAAGAAAATCTATGATACAAAAGGCGAGCTTGCAAAGCTCAAAGGAAAGATTGAGCGCTTGGAAAAGAAGAAAGACAAGTTAAAGAAGGCTTTAGATAATCCAGAGGCGAGGGAGCTTAACCAAAAGATTAGGGAAGTTGAACATGAAATAAGCAAGCTCAGGGAAGAGTTAAGCAAAGTTGAATCAAAGCTCGAAAGCCTTGATGTGAGAATTAACGAAGAATTACTTCCAAGAAAGGCGGATCTTGAGGAGGAAATTGAAGGGCTTGTGAACAGGATTAATGCATTCAAGCAGAGCATAGCGAAGAACGAAGAGGATATAGCAAAGCTTCAAGAAGAGCTGAAGAAGTTAGAAGAGCAAGAGAGTGAAGTCAGAGAGGAGCTTAAAGCATTAAGGGATAAGAGAGAGGAGTTGAAGAAAGAGATAATCCAGCTTAGAGAGGAGAAAGACAGGCTCAATAACAGACTGCAGGAGCTTAGGATTGAGGCAAATACGCTCAAGATTAAGATTGCCCAGTATAATGCCCAGCTTCAAGAGAGGAACAGAGAGCTTAAGCACCATGATACAAAGCTCGTAAAGGAAATCCCACTTGACCTTGAGAAGCTGAGGGAAGAGATTGATCAGATGGAAGAGGAAATCAAGGAGCTTGAGCCAGTTAACATGAAAGCCATCGAGGACTTTGAAATTGTCGAAAGGAGATACATGGAGCTTAAGTCAAAGAGAGAAAGACTTGAGGCAGAGAAGGAAAGCATATTGGAGTTCATAGATGAGATTGAAGCTCAGAAGAAGAATGTCTTCATGACGACGCTTAATGCAATAGCCAGGAACTTTTCGGAGCTGTTTGCCAAGCTTTCTCCAGGAGGTTCTGCAAGATTAATCCTTGAGAATCCAGATGATCCATTCAGTGGAGGTCTTGAAATTGAAGCAAAGCCTGCTGGAAAGGAGGTAAAGAGAATCGAAGCAATGAGCGGTGGAGAGAAAGCTTTGACGGCTTTGGCATTCGTCTTTGCAATCCAGAGATATAAGCCAGCCCCGTTCTATCTCTTTGACGAGATTGATGCACACCTTGATGACGCAAATGTCAAGAGAGTTGCTGATTTAATAAAAGAGGCATCACAGCACAGTCAGTTTATAGTTATAACTCTCAGAGATGTTATGATGGCAAATGCTGAAAAGATAATCGGTGTTTCGATGAGAGAGGGAATTTCAAGGGTCGTCAGCTTGAGCTTGGAGAAGGCAATGGAGTATCTCGAAAGAGCAAGACAGAGAAATGCTTTGGGTGTTTGAAATGTTCGATAGAGAAGAGTTCATAAGATGGTTTAAGCATGCTGAGTATACACTAAAAAGTGCAATTAGAGATAAGGACAGTGGGGATTATAGTTGGGCATGCTTTAAAGCGCAACAAGCTGCTGAATTAGCGGTCAAAGCATTGTTGTATGGTTTGGGAATAATGACGTATGGGCACTCCATTAAGAAACTTTTGGACATTTTATCTAAGGAAGTTCAAGTACCACAGAATTTGTTTAGAAATGCTCGAGTGTTAGACAGACATTACATACCTCCACGTTATCCAGATGCGTATATTGAAGGTTCACCTTACGAATATTACGATAAGATTGATGCTGAGGAAGCAATCAGAGCTGCTGGAGAAATCTTAAATTTCGTGAGGGAGATTGCAAATGCTTCCATACAAAAAAGAGATTGACAAATACACGCAAACCATTAAAGAAAAGCTCAATCCGAAGCTCATAGTCCTTCATGGTTCAATTGCTAAGGGAACTTTTGGAGTTGGCAGTGATGTTGATATTTTAGTGATCTCTGATGAGTTACCTAAAAACTTCAATGAGCGGCTTAAACTCCTCTATCTGCTCGATGAGACGTCTGCCCCTATGGATATTAAAGGTTATACTACCAAGGAATTTCAAAAAATGATACTAAAAGGACATCCCTTGGCTCTTGATGCTCTTGAAGAGGGTATTGTGCTTTTTGCTGATGAGAATTATCTGAGAGAAATTAAGAAGCTGTTTACTCAGGCAAAAAAGAAATTTAAGAGGATTGAAAAAGGCTGGATGAGGATTGAGCGGTGACCAAAATGGAGCTTGAAGGTATATTAAAAGTTCTTGAAGAGCTCAAACCCGAACTGAAAAGCAGATACAAGGTCAAGAGTTTAGCAGTCTTTGGCTCTTATGTTAGGGGAGAACAAAGGGAGACCAGTGATGTGGATGTTCTCGTTGAATTCTCAGAAGATGCTGATCTATTTGACCTCATAGCTCTGGAGGAATTTCTGACGGAAAGGTTGGGAATAAAAGTTGATGTTGTGCCAAAAAATGCTCTTAGAAAAGAGCTGAGACAATCCGTATTTAGGGAGGCTATTGAGGTATGAAGAGGAATTATACTCTATACCTCAGGGATATAATTGAAGCAATGGAAAGCATTGGACGGTTCATTGAAGGTATGAGTTTTGAGGACTTTGTAGCAGATGATAAAACTGTGAGCGCAGTTTTAAGGAAGCTTGAAATAATTGGAGAGGCTGCTAAACACATTCCACCACATATCAGGGAAATATATGATGATGTCCCATGGAAGCAGATGGCTGGTATGAGAGACAAATTGATTCACTTCTACTTTGGTGTTGATTATGAACTTGTCTGGAGAACTGTTACTGTGAGAATCCCAGCAATCAAAAAGAGACTAATTGAGATATTATCCGAACTCAAGGGTGACCAAAATGGAGCGCAGATATGAAGAGGAGATAACTCCCATTGATATTCTCTTACAGCTCGTCACAATGGGCAAGGTAGACCCTTGGAACATTGACATAGTTGATTTAACAGAGAAATACATTGAGCGCTTAAGGGAGATGAAAGAACTTGACCTGAGGCTTTCAGCGAGAGCTATCCTTGCAGCGTCAATTCTTTTGAGAATGAAGACAGAGGCTTTACTTTATGCGGATGAGGAGAAGGAGGAAGAGAAGAAGGGGGAGCGCATAAGGGTTGACGTTGAGCCTTATGTGCCGCCCCTTAGAAGAGTCGAGCGCTACTATACCTTGGATGATCTCATAGAGGCTCTCATGGATGCTCTCGAAGATGTAGAGAAGAGGAAGCCGAAGGCAAAGAAGAAGGTAGAGATTGAAGAGGAAATCTTTGTTGTTGATGACTTCAGAGTTGACATCGAAAAGCACGTGAATAGACTGTATGCGATTGTTAAGAGACTCTATGAGGAGACTAAGGAGAAGATAAGCTTTTGGGAGCTTGTGTTTGACCCAAGTCCAAAGATAGTTGCAAGGACTTTCCTCTATCTGCTGTTTTTAGCAAACATGGGGAAGGTTGAGCTTATTCAGGAGGAGCCGTTTGGGGACATATACGTCGTTCCAGTGGAAGCTTGATGGGTGGTTTTGCCCTTTAGGGTTCTCTCTTTCCTCCTTGCTGGTCTGAAGGTTATTGCCAACAGCGGAGGTTCATCTCCAATGTAGAGGACTTTCTTTTCCTTGTTGATGTAGAAGTAGTATCTACCTTCAGGAATTTGCTTCAGGAATTTCTTGGGTGTTGTAACTTTCGCAAATTTCTCTTTTCCCCAGAAAACGCACTCATAAGCCTCATTAATACCTTTGGCTCTTTTCAAAACTTCATTGAAGTCCAAAAGCTCGGCATTGAGCTTGGTACATACAAGGGATTTCCTTTTATCTGTGAAGATGGTTATTTTTTCATTAATCTCAATTCTTTCTGCATTTTTAAGGAAATCTAAAAGTGCAGAATAAACTCGCTCAAGCTTTCTTCTCTTCGACAGCCTTTTAACAATTCTCTGCTTTGCGTGGTTCGTTAGAAGCATGGGTTAAGTTTAGAAGACAAGCTTAAAAATGTGACGTGTCTGGAGTTTTAGTCAAACTTTCACGAGAAAAGTTTGTTATGGTGCCGGGGCGGGGCTTCGAACCCCGGATCTCCCGGTTTCTCAGGCTCCCCCGAAGGGGAGTCGCCCTATGAGCCGGGCGCTTTGACCAGGCTAAGCTACCCCGGCACGCCCGCATATACCTCCTTGTGATGCATTTTTAAATCTTTCGTTAGCAGGAGAGGGGGAGAAGAATCTCCCCCTCTCCTATCTTACCTACTCCCCCACTCTTTTTCACTACCGGGGAAACTACGTTTCCTACACTCTTCCTTTCCTCTCATCTGTTGGGGTTAACACTCCTCGCTCCTATATAATTAACCCCTCAAGGGAAAAAGAGTTAATTCTTGGAACAATATTGCCTAAATACTCTCCAGTATCAGCTTGAGCAATCTTTCATCGTTAACTGCTATGATGTTCAGCTTTTCAGAGGCGCTTAATTCAAATTTCAGCTCCTTCCCGGTGTCATCAGTTATTATTGCTCCGGCTTCTTTGGCTATTAAAGCACTCGCCGCTATGTCTGTCGGCCTCACGTAGTTCCTAATGTCTAAAACCCCATCGAGAGAACCTTTTGCCAAGTAGGCAAGCTCTATTGCAATAGCTCCAAGCACCCTAATGCGCTTAACTTTGTTTATCAGCCCTACTCCCCTCCCCCTTGTGTAAAAGCTTATCGCTATTGATTTCTCGTTGAGTTCCCTAACATGGATGGGTCTGCCATTGAGGTAAGCACCTTCCCCAGAAATTCCCTCATAGACGCTCTTTGTAATGAATTCGTAGAGCATTGCATACTCTGGCTTGCTACCTTTAAACACGGCAAAACTGAAGCCGAAAACTGGAATGCCATGGATGAAGTTGAACGAACCATCAACTGGATCAACTACAACTGTATAATCACTTCCAACATCAATATTCCCCACTTCTTCACTAACAATATTCACGCCAAGGGGTTTTAGAGCGTTAAGAACAACATTCTCGGCAATCTTATCGATGAGCTTGGTCTTGTCTCCGCTGGGGCTAACTCCAATGACTTTTCCACCTTCGGGCTTCCCAAAAAGGGGGAGTATTTCCTTTTCAACTTCTTTTGCAATATTCAAGGCTATTTCGTTCCATTCATACATTTTCAAACCCCCATGAGCATTCTTAATAGATTTCTCGTTCCCGGGGCAAATCCGAGAATAAAAATCACCGTTTTGATGAAGTCCATAAGCTCTTTGTCGCTTTCGGTTTCCTGCAGTTCTTTCATGAGATAGAGTGCTACCATCAGGGTTACAAACTTTAGGAGATACATAACCGCCGCTGTCCCTGTAAGATTCATCAGAAATCTTGGGAGGACATGTTGCTCCCAATAGCCCATAAACTGGATTCCAACAAAAGTGGTCGTTGCATCATAAAAGTGGGCATAGAAGAGGTAGCTGTTTTCTCTGACGAGCTCAATTTTCTTGGTCATTAGATAGATAACGCTCTCTGCTATTATCAGGGCTGGAATGAAGTACTTCAGCACAATCCAGGTGAAGTGAACTTTATCTAAATGCGTCAGCAACATGACAAAATCAAAGCCTACCAGTGCCCAGCCAAAGTAGAGAAATACCCTCCTCCAGTCTTCAAAGAGCTTATGTGTAATAAGCAGGGCAGTGAAGGTTATTGCAAAAGTAACCACATATATTCCGGGGGTCACTGTTAAATATGTTCTCGGGTATATGGTGGCATCAGTTAATGCCCTTGTAAATGCTCCAAATATCATGTAAGGGATTAACGCTCTAAAAAACGCATTGTCATATTTTATCCCCAGCCGTTTCAGGATTTTATAAACTCCTAAGGCTGCTATTCCCAAAATGATCGCGTAGGTTAGTGTGTTAACGACGTTATAGCCAGTATTGTATTTTATCGGATTCACAAAGTACTTTTGGAATATCTCACTCACTCCCATTTAATCACCACTAAGAATTTGCCCTTTCCAATTAAAGCTTTTCTTTCCAATTAATTTTTAAGCTTCGAGAGAGAAATATAAGCAAAGGTGATGGTCATGCACTTAATGGAATTACCTCGCGAGGTTCTTCTTGGAGAAAATTTGAAAGATAAGGTCGGGGAAGTTGCTAAAAGGCTAAAATTAGGCGAAAGAGTGCTGATTCTTTACGGGCCCAAAACTAAAGAGATTGCTGGAAGGGAGGTTAGGCATCACTTAAAAGAGAGCTTTGATGTTCACAGTTTAACAATCAAAAAAGCTTCAATGAAAGAAGTTGAAAGAACAATCAAGAAGATAAAAAATGAGAATGTTCAATGGGTCGTTGCTGTCGGCGGTGGAAGCATAATTGACGTTGCCAAACTTGCCTCATTCAGGAGTGATATTCCGTTTATCAGCTTCCCCACAACTGCTTCTCACGACGGCATAGCAAGCGCAAATGCTTCAATTAAAGATCTCAATGCCAAGACTTCGATAAAGGCAAAGCCACCGATAGCTGTTATTGCCGATGTAAAAGTCATCAAAACTGCTCCATACCGGTATCTTGCGGCGGGAGTTGGGGACATGATTTCCAACTTAACGGCAGTAAAAGACTGGCAGTTAGCACATAAACTCAAAGGAGAGTATTACAGCGAGTATGCAGCTTCTCTTTCTTTAATGAGTGCCAAAATGGTGATAAAGAACGCTGACATCATAAGACTTGGTAATGAAGAAAGCGTTAGGAAAGTAATAAAAGGGTTAATTTCAAGCGGCGTTGCCATGAGCATAGCCGGCTCTTCAAGACCAGCAAGCGGAGCTGAGCATCTTTTCAGCCATGCCTTGGATTTAATTGCCCCTAAGCCAGCTCTGCACGGTGAGCAGTGTGGTGTTGGAACGATAATTATGGCTTACCTCCACGGACTGAAGTGGCAGAAAATTAGAGAAACCTTAAAGAAGGTCAACGCTCCAACAAATGCATATGAATTAGGCATTGATCCGGAGTATATTATTGAAGCTCTAACCATTGCACATACAATCAGACCTGAGAGATACACCATCTTGGGAAAGGATGGTTTAACGCGAGAAGCAGCTGAAAAAGCTGCTAAAATCACTGGAGTTATTTGACTATCACCATTCACATAGGAGGTGTCAGAATGGTAATCACGTTAGTTGGTGAAAAGTTAGCTAAACCTGGTGTTGAATTCATTTATTACGGCCCAGCTGACCCATGCAAAACCTGCAGGCTCGCAAGGGTCTGCGTTGGGAACTTGGAGCCGGGAAGGAGGTACAAAGTGGTACGAGTAAGGAACATAGAGCACTCCTGCCCCCTTCATGAAGGAAAAGTCAGAGTCGTTGAGGTCGTTGAGCCTTCCATAGAGGTGGCAATAGAGCCCAGGCTTGCAATAGTTGGTTCAAAGATTAAAATTAACTTTGTTGAATGCGATGACCCAGAAAAGAAGGATGTAATCAGACCAGAAGGACTTTTTGAGGGCGATGCTGTTAAAATCCTCGAAATTGTCGGTGAAATCGAGTGCAACGGTAAAAAATACAAAGTGGTCAAAGTTATGAGGGAAAAAGAGTAGTTCTCTTTTCTATTTCTCTTTTTCCACAAAAACCATGAACTCTTCTCCAAGCGCTTTTATCTTGTAACCTCTCACTTCTCCATCAAGAAGGCGCTTGATGCTTCTGAATAAAAATTCCCTCTTTCTAAGCAGCTCTTGGGCTTCTTCCACATTTATTGCTTTGAATCTCAGCTTTCCTCCTGCTCTTGTTTGGGCAACCTTTGGCACATCAACCCTCGCAACTACCCCAATTTTTGCATAGCCTCCTGTTGTCTGTCTGTCGGCGAGCATGATTATCGGCTTCCCGTTGGCTGGAACCTGAATAGCTCCCAAAGGGATTGCATCAGTGATTATATCTGCCCCTTTTTCGGAGTGCTCTATCTCTGGACCTTCCAAACGGTAACCCATTCTATCTGAATTTGGCGTGACTTCATAGGTTGAGCTTAGAAAAGTTTCAATACCTTTTTCTGTGAAATGTTCAAGCTGGGGGCCCAGAATAACCCTAATCTCGCCTTCGTTTGAGTAGCGCGGGATTAATGGTTCTGGCAGAACTTTCCCTTCTTTTCCTGTCAGAATTGCATATCCGAGCTTGAGCTTATCTCCCTGCTTCAAAGCTCTCCCAAGCTTTGCCCTTAAATAAGTTGAGCAGCTTCCGAGGATTTTGTCACACAAAATCCCGCCGGCGAATGCTATATATCCATAAACACCGCTCTTTAGGATTCCTATCTCAAGAACATCTCCCCGCTTAGCCCAGTGGCTCTGCCAGGGTTCAATCGGAATTCCATTTAACCTTACATCAACATCCCCAGCAACTGCAAAAACTGCTGAGGAGTGGAATCTTATGGTGGGACCTTTTAAGACAAATTCGATTAAAGGGGCGTTGTCACGATTCCCAACGAGGTAGTTAGCCAAGCGCGCACTCACTTCGTCCATGACTCCGCTAACGGGGATTCCAAACTTCTGGTAGCCGTATCTTCCAAGGTCTTGGATTGTGATGAGGGAGGGAACATCAATGAGCTCAATCATTTCTGCTCGCCCCCGTGGAGTTCCCAAAACTCTTCCTCACTTATCGGCACGAACTTGACGTAATCACCCGGCTGTAACAGAGTTGGTGGCTCCTTCTCCGGAGTGAAAAGTCTCAGAGGTGTTCTCCCAATCAGTCTCCATCCGCCGGGGCTTTCTATGGGATAAATGCCCGTTTGCTTTCCAGCTATGCCAACACTCCCCGCTGGCACTTTCAAGCGTGGCTTTTCTAAACGAGGAGTTGCAACTTTTTCATCCATTCCCCCAAGATAAGCAAATCCTGGCGTAAATCCAAGCATGTAAACTCTGTAGAGCGGCTTTGAGTGAATTTCGATGACATCATCAACAGTTAATCCATTGTGCTTTGCTACGAACTCAATATCTGGTCCAAATTCTCCACCATAGACTGTTGGGATTTCTACAATCCTTGGCTTTTCCCCTTTTGGTTCCGCTGAGAGGAAGGGCTTAATGGCATCGAGGGCTTCTTGATAGCTGAGCTTGAGTGGGTCATAATACACATAGATGCTTGTATAGGTGGGAACAACTTCAACAAGCCAATCTGGAGAGGCTTTTTCTATGGCACTGGCAACTGCATGGACTTTTTTGTTAATCCCCTCGTCTATTCTATCCCCAAAAATAATAACCAAAGCAGAGTCTCCTGCAGGCTTGAACTGCATAGAATCACCTGTAGTTTGGTTTTAGAATTTTTAAACCCTCAACTTTTTCAAAATGTTTTGTATTGTAAGTTACCACTGTTAATCCATTGTGAATTGCAGCTGCAGCGATCAACGCATCAGCTAGGCCAATTTGATAATCCCTTCTTATTGCTCCTCCCAGAATGGCAATTTCTTGGGTTAGGGGTATTACCTCAAAATGAGACAGAAACCTTAAGATTTTCTCATGTTTTACTGGATCTCTTGTCTCTTTCCCTGAGAATATTTCTGCCATGCTGATAACTGAGAGAAAGAGTCCATCTTTTGATAAGTCTAATAGGAATTCCTTTGATCCCTTAATGCCTCTAAGGATGTCAATTATTATATCGGTGTCAATAAGATACATTTCTATCCCACTCTTTTCTCAGTTCTCTGACATCAATATCCTCGCTGAGTATTCCAAATACCTCCTCCAAATCCCTTTCAAAATCCTTGATTATCACCAGTTTAACCCTCTTTGGAGCTTTTACTTTCTTTAGAGGTTTAAACACTCCATTTTCATAAACTGCCTCTATTATCCCCATCTTTTTCCCTCCATTCCCTATTATTGTTGATGCTTAAATAACCTTTCTCATTGGCACAATCTTGACTCCCTCTTCCTCTAAGCGCTTTCTGATGTATGCTGTGATCTCGAGGGCTTTTGGATTGTCACCGTGGACGCAAATTGTGTCGGCTTTAAGCTCAATCCACTCACCGTTGATTGCTTTAACGCCACCATCCTTGACCATTGAGATTACCCTTTCTGCTATAAGCTCCTTATCGTGAATTACTGCACCTTCCTTGCTCCTTGGAACTAAGGTTCCATCTGGGTTGTAAGCCCTGTCGGCAAAGACCTCGTGGGCAGCTTTAAGCCCCATCTCTTCAGCAATCTCCAAGGGCTTTGAGAGTGAGAGCCCTACAAAAATCAGCTTTTTGTCAAAATCTGCTATTCCCTCAAGAACCCCCCTTGCAAGCTCTTCATCTTTGACTAAAGCATTGTAGAGAGCTCCATGGGGTTTAACATGCTGCAGAGTTAAGCCCTCTGCTTTAACAAACGCATACAAAGCCCCAATTTGATAGAGAATATAGTTCTTCGCTTCCTCTCTTGTTATTTTCATATATCTTCTGCCAAAGCCGAGTAAATCAGGATAGCCCGGATGGGCACCTACTTCAACGCCATTTTCTTTTGCAAGCTTTACGGTTTTTCTCATTACCAATGGGTCTCCAGCGTGCCAGCCGCATGCAACGTTGGCTGATGTGATGTATTTCATAACTTCTTCGTCCATGCCGAGTTTGTATCTCCCAAAGCTTTCACCAAGATCAGAATTGAGGTCAACTTTCATAAGCATCACCAAAAATATATTGGGGGATAAAGCTTTAACCCTAACGTTGAACTTTTATCATGCTCATCATTGATGCTGCAATATTCATTCAGGGAATCGATGTCGAAGGATACACAACCCCTAAGGTGATTGAAGAAGTTAAAGACCCAGAGTCAAAGCTTTTTTTGGAGAGTTTGATCAGTGCTGGCAAGGTAAAAGTTTTGGTACCTTCAAAGGAAAGCATTGAGGTTATTAAGACGAAAGCCCTCGAGACCGGGGAATTAGATGAGCTGAGCGAAGCGGATATTGAAGTTCTTGCCCTTGCTTATGAACTAAAAGCTGTCCTTTTTACTGATGACTATAATCTCCAGAATATTGCCAAAATCCTTGGAATAAGGTTTAAAACCCTTAAAAGAGGCATAAAGAAAGTAATCCGCTGGAGATATGTATGCATTGGATGCAACAAGAAATTTAAACGCGAGCCGCCAGAGGGCATCTGCCCTGACTGTGGGAGTCCTGTTAGGTTGCTCCCAAGAAGGAAGAGCAGAAGAAAAAAGACTAAGAAATCTTAATCGTTTTGATCTCAAAGGGTTTTAGCTTGACTTTTCTACTGACCTTTCCAAGTTCCTTGAGTTCAATCATATCCATCTCAATGCCTTCCCTTGGCAGTTCAACCTCAAGCTCCTCTTTTGATGGATTGTACAGCCTTAAGATATATCCGTTTCCATCTTCTGCTTTCTTCAACGCTCCAACTACCGCATCCGTCCTCATAAAACTGAACTCCTTAGCTTTTCCTTCAACTCTCTTTGCCTTGACAACCCTAAGCTTTGACCAAACTTCCAGTGCCCTCTTGTAAACTTCTCCCTCAAACCAATCTCCCTTGTGAGGATAGATGTAATATGTAAATTCACCCTCTCCTAAGTCGCTCCATGGATTTGGATAAATTGGCGACTTGAGCAGACTGAGTCCAATCTTTGAGTCCCAGTTTGTATAGCCATGCCTTGACGTGCAGATTATAGCAACTCCATAATCACCATCGCAGACATCTGCCCACCTCAGAGCTGGAACCTCAAATTTGGCCTGCTCCCAAGGAGTGTTTCTTACCGCTGGTCTTTCTATTACACCATAAGGGATATCATAGAAAGAGCTCCAGTTGTGTGTGTTGAAGTTGAACCATGCCTTAAGCAGAATTTCCTTGTCCTTCCAGTCGACTTTAGTCTCAAACTCTAATAATTTTGATTCCTTGCGGAGCTTTATAAACTGAGTTACTCCTGAGTTGCCATAGCCTTTGACCACTTTGATGACCGCAATTAATGGACTCTGGTAAACCACCTTAGCTTCTTCAAGAGTCTTGAGCTTCTCACCCTGAATCAGGAAGTCCTCATTTATATCCCAAGCATCCCACATACCTGGCGTATCTATATGTGCCATCAAGACGTTGCTTGTGCTTCTTAATGCCTCTCTCTTATTCTCTTTGTCATAGAGAGAAATTAGTTCCCCATCCTTGTTTATAACTGCCCTTAGATACTCATTTTCGAGTATTATTTTATCCCTCTCATCTCTAACCTTAACCCCTTCCTTAGCTTCAATAGGCTCAAAGAGTTTCCAGCCCAGAGGTGGAGCCTCGAGGAGGTGGTATTCTCCATTAACCTCAACCACCTCTCTCCTCTTCCAGGGCAGGTCATTGAAGACTAAGTCATTGCCTTCCTTCTCAGCAATTCTCTCCAATACACTGTGAATTATTTCCTCCGCTTCTCTGATTACCTTCTTTAAGTCCTCAATAGCCTCATCATAAACTTCCCTTATTGATGAGCCAGGCAGAACATCATGGAACTGATGCAGCAAAATCTTCTTCCAGAGCTTTTCAAGCTCTTCTTTTGGATATTCAACAAGTCCAAGCATTTCAGCTATTGTGCTCCAGATTTCAGCACTTCTCAAAACTGACTCAGCATCAGCCATGTACTTCTTCATCTTAAGGTTGGTTGTATATGTCCCTCTGTGTACCTCAACGTAAAGTTCGCCTTCCCATGTAGGCATATTATCAATGCATGATTTGAGCTCTGCTACATATTCATCCTCATACCCTTTGACCACCTTGGGAATGTGGGGCACTTTGTTCATGTGCTTCATCATTTCAACCATTTCCCATGTAATTCCTCCGCCACCGTCACCATATCCGTAAGCATAAAGCAGGAAGGGAACTTCGTATTTGTTTTTATAGCGCTTCCACTGCTTGTAGAGACTTTTAGCAGTCATTGAAGACTTGTAGCTCATCATAATGTGAACAGGGATTTCTGTCCCATCAATTCCCTTCCATATGAAGGCATGATATGGAAACTCATTCCTTTCATTCCACAGGAGCTTATACGTAGCAAAGACTTCAATCCCGCTCTTCTTCATTATTTGCGGCAGGGAAGCAGAGAAGCCGAATGTGTCAGGGAGCCACCCTATCTTTGCTATTCTCCCGAATTTTTCAAGAAAATATCTTTGGCCGTACAGGAACTGGTCTCACAAGGGATTCACCATCTATAAGCTGAACGTCACTTTCGACCCACATTCCTCCAGCCAATATCCACTTTCCTTCTCGGACATACTTTTTAACTTTCTCAAAGAGTTCTTTGTCAAGTTCCTCAAGCCATTCATAGTACTGGGCTGAGCTTTGGATGTATGTTATTCCATATCTCCTCATGAGTCTCTCAATTGTCGAAAAAGTTCTCAAAATCTTCTGTTTTGTTTCGGCATATGTCCACAGCCAAGCAGCATCTATGTGAGAATGCGCGAAAGCATAAGCTTTGCCGATTTTTGGGAATATCCTTCTCAGTCTGGTAAGTGCATCTTCAAGCTCTTCGAGTATTCTATTAATTTCCTTTAGATAGTGTTCTCTTCTCGGCTTGGGAATATCTTCAATTTTTCCTTTCATAGCACCAATTCCATACACCGCAGAGAGAAACATGTAATCAGGTCTGACATCCCTTACATCAAAGCGTCCAATTTTGAGCTCTTTAATCCCCAAACCTCCATCATGAAGGAGCATCCTTAGGAGAGTTATCTGCTTAATATTCGGAACGCTCTTAACCCGAATAAGGATATCTGAGAGTTCCTTCATTAAAGCTTCTTTCAAATCTTCTTCCTGTATTACTTCAATGAAGCTCACTAAATCAAGAAGTCTTTGAGCTAAGACATAAGGTTCCCACATAATCCCAATGAGCATTGCATAATCAATTTTAATACGCCATTTGTGGTATCCAAACATTGTTAGAGGAGATACTATGAGCTCAAGCTTATGCTTTCCAGGACGAATCGGTATGTAAGTGTGAACATCATCTATTGTTCCATATGCTGTTCCGTCAAGTTTTACTAAAGCATTTCCTTCCATAGAAACTTTTAGGAACCATTTAAGGCCATCGTTGGGGACTTCAATCTCTCTTGAGAAAACAAACAATGCACCTGGCTCAGCTTCTCTCTGGAATGGTAACCTTATGGTTTTTCCTTCAAATTTCCATCTCTCTATAAATTCGTATTTTCTGATAGAAGTAGCCATCAAATCAAATGCCTTTCTCTCAATCTCGGCTAATCCCATCATAGCTACCACACTCCCCCGTAGAAGAAAATAAAGCGTCAGCGCTCATAGGGTTCTTCATCGCTCCGCTTAAATTTACTCATCATCCGCTATAATTTTATCGGATGTAGTATTCAATAAGTTTTCTAAGCTCAAAATTTGGCTTGACCTTTTTCCTTAAAAACCTTTTAAGCTGCGTGTTTTCAGCCAAAAGCCCGCTCAGCTCTATAGCCAAAATTTTGTTGTCTTCACTAACTCCATAGGCTTTATATCTGAGGGGTGCCCACTTCTTTTCAAGTTCATATACCTTTTTTTCGAGCTCTTGCACTTCTTTCTCAAGGTTCTGCACGTCTTCATTGGGGGTTTTAAATTCCCCAGTAAGGATTATCCTTAGGATGTAATCCTCACTAACCTTGTATTTTTCGCTGAGATCTTCTATTTTCTTCCAAAGATCTTCATTAATCTCAACCTCAATTTTTCCAAATCCCCTTTCAGGTTTTATTTTCAAGCGCACGCTTTTTCTCCTCCAGCTCTCTTCTCAAAGCTGCATTTTCTTTTCTTAATTTTTCACTCATCTCACGCATGAACTCTCTATCTTTCAGAGCTTTTTCATAAAACATCTCTAAAGCCTCAAGCTGCTCTTCGATCTCTTTTAGCTTTTCCTCAAGCTTAGCTTTCTTTTCATTAAGAAAGGATTCCCGTTCAGCTTTTAGGGTTTCCTCAGCTTTTTCAAGATTCTCCTCGATTAATTTCATGATTCCCGTCTCGTCGAGCTTTTTAAGCTCTTTGAACTTCTCTTTTGGAAGGATTATTTCCATTGGATTCACCTTTTTCGTTCCATTTCAGTTTTCCTGTCATAACATAAGATGTAAAATGCTAATAGGCTCTTCCACTTTCCATAGGGCTCTATAATTTCTCTCACGTCTTTTTCTTTTACTTCTTTAGTCCTCTTCCCAAAGATTTTGGCAATGCCCCTCCTCAATCCCAAATCTCCAGCCGGATAAACATTCTTTCTGAGCCCATATAAAAGAAAAAGCTCAGCGCTCCACTTTCCAATCCCTCGGAATTTTGTAAGATATTTTATTGCTTCTTGTTCTGTAAACTGTTCAAGGCTTAAATCAAGCTTTCCTTTTAAATGAAGTTCAGTAAGTTCTTTAATGTACCCTGCTCTATACCCGAGCTTCGCTTTCTTTAGCTCTTCAACACTCAGCTCTGCTATATTTTCTGGCTTTGGAAAAACATACAAGCTTCCAATTTTCCTGCCAGCCAACTCAACTAAGTTCCTAATTGTCCTCATTGCAAATTCAAAGCTGACTTGCTGTTGAGCTATTGTCTCAACCAGAGCTTGATACTTATAAGGAGCAGCTGGAACTGTTAGCCCATAGAATTCCTCAATAAGGAATGCAAACTTTGAATCTTGAATTTCGCCATAAAATCTCTCTAAATCTGTATTAAGTCCAAGAATGAATTTAATTTTCTCTTTTGCGTCCTTCTTTTCTTTGGATGAAAGATAATATGGCAGGTAAAAGTTTTCCCCATCAAAACCAACTATGCCATAATCTAAAGCCTGCCAGAATATTCCTCTCTCATATCTCCAAGTTTTGTTCTTTATCATCTCGTGAGTTACTTTTTTGAGGTCTATCATTTCAACCATTGATCAAGTTTGACTGGATTTTCCTTTATATCCTTTAGGGTAGACACATAAAGGCGTTTCCCATCTTGAGAACGTTTGATCTCTAACTCACCCACTTCCTCTAAGAACAGCATAATCTCTTTGATTTCTCTGTCCTTTATTCCAAACTCTTTCCTTAGGAATTCCCAAAATGGTTCTTTATTCGAATACTTTGCCGCACCTCGTATAACCTTCCATGCGATTTTAATTTTTTCATACCCCCTAACAACCCTAAACTTCTTGATTTCCTCTCTCATAATCCATCAGTAAAAAATCTCGCTCCTTCCTTATTAGTTTTTTGAGATCCATGGTCTTCAATATAGATTTAAACGTTAGTGCGGAAATCTGAGAGAAAACTTTAATTAGGTTGAAGAAACAAATTTTATACAAGGTGGTGATAAATGCGAAAAGTCTTGCTGATCGTGGCATTATTCATTCTCCTAACACCTGCACTTGCCCAGGCGAAGACTGTTTATGTGGCTCAAATTAAAGGTCAAATAACCTCATATACTTATGATCAATTTGATAGATACATAAGTGAGGCGGAAAGAGCTAATGCAAATGCCATAATCATCGAGCTTGATACCCCCGGAGGCAGAGGAGACGCTATGCAGAACATAATACAGAGAATCCAAACCGCAAGAGTCCCGGTAATAATATATGTCTATCCCTCTGGGGCCATGGCTGCTTCTGCTGGAACTTACATAGCATTGGGGTCCCATTTAATAGCAATGGCACCAGGGACAGGTATCGGAGCATGCAGACCAATTCTCGGTTATTCTCAAAATGGAAGCATAATTGAGGCACCAGCTAAGATAACAAATTTTTATGTTGCGTACATTAAGAGTCTCGCTGAGGCAAGCGGAAGAAATGCAACAATCGCTGAAAAATTCATAACCGAAGATTTAAGCTTGACTCCTGAGGAAGCGCTGAAATATCATGTGATTGAAGTTATAGCATATGACTTAAATGACCTTCTTAACAAAGCTGATGGAATGAAAACCAAACTACCTGTTAACGGCAAATACGTGACACTTAGTCTAAAAGGTGCTCAGGTAGTTTACCTAAGGCCAACATTCAAGGATCAGCTCATTACATACATAACTGATCCAGTAGTTGCATATGTGCTCTTGACCCTTGGAATATGGGCATTGATTCTGGGATTCTTAAGCCCAGGATGGCATGTTCCAGAAACTGCTGGGGCAATAATGATCGCTCTTGCCATAATCGGATTGGGATATTTTGGATATAGAAGTGCCGGTCTTTTGTTAATATTCCTCGCAATCATCTTCTTCATAGCTGAAGCGTTAACTCCGACCTTCGGTCTCTTTACGGTTGCTGGTTTCATATCGTTTGTTATCGGAAGCATATTCCTATTCAGTGGAGGTGGTGGCGTGGATTATTTAGTAAGCAGAGAAGTCTACAGTCAGCTTAGACTGGTGATAATAACTATAGGTATCCTGCTGGCAGTGTTCTTTGCATTTGGAATGGCTGCAGTGATAAGGGCACACAGAAGAAAAGCACAGACAGGAAAAGAGGAAATGATAGGTCTGACCGGAGAAGTCGTTGAACCTCTTGTTCCTGAAGGAATGATAAAGATTAGGGGTGAACTCTGGAAAGCGGTCAGCAAAACTGGGGAAGAAATAAACATTGGTGAAAAAGTCAGGGTTGTAGGAATGGAAGGGCTAAAGCTTATTGTTGTTAGAGAAAAAGAGAAAAATGTTGAAGAAGAAAGTAAAGGTGGTGAATGAAAAATGGTAAGCTTTATTGGTGGAAACTTTATCGTAACAGCAATTGTTTTGTTGTTTGTTTTGGTATTTTTGGGGTCGGCACTGAAGATAGTCAAGGAGTACGAAAGAGCAGTGATATTCCGTTTGGGAAGGGTCGTTGGAGCAAGAGGTCCTGGTCTGTTCTTCATAATCCCAATATTTGAAAAGGCAGTCATAGTGGACTTAAGAACTCAAGTTTTAGATGTTCCAGTGCAGGAGACAATAACTAAAGACAACGTTCCAGTTAGGGTTAATGCAGTCGTTTACTTTAGGGTAGTTGATCCAATTAAAGCTGTCACACAGGTTAAGAACTTCATTATGGCGACCTCCCAAATTGCCCAGACAACCTTGAGGAGTGTAATCGGTCAGGCACATCTGGACGAGCTCCTGAGTGAGAGGGAAAAGCTGAACAGAGAATTGCAGAGAATTATAGACGAAGCAACTGATCCATGGGGAATCAAGGTGACAACAGTTGAGATAAAAGATGTTGAGTTGCCGAGTGGAATGCAGAGGGCAATGGCAAGACAGGCTGAGGCAGAGAGAGAAAGAAGAGCAAGGATAACACTTGCTGAGGCGGAGAGGCAGGCAGCAGAGAAGCTCAGAGAAGCCGCTGAAATAATTTCGGAACACCCAATGGCACTGCAATTAAGAACACTGCAGACAATAAGCGATGTTGCGAGTGACAAAAGCAATGTTATAGTTCTAACACTTCCTATGGAAATGCTCAAACTCTTCAGGAGTTTAGCTGATACATCGGAGGTAGCCAGGAAGAAGCTTGAGAAAGAGATAGAAGAGAAAGAAAAAGCATGACTGTATCATGTAGTGTCTTAGTGTCTTTCTCTTGTTTCTCTTTTGATATTTTTCGTATTAATTCACAACTCCTTTCTGGGATTAGGTTTTTTCAACCGTTATCTTAATATATATGAGGTGCGAAAGGGTAATGTAGCTCAGAAGCAGCAGAAATTGCCTCAGTACACTGCCTCATCATATTTCTCTGAGAAAAAGTCCAAGGGTTTCCATTGTAACATCCACAATAAAGGGAAAGCTATTTAATGACATGGCGCATATAAGTAGGAAGGGTTTTGATATCAACGGCAAAGATTGGGGGTGTAACCGTGGAAGGAAGATCAATTGTATTTGCTTCTGGTAAAGGAGGAACAGGTAAAACAACAGTGGTTGCGAACTTGGGTGTTGCTTTGGCACAATTTGGAAAGGAGGTTATAGTGATAGATGCAGATATTACAATGGCAAATCTGAGCCTTATTCTTGGAATGGAAGACATTCCAGTAACGTTGCATGATGTTCTGGCAAGAGAAGCCGATCTTAGAGATGCAATATACGAAGGACCTGCAGGAGTTAAGGTCATCCCAGGAGGATTAAGTCTGGAAAAAATTAAAAAAGCAAAGCCCGAAAGGCTAAGGGAATTAATTAGAGAGATATCTCAAATGGGAGATTTTATTCTCATTGATGCACCAGCCGGATTGGAGATTACGTCAGTTACAGCTTTGCTTATTGGTAAGGAATTGATAGTCGTTACAAATCCTGAAATCTCTGCTATTACCGATTCACTCAAAACAAAACTTGTTGCCGAGAAGCTTGGAACACTTCCACTTGGAGCTGTTCTCAATAGAGTTACCAACGAAAAAACTGAGCTCACGAAGGAAGAAATAGAAGCAATTCTTGAAGTACCGGTCCTGGCAATAATACCGGAAGATCCAGAAGTTAAGAGGGCATCGGCATATGGAGTTCCATTAGTTGTTAAAAATCCCACCTCACCAGCAGCTATAGCCATTAAACAGTTGGCAGCAAAACTCGCTGGAATAAGATGGCAGCCACCTGAACCCGAAAGCCCCATTAAAAGGGTGTTTAGAGCACTCTTTGGGGGGAAGAGAAGATGAACGTAATAATTTACGGGATCATTGTTATTCTCTTGATGCTCAATATTGTACTGGCACTTCTTTATCTCTCAGTTAGAAGGAGCCCTTACTATGTGGTCTATGATGAAGAAACAAAGAATGCACTGAAAAGAAGAGTTCTTCATCTCAAAGAGGACTTAGAATCCGAACTTGTGGACTTTGATATTGCCGAATGGGAAAAGACTCTCGAAGAGTCAATTGAAGAGGAAATTAAAAATCTATAGTCCATGTCTCTATTTTAGTTCTATTTTTTCGATACTTTAAAATTTTTATAATTATGTAACTAAAAATTTTACGGCGTTAGTTTTAAAAATATGCTTTTGCTGTTATTATATATTGGAGGTGGGGCGCTATGAAAGTAAAACTGGTATATCCTGAATATCAGATAGAGATAACAGAAAAAGAGGTGTATCTATTCAATGGCAGGCTTATAAGCGCCCCCCTCGATGAGGTGATATATTATGCATATGGAAAGGATGCCGTTCTTCCAGAAGAGTTAAAAAAAGTGGCACATGACGTGCTAAGGGCATTTACCCTCTTCTCAGCAGGATCAAATCTCTCAAAATTTGCATTGCCGAACTTTTCAAAGAGCATTACTGCTTAGAGCATGTCTTTGTTTCTTTACAGATTCTTGTGTCTATTCTTTTCAATAGCTTCAAAGTTTTTCATAAGTTAGTTAAAAATCTTTAAGTAGTGTTTTTTTCAATATGGAGTATTGCCAGCCTTTTGGAGGGAGGAGCATGAAAGCCAAAATAAAAATTCTCGATGTGTATACTGGGAGGTTTGTGGTTGTCATCAACGAGAAGGACGCTAAGAGAGTCAAATTGCATCCAGAAGATTTGGTTAAAATAGAAACTGGCAAGAAAACAGTGTATGGAGACGTTGTGATAAGCAACATGGTTGAAGAAGGAGAAATTGGACTGAGCAAGGATGTTCTTCAAGTGCACAGCTTTTCTCAGGGTGAAATTGTCAACATAGCCCCAGCGGGAACTCCAGAAAGCATACGCTACATAAAGAAGAAGATGCATGGAGCAAAGCTGAGAAAAGTTGAGATTGAGAGCATAATTAAAGATATTGTTGATAGAAAGCTCAGAGAAATTGAAATCAGTGCATTTGTCACTGCCCTTGAGGTCAATGGACTTGATATGGATGAAATAGCATGGCTCACCGTTGCAATGGCAGAGACAGGTGATATGTTGGACATAGACAGAAAACCAATTATGGACGTCCACAGCATTGGTGGAGTCCCAGGAAACAAGACAAACATCCTTGTTGTTCCAATTGTTGCCGCCGCTGGATTAACAATTCCAAAGACATCATCAAGAGCTATCACAAGTGCGGCAGGAACAGCTGATGTTGTTGAAGTGCTTACAAATGTCTCTCTTAGCCTGGATGAGATTAAGAGAATCGTTGAAAAAATTGGTGCTTGCCTCGTGTGGGGAGGAGCATTGAACTTAGCCCCGGCTGATGACATAACAATTAAAGCAGAGAGAGCCCTAAGCATTGATCCAAGAGGATTAATGCTTGCGAGTATTATGTCAAAGAAGTATGCAATGGGTTCTCAGTACATTTTAATTGACATTCCAACCGGTAAGGGAGTCAAAGTTGAGACAATGGAAGAAGCAAGGTCATTAGCAAGAGACTTCATTGAGCTTGGAAAGAGATTGGGACAGTATGTTGAGGTTGCAATAACCTATGGTGGACAGCCAGTTGGACACACAGTTGGCCCAGCCCTTGAAGCTAAGGAAGCACTGCAGACACTTATGACCGGAAAAGGTCCTGGAAGCCTCGTTGAGAAGGCAACGGGTCTGGCTGGAATTCTCTTAGAAATGGGTGGTGTTGCACCAGCTGGAATGGGTAAGAAGATGGCAAGAGAAATTCTCGAGAGCGGAAAAGCATATCAGAAGATGAGGGAAATCATCGAAGAACAGGGAGGAAATCCAGATATTAAACCAGAGGAAATCCCAATTGGAGACAAAACATACACATTCACAGCACCAACAAGCGGATATATAACATTTATCGACAACAAAGCTATAACAGGAATTGCAAGAGCAGCTGGAGCACCTGAGGACAAGGGAGCTGGACTTGAGCTTTATGTTAAGGTCGGAGAGAAAGTAAGGGAAGGAGATCCATTGTTCAAAATTTACGCAGAAAGTGAGGCAAGACTTGAGCAGGCAATTGTCTACGCAAGAAGAACAGAGCCAATAAGAATTGAGGGTATGGTCTTACAGCGAATAGGGAATATCTAACTTTCCCCTTTTTAATGCTTTCCGTGTCTTTCGTACCAGCCCCACTCTTTCTTTGGCCCGAAAGCCCTAACTCCTTTCTTAACAAGGGTAATCCTTAAGTCTTTAGCCATCTCATGAGTTATCTCGCCTCTTTCCTCAAGCCAGTTAATAATCTCTAAAGCCTCTTCATCGGTTTCGCACCTTCTTAAGAAATCAATTACTGTAGGATTATATCCTGAAAAGTCTATCTTTTCTTCTTCAAACTCCTCCTCTTCAAGAACTTGGAATTCGTCTACACGATAACCTTCGATAACAATGCCCTCCCTCTCTTCGAGCTCTTCAGCTAAGGCAGGGAATTTTTCTCTAAACTCCTCCTTATCATATTCTTGCCAAGCAAATTCATCCACAGGTTTCTTCTTTTTCTTATCCATTAATTCCACCTAATAATGGGTTGGAGGTTGGTTTATAAAACCTTCTTTGTAAGGTGGTATTATGAGAGGTTCATATTTCTTAGTCGTTAAAGTCGAAAGAGACATAATTGTACGAACCAAAAGAAAAGAGTTCCCTCTTAAAGCAGGATATTATGTTTATGTAGGCTCTGCAATGAATTCCCTTGAGAAAAGAGTTGAGCGACACTTTAGAAAAGATAAAAATCTTCACTGGCATGTTGATTTTCTTCTTAAAGAATCCGAGCTTCTGAGAGCCTACTTAATTCCAAGTGATGCAAAAATTGAAGAAAAACTATCAATGGAGGTCTCTAAATTTGGAAAGCCCATTAAAGGATTTGGAGCAAGTGATTTAAGAATAGGTTCAAATCTCTATTATTTCAAAGATGAACCGGATAAAATCTTAACCAGTATCCTCCGAAAATTGGGGCTGAAGTGGAAAAGTGTTAAAAGTCCCAATGAAGTTAGAAAATTGGAGGGAGAGAAATGAAGCTCAAGCTCGGAAAGGTTGAATCATACATTCACGAAAAGCTTGAAAAAGAAAAGCTGCACTTTGTTTTGCTTGATCCGGATGATGTCTCACCAGAAGAAGCTTCAAAAATAGCTCAGATGTGTGAAGAAGTTGGAGCAGATGCAGTAATGGTCGGGGGCTCAACTGGTGCTGAAGGCGAGGTTCTTGATGAAGTAGTCAAAGCAATAAAAGAAAGCTCCTCTCTGCCCGTAATACTCTTCCCTGGTTCTCATGGGGGGATTACTAAATACGCTGATGCAATCTTTTTCATGAGCCTTCTCAATTCGAGAAATCCATTCTTTATTACGGGTGCTCAAGCTTTAGGTGCATTTACCGTAAAAAGGTATGGAATTGAGCCGATTCCCATGGCATATCTCATCATAGAGCCGGGTGAAACTGTTGGCTGGGTTGGAGATGCAAAACCAATTCCCAGACATAAGCCAAAAATAGCTGCAGCTTATGCTTTGGCTGGCCAATATTTGGGAATGAGATTAGTATACCTCGAGGCTGGAAGCGGTGCACCAAAGCATGTTCCAAATGAGATGATCAGAGTTGTCAAGAGCGTTATTGATGTCCCACTCATCGTTGGAGGTGGGATAAGAACTTATGAAGATGCCAGAGAGGTTGCCCAGAGCGGAGCAGATATCATTGTTACTGGGACAGCTATTGAAAAGGCTGATTCTTTGGAAGAAGCAAGAAAGAGGCTTGAGAGTTTAATCAAGGGGATCAAGAGCTAATCTTATTACCACAAAACTTTTCTTTTACCGTTTCGATATTTATCTTGGTGATGCAAATGAAAGCCTTTATCTCCATAGATTTAGAGGGCATGCCTTTTGTCGTCAGCAGAGAGCATCTCTTTGTTAAAGGAGCCTTATATAATGAGGCAAGAAAGATAGCAACCAAAACAACGTTGATTGTTGCAGAAGCGCTTCATGAAAAAGGTTTTGAGGAAATTATAATAGCAGACAGTCATGGTCCTATGGTCAACCTCTTAGTTGAAGAACTGCCAGAATATGTTGAACTTGTGAGAGGATTTCCAAGACCTTTAAGTATGGTGGCTTTTGCTAAGGGGAGTGATATAGCAATGTTCTTGGGTTACCATGCAAAAGCTGGAACCTCCTATGCAACCTTTGATCACACTTACAGTGGTGCGGCAGTTGATTATTTCGAGATAAACGGAGTTAAAGTGAGTGAGTTTTTGCTCAACAGCTACCTTTTGGGCGAATGGGGCATTCCAGTTGTTCTTGTTGGTGGAGACGCAAAGCTGATTGAAGAAGATGTGAAAAGCTTCACCCCCTGGGCTGAGGGCGTTGTGTTTAAAAACGCTCTATCAAGATACTCAGCCAAAAGCCTAAGCTTGGCGAAGCTTGAAAAGGAGTTAAGGGAAGCAGTAGATAGAGCTGTTGAAAAGTTTAAGCGTGGAGAAGCTAAACCGCTAAAAACAGAAAAACCAGTAAGGGCTAAGCTTCGCTTCTTGGG
Organism: Thermococcus sp. SY098; assembly: GCF_035621495.1. NCBI lineage: Archaea > Methanobacteriati > Methanobacteriota > Thermococci > Thermococcales > Thermococcaceae > Thermococcus > Thermococcus sp. SY098. The sequence continues at coordinate 596,132 of NZ_CP141821.1, read as the reverse complement.
AAGTGAGATGGCAGATGCAGCTGAGCTTTTGCCCACTGTGAAGAGACTTGATGGAAAAACTGTGGAGTTTGAAGCAAAGAATGTAGAAGAGGCATACAAGCTCTTTGAGCTCTTAGTGTTTGCAGCGGCAGGGATTAGAGCGATAGTTCAGCGTTAAAGTTAAGCCTCAGCCAAGACTTTGAAGCTTATTTTCCCTTCTTTTATGATCCTCTTTAAGTCTTGAAGAAGTTTTTGAACGTTTTCAGTCTCAACTTCCATTCTTATTTCACTTATTCCAGAGGCTGTGGGCGGGAAGAAGTGTATATCCTTAATTTTACCCCTAACCCTATCACATAATCTGCTTAGAACTTTCCCTCTTTTGTCATATGGTAACCTGATGTCTAATTCAACGATTTTCATACATACCACCACTTTATTCTAAGAGAAAAGCCTTATATAATCTTTTTCATAAACCGTGATTATTACCCTCCCTTATGAATATTCCCAGTGGTTATGAAAAAAGCTTAAGTTTGAATGTGTGAAATTTATAATGCCCCGGGCAACCGTGGGGAATGAGCGCGAAGGCGAGCCGTGAGTTCCCTCCGCTCCCCCGGGGCACATTTTCAGCCCTTTGCTTCGCATGTTGGGACAAAGTCCCAACACGTCGGGAAGCTTCGCTTCCCACGAAGCGCTGGCGGAAATATTCAAACTGTCTAAGTGACATATTTTAAGATTGCATTCGAGTTTCAGTAGGACTTATTTTGTTTGAATTTACTTCTTCGTACCATTTTTAGGTAGAGTTTCTGAAAACTGACGCCCTTTGTGCATCTAAAAATGCGGACTCAAGTAAAACTCTACTTGGGGTGAAATTCATCGTAAGCCCGCTACACTAAGAGGAATGCACTGAAATTCTATCTCTTTTAGAGCTACTTAGACATTATTGATCAAACGCTACTCCTCCTCCAGGTACGGAGCTGTTATTACTTTTCTAATCTCCCTTGCTATTTTCTCTCCAATGCCTTCAACTTCCATGAGCTCGTTTTCTTTTGCTGTGAAAACCCTTTCAACGCTTCCAAAATGCCTAAGCAAACGCTTCGCTAAAGTTGCTGAAACATAGGGCAAGCCTTCAACTATCAGCCTCTGCCTATCCGCTAAAGTCAATGCCTTTTTCTCGCTCCTAACAGCAACTTCTTTTTTCCTCTCCTCCTGCTCTCTCTTTGCGATTAAGTATATGAACTGTGCTGTCTCCTTAGCATCAGTAGAAAATAGGATTGGCACGCCCCAGTCAATGGTTACGGCAGCTAAAGCCCCTCTAATTGCATTGGGATGAACATTCCTAATCCCATAAAGCTGCCCCTCAATGATTATCACAGGCCTCGCATATGCCTCTGTTAATCTCTTCACTTGGTCAAAGAGACGACCGTCAATTATAGATTGAATGAAATCATTCGCTGACTTTCTCTCAACGGCTACATCCTCGCTGACTATGTAATCACCGACATCCAGAGTTTTGACTTCAATATGGGCGCCAAGTTCCTTAAGATACTTAGGCACTTGACTCTTCAGCTCACGGGAATCAACATAGATAACAATTCCTTTAGGCTTTTTCACAAAAATTGGCTTAACTGGAAGTTTCTCATAAACCTCCTCCTTTGAAACTTCGGCTTTCTGATGTTCTTTCTCTTCTTCAGCAATAATCTCCCCTTTTCCTTCCTCCTTTTTGGGCTTGACAAATCCCAAAAGGGAAGCTTGTCTTTCTTTTTTAACCATCTCACTCACCTTCTTAAGGACGGCAATCATCTGCTTTTCTTTGTGTCTTGAACTCCAGTAGTATGCTTCGTCCCTCGTTCCTTTTGCCATTAAAATCACAACTCTGCCAGGTTTGTGCCTTCCGGTTCTTCCTCTTCTTTGTATGCTTCTAATTGCTGAGGGTACCGGCTCATAGAATACAACCAAATCTACTTCTGGAACATCCAGACCTTCTTCACCAACACTTGTGGCTACCAGAACATTGAATATTCCTTGAGAGAAGAGGTCAAGGATTTCTTTCTGCTTCTTCTGGCTCATTCCCTTGTCATTCTCTCTGCTTGCTTGTCCAACGAAGCGTGAAACTTTAATCCCCATATCAACTAACTCTTTAACTATTTTCTTTGCAGTATCCCTATAATTCGTGAAAACAATTATTTTTGAGTTGGGTTTTTTCTCAAGCTGCTCTTCTATAAGCTCCTTTAGCTTGTCCATTTTTGGATGATCCAATCCTAAATCTCTGGCTTGAATTAAAAGTGATATTGCCTTCTTCATTCTTGGATCGCTCATGAGCTCTTTGTTTGATTTCATTTGCCTCTCTTCGTAGAGCCTTTTTAGATAAGCTCTCAGTGCTGTTAATCCCTGCGTCTCCAAAAGCTCAATGGCATGGTGAAGCTTCATAGCTTTAGCTTGATAGAGCATGAGTTTTCCAACTTCATAATTGCCTTTTGCAACTTCAGCATTGATTATTTGCCCCGCTTTGAGGACGTCTTTCTTTGGTATGTCTGGAGAGTAGGAATCCACCAAGCCAGCTTCGGCCAAAGGTTTTAGGGCATCTTTAAGCATTTCCCTCAGGAGCTTTCTAACTTCTTTATAAATCCCGGGCAGTTCAACTTTAATCCACTCAAATCTTATGCCCTGAACATAAGGTCTAACATCTAGAGAGCTTTCAGTTCTCACTTCGACATGCTCGATGTACAAATTCTTTAGAACTTGTCTTATTTTTTCCTCATCATTACCTGGTGAGGCGGTTAGACCCAAAATGAGGGGATGTTTTGCCTGTTGCATATATTCTCTGGCAATGTAAACATATGCGTAGTTTCCAACAGCCCTATGGGCTTCATCAAATACAAGCAGAACGACATCTTCTAAGCTTATTCTCCCAACGAGGAGATCATTTTCAATCGTCTGGGGAGTTGCCGTGATGATTATGCTCCTCTCCCAGATTTTGGCTCGCTGCTCTGGGGAGAGCTCACCAGTTAAAACGTTGATTTTCTCAGGGTGCAGGTTAAAAAGCCTAACGAAGCTTTCTCTGTGCTGAAGAGCAAGGGGTTTTGTGGGAGCAAGCATTAGAACCTTCCCACCGTATTTTGACAGTCTATAATCAGCAATCATCATTGCAATGAGTGTTTTTCCTAAACCGGTTGGGAGAACAATTAGGCTATTCTTATCCTTACACTTTGCATAGATGACTTCTTGGTAGATACGAGGTTGGATTAAATCTCTCCGCAAGTACATGGCTATCTCAATTATCTTCTCTCTTCGTATTTATAAACCAGTATGTTAGGTCAACCGAAAAGCTTTTAAGATTTTGTGCATATGCACAAAATAGAAAATTGGGAGGTGATGAGCATGGTGAGTATGAAAATTGCGGTTCCAAGCTCAGCTAATGGTGGATTAGAGGACACAATTGCACCAGTTTTCGCCAGAGCACCAGTTTTCACTATAATTGAAGTTGAGAATGGTGAAATCAAGAACGTAAAAACGATTCAGAATCCAGCAGTTAGTGCTCCCAGTGGAGCGGGTCCAATGGCTGTGCAAATGCTCATAAATGAAGGCGTTGATGCAGTTATTGTTCCCCAGCTTGGGCCAAACGCTTTAGGAGCAATCCAAGCAGCAGGAATTAAGATTTACACATTCCCACCAGGAATACCAATTAGAGAAGCCGTTGAGAGCGTAATCAAGGGCGCTCCTCAAACGATTCAGCCTCAAGTTACGGCACCAACATATCCAGTTCCGTCAGCACCAGCCTATGGGCCAGCTTACCCGCCAGCTTATGGCTTTGGCTACGGTTGGGGTAGAGGCCGTGGTTGGAGCAGAGGATGGGGAAGAGGCGGAAGAGGCTGGGGTGCTCGCTTAGGATACTGCCCGTGGACGGGAATGCCCAGCAGGAGAGCACTTAGGTGGCTTTATGGCTGGTGGTGATTTCCTATTTTTCCATATTTTGAGGTGATAAAATGCCGAGATGGATAAGTGGAGGCTATGGAAGGGGGTATAGAAGAAGCTTATGGAGCTTTAGAAGATTTGGTGGATTCTTTGGAATTGTGGACTTTTTGTTCATAGTTGCGATACTGTACGTCTTAATTAAGCTGTTCCTCGTTGCAGCGCCGTATGTGATAGCCCTGGTAGTTCTGCTTCTGCTGAGGGAGCTTTTAAGACTGAGAATGTGGGTTTAATATGTTTTTGCATATGCAAAACTTTTTAAGTTAGGCTGTCCTAATTTGGAGCGGAGGTGAGAATATGAAAATTGTTGTAGCAACCATAAAAGGTGGACTGGATGACTCTGTAAGCCAAGCCTTTGGGAGAGCTCCAACATTCACGATTGTTGATGTTGATGAGAACGGAAACGTAACGAATATTCAGGTGGTTCAAAATCCCGCTTACAGTGCTCCAAGAGGTGCGGGTATTCAGGCAGCTCAATTTTGTATAAATGAAGGTGCGGATGTTGTTATAGCTGGGCAGTTTGGTCCAAATTCCTCACAAGTTCTTCAAGCTGCGGGCATAAAGTTTGTCTCAGCACCACCAACTATGACAGTCGAACAAGCTGTTCAGGCTTATCTCAGAGGAGAATTGACACAGCCAATTCTTGGAGCTGAAGGTGGTGGAATTGGTCCAGGAAGAGGCATGGGTGGAGGTTACGGTAGAGGAATGGGAAAAGGTCGAGGAAAAGGAATGGGACGTGGTATGGGTAGAGGACGTGGTGTGAACGAGTGGTGAAACAAGCTTTTCTCTTTCTTTTTACTGAGAGTAATAACGTTGTGGCATTAGTTTTAAATACCTCAAGCCTATAGGTAAACTGGGTGATATTTTTGGCTATTATGAGGTTGTGGCATGGAAAAGTTCCAATTGCAAAAGCTGACGAATATGAGAAGTTTTTGATTGAAAGAGCGGTACCAGATTATAGCTCTGTTGATGGTTTGATAAAACTTTATTTCACGCGGAGAGATGAAGAAGAGGTGGCACATTTCCTTCTCGTAACCATCTGGGACTCAATGGAGTCAATTAAAAAGTTCGCGGGCGAAAATCCTGAACTCGCAAAGTACTATCCGGAAGACGACGACTTTCTACTGGAAAAGGAGAAATACGTTCAGCAGTATAGGGTGTTTTATGAGAAGTAGTGTATGCTGAACTTAAACCCCTGTTGGGAGTTTTAATAGGCGTTAGGGTTTATAGGTAGAAGGTGAATATTAAACCAGTGATACCAATGAGAAGAAGCCAACAACTGGCTGGTCTCTGTGCACCGTTGATCGGATTAGGTGGGATATTCACAGCAATAGTCATACATCGCTCTTGGTGGAGCATCACAAATAATGCTATAAGCGATCTCGGAAAAGTTGGTCTGCCTTATAACTGGGTGATGAATGTTCCACTTATAGTTGCGGCGATTTTGGGTATCTATTATGCTTTAGGGCTTTTCAAGAAGGCAAAACACCCTACAATGAAGCTTGGAATCTGGATTTTTATCCTTGGCTTGATATTCCTGGCGGGAATTGGAATTTTTCCTGAAGGGACTTCCCTTCACTACTATGTCAGCTGGGGTTTCTTCATTACGGCAAGTTTTGGGATGCTGGTGGCTGGGGTTGGGTTATATCTTGGAGGAGAGAAACAACTTGGGATGATAACTGCCATAATATTCGTTCTCAGCTGGATCCTTGGTCTTTGGGCAATGAAAGTCTTTAGAGGAGTGGCAGTTTCAGAGTTCATAGGCATCTTTGGGATAATGGGATGGCATTACATGGTACTTGCAAAAATCTTAAAGGAAGAGAAGAAAGTATGAGGGGTTTTGCTCCTTTAAATTTTTTCTGCATCCCAAAGTGCTAATCCATTCTTTTGAAGCTTTCTTTCCAGGGGTTCTCCGAGCAGTTCGTGAATGATGACTTCAGCGACAAATACTTCTCCTTCAATTAAGTGGCCACCCCATACCTTCCCTTCTTTGTCTCCTAAAGCTACATGGATATGGGCAAAAGGCCTCCCATCTTTCAGGCTGATGTTGCCCAGCGCAGAAAGGAGCTCATAAGTACCGCTTAACTCAATTACCTTATATTTGCCCTTTTCCTCTTCAAAATACCCGATTTTCGGGTTTCTTAGTGTCCCAATTGCACTCACGGTTCCGATAAGAACGTTGTTTTTTTCTGCGAATTTGTTAATGAATGTTAGGAACTCTTCTCCTTCTGGGATTCTAAACATAAAGTTTCTTCCTCTTGAGAATCTCATCTTCCTTCACCTTAAAAAAGATATGGTGAACAGGATTTAATCTTTTTGGAACAAACGTTAGCGTTCTAAGACTATCTCAGCATAGCTTCTTGGATCCTCCCAGACCTTAACTTTTATTCGCTTTACATTTTTCCCGGCTTTTTCTGCTATCCTCTTTGCAAACCACTCCGCTATAAGCTCAGCAGTAACATTGGGAGCATCGACTATGACTACTTCTTTTTTTGGAAGTTTGAGCTCTTTATCATTTCGAGCTATGATTATATAGTCACCCTCTTCCTTGATCCAGTTAATGCTCGTTAAAATGCGGTGATCGACTTCCTTAATGAGATTGCTTAAGTGATTGAAATCAAAAATCATGCCCCTCTCATCTAAGTCTCCCCAAATCTCAACATCGACGTTGTAGGTATGCCCATGAATTCTCAAACATTTGCTGTCGTAAGGCAGAGCCAAAAAATGCGAACTGTCAAAGTCTTTGTGCCATCCTATCTTTCTCTCTACAACTTTAAATTCCATCTCACCCACCACAGAGAGTTCCTTATGAGAAGTTATTAATCTTTCTTAAGCACCCCACATTTTTAGATCTTGATGAACCGTGAACCTCTGATGTCTTCTCTGTTAAAGGTATGCTTTTCAAAGATATGCTGCTTAAGCTCTTCGAGGCTCCTTGCTCTGTACCCGCAGAACGGACACACAAACTCAAAGCTCTGAGGCTTTATATACTCTTTCGTCATCCCCATCAAAAATTAATTCTGCCTCATATCTCTTAATATTTCCGTTGGTGTTAACCTCCACAACAACTTTAGCAGGAAAATCTTCAATTCCTACCTTAACCTCTTTCTTCACTATTGCCTGAGTAAAAACATCCCCAGTTCGCTTGAATTTAAAAATCAACGTATCTCCTTGTATTTCATACCCTTCATAAGTTATGCCACCCATTTTAAACGTTGCTTGTAATACCACTACTCTCTTCTCTTCCTTGATATGGCTCCAAGTGGCTATTGCTCCACCAACAATAAGCAAAACAATAATTACCACTATCTTTTTCATTGTCCCACCTGAAATTAAGTTCTGCATAACTTTCCTAAAAAACCCTTTGACAGTTTCAAGTTGGATTGAAGGGAAATCCCTATAAAGTCTGAATGAAAAATTCTTGCTTGGTGTTAAAATGCCTTGGGGAACAGGAAGAGGTAGAGGCAGAGGGCGAAGAAGGAAGATGCGCTTTATTGGTCTTATCCCAGAGATTAAGCACTTCTATCCAGCACGCCCACCTATTGGACCACCTCAGCCGCCGATTTTCATGACATACGAGGAGTTTGAGGCGTTGAGATTGGTGGATTATGAAGGACTAACTCAGGAAGAGGCAGGAAAGAGGATGGGCGTTTCGAGGGGAACGGTCTGGAGAGCTTTAAGCTCAGCGAGGAAGAAAGTTGCACAAATGCTCGTTGAGGGGAGGGAGCTGATAATTCTGGCACAGGGAAATGAGGTGCCAAAAACCCAAAGCTTGGATAACGAGGAGTAGTTATCTCAGTAGCCATGGATTTCCGATGTAAATGTTTTTTAGCCCAGCATCTTGAGCTGCTTTGTAAACGCTTTCCATTTGCCTCCTGCTTGTTGTTGGGACATCATACATTAAATGCTGGGGGGCAAAAGCCAACAGCACATAAGGGGTTTCTGGATTTATTCCAGCTATATACCTTGCAATATTAAATACTTCATGCTCATCAACATAATGGGGAACTACAAGAGTGCTGACAACCAAAAGGGGTAACTCTCTTCCTTTACTCATCTTCAAGACAAGCTTAACGTTCTCTTTTATCCTTTTAATAGCTTTTTCCCCGTTTATCCCTGTCAGAGCCTGATAAACACTTGGTGTGTATGCCTTCCAGTCGATCTTAACAATCCCTCCGCTTTTAAGGCTGAGCTCTGCCATTTTCATCATAATCTCTGGATTTTCCAGGCCGTTTGTCTCCCAGCAGATTCTTTTCATTTCTTTACCTTCTTCAGCCCGCTTTAGAATTTTTCTTGAGACTTTCAGAGCGTAAATGCTGTGCGGTGTTGGATCGCCTCCGAAGTAGCAGACACAAGTAACCCGTCTCTGCATAGCGATATTTGCAAGCTCATCTGTACTTAATACAATGCCTTCCCTAAGGTCAATTCTACCTTCCTTTATCATGTATTTGTGGTGAATGTTCTGGCAAAAGAGGCAGTCCAAGTTGCATCCGGCAAAAAATACAGCTAAGTTGTAAAAGCCGTAATGCTCCCGCTCAGGGCAGATGGGCTCAGCAACACAGTTTGTTGGATGAGGATCGAGATACCAGTGGAGATATGCTTTGTCAAATGTCCCGGTTATTGTGGTTAACCTTCCATTTTTGTTCCATATTATTCCACAGTAACCTGGACCACCTCTTGGAATTTTGCACTCATTAACACAGATTTTGCATTGGAGTTCCCCGTCCTTTGGCGGCTCTGGAGGAAGTCTTATAAGCTTACGCCACTTGAAGTGACTTTCCATTGCTGTTCTCAAAGCTTGATCGTTTTTTCTAAGGCAGTTAACACATACTCCAACTGATTTGCTTATATCTTCGGACTCATAACCACACATCTTGCACTTTGTCATTTCATGTGATATTGCTATAACATGGCTTTAGGTTTATCGGTAATGTCTAACAACTGAGACTTAAGATAAAAATAGAACTTAAGACTACTCCAAGATTTCATCCTCCACAGCTTTTGCAATTTCTTTAAGTGCTTTGCTGGCTTTTGACTCTGGAAATGCTTCAACAAAAGGCTTGAGCATAGTCATGCTATATGGAATTGCCCTATCGTAGGGTATTTCACCTAAAATTGGTATTCCCTCCTGCTCTGCGAACTCATAAAGCCCCTTAAAGCCGGGATTTATGTCTGCTTTGTTGATTATCAAGTAAGCTGGCTCCCTGAAGTGTTGGACAACCTTGTAAACCCTTTTAACATCGCTCAGTGATGCTGGAGTAGGCTCTGCAACGAGGATAGCAACATCTGCTCCGCCAACGCTGGCAATCACTTGACATCCAATTCCTGCCGCTGAATCGACTATCATGTGATCCAGTTCCTGCTCATGCATTATCTTTTTTGCCCACTCTTTTTCCTCTGTAACGAGCTTTCCAGAGTTTGGTCTTCCCACATCTAATTGAGCCGAAATCAATGGAAATCCATACCTCGTTGTTGCCTTTCTAATCACTCCAGAGCGAACTTCTTTAAGAGTTATTGTCCCTCTAACCGGGCACACAAGTTTACAGACTCCACAGCCTTCACATGTGAGCTCATTCACAACATATTTCCCATTCACAAGCTTTATGCTTTCATAGGGGCATCTCTCATAGCAAATACCACATCTAATGCACGTATCTTGATTTATCCTTGCAACTTTAACCCCTGTTAGCTCTTTCTCTTCTTCCCACTTTCTGACTCCAAAGAGCAGGTGGAGGTTTGGAGCATCAGCATCGGCGTCAACCGCTATAATCCTGTACTTGTCCTTAAGCAGATATATGAGTGAAGCCGCAACTGTTGATTTCCCAACTCCCCCTTTACCGCTTGCAATGACAATCTGCATTTTAATCACCTCAAATAGTTGGCAACCTTATCAGCAAGCTTTCTGAGAATTTCCGCTTCCTCACAATCGCTCAAAACAATTGGCTTTCCTTCAACGTAGCTCCTGAGTATGTTCTCACTATAGGGAATCTCAGCAATAATTCTGGCATTATATCTTCTGGCGAGTTCTTTTACATCCTCCTTCTTTCCTAAATCGCTTCTATTGATAACAACCCATGCCTCAATCCCCATAATATCTGCGAGCTTGAGAATTAGCTCTAAGTCATGAAGACCTAATGGCGTAGGTTCAGTGACAGCAATAATAAGCTGGGAATCCTCTAAAGCTTTAGAAACAGTGTTGCTCGTTCCTGCGGCAGTATCAACAATCAAAAGCTCTTTATTGAGTGCTTTTGCCCTTTTCTTTGCTGCAACGACGATAGGCATCGCTCTCTCTTCACCCTCCAACAGTTTGCCTGTAACCAACTGGAACCCATATGGAGTTTCGGTTAGATATGTGTAGCCCATCAGCTTTTTACCTTCCAAAATTGCCCCTTCAACGGGGCAGACTATCCGACAGGCACCACAACCGGAACATAGTGTTGGCATTAAGAACGGTGTTCCATCTCTCATAGTGATTATTGCATGTTCTTCACAAACCTCAGCACATTTCCTGCACTTAATACATTTGGAGTAGTCAAAGTGTGGCATAAAAAGCTCGACAGGTTCTTCATTTTGAAGTTCTATTCCTAAGAGTATATGGTCGTTGGGAGCTTCCACATCTAAATCCGCCAAAGTCAGGTCAAAGTAATTCCTCAGAGCAATAGCTAAGTTAATTGCGATTGTTGACTTCCCAGTTCCTCCTTTTCCTCCGCTAACTGCTATCTGCATTTCAACACCTCCTGAATTAGGGGAACCTAAAAGTTTAAAAATTTTGTGCGTATGCAAAAATTGTGAAACCATCCCTCAGAATTTTATGAGAATTTTGACGTTAGTTATAAGTAATATTTAGAATTTGTAATAGTCTTAGTCTTTTGTATGTTATATAATGTCCATTAAATTAACATTTAAATATGTAATATTTAATTAATTGCAATAAATTATAAAATTATTTATCTAAATAGTAGAAATTACAGAAATTTTACAATTTATGATAATAATATTTTTACGTTTTAAAGTTTTAGACAATGTCAGTTGTCTCCTGCACGAGCATTAGTATTAGTTGAATTGCATATTTTTATTCTCTAACCCCGCTTTAACAGCACAAAAATTGATTACGATTTGTGGTGGTTACTTTTCATATTTGTAGCATGGGCCGATACAACTCTCTCCCAGACGTTTATTATAAATATTGATTATCTCTTTCGATAGTTCTGGGTTGTTCTGTTCTATGTGATGGACATTTATTACAAATGCTCTGATGATGCTATCTCCAAGTCGCACAGATTTTTCAGGATAACCAGCCTCTTCCAAAACGTACTTTTCCAGTGGGGAGAGGCAATTAACCGGGATCACAAGTTCGAGGTATCCATTTTTTTGGTTTTCTCTGAAGAATGGTTGGCTCATATTTCGGTGGAGAACAGCTTGTTGAAGTTTTGTAATGATTATCTCCATTGCAAGAGGGTTTAGATGGGTATACTTTACAGTGCTGGTCATGGTACTCACCTGGTACACATCCCTCTAATTCATGATGATTTTTTACATCTTTTTAAACTTTGTTAATTTTACCACTATACATAATTGTCATATAAGGTTCATTATATCTAAAATTCTTGAACAAATGAATACAGAGAGCCATGGAATAAGCAATGCATTGAAAGAAAAAGAAAACAGGTCAATGGCCTTTATAGCTCTTCCAAAGCCCAATGACAAATGCAGGGCCAAGGAGTAAAGCTGGTGTTGCAATGCTCTCCATATAGATATAGAATGCCACTGCTCCGAGAGTGAAGGAAATTATGTTCAATGCAAGCATTAGCCTTTTATCCCTATTCCGACCCTTTGAGACAATATCTGATCCTACTTGTTCTATTGACCAAAAAGCAAGTAGCATGTACCCTATTGCTGCTGGTAACGCCAATATCCTTGATATTCCCTCAGAAAAGGCTCCAATGAAAAGAATCACTAAAGCAGCTCCTGCATAAAATATGAAGCCCAATATCTCCAGCATTTTTTGGTACACCTCAAATTTTATGGTATGGTGTGTTTTTAACTTTTGTCATATGGGTTATTCCGATTTCTCTAAGAGGGCGTAGAAGAATCCTATAGTACCATGTCTATGTGGATATGCCCTCATGGTACCTTTTAGCAGAGGAGATTCATCGTATGGGCCGTTTAGAGGTATTAATCGGAAATTATCATACGTCCCTAAAAACCATTCTATGTTCTCTTCATTCTCTTCAGGAAAAAGGCTGCATGTTGCATATAGTAACCTACCTCCTGGCTTTAAGAGATGAGCAGCAGCTTTAAGCAGGTCTTTTTGCAACTCGGCAATTTCTGAGATCTTATTTTCCCTCAATCTCCACCTTGAACTCGGGGTTCTTGCCTATGGTCCCGGATGACGTGCATGGAGCATCTAATAGAACTCTATCTGCAATTTCTTTCCCAAGAATTTTGGGAGCTTTTCTACCGTCTTTCCTGATTATTTTAACTATGTTTACGCCCATTCTTTTTAGAATTTCTTTCATCCGCTTTATTCTGAATTCATCAATATCAAAAGCATAGATTTTTCCTTTATTCCTCATAAGTTCTGCAATGTGGCTTGTTTTACCCCCCGGAGCTGCGGCTAAATCTACAACAGTCATTCCTGGCTCGGGGTCGAGAATTAGGGAAGCTACTGCACTTGCCTCCTCTTGTACCAAAATCTTCCCTTCTCTGAAGAGTTTGCTCCTATCAAAATCGTACGGCCCCTTTATTTTCACTATGGTTGGAACTCTTTCGCTTACTTTTACTTCCTTTCCTTCGCTTCTTAGAATCTTTACTACTTCATCCACAGTAGCCTTGAGGGTATTTACTCTAATGCTTGTCCAGTTATGTTTTGAGTTCACAGCTTGGAAGAACTGTTCCGTTTCCTCACCCAATAACTTCTTAATCCTTTTTATAAACCAAATAGGTGCAATATACTTCCATTCGAGGAATTCATCCCTATTCTTGAGTCTTAGCTTATAGCTAACGACTTTATCAAAGATGTCCCAGTAATACATGCCAACGTAGGGATGTGTCTTGGAGGATATAAAGTCGGATCCTTTCCATTTTAAAGCCTTGAGCGTACCGGGTTTAGAAGGATGAAAGAGTGACACATCTATTACAACCCTCAGGGCCGCCCTTAACCAGGGATCCAGAATTAGAGGATTAACACCAACAATATCCTTAATTACCCTATCTATTAATCCTTGTTTTTTCATAATGTCATAAAAGAGCATTGTGAGCATTCTGTTTAAATAATACTCATCAATTTGGTGTTTTTTAAATGCTTCTCTCTTTGCATATTGGCTGGGCTTTATAATCTCTGCCAATCTAACTGCCTCAATTAGAGCTCTAACTCCTTTTGGGGGGATGGATAGCTTCTTTTCTTTCTCCTTTTCTCCCTCAATGAGCTGTATTATGGCGTTTGAAATCTCTTCCATACTATTCTCCCCTTCTTGGGTTATGGGGCATGTTATTAAATCTTTTCGTCAATTTTAATATTTTATGTTGTAATTTTTTTAGATTTTTTACTATTTTTAGTTTAATATGTTGTTATAAACTATTAAAGTTTGGTTTTTTATAGCTAATAAAGATTAACAAATACTCTAAACAAAGATTTTGAATTAAAATTTATGAAAGTATAAATCATATAATTATAATAAGTAAAAATTCTCTGAAAATATTGAGAGATGCTCAATAATGCATTTATAAAATAATAAAAAGTTAATAAAATAAACACACCAAAAAACAAAGACCTAAGACCTTTGAGTTTCTTTTTGTTCAATTTCCTCTATATAATGAATTACACCATCTACTATCTGGGGAGCAAGTCCAATGTAGTTCTCTGGTCTTAACTCCTTAAAATCCTCATCATCTAAGTATTCTCTCACAACCTCATTTTCCTTAGCAACGTCGATTAAGTCCCTCTTTTCATAGAATGCTTTCATGGCGATTTGTCTAACAATTTCATGAGCCTCTTGTCTTCCCATTCCTTTTTCTGTTAACTTCAGCATCAATGGTTCTGCCATTATGAGGTTATTTGTTAAGTAGAGGTTACGTTTTATGTTTTCAGGGAAAAATTCCAAGCCAGAGAGCACTTTTTTCATATTTTTTAGCATTTCATCCAACAGCATGAATGTTTCTGGGAGGATTACTCTCTCCACTGAAGAGTTCGTTAAGTCTCTCTCGTGCCATAGTGGGTTGTTTAGAAGTGCCGGGATAACATTAGAATATATAACCCTTGCAAGTCCACATATTTTTTCGCTCCTTATTGGATTCCTCTTGTGAGGCATTGTTGATGAGCCAACCTGCTTTTTTCCAAAAGGTTCGCTAACTTCAAGAATTTCAGTTCTTTGAAGGTTTCTAATCTCAAGAGCAATTTTATCCAGAGTGGATGCGATCAAAGCTAAAATCATGACGAGCTCAGCATAAATGTCTCTTTGGATTATCTGATTGCTTATTCTTGCAGGTCTTAATCCTAAATCTTCCATAACTAAACGTTGGATTTGCAATCCTTTTTCTCCGAAAGATGCCATAGTCCCAACAGCACCGCTCATCTGTCCGACTAAAATTCTTTCTTTTGCTTGCTCTATCCTTTCAATGTGTCTCTGTATCTCATCAAGCCATATAGCAAACTTCATCCCGTATGTTGTGGGAACGGCATGCTGTCCGTGAGTTCTCCCAATACAAGCGGTGTGTTTATGCTCTTTTGCGAGTTCTTTTAGGATTGTTCTTAGCTCCCTCAGATCTTTAAGAACTATCTCCAGAGAGTCTTTAATAAGGAGGGCATTTGCAGTATCAATTATATCATTTGAAGTAGCTCCAAGGTGAACGTACTTGCCATGCTTACCGCAGACTTCGCTTAAAGCTTTTACTACAGCCATAATATCATGATAGATTTCCGCCTCAATTTCTTTCACTCGTTCAAGCTTGACGTATTTTGTATTGGCCTTTTCGCTTATTACTTCTGCACTTTTTTTGGGGATATTTCCGACTTTCGCATGTGCTCTCGCTAAAGCCGCCTCAACGTCAAGGAGTTTCTGTAACTTGTTTTCCTCTTCCCAGATTTTTCTCATTTCTTCACTGCCATAGCGATAATCGATTGGATGAACAGCCATGATATCACCAAATTGATGTAATAATTTTATCTTAAAAGCATTTGCCATGAACATCTTTGTGTCTAAGCGATGGAGAAATCCATGGTACATTTTTGCTGAATATTCAACCCAACCGAAAAGTATTTAACGTAAAACTCACGAAAAGGCTATGACAAAACTTTCGGAGGTGCCAAAGATGGCAGAAGAGCATGTTGTTTACATCGGAAAGAAGCCTGTTATGAACTACGTCCTTGCCGTTATAACCCAGTTCAACGAGGGTGCAAAGGAGGTCTCAATCAAAGCAAGAGGGAGAGCTATAAGCAGAGCTGTTGACGTTGCAGAAATCGTCAGGAACAGGTTCTTGCCAGAGGTTAGGGTTAAGGAGATCAAGATAGGCACAGAAGAGCTTCCAACTGCAGACGGAAGAACAGCAAACACCTCAACAATTGAGATCATTTTGGAGAAGCCATGAAGTTAACAGTTTAACTTTTCTTTCCTTTTCATCACTTTACAGATTTCTAAGTTTTAATTCCAGCTTATTTGAAGTAAAAGAAAATCTTAATATTTATTGCCTGCTTAGTTTTATTGGTGGGTTTTGTGGAATTTGAGACGATCAGCGTTGATGATGAGAAGGCTAAAGAGCTTGCTCAAATACTTATGAACGAGAAATCATTGGCCATTCTGAAGCTTCTTCAAGAGAAAACACTTTCTCTTTCTGAGATTGCCAGAGAGTTAGATCTCCCTCTTTCAACGGTTTCGTATCATATTGATAAGATGCTTAAAGTTGGATTGGTCGAAGTTGCAGGCAAGAGGTATGGAAAAAGGTTACAAGAAGTCAAACTTTACCGTGCATCCCCTAAACCTATACTCCTCCTTCCAAGAAAAATGTCTGTGAAAGAGAGGATATTAAGAACTTTTGAGAAAATTCAGGTAATCAGCTTAAGTATTGCGGGTTTAATTGCTTATGGAGTCTATACTCTTTCAAAAGCTGCGTTTGCTCCTACCGAACAAGCTCCAAAGGTTATAAAGGGAGAAATAATGAAAAACGTTACTCAAACTGCAGCGGAAAATGTTACCCAAGTAATGACGATCCAGAGAGCTCCTGAAGCAACAACTACAACGACCACTGTGACTTCTACCACCGTGCCTGCACTCCAGAAGGCTGTAACTCCGCAGCTGACACATCTCCCTCACATAATTGGAATTATAACGTTCGTAATACTTTTCTTAGCGTTTACACGCTGGTTTGCAAGAAGAAACCTCTAATCCCAAAACATTTTTAAGTTTCTTCTCATATCTCCACATGAGTAGGAGGGAATAGCAATGATGCCAAAGATAACTGTGGAGCAAGTGCTTAAAAGAAAGGCAGTGGTTGTTAAGCCAGATGATAGTGTCGATAAGGTTGCGAAGATTCTGGCCAAAAATAAGGTTAGCAGTGCAGTGATTGTTGAGAATGAGGAGATCATTGGGATAGTGACGGACAGAGATATTTTGGATAAGATTGTTGCCAAGGGTAAAAATCCAAAACATATTAAAGTCAGAGAGATAATGACTAAGAATCCAGTCAGAATTGAATACGATTATGACATCCAAGATGCAATTGAACTCATGATGGACAAAGGTGTTAGGAGAATACTTGTTACAAAATTGGGCAAGCCCATAGGATTTGTAACTGCAGCTGACCTGCTTGCAGCTTTGGCAATGTACAACAGTGAAGAGCAGGAAGTGGAATCAGTGGAAAGCGAAACTGAGGTCTATGGTATCTGCGAAGTTTGTGGACAGTATGGGCCGCTTTACAAGGTGTACATTGGTGGGCAGGAGAAATGGGTCTGTGAGAACTGTAAAGACTCCATAGAGCAGTAAATTTCAAATATTAATTTTTAACCGCTTTAAGGTTAGTTGATTTGTTGCTTTTCTTTTTGAGTGTTGTGTTTAAGCCAAACTTTAAAAAGTTTCCAGATTATTTTCACCTTAGGAGGTGAGAATATGGAAAAGAAGACTGGAACCACAACCGTTGGAATTAAAGTTAAGGAAGGTGTTGTTTTAGCAGCTGATACTCAGGCTTCTCTCGACCATATGGTCGAAACCCTTAACATCAAAAAGATCCTCCCAATCACAGATAGGATTGCAATAACGACTGCAGGAAGCGTTGGAGATGTCCAAATGCTTGCGAGGATGCTTGAAGCAGAAGCTCGATATTACCAGTTCACATGGGGAAGGCCAATGACTGCAAAAGCAATGGCAAATCTCTTGAGCAATATTTTAAATGAAAATAAATGGTTCCCTTACCTTGTGCAGATAATTATCGGTGGATACGTCGAGGAACCAACTTTGGCGAATCTCGATCCACTTGGAGGCTTGATATTTGACGACTACACAGCAACGGGTTCAGGTTCGCCTTTTGCAATAGCGATTCTTGAAGAAGGATATAGGAAGGATATGAGCATTGAAGAGGCAAGAGAATTGGCAATTAGGGCTGTTAGAACAGCTGGCAAGAGAGACGTTTACACGGGGGATAGGAAAATCCAAGTGGTTGTAATTACAAAAGAAGGGATGAGAGAGGAGTTCGTGGAGTTCAAAGAATAAAGATAGAACAAAAGCACTTAGCTGAGTGCTTTTTTGATTTCCTCTTTCAGTCTCATTTTTCCTGATAAGAACAACCTTTTGTCCATTTCTTCCAACTTCGAGCTCATTTTAGGCTCAAATTCCATTTTTGCCAAGATGTCTTTTTCTACGTCTACACCTGGAGCAACTTCCTCAAGAACTAATCCCTTTTTCGCCAGTTTGAATACTGCTCTCTCCGTTACATATATGACCTCTTGACCTCTTTCTAAGCCGATTTTACCATTATAAACTATCTTGTAAACTTGATTTACAAATTTGATAATGCTGCCGTCTTTAATGATTTTCAATTGTCCATTTTCAACTCTGATATCCCTCTTTCCTGCAGTAAATCCTCCAGCAAAGATTATTCTCGGAGAACCGAATGATATCACTGGAAAACCCCCAGGTCCGGGCAATCTGCCCGGCAAGATTGAAGGATTAACATTTCCATGCCTATCCACCTGCATGAATCCTAAGCTCGCAGCATCAATAACACCACCTTCATAATTGGCAAACTGATCTGCCATTGAAATTATAGCAAATGGTCCTATTGAGGCTCCGAAATCTGGTCCGCCTAATGCAACACCCCCAAAGGGTCCTGATTCAACTGTGGTGAAGAGGTAATCTTGGATGCCTTCCTCGGTTGCAATTGCTGCTACCTCTGATGGGACGCCGATTCCTAAGTTGACTAAGATTGGTCTGCCGAGCTTTTTGATGATCCCAACCATCTCAAGCAGAATTCTTCTTGCAATGACTTTTCGAATATTTAGCGGAATCTCTGGGACTCTTGGCTTAGCTGGAGGGATAATCTCACCGGAAATTCTTGGGTCATACTGAATGTTTGCACTCTGCTTATGGTATTCCTTTGGAGCAATGACTACATAATCCACTAAAGGTGCCGGAACTTTCACATCTTGAGGGTGTAGAGAGCCGAATCTTGCAATCCTTTCAACTTGGGCTATTACAATTCCCGGACTTGGCAGAGATTTAGCAGCCTGAGCCATATTTAAAATGTCTGTAAATGCTCCTTCTCTCTCTGTTGTTATGTTCCCAATCTCATCGCTCGTTGTTCCCCTTATGAATGCAACATTTGGCTTCGGAGCGGTGTATAGGAGATATTCCTCTCCGTTAATTTCGATCGGCTGAACCTTACATCTCCTCTTTTCTTTTGCGAGGTCATTTAAATACCCGGCATCTTGTCTTCCATCAAGGAACGTCCCTATTCCGACTTTTGTTATAACTCCTGGAAAACCTCTCGCAACTTCTCTGAAAAACCACGAAGCCGTTCCGATAGGCCATGTGTATCCTTCAATTTTATTTTCTTGAATCAGCTTTTGCAGATAGGGAGACCAGCCTGGATATGTAACAAGGATTCCCGAGAGGAAATCTTGATCTGGATCATTGTAAAGTTCTTTCATTATACTATCGAGAACACCGTTTGGGGCTGTTGGAATTGGATTGACTTCCAAGAAAATATTCTTCGGGTGTCCTGTCTCTTTGTAGTGCTCGAACAGTTTAAGAAGCAGATACTCCGGGGCAACAAGTAAGTTAAATCCTGAAACAGCTATTATTGAATTGTCTGGAATTTCATCAACTGCCTCGTTTACCTCCACAATCCTTCCCATGTAGCGGCACCAAATGTATTATAAGCGTATTCCACTAAATAACCTTTCGAAGGTGGAAGATGTGAGAAAGAAATCTGGGTTAATAACATTGACATTAATCGTCATTCTTATTGCATCATTTTATCAAATTAGAGTTAGTTCAATAGATGAGAGGGCAAAACAAGTACTCCAAAAGGTTCAGGAGATTGAGGGTGAAGTTCAGGAGATTAGAAATCTCTCATTCAAAGAATCGCCTAAAATAATTGTGATCACAAGACAAGAGGCTTTAGAAAAATGGGGTCCTTCAGAGGAGAATATATATGAACTTAGGATGTGGGAGGCAATCTATAAGATGACTTTTCTTGTCCCTCCAAGCTATAATTTAACAAAAGAGAAAAAAGAGCAAACAGCTTCATGGATTGCTGCAACCATAGGGAATAAAGTCTACATCATTGAAGAGAACTTCTTGGAAAGTGGAGAAACTGCTTATAGAGTTGTTGCTCATGAGTTAACTCATGTTTTGCAGAAGCAGAATTTTAATGCTCCTTATTCTGGGCCAACTTTAGATTCAACACTCGCTATAAGGGCTTTGGTTGAAGGGGATGCTGACTTAGTCGCTGATTTATACTGCAAAAGGCACCACATCCCAATAGAGAAGATAACAGCTCTATACCTCGAAGACCCCGTTTGGAGCTTAAACGCTTTCCCTTACGTTTTTGGCGATAAATTTGTGCAGTATCTCTACGAGAAAGGTGGTTGGGGTTTGGTTAATAGGGCATACTCAAAGTTGCCAGTCACGACTCAGCAGGTAATGAACCCAGAAATGTATCTGAGCTATACATTGCCAGAAAATGTGAGTTTAAGCGTTAGAAATGGTGGGGTAATTCATGAAGACACGATGGGAGAATTCTATGTTTATTTGCTCTTACTTGTTCACAATTATAAGGAAAAAGAGGCGAAGGAGATTGCGGATGGGTGGAAGGGGGATAAGTTAATTTTGGCTCAAAACTCTACAAGCTTAATCTTAGCTTGGAAAACTGCTTGGAGAGATGAGAGCAGCGCTGAGAAGTTCTATAATGCACTCAAGACAATTGGAGATAACTACGTTAAGGCACATCCAGAATTTGGATTATCCTTTACAATTAAGCAGGAAGGTAGATATGTTATGTTTACAGCGGTTAGGAGGCTGAAGAATGCTTAGATGTACAGCTTGCGGTAAAGAGTATTCTCTGAGAAAGCCATATCAGAGGTGTGAATGTGGAGAGCCTTTAGAGCTTGAGCTTTTTGAAGGCTTTGCTGGAATCGGAAAAAGTGTTTGGGAACGTTTTGTTCAGTTCTTTCCTTTTGAACTTGACTTGGATTTAAGCTTGGGGGAGGGGGATACTCCACTTATAAGAGCAAGGAAGCTCTCAAAAGAGCTCGGAATTCAGCTTTATTTAAAAAACGAAACCCTTAATCCAACTTGGAGCTTTAAGGATAGGGGAACATTTTTGGGAATCCACAGGGCTTTGCAGCTTGGCTTTGACAAAGTTGGGACTGTTTCAACTGGCAATATGGCTGCAAGTGTTGCAGCTTATGCATCGAGAGCAGGGCTGAAAGCTTACATTCTCGTTTCTTCAAACATAGCAGAGGAAAAGCTTAAGCAGATTGCTGTTTACGGAGCTGAGATTATAAAAGTTAGAGGTGATTACGGAAAACTCTACTATGAAAGCCTTAATCTTGGACAGAAGCTTGGCATCTACTTCATAAATTCTGACGATCCATTCCGTATAGAGGGATATAAGAGTATCAGCTTTGAGATTGTTGAAGAGGTCATGCCAGATTACGTTGTAGTTCCAACAAGCTCTGGTGGTCTGATTAGAGGAATCATAAAGGGCTTCCTTGAGCTCAAAAAGAGTAAGCTTATTGATAAGTTACCAATGTTTGTTTGTGTCCAAGCTGAAGGTTGCTCACCGATCTACAAAGCTTTCATTGAAGGGAAAGAGAAAATTGAGAGATTTGAAAATCCGCACACAATAGCGCATGCAATTGAAAATCCATACCCGCCGAGCGGAAATGTTGTATTGAGGCTTTTGAGAAAGCTCAACGGCATGTGTGTTGCTGTTAGTGATGAGGAAATCCTTAAAGCTCAGAGGGTGCTGGCTCAAGACGGTATATTTGCCCAGCCAGCTTCTGCAACTGGCATAGCAGCTGTAAAAAAGCTCAGAGAAGAAGGCAGAATTAAGAGAGAGGAGAGAGTTGTCAGCATACTAACGGGAGCTGGGCTTAAAACACTGCATCAGTTGGAGAGATTTGAAGTTAGAGAATGTGAAATGAAAAAGCTGGAAGATTGTTTGGTATGAGTGGTCAAAAAGAATATTGAGTACCAAGGAGGGGTAGCTATGAGAAAAATTGGCACTGTCTTGATTACAGTGTTGTTGCTTGCTGTATTCTCTGCGGGCTGTATGGGTGAGCCTGACCCAAAGGCTGATCTTATGGAGCTTAACTCTGCGGATAGCTTAACAACAGGTTTTTCAATCAAAATGTTTGATCCTAACAGTGCTGGAGTTTATGACATGGTTGACATGTGGGTTAGCGTTGAATCTAAAAACGGTAAGATTGTGAGAGAGGCGATAAACTTTACAGTAACAATGTTCACCCTAAAAACTCACGGATACATATACTTTGAGAATGAGAGCACCTTTAGAGGGTATTTTGCTATTGGTAAACCAGAGAACGTTACTATATATACATCAGAAGGGAAATTCCTGAAGGAGGTTGGCACGTTCATAATGCTAACTGTTCCGAAAGGTCATCAGGGTTGGATAATTAACAGCGACATCCTCAAAAAACTTACATTCAAGAAAACTGGAAATAATGAGTACACAGCTATAATGAATGTCACAAATAAGGAAGATCTCTCAAAAATCATGGGCACTGAGGTCACAGAAGAGGATATGAAGAAACTTGAAAGCTTTCAATACAAAGTTGAAGTTGTTTACAGGGATGGTAAACTCAATACAGTGAGGCATTATCTTATCTATAAGACACCTAATGTTGAAAAACCGCTGATGTATATAATCACTTACAGTGGGGTGAAAAAAGGTTTCACAAAGCCAGGATGGGTTGATAAAATGATGAGCTCTGGGAAGTGAGGCATGGGCTTAAGTCATAGAATATCAAAGCTAATTTCGAGCAACTCTTTGCTCTTTCTGAACCTCACCTTCTTGATTTTTATCCTTCCAACTTCCCCTGTTGCTTTTGTGTGCTGTTTGTTGCATGCATTGATATTCCAGTTTTCAATAACAACTACTTTTAGTGTCTTAATCTCTGGAGGAATTGGAAATAAATCATACATATCTTCGCCAAATCTCCTTTCAGCTTCTTCTCTCGGCAGTTCATATACATGAATGGGGACGTTTTCCTTAACTTTCTCGTTTGCCATTCTCTCAATTTCAGCAATTTCCTCTTGGGTGGGTTTTCGATCAAATTTGACTGTTAATCTTCCATGATTTTCATTAACGTAAACGCTTGCAGTCCACTTTGCTTTTTCTCCAAGCACTTTGACAACTGCACCCTTAACAACATGGAGAGCAGTGTGAGTTCTAACTTCAAGTTCGTTCATCTATAGACACCGAAAATTGAATTGGCATTTGGAATTATTAAGTTTGCTGGTAATTGTGAATCAAAGATTGCCACTTGATTTTCGAAGCTTCTTCCAATTTAAAAATGCACATCCAAAGAATTTTTGTCAAACTCTTTCATTATTCAACGAAAATGGTTATAAATGCCAAAATTGATACCTTTTTGCCGGTATGGAATTTTTGAGGTGATTGAAATGGTCGAGAAGAAAAGAAAAAGAGTTATTATTCTGGGAGCTGCTGGAAGAGATTTCCACAACTTCAACGTCTTCTTTAGAAACAACCCCGATTATGAAGTCGTAGCATTTACAGCCACGCAGATCCCAGATATTGAGGGTAGAATTTACCCACCAGAATTGGCTGGTCCTCTCTATCCAAACGGTATCCCAATCTGGAGCGAAGATGACTTAGAGAAAATCATCAAAGAGCATGACATTGACATTGCAGTTTTTGCTTACTCCGATGTATCACACGAACACGTTATGCACTTAGCCTCAAGAGCCCATGCTGCTGGTGCCGACTTCTGGCTTCTTGGACCTAAGAGCACAATGCTCAAGTCAAGCAAACCAGTTATAGCTGTTACAGCTGTCAGAACTGGTTCTGGAAAGAGCCAGACATCAAGAAAAGTTGCTAAGATTTTGAAGGAGCTTGGATACAAGGTTGCCGTCATAAGACACCCAATGCCTTATGGTGACTTGAGGAAGCAGATTGTCCAGAGGTTTGCAACCTATGAGGACCTTGACAAGTACGAATGTACAATTGAGGAGAGAGAGGAATATGAGCCACACATTGACTACGGTCATGTGGTTTATGCAGGTGTTGACTACGAGAAGATTCTCAGAGAGGCAGAGAAAGAAGCCGATATAATCCTCTGGGATGGAGGGAACAACGACTTTCCGTTCTATGAGCCAGATCTCTGGATTGTTGTAGCTGATCCACACAGACCCGGACATGAGCTCAAGTACCACCCAGGTGAGACGAATTTCCGCTCGGCCGATGTTATCATTATTAACAAGGTTGAGACAGCTTATCCAGAGAACGTGCAGAAAGTTAGAGAGAACATCGAGAAGGTTAATCCAAATGCTATCGTTATTGAAGCAGCTTCCCCAATCTTCGTTGACAAGCCAGAATTGATCAAGGGTAAGAGGGTTCTTGTCGTTGAAGATGGACCAACACTCACACACGGCGGCATGAAGTATGGAGCAGGTTACGTTGCTGCCAAGAAGTTCGGTGCTAAGGAGATTATTGACCCGAGACCATATGCCGTCGGCTCTATCGTTGAGACCTACAAGAAGTATCCACACTTAGATGTTATCCTCCCAGCAATGGGATACGGCAAGAAGCAGATTAAGGAGCTTGAGGAGACAATAAACAGAGCAGATGCTGATGTTGTTGTCATCGGAACACCAATTGATTTGAGAAGAATTCTCAACATCAACAAGCCAGCTGTTCGTGTTAGGTATGAGCTCGAGGAGATTGGACAGCCAAAGCTCTACGACATCCTCAAGGATTTCGTCGAGAAGTGCGAGAAGCTTAAAAAGAAGGAGTGACCCTCTTTGCTCTTTTCACTTTTCTAAATACATTTTATGCAGTTGAGTTTTTATAGCATAATTATGTAATCTTCATCTGGTGGTGTAGCTATGAAACCCATTATAGGCATTGTGGCACAATTTGACTGGGAAACAGGTGCCCTTACTATAAATGATATGTATGTTAAAAGGATTAAAAAAGCTGGGGGAATACCTGTAGCAATTCCTCCCCTCGTTGGGATAACAGATGTCCTTGAGGCAATGGATGGTCTGATTTTCCCTGAGGGGCCAGATATTCATCCTAAATACTATGGGGGAGAGCTAACGACAAAAATAAGGAATTTAGATGTTCAGAGGGACGAGTTTGAACTTACTTTAATTAGAGCAGCTCTTGAAAGGAACCTTCCAATCTTGGGAATTGGGAGAGGTGCTCAAGCCCTAAACGTTGCCCTTGGAGGTACCCTCTACCAAGATGTCGTTAGTGAAATTCCAAAGGCTATAAAGCATGATTGGACAAGTGGAGGCAGGTTCTTAGTTCATCCCAGCTGTAAAGTTCATGAAGTCAGGATAAAAACCAATTCAATGCTGTTTGAGATTCTAAAGGAAAAGCTGAACATTGAAGGGACAAATGAAGTTTTTATCGGCGTTAACAGTTTCCATCATCAGGCTATCAGAAAGCTTGGAGATGGTATCAAACCCGTTGCCTATGCTGATGATGGGATAATTGAAGGCATTGAAATTCCTGAGAAGTTTGCCATCGGGGTTCAGTGGCTTGCAGAATACATGGATGAAATGCAGCCCCTTTTTGATGCCTTAGTTGAAAAAGCTCTTGAGTATAAGAAAGGCAAAATCAGGGAGGAAATAAAGGAGGAGATTATAAGACAAGAAAGTGAAACAGGAAAAATGGCAGAAGAAATAGTTGAAGAAATTATAGAGGAACTAAGTGAGAGCCATCACAGGTAGGGTAAGAATAATACCCCTCTCTGCATGAGCCGAATGTGATCCTTTTCTCTTCAATGATCTTTTTTGCCTCCTTTAAGATTTTCATTCTGAAGTCTTTGGGAAGATAATAATATCCCCCAAATCTCTCTCCTCTTTTGTACAGTGGTTCAAGCTTTTTCATGAGCTCTGGGAATTTTGCTTTCATTCTTTTCCATGAATCTGGTCTGAGCTTTAGAGTAGAAACTGTTATATGTGAAACAAAGCTCAGTGCATTGACCGTTTTCTCAAAATCTTCCCATGTGTAAAAGGGTATGATTGGATCTATTCTTGCATAGACTGGAATTCCGCTCTTTTTTGCTTTTCTTAGAGCTCTTATTCTCTCTTTAGGTGAGGGAGCGTTTGGTTCTAATGCCTTAGCTTTTTCTTCGTCTATTGTTGTCACCGTTATCCCTACGGCGCATTTGAGTTCTTTTAGAATGTCCAAATCACGCTCAAAAATATCTGATTTTGTTAAGATCATGCATCTTACATTGTATCTTTTGAAGAGCTGAAGAACTTTTCGTGTAATGCCCAACTGCCTCTCAACTGTTGGATATGGATCAGAGGAATAGGAAAGCGAAATCATAAACCTCTTATCAAATTTTCTAAGCTCTTTCTCAAGATTAAGAAGGAGGTTCTCTTTAATTCTAACCTTAAAAGCTTTGGGAATGTATGCCGTTATGTAGCAGTAAATACAAGCATGATCGCAGCCTGTATAAACGTTTAGTGTATATTTAAAGGGACATGTGCAGAGCTTTGATTTCCATGGATCGAATGGTCGTATATACATGGGATAAAGTTTACAAAGCTATTTAAAAAGAATTGCCCCTAATTGATATCCGGGTGGTAAAATGATAACAGGGAAAGTTAGATGGCTTGGGAATGAAAAATTTGAGGCAAGTGTTGAAGAAGGAGGGAAAATAATCTTTGGAGAAAAGGGCATCTCTCCAATGAGAACCCTCCTCTTAGCTGTTGCCGGATGCACAGCTATTGATGTTGTCATGATCCTGCAGAAAATGAGAGAACCAATCAAAGACCTCGAAGTTGAAATAAGCGGGGAAAGGAGGGAAGAACATCCGAGGATTTACAAAAAGGTTCACATCCACTATAAGATCTATGGAGATGTAAATCCAGAAAAGGCTAAACGAGCAATAGAACTTAGTCAAAACAAATATTGCTCAGCCTCGGCACATTTGAAGCTCAGCGGAACTGAAGTTACATACACATTTGAGGTCATCAATGAATGAAGTTTTACAAGCATGAAAAACTTTAAATGTATTGGCATCATAGTTCATTTCAAGGTGAACTAAATGAGAGGGGATTTAATTAGAATCCTAAGTGCAGTTGAAGAAAAAGCCAACGAGCTCAAAATGGACGGTTTTGAACCTGATATTGTTCTCTTTGGAAAGGAAGCCTATGAGTTCTTAAAGGCTCAGGTGGATGAAGAATTTGGTGGGGATGAGAGAATCACAGAAGTTTCGGGCTTAAAGGTAAGAGTCCTTGAAGAGCTTGGTAGGGACGCTGTCGTTATAGATTCTAAGATGCTTGGAATTGGACTTGGAGGGGCGAAGAGGATAAGAATAATTAGAGATTAAGTTTGTAGCCATCAAGAATCAGCAAACTCAAAGCAATTGCCGTTATATCTGCTAAACTCCCAGGATTTCTTAAATCCCCTTTTTCCCTTAGGAATTTATCCAGTTCATCAATACTGAGAGTTCCATCCAGTGTTTCTCTTGCCTTCCTCATTACAAGTTCAGCCTCAGCCTTTCCAGCTTTTCTGATAATAAGGGTGTCTGGGGTTGATGCTAAGAGCTCAATAAACGCATTTAAAACAGCTTCTTCAAGGCTGAATTTCTTGGTTAATTCTTTGAGCCTCAGGAATGTCTTGTAACTGAGCTCATATCCATTTAACCATTCACAAAAAATAAGCTCTCTTTCACAGCTTATTTCAGCTAAGCGTTTGAGGTTGATTCTATCTCTGAAAAGCTCATCAAAAACATTCTCATTATAAACGTCGTATTTAACCCCGCTCTTTATTCCTTTGGGGTTGGCGATTCTTATGGCTTTATATAACTCCATTGCGTCTCTAACTGTTGAATGTTCAATTAACCTTTTTACAAGTTCTCTGGCATCATAAAGGTTTTTTGAGATAGTTAAAGCAATTACAAGAGGGATCTCCAGTGCTATTATACCAAAATTGGGATTTGCATCTTGTGCAGCTTTTGCATTTTGGACTGCCCTTTTGATCATTTCTCCGATATTGGCTTCACTTAGCTGATAATCCCCTCGCTTAATTAATCTGCCGACCTCCGTTGCCTCATAGAGGATATCAACAACAGCAACATTTCCAAAGAGAAAATGATAAAGGGTCAAATCCTCGAAATCTCTAAAGCGGTTCACATTGCCAGGCTTTGGAATCATAACCTCAAGCAAAGATCCAAGCGTGAAAGCTTTTATTATCTTCCACCTCTCCATGTCTCTCAGCTCACCTTTACTCTTCCTATTACGCTGTCAACTATCAGCTTTAATGTTTTTGTGCCACTTTCATTGGAGTTAATCTCAATTTTTGTTGCTGAATCCCTTATGATAGGTACAACTTTATATTCCGAGGGTACATCAATTGTTATATCGCCGATTCCATCTTCCATGGTAATCTGAGAGCATTCCTCAATCTCTATGTTGAAATCCCCAACGAAGTCGCTCAGATAAAGCTCTTCAATTTTCATTTGTGAAATGCTGAATCTTCCAACGGTGTTTTTTATCATGATTTGGCTCAGGTTATCTTCGAGGTTTATGTAATAATCCCCAACAGTATTGCTTATTTCAAGGCTTTTTAAGAGTCCTTTGCCTACCTCCACAGTCAGCTTGCCATTTTTATATCTGCTACATACCTCAGTGCATTTCAGAATAAGGGTACTCCCACTTATTTCTGCCTGAACAGGAAGATTCGATGTGACTTTTATTGAGTTTCCATCAGTGCTTATTATTTTAGTTTCAGCTACAATGTCTTGAATAATCAGCTCAGAGGCTTGGAATTCTCCAACGGCATGCATTTCCCCTTCCATTTTCTCCCCAAACCACTCTCCTATTGAGTACCAGGAAGTGGTGCCAACGTCAGGAACCACTAAGTAAAGGGCAACATAGAGAATAAAGATTGCACTAATTGTAGTTCTCCAAGCTTTGTTCTTTGAGAGCAAGTATAAACCAAGGCAGATAAGAGCAACACCCCAAAATGATGCCTTTATGTAGTGAGCATATGGTGCTAAATATGTTAGCGTCTCAGGGTAGAACTTTTTGAGGAGTATTAATGCTCCAAGGAACAAAAGGAAAAGTCCAAGTGTTCTTCCCATGTTTTCACCCCCTAATCAGCAAGTATATTCCAAATAGGAGCAGCAGGACTGCTAAGAGAACATCCCCCTGAAGATACCACATGAAGGGGGCTATCTTTCTTAAAATCAGAACTCCACCAAGAATAATTAAAATTATTGCGAGGAGCTTTTCATTGCTGTGATCTTTAACCGTTGGGGCTGGCTTTTTAGAGCTAAATGCTTGTGTCAGTGTTTCATCAATCTCTTTTGCAATTTTTTCCGCTTTTTCAGGAAGCTTATCAAGGGATATCTCTTCCTCAGGCTCTTCCGGCATTATGAGGGCCAAGGCGAAATACATCAGTATCGCCGTTACAGGGGCCAAAAAGAGCAGGATGACATAGATTATCCTCACAAGTGTAGGATCAACATCAAGGTACTTTGCTATCCCTCCTAAAACTCCCAAAAATATTTTCTCATCCTTTGAACGATAAAGCCTTTTCTTTTCCATTCCTACCCCCTCATGTAAATTTAGTACTCACATATGGTGTTTCCGTTACTAAAGTCCAAGAAGAGATATATAAAAATTATCATCCAAAGAAACAAAGAAACAGGAGAGGAATCACTTTAACAGCTTAACAAACTCTCTCATCCAGGCATATAAATCGCCGGGATGTCTTGAGCTTACCCAGTTTCCATCGACTACAACTTCTTTGTCTATGAACTCCGCTCCAGCGTTAATAAGATCATCTCTAATTGTTATTACACATGTTCCTTTTCTTCCTTTTAGAACTCCCGCTGATATCAGAATTTGAGGCCCATGACAGATTGTTGCCACTGGTTTTCTATCGTTGAACATCTTCCTTGCTATTGCCACAGCCTTTTCATTGATCCTTACTCTCTCCGGCGCTTTTCCTCCCGGTAGAACAAGGGCATCAAACTCATCTGGATCGACTTCATCAAAAGTTAAATCAACCTTAACCTTGTATCCATGTTTCCCGGTTATATAATCTTTCTTGTTGCTTGCTATAGTCACTTCATGCCCTTCTTCCTTTATGCGGTGAAGGGGGTAAATTAGCTCAATATCCTCAAAGTCATCCGCACTCAGAAACAGCACTTTCATTTTTGACACCTCCATAGTAACGTTCAGATAAGATTAGAACTGCATCTTTATAAACATTTTCACTCAAAAATGGACAAAAATGGGTAAAGAACTTGAATTAGAGGGGAAGTTCCGTAGTTTCTTTATGTACCTTCAGAACTACCATTGTGTGTGTTGCCTCAACGCCATCAATCTCTCCAATTTTGTCAAGGAACTCATTAAGCTCTTCACTTCCTCTTGTTCTAATTTTAACTATCATATCATAGTCCCCGGTAGTCTCATAGATTTCCACAATTTCAGGGTATTTGACGAGTTCTTTGGCAACATAAGCGTATTTTCCAGCTTTTGCTTTAATTAGGATAAACGACAGCATTGTGAATCCAAGTGCCTCGGGGTCAAGAATTACAGTAAACTTTTTGATCACGCCATTTTCTTTAAGCTTCTTTATCCTTTCGTAAATCGTCGATTCAGCCAGACCAACTGCTTTGGATATTTCTCTCAGGGGAGTTCGGCTGTTCTTCTGAAGTATTCCCAAAATTTTTTTGTCAGTATCATCAAGAGTAGCCCTCACCATCTTCCACCCTTCTAAAATTTTTCGGCAAAGTATATAAATTTGATGATATTTGAACGAGGTACATGGGAACCATATCTTTATAAAATCACTCCATTAACATCTAATGGCGAGAGTAGCGTTTTTAAAGAGGTGACTTTTATGCCGACCAACGTTACAGCAGAGTATCTTGCGGCAGAAGAGGAATATAGGAATGCAAAAACAATCGCAGAAAAAATCAAAGCACTTGAAAAAATGTATGCAACTGTTCCAAAGCATAAAGGAACAGAAAAGCTCAGACTCCAAATAAAGCGAAGATTAGCAGAGCTTAGGAAGGAGCTTGAAAAGCAACAAGCTCAGAGAAAGGGAGGAGGTTATTCTTTCAGTGTCAAAAAAGAAGGTGCAGCCCAAATAGTTCTCGCTGGTCTGCCGAATGTAGGTAAATCTTCTCTTTTAAGGCGGCTTACTGGGGTAGATACAGATGTTGCCGATTACCCATTCACCACTGTTGAGCCGATTCCTGGAATGATGAAACATAATGACGTTCAAATCCAGCTGGTTGAAGTTCCTGGTTTAGTTGAAGGTGCGTCATTGGGAAAAGGTATGGGAACTCAGCTTTTGGCCGTGATTAGGAATGCTGATGCAATTGCTATTGTCATTGATCTCTCTCAGGACCCCATCAGACAGATGGAGATAATTCTAAAAGAGTTTGAAAGAGCAGGGATTAAAATCAACAAGAGAAGGCCTAGGATTGAGATCAAGAAGATGCCATATGGAGGAATTGTAATTAACGGGCAGGAGAACATTAAAGGTGATATCGAAGAAGTCATGAAAATGCTCCGGGAAGAGAAAATTCACTCGGCTGAGATAACAGTTAAAGAACCGGTAACGCTTGAAGAGTTTGCTGACGCTTTGGATGAGAGCTTAGTATGGAGGAGAGCAATAATTATTGCAAATAAGGGAGATGCCCCCGGAAGCAGAGAAAACTATGAAAAATTGGTTAGAGAATATGGAAATCGCTTTAAAATAGTTCCCGTTTCGGCAAAGAAGGGAATAAACATTGATGCAGTTAAGGATGCTCTTTATGAGCTGGCTGGTATAATTAGGGTTTTCACAAAATCTCCGGGAGAAGAACCGGCTTATCCTCCAATTGCTCTTAGGAAAGGTGCAACTGTTTTGGATGTTGCAAAGAGAATCCACAAGGATTTTGCCAAGAAATTCAAATATGCAAGGGTATGGGGTAAGAGTGTGAAATTCCCGGGACAAAGGGTCGGAGCTGACCATGTATTAGAGGATGGGGATATAGTTGAGATTCATGCACGGTGACATCGTTACATTAAGTCTTTGAATTTAAACTTGTCTCCGGTTAGGCTATCCATCACATAGACTTCTCCGTCTTCTTTAAATATCCAGAATACTTTGTATGCTTCCACTTCTTTTACTACCTCCACTTTTGGCGTCCACCAGCTTATGACCATCAGGTTCCCCCAATTAAATGCACTCTCTACTGCTTTTTGTTTTGCTTCCTCCTCTGTTATATTCGATGGCATAATTGCATCTTCTGGGACTTTCCACTCTTGGATGTCTATAATACCGTCTCCTCTTTCAACTCCAAAACGGTAGCAGTCAACATATGCAAAATAGTCCATGACTCTATCGGACATTTTTAGACGTTTGTAAAAGAGTTTTATGTGGTATATTCTATATGGATAGAGTACAAATTTTGCATTCTTTTCATCTTTTGGTTTAAATACTGGCTTCATGACTTTAACCGTCGCGATTCCCATTTGACCCTCCCCATAACAGTTTAACATACTCCTTGCTTATAACACTAATTGATGAAGTATAATTCATAAAAATCTGTTGCACATATCCAAATTTTGTGCGGCGTTAGTTTTATATACGTAAAGTGTATAAATGAAAATTGCAGTACATTGTTGCTGCATCAAGTTACTGGAGGTGAAAAAATGGGCCTTAGTGGTGCTGCTTGGGCAACATTGATTGTACCTACTCTTTTAGGGATTTTAGTGATGGTGCTGTATGGCTTTTGGGACAAAATAACAGGCAAGGAATACTATGTAGACGATGAAATACTGGCATACGACGAGGAATTGCTAAAAGAGCTTGAGGGGGGTAAGAGATGAACGCTGGCATACTGATTGGTTTCCTGGCATACTTAGTCCTTTTGGCATACATCGGCTGGTGGGCAAACAGGTTCACAAAAACCGAAGATCAGTATTTCGTTGGTGGAAGAAAAGTCCACATTCTTGCTGCTGCCCTCAGTGATAAAGCAAGCGACTTCTCTGGCTGGCTGATGCTTGGTTATCCGGGGAGTGCATTTAAAGCAGGTTTGGGTGCATTTTGGGCGGCAATTGGATGTCTCTTTGGAACCTTGGCAGACTATGTGCTAATTGGGCCAAGATTGAGAATTTATGCGGGTAAATTCAGGGCAATTACAGTCCCAGACTACTTGGAGGCGAGGCTTAAGGATGATACAAAGCTGATTAGAATCCTTGGTGCTGCGATTATATTGGTCTTCATGACAGCTTATGTAGCAGCACAATTTGCAGCGGGTGGAAAAGCCTTAGCTCAGGCGTTTGATATCAGTGTAAACACTGGTATCTTAATAACTGTGATTATACTGACCGCCTATGTTATTACGGGAGGATTCTTTGCAGTTGTCTGGACAGATGTAGTGCAGGCGCTGTTTATGCTACTGACACTTATTATAGTGCCCATTTTAGCCCTTGCAAAGATTGGCGGGCTTGAAAAGGCAACCCAATACATGGAGCCCGCAAAGCTACATCCCTTCGGAGGTGCTGTTGGGTTTGCTGCATTAATTTTTGCCATTGGTTATGCTTCATGGATCGTTGGATATCTTGGTCAGCCTCACATAGTCACAAGATACATGAGTGTTGAAGATCCAAGGAAGCTTAGGAGACCTGGTATATTCATCAGTGGCATATGGACAATCATCGTCCTCTGGGGTGCATTCTTTGCTGGATTCCTTGGATATGCTATGGTGAAGGCGGGGATTTTACAAGTCAGTGATCCAGAGAGAGTCATTCCTGCAATGGCTGTTGAGCTCATGCCGTCTTGGTTAGCAGGATTTGTCATTGCAGGTATAATTTCAGCAATAATGAGTACTGCTGACTCTCAATTGCTGGTTGCTTCCTCAGCGGTTACGAGAGATCTGTATCACAAAGTTCTTGGAAAGGAGCTTGGGAAGAAGCAGATAGTCAACATTGGTAGAATAGTTGTCTTAGGCGTTGCAATCTTTGCTCTCTATGGAGCATTAACGGGAAGTAAGTTCATCTATGGCATGGTTGCGACTGCATGGGGCGGTTTGGCTGTTGGATTTGGCCCAATATTAACCCTGAGTCTATGGTGGAAGAGGGTTACAAAAGAGGCTGGAATTATAGGAATGGCATACGGTTTAATCTCTGAGGTCATTCTTGAGTCAAAGATTTACGGATGGGCATTCAATCCAAATGCCCCGGGATTCTTTGGGACCCTTGGATCGATCTTCAATGGCGTTCCAGTGTTCTTCATAAACTTCTTTGTCACACTGTTTATAATAATCATTATCAGCCTGCTAACGAAGCCACCAGAAGACGTTGTTAAGCTTCATGAGCAGATTTTCAAGAAGGTTCCAGTGCAAGAAGGCGGCAAGAAAGTCATGGAGGCGAGGGCAAAGAGCCAAATTGAAAATGTCGCAGAGTTTATCAAAGCCAGAGGGTTTGCTTGATTCTTCATTCTATTTTTAACTTTTTGTTTAAAACCTTTAGTTTCAACATTAAGGTTTATAAGCCTCAAAGAGTTCTACAATATGGGATTAAGCTAAAGAAGGTGATATCATGCGCCCTTTAGATCTGTATGAGAAGGATTCTTCTAAGAAAGTTACAATTTATTTTGAGGGGAAATCTCTTGAAGCATACGAAGGAGAGCCGATTCACGTTGCACTGCTCGCAAATGGGATAAAGTGGATTACACTGAGCGGACATGGACGAAAAAGGGGGGCATTTACTTTCGGTCCAGTTCTCGTAACTGTTAATGGTGTCAGGAACTATGATGGCAGAAAGACTAAGGTTTGGGATGGGATGAAAATTGAAATGCAGAGCTATATGGAGCCCCTGCCGGAACATTTGGGAGAAATGGGCAAAGTTGAAAGGTATTATACTGATGTTGTGATTGTTGGCAGCGGTGCTGCGGGATTAGGGGCTGCTTTGGAAATGCAAGACAGTCTTGATGTTGTGATTTTTGAGGAGAAAGGAAGATTAGGCTGGGGCTTACTGAAGAGGAGCGTGCCTCTCAGTAATGGCAAGAAACCAAAAGAATTTAGAAAGGAACTTGTTGAACGGCTCAGGGTTAAAGCCTTTACAAGGACGCCAGTTCTTGGTGTCTTTCGTGACGGGGATTATTTTGTTGTAGTTGCAAATAAGGAAAATGATTTAATAGAGGTTACAGCTAAGAGGGTTGTCGTTTCAACAGGAGGGATAGCAAAATTTGCACTGTTTGAGAACAACGAAATGCCCGGCGTATTTAGAGAGGATTTTGTTCTTGAATTGTTAAACATCTGGGGCGTCAAACCTGGGAACAAGATAACACTCTACGGCAGCAATTCTCAAAATATTGCCAGAGAATTTGAGAATCATGGTTTAAATTATATCCTTATTGAAAATCCGATAGTAAGAGCAGAAGGTGAGAACGAGGTTGAGAGGGTTGTAGATGTAAAAGGGAATGTTTATGAGACAGATGCTTTGATAATCGCCGAGGGATACAGACCTGATATTCATTTAGCACAGCAGGTGGGGGCTGAGATAACGTATGTGGAAGATCTGGGTGGTTATCTTCCCCTTAGGAACAAAAGAAATGAGATTGTTGACGGAGTTTATATAGCTGGAAACGCTTCTTGGATTAAAGGAAGTTACGAGAACTATCTCGAGGGCAGATTGGTTGGAGCTTATATCCTTGAGGAATTTGGATTCAAAAGCAATGTTGATCAAATAAAAGAGGAGTTTCTCAAGAAAATTGGGGACAAAGCATCTCTTCTTGAGGAGGTGATTTTATGATTAAGCTCAACATTGATCTGGAAAAGATCAATCCAGAAGAAGTTTTTATCTGTGGATGTGATGTTACGCTGAAAGACATTCTTGACTTAATTGATCAGGGGATTACAGACATCCAATTAATTAAACGGTTGACCCATGTTGGTATGGGTTTCTGCCAGGGGAGATACTGCATTGACACGGTGGCTCGGATAATTGCATGGAAGACAGGGAAGGATTTGAAGGAGATAAAGCTGCCGGTTGCCAGAACGCCAATCAGACCAGTGAAAATGAAGGTGATGGCAGATGAGGAGTGAGATTGTTATCATTGGTGGGGGGATTATTGGAGTTACACTTGCCTATGAGCTTGCGAAAAGAGGAGAGCAGGTTACAGTGCTGGAAAAGAAGTATATTGGTTCGGGCTCAACTTTTAGATGTGGGACTGGAATAAGACAGCAGTTTACTGATGAAGCCAATATTAAGGTCATGAAGCGTTCAGTTGAGCTGTGGAAGAAATACAGTGAAGAACTCGGTTTTCCATTTAAGCAAACGGGATATCTATTTCTTCTCTATGACGATGAGGAAGTGGAGGAGTTTAGGAAAAATATAAAGCTCCAGAACAGTCTTGGAGTTCCCACAAGGCTGATAACTCCAGAAGAGGCTAAAGAGATTGTCCCTGTTTTGGATACGAGTGAGGTTATTGCAGCATCATGGAATCCAACTGATGGAAAAGCTGACCCATTCTTTGCCACAACTGCGTTTGCAAGGGAAGCAAGAAAGCTTGGTGCTGAAATCTTAGAGTATACCGAGGCAAAGGACATAATAGTTGAGGAAGGTGAGATAAAAGGAGTTAAAACAAATAAAGGTATAATTGAAACCGGGATTATTGTAAATGCCGCAAATGCATGGGCTAAGCTGATTAACGCAATGGCTAAAATTCCAATTAAAATCCCGATTGAACCATATAAACATCAGGGAGTTATTACACAGCCACTTAAGGAAGGACAGATCGACCCAATGGTGATATCCTTGAAGTATAATGATGCATATTTAACTCAAACAGAACATGGTGGTATTATTGGGGGAGTAGGTGTTGAATACGGCCCTACCTACGATTTAACCCCCACTTATGAGTTTATAAGAGAAGTTAGTAAAGCATTTACAAAGATAATTCCAGTTCTTGGTGAGCTTTTAATCCTTAGAACATGGGCTGGGTTCTATGCCAAAACCCCAGACAGCAATCCAGCAATTGGCAGGATAGAGGAGATTGATGAATTTTACATTGCTGCCGGCTTTAGTGGACATGGCTTTATGATGGCTCCAGCTGTTGCTGAGATGCTTGCAGATTTGATAACAAAAGGAAGAACTGATTTGCCAATTGAATGGTATGACCCATATCGCTTTGAGCGTGGAGAGTTAAGGGAAACCGCACTTCAGATGGGATGATTTTTACCTTATAATCCTTTTTATTGAAAGATTTTCGTCTATTCTCAGATTAATTGGACATTGTTATATTCTGAAATCTTAATTAGACAAAAGAAAGGCAACCAAAGGTGCAAAACTTTTTTATCAGAAAATCCTCATAAACAAGTTTTTACATATTTCATGCTGGTGAAACTTATGAGGCTCACTGAACACCCTGTTCTTGATTTTCAAAAAAAGCGTGGCAGAAAAATTACAATCTATTTTGAGGGACAACCAGTTGAGGCATATGAAGGAGAAACAATAGTCATGGCATTACATGCTGCTGGTATAAGAGTCCTTGGATACAGTGTTCACAAACACAGACCTCGGGGCTTGTTCTGTGCAATTGGAAAGTGCTCCTCATGTTTAATGACAGTGAACGGAATTCCAAACGTAAGAACATGCATAACACTCGTTGAAGAGGGCATGGATATAAGAATGCAACAAGAGAAGCCAATACTGCCCAAGAATGCAAAACCTCCAGAATGGAGGGAGGCAGAAAAAGTTTCTGGTGATATAGTGATTATTGGTGGAGGACCTGCTGGACTTATGGCTGCAATAAATGCTGCTGATGCCGGAGCTAAGGTCATCCTTCTTGATGAGAATCCAATGCTTGGTGGCCAGCTGGTAAAGCAGACCCATAAGTTCTTTGGAAAGAGAGAGCAGTTTGCAGGAGTTAGAGGGATCAAGATAGCGGAAATTTTAGAGGAAGAAGTTAGAAAAAGGGAAAACATAGAGATTTTCCTTGAAACTTCAGCGATAATGCTTCTCCAAGATGGAGATGAAAAGCTCGTAGTTGGGGTCAGGAAAAATAAAGAGCTCGTGGAATTCAGAGGAAAAGCTGTTATTGTGGCAACTGGAGCAATGGAAAAGATGATACCTTTTGAGGGCAACGACTTACCCGGTGTTTACGGAGCGGGAGCCATTCAGACATTAATGAACACATATGGAGTCAAGCCGGGAGATAGGGTTCTCATTGTTGGCGCCGGAAACGTTGGATTAATCTTAGCCTATCAGCTAATCCAAGCTGGTGTTGAAGTAAGGGCAATAGTTGAGGCTATGCCAAAGATTGGAGGCTATTTCGTTCACGCAGCAAAGGTTAGAAGATTGGGTGTTCCAATTCTGACGAGACACACAATCCTTAGAGCTGAAGGGAAAGAAAAGGTTGAAAGGGCAGTTGTTGCTCAGATTGACGAAAGATGGAGACCAATTCCGGGAACCGAGAAAGTATTTGATGTTGATGTAATTGCCTTAGCCGTTGGACTAAGGCCAAGCATAGAGCTCCTTCATCAGGTCGGCTGTCAGATTAAATACGTCCCAGAGCTTGGGGGGCATGTTGTGATTAGAGACAGCAGAATGGAAACGACAATTAGGGGAATCTTTGTTGCAGGAGATTCGGCGGGAATTGAGGAGGCAACAACGGCAATGCTTGAAGGAAAGATAGCTGGAATTGCTGCTGCTCTGGAGATTAGCTCTGCTTCACCAGAATGGCTCAAAGAGATAGAGAAAGCCCAGAAAGAGCTTGACGAGTTTAGAGCCGGACCATTTGGTAGGAAAGTTCTTGAGGGTATTAAGAAGGTGGTGGTAGAATGAGTGAAATCCCGCACTACCTCAGAGAGGGATTCATAACAGTTGAAGAGCTCAGGCAAGTCATAGAGCTTCCCAGCGAGGAGCGATTGAGGAGAAGACCTGTTGCAATTCCTGAATGTCCTCAGGAAATTCCATGTACACCATGTAAAGAAATCTGCCCCACAAACGCTGTTCTTATGGAAAATCCAAATGCAATTCCGATCGTTGATTACGAGAAGTGCATTGGCTGTTCTCTCTGTGTGCAGATTTGTCCCGGCTTGGCATTCTTCATGGTTCACTACGTTGGTGACAAAGCCAGGGTTACTATGCCGCATGAGCTTTTACCGGTCCCAAAGGTTGGGGAGGAGGTGGTTTTGCTCAACAGGGTCGGAGAAGAAGTGGGGAAAGGAAAAGTGATTACAGTGGTGCCAAGGGAGAAGAGCAAAGGGGATACGCCAATAATAACGGTTGAAATGCCAATTGAGCTTGCGTGGGATGTTAGGGCTGTCAGGGTGGTGAGAGAATGAGCGATAAGAAAAACATCATAATCTGCCGCTGTAATGAAGTAACTCAGGAGGAAATCGAGGCTCTAATAGACCAGGGAGTCACTGACATCGAGATGATAAAGAGGCTTTTAAGGATAGGCATGGGGCCGTGTCAAGGAAGGACATGTCTTCCGATGGTTATCTCGATCCTTGCAAGAAAAACCGGTAAAAGACCAGATGAAATTACGCTTCCTGCAACAAGAATCCCTGTGAGACCCGTTCCAGCCGGAGTATTGGTGGGTGAGATGGAGAGTGATGGAAATGAAGAGTAGAGCTGAAGTTGTCATTATTGGTGGAGGCGTCATTGGACTCTCAATAGCCTACCATTTAGGAAAGCTTGGTGTTGAAGACGTTGTTGTCCTTGAGAAGAAATACATAGGTTCAGGTTCAACCTTCAGATGTGCCTCTGGAATCAGGGCACAATTTACCGATGAAGCAAATATAAAGCTTCAAAAGTACAACATTGAGAGATGGAAGAGGCTTAGTGATGAGCTTGAGCATGATATAAATTTCAAACAGAGTGGATACCTATTCTTAGCAACAAGTGAGGAGGAAGTTGAAGTATTTAAGAAAAACATAAAACTCCAGAACAGGCTTGGAGTCCCTACAAGGCTCATTGGCATGGATGAAGCAAAAGAAATTGTCCCACCCCTTAATACAGAGCCTTTCTTAGCGGGTGCATGGAACCCCGAAGATGGGAAGGCAAGTCCATTCCACGTTGTTTACGGGTTTGCAAAGAAAGCAAAAGAGTTTGGTGTTGAGATTTGCGAATATACACCGGCGGTTGATATATTGGTGGAAAAGGATGAAATAAAAGGGGTTAAAACGGAAAAAGGCATAATAAAGACTGGAATAGTAATTAACGCTGCAAATGCTTGGGCACCAATAATAAATGAAATGGCTGGACTGAAAAGGGATTTTATCCCAATAAAGCCGTACAAACATCAACTTGTCAAAACTGAGCCAATAGCAGAGGGACAAATTGAACCATTGACGTGTCCCCCTGCATGGAATGATTCCTATGTCATCCAAGATGGTGAAGATGGCGGTGTTATCTGCGGAACTGGGCTTGAGAAGCTCACTCATTTAGATGATGTTCAACCTACATATGACTTCATGAGGGAGGTACTTAAGTGGGCAACAAAAATTATTCCTGCTTTGAAGTATGTTCACGTTGTTAGGCAGTGGGCAGGGTTTTATGCCAAAACTCCCGATAGCAATCCTGCAATAGGAAGAATTCAATATGTAGATGAGCTTTATATAGCTGCAGGTTTCAGCGGACATGGCTTTATGATGGCACCAGGAGTTGGTGAGGCAATCGCAGAGCTGATAGTGAAAGGAAAGAGCAAAGTTCCACTTGATTGGGACTGGTACGACCCACACAGATTTGAGCGTGGAGAACTGAGAAGTGCAGCATTCCAGATTGGTTGATTTTTGATTCTTTTTTGGGTTTATTTTTTAATTGCTCTCATGATTCTGGTATAATCTCCTAAAGCGTTACACGACCATTTGATTTTTTGAATGAAATTGTCAGAAAAGTTTCTGGTGCGGGGGCCGGGATTTGAACCCGGGAACCCCTGCGGGACGGGACCCTAAATCCCGCGCCTTTGACCAGGCTCGGCAACCCCCGCCCGAATTTTATCAGCTACCTGCAATATTTAAAGGTTTCTGAGGCAAGCTTAAATATAACAAGATACAAAACTACTCTTTGGGTAGTTCCATGCATAGGGTTATTTCTCCGGGAAGGGTTAATTTGATTGGTGAGCATACGGATTACACTTTTGGTTATGTTATGCCAATGGCTGTGAATCTCTACACAGTTATTGAGGGTAAGAAAAGTGAATCTGTGGAGTTGTATTCGGAACACTTTAAAGAGACAAGGGCTTTTGAGCTAAATAACCTTGAAAAGGAGAATTCATGGATTGACTATGTTAAAGGAATTTACAAGGTTCTCTTTGAGGCGGGTTTCAAGCTTGGGGGGATTAGAGGGAGGATTAATGGTAACTTACCGATTGGAGCCGGATTGAGTTCCTCGGCGAGTTTTGAACTTGCAATAATGCAGTTTCTGAATGAAGTCTACAACTTGGGAATTTCAAGAGAAGATATGGCACTCCTTGCACAAAAGGCAGAGAATGAGTTTGTTGGTATTCCTTGTGGTATAATGGATCAATTTGTAGTTGCCCTTGGAAAAAAGGGGCATGCAGTGTTCATTGATACTGAAACTCTTCACTATGAGTATATAGCTCTTCCCAAGGATATGCAGATTTTGGTCTTCTACACAGGCATTAGGCGTAAGCTGGCGGCTTCTGCCTATGCTGATAGAAGAAGAATAGCAGAAACAATTCTCAAGCGCATAGGAAAGAAATCCTCAAAAGAAGTAACTGAGAGAGATTTAAGAGGATTGCCGGGAATCTACAAAAAGCGCTTTGCCTACATTATAAGGGAAAATGAAAGGGTCTTAGAAGCAAAAGAAGCCCTCAGAAAAGGGGATATAGAACAATTTGGAAAAATTTTGACAAGGGCTCACTGGGACATAGCTGAGAATTATGGCGTGAGCTGCGGAGAGCTTGATTTCTTTGTAAGAAAAGTTGTCAAGCTTGGAGCCTATGGGGCAAGGCTAACTGGGGCAGGGTTTGGAGGAGCCGCGATAGCTGTAGTGGATAGAGAGGAGGCTAAGAAAATTGGGGAGAAAATTTTGAGAGAATACACTAAGGCATTCAACTGG
Organism: Thermococcus sp. SY098; assembly: GCF_035621495.1. Lineage (NCBI taxonomy): Archaea > Methanobacteriati > Methanobacteriota > Thermococci > Thermococcales > Thermococcaceae > Thermococcus > Thermococcus sp. SY098. Next base: position 554,424 of record NZ_CP141821.1, on the reverse strand, counting down.
AAAGCCCAGTATTTTTTAGTTGAAGCTTCCGATGGGGTGAAGATGGTTAGGTGAGTGAAATGGCAAATGCCTTGGTATTTCATGCAAACCTTCAGTATGCTGAAATTCCAAAAAGTGAGATTCCAAAAGTTGTTAAAAAGTCATACATCCCAACAATTTTCGAGCTAATAAAAAGCGAGATTCCTTTTGCTTTGAATATTACGGGTTTTTCTCTCCAGTATTTGCCAAAAGACCTAATAACACTCATAAAAGAAGGTATTGAAAGCGATCTAATTGAGATTACCGGTACAGCTTACACTCATGCTATTCTGCCTCTCCTTCCTTTGGATAGGGTAGAGGCACAGATAATGAAAGACATAGCAGTTAAAGAGAGAACCTTTGAAGTGAAACCGAAGACCTTCTGGCTTCCCGAATTAGCTTACGATCCTATAATACCTGCCATTTTAAGAGACTGTGGCTATGATGAAGTCTTTGTTGATGGGGAAGCGTTGCTTTTCTCAAATCATCTAAATTCAGCAATTAAGCCCATAAAGCCTCTTTATCCTCATTTAATTAAAGCTCAAAGAGGAGAGAAATTTGTCTATTGGAATTACCTTCTTGGTCTGAGAGAACTAAAAAGTGCAATAAAGCTTGTATTTGGTGGAAAGGTTATTCTCAAAGCTGTAAAAGAAATTACGGGTATCCCAGTGTGGGTAGCAGTTAATACCGCCGTTATGCTCGGAATAGGCGGGTTCCCGCTGATGAACGTTAAGAAAGCCGTGAAGTGGATTAAAGGTCTGGATGAAATAATATTATACGGTACTGATCTGGAGTTTTTCGGATACAGGAATTTGGCAGGTTATATTTTGAGCATCCAGAAGCTCAGAGAGTTAATAAATGAGCTTAACAATGAGATTGTTCTCCCAAGCAGGCTGAAACACAGCGGAAGGAGCCTTTATCTGAGAACTTCAAGCTGGGCACCGGACAAAGGTTTGGATATTTGGACAAAAGATTGGGGAAATCAAAGATTGAACATGCTTTCATGGGAGTTGAAGTGGGAACATGCGTTTTTAGCTGAAAACAGTGATGCTCGCGGTTGGGAACCCCTGGCTGAGAGGAGATTAGATGCGTTTAAGGCTATTTATCAAGCCTGGAGGGAGGGTTATGGAAAACATTAGACGTAGGGTATCTATTGTGCTCCTTATTTTGATGGCTGCTTTTTTGATGGCAGATCAAAACCTTCTGCCCCCAAACTATCAGCAGATTATGCAGGAGTTCGGCATAAGCGAAACCCAAATGGGATTAGTTTCGACGATCTTTGTTGCAACAAGTGCATTAATAACCCTTATCTGGGGGTTCCTTTCAGACATTGGACGCAGGAAAAAGCTTCTTGTAATTGGAGTCCTAATCGGGGAAATTCCATGTTTCTTAACTGCATTTGTTCACAGCTATTGGCAGCTTTTGCTCATGCGTCTTTTTACTGGAATCGGAGTTGGTTCAATAATTCCGATAGGATATTCTCTGATAGCGGATATGTTTGAGGAAGAGCACAGAGGACGGGGGTATGCATATATTCAGACGGCTTTTGGATTTGGAACGCTCTTTGGAATGGTAATTGCTGGACTAATAGCGAGCTGGAGGCCGCCGTTTATAATAGCATCTGTTCCAAATTTTATTCTCGCACCCCTGTTTTACCTGATAGCAGAAGAACCTAAGAGGGGAGGAGGGGAAAAAGTCCTAAAAGAAGTTCTCGAGAGGGGCTACGAATACACCTACAGACTCAGCTGGGATGCTGTTAAAAAATCGTTCCAAACAAAGACGAATCTCCTGATATTCCTCCAGGGATTAAGTGGGACTGTTCCGTGGGGTGTTTTAATGTACTGGCTGGTTTCATTCCTTATCGTCACAAGAGGAATGGCAAAAGACACGGCGACGTTTGTTCTGCTAATTTTAGGGATTGCGACAGTTATAGGAACTCTTATCGGGGGTTTTGTAGGGGATTACTTTGAAGGAAAGATGAGAGGGGGCAGAGCGATTGTAACGGGCTTGGCAATATTCTTAGGCATGCTTGCGGCGATAGGAATTATTATATATCCCCTTCCAAGTCAGCTCAGTATTAAAGGCTGGATTGCTCTTGCACTTTATTCATTTCTCTTTCTCCAGCTGGTGAGCTTTGCTGGGCCGAACGTTACGGCAATAATTTCTCAAGTTAATCTTCCCGAGGACAGAGGCACCGTCTTCGGAGTCTTCAACATAATAGATAACGTTGGAAAAGCTCTTGGCCCTCTTTTCGGGGGATTCCTGATAGAAACGCTCAGAAGTGCCGGCTACTCAAATGCTTTGGCATATGAATATGCTCTCATAATCGGCTCGCTCTTCTGGATTCCGTGTGCTCTTGTCTGGCTGTGGATTAGAAAGCAATACCCGGAAGATAGAAGTAGGATCCAAGAGATTTTGAAGAAAAGAGCCGAAGAAATTTTGAGGAGGGGTAATTATGATGTCATTTGAAATGTTGAATCAAATGCTTGGGAGCTTAGATCAGAAAAAAGCGGTTAAGTTTTTACTTCAGAACATACTTGGGATTGATTTGGATAATCCCTTTGAAAATGTTGAGAAAGTTCTGTGCATCCAGCCACATCCAGATGACTGTGAGCTTGCAGTTGGGGGAATTTTGGCTAAGCTTTTCTTGGAAGGAAAAGAAATTGTGTATTTAACGTTGACAGATGGGGCTGTGGGAACCAGGGATCCTATGATTTCTCCTCAGGAGCTCGCTGGGATTAGAAAGAAGGAGCAGGAAAAAGCAGCAAAGGTCATTGGAGTTAAAAAGCTGATATGGCTCGATTATAAAGATACAGAGCTTCCTTACTCTCCTGAAGTAAGAAACAGAATAATAAGCGTGATCCGCAAAGAGAAGCCCGATATCGTCTTTGCCCCTGATCCTTGGCTTCCATATGAGGCCCATCCGGATCATAGAAACGCTGGCTTTCTGGCTTTGGAAGCTGTCTTTTTTGCTCCATTTCCTTATATAAACAAAGATGACCTTGAAAAGGGCTTGACACCTTACGAAGTCCCACTGGTTGCCTTATACTACACTGCGAGACCCAGCTACATCGAGGATGTGACAGATGTTTTTGATGTAAAACTCAGAGCTCTAAAAGAGCATAGAAGTCAGTTTGAAAAGAACTGGCAACAATGGGAGCTCTTTATTAGAATTGTTGGGATGTTCTATGGGAAGAAAATTGGAGCTATGTACGGAGAAGGTATTAAAGTTCTTCCAAAGCTGCTGTTGCATGTCACCCCCTTTGCAGAGGTGGTTTGATGAGAATAGCTTTTATAGGTGCTGGGAGCATCTTTACTCCTTTAGCCCTCTATACAATAGCGAACAGCGAAATTTTGAATAAGGCAGAGATTTACCTCGTTGATATTGACAAAGAGCGGCTGGAATTTATTGAGGCTGTAGGGAGAAAAATTGGCAAAGTTTTTAAGAAGGGGCTGAAAATTCGGGCTTTCCAGGACATCCGAGAGCTTGAGGATTTTGGTATCGATTATGCAGTTATATCGGTTGAAAAAGAGCGCTACAAGAGCTGGAGGCTGGATTTTGAGATCCCCCATAAATACGGTATAAAGCAGGTCTTAGGGGAGAACGGCGGCATCGGCGGCTTAAGCCACACCTTACGGGTTGTTCCTTTAGTCTTGAATATTGCAAAAAAGATTGAGGACATGAACAGTGATGCTCGTGTTTTCATCTACTCAAATCCAGAGCCAAGAGTTACGTATGCTGTCTTAAACTACACCAAGCTGAGAAATGTCTATGGACTGTGCACGGGTTATCTTGAGAGGAAAGAAACATTAGCTCCCTTGTTAGGGGTTAAAGAAAATCAAATAACTTTCATTGCAGCTGGTCTGAATCACTTCACATGGATCATGGAGCTTTACATTGATGGAGAAGAAAGTTATAAAAAGCTTGATTCTGCGTTAGAGAAGAATCCAAAATTTGAACCTTTGTCCCAGCTCTTATACAGAGCTTTTGGCTTGTTCCCCTCTCCAAGTGACAATCACATTGGAGAATACCTCAGCTTTGCATGGGACTTAATTCCCGAAGAGAAGAAAGGCTTGAAGTGGATCGAACGGACGAAAAAAGAGGGAGAGGAAGTTAGGAAGCTTTTGCGGCTGTTCCTTAAAGGTTTCGTACCCAAGTTTGCATTTAACAAGTTCATTAAGTTCCCGGATATTGCAATGAATATTGTTGAAGGGCTTGAAGGCAACAAAAAGCTTCAGGAGGCTATAAATGTCCCTAATAAAGGCTACATTGATTTGCCCTATGGAACTGTAGTAGAAGTGCCGGCTGAAGTTTCTCCCAAAGGAATCAAGCCTTTGAAAGTTAAGCTTACGAAGGAGGTAATACCGATGCTGAGAACTCAAGCGGAGATTCAGAAGCTCTCAGCTGAGGCTGCAGCGGAAGGCAATATAGAAAAAGTTGTACAAGCGGTTCTCCTTGACCCCGTTGTAAATGATGCGGAGAGTGGTTTAAGGGCTATAGCTGAGCTAATTGAGCTCAATTTAGACATACTTCCCAAGTTCAGCAAAGAAGATGCAGAAGAGATCAGAAAAATGGTAAAAAGTTAAAGCTCTCTGAGACCATACTTCTCCAACAGCTCATCACCTATTTCCTTCCTCTTGGCAACTTCACCATAAATGTATGCACTTTTTCTTGGCTTTCTCTCAAAAGTCTCATAGTCAATCTCAACGAGTCCAAACCTTGGTCTGAATCCCTCAGCCCACTCATAGTTGTCCATAAATGACCAGTAAAAGTAGCCGTTGATGTCAAGACCCTCTCTAATAGCTTTGTGGACATACTGCAGATGCTGGATTATGAACTCTATCCTCCACTCATCGTCAAGCGTTGCTATGCCGTTTTCCGTTATGTACATTGGTTTTTCGTATCTTGAAAAGGCTTTTATTCCCGCATAAATTCCCTTTGGATAGACACTCCATCCCATATCGGTCTTTCTGCTCACGCCGGCATCTTCAACTATGAATGGATTCAGTGGATTCCATCTTTTCTTGACCTTCTGGATGTTGTAGTAATTTATCCCTATGAAATCCAAATTGCTTTCACTTACTTCGTATTTTTTCATGAAGCTCTCGTAGCTTCCGTGGAAAATACCATCAATAAAAGCCCAGTTGAAGAGATAATCAACCCTATCCTTCGCTTCCTTGTCTTTCTTTGAGTTCGTAGCTGGAATGAAATGCTGATAATTCTTAACAATCCCAACCTTGAACTTTCCGTGGAGGATTTCGTAAGCTATTGCATGGGCATTTATCATGTTAACAGCAGCTTTTCCTGCCCTTAAGGGGTTCTTTTTGAAAGGGGGCCACATTCCCATAAGATAACCAGCGACAACGTAAACCATCGGCTCATTAAACGTAGCTACAAGTTTAACACCTTTAAGCTCAGCTATGACGCTAACGTATTCTTCCCAGTACTTGAGGTTTTCTTCTTTCTCAAAACCTCCCTTTAGGGCAAACCACGTTGGAAGGGTGAAGTGGTGAACCGTGAGCATTGGAGTTATTCCTTTTTTGTTGAGGAGGTCTATAATATCTTGATATCTCTCAAGAGCAGACTCATTGAGCTTTCCTTCTTCTGGGAAAATCCTTGCCCACTCCATTGAGAACCTGTAGGCGGAATAATTGAGTGATGCCATCAGTTCTATGTCCTTTTTATACAACTCCCAATGGTTGCAGGCTTTCCCGGCTTTAGGAAGCTTTCCCTTCTCAGCCCAGTACCACCAGTCGCTCCATATGTTGTCTCCTTCTATCTGGTAAGAAGATGTGGCTGTGCCAAATATGAAGTTGTCAGGAAATTTTAACATTGCAACTCCCCATTACCCAAATATGTGGCGGCATGTTAATAAACTTTGATGTCAATCTTGACATATATTAAGCTAAAGTTCCTATTTTGGTGAAAGAACTTGGAACTTTAGTTGTCTAATGAAAACTGTTTGGGTGTGTGGTAATATTGAAAAAACGCTTGCTGTTTGCCATTCTGGTCATATTTTCAATGGCTACATCTCCAATAGGAGCCCATTTTGACCCGCCTGGTCAGCCCGCGGTTCAGATAAATGTGTACTTTATAGGCATGTCCCTGAGCAAGGATATGGATGACGGGGCGAACGGATACGCGGACATAATCGGCACATATAAGGTTACGCACAGCGAACACAATACTAAAGACGGAAAGATAAACATGTTCTACTACGACTGGGACACGCTGAAGGGGCGAAATGGATATATAAAAAAGCGGCTGCTTTACAGCCACAAGGAGTGCTCCCCGGTAAAGCCGATAAATGTTGAGGTAAGCATGGAGGAGTACAACACCATCTTTTCAAACACGAAGCTCGGCTCGGGCTCCATAACGGTCACAAAGTCCGGAGTATATGAGATAAAGCTGGATAAGGGGAAGGCCCTCATAGAGGTCAAGATAACTCCCGCGGTTCTGTATTCTGAAAAATGCTCCTACTTCTACGACCAGCCGGAGGACTATGCGAGCAGCATCGTGACGAGCTCCGGTGGCTATGTCTACGACTGGCAGCTTGCAAACATGATGAGGATGTGGATAGCCAACAGGACGGGCTACGCGAACATGGTCTTCATCTTCAACCAGTGCTTTGGCGGAGGAATGATTGATGACCTTAAAGAAAAGCTGAAAGGGACCGGGGATGCGGCATTTTTGAGCGCTTCCAGGCATAACGAAACATCTTGGGGTCTCGCCGATGGATACACCCCTTCAAGCTGGCCAGAGATGGCAAAAAGAGGGTTCAAAAAACCTGAAGGTTACTACCCGAAGGAAGTTGGGGAGGAGCTGGCGAGGACGGGTAAGGATGCCCCAACGGTGAGAGAGATTGCCAGAAGAGCAGAGCAGCAGGATCCACGCGGCCCTTACGGGTTGGACTTTAAGGAAACCCCCCAGTACACCTCGATTGGAAAGGGGGGCAATATAAAGATTGGAAAGAAGGTTGACGGTTCTGATGTGGCAAGCAAGCATGCCATCCTTTTTGCTGGAGATGCTGACAGCAAGAGGCACTGGAACAACCTTGATAGGATATATAAGGCACTTAAAAAGCAGGGCTTTACCGATGGAGACATAATAGCTCTGGCTGGAAATGGAAAAACGCTGCCCAACGGTACGAATGTGCCGAGTTATGTGGACGGGCCCGGAACCAAAAAAGCCCTCTATGAGGCTATTGTAAATGTCAGCAAGAAAATGAACAAAAATGAGCAGCTCATATTCTGGGTGTCGGATCACGGGAATAGAGAAAGGACAGAAACAGCCCTTGATAAAGCGATAAAGGACCCCGTAAGGCAGCCGGTTCCTCCAAAAAGAACAGCCAAAAGACCGGGACAGATTTCATGGGATCTCGATGAGGAGTTTTTAAAGGTTATAAAGCTCGATCCAAAAAATCAGCCCTACGTGAGCATACTCGTTGAGGCGACACCTGAGATCGTGGAGTACGGGGAAAAGATGTTTGGGAACATAGTGCTCTATATAAACGGAGAAATGCTGGAGCTGACAATGGTCGAGCCCATTATTGCCTATGACGATGAGCCTGACCTTGATGCCTTCGAGCTTGTGTATCCCGTGGATGAGGGGATTCTCGGGGAGGAAAACCTCATTGAGGTTGGATGGGCAGGGGATGCGGAAATGTTCGTTAAGTACAACATAATGGGGCTCATGATAAGTACGGGCGGCATAAATGAGCTTGAAGCCGAACCCGCCGAAATTCTTGAGGAGCAAACTCTCTTTGACCTTCTCAGGGAGTATGTACCTAAGTACAATGAAAATGCTGATAATCTGCCCGGGTTCATTAAAAGAATGACCGGAAATGAGAGGATAGACCTTGAGATATCCCTTGAAAACGGCAGCGTCCTCAGCATAGGCATCGTGACGGAAGGGGGTTATATAACGGAATTTTCAAAAGGCAGAACTTCAGAGCCGACGATGAGGGCATGGACAAGCGAAGACGTTGCAAGGAGGATCATAAACTCTGAAGACCCCGTGAGCACGGGAGCAAACGCCCTAAAAATGGGCGAGATAAGATACAGCGGCGTCGGGTTTGGGAGAACCCTAAGAATCTTTGCAGTGAAGGTGGTCATAAAAGTGTACAGGGTGGTGGAGGTCATAGGAGACCTCTTCGGCTGACTTTTTTTATTTTGCACCGAAAGAAAAATTAAGCTTAACTGACATTTTTCTCTGGTGAGAGAATGAGGGAGCTCCGCTATAACCCCCTAACAGGCCAATGGATAATGGTTTCTGCCGTGAGAAAAAAGAGACCCTGGCGTCCTAAGAATTTCTGTCCTTTCTGTCCGGGAGGTGAGGAAACTGGTTTTGGCTGGGAGGTTCTTCTTTTGCCGAATAAGTTTCCGATGCTTGATTTCAAAGCGGAAAAGCCTCAAAATGGTGGTTTCTACAAAAAAGCCAGAGCTATCGGGCAGTGCAGCGTTATAGTGGAAACTCCGGAGCATAATCTGAAGGATTTGGACGAACTTTCTCTGGAGCAGATGGTTAAGGTTGTTGAATTATGGAAAAATGTAACTATGGAATTAAAGGATAATCCTCATGTTACATACCTTGCAATCTTTCGAAATAAGGGTGAGGAGATCGGTGTTAGCTTAACACATCCACATGGACAGCTCTATGCTCTACCATTTATCCCTCTAAAGGCTCGTTTGAAAATTGAGAACTCGAGGAAACATTACAAGCGCTTTGGCGAGTGCCTCTTCTGCCGCATCCTGGAGGAAGAGATGAAAGGGGAGAGGGTCATTTATGAAAATGAAAGTTTTGTTCTCTTCATGCCTTTCTTTGCGAACTGGCCTTTTGAGGTGCATATTTATCCCAAGCGTCATGTGCAGTGGCTGACGCAATTGAATAATGGGGAGATTGAAGATTTGGCCGACATTCTGAGAATGACAACGGCAACGCTTAACGCCCTCTTTGAGAGGCAGATGCCCTATGTGATGAACGTCTTTCAGGCACCGTTTAAAGGTCATTATGATTTTTATCACCTTCACATTGAGTTCTATCCGATGCTTAGAGACAGGGATAAGCTGAAATATGCCGCAGGCATTGAGCTCGGCACCTGGGAGTTCACCTACGATGGAGTTCCGGAGGAGTATGCTCAAAAGCTAAGAGAAGCCTGCAAGAAAATAGTAGAGAGGATTGGAGCTAAGGGGAAATGCTATGAAAAGATTTAGCTTTTTAAAGATTATTTTACCCAATGCGAAGATACTAACTGAGCTAAATTCTTTCCCTTTGGCAGAGATAATGTTATATACTTGCACCCCCAATAGTTACTTGTAGGGGTGCAAGTTATGTTATTTTCACCATATCCAAAGACCAAAAAAGAAGAGCTTTTTGACAGAGATAAAGAGTTTAGTGAACTTATATCTTCCATAGAGGATGGTGAGAGGCTCATACTCTTATTAGGAATTAGAAGACTCGGAAAAAGCTCCCTACTAAATGCTGCTCTTAATGAAATTGACTTTCCAAGTGTAAAAATTGACGTTAGAGAGGTTTATTTTGAACACTCTTCTGTGAACCGCTACCTAATTGCACGCTATTTCCTCTCAGCGTTGAGTGGAAAGAGAAAGATATTTGAAGAGGCTAAGATGTTCTTAAAGAATGTTAAAGGTTTAACAATCTCTGGGCTCAGTTTCAGTTTTTCAAAGGACTTCAACCTAACTGATGTCCTGAAAGCACTTGACGATTATGGAGAGAAAAACGGAACAAGGGTTATTATTGCTTTTGATGAAGCCCAGTATCTGCGCTTTGGGGGAGCTACAAGGTACGACGGCATTTTAGCTTATGCTGTTGATAATCTACCGAACTTGACCTTTATACTTATTGGAAGTGAAGTTGGTTTGCTTTTTGATTTCCTCAAGTTTGAGAACCCAGAGGCTCCACTCTTTGGGAGATATCATAGAGACATAGCTTTAAAGCGATTTGATGAAAAAACGAGTCTTTCATTTTTAAGAACTGGATTTAAAGAGGCTGGAAAGAGAGTTAAGAAATCTGAGCTTGAAGACACTGTTGAAAAGCTTGATGGAATTGTTGGATGGCTTGCCTTATATGGCTACCTTAGAGTTTCACAAAGACTCAGTCACAAAAAAGCTCTTGATGAAGTTTTTAAAGAGGCAAACAAAGCAATAGGTAGTGAAATGTCGAGACTCTTCGCATACAGTCCAAGATACAGGATGATTCTTAAAAGTATTGCTTTGGGTTATGAGAAGTGGAGCGAAATAAAAGACTATGTAACTCTAAAGCTTGGTTACATCAATGATTCAAACTTCTCAAATCTCCTCGAGAATCTTGTAAAGTACGGCTATGTTGAAAAGAAGAATGGCAGATATAAAATAGCTGACCCGGTATTAGCAAAGGTCTTTAGAGTACTGTAGATTATAAATTAATCCCAGCCCTCACATTCACTTTCTTCCAATTTCTGCTGTACAAAAATGGTGTCTTCCCTAACTTAATCTTTGAACTCCAATTCTCCACTAGCTTTCTTTCTTCCTTGAAAGCCCACTCCGTTAACGCCTTGAGGTCTTCTGGAGATGGATTTTCTCTAACTTGCCTCTCCCTTTCGATTATCTCTTTCTGCAGCTTGTTTCTCTCCCCAGCAAACTCCTCTATGTAGGCTTTGTAGTTCATCTGAAACTTTCTGTGGAAGAGCTCAAATCTCCACCAGTAGCTGTTTGGATTGTACTTGTTCGTCGGCTCCTCTCCCAAATCTGGGATTCCGCTTTCAAAGTATACTGGCTTAAAGATGCTTAAACATGGAAGTGAAGTCCCTGTAAACCAGTGCACAGGTAAATCGTCGTAAAGCTCCGATATCTGCGATGAGGCAGTTTGAGACGGCCTCGTTAAGCCTCCAAAGTGCATGCATATATCCCTCATAGAACCTTTGGCAGGCTCAAAGTCTTCAGCCTGGTGAGAGCGAAGAATCTGCATCATATATTCAAGAGTTATTTCCCCTTTTTTCTCGCTGAGCTTTTTGTATGTGAAAGTTCTCCTCTCCCTGCCATGAGCAAAGTGAGTGTAAAATCTGTCGGAAAAATATTTAGCAAAGTTGAAGTTTGGCTTTTCCTTTGCAAGTTTTTCAATGCTCTCCGATGCCAAATCCCACTCATTCCCTATGGTGAGGGCATTTGAGATGGAGTAAACATCTTTAATCTGCTTGGCAACCCAGTGCTTATCTGCGGTTTCAAGAACCCACGCTTCGTTTTTATCGGCGATTATGAAGGAGTTGTGATACAAAAGTTTATGCTCGTAGCTTCCGTTTCCTCCCTGGCCGTACTCTTCAATTAGTGAAGTTATAAAATCCAAAGCTTCTCTGCTTGATTTTGTTCTCTCCAAAGCTAAGCGAATAATATCCATGCCCAAAATTCCCCTCTCAGGAACTTTCAGCTTTGTAAATACAGCTGTGTTTCCGATTACAAGACCGAATTCATTGGCTCCCATCTCTGCTCCCCACATCCACCAGGGGCGCGAGAGGATTACGGCGTAGGTTTCCTTAACTTGCGGAAATTCAACATAGGTGAGCTTAACCTTTTCTTCTTCATGTTTCTGCCTTGGAAGAAACTCCAGAATTTGAGCTTCATTTGGGTCTCTATCGCTGTTTTTGGCAAAAATCATTATTCCCTCTTTAGTGGCATCTGGAGCGGCAACTAATATGTCGCACATAAGATTCCCCTCTGAATGTTTAGATAAAGGTTTATAAAACGTTTTTGAAAAGTTGAGAGCGATGAAGAGGGAGAAGGCAGTGATGCAAGCGCTAAGAGAAAGAGTGGGCAAATTTAACACAAAGCAGAAGAGAAGGAAAAATATTGTCCTATTTGCTATCGGGATGTTTCTTGCAAATGTTTCTTGGGGCATAGCCTTTCCCTACCTGAGCGTCTATATGAGGATAATTGGGGGCACAATGCTCTTCGTTGGTCTCTTGAGTGTGGTATTCAATATCACCTCAACAGTCTTTCAGTACCCATTTGGATATCTCTCGGATAGAACTCAAAAGAGAAAACCTTTCATAGCATTTGGAGTCTTTTCCTCTGGTTTGATTTATGTTTTTATGGCTCTGGTCTCTTCACCAATCCTGCTTTTAATTTTGAGAGCTTTTCAGGGAGCTTTGACTTCAGCCATGATGCCTGCTCATTCAGCTCTAATCTCGGAGCTCTCAACTAAAGTTGGCTCAGCCTTTGGGTTCTTTAGTTCAGTTGAGAACGCTGGATACATGCTTGGGAACTTTCTTGGGAGCTTTATCGTAGAATATTTTGGAATTAGAGGAGCATTTTTTGTTGCGTTCTTATTTGCTATCCTTGGAACGCTGTTTGTTTTGATGATAACAGAAAGGGTGAGGCCTAAAAAGAGGGACTTCGGTATAATAGCAGTCCAAGAGGGAAGGGAAAGCGATAAGGTTGTCTTTGAAGGTGCAGCTTTTAGAAAGTTTATGCGTGGAAACTTGAAATTTTTCTATATTTCCGTGCTTTTGGTGATGATAGCGTCGGGAGAAGTGTATTCAGTTTTATCGGTTTACTTTGGTGAGCTTTTTGGAGAAAAATGGGTTGGGGTGCTCTTTGGAATTGATTCGTTAGCTGCTGCCGTAAGTGCTGTCTTCATAGGAAGGCTGATAGACAGGTATGGGGCAAAGCTTTTCTACCTTTTGTCAATTGCTGGTTATATGGCCGTTTTTGTTAGCTACACTTTTGCTACAAGTCTTTGGCTTATGGTTGCGGTTTGTGTGTTCTCTGGAATTAAGTGGTCAATGACCATCAGCTCTGCCTCGACATATGTGGCATTAAAGGTCAAGAGAAGTGAAAAGGCTCAGGCAATGGGACTTCTAAATGCTATGATGAGCCTTGGATGGGCAATTGGACCAATGCTTGGAGGGTATTTGGCTGGAATTAACTTTAAACTGATGTTCCTTTCGACTTTGGTTCCCCTCAGTCTTGCCCTTCTTTTGACGCTCAGACTTCAGGAATAGATCATTCCCACAGCACTATGCACTCGGGTGGGACGTATTTAACAATTCTAACGTTTTTACCGGCTTTGTATACCCTGTAGCCCTTTCTCCTTAAGCATTCTGCATCAATGACCAGAATCACGACATTTTTTCCGTGTCTTAAGCCTGTGTAGTATGCTTCGGTTTTATCCTTTGTTAGATGAACAAACCTCCTCTTCATGGGCTTTAATCCTTCTTTCAGAATGCTGTCCAGATTTTTCCGTGGTGTTCCGTGATAAAGGATTCTGCTTTCCGTATCTTCCTCGTGGTCTAAAAACACTTCGTAGCTGTGCCCATAGCGTGCTCTGATTTTATCTTCCCTAATCTCAAAGCGTCCCTTTGGATCAAGCTCAGCAACAGCTCTGACGTGATCTTCTGCAACCCAAGGATAAACACTTTTAAGGGCTTTAATGAACTCGTCAAGCTCAATAAATCCGAAGTCGTCTGGATTGAGATCGAACTCCCACGGAGAGTGTCTCAAAATGTAAGTCATGAGCTTGCTTAACTTTACCCTTCTCCGACCGTCCAAGAACAGCTTGCCTTTATGCTCTTCTGTGAATTTGCCGTTGTGGATGTAGATGTCCCTCATTGAAGGTTCACCAGAAGAGAGTGTAAAAAGAAGGGAAATCACTTAAATCTCCTTAATGCCATCTCTGCTGCGACGGTTATTGGATCAATCGTCGGGCTTATCGGCGGAGCGTAAGCAGTTTCAAGGTAAACGATGTCCTCAACTGTGGCATTTTTCTGTGCCAAAGCAGAGAGGGTCATTATTCTGCCCCAAACCCTCTCACCACCGACTATCTGGGCTCCAATTAGTTTTCTGTCTTCTTTTCTGAAAATCAGCTTAACATGGATTGGCTTTCCTCCGGGATAATACTCTGGCTTAGTTGAACCTTTGAACTTCCCAACAACAACGTTTATACCTTCTCTCTTAGCTCTCTCTTCTGTCATTCCAAAGGTTCCAATTTCGAGATCAAAAAGCTCTGTTATTGCTGTGTTGAACACGGGCTTGAACCTTACGTTTTTGCCGAAGATGTTTTCAGCAGCAACCTTTGCCATCCTCACAGCAGTGGTGCCGAGCTGACTGAGGGTTCTTTTACCGGTTACTGCATCAAAGACCTCTGCACAGTCTCCTATGGCATAAATGTCTGGATCGCTGGTTTGTAGATACTCGTTTACAACTATTCCTTTATTGACTTCAAGACCTGCTTTTTTAGCTAAATCGATGTTAGCCCTGACTCCAGTAGCTACAAGAACGAGATCGGCTTCGATTTCTTCGTCTCCAATCTTGACAGTTTTGACTGGGCTTCCAATTATCTCGTTTACTCCAACACCGAATCTAAAGCTTATGCCCTTCTCTTCTAAGTGCTGCTGCACAATCCTTGCCATATCTTTGTCGAGCATGATTGGCAGTAAATGCTCCAAAAGCTCTACAACCAGAACCTCCATACCGAGCTCCCTAAATGCTACAGCTCCCTCCAGCCCTATAAGACCAGCACCGATAACAACAGCCTTCTTAGGCTTCTTCTCCTCAATGTAGGCTTTGATTTTTCTCACATCATCCATGCTTTTAAGTGTAAAGACACCTTCGTTTTCAACTCCTTTTATTGGAGGTACAAAAGCTCTTGAACCCGTTGCAAGGATGAGCTTATCATAGGGAACTTCACCTTTATCTGTTATTACAACTTTCCTTTTCATATCGATTTCCTTTGCTTCTGTCTCAAGCATCAGCTGGATTTTCTGCCTCTCATAAAAGCTGTTTGGAAAGACAACTATGTCTTCGAGCTTTGGTATTTTTTCGCTGAGAACGAAGGGCAGAGCGCAGGGTGAGTACTGCATGGTCTTTTCCTTCCCGATGACAATAATCTCAGCCTTTCTGTCAATTTTCCTTGCAAAAAGTGCAAAATTGCTTCCAGCAGTTCCAGAGCCAATGACAACAATTCTCATCACTACCACCAAAGAAAAATTGAAAAGAGGGTATAAAAATCTAAGGTTCAGGCTCAACAATCGTTCCGTTGTGCTTTCCTCTGATGACATCAAAGAGGTTTATCGCATCATTCTTGCCAACAACATATGTCCTGATCTTTCCCCTCTGGATGAACTTTGCTGCCAAGGCATCAACTACGCTGCTTCCTCCCGCTTTGCTCTCTCCCTGCATGGCAATTTCTACGAGCTGAGCGGTTGTAATCTTCCTGAGCTTTTTGGCGTTTGGATTATCCCTTGGGTCGCTGTCGTAAACGCCGTCAACATTTGTTATCACAACCAAAAGGTCTGCCTGCAGATATTCAGCTAAAAGAGCAGCAACGGCATCTGTTGTATGTCCTGGATGAGTTCCTCCCATGATTGGTATCTTTTTGAGCTGTATAACTTCCCAGGCTTTTCTGAAGTCTTGAACAACGAAAGGGTAAGCCTTCTCTCCAAGAGCCGCTATAAGGAGCATAGCATTTGCCCGTGTGATGTGGATCCCTATGTAATCTTTGAATGTCTCGTTGGGGGTAAATGTTTTTGCTGCTTTAATGTATTCTCTTGAAACCCTTCCACCTCCAACAACAACGGCAACCTCATGATCTTCGCTTATCTTGACGAGCTGGTAAGCAAGCTTTTTGATAAAATCAATATCGGGTTTATCAGGAACAAGAACAGAGCCTCCAATATCAAAGACTATCCTCATGACGACCCTCACGAAGTTAATCCAGCAGGCTTTATAACTTTTTCTTAGCCCTAAATTTGTCAAATTGTCAGAATGACAAAGATTCTTGGCTCACTTATATAAACATAAAGTTTATTTATCCTCTATACGAAATAATTTTCGGGAGAGTGATAAAGAATGGAGCCCCATGAATTTAAGCTAAATGAAGAGGGACTGAGAGCAGTTCTGCCACCGTTAGAGGCGGAGATTATGGAGTATATGTGGAAGGTAAAGATAGCCACAGCTGGGGAGGTCTATGAGCACATGAAGGAGAAACATCCAGAAATGAGGCGCTCAACGGTCAGCATACTTATGAACCGTCTTTGTGAACGCGGGCTTTTGAAGAGAAGTGTTGAAACTGGCAGGGGCGGGATGAGGTATGTGTACAGCATAACAACGACAAGAGAGGAATTTGAAAAGAGGATCGTTGAGACAATACTAAACGCGCTTATGAATAATTTCAAAGAGGCGACATTTGCATACCTTTCGAAAATAAAGAAGTGATTTAGATGCTGAGACTCATAATCTTGGCTCAGATTTTGATAACTGTCTTATATTTGGGCAAATTTGGGTTAGTTGTTGTATTTGGCTCTGTTTCTATGCTTCTCTTAATGTATTTGTGGGTAACCAGGCACTCTCTTAAGAGGGAACACTCCAAGCTTGAGTGGGAGGACATGCCTTGGCTGTATGATGGGATTGCCAGAATGGCTAATAAAGCGGGAATTGGGATGCCCTATGTTTACATCCTCGATGATTATATCCCGAACGCCTACTCCTTTGGCAATTCAATTGTGCTCTCTTTGGGGTTGTTTGAAGTATTGGACAGAGAGCAGATCTTAGGTGTGGCTGCCCATGAAATCGGACATATTAAAAATGGGGACACAGTAATATTCCCCATTATAGCATATGGTAGGTATTTCATGCTTTTTTTGGCTGGAGCAGTTTCATTAGTTGTTCATAACACAATTGCTGTACTTGCATCGCTGGGGCTTTATGTGCTTTATGAAATTGAGAGACTTAAATTTCTTAAAGAGAGAGAGTTCAAAGCTGATGAAACAGCGTTGTATCTCTTGGATAGACCTTTTTCTCTTAAAGAAGCCCTTGAGGAGCTGAAGTATTATGAAGACCTGAGAATAAACGTTAGAGCTTCAGCTCTGCCAGGAATAGAGCCCAATATTGAAAGAAAACAAAAGAAAAGTTTTATGGACACTCATCCAAGCTATGATGAGAGGATATGGAGAATACTTGCAGAGATTGAGGGAGCGATGTTTAGGGATACCCTTAAATGATTCAAAAATTCTTTTAAGATTTTGTTTCTTAATCCTTCTTTGGGTGAGAGTGTGAAAGTTGAGATTGTTCTGGATGAGAAAAAAGCAGAGCGAATTAAAAAAATCCGCCCTACAAAGGATGAATATTTCATGCTGATAGCAAAGCTTGTTTCACTTAGGGCAACGTGTCCAAGGTTAAGAGTTGGTGCTGTTGCTGTAAAAGATGGATACATTCTTGCAACAGGTTATAATGGAGCTCCAAGGGGCATGGATCACTGCATTGATGTTGGTTGTTTAATAGTGGATGGGCATTGTCACAGAGCAGTTCATGCTGAGCAGAACGTCATAGCAATGGCGGCGAGAAAAGGGATAAGCCTCGAGGGAGCAACGCTTTACGTTACCCACTTTCCATGCGACACCTGTTTTAAGCTCTTGGTAAATGCTGGGATAAAGGAGATTGTTTATGAGGAAATGTATCCGAACAAAGCTACGGAGATTCTGCTTAAAGAAGCTCAGGAAAAAGGCATGATAAAAATTAGGCAGTTCAAGCTCTCTAAGGAAAGAGTTAAGGCTTTCTTAGAGGAACTGTTTGCAAATGAATTCTGTGATAAGGATTAGCTTTTTTTCTTTATCTCTTCTAACTTCTCATTTATTTCCCTCAGCTCTATTGCAATCTTTCTTGTAAGCTCTGTTATTTCCCTTTCTGCTCTATCAACTGCTAAATATATCTTGAAGATCATCAAGTAGCTTATTCCAATCGCTACAACAAAGAGGGCATCTAAACCCCTGCCGAGTCCAAGCACTCTCTTGATCTCAAGTGAAATTTCAATTGGTTTGAGGGTAATTATCAGCATTACCACAAGCAGGATTTCCCAGAACAGAAAATCCTTCCACTCCAATTCCCTTCTTCCATATTTGCTTAAAACATAAATCATTAAACCGAGGATTGTCACAATTGCTATATACTGAACCGCTAACATTTCCACTCACCTCAATTTATCAAAAAGCAGATTTAAAGCTATTTTAATGCCTTCAAACACATTTGTCCCTTTCTTCATAGCATACTCAGTATAAATGGCTCTAATGGGGACCTCTACAATTCTGCACTTGTTTTTGCTTGCTTCAATTATTATTTCGCTTGATACTGCATAGCGGTCACATGTTATCTTAATTTTGGAAGCACACTCCTTGTTAAAGCACCTTAATCCACTTTGGGAGTCACTGACATATCTGCCAGCAAAGACCGCAGTTATTGCATCGAGAACAAAGTTTCCAAAACGCTTTATAAAGGGCATTTGACTTATATCTCCTCTAAGTCTCGAACCAATGGCTAAGTCAGCTTTGCCCTCAGCTACGGGTTTCATGACCCTTAGTGCATCTTTGACTAAGTGCTGTCCATCTGCGTCGAAGGTTATTATAAGCTCAGCATCTTTGAGGAGAGCATATCTTATTCCCGTTCCGAGTGCCCCTCCAAGTCCCCTGTTAACGAGATGTGTTAGAACCCTGACGCCTCTGCTTTTTGCTATTTCCTCTGTTTTATCCCTGCTGCCATCATTAACTACAATGATGTGCTCTGGCTTAAAGTACATAAGAAGGTCATCAAGGACTTTTCCAATTGTGTGCTCCTCATTGTATGCTGGAACAACAACATATGCATTTAAAATTCTGCGAAAGAGAGATAAGAGTTCCTTCATAGTTGGAACTTCAAAATCTGCTTTTTCTTCGATGGAAAAGCTCATTCTTCCACTTTCATGTTCTGTTATCAGAATGCTCAAAGCCCCGACTTTTTTTGCTGGAATAATATCGTATCCGTGATCACCAATAACAACGGTCTTTGTGGAAGGAACTTTGAAATGTTCGAGGATTCTTCTAATGTGCATTTCATTCGGCTTAACTTCTCTCCAGGAGACATCGTCCCGTGTGAGGATAAGCTCGAAATAATCCTTTATCCCATGCATCTTTAAAGCTTTAAGTGTTGCATTTCTGCAGTTTCTTGTCATAATTGCCAATTTTATTTCCTGGCTCTTTAGGAACTCCAGAACCTCTTTTGTGCCCTCGAACAGAAAGCTTTCATGCACCCTTTTAACTTCCAGCTCCTCAAGCAACTTCTTCAGTTCATTCACATCTCTTCCGGTCTCTTCTGCAATCCTGAAAAGGCTTTCATACATGGGTGTGAGATCGCCTATTATTTCTTGGGGAATACCAATTTCGAGAAGTTTTTCTCTCAGCTTCTCCTTGATTTCCATGAAAGTCATGGGGGCACCTATGAGAGTTCCGTCGAGATCAAATATTGCCAATCTTATGTCCATTGAGATCACCGAAGGGTTTATCTTTTATGCTGTCTCATTCTTTTGGGGATCAGAGATGATTTGGGCATTGGCATTTATAGGGTTATCCCTCTCGCTGATTTTGACCTTCTACACTGCCAATATAATGAAAAAAGCGGGAATAGTTGGGAAGGACATACATAAGCGGGATAAACCAGAAATTCCTGAAATGGGAGGAATTGCAATTTTAATCTCTCTTTCAGTAGCCTTGACACCTGTTTTAACTGATAATCTGTCAACAGTGCTGCTGGTATTTCTCCTTTTTGGAGTGGTGGGAATCATTGATGATTTAACGAATCTCAGGCAGTCTCACAAAGTTCTGCTCTCTTTGCTGGTCTCTTTACCTCTATTGAGCTTAAAGGTAAGCAGTGGTCTTAATCTTCTGCTCTTTACGATTAATTTGAAGACACTATACTATCTGTTTGCTGTTCTATTTGTGACAGCTTCTGCAAATCTTGTTAATATGCTTGCAGGTTTTAATGGGCTTGAAGTTGGAACTTCTGCGATAGCCTTGCTCTTTTTGGGATTGATAACGTCTGGAGATGCTCAAGCGTTGGCTTTTGTGGGATTTGCTGTTGCTATTGGATTCTTGTGGTGGAACAAATATCCAGCAAGGATCTTCCCTGGAGACACTGGAACTCTTAGCCTGGGAGCCCTTATAGGATTAGTGGGGATACTCGGCAAAGCTGAAATGTTTGCAGTAATTCTCCTTGTCCCTCATATAATTGATTTTCTTCTAAAGACAAAAATAAAATTCAAGGGGCGACCGCTGGGCAGAACGGAGATCTTGGAAGATGGTACCTTAAAAGCACCACCGTATCTAAGCTTTTTAGGTTTAATAATGAGGGCAAAAAGGGTAAAGGAGTATGAGCTTGTTGCGATTGTGTGGGCAATTGAGGCTATTCTCGGCTTCGTTGTGCTTCTTCTTCATCAATTACTTTGACCATTCCAAACCCATATTTCGTTTTTTCGCCAAATCCATTTTCATAGGCAAATTTTGCTATTTCTTTTGATCCGTAATACCTGAATACCATGAGAGAACCCCGGAAGTATGTATCCTTGACTTTAATCCTAACAGGTTTGTACTTTATAACATCGATTCTAAAATCTTTGTCCTCGGGCATTCTCTCCTCAATTTCAGAAAAGCGCATTAGCATTATTTTCCTGAGCTTATCGTGAAATGTTTCCTCACTGGGGTATAAATCCCAAATTTTCATTCTATTACCTTCAAGCTTTACCGTCCGCACTATTATAGGGCTCAGAGTGGAGAAGAGAGTACCATCTTTTATCTTGGGTTCTCGGAGAACCTTAACACCATCCATGATGAATGTTGAATTTTCAATTTGAAGCACAGGATTCTCAATGAATCCCTCAACTATGGATTTTATTACATCAACAACTGAAGAAGAGATGTAAAGGCATACCTCATCGGACAGAATTTTAATTCCCTTATCGGGTATAAGTTCTCTTTTTCTTACCATTATTCTGGAGAATGTAAAGTAGTCCTTGTGGGTAGTTTCCAGCAATCTTGCAAGCTCGGGGGAGTTTATGGCTACTTTTTGAATAATTTGAGTGTAGACATCATAGTTGTAGTTAAAGGGGAGAATTGTTCCTTCATCTCTGGGTTTGAGCCTGATTTCTATTCTCATTAAACCCACCCTCCTGATTAAGCATTAAAATATACGCATTCATCGTTAATAAGAATTTCGAGTTGAGTTAGTACATATCAAAAATCGTACCAAAACTTTATAAAGAAGCTTAAGAAGTGAAGGTTAGGCGAATCTAATGGTAATCGGGAATAGAGTTAAAAGTTCTTCTCACCAAATTAGTTATGGAGGGATAGGTTATGAGTGACATTAATGATGTCGTCAAATCTCATGATGAGTATGATGATTACATCATTTATCTAAAAAGAAGAATTAGACAGCTTGAACTTCAAGTGAGAACCCTTGAGGCAGACAAGGAGAGACTTGAGAGGGAGCTTTCACGCTTAAGAATGGAGATGTCAAGGTTAAGACAGCCACCAGCTTTTGCTGGAACTTTGCTTGAGATACTCGACGATGACAGGGCGATAGTTCAGAATTACAACGGTCCGAGATTTGTGGTCAGAATAGCCCCATGGATTGAGAAGGAAAAGCTGAAACCGGGGAGTAGAGTGGCACTTGACCAGAGGACAATGGCTGTTGTTGAAATACTGCCATCACCGAAGGATCCTTCTGTCCTTGGGTTTGAAGTTATTGATAGACCAAACGTAACGTATAACGACATTGGTGGGCTGAAGAAGCAGTTACAAGAACTCAGAGAGGCAGTTGAGCTTCCGCTTAAACATCCAGAGCTGTTTGAAAAGGTTGGAATTGAGCCGCCTAAGGGTGTTCTCCTTTATGGTCCACCGGGATGTGGAAAAACATTGATGGCCAAAGCTCTTGCAAGGGAGGTTAATGCAACATTCATCAGGGTTGTTGGCAGTGAGCTTGTAAGAAAATACATTGGAGAAGGTGCTCGATTGGTGCATGAGCTGTTTGAGCTGGCAAAAGAAAAAGCCCCCACTATAATCTTCATAGATGAAATTGATGCCATAGGGGCTAAAAGATTAGAGGAAACCACTGGGGGAGAAAGAGAAGTCAACAGAACCTTAATGCAGCTTTTAGCAGAACTTGACGGATTTGATCCAAGGGGTAACGTTAAGGTAATAGCAGCAACTAACAGACCTGATATCTTAGATCCAGCACTTCTTAGGCCAGGAAGATTTGACAGGTTGATTGAAGTTCCGTTACCTGACTTTGCAGGTAGACTGGAAATCCTCAAGGTTCACACAAGGAAGATGAACCTCAGGAACGTCGATCTTAGAGTTATTGCAGAGATGACAGAAGGGGCAAGCGGTGCAGATCTCAAAGCCATAGCAACGGAAGCTGGAATGTTCGCCATCAGAGACAGGAGGGAGTATGTAACACAGGAAGATTTCCTGAAGGCTGTGGAGAAGGTATTTGGCTCAGAACAGAGATTAGCACAGCAGATAGCTATGCATGAAGTTATGTATGGTTGATCTTTTTCTTTTGTGTCCCTATTATTATCACTGCAGCCACATACGTCAGTGGAATAAAATAAAATGCCTCCCCATAACCCAAGGTGTCAATTAGGACTCCAAGGAGATATGGGCCGAGAGTTGCTCCAAAGAATCCCATCATATTGACAAAACCCATTACTGATCCTTTATTTTCATTTGTTGCCTGTTCTGCAGTATACGCTGTAACTATCGGACCAACTGAGTAGAAAAACAAACCCAGAATTGGCATTATTATGGGCATTGCTGTTTTTGCTAACAGGAATGAGAGAAAGGCATTAAATCCAAGGGACAGAATTAAGCTTTTCTTTTTAAGCCTGTCATAAATTGTACCACCTACCAAAGAGCCTGCAATCCCAACTATTGAGAGGATAGAAAAATATAATGAAGCTTCCTCTAAGCTTCTCCCCCTGTTTACAAAGAAATCTGGAAGAAATGTCAGCATGCCAAAGAATGCCAGCATACTTATGAAATTCATAATGCTCAGCCTAATGACATGCTTTGGGATTCTAAGCTTTGCATGTTCAACTTCATGAAGTTCTCCTTTTATGGATAGAAGCAATGTAATGCCAATTATCGCACTCATAGCAGAGAGAACCAAAAATGCATATCTCCACTCCAGAGCCAACGCAATAGGAACAACAATCAGAGGAGCTATCCCACTTCCTATTGGCGGGCCAACCATAAAAACACCAAGAGCTGAACCTTTCTTCTCTTTATAAATGTCGCTGATTAGAGCTGTCGCTGGAGCATAGTAAAGACCTGCGAAAATGCCGTAAAGAGCTCTTATGCTTAACAATTCCCAATACTCTCTTGCAAAGATTATGAGTGCACTTGCAAGGGAATAACCAAGAATACTGATCACAACAAGCTTTTTTCTTCCAAGTTTATCCCCCAAATATCCTGCGGGAACCTGAATTAGAGCATAGGGTAAGAGAAGGGAAGTCATCAGAAGACCTGCTTGGGCGTTGTTGATTCCAAGCTCTGTCTTTATTACAGGGATGAGAGGTGGGATGGCCATTCTATGGGCATAGTTAAATATCCATCCGAGGGAGAGGAGCAATAATAGTTTCTTCCGCATGCTTTTAGATAAAGAGTTAAGCGTTTAAAAATTTATCTTAGATTAGGTAAGGGTTTAAAAATGAACCTTCAAACTCTTACTGGGGTAAAAATGGTCAGCAAACTAATAGCACTTGAAGTTTATCACAATCTCAAAGACATAGATTTTCGGATATTGAGAGGGGTAGAGTTGAATATGCGCCATCACCAATGGGTACCTTTAGAGGATATTGCCAAGTTTGCGAGAACCGATGTTGAGACTGCTTCTTATCGCTTAGGGAAACTTGATAACTGGATGCTCGTAAGGAGGAGAAGTGATATTGGTTATATTGGCTATCAGCTCACTATTCATGGATATGATGTTTTAGCGATTAGAGCCTTTGCAAGGAAAGGTGTTATCGAGGCAATAAGTCAAACTCAGATTGGTGTTGGAAAAGAAGCTGATGTTTATGTTGGAATAACTCCACAAGGAGAAAAAGTCGCAGTCAAGTTCAACCGTATTGGGAGGACAAGTTTTACCAGAATTAAACTCTACAGAAGGGATTTTATTGACAAACATCATATAAGCTGGCTCTACATCTCACGTTTAGTTGCTGAGAGAGAGCATGAGGCTCTGCAGTTGCTTTCTCCCATAGCCAAAGTTCCGAAGCCGATAGCATGGAACAGACATGCCATAGTAATGGAGTTCATTGAGGGTGTTGAGCTGAGCGAACTTAGGGATGATGATTTGACAAGGGAGGAGGCTGAGGATATTCTCAATAAGGTTTTAGACGAATATCTTAAGATAGTGCGCTTTGGAATTGTTCATTCTGATATGAGCGAGTTCAACATAGTTCTAACAGAAGATGATGATATCTTGATTATTGACTGGCCTCAATACCTGCCAACTGCATATCCAGAGAGTTTGGAGTACCTAAGAAGGGATATATCAGTTTTACTGAATGCTTTTCACAGAAGATGGCGAGTTAAAAAGGACTTTAGTGAGGTTTGGAATGACTTCTATGAAGCTTGGTTAGAAAGTAGAGGAGAAAAAGATAATAAGGATTAAGTAGGTATCAATAATGTGGCGAAATAGAATGGAGAAGAAGCCGAGGTTTTTAAAAGAGTTTGAAATGTGGGAGAAGAGACGTAAGATAGCTGAGCTTTTTAGAGAGGCATTGGAAGCTGAGAATAAGGGAGAGTTTGAAACAGCGAAGAAAAAGCTTGATAAAGTATTAGAGCTTTCAAAAGACTATTTTCCTGAAATTTACTTTGAAGCATGCTTTAAGCTGGCTGAAGTCTTTTTTGAGGAGGACAACTACAGGGGAAGTATAAAGTGTGCATTAAGAGCCCTCTATAATGCCCCAAACAGAGATTTATACTTAGTTGGTATTGAGAGAATCCGGGATATGCTCTTTATCTTGAAAGAACGGGGAAATTTGGAAGTGTTTAAAGAGAACATGGAATCAATGTGCGGATATCTTGAGAGTAATGAGGAGTTATATGCATTTGTGAGAGGATTAATAGCAATAGCAGAGGGGGAAAAGGACATAACAAAATATTTAGAATCAATCAGCACTCCAGAGCTAAAAAAAGCTCTTGGAATGTTGATCAAATCTCACTAAAGATTTTCTTTATGAGCTTTATTAAGTATTCCTCTTTTGGTTTAACAGGGAAGTTATATGGCTCATTGCTCGGCCTTTCATTGTAATATGGCCTGTTGCATCCCGGACATCCATGGGTCATTACTGCAATTTCTTGGAGAACTCTCATGAGATCTTCCTTGCTTATTCCAAAGCTAAGTACATTTCCTTTGTCATCAAATTTAAACTCTTCAACACGTTTTATTCCATTTTTAATGAGATAATGTCCAATCTGGATTTTCCTGTATCTATTTAAACCGGGAGGTTTAAGATTTTCGAGCTTTGTTCCCTTGATTGGTGTAAAGGCAAAAAGTGACACCTCCGCACCAATATCATAAGCTTTTTGAATAGTTTCAAGTGCCTCTTTATCTGTTTCACCAAGTCCAATTATCAAATGGACAAATGCTTTCTTTTCACCGAAGAGTTCAATGATATCCTTTGTGAATCTCCACATTTCATCCCAAGAATATAAAGATTCCTTGATCTTGTTGTAGAGCCTCTCACTTGCAACATCTAATCCAACACCGATATAATCAACGCCGAGCTCTCTAAACTTCTGGAGATACCTTCTATCAACTGGGGTTATGGAGACTGATATTGGCAAGTTTAGACTGTAAAAAGCTCCAAGGAGTGTCAATACATCCTCCTCCAGACCTTCATAATCAACAGTTTGTAGGCATATCCTTGCAAACTTTCCGTTCTCTAACTTTTCAAGAACAGTCTTGAGGTCAAAGACAGGCCATGTTACCCGTGAGAGCTTTTTTAAATCTGCCCTGCTCTCTCTTGCCTGTGGACAGAAAGCACAATTGTTTATGCACCTTCCATTATGATAGATCATCAGGTAGGCTGTAGTTGGCCTTGCAAGCATCTTTGCCTTTATTAGTCCCATTGCGATGGCCGTTCCATATGAAACTCTAATGAGCATTAGCTCACACCCTTTTTGCTTTGGCTATCTCTCTTTAAAAACCTTGGGAGTTGGAGAATGATTAATGATAAAATTGTAACCAGCGGGAACATTGGAAAAACTGCTTCATAGCTATTTTTAAGTTGAGCAATGTACCCAAATACCAGGGGTCCTGCTAAGTAGCCGAGATCAAAGAACATTGTGTAGATACTCGAACCAAAAGTCCTGATTTTTTGCGGGAGTTTGGCCAATGCCATCATCTGGAGGGAAGGAACAGCAAAGCCAAAGCCCATTCCAAGAGGAATTGCACTTAGATATGCCAGGGGTGGAGTTGGATGTAAAGACAGCATGATATATGCGAGTAAGAGTAGCAGAAATCCAAAAGTTGCAACAGGAATTGGGCCCCTCCTATCGGCTTCTCTTCCCCCAAAGACTCTTGTGAGTAAGCTGAATCCACCCATTATGCTGGCATATATCCCAAAGGCGCTTGTGCCTAATCCCAAGACTTTGTACAATGCAGGTAAGAAAGTGAATGTCCCGCTATATGCCAGAGACATGAAAAGCAATGAAAAACAAGCCGCGATGAAGAATGCATTCAGTAGCTGACGGTATGATACATGTTCATGTTTTTCCTCTCTCTTTGTCTTAATTTTGTTTTTGTCCTTGTTGTATGCGATCGATACAAAAAACAGTGCAATTAACGAGAAAACAACTGTAAAAGCAAAAGCTGATTGAAAACCTAAATATTCAGCAACAAAGCCTCCAATCGCTGGTCCAATTAAGTTGCTGAAGGAAAACATCATCCCACGCCAGCCCAAGGTCTCACCCACTCTGCCCCTTGGAGCGAGTTCAATTGCCGTTGCAAGCGAGGAGGGGAAAAACAGTGCCATAGCAAAGCCGTGAATGCCCCTACCAACTGCAAACAGTGCCAAATTTCCAAATGAGATAGACATCATGTAAAAAACTCCGGCAAGTGCACCTAAACCACTTCCAAGCATCATAACTTGAAACTTCCAGCCCCTGTCCCCAAGAAATCCTCCCAGGGGTTTTAAGAAAAATGAGACAATTGAAGAAACTGAAGCAATTGAACCTACTATGAGGGGAGTCGCTCCTAACAGAATTGCTAATGGGGATATTAGGGGTGAAACTAACGCAATACCAAGGAAGAAGAAAAATGTCGAAATGTGAAGTATCCAGATATCTCCCGGAAAATCTTCTGTTCTCATGGTTATATCCCTGCGAAGGGTTCAATCATACCGTCTTTCAGATATGCAACACTCATGTGCTTTGTGTTTTTCGCAAACCCAACGTTTCCCTCTCGGTCAATCATGATAATTCCCATGGTATCTTTTCCGAAGTATTTGGTTGCCATCTCGATTGCAGCTTCACTTGCTTTCTGTGCACTCAATCCAAGTCTGACAAAATCAACTGCGGTCTTTGCTAAGGAGAGCTTTATTGCAACTTCTCCAAGCCCAGTGCAAGATGCTCCGGCAAGTTCATTTGCATAGGTGCCAGCGCCTATTATTGGAGTATCACCAACCCTGCCAAACATCTTCAAGAAAACTCCTCCAGTTGAAGTGCCAGCCACAACCTCTTCTCCATCAAATGCAACAGCACCTACTGTGCTCCTTAGAACTTCGGGGTGTTCTTTGATCAGCTCGCTGATCTTTTTCCAGTATGGAATCGTGCCCTCTTTTAGCAGTTTTTCTCTGAGCTTTTTCCATTGTTCCCTTCTCTCTTCGGTTATTGGATCATACTCATCAAAACCCATTATACGGGCAAATTTAAGTGCTCCCTCTCCCACTAAAAGAACATGATCAGTTTTCTCCATGACTTTCCTTGCGACGCTTATTGGATTTTTAACGCCCCATATGCTGGCAACGGCTCCTGCTTCAAGAGTTTTGCCCCTCATAATGGCAGCGTCCATTTCAATTCTACCATCTAAAGTTAGCACACTCCCTGTCCCAGCGTTAAAAACAGGATTGTCTTCCAAAGCTTTAACCGCCTCTTCTACAGCGTCCAATGCGGAGCCTCTCTTAAGTTCTTTCCATCCTGCTAAAACAGCCTCCCTTACGCCTTTAATGGCTTTTGGTATTTTTTCCTCATTCTTGATAGTCCCAGCTCCTCCATGAACGATAATCGCGACCATTGAGACCACCTTTATTTAATGAATTTGAGAATGTTAAAAAAGTTGTGGAAGCGAGAAGACGATTAGCTTAGTGCCATGTTAATTATCGTTTCACCTATGTTTTCCAAATATTCGAGAATTCTGCGATAGCTGTCCATCGCGATGGACTTTTTGTAGTCTATCTGTCTGATTTTTTCTTTCAAAGCAAGCATAAGGGTATCTATTTTCTTTAAATCTCTCTTGGTTATTTGGCTGAGCATTTCTGTGTACATCTTCCTTATATATTCAACCTCAATGTCATCGTCAAAGTTTTCGGCAACCCTGATGATGTGATCCCCAATTCTTTCAATGTTGCGAACTATGAACAAGATTCCAATTAGATCAAAGCTTCTCCTGACGATTCCACTTTCTTCGATTAAACTCCTCTTAGAAAGTATTTTGTTGACAGCCCTAATTGTAAGGAAATAAAATCTATCAAGCTCGTTTTCGAGGTCGTTGATGTCTCTAATTAGTTCCTTCGTCTGAGATTTTTTCATGAAGTATAGATCCTCAAGCATGGAAACTATTATTGAGTTTATTCTTTCTAAAATCTCCCTAAGGTTTATTTCCTCATCAGCAAGCAGGCTTTTACCGACTATCCTTGTGGGTTCATCAAGTATTATCTCCACTCCCGGCAGGCTTTGAATCACTTTTCTAATTTTGACTTTGTAATGGGGCAACTCCTTTGTGAATTTAATCTCAAGAACATCATAGCCCTGGATGTACGCCGAGATAATAAGCCTGATGGCCATGTCTGGTGAATATTCCTCTGAAATCATTAACTCTTTCTTTTCGCTAATTTCTTTAGGTTCTTTTGGAAGGATCGTTATTGAGCCATCCGGATTAATGACCAGCGGCACAACATCCCCTTGTTTTAAATTATTTTCCTTAATCCATTTTTTTGGAAGGGAGATTATATAGGAGCTCCTACCAGTAAACTGAATTTTTCTGAATTCCATCTTTTACCACCTCAAGAATGCCAAAGGTCATTCCCTCTTATCTATTCCGGTATATATCATCATAGTTCTCACCAGTGTTGAAATTACTGACAGTCAATGCCTATATAGATTGTGCAGAATATATAAAGATTGTGAGAAGAGCAAAGTTAACGAACTAATTTTATACCCTCTTCAAGAGCCCTAAAGTTAATTTCCCAGAGTTTTTCTTTAAGAGTCTCTTTTATTCCTTCTCTTAAACTGTCTTTTTTAAGGGGAATGAGACCCCTTCCATAGGCATATCCAAGCATTACAACACCCAAAGTTCTTGGATTTATTTTATCTGCCACCTCTTGGAAGTTGAGCATATCAGTGGGACAAATCTTTAGGAGCGCTTCTTTTATTTCATCTAAATTGGGATACCTTTCCTTTCCTACCAGCGTTGTTGCTGTGTGTATTGGATAGGCATTTACAATTGCATGGCTCTTTTTGCTTAAAAAGCGTGCGTTTCTTAGGGCTTCTGCTGGTTCTAAAGCGAACATTAAATCAGCCTCACCTTCTTCAATGAGTGGAGAATAAACCTCTTCACCAAAGCGCAGATATGAGAGAACACTACCATATCGCTGACTCATACCAAGTGTTTCTCCTATTCTGACCCTGTAACCCTCATGCATTGCAGCATTTCCAATTATTCTTGAAAGAGTTAATCCTCCTTGACCCCCAACTCCAGCGATGATGAGATTAAACTCCACCATTATCACCATAGAACTTTGGAGAATGAAATGTTAAAAAGATAATGCAGAGCTAAATGTAAGATTTTCTGAAAATTTTGAGATTTTGGTTATCTTTGGACAAAATATAATCGAAAATAGGGAATTAAGCTTCAAGCCTAAGCCTTCTGATTACGAATTTTTTGTCAAGAGAAGCCAAGAAGCTTGCTAATCTTGGTCCTCTGTCTTTGCCGATGAACAGCTGATAGAGAATCTTGAACCACTGTTTGCTTGGAATGTTGCGCTTCTTTGCAGCATCAAAAATTATATTGTTAAGCTCATTAACGCTGAATTCCTCTCTACTTTCCAACCAGTTGGCAACTTCTCTGAGGGCTTCTTTAATTTCTTCGCTTATCTCAATTCTTGGAAGCTCTTGGAGGATTGAGAATTTCACTGTGTCTGGAGCGTATTTGATTACCCAGTTCTTTGCGAGCATAATCCTGAGTTTTATTCTTTCGGTATCTTCTTCGGTAAGATTCTGGGGGATATGACCTTGCTTTTTGAGGATTTCAATAATTTTATCTTCATCCAAGTGTGGCATCTGCACAAGGACAACGAGAAATCTAAATGGTGCCTGGGCAACTAACCGCCTGGGAATTTTTGGCATTGAGAGCTCATATGTTCTTTTGAGCTCAATTTCTTCCTCCTTATTTTTTGCCTTTTCAAGGCCAAAGTATATGCGCTCGACTTTATCGAATTCATCGTAGAGGTTCAGCAAACCCAAACCGAGGTCAATCTTAATTTCCTTATTTGGCCTGTGTCTGGCATAGAGGAACCTTATTACTCCAGGCTCAAGAACTTCATAGAGGTCGCTGAGTAGGATAACGTTGCCTTTTGAGCCGCTCATCTTACCTTTTTGTCCTTTTATTCCAACAAACTCGTACATGAGTGTTAGTGGAGGCTCTTTGCCATAAACTGCTTTGATAATTTCTCTCCCAGTATCAAAGCTCGAACCAGCTGCCAGGTGATCTTTCCCTGCAGGTTCAAAATCAACTCCAAAGTGCGCCCATCTCATGGGCCAATCCACACGCCATCTCAGCTTTACATTTCCTTCCCTTATGTCTGTCTTTCCTTCGCTTCCACAATGTGGGCACTTGTATTCTATCTTCCATCCACCGTCCCACTGAATAAAATTCGCCTCTTTTCTGCACTTTGGACAGTAAATTTGAACTGGCTGCCAACTCTCTTCTAAATGAGGCTGTTTTGCCATGTCGCGGAATTTGTTAAGGATTGCAACTATCTTGTCTCTATTCTCAAGAGCCTTTTTTATATCGTTGGCATATTCCCCACTCTTGTAAAGCTTGCTCGCTCTCAGGAAATCGACTTCTATGCCGAGTTTTTCAACTTCACTTTCAAAGAGCTCCATGAAATGTTCTGCATAGCTGTTATGGCAACCCCAAGGATCGGGCACTTCACTGACCGGCATTGTCAAGTATTCTTTCCATTCGCTTGGAACATTTTTTGGAACTTTTCTGAACCTATCGTAATCATCCCACATATGAATGTGCCTAACTTTTTTCCCTTTGTCTTTTAACGCATGACCGACAATGTAAGCGGTGAAAAGCTCCCTAAAATTGCCAATATGGACGTATCCGCTCGGAGTTATGCCGCTTTCAACGACGTATTCCTCTTTGTCACCTCTCTCTCGTATTATCTTTTCAGCCATGTAATCTGCCCAATGAACCATTCTCACCACCTGCTGGTAAATATGAGAGACACTTTTTAAGCTTTGGCTCTTTCTTCGAAAACTTTATAAAGTTGTTGATGTATAACTAATAAGAAAAGTAAAAGCAAAAACAAAGGTGTTGATGAAAATGGGTTGGCACGAATTAGGAAGTTATGAGCTTGAAAGTTTTCAAGTGTTCTTTCCAGCATCTTTGGAAATCCAAGAAGAGCTTCTAAAAGCAGGATTTAAAGTACCTTATGACAAAGAAAAAGGCTTTGCAACTCCAATACCAGTTGTGGCAGCCTTTAAAACTGGTAGAAAACTCAGAAAAGATAAGCTGCTAAAGGGTAGGAAAATTAAAGAGAACGGTAACTTTGCTGAAATTAGCCCAGAAAGAGCACTATTGAAACTGCTAATAAATGAGAAAGGGTTCTTGAAATTGGAGTTTGAAGTTAAAAACTATCATCTTGAGGATTTAGGCTTTGTGAGGGTGCCTCCGAGAATCTGGAGTACTTGGGCCAGCTTTTCGTTACCTATCGATGCTTTTGGAAATATAACTGAAAAACTTGGAGGATTTGCTAATGAACGACCGAAAGGCATGTATTTTGCATCAAAAAGCAATGGAAAAGAGATTGAGGTTTATTCCTATAAGGGGCGGAAGGCCAAAAATCTTGGCATCCCTGTTTTTGGCTACAATATGAGCTTGGAGTCATTTGAACTGGTTAAGGAGTACCTAAATGAAAAGGCAGAGAAAAATAGAGTAAATGAAGAAGTTTTACAATATCTCAAGCTGGGTTTGAAAAAGAGAACGGAAACAAAAGCTGGCTTAAAAGTTGGCATAGTGTGGAGGGAAGGAAAGGCAGAGAGAGTAACACTTAAGCTTTCAACAACATATCCAAAAATTAAGATTATCGGGCTTTATGGGAAGCTGGAAGGAAAGTCAAGAGGAGAGCTCAGTAATGAAAAAGATCATTTCATTATAGTCCATTCCAATGACTTCTATTGGGCTCTTCTGAATGCTAAAAATGCTTTCGGCTTTTAGCTACTCAATATTAGGCGTCAGACGAAAAATATATTAGTTCCATTTTCAATTTTTCATTTGGTGGAATCATGCTCTATGCGGGGATTGCGGCGGCAACTATCCTCTTTGCAATATGGATAACGAGGTATCTTGGAGAGGAATATGCATGGGTGAACAGGAAGATAATTCATTTCAGCATTGTTCCAGCTGTATTGTTTTATAATGCTGGGCTAATTGCTCGAGAAATTTTCGCAGCTGCAGCATTTTTGTTTGGGGCTTTTCAGCTGTTCACACATATAAAAAAGGATGAGCTGTCGTGGTATCAAATAAAAAATAATTATGGTGAAGTTTTCTTTGCATTTTCAGCCGCAGCTGTTGCTTGGTTCATTGAGAAGGAATACGCCGTCGTAATTCTTCTTGTGATGGCAATAAGTGATGGTGTCACTGGAATACTGAGATTTTTCTACTTTAAGGCAAAGGGATTCAATGTTAGGCTCAGAAAGCATTGGATTGGTAGCTTGGGATACTTAATTTCCGCGGTCATAATAGTAGCGATTATTTTCCCACAGTCTTCGATTGTATCAAAGGTTATCTGGGCGGGGATACTTACATTGGCGGAGTATCAAAGGTTTCTTGACGATAACTTAGCAGTCCCTCTTGTTGGGGTTTTAATAAAGGGGATCTTGTAATTACTCGGTCCATCTAACTTTTAAGCTGTCCTTTTTCACCTTATTGAACTCTTCTTGTAAAGCTTTCCCGCTCTCTTCCATAAAAGTTTCAACATCCCTAATTCCAATCTCCTTTAAGCCAATAGCATTGACATCTTTGGGTATTCCTTTAGCTTCAACGTTTATACCTATGTGGATTTTAATGCTAACTGGAGAAACGGTTGCTATTGAGATGCTGAGCTTTCTGTCTTCAACATATATGTCATCCCCCTTTCGTCTGGCTTTCACATCATATTCAGATAGGAGCTCACAAATCTTTGCTATGAACAGCTTTTGCAATGCTGATGCAAGTAGAACGTTGGGAAAGTCAAAAACCTCGATTATGTAATGAACCATATCGTTGCTTTTGATTTCTTTTTGAGCTCTCACATCTTCAATGTCAATCATCTCTTCGACTTTCACATCACACCTACCTCTAAAAACAACTATGGAGTTTCCAAGAATACCAAAATTTCTATAAGCCCAGTGGCTTCTTATTGCCGAGCCATCGTAATCAATTCTTTTGTCTTTAATAACTAAGAGTTTCATCATAAACCCTCCAAGACTTTTTCCAGCTCTTCAAAACTTTTTACATCAATCCACATTTGAATGAATTTAACATTTGGGATTTCCCTTTTTATGTCTTTAAGGTGGATTGTCCTGTCGTCAATGTAAACTATTTCATCAACTTCATACCCTATGCTCTTGAGCTGTTCTACTGTTCTTAAAATCATACTTGCTTTATCTGGATGATTCTCAATTTTAGGAAAGATGAAGTAGTCCCAGAGCTCAAGAGCTTCAAGAATTGGTCTGACGAGTTCTTCCATATTCCAACTTGCTATACTCAGGATAAACCTGTCTTTTGCCCAGTTTAGGAATTCTCTAACGCCTGGAAACAGTGAAAGCTTATTGCCATAAGCATCAATCACAGTATCATCATGAACCTCAAAAGGTGGTACAAGCTGAGAAGCATCTTCGTGATCCCATAAAGTGCCATCCAAATCTAAAATCAGTAGCCTCATTTAACCACCCTAACATATTTATGGGCTTTGGGTTATAAGACATTCTCCAAACGCTTAGGTTTTATTCTAATAACATTAGAAAATTCCCCAGAAAAGGTCAAACTTTTGAGGGCCGTGCATAGGCGGATTGGCCTATCAAATGCCCAGCCCCTCTTTCAGGGGCAAGAAACTCGGGCTGTTGGGAGCGGCAGACTAAACGGGTCGGTTTCCCTTCCCGCTTACATCCCCGCCCCATCAAACCCGTCTTCTGCGGGCGCCCTCGTCCCTGGCATGGGCCGGTCACCCAGGCCCTGTGCCAGGGAGTGGCCGCCTATTTTCGGGGACCGCTTCGGCCTTAGATGCCTTCAGGCCTTATCGGACGCGGCGTAGCTGCCCGGCTATGCCCTGTAGGACAACCGGTAGACCAGAGGCCGCGGCACCCTGTTCCTCTCGTACTGGGGGCACCTTCCCCTCAGGCGGCCAACACCCCCGGTAGATAGCATCCGACCTGTCTCACGACGGTCTAAACCCAGCTCACGTTCCCCTTTAATGGGTGAACACCCCCACCCTTGGCCCCTGCTGCAGGGCCAGGATGGGAAGAGCCGACAGCGAGGTAGCAAGCCTCGGGGTCGATATGGGCTCTCGCCCGAGACGACTCTGTTATCCCCAGGGTAGCTTTTCTGTCATCCCAGGCCCCCACCGGGGAGGCACTGGGGTTCGCTAGGCCACCCTTTCGGGGCTGGACCCGCCTCTGTTACGGGTCCAGTCAGGCCGGCTTTTGCCCTTGCACTCTACGGCGGATTCCTGACCCGCCTGAGCCGACCTTAGGGCGCCCCTGATACCTTTTCAGGGGCGTGCCGCCCCAGCCAAACTGCCCACCTACCGCTGTCCCCCCGTTCGGGGGTTAGCCGTACGGCAGGAGGTGGGCGGTGTCTCATGGACGGCTCCACCCGGCCCGGAGACCGGGCTTCGACGCCTCCCGCCTACGCTGCGCACCCCCTGCCGTACGGCAACGGCAGGCTGCAGTAAAGCTCCATGGGGTCTTCGCTTCCCACCGGGGGTCCCTGGCATATGCGCCAGGCAGTGGTTTCGCCGGGCCCCAGCCGGGGACAGTGGGGACCTCGTTACGCCATTCATGCAGGTCGGCATTTAACCGACAAGGAATTTCGCTACCTTAAGAGGGTTATAGTTACCCCCGCCGTTTACCGGTGCTTCACCCGGTTGTACCCGGGCTTCACATACCGGCACTGGGCAGGCGTCGGCCCCAGTACAAACCCTTTCGGGCTAGCTGGGACCTGTGTTTTTATTAAACAGTCGGGCCCCCCTAGTCACTGCGACCTGCGGGTTACGCACCCGCAGGCACCCCTTCTCCCGAAGTTACGGGGCCAATTTGCCGAGTTCCCTCGGCTGGGTTTCCCCCGACACGCCTTAGGCTTCTCACCCAGGGGCACCAGTGTCGGTTCTCGGTACGGTCGCGGAGGATCGTTCCCGGAGGGCTTTTCACGGGCCCCAGGGATCGGCGGAACCCCCCTTACGGGAGGCCATTC
The DNA here is from genome assembly GCF_035621495.1 of Thermococcus sp. SY098. Classification (NCBI taxonomy): domain Archaea; kingdom Methanobacteriati; phylum Methanobacteriota; class Thermococci; order Thermococcales; family Thermococcaceae; genus Thermococcus; species Thermococcus sp. SY098. The sequence goes on along the minus strand of NZ_CP141821.1, from coordinate 518,649 downwards.
GCGCTTTCACCCGGTTCTCACCATTACGGTACTCCCCGGGCTTATACGCTTAGCCGGCCTTATCGACCGGTCCGCCTACCCCGAGGCGTCACCCTCCGGGCTTGCGTTGCCGCACCTACCTCCGCGGTACGGGAATATAAACCCGTTTCCCTTTCCTCGGCACCGAGTTACGGGCCGAGTTAGGACCGACTAACCCACGGCTGACGAACATTGCCGTGGAACCCTGGCCCCTTCGGCGGCCGGGATTCTCACCCGGCTATGCTGCTACTCCCGGCAGGATCCGCAATCCCGACGGGTCCACCGGACCTTACGGCCCGGCTTCTACCCCACCGGGACGCCCGCCTACCCGATCACGGACCAATCGGTCCGTGCGCCGGGGTCTCGGCGGCCGGCTTAAGCCCCGTCCATTTTCGGGGCCCCTGACCTCGACGGGTGAGCTGTTACGCACTCTTTAAAGGATGGCTGCTTCTAAGCCTACCTCCCCGCTGTCTAAGGCCAGGGACACCCTTTGGAGTAACACTTAGCCGGCACTTTGGGGCCTTAACCCCGGTCTGGGTTGTTCCCCTCTCGGCCGACGACTTACGCCGTCGCCCTACTCCCCCCATCTACGGCGGCGGTGGGTTCGGAGTTTGACAGGAGGCCGGGGGATTTCTCCCCCTAAACCTCCAATCAGTGCTCTACCCCACCGCCTACCTCCGGGGAGGCTATCCTGCGGGATAATTCGGCGGGAACCAGCTATCTCCGGCCTCGATTGGCCTTTCACCCCTAGCCCGGGGTCACGGGAGCGAATTGCACGTCAGCACCCCTAGCGGGCCTCCATCCCTCTGTTGAGGGACTTCGCCCTGCCCCGGGCTAGATCGACCGGTTTCGGGTCTCACGGCCGTGACTCCGGGCGCTTTCACACCCCGTCCCTCGCCCTTACGGGCTGCGGACCTGTCGGTTTCCCTACGGCTTCGGGGTTTTACCCCCTTAACCTCGCCACGGCCGTGAACTCCCTGCCCCGTGTTTCAAGACGGACGGTGCAACCCCGGTCCCCTTCCCTCGTACTCCCCCGTCGCCGGGGTTTCCTTCGGGAAGGCTCACTCCTTTCGGGCCGCACCCACCTATCGCCGCCTGGTTTCAGGCTCTTTTCACCCCCCTCCCGGGGTGCTTTTCAGCTTTCCCTCACGGTACTAGTTCGCTATCGGTCTCGGGACGTATTTAGGGTTGGGAGCCGATGCCTCCCAGCTTCCCGCCGGATATCCGACCGACGGTACTCAGGAACCCTGCAGGAGCCTGGGGGCTTACGCCTACGGGGCTATCACCCTCTCCGGCGCCGCGTTCCAGCGGACTTCGGCTTCACCCCCGAGGCTCCAACGCAGGGCCCTACAACACCACATCCCCTGGGTGTTTCCACCCAGGGTTCAGTTTGCCCTGTGCCGCTTTCGGTCGCCCCTACTCACGGCATCGCTTTTGCTTTCTTTTCCTGCGGGTACTAAGATGTTTCAATTCCCCGCGTTCCCCCTCCCTGACGGGAGTGCGGCAAAAGCCGCGGGAGGTCCCATTCGGGAATCCCCGGCTCGACGGCTGCCTGCGCCTCACCGGGGCTTATCGCAGCTTGCCACGCCCTTCGTCGGCGCCCCGAGCCGAGCCATCCACCAGGCGGCTTAGGTTTCTTGCCCCTTACTCAAGGGGCTGGGCATTTTTTGGGCCAATCCGCCTATGCACGGCCCTCATCGTGACCCCTGTTCGGGGTCTAGGGCCCTTCCACCCCGAGCGTTGCTCGGGATGTGCACCTCTTCGTGGTGGACCGGCCGGGATTTGAACCCGGGGCCTCCGGCTTGCAAAGCCGGCGCTCTCCCAGGCTGAGCTACCGGCCCACGCTAAGCAGGCCCAACACCCCTTAAACCCCCCGGATGGGTTTCCGGCGATAGGAGGTGATCGAGCCGTAGGTTCCCCTACGGCTACCTTGTTACGACTTCTCCCCCCTCACGGAGCCCGGACTCGACCCCGCCATCCGGTCAGAGCCGGCGACGGGGCCTCATCCGGACCCCGCTCGGGTGGAGTGACGGGCGGTGTGTGCAAGGAGCAGGGACGTATTCGCCGCGCGATGATGACACGCGGGTACTAGGGATTCCAGCTTCACGCGGGCGAGTTGCAGCCCGCGATCCGAACTGAGGGCGGGTTTAGGGGATTCCCTTCCCCTTTCGGGGTCGGATCCCATTGTCCCGCCCATTGTAGCGCGCGTGTAGCCCGGGGGTTTCGGGGCATACTGACCTACCGTCGCCCGCTCCTTCCTCCGGCTTATCGCCGGCGGTCCCCCCAGAGTGCCTCCCTCCCTACGGGAGGGACTGGCAACTGGGGGCGCGGGTCTCGCTCGTTACCACACTTAAGTGGACGCCTCACGGTACGAGCTGACGGCGGCCATGCACCTCCTCTCGGCGTGTCCGGCAAGACCTTCAGCCTGGCCTTCATCCTGCCGTCGCCCCCGGTGAGGTTCCCGGCGTTGAATCCAATTAAACCGCACGCTCCACCCCTTGTAGTGCTCCCCCGCCAATTCCTTTAAGTTTCAGCCTTGCGGCCGTACTCCCCAGGCGGCGGGCTTAACGGCTTCCCTACGGCACCGGGCGAGCTCGGAGCTCGCCCGACACCTAGCCCGCATCCTTTACAGCCAGGACTACCCGGGTATCTAATCCGGTTCGCTCCCCTGGCCTTCGTCCCTCACCGTCGGACCCGTTCCAGCGGGGCGCCTTCGCCACTGGCGGTCCCCCTGGGATTATAGGATTTCACCCCTACCCCAGGGGTACCCCCCGCCTCTCCCGGTCCCAAGGCCCGCAGTATCCCCAGCAAGCCCCACGGTTGAGCCGTGGGATTTCGCCAGGGACTTACGGGCCCGGCTACGGACGCTTTAGGCCCAATAATAGCGGCCACCACTCGGGCCGCCGGTATTACCGCGGCGGCTGCCACCGGCCTTGCCCAGCCCTTATTCCCGGAGCTTTTTACACTCCGGAAAAGCCGTGGCGTTGCCACGGCACTGGGGGTCCCCCCGTCGCGGTTTCCCGCATTGCGGAGGTTTCGCGCCTGCTGCGCCCCGTAGGGCCTGGACCCGTGTCTCAGTGTCCATCTCCGGGCTCCCACTCTCATGGCCCGTACCGATCTTCGGCTTGGTGGGCCGTTACCCCACCAACTACCTAATCGGCCGCCGGCCCATCCTCGGGCGGGCACGAGGCCCCTTTCGGTGTGGGGACCTTCCAGTACCCCACACCTATGGGGGATTAGCCCCAGTTTCCCGGGGTTATCCCCCTCCCGAGGGTAGGTTACCGACGTGTTACTGAGCCGTCCGCCGGTGGTGTCCCAGAAGGGACACCCCCATGACTCGCATGGCTTAGTCGGACCCCCATAGCAGTGGCCTCCGGCAGGATCAACCGGAATTGCTATAGGAGTACGGCCGGTGGGACTCCCCATAAAGGGGAGTACCAAAATCCCATCCGGGGTTTAGTCGGGGTGTTGGGCCTGCCTTACCCCCGAGGGGTCCCCTTTCGGGTTTTCCTCGGGAGTGCATTGGTTGTGCCCATGGCTGGAGGGCGGGGTTCATGTTGGGTGCTTTGCACCCAGTCCCCCCGACGCCGCCGTCTTGTGCCTGGGCTTGTGCCCCCTTATTCGGGGGCTCCACCCAATACTTAGCAACACCACCAATAAAAAATTTTTGCAAAATCCTTATATATCTGAAAAATTTCCAAATTAATGCTAAATAATGTCATGATATGCACAAAAATAAACATAAAAATGTTAAAATTTAAATCATCAAGATATCTTCAACAACGCTGATTTTTGAAACTGGGGTTGGAATGGTATTTGTTACTGCGAGTTCATCGACAGCTTTGCTGACTTTCTCTATAGCCCCCCCAGCAAAGACTCCATGGGTTGCTGCAACATATATTCTCTTTGCCCCCATTCTCCTCAGTATGTTTGCTGCTCTTATCATTGTGCCACCCGTACTTATGATGTCATCTACTATGAGTACATTTTTTCCAGTTACATCTATGTCAACTGGGGTCATTTGGACTTCAGTTGGAGAAATTCTCTTCTTTTCAAAATGGCTAAATTCGACATTCAAAATCTCAGCAACGGATTTTGCCCTCTCCAAAGCTCCTTTATCTGGTGCCAGGACTATTCCTTCTCCAAGCTTGTCTTTGAAGTAATCGGCTATTGCTCTTGCTGGACTAAGGTTAACTGCCTTTCCTGGGAAAAATTCGAGTGTTTTTGGATTGTGCAAGTCAAAAACATAGAGTTCATCATAATAAATGCCCATCGCCTTCATAACAGCTCTAACGCTTATTGGTTCTCCATCCTTTGTAACCCTGTCCTGTCGTGAATATGCAAGATAAGGAACAACTGCTATCAGCTTTTCAAATCCCCTTTCTTTGAGCGCATCCCCCAATAGCAGAAGCTCAATTATGTGTTCATCTTGAGGAAAGTGAGTTGACTGTACAACAATAGCTCTGTTTCCCTCCCCAAGCACCCTGACGTATTTCTCTCCGTCCGGAAATTTCTTGATCTCTACTTCGAGAAGTTCTTTCCCATAGTTTTGAATTTTTTTTCTGATTTCCTCTTTTAAATGCTGGGCACCGCTACCAAGAACAACTTTCATTGTTATCACCTCCTAAACCAGCAATACCGCAATTATACCGGCAAGGAAAATGCCATCAAATGTTCCAGCCCCTCCAATACTTACCATGGGAGCACCAAGTTCTTTGATTCTATTCCAGTTAAGTAGATCTGCCCCAATTAAAACTCCCATGGTGCCGCTTGCATATGCTATAGCTGGCTTGTTAGGGCCTCCAAGAAGGAAAGCCAAGGATGCAGCTATTAAAGGTGGGATAAATGTTGGAATTGCTATTCCAAGTCCTTTTACAGGCTTGGAGAAAAAATTGCTGAATATTGTAGCTATCAATATTGCTACAAGGATCCTAATAATTAACTCCATGTTCCCAGCAATGGCGAATCTAAGAAGTTCATAAGTAACTATGCTCAAAGGAACAAGGGCTCCTCCTACGTTTATTGCAATAACCATTTTTTGCTCTCCCCAATCAATGTAGGGAACTGGATATCTGATGCCAAAGAAGCTGACTTCTCTAATCTTTAAAATTGGTGCATATGTCTTGGTCTCGGCTATGGGGATATTTATAAAGCTGCCAATTAGTGATGCCCAGAATAAGGTATAGGCAACTGGGAGAGGAAGTCCAAGCTTTTGAAATGCGAGTGTTATAGTTCCTGCAAAAAGCAGAAACAATATGGGTATTAGCAGCAGGAGGAGTATAAGGAAGGGCAAGCTTACTGGAAGGAAGAAGAACTTTTTCATGTTTTAAACCCCCTGATGTTGACCCATATCTGGGCACCGTTTGCCATAATGACTTCCTTGGGCTCTTCAAATTTTTGGGGATTTGATAATACCCAGGCATAAAGCTTCTTTCCCTTTGCATATCTCTTTAAAAATTCATAGTCTGCCAAGTGCTTATCTTTGTGATATGCCAGTTCTTCTGGCGTAAATGGCCCAAGGACATCAACCAACTTAACTTTCCCTATTGCCTTCTTTTTGCTTATTATAAAAATCTCTCCTCTAATTTTTGTTCTGCTCTTTCTGATCTCCCAAACTTTTTTACCTTCAACGATCCACGAAGCAAATGGTTCTTTTACTATCAATCCCTTCATTTCCCTCATTACTTTTACTTCTGGACATCATTTATAAACTCAACTATTTACTATCGAGTGTTACTGGATTGTTTAATGAAATAAGCAGCAAATGGAAAGATTTAAGTTTAAGGATAACGAAGTCTTATTTTGGAGGCAGAGCCAATGAAAATTGTGTGGTATGGTCACGCATGCTTTCTCATTGAGACAAGTGGAGTGAGAATTCTGATAGACCCCTATCCGGATGTTGACGATGATAAAATTGGGGAAGTTGATTACATTCTCGTAACTCATGAGCACAGTGACCACTATGGAAAAACACCTCTTTTGGCAAGACTGAGAAAGGCAAAGGTTATTGGGCCAAAAACTGTCTATTTAATGGCAATCAGTGATGGAATAACCGATGTTCAAGCTATTGAGGAGGGAGAAGAACTTCAGCTTAAAAACGGGATCAGGATTAGGGGGACATATGCTGAACATCCCTCAAGTCAGTACCCCCTCGGGTATTTGATATTTGGAGATAAGAGGGTCTGGCATACTGGAGACACCTACTATACACCACTTTTTAATAAACTTAGAGGGATGGTAGATATACTCCTTGTCCCGATAAGCGGTCGCTCCACAGCCAGTGAGCGGGAAGCTGCTGATATAATTGAAGCCGTGAGACCAAGAATAGTCATACCGATGCACTATGGAGTTTATGGGTCGGGAAGTGTCGAAAAACTTCAGCAGGAACTTAGAAAGAGGAGAGTCTGGGTGTTGGTAAAACCTTTGAGTATCGGGGAAGCTTTTCATGTATGACCGGTGGTTCTATGGAGAAATTAACAACAGGCAGCAAGAGCTTGGATGAGCTTTTGGGAGGAGGTATTGAAAGAGGGGTGCTAACTCAGATATATGGTGCATTTGCCACTGGAAAAACCACGCTGGCAATGCAGATCGGCATGCTGAACAAGGGCAAAGTGGTATACATAGATACGGAAGGAGGTTTTTCACCAGAAAGGCTTAAGCTGATGGCAGAGAAAAGGGGCATTGATCCCGAAGAGACCCTTCAAAAGTTCATAATTTTTGAACCTCATAATTTTAGAGAGCAGAAGAGAGTCATATCAAAACTTAAGACTATTGTAAATAACCGCTTTGCCCTTATTGTTGTTGATTCTGTAACATCTCATTATAGGATAGAAAAAGATCGGCAAAGTTTAAATGTGGAGCTGGGAAAACAACTTCAAGTTCTCTTGTGGCTTGCAAGGAAGTACAATATTGCTACCATAGTTATTAATCAGGTCTATTTTGATTCAAATTCCGGCTCATTAAAGCCAATTGCAGAACATACTTTGGGCTACAAATGCAAGGACATACTTAGACTTGAAAAGCTCAGCAAGCCGGGCATAAGAATAGCTGTTTTAGAAAGACATCGTTTTAGACCTGAAGGTGGGATAGTTTACTTTAAAATCACGGATAAGGGCATTGAGGATGTTTGAGTTTTGAATGCAAATCCAACAAAATAGAAAAGTGAGAAATTAGATCTTCTCAAAGACCTCTTGAGTTATGCGTAGTGTTGCTTTATACAGCTTCTCACTTATTATGCCTTCTTCGTAATGCCTGCGTAGGTCATCCTTGTCAATTATCTCTTTCTTCCCGTCAGGCCACTTTACAATATCAACTTCGAGATCTATGTATCTTGCCCTGTCGGGATATATTTCAATTGGCGTATTTATGTTGTAATACTCGCCCTTTAGATTGCCGTCTTTGTCATAGTAGCTGTGTTTGTACCACCATTTACCTTCCTCTATTTCAGTTATTGCGTAGTCTCCATATTCAATTGGTAGCTCCAGTCCATCGTACACTTTTCCTGGTTTGAGACTTCTCTTTATCTTTATCTTCAGGGGATTTATTGACACTTCTAAGATCTCTCCTGGCCCTATTCTCACCTTCTGCCCATCTGGCTTTATGTGTTCTAAGGTAAATAGCCATCCTATTTTTGGTCCTTTATTATCGATCAATGCCTCCATGAAGCCCTCCCTGACCTTAATCCTTTGAGATGGCATTTTGGAGAGTATCCCTTCGGCGATTTCAACGGCAAAGCTAAACTCTGGATCATATGCCTTAAACTGGTGATGACCTTCTATTGTTGGCAGAACCTCATTTCTAATGTTGTCAAGTTTTTTCCTTGTGCCTCCTCCGAACTCCACTTCATATATGTCCCTTCCCTCAATTATTCTTGTAGGTGCAGAGTATTTATCAGCATCCTTTAACTTATCCGCAATTTTTGACAGATTTACGAGCTCGTCTCTTAGAGTATTCCAGTCTTTGTATGCGGCAGCGGTTCTCCAGAGTATTCCCCATTCACCTAGGTCAACACTCAACCCCAGAATTCTGAGTCTTTCTCTTTCTTCTGGATCTCTTATCTTTCTTGAGATTTTTACATGCCTCTGAGCACCAATTGGTTTGGGTATCAGCACAGCATAATCCCCGGGGATTGTCAGTAATGTACTGAGATGAGGAAGCAGATTGTGCTTTTTAACTTGGACTAAAACTTCATCGCCTTCTGCAGCATCAGGCATTTCTTCTATAAGCACAGTCCCAATGGCACTCCCTATGTCAACGTATAGATACTGCTCATCCCTTTTGACCACTATTCCCTTGTAGATGCCATAGAGTTGGTATGGCATTTTTCTAAAAAATACGTCTATAAATTCCTCCTCAAAAACATTTTTAACATCATCAACTTTGGTTCCAACTAAAATAACGCCCCTACCGTCTTTTCTGTCGTAAATATCAACATCAAATTCACTGTATGTCTTTTCAATTCTTAATCTTTCTGCAATCTTCTGACTGGGCTGGCTGATTTTAAACCCTTTATCTAACAGAAGCTTTGTCAATGCTGTGCTGTATATCCCTCTAATCCTCACCGAAACCCCTGAGTTTGTAGACACTTTCACCACCTCTTTTTCTTTTTTCCACAACTCCGATCAGCGTTAAACCGTCTAAAATTTGAGCGGCATGTTCTCTATCAATCCCAGTATTTTGCTCAACGTTTCTTGGTTCGACCCACAGTAATCCTTTGGAATGCCATTCTTTTAAGGATTCTTCAATTTTGTAAACCCAGGAAGGATGAGAGTAAAGATGAAAGACTAAATTTGTTAGGGTTGTTAATCTTTCTTCAAGTTCTTCAATTTTTTTGAGTCTCTCAATTATACTTGTTGGTGGCTTTTTTTCTTTTTCGCTTATAAGAATCAGTCCCTCAATTTCTGCACTGAGTCGTTGTAGTGATTGAGTCACCGAATAATCATAAATCCTGTGAAATTGGAATAATCTCTGAAGAGCGGCTTTTGTTTTGAGCTTTTCGCTAAAACTCTCTTTTGCATGCCCTACGAGACCCATTATTTCCTCAAGTCTAAATTTCATTTGATGCTCGTTTTTCTGCAGTTCTTTTCCGACTCTTTCAATTTCTCCTCCTATTGAGGCTGTTTTTCTATAAATCTGAGATGCAATCTCAAATTTTTCCTCACTCAGCTCATGAAGCTTGAGAATAATTTCCTCAACTCTTTCAGGATGGTTTTGACTTGCGTACTCATAAAGCTTCAGGAACAGTTTTTCAAAGTTCTTATGAATGTCTTCTGCCTTCAAAATTAGCTCTTTTAATTTTTCCACATCCACATCTGCCCCCCTAATAATCTATGCTCATATATCATACTTTTACTTTTCGTTGTTAAATAGAAGTGTTTTCCCATAATCTTTTTTTAAGTGGATGAATTAATCAAATAACGAAGGTGAAATCATGGTTTTAGTTGACAGATTCGGGAGACCAGTGACAAACCTCAGAATATCTGTAACTGAAGAATGCAATTTAAGTTGTTTCTACTGTCATAGAGAGGGTCAAATGAAAGGAAAAAGACAAATGACACCCCAAGAAATTGAAAGAATAGTTAAAGTTGCCTCCAATCTGGGTATAAAGAAGGTAAAACTAACTGGTGGAGAACCTACAATAAGGAGTGACATTGTAGAAATTGTTAAGCGGATACGGCCATACGTTGTTGATCTATCTATGACAACCAATGGGACTGTCATGCACAGGCTTGCTGAAGAGCTTAAAGCGGCGGGCTTAGATAGAGTAAACATAAGTCTTGATACCTTGGATAGAGAAAAGTACAAAAAAATAACTGGATTTGATGTTCTTCCCTGGGTCTTAAAAGGTATTGAAAAATCTGTCAAACTGTTTAAGCTGGTTAAACTCAATATGGTGGTCATGAGGGACTTAAATCATGAGGAGATATGGGATATGATAAACTATGCAGCTAAAATTGGTGCAGTTCTCCAACTCATAGAGATTGAAGTTCCTCGTGAAATGACTGAATCTTGGTTCTTTAAACGGTACTTTTATCCATTAAAGCCTCTTGAAGACGAATTCTCAAAAAAAGCTGTTGAGATAAGGGAAAGGAGAATGCACAGAAGGAAGAAGTACTTTATTCCGACTGAAAATGGAATTGCTGAAGTTGAAGTTGTTCGCTCAATGCACAACACAGTATTTTGTGCAAATTGCACAAGAATAAGACTTACTTCTGATGGGTACTTAAAGACATGCCTTTTGAGGAGGGACGATTTAGTTGATATTCTGACCCCTATCAGAAATGGGGCCACAGATGAAGAGCTCATTGAAATCTTTAAGCAAGCAATAATGTTAAGACGGCCATATTGGGTATGACCATTGGTCAGGAAATTTTAATATAACATGTTGATCCATATAACATAGAGTGATGTGCATGGAAAGTGTCACTTTATCACTAATTTTTGGGAGTGCCCTGCTTATTATTGGGATATATGGAACTGTCATAGCTTGGAGATTTTACATTTTTCTTGATTCTCCTGCTGATAAGTTTGCACTGCAGGTTATGGTTGCCTTTATCTTCTTTGGGGTTCTTGGGGGAGGTGCTGTAGTAGGATCTGCGTTTTTTGAAGGGATATGGTGGCCGTTTATTGCACTTTTTACAATGTCTGGCTTTTTAATTTTGGCATTCTCCTCCCTTCACTACTTAAGACTGCTATATGAAGAGTTCGGCTCTAAAGTTAATTCAAGAGAGGAGAGAAAACACATTCCGGTTGGAGGATTCATCATTGAAAGTTTGGAAGGAATCAAGACGCTCCTTAAATATCTCTCTTCAAAATCAGGTGGTTTATTTGTAATTAGCCGACGTCCACAGGATGAATGGGAAGAAGAATTTGGGATAAAACCAACCAAGTATCTTTGGCTGAGTAGAGTGGAGGAGAAGCACTCTGTAAGCCCCAGCAATTTGCATGTGATCTTAGAGGAGGCAGTTAGGTTTATGAGAATTAGGAAGAACAGTGTTATTTACATCGAAGGGATCGAATATCTGATGCTCTATAATGACTTTAGGTCTGTGGCAAAATTTCTCTTCACGTTAAAAGATTATGCGACTGTTGAGAAGTCAGTTCTGCTGATTTTTATATCCCCCGGCGCATTGGAAAAGTCCCACTATAACATCCTGAGAAGGGAGCTTGAGGTATTGGATCCAGAAAAGTTCTTAGAAGAGATCATGGGAACTGCACTGTTTGGAGCTGTCGCCAGAGAGGAGGTTGAGAGAATAACAACTGAAAAAGCCTTTAAATGAGAAAGGAAATAGAAAAGAACATGCCAGCAGTGAGAGTTCAAAAGCATGAAGCAGAGAAAGTTAAGAATCTTCTGAAGAAACTTGGGTTATATGATGGAAAAAGAAAGCCCAAACGTGAAGAGAACTTTGTTCTTTTGCCTGTTGTTAGTACCCCGAAGCTTATGGAGCTTGGGTTTGAAGTCATAGATGTGGAATTACCATTTAGACCTGAGAGGCAGATATACAAAAACCTTGAGAATGTTCTGGCTGAGAGGCTTACAAAAGAGGAGCTTGCATATTTAAGGAGATACGATATAATAGGGGATATAGCTGTTATTCAGATCCCAAAGGAGCTCGAACATAGACAAAGAGATATTATTGAAGCTCTTCTGATCGTTCACCCATTTGTAAAGGTGATTGCCAAAAGAGGAGTCCATGAAGGAAAGTTCAGAGTGAGAGAGTATGAGGTAATTTGGGGTGAGAAAAGGCTGGCAACAGTTCATAAAGAGAATGGTGTTAAAATTAAGGTTGACTTAAGCAGAGTTTTTTTCAACCCACGAATGAAAGGCGAACGATACAGACTGGCTCAGCTTGTTCAAGATGGTGAGAGAATTCTTTTGATGTTTGCAGGTGTATTGCCTTATGCACTCGTTATTGCCCGCTTTAGGAACGTTGAAATCGTTGCGATAGAGCTTAACGAGGATGCAGTAAAACTCGGGTTGGAAAATATTGAACTCAATAAGGACAAACTTAGGGGTAAAATTAAGGTAATTCATGGGGATGTTTTTGAAGTTGTTCCCAAGCTTGGGACTTTTGACAGGGTGATAAGTCCAACCCCGAAGGGCATTGATGCCCTGAGTTTGGCTTTAAGTAAAGCTGAGAAGTGGGTTCACTATTATGACTTTGTTCATGAAGATAGATTTAATGAGTTTAAGAAACGGATTGAGAAGGAATGTCAAAAGCTTGGAAAGCAGTGCGAAGTGAGGATAAAGAAAATAGCAGACTATAAACCGCATGTTTACAAGGTTTGCGCTGATATTAAGCTTTTTTAAAGCTCAATAAGATGCCATATATGGCGAGGAAAAACAGCAGTGCATGGGCTACAAAAGGTGTATATGGGATTCTTCCCTTTAACAACTCCTGAATGACAAGATAAAAGAACATACCCCCAATTAGCCCTGCAATGCCGAGAATTACAAAAACAACAAACTTGCTATCATAGGCTGGTATAGAAAACAGCGTTAAAGCTCCCAAAAAGACCATCATCTGTCCCCAAGTACCTCCAGCCTCATCAAAATCTTCTGGATTCTCTCTTGTATTAATATAGGCACTATAAATAGCTACAGCTCCCAGAAGAACCTCGATGATTCCACAAATGAGAAAAACCTTTTGGAGCTTATTCATGAATTCCACCGTGAAGTAGAAATAAAAGAGAGCTCATTTCTTTAGAAAGTCAAACAGTGTTGCTTGCTTGCCTTTCTTCTTTGCTCTGTCGATCTTCTCCTCCTTCTTGGGTTTTTCTTCTTTCTCCCAGTCTGCCTCTTCTATCTCCTTTTCGATTTCTTTGCTTTCTTCCCCTTCCTCAGAAACTTCTTCACTCTCTGCTTCTGCAGTTTCTTCCTCGGGTTCTTCTCTAATTTCTTCCTCTTCGATCTCTCTGGAGGCCTCTTCTTCTATCTCAACTTTTATCTCAATTCCAGCTTTTTTGAGCTTTCTGTGAATTGAGAGTGTTTTGCCCTTAATTTTCGTTGCTTTTTCTTTGTCTCCAGCTAAGAACTCTATCTCTTTGTCTCCCAAGTCCAAAAAAACAGCTATATGAGCAGCGACGTCTAAGTTGTTTTCGAAGATTGTTTTGAATATCTGCATCGTCTCGATAGCTTCAAGCTTGCTCATGTGCATCTGCTTCATGATTTTCTTGATAATTGAATCCCTAATTCCCCTCTCTTCCTTTGTATCCTTAAGCATTCTAAGAGTCTTTGGAGGATAGAATTTGAGGAAGCCCTTCTTTTTCATTCCTGAAACTGCAACCCCTGCCGTCATCATGTCTATTGCATACTTCCACAGCCCGTAGTTTCCGCTTCGTTTAGCCCTTCCTAAATAGATATCAGCTCTGCTTATGGCGTTGTAAGCTTCAGCAATATCTTCCGGTTTATAGTAGATATAGGGGATGTTTTCATCAACCCAGAGAAGGAGCTCGTCGGGTGTCATATCCAAGTTCCATGTCGCCATTTTAGCCCTCTTTGCGTTATCGCTTCCAAAGATCAGTCCAAGTGCTTGAAAGATTGTTTTTTCCACATCTCTGTAAGCAAGCACTTCCCTTGCGTCCTCTATTCCGCCGGCAACTACAGTTTGCAGATCATTTATTGCTGCTCTTAAATCTCCGCTTGCCCTTTTTGCTATCTCTGCCACTATCTCCTTTGGAACAAATATGCCCTCTGCCTTAATAATTCTGAAAAGTGCCTGCATGATGTCTCTCTGAGTCAATCTCTTGTATTCAACGACCTCGGCTTTATTTCTTATCTCAGCGGGCACTTCCCAGTACTTATTGGCGGCCATGATTATGGGGTTTCTTGCCCTGTCTATGAGCTTTGCTATCTCGTGAGCGCCGCTTGGCTCAATGTTGTCGGCTTCATCAAGAAATATCAGCTTTCTCCTCCTTCCAAAAATGTCCATTGTATACGCGGCATCAAGGTATCTCCTTATTTTCTCGAAGGTTCTTTCATCGCTTGCATTGAGCTCGATGACTTCGAACTTATACTCATTAGCCAAGGCATAGACTGTGGTAGTCTTTCCACTTCCCGGTGGGCCTGCAAGGAGGAGAGCCTTTTTCTTTGGAGTTCCATGAACCCACTGCTTAATCCATGCTTCGACTTTTTCAAGAGCCTGCCTTTGATTGACTATCTCTCTCAGCCTTTTTGGACGGTACTTCTCAACCCAGGGGATATCCATTGTGCTCACCCGATCATTTGCCCAGCAGGGTAAACTGGGCAAGCAGAGCCTCAAGCTGAATCATTTCATTTGCTCCCTCAACCAGCCTAAAGTTGTACTCTCCAATCTTATCGGCTAAAGCAACTTTCTTGGGCTCGCTTATTGGCAGGTTAAACACTTCTTTATGCATTTGAATAAGAATGTCTTCTCCACTTAAGCCCTGCTTAAGGAGAATTTCTCTGAGCTTCTCCCTCGCTTTGAGGAAATTACCCTCCAATGCCATGAGCATCATTTCCCTAACATCTTCTGGTCTTGCCCTGCTTGCAACAAGGAACACATTTTCGTCTGTAATCTTTGTGTCAAGTGCTGCAGCGGCTTGGAGAACGTTAATTGCTCTTCTTAAGTCTCCCTCGGCTATATATAAGAGTGCTTGGAGCCCTTCTTCAGTTAGCTCCAGTCCTTCGTTCTCCGCTATAAACCTGATTCTCTTTGCAATATCTTCATCCTTAAGGGGTCTGAACCTGAATATTGCACATCTCGACTGAATCGGCTCAATAATCTTTGACGAATAATTACAGCTTAATATAAAGCGAACGTTGTTCGAGAACATCTCCATCATTCTTCTCAATGCCTGCTGGGCGTCTTGTGTTAAAGCATCTGCCTCATCAAGGAAGATTATCTTAAAGCTTGCTCCACCAATTGGTTTTGTTCTTGCGAATTCTTTGACTTTTTCTCTAATAACGTTAATTCCACGCTCATCAGAAGCGTTTAGCTCAAGAAAGTTATGTCTCCAGTGTTCTCCAAAGAGCTCTCTGGTTAAACACAAAGCTGCAGTCGTTTTTCCAACACCAGGAGGGCCAGCGAATAGAAGGTGGGGCATCGAGCCTGTTTTAACGTAATGCTTGAGCCTCTTGACTATATGATCTTGTCCAACAATGTCATCTAATCTCTGTGGTCTGTACTTCTCAACCCATGGTTTTTCCAGAATTTTAACTTCTTTGACCTCTTCGCTCATACCTATCACCCATCATCGTGAGCTAAAGGTTTATTATGCCTTGAGATATTAAAAACTTTGGGAGATAAGATGGATCCCCTAAAACATGCATCAATTCCTTTACTTGCATTTTTGGCCATCAGCAAAAGTCCAAGCTTAGCTTCGGTCGCTGTTCTTGTATTTGGTGCTATATTCCCTGATTTTGATGTCCTTTTTGAGGAGCACAGGGGTTATTTTCACTCCCTTCTGTTTATTATACCGATTTTTTGTGCTTTCGTTTTACATCCAAAACCATTACCTTTGGCTGTTTGTCTTTGGGCTTGAGATGCACTTCTTTTTGGATTTTTTCTCAGGTGTTATACCGTTTCTTTACCCTCTAAGGAAGAAGGGGCTTGGGATAAAGGTTTCTGGAGTTATAGTTTTTGAAAGCCTGCCAAAGATAAATGTTAAATATGAAATCCTCGTTGGGTATCCCGCCAGATCAAGGGGAAGCTATGTCGGATTTTCAAATGAAAGCCTTGCAATAGCGTTGGTTGCGCTGATTGCTCTGCTGTTTCGGTTGAAATTTTCATCATTGTGACAACTTCTGAGCGGTGCAAAACTTTTATACCCATGAAACTTAATTTCTTTTGGTGGTTTCTATGGGGAAGCTTGACTGGATTACCGAAGAATTAAACGAGCTTAAAGAAAAAGGTCTCTACGTCAGGATTAGAGTTCTTCAAAGTGCTCAAGGCCCATGGGTAGTCGTTGATGGAAAGAAGGTTTTGAACATGTGTTCAAACAACTATCTTGGCTTGGCTGCACATCCAAAAATTAAGGAGGCAGCAATAAGAGCTATTCTCGACTATGGTGTCGGTGCTGGAGCAGTAAGAACAATTGCCGGAACAATGGAGCTTCACGTTGAACTTGAAGAAAAGCTTGCGAAGTTTAAAAAGAGAGAAGCGGCAATCCTATTCCAGAGCGGCTATAATGCCAACTTGGGCGCAATAAGTGCCTTGATAACTAAGAAGGACAACGGTGTCTTTATCAGTGAGGAACTCAATCATGCGAGCATAATCGATGGCATGCGCTTGAGCGGTGCTCCAAAGGTTATCTACAAGCACCTCGATATGGAGGACTTAAAGAAGAAGCTTGAGGAGACAAAGAACTACAAGAAGAAGCTCATTGTTACCGATGGGGTATTCAGCATGGATGGTGACCTTGCACCATTGCCGGAGATCGTTGAGTTAGCCGAGCAGTATGATGCAATGGTTTACGTTGACGATGCTCACGGTGAAGGTGTTTTAGGAGACCACGGAAGGGGTATCGTTGACCACTACAAGCTCCACGACAGAGTTGACTTTGAAATGGGCACGCTGAGTAAAGCATTTGGTGTCATCGGTGGCTATGTTGCAGGTTCTGAGGAGGCTATTGAGTACCTGAAACAGAGAGGAAGACCATTCCTGTTCTCAAGTGCATTAAATCCACCAGACGTCGCTGCTGCAATAGCTGCCGTTGAGATCCTTCAGCACAGTGATGAACTTGTCAAGAAGCTCTGGGACAACACCCACTTCCTCCAGAAAGGTTTAAGAGACTTAGGCTATGATCTTGGAAACACCAAGCATCCAATTACCCCGGTCATGCTCTACGATGAGAAATTGGCTCAGGAGTTCTCGAGGAGATTATATGAGGAGTATAACATCTTTGCACAGGCAATCGTTTATCCAACGGTTCCATTGGGAACCGCTCGTATCAGACTTGAGCCTTCAGCAGCTCACAGCAAGGAAGATTTGCAATATGTTATTGATGCCTTTGAAGACCTTGGAAAGAAGACTGGCTTTTTGAAGTGAGTTGTTTTATTGTTGGTATATTCCCCCCTTTCCTTCTTATTTACCTCAGCATCACTGATTGTAGTCTGTAAATCACCTGATTGCATCGCTATGCAACTCATTTACTCAGATTTCTTTTGAATGATTTTAAAAGGAAAACCTAGCTTAGAATAAATTTATACTTGAAAAAAAAAGAAAGAATCCTTACTAAGTGTAAAAGGAAAAAATTATAAGGAAAAGTTGCATAGTAGGTATTGCAGATCCCTTAAGGAGGTGGACCTTGTGTGGTGGAAAAGAATTGGGGTGATACTCTTTGGACTACTGATTGTTAGTATGACTATAGGAACAGCTACTGAAGCAATTAGTTTCGCACTGGCAAAGCCGATAAACCCAATTCCACAGCCCCAATATGCTGTTTACGGCAAAGAATGGAAAATAGATGGAGTTTATTATTATGCCACTGAGTATACTCCTGAGCGGGTTGAGGCCATAGCAACTTGCGATGCCAGTGGAGGATGTACATTGTCTGAGACTATAACAAAGTGTATTTCTGTAACAGTTTCAGGGGATCTGGAAGTTAGTGCAGTAGTAATAAAAGAAAAGCTAGGAGTATCTATTGGAGAACAGATATGCAAGTCAATCACATGTACTGGATCTTGTGGTTATGGAGAAGAGATATGGTTCTGGGCAAACAGCGAAATACCCATCAAAAAAATAGTGCAAAGAGAATATCTTGTAACTAATGTTGGTGAGATAGCAACATCTAACGTCGCATATGCTTATATTAAAATGGGTGTAGTGCCTCATTGCAGACCAGAAACACATCCCCAAGAGTGATGGGGGGCATCAAATGAAGAAATCTTTTTCTATTATTTTGACACTTTTTTGTTGATTATGTTAATTTCTATAGGAATATTTCATTCAAATAATTCCAATTTCAAAAAAACCAAAATCAATGATATTTTCTCAACTTCCACAAACAGCCTAATACAAAAATCAACAAAAATACAAAAATCTTCTATCAATAATACAGGTAATGTTACTGCTCTATGTCCTATTTCAATATGGGGTTATGGTTATGTTTATCCTAATGAAACTTTAGCTTTAGTAACGTATTTGAGCACCGATTATTTAAAAAATGGGAGTATAATTATTGTCTCCCTTGCAGATAATTTTACATCGACTTATAATGTTCGAGAAGCTCTTTCACTGTCCAATTCCTCTGGAATAGCGGGCTATGTTCCTATATCGTTATATCTTAAATTCAGAACTCTTGGAAAACAAGTTGGAGTAGTAGGTAGTGCCCTTTCTCTACAGATTTGGAACCAAAGTAAGATACTGAGAAGTACCAGAGCAAATGTCTGGCTCCATTTTGAGGTTTCAAAAGTGTTACCTACTGAAGTTCGTCTAAAGTTTAAAAGATATTCTTTTTTATATGTTTCATTTAAACAAGGTGTTGACATTTTTAACTATACAGTTCAATTTGAAAACTTATACAATACTCCAATTGTGTTACAAAACGTTTCGTTTCCATTATCCACATTACAGAAGTATCCTAAACCTCCAAGTATCCAAATAAATAGATTCAATGTGGTAGACACGACTACTAAAAAGATGCTAAAAGAGATTCCTCCAAACTCCGCTGTACTTTTGAATGTAGTTATTGAAGTACCCTCGAACGTTTATGGACTATACTTTAAACCAAAGCTCGTTTTCAAAGTTGACAATACAACAATTGAAGTGCCAGCTCCGCCTATGGAGTACATTCGAGCTATTGAATGCGGAAAATAAATCTCTATATTTTATTATTTTATCTAGGAAAGTTATATCCACAAACGAAAATGAAAAATTGAGAAGTTTCTCAAAGCTAACTTCATCCCCATCCTAAAGAGTGTGGATTTTTCAATAAGAAATCTCTTGTCCAGTTTTTACCTAGTTGGAATTTAAAATCTACCCATTCTCAAAAATTTCTCAGTGGTTATGCCGCAGTTAAAATTTCGGCTGAGTTCTTTAAAGAACACCAATGGAAACCGAAAAGACTCCCGTAATGTGGATTAATAATACGAGACATGCGAGGATCATGCCCTCATGAACAACACGATCGTCGTGGTCCCAATAAAGATGGATGCCTTTGATGAAAAAGAGCTCAGCCTCCTAAAAAGGGAGTTTGGAGAGCTTAAAATCTGACTTTAAAACTTCACCCTTTCAATTTGATAGTACACAATGTCGTTGTCTTCATCAACAACCGCCATGATCATTTTCTTCCTCACTCCATGTGCGACTCTAACTCTTGCCGTTAGGTCGTTTGGAAACATCTTTTGGTTTTCACTCACAACCCAAACAAGCCAGTCTGAATGCTCCTCCATGCCTTTGCGGTAAACTCTAAAATGAGAGCCGTATTTGAGGGCAGTTTTTACAACATACCCCCTATCTCTTAAATCTTTGTACACTAAAAACTTCAGATCGAACTGCTCGTCTTTCTTCCTTCCCAAATCAAAAAGCTCTTTTAGGCTTAGTTCTTTGTTCCCGTCGAACACCTTAATCTTTCCTCTGTCCATCAAATACGCGGCTTCAATCAAGGATAAGAAGAGTTTCCCATTAACAACTTCTCCAAAATACCGCTTGTTGTAAAACTGATTTATTGCCTTCTCCCTTTCACTAAAAACCCTTTCTCCACTGAGATAAAAGGCTATTGGTTCCTTCAATTCCCTTCCCTCCATTCGTTCGCTGGTAAAACCATATAGTACGCATCCTCTCCATCTGAGTAATAGCCGATGATCCTCTTCACCTTCCTAAATCCAAGCCTTTCGTAAAGCTTTATAGCCCTTTCATTGCTTACCCTAACCTCCAATCCTATATACTTTGCTCCTCTTTCTATGAGCTTGTTAATAACTGAAATCATCAAAGCCTTACCTATCCCGTTTCCCCTGTAAAGGGGATCAACGGCTATGCTCATCACGTGTCCTTCCAAATCTGGCTTTAGATATGCCATAACATAGCCCACAACTTTTCCATTGTACTCAGCGACCAAAAAAGTGTCTGGGTTGTTTTCTAAGAACATCATAAAGAGTCCCCTCGGGTACTGCTCTCTGAATGATTGATGCTCAATCCTAACTATTTCGGGTAAATCAAAAAGCTTTGCAGGTCTGATTACAACTAAGCTCAGCGGAATTCTTTTCATCTGTGGCAGGTCTCTTGAAGATGCACTCATGTTTTAATTTACTCCCCAAGAACTTTTAACATTTTGGGAGCAAGATTTAAAAGATTCCATGAAGAGCTATGCTCAGTGATGAGTGCCCTTGATCCTGATGAAAAGATGATGAGCGGATTCCTGGCTGATTTCTCCTTTTGTCTATTGACAAAGATTTATATTCACGTCAGGAGTAATTATGAGATGGTGATAATATGAGAGTAACAGAAGAGGTCGTTGGTATAGTCAGAGGAGAGGCAACTGTCACAAACTACACGTTCTCTGCTCAGCCTGATGCCGAATTACGATTCGGAGAATTCGTTGTTGCCCAAAATAGAGAGGGAGAGTGGGTCATTGGCAACATCAGAAAGCTCGAAAATATAAACTGGCTTCTCAGCGGAGGAAAAAGCACTTATCATGCTCTTCAATTGGATTTAGAACAGTATGGGGATAGTATTGAAGCTAATGAAGAACTTATAGCTACTGTAAGAATCCTTGGTAAAATTAAAATTAATGGAGAAAAAGTTGAGGTTTTGCCAAATAGAGTGCCCATTCCTAATGGTAGGAAAGTATATCGTTTAAGCGACGAAGTTCTCAGGGCAATATATAACCCCGGAGTTGGATACATAGAGGTTGGAAATCTTCTTTTGAGAGAAAGTGTTCCAATTTATCTGAATGCTGATGAGCTCGTTTCAAGGCATTTTGCAGTTTTGGCTGTTACGGGTGCTGGTAAATCAAATACTGTGGCTGTGATGATTAGCCAGATTGTTGAAAAGCTTAGAGGTACCGTTGTTGTTCTTGACCCTCATGGGGATTATATTAAGCTAAAGCTTCCAAATACTGGAAAAGAGTATGTCAAGATAATTGAAGCTAAAATAAGACCAGAGGAGATGGACAGTGAAGAACTGGCTGATTTGATCGAGGTTGCAAAGAATGCGACAATTCAGAGAGAGTTCTTAGCTAAGGCTTGGGAAACAGTTAAGCATGACTATCCTAATCTTGGCGGCAGGGAGATTATCGAAAAGCTTATGGATGTGATAGGCGATTGGATAAGACACAAGGAGGCAAGGTACTGGGATGGAGCAAAGCAGAGTTACCTCACTGAGGAGCTCAAGTCGGAGAGAGTTGATACTTTAAGGGGAGTTGTCCTGAGAATCAGAAGATTCCTGAGAAACTATGGAGCATTATTGACGAGTGAGGATTTGATTTCCCAAATTGAGCCGGGTAAAGCAAATGTCATTGATTTAGGTCCTTTGGATGAGGGGCAGATGAAAGTTGTCGTTGGTAAGCTTTTGCATGCTATATTTGAGGCGAGAGTGGATTACGAAAAAGCAAGGAAGAAGCTTGAACGCATAAAGGAAGAATTGAGAGAAAGCAGAGTTGCCAGAACTTCAAAGCTTGAGGAAGAAATGAGGGAGCTTGAAAAAACTATGAGGGATGTTGAGGCTAAGAGCAAAGCCCTTGCTGAACCAATCCTTCTGATTGTGGAAGAGGCTCACATCTTTGCTCCGCAAGGAGAGCACAATGACGCTGTGAGAATTTTAAGCAGGATTGCAAGGGAAGGCAGAAAATTCGGTGTAGGGTTGGGGATAGTCTCCCAAAGACCAAATAAGCTGAATGAGGATGTCTTGAGTCAAACAAACACGAAGATAATTTTGAGGATTGTGAATCCAAAAGACCAAGATTATGTTCTCAAAGCGAGTGAACAGCTGAGCTCTGATTTGCTCTCAGATATAGCCTCTCTCGGTAAAGGTGAGGCTGTGATAGTTGGTCAAGCAATTGCTTTGCCCGCTCTGGTCAAAATACACAACTTCAAATCTAAAGGCGGAGATTACGGTGGTGAGGATATAGGGGTCGTCTCAAGATGGCTCAAGAGGGCTGAGGAAGAAGAAAGGGAGAGGGAAATTCAGCAGATTTATGAGGATGAGGGGATAGAGTATGACCTTTAAATTTGCCCACATTGCTGACGCCCATCTTGGGTTTGAGCAGTATCGCTTGCCCTATAGAGCTGAAGAGTTCAGAGAAGCCTTTGAAATGGCGATAAAAAAAGCAGTTGAGGAGAAAGTTGATTTTATTTTGATAGCTGGAGATTTATTCCACAGGAGTAATCCAAGCCCCCAGACCATTAAAGATGCTATTGATATTTTGTCGATTCCGAAAGAAGATAACATTCCAGTTTTTGCCGTTGAAGGAAATCATGACAGAACCCAGAAGAGAATCTCCGCCTATCATCTCCTTGAGTCTTTGGGATTGATTCATCTTCTTGGATTCAGCGAGGAGAAAAAGGAGAATGAATACCAAACTACAGAAAAAGTCAATGGAAAATTAATTGTCAGGGGAGTTTTTGAGAAAGGGAATAAGAGCATTGAGATTTATGGAATGAAGTTCATGAGCGCCGCATGGTTTGAGAGAAATAAGCTCAGCGATTATTTCAAGCCAGGTGGAGATGCCATACTGATGCTCCATCAGGGGATAAAGGAGATGATGGACAAGCTTTATCTTGAAACCCAGAGAGATTACTTTGAGATAAGCCTTGAGGACCTGCCAGATGGTTTTCTCTATTATGCAATGGGGCATATACACAAGAGGTGGCAGACGAGCAGGGGTCTTGGCATCGTAGCTTATCCCGGTTCACTGCAGAGGTGGGACTTTGGGGATTATGAGATCAGATATAGGTGGGATGGAAATAAGTTTCTACCTCAAGCTGGAGAGGACAAGGGCTTTTTAATAGTTGAAGACTTTAAGCCCAAGTTCATTAAATTGGACGTCAGACCTTTCTATGATGTTAGGATAAAGGCAAATGAAAGTGTTGCGAGAAGGGAGCTGAAAAGGTTAGCGGCAAAGATACCGAATGAAGCATTTTTAAGAGTCCATATTGAATGGGAAAAGCCTTTTGACGTTTCCTTCCTCCATGATGTTTTCAAGGTTAAATATCTTTATATAAGGACAAAGTTCGGTAGAGTTTCTCTCTTGAAGGCAAAAGGGACAACTGCAAGCGAGTTTTTCACACCTATGGAACTTAAGGTAATTGAGAGAGTTGGAGAGAAGGACTTTGAGGAGTTCGATGAGATAATAAAGCTCATCTTGGAGGGCATAGAAGATTCTACTAATGCTGACAAGAATGTCGTTGAGAAGGAAAAGACAGAAGAAAAGCTCCAAAAGACAGAGCCACAGGTGGAAAGAGAAGTAAAGATCCAAAAAACTGAGAAAAAAGTGAAAAAAGTTCCTCCAAAGAAAAAATCTGATATTTTGGCTTGGTTGAAGGGGTGAGAATATGAGAATTGAAAAAATCATTGTGAGAGACTTCCGCTCTCATGAATTTACTAAAGTAACTTTTACGTCTGGAATAAACCTGATAATAGGTCAAAATGGTTCTGGAAAAAGCTCCCTGCTTGATGCGATACTCGTTGGCTTATACTGGCCTGCAAAGCCTAAAGACTTAAAAAAGGACAGCTTCCTCCGTGTTAATGGAAAAAGCACAGAGATAACGATATTCTTTGAAAAAGATGGGGTGAAATATCAAGTTCACCGCAACATAACGAGGGGCATCGCCTTTGCTAAGTACTATGACGGCACTTGGCACTATGTAACCGAGGCTAATCAAAAGGCTGTGAGAGACTGGATGGAAAGGCTTATTCCTTATGACATTTTTGTCAATGCAATTTACATAAGACAGGGAGAGATTGATGCAATACTTGAGAGTGATGAAAGCAGAGAGAAAGTTGTGAGGAAAGTGTTAGGGCTTGATAAATACGAAAACGCATACAAAAACCTCCTTGAGGTCAGAAAAGTGATAGACTCCAAAATTAAGGGAATTGAAGAATACTTGAACGCGATGAAGAACATAGATGAGATGATTAAAGATGCCGAGAAAGAACTAAGCAGTGTTATTAAGCAGATAAATGAGCTTTCTCCTCAAATTCCAAAACTTAGAAGGAAAGTTGAAGAGCTTGAGAAAAAATTAGACGAGCTTGACAAACTTGCCGGGGAGCTTGAGAAGTTGAAAGAAAGCAAGTCTGGGATTGAGAAATCCCTTGAAGGACTAAACGCAAAGATAAACTCCCTCGTTGCTTCCATAGCTGAGAGGGAGTTAAAAGTTAAAGAACTTGATGAAAAGGTCAAAGAACTTGAGAAAATTAAGCCCAAAGCAGAAAGGTACAAAGAGCTTGAAGAGTTTTACAAAGAGTACAGCGAGATAAAAGCCAAAGCAGAAAAAGAGGTTGAGAGATATGAAGGTCAGATAGCTCAGATCAAGGAAAGACTCGAGGAGCTGGAAGGGAAGGCGGAGGAACTTGAGGGATTACAAGAGAAGATATCCGAAATTGACGAACAGCTTGGAGAACTGGAGGAATATGTCAAGCAGTATGATGAAGCCTTAAGAATTAAAAAGACGATTGAATCCCTCAGAAAAAGGCTTAGCTTAAGTGAAGATGCACTTAAAAAGCTCAAAGCTGAAATTGAAAACGCCAAGCAGAGGAAAGAGGAAATCCTTAAGGAGATTGAAGAAATTGGAGAGAAAAAGGGAGAGCTAAAAAACGCCACAAGTGAGAAGAACAAAGCCATTTTGGAGCTCAGGAAAGCTAAGGGCAAATGTCCAGTTTGTGGAACTGAACTAACGGAGAATCACAGGGAGGATTTGATTAGAAAATATACTCTGGAAATCGAGAGCTATGCAAAAGAGATGGAGCAGCTTATGAGGAGGGAAAAAGAACTCAGAGCTGAGCTTGTAAAGATTGAGAAAATACTGAAAAAGGAGAAGGAGGTTATAGCTAACGAGGAGATTTTCAATCAAATGCAAGAACATGAAAAGAGGCTTTCTAAATTTAACCTCAAGGAGCTTGAGGAGAAAGTTGAGAAGTATGAAAACCTCTCTGCTGAGAAGAACAAGCTTGAGGGAAGATTGAGGAGCATTCAAGATGAACTGAAGAAAAAAGCTGCCTTGGAGAAGAAGAAAACCTATTTGCAGAGAAAGATTTCGGAAATCAAAGCCAATCTATATGAGTATGAAGCTAAACTTAAGAATCTTGGATTTGAGAGCATCAACACTCTAAAAGCCGAGATTGAAATGTTGAAACCCATTTATGAAAACTACCTAAAGCTCTTGAACTCGGAGAAAGAACTCAAGGCTGAAAAAGAACGTCTTCAAAGGGACAAGAACGAATTAGAAGCCCTCAAAGAGAAAAAAGCTGAACTGGAAAAAGCTCTTTCTGAGATAAAAGAAAGGTTAGGAGAGCTTGAAAAGGATTACAGTAAAGATGAACATGAAAGAGTTAGAAAAGAGTACATTGAAAAGAGGGAGGCACTTGTAAAGGCAGAAACTGAGCTTGAAAATCTTGAAAAAAGGAAAGAGGAGCTGATTAAAAACTTAGAGAACTTAAGGAATGAGAAGGAAAACGTTAAAATTAAGAGAAAAGAGCTTGAAGACTTAAAGAAAGCCCGTGAGAGAGTTCAAAAGCTGAGAGAAAAAGTCAGAATGTTCAAGAATATTCTTAAGGAAGATGCTTTGGCAAAAGTTGGAGAATATGCAAGTGAAATCTTTGAGGAGCTAACAGAGGAGAAGTATTCAGGGATAACTGTGAAGGCTAAGGAGAACAAGGTTGTTCTTGGCGTTATTTACGATGGAAAGGAAAGGGATTTATCATTCTTAAGTGGTGGTGAAAGAATAGCCCTTGGACTGGCGTTTAGACTGGCTCTGTCTTTGTATCTGGCTGGAGAAATCCCCTTACTTATAATGGACGAGCCGACGCCCTATCTTGATGATGAGAGAAGGAGGAGGCTTGTTGATATAATGGAGCGCTACCTTAGAAAAATCCCGCAGGTGATCATAGTTTCTCACGACGAGGAGCTCAAGGATGCCGCGGACAGGGTCATTAGGGTTAGACTTGAGAATGGGGTTTCAAGAGTGGAAGAGGTCGAGGTGAGCTGAATGTATCGCCTAATTTCAAAGGATCAAGCGGATAAAATTCTCAACATGCTCATCAGTGAGCTTAGAGAGGCTGAAAATGTTTTAAGTGGGAAGATTGAGTGGAAACCTCTGCCAGAAAAGAAAGAGAGCAAAGTTTATGCTGTTGATGGCAGTCAAGGTAAGGCAAGGCTAAGCGGAACGATAATCTACACCGTTGCATCCTTTGCCTTTGGTAATGGCAAGAGCGCACGTTTGGTTTACACCAATGCCATGATTTACAATCATGGAATCTCTGACCAGATAATCAGGTTGCAGATGGAAACTCTTGAGAACAAGCTTGGTGCTCTGGTTGGGACTGAAGAGCACATGATTTTGATGGACGGAACCCTTACAGGTTCTTTAACGAGACCTCCAGTTTATCCGGAGAGCGTGAGGGGTATAACTACTGTAATGGAGACATTAGGAGATAAGATGCTCGAAGACCTTATTAAGGACTTCATTGATAGGCTCGATTATCATTATCATGACTTATCCAGGCGCTTAAAGGAAAAAAGAGAGCTTTACAGGGGAGTTATATTAGCAGATGATGTCATAGAGGATTATTCGGAATTTTACAAAGCAATGGAAGGTAAAGAAGTTGTCAACTATGATGGGGCATTAAAGAAGTTAAGGGATGCTCTAAGAACCAACACGCCTCAAGATGAAATCATAAAAATTGCAGAGAGGCTGGAAGAATATACTGAGCCAAAAACTTTAACCCTCGAAGATGCCAAGAATACCATCCACGTCGTTCTGGGTTACCTTGAATATCTCTACTCTCTCGAAAGGCTTCTCCAGAAGGAGATTATATACATAGCAAAGAGCTTTTACAACAGAAAAATTACTTCAAAATTTGGCATCAGTGCTGTTGATGTTTCATTCCTTGATGCTTACCTGCTCAAGGTTTATGGAGAAGAACTTCCAGGTTATTACGTAATTTATGACCCGGAGAAAATCGAGGAGAGAAAGAGAATAGCTCATCGTCTGCCAAGGGTTTTAAGAAAATACTTCCCAACTGTTCAGGAGTTCATAGAAAAAGGAGTTCCCTCAGCTTACATCAGGACAATGAAGGGTGGAGTCATATATCTGCTTCAATCTAACCGCACAATCGACGATGAGCTCATAGGAAAGCTCCTCTGGCATGAGAGCAGCGGGTATATAAGGCCTCTTCAGAGAGCGCATGAGGGAGTAAAGATTGAGCAGAGGATGTTCAAGGCGGAGCTTGAGGCTCTCATGAACTACTTAAAGAGGAAAAACAAAGAGCTGAGGGTTTTCATAAAATATGGAAGGTCGCCTTTGGAGTGATTATTTTTCAATTCCTCTCCTTACCTTTACAGCCAACCCTTGCTGGAATATCTTAAGCTCTTTTCCACTGAGCAGAGTCTGTCCAGTGGCTAAAAGCTCATCGTTTCTGTTGACAACCAAAACCTCATCATAGGGTCTTATATTTTCATCAGCATCAATCACGAACTTTGCAAAGACGTTCTTTCCTTTTCTTGCAAAAGGCTCTGCATCCTCATTGACAACGACTCTCATCCTTGGATAAGGTAAAATCTGGTGAAGCCTCTTTGCCCCTTCAATTCCAAGTGTCAACAATCCATCTTCAGCTCTAAATGTTGCTAAATGCTTGCCCTTGGCTTTTATCTGCCTCGGCATTCCTGTCTTCCTTGACAGCTCAACAAATGCATCTTTGAAAGCTTCAGCAGCCCCTTCGCCAAATTGGTATTCTGCCACAGCTTGGATGTAGAGCCTTGCCTTGTTTTTCTTTGGCTTCTCAATTGTGAATTCTTCTTCTCCTTCACTCTGGGCAAAAGGATAGCTCAAGCCCAAATACTTTGGAATTTCACCAAAGATTGGATGGTTTATAGTTTCAGAGAACTTCTGCTTAACCCTTTCAGCCCTCTGCTTGGCTCTCCAGACTATGGGTGTTCCCATTATTTCTTCGCTAACTTTAAAGAAAGCCGAGCTTTTTGTTATTGGCTCATTTTCTTCAAGATAGTCTTTGTACTCAAGCAGCCTCTTGTACGCAGAGAAAAGCTTTGGATGAGACCTTGAGCGCTCATCAACTAACCTCCAAAGTTCTCCCTCCTTTATTGCCTGCTTTACTCTGTTGATTTCTTCTCTAATCACCCAGAGGTTGTGGAGTGCAAGCATCTTAACCCTTTCCTCTTTTGGCATTTCCTTAAGCTCTTGGGGTGTATAACGGGAGCAGACTGGACAGGAGCATGGGAAGTATTCGAGCTCACTTAGATGCTTAGTCCCTTCTGGAGTTAAGTAGCGGTCATCTTTTGCATACAAGGCATATGATGCCGAATCAAACAAGTCAATTCCCATAGCAACAGCCAAGGCAAATATCATCGGATGCCCAGCGCCGAAGAGATGAACGGGTCTGTCAGGTCTCAATCCGAGCTTTGAAGCGACAACAACGTCAACTAAGTCCTTGTAACGGTAGGACTCCATCAAAGGAACAACCGCCCCGATTGGATGAATCTCAAAGTTCATCTCGCTGAGCTTCTTGGCAGCATAAGTCCTTAAGTCGAGGTACGTTGAGCCTTGAACCGTTGCGTTCATCGGAATCTGCTTTATCTCCTCAGCTTCCTTAGCTCTCTTCAAGGTTATCCTCAGGTCTTCTTCAGCTTTTTCCCTTGGAGCGTCTGGAACTGTGGGAATATCAAGAAATGTTCCAATATCTACACCGATTTTATGCTGAAATTCAATGATCTCTCTGTTTGTGACTTCAACTCCTCCATAGCGCATGAGCTGGAATGAGCCGGAATCAACTTCAATTATGCCGTCGTAGTCCAAAAGCTTATGAATTCCCATTTCAAGAGCTTTTTGTCTCAGCTCTTTATCCCTGTAAATGATGTACGAGTTTGTAATTATTATGTGGAATCCCATCTTTCTCAGCTCTTTTGGGGTCACTACGAGCTGTTTTGGGTTGATCACGGGCATGATGGCTGGAGTTTCAATTTTCTTTCCATTAACTTCAAGCCTTCCAATCCTGCCAGCAGCGTCTCTCGCTTTTACCTCAAACTTGAACATTTCTCAACACCAAAAGCTAATACGGGATGTGGTTTAAAAGGTATTCCGAAGTACTCTCTTGAAGTGTTTCTTGCAATGGTTTTTGGTAATCGTTTAAAATGGCATTAGCAAAACACTAAAAATTTTGATAAATAACAAAGTCAATAAACAAGAAACCAAAGGTGCCAAAATCCATCCTTTTACGATATTTAAGGTAAGACGTTTGCTGATTTTCTGTCCTTTCAGGAGTCCCAATCCTATAATCCCTCCAATAATTGCCTGGCCAGAGCTTACGGGGAGTCCTATTATGTTTGCTGATGTCACAGCTAAGGCGGAGCCAAATTGAGCTGAGAATCCTGTTAAGGGATCAAGCTGGGTCAAATTTCTTCCAATTGTCATCAGCACATCATAGCTGAAAGTGAGGGCTCCAAAGAACAATGCCAGCACGAGTATCATCTTTAATGTATTGTCCTCAATGCTGGTTGAATATTTTAAGAGGCCAACTACGTTTGAGAGTTCGTTTGCTCCAAGATTGAAGGAGGCGTAGGCAGAACTTAAAATTATCATCCATCTGTAGAGAACTTCAATCTCGTAAATTTTTGAGATGTAGTTTATAATCCTCCCGTATATGGCAAAGACCAAAATGGATAATATGGCTGCTACTATTGGGGAAACTACCCATGCCATGGTTATTTTTAAAACGACGTCCCAGTTTACATTAGCCCCTTGATAAATTCCAATTCCGACGATTGCTCCTATGATTGACTGAGTGGTTGAGATAGGTAAACCCCTGAGCGAAGCGAAAGTTACAGCCAGAGCAGAAGCCAACAGCGCAAATGGAATATAGCTTATATCAAAATCTGGTACAATATTGCTACCCACTGTGTGGGCAACATTTGAACTGCCGAGAAATGCTCCTAAGAGGGAAAACACTCCAATCAAAAAAACTGCCCTTTTAAAGTTTAAAATCTCTGATCCTACAGCAATTCCAACAGCTTTTGCACTGTCGTTGGCTCCTATGCTCCACGCCATAAAAAATCCTGCTGCAATTATTGTCCACTCCATGCAATCACCTCTATATTCTATAGTGCTCTATATAGACTATATAGACAAGTTGTGGAGTTTTTAAGCTTTACGGCTGAGAAAAGGGGGAAAACGTTGTGCAATTCTCGATTTTAGGAGACATAAATATCCATGGATGTGCAATGTCAAGTAGAACAGTGCCCAGAACCATAAGAATATTGGGAATAAAAGAGCATTTATCATGCCTCCTCCTTCTATTAATGTCGGGATCAGCATTGTTATAATTTCAAAAGCCATGAATGCCGCAAGCAGGGGCCAATTTCTACGAATCATCAGGAGGAGGGGCACAAGCACATCAAAAAGGGCTATAATGTCGCTTAGAATTAGAAATGTCCATTCCTTCGAGAATCCTCCTCCCAGGTGCATCAAATCTCCCAAAAACCATCTTCTCCTTTGAATCCAAAGCGTTTTTAATGAACTTGGCATCTTTGTGTATGCTTTGGCTTTTGGAGCATAAACTACCTTACCAAATTTTTTAATTTCCCTCGTGGTTGCATAATCTTCAACTCTACTCTTGACAAAGCCACCTATCTTCTCCAGAGCTTCCTTTCTAAAAGCACTTATAGGACCAGGAGCCACGCTTAAGTCTTCAAGCTCTTTGGCTCTTCTGAACATTGCTATTCTCAGATGTTCAGCATCTTGGGCTCTTTCTAAAAAGGAGCTGACTAAAACTCTAACTTGTCCACCAACACCTAAAACACCCTCATCATAGAATCGCTTTACCAATTCTTTAACTGCAGAATTGTCCAATACTGTATCTGCATCTGTTGTTACTATTATTTCTCCTTGGGCTTTGGTTAATCCGAAATTTAAAGCCTTGGCCTTCCCCTCATGTTTTTTTCTGAAAACTTTTAGGCGTTCATCCTTTATGGAGCTTGCAGTTTCGAACGTTTTATCTTCGCTTCCATCATCAACCACAATAACTTCTAAGGTTGGATAATCCTGAGAAAGTGCAGATTTTATTGAGTCTTTGATGGTTCCCTCCTCGTTATATGCTGGAATGATTATGGTTACGAGTGGAGCCCATTCTTTAATTCTGTAATTCCGCAATAAGCTAATTATGTAGTTAAAGAAAAAATAGGCGTCCCACAACACTATAATTAATAAGGCAATTTCAAGCAGCATGATATCCACTGTGCTTAAAGGTTTTTAACTTTTAATTTAGAGCATCTGTTGGTGGTAAGCGATGATAATAGCAAAGCCCTGTGTGACCATGAAGGGAGTAGTGGTTCAGCTTTATTCTTGGGACAAAGAGATAAAACTTGATTTGGATAAAGTCTCAGAGTGTCTCAAGAAGAAGGGAATAGAGATAAAGAAGCTGATTCCAAACATGCTTCTGATAGCTGTCATGAACGGATTTGAGACAAGCATATACCCCGGAGGGAAAGTGATAATCAAAGAACTTACAGATACAAAGAAGGGGGAAGAGATTGCCAAAACTGTTTATGATTGTGTGGATGGATAAAGTGGAAGAGCTTCTTTAATCCTCTTTATGAGCTTCTCTTTCTTCTCTGATTCTTCAAGTGCTATTTCAAGGACTTGATCTATTGTCTCAACTGGGATTATCTCTATCTTTTCAGCCTTATCTGGACTCAGGAAGACATCCTTCTCATTCGCCTTTGGAATTATTACTTTCTTTATCCCAGCTTCAATTGCTGCCTCGATCTTCGGAGTTACACCACCAACGGGTAATACCTCACCCCTAACACTTAAAGACCCCGTCATTGCTACACTCTGCTTGACTGGAACTTCCTCTAAGGCTGATATAACCGCTGTTGCAACGCTTATGCTTGCAGAGTCACCTTCAACCCCCTCATAAGTTTGCAGGAACTGAACGTGGATATCGTAGTTGCTTATGTCTTCACCTTTGTAGCGTTTTATGATGGCAGAGACATTTTGAACAGCTTCCTTTGCAATTTCGCCAAGCTTGCCGGTAACTATTATCTTACCCTCCTCCCTGCTTGCTGCGGGGGCAACAACAGCTTCAATTGGAAGCACAATACCGCTCTGTTCCCCGATGACAGCTAAGCCGTTCACTCTACCAATCTCGCCGCCTTCTACTTTGATAACCTGATACTCCTTCTTCCTCTCAATGTACCAGTCTGCAAGCTGTTTTTCAAGAGGCTTTGCAAGCTGGAGAGCCCTAAGCACATGTTCCCTTGTTACGTATTTCGCTCCTTCTCTAACTGCAATATCTCCAGCAGCTCTAACAACACCACCAAGATCCCTCAGCCTTAATGTTAAATGTCCTTTTCTTCCAGCTCTCTTCTGGGCTTCTCTGACTATCTCTTCAACCGCATCTTTGGTAAAGTGGGGGATTTTTCCATCTTTCTTCACTTCTTGGGCTACAAACTGGACTAATTTTTTCCTGTTTTCTAAGGTGTCGGGCATTGTAGTCCTCATATATATCTCATAACCGTAACCTCTAATTCTCGATCTCAATGCAGGATGCATTTTTTCGACTGTGTCAAGATTTCCTGCGGCAACCAGTACAAAATCACATGGTACCGGCTCTGTCCTAACCATTGCACCGCTTGAAAGCTCACTCTGACCAGTTATTGGGAATTTCTTCTCCTGCATTGCAGTCAAAAGGCTCTGCTGCATCTTTATGCTGAGAGTCGCAATCTCATCTATAAACAGAACTCCTTTATGAGCGCGGTGTATCATTCCCGGCTCTACCCTCTCATGAGCAGGTGTTCCCAACCCACCGCTCTGGAAGGGATCATGCCTAACATCCCCAAGCAATGCACCAGCATGTGCACCAGTGGCATCTACAAATGGTGCCTTTCTCTTTCCGCAGTTATCAACAAGGAGCTTTGGCACAAGAACTTGATTCTTAAGTCTTAAGTTGGAAATCGCCATTATTGAAATTATTACCACAAAGAGACCCATCAAGAGTGTTTGAGGGCTGGGATCCATCAAAACTGCTATCATAACCACAAACAATACAAAGAGCAGGAGATAGGACTTAATGCTCTCTTGGCTCTTAGCTTTTTCCCTGTATCTCTCCACTATCCTTTTTCCTTGACACGCTGGGACTGTCTTAATGCGAGGCATGTTTTCATCTTCAGGATTTGGGAATACAAGAATATCCTCCAGTTCTTCTGTCGGCAAAAGCTCAGCCATTGCCTGTCCAAGCATTGACTTTCCGGTTCCCGGCTCACCTATTAAAAGAACGTGCCTCTTCTGTCTTGCTGCGGTTTTTATAACCTCAACAGCATGCTCTTGACCAATAACCTGATCGATAAGCTTATCTGGAACTTTAATCTCCTCAGTAGTTTGAAACTCAATTCCAAGATCAAGTCTCTCCCCATATTCCTGAGACGGCTCAATCTTAGCTTCTTTCTTTTCCTCCTCGCCCATTCTTAATACCCCTAATTCTCGCTTTCATGAATGGTTAAACTGGGCCAATCTTATAAACTTTTTTTATGAGGTTAGGAAAAGCTAAAATATAGGGTACTACAAAAAAGTGAAGGTGGGGGAAATGAAGATTGAGGAGCACGTAATGTTTACAGCCAAACATAAAAATTGGAAGGTTGGAGACAAGCTTCTGGTAATGAGAGATGAAAACATTGCACACTTTCTGGCAAGCATCTCCAACACTGTAAATATGAAGATTTCAGAGTATCTAATTGATGTAATTGATGTGGCTGCAGTTATGTCACTGGCCGAGGATTTTGCAAAGGGGGAGCTGTGGGAGGCTGTTAAGGTTCTGAAATCCCCAAAAACTTCAAGAAAGATTGGAAAAATGGTGTTTGAAAGTGATAAAAAGCTCAAGAAACAGTTAGTAGACGTTGCAAAGGCATTACTTGCCAGGGAAACTCTTTCAAGAATGTTGAGCGTATATTACCCCGAAGATCCAATAATGGAACTTAAAATAATGCTGCCATATAAAGAGGATCATATAAACTTTACAGCTAAACATGGGAGTTGGATAGTTGTAAAGAGGCTTATTATAGACGAAAAAACCGAGCTTGCTGATGTCGCAAGGCTTTTGGCAAGTATAAATGAAACTATTACATCAAAGCTACCAATCTATGCAAAAATAGATTTAAAAGGCATTGATGAATGGTTTGCTGGAGTCAAAAAGGCAAAAAGTGATGTGGAGATAAAAACTGTCGTTGACAAATACCTCCACTTCCCTGCCCACAGATATGCACCTTCAGAATTTGAAAAGCATGCCAGGATCTATGCCTTGAGAAAAATGCTTGAAAAAATTGGGCTTAGCCTTGATGTTCCAGCAAAACCTCTTGAAAAATATTTGGAGAAAAAAAGTTGAAGCTGCGGATGATGATGCCGAGGACACCCGAGCAGAGGCAATGAGGACTCTTCGCTTCGCTGACTCCATATTTTATCCACCACAAAATTTTTGGTAGTAAAATGCCATTATTAATCTGAGGTGAGACAGATGAAGAAAGTCATGATTTTTACCGAAAATGCGCCTAAACCAATAGGTCCGTACAGTCAGGCTATCCTTGTTGAAAATCCCGGTAAATTCTTGGCGATTTCTGGACAAATCCCTATTGATCCAGAAAGTGGTCAGATTGTAAGAGGAGACATAAGAGAACAAGCAAGACAGGCAATTGAGAATCTCATTGCAATACTCGAAGCAGCAGGGGCTACGGTTGATGACGTAGTTAAAGTCACAGTGTATCTAAGAGATATGAGAGATTTTGAAGAGTTCAATAAAGTTTATGAGGAATATTTTGGACATTCAAAGCCTGCAAGAGCTGTCGTTGAGGTGTCAAATCTTCCAAAGGGTGTAAAGGTAGAAATTGAAGCAATTGCCATATTTGAGTGAAGCAGAAATTCTTATAATCCTCTTTAATTATCTCTATTTTGTGGTTAAAATGGAGCTGAGTCCAAGTGTGCTGGTCTTGCTGTTTCTTGAAGATTTTGCAAGAGAGACAAACTCGATAAGAAAAGGGGTTAAATATTTTGAATGGCAGAAAAGGTACAACGCTTATGACGTTGCCTACTCCATAGTTGGAGCAACATTAGCCAAGCTTGTAAAAGATGGTTACATCCAACTGGAGCTTAGAAAAGGGTTGCTGGGTAGAAAAGTTCTCTTAACCAGAATAAAGTCAATTCCCAAAAAATACGGTGTTGTCGTGGAAGGAATAAACAGCATGCAGGCATATAAAGCAGTCCCCTTAAGGTCAGCTTTGTTTCTGTCGTTCCCTGTATCAAGGTTCCCTGCGGCATTTCTTGGGACTTATATTCTACGAAAAGAGCTTAAAGATCAAGATGAACTGAAGCTTAGAGAGGATCCGGAGGTAACCAAGAAAAAAGAAGAACTAAAAGCTATTTTTGAGAGCTTTAAAATGCAGAACGAGGAGCTCTGGAAGGGAATTATAAAAGAAGTTGACAAGGCATGCGATTTGGTTAAAGGAAAAGAGGGGATTACCTTGTACACTCCTCTTGACATGCTGAGGGAGAAACATGAGAGTAAAGATTAGAAGAGAGCTCTTTGAGTATCTCCTCCAACTTGCAAGAGACTTCTATCCAAACGAATTTGGAGGCTTTTTGAGGGAAATAAATGGCATATTTGAGGAAGTGTTAATCATACCCAAAGGACACTTCGGAAAGCGCTCGATATTCTTTGATCCATGGCTTTTGCCTCATGATGAAAACATAAAAGGAACGGTACATTCTCATCCAACTCCCTATGGGAGACCTTCAAAAGCGGATCTGCATTTCTTTTCTAAATTTGGTGGGATTCATATAATAATCGCATATCCTTTTGAAAAATGGAGCGTAAAAGCATACACAAGTGACGGAAAGGAAGTAAAAATAGAAATTGTCGATTAGTCACTTCTTTTCCTGTCTAACTGGATATGGCATAAATTCAACTGTTCCTCTCTGCTTCATTGGTTGCGGATAAAGCTGCATTAACTCATAAACTTCCTCCGGGACGTCAGTGCTTACATGAAGACCAAGTTTTTGTGCCTCTTCAACAGTTATTGGATAATCATGAGTCCATCTGCCTTCTGTGAGGATTTGGGCAAGCTCTTTGGCTTTTTCTTCACCATATTTGTCTTTAAGCAATTCGTAAACAAAGTTCCTAACTTGGTTGATAGCCTTTTCAGCGACATCGGCCAAAATTAGGGTTTGATCATCGACCTTTTCTGGACCTTTCTTTTCAACTGCCCTAACTATGCTTGGAGCTGGATACTGTCCGAGTTGTGGATCAACAGGTCCAAGAACCGCATGAGGATCCATTATTATCTTGTCTGCTGCAAGGGCTATTAGAGTTCCACCGCTCATTGCATAGTGGGGGATAATGACTCTTGTTTCTGCTGGGTGATCCTTCAGTGCTTTTGCTATCTGTGTTGCAGCTAAAACCAACCCTCCAGGAGTGTGAATAATTAGGTCAATTGGTTTATCTTTCGGAGCCATTCTTATAGCCCTTAAAATTTCCTCACTGTCCTCAATGCTGATAAACTTGTAGAAGGGTATTCCAAAAAGACCAATGCTCTCTTGTCTGTGGATCATTGTTATTACAGTTGAGTTCCTCTTTCTGGATAGTTTTTGAAGAAGCCTCGCTCTCATAAGCTGGAGTTGTCTGTACTGCATCTGGGGCCAGAGTAGCAGATACAGGAAAAACAGCCACCAGATAAGTGATCCCAAAAATCCGCTTAATGGGTCCAAATTATCACCTCCCCATGTTTTACCACCACTCTAATTTTAGTATATTAACAAAAAGTTTTTAATAATTTTGGTAACTAAACAAATTAAGCAAAAAGAATTTCACATGAAATTTTATAAAGGGGTTGTGGGAATAATCTGTATGTGGTGATGCAATGTGAAGATTCGAGATCTCATCGAAAAGTTGAATGAAAAGCAGAAAAGAACAGTGAAAAGATGTCTTCAAAGCTGTGAAATAATAGATCTTGATGAGGATGTTGGCATTGAAACCAATGAGGAGCTTCTAAGATTCCTGAAGCTCATTTCAAACCCAATTCGATATAAAATTCTCAAAATGGTTAAAAACAGATGGATGTGTGTTTGTTTGATCTCCCAGGCTCTTGAGGAGGATCAAACTCTTATAAGCCACCACCTCCGCTCCCTTAAGGATATGAACCTTGTTTATGAGAGAAGGGAAGGAAAATTAAAGTTCTACAGAACAAATTTAGAAGAAGTCAAGAAGTACATTAAGCTCTTAGAGGCAGAGTTTAGCTGATTTTCAATATTTTCTTGGTGATTTATCATGAACAAGCTGCAAAGAGAGGTTGATAAGTTAATTCGGGAGCTTGGTGGGTACTGGGCACCATTTGAGATGCTTGCAGCACTTGTTGAAGAAGTGGGGGAACTTTCTGACGAAATGCTCAAGTTTGAGAACGTAAAGGGAAATGGAAAAATGGAGAACCTGAAAGAGGAAATTGGAGACGTGCTGTTCGCTTTATTGTGCATAGCGAATTACTATGGTATAGATGTCGAAAATGCTCTTCTTGCATCCATATCAAAATATCGGAATCGCGATAAATTGGATGGCAATAACAATTCTTAACTACTTTGAATTGTGTATTCCGAACTACTCTCCTAATCCCATCATTACCACTAATACTTTCATGTAACTTTTAGTAACTATATTGCCCTATACACTCCAAAGTAACGAGGGTTTGACGTAACAACTTGTTTCACAATGTTCTGGAGGACATTTAGTATATTGGATAAGATTCGAAACATTTTTAATAAATTGTGTATAGTATAACATTGAGGTGTTTGCTGATGAGGGCTAAAATAGATAAGGTCGACATACAGCTTATCAACCTCTTGGCGAAAAATTCAAGACTTACATACAAAGAATTGGCGGAACAATTAAAAACAACACGACAGAGAATCTCCAGAAGATTGGATAAACTTGAAAAGATGGGAGTCATCAAGAAGTATACTATAATACCAGATTTTGACAGGTTGGGGTACGTTTATGTTATACTGGGCATTACCCTCAAACCCGCAGCCCCTGTTGATGAGATAATTGAGAGGCTGAAGGATGATCAGGACATTAAGATCATTGAAAGGGCTATTGGTTCTCACAACCTTGTGATCCATCTGGTTGCTCCTAAGGATATGAAGGATATTGAGAAGAAAATACATGAGATATCTAAGAAAATAGACGGGATTGACAAAATGGACATAACATTTATCACCGAGATCGTTAAGTTTGAGATACTTTAGCTCTTTTACTATTCCTCTTTCGTCAATAAGCGAGAGAAAATGTAATAAAGCTTCTTATTTATCCTTCTTTGACTTTAAAATAACATCTGAAATGGTGGCACAAATGACAGGGGTTTCAGTGATTCAGTTCGTCATGCTCATTGTATTTGGATTTGCGGCTTATCTCTTTAAAGCACTGGATAAAATGGGCAGTGTTTCAGCTGTTTTTCTTGGAATGCTCATCCTGTATTTTGGGGGAATGTATCCTTTTCTGGCACTGGTTGTCTTCGTCGTTATGGGTGTTCTCTCTACAAGATATAGATATTCAGATAAGCTGAAAATCGGGATTGCTGAGGGAAAGAAAGGCATAAGAAGTTGGAGGAATGTCCTGGGAAACGGATTGGCAGCAGGGATATTTGTGATGTTTGAACATGTCTTTCAGCAGGATTTTCTGTGGGCGGCTACATTTGCCTCAATAGCCACAGCAAATGCAGACACTCTGGCGAGTGAGCTCGGAAAAATCTTGGGGAAAAAGCCAAGGATCATCACAAATTTAAAGCCTGCAAAACCTGGATCTAATGGAGCCGTTTCGTTTCAAGGTGAACTCTTTGCATTCATTGGTGCATTGGCAATTGCTTTCATTGCAGCAGAGATAACTCAGTACAAATGGCAGATGCTCTTGGCAACACTGCTTGGGGGGTTCATTGGGTGCAACATTGATAGCATTGTAGGAGCAACCTTAGAAAACAGGGGCATTGTTGATAATAACGGCACGAATTTCATCGCTACAATTGCTGGTGGGATCATTGGAGGGATAATCTTTTTAGCCCTTGTGTAAATTTTAAAATGTGATGAAAAGGCGGATTGCTGAAGGATGATGACGACCTTAGGGGCTGATTATTTCCTTCTCCTAAGCTCTTCTTCATAAATTGTCCACAGTGCTATTAATGCACCGGGGATTCCATGTTCAGTTGCAAATGTCATGTAGGGGGCTAAGTCAACAACGTAATCCGCAAATCTGAAAAGTCCCCTCGGAATGCCTTCTCGTGAACCGATGAACACAACAACTTCCTTTGCATAATACATGTCTTTCGCCAGTTCATCTTTAACCTCAGCCAGAGTATGTCCTTTGGGGTCTGTAATTATGAGCAAACGCTTGTTTCTTCTCTTGTCTCTTATCACTTGGTATAAGTCCCAAACATATACGGGAACTTTCTCGATTTTCCAAGGGTAGGCTTCCCTTTGTATCTGATACCTTGATTCCTGCCCAATCTTAACTCCTCTCAAAAA
This sequence comes from Thermococcus sp. SY098, assembly GCF_035621495.1. Lineage (NCBI taxonomy): Archaea > Methanobacteriati > Methanobacteriota > Thermococci > Thermococcales > Thermococcaceae > Thermococcus > Thermococcus sp. SY098. The sequence goes on along the minus strand of NZ_CP141821.1, from coordinate 478,955 downwards.
TTCCATGAGCTCATAGCCGTCAATTTTTTCTTTCGGTGCTATTATTAGTTCTTTAACTTCAAATGCCTGAGCAGCTCTGCCAATTTTCTCACCGAAGTTTCTGCAGGCTTTGTAATCACCCCAGTACGGCATCTGAACTATGCTGACTTTTTTGAAAAGCTTCCTTGCGTCTGTCTTCTCTGGAGTGTACTTCTTCCATTCCTCTTTTCCAACAACTGAGATGTAAGCCCTATCACCTATTATCTCAACTAAAATTGCTTTGTCTGGAAAGCTCAAATCAACTTCAGCATTTGTAAGCTCTTTTATCTTAGCCCCAAGCTGAACATTAACATCAACACTTGTGAAGTTGTGCTTTCCCCTCCTCTTGGTCTTAATGGCAAATGTCTCTCCCTCATTGATAAACTTGGCAAGATCTTCGGCGACATTTAAAATATCTTCAATTTTAGCGGGAACCTCATGTAAGACCTCAATAACCCTCTCAACTTCCGGGATTTCTAAAATCTTCTCTTTTGCATTTTTATCATCGGTTTCAACTAAAATCAGTCCAGAATACCCTTGAGGGGAAATCCAGACCTTAGAATCTCCCAAAGCTTCCTTGATGTAATTGCCAGCAACAGCTTCCATTCCTCTCTGAGTTTTTACTAAAAATTTCATCGCTATCACCTGGATGGGAATTGGAGAATAAACTTAAAAGCTTTAGCAGAAGCGCTTTAGGGGAGAAATGGAAGCGGAGAAAAATCAAATCTCCGGCTCAGCAAGAACCTTAATCTTCCTGATTTCTGCCCTCTTAAGCGGATATATCTTCTTTGCTTCCTTGGCAATCTCAGAAGCCATCTTACCTGTGACAGCTTCAAGGACAAACTGTGTGAATGGTAACTCTTCAGCCTTCTTGTATATGATGTTTCTCATGATTTCTCTAATTGCTCTTTCTTGGCTTGTCTGAATTCTTCTTATTGCAATGACCATTCCCATAACTCTAAGCTTGTAGCCGTCTTTTGTTGTCACATTAAAGATACCGTCAATTCTTGTTGTTCTTCTTCTAACCAAGCTCCTAATGTAGCTCCTTGCAAGCTTGTGCCCTTTGAACTTTGTGTAAGCGTTCTGTCCCTTGACGTCATAAATCTGGAAATAAAGCTTAACATGGCCTTTTGTGAAATCGCCAGTTAAGTCTTTGAGGGTGGTCTCTATCACTCTTCCCTTAACCTTCTCAGGATCGTCTGCTGGGGTCAAACCAATCTCTTGGCTTCCAAAAAACTCAGGAGCATAAACAATATACCACTGCTTGAGCTTCCACTTATCTCTTGCAGCGGCAGCTCTTTTTCTTGGATTAGCTCTGGCCATCTTAACACCTCCTAACTTTCACAGTTTTAAACTATCTTCGGCGATCTTGATTGAAAACACCAAATCATCCAAAGCCACTATAAGGCTTTCAATCTCACCGGAGTATTTAACTTTTGTTATGACTTTACAATCTTCCCAATAAGTTTTAACCTTTAAATTTTTTGGAAGGTTTAAATTATCAACATCAACGGCTCTTGCTATTGCCTCGGCGGTTCTTTCATCGTTGTACTGCCAGATTATCTCTGCATTGGCTTTAATTTCCATTTGTCTGCTCCTCCAACGCTTTGTTTATAAGCTCTGCAAATTCCTCTAATTTGTCCTTCGGAAATCTAATACCAGCGGCTATCGCATGACCTCCCCCTTCTCCTCCAATAATCTCTGCAACTTTTCTCAAAGCCTCTCCAAGATGATACCCTTTGGCTAACGCTCTTTCGGTAGTTCTTGCTGAGCCTTTAATAAGGCTTTCATCTTCCTCACTGTCCGCCAAAATAATCACCGGCTTTTCTGGGCTTGCAAGTCTTGAACTTATTGCGATGTTTGCTGCTATGCCCACGAGAGTATCTTTGATGTTTTTACCCGCGTAAAAGACGTAGACATTTTCCTTTTCAATAACCGCGCTGTTCCAATTTTGTATTAAATATTTTCTTGCCTCAATCTGCTCTTTCTTGTACTCATCGACCAGCTTTAGTGCGGCTTTAAATGCATCTTCATCTCCCAGGCATATTGCCACTCCAAGAGTGCCAGCATTTAGTCTTCCAGTTGCATTGAGCAGAGTAGCGAATTCTCTTGCCTCGTGTCTTGGATCTCCCTCTTTGTAGGCCTTTATTAGGACTACATCTCCGATTATTCTGTCAATCACTTCCTTCCCAGCTCCGTGTTTGATCAGATGAATCACAATCAAGTCATTGAATCTCTTCTTTTCTTCCTCTCTGAGCTGCCAGTAGTACATATCTGGATCAAATCCCTTAGCTCTGAGAAATTCAATGGCTTTTCTTTCGTCTCCAGTAATTTCTGGAATCTCTGGATTAGTGGCATAAGCGAGCATCTGGTAGAGCTTTCTCGTCTCCCTTCCATAAAGCCTAATCTCCTTCCTTATTTCAATCAAGTCAAGTTTTTTTGCATCCTCTATTATGTCCAAGTTCATACCGTGGAACTGCCCATCTACCTCCTGCATGTCTCCAACAGCACCAACTAAGGCCAAATAGCTTAAATCCTTGTTTTTCTCGTTAATCTCTTTTGCAACAAAATAAGCAACACCAGAACCGCTTAGATCTCTAACGCTGTCGGCTCCTAATTGTGTTGGGTTAACTAAGATGTGGTTGTCGTTCTTAATCTCTCCATCTTCTGGTGGATGGTGATCAGCTATAACAACACTTGCATCACTGAGGTATTTCTCAATGAGCTTTATTGATCCACTACCTAAATCGCTGAAAACGTAAATTTTTTGCTTTTCATTTGCAAGTTCCGTGATTAAATCCTCGCTGAGCTGTTTAACAATGCTTAAATGAAAGTTCCCCCCTTCCCGTGCAATTGCCTTTGCAAGAATAGCACCGGCAGTTATTCCATCGGCATCTCTGTGGGAAATGATGCGTATAGTGTGCCCTAACTCGATGTGCATTTTTATTAGTTCGGCACCTTCCCTAACCTTCTCCAAAAAGCCGCTCTTGTCCATCCTATCACCTTAAGAAGGAAAAAGTGAGAAATCAGCGGACTAAGAGTTTTGCTTGCTCTGGATCGTATCTCCACTTTGGTGGAAGCTTTCCTGTCCTTCTGTAGTATTTCACAAGTCTTCTGATCTTGCTTTCAATGAGCTGAAGCCCTCTCCTTGAGTGTATGTCCTTGGGATGTTCCTCGAGATGCCTTCTCAAGTTAACTGCCCTCTTAATGAGAAACATCAAATCCTCTGGAATCTCTGGTGCTAAGCCGTTCTCTTCAAGGATCTTGGTTATCTTTTTGCCCGTAATTAGCTTAACGCTTGGAATTCCATACTGGTCTCTGAGAATAGTCCCGATCATAGCCGTGCTGTAGCCTTCCTTCCTAAGCTTTATGACGAGGTTCTCAACTTCCTCAGCTGTGTATTCCACCCAAGTTGGTGGGGCAGTCCTTGGGGGTCTTTTTGATCCAGATTTACCTCTCTTTCTCGCATGTATCCTTGCCATATACAACACCTCCTTGGTGACGGCCAGCTCCCGCCAGCCGCCCCTTATGACATAGCCAATTGGAATTGCCAAAGTGTGTTTAAAAAGTTTTGCCTGTTGAGTTCTGACCATCGTCGATAGTGTAGAAATTACAAAAAATTAAAAAATTCTGGATGCAAGTAGAGTATTATGCGAAAATTAAAAGACCTGAATCAAGAGGAACTTTATGAGATTATGGAATGCGCTAGCGAGCTAAGAACCAATGGATTAAGCTACTCTGAGATATCAAAGGCGATAGCAAAGAACAAAAATGTGAGAATTTCAAAGGCAACAATTATAAGATGGTGCAATGGGATACACAATCCGTTCAACAGAATTAAAGAGGTGAACTTAAAACCTTCTCCAGATTTATCCTATGTTATTGGGGTCTATTTTGGTGATGCTAGTGTAAATGCTGACAAAAGATACAGGTACAGGATAAGGCTCAAGGTTATCGATAGAGAATTTGCCAAAGAATTCGCTAAAGCGTTGAAATCTCTAGGTCTAAATCCGAGGCTATATTATGAGAACGATTCAACGAGGAGTGGAAGATGGAGCGTTGAGGCGACGAGCAAGGAATTATATCTGTTCTTGATAAGACCGAGGGAGGTTTTATTTGATATTGCCAAGCTTTATCCAAGAGAGTTTTTGAGAGGATTTTTCGATAGTGAGGGTTATGTCTTTGTGGATAAGCATAATCCAAGAAGAGCTTACGTTTCAGTAAGTAACTATGATAGAGATGTCTTAGAGTTCTGTCAGAAATTGTTGGATAATCTTGAAATACACTCTCAAATTTGGATTATGAGGAAAGCAGGCGCACCGAGTATAATCAGAGGAGAACAGTATTTTTATAAAGAGAATTTCTATGAACTGAGAATTTACAGAGTAGAAAGCGTCAGAAACTTTGCTTTCAATATTGGTTTTACAATCAGGAGAAAACAAATAAAGCTAAATAATTTTCTCAAAACCTCCTGAAAAATTTTCGAAAATTTCAAGAGAAACTCGAAAATTTTTATGGTAGCGGGGGGAGGATTTGAACCTCCGACCTCCGGGTTATGAGCCCGGCGGGCACTCCTAGCTGCCCCACCCCGCTGCACAACCCGATACATACTAATATATGGTAAGTTTATAAACTTTACTATTCAAAAACTCCGATTACAAAACTTTTTTGTTTAATTTGGCTAATCTTGATAGCAAAATAAGGCTTTGCAACTCTATATGTCATGTTTCAAAGACTGCAAAAGCTTTAAACCCTCTATGAGATATCTCTTATGGTGATAGCATGTATCTAACAAAGGAGGAAGAGCTGATTTTAGCAGGAGAGTATGGATATGCCCTGCAGAAAGCTATGGAGATTCTTGTTGCCCTCGGAGAGATTTATGGGGCAGATAGGCTAATTCCAATCAAAAGCGCCCAAATAGCTGGAGTTTCTTATAAAAACATTGGAGATGCTGGCATAGACTTTTTGAGAGATTTTGTAGATGCAGGGGCTAGGGTTAGTGTTTATACAACCTTAAATCCAGCAGGAATTGGCAATGAAGAGTTCATGGAAAAACAAAGAGAGATTTTGGAGCTTTACAAGGCGATGGGGATTGAGATAACTTCAACATGCACACCATATTACGGAGCAAATCTGCCAAAATTCGGTGATCACTTAGCTTGGAGTGAAAGTTCTGCCGTAAGCTTCGCAAACTCTATCATAGGTGCAAGAACGAACAGAGAGGGTGGACCTTCAAGTTTGGCGGCTGCAATTGTGGGAAAAACACCAAACTATGGACTCCACTTGGAAGAAAACAGAAAAGCAACGGTTATTGTTGAAGTCCAAGCCAAAGTTAAAGACTTTGTTGACTACAGTTTTTTAGGATATCACCTTGGAAAGCTTCTCAAAAACGATGTTCCATATTTTAAAGGGCTAAAACCTGAAAAGACGGATTATTTGAAAGAGCTTGGTGCCTCAATGGCTGCAACAGGCTCAATTGCGTTATATCATGTTGAGGGGGAAACTCCGGAGTATAAAACTGCCATTACAGATAAGCTTGAAAGAATACAGGTTGATGACAAAGAGCTCAAGGAAGTTAAAGAAAAGTACAACGCTGGCTGGGATGAGATTGATGCGATTTTAATTGGCTGTCCACATGCTTCAATTCATGAAATAAAAGAGGTCGCTGAGCTTTTAAGGATGAGGGGAAAACCTTTGAAAGTCCCCCTGTTTATAACGGCAAGCAGGGTTGTAAGATATTTAGCAGATTCTTTGGGCTACACAGAAGTCATAGAGCGCTATAATGGTAAGATAATTGTAGATGCATGCCTAATTGTTTCACCAATCAAGAGTTGGTACAAGGGGATTGCAACGAACAGCGGAAAGGCGAGCTTCTATTTTTCATCAGCTGGACTGAAAGTAAGACTCGATAATACGGATAAGCTGATTTTTGAAGCTCCGTGAGGTGGAAGGGATGAAGCTCAAAGGAAGAAGGATAACAAAGGGAAAAGCTAAGGGAATTGCTCTGGTTTCTCAAAAACCTCTCTCATTTTTAGGAGGGATTGATCCAAAAACTGGAATTGTAACTGATGTAGAGAGCGATATAAAAGGAGAAAGTGTTAAAGGCAAAATCCTTGTATTTCCCCGGGGAAAAGGTTCAACTGTCGGCTCTTACGTTATCTACCAGCTCAAAAAGAACAACGTTGCTCCAAAAGCCATTGTAGTGGAAGATGCAGAGACAATAGTGGCAACTGGAGCAATAATTGCAGAAATACCGATGGTAGATAAAATTGACATAAAGAAGATTAAGAACGGGCAGATCATTGAAGTTAATGCTGATAAAGGAGAGGTTATAATCCATGAAGAGGAAGGCATTTAAATAGTAGTTTTAAAATAACAAGGTAAGGTGGAAAAATGCCGAAAGGAATTTATGAGTGTATTGACTGCGGTTATCGAGAAGTGAGGGAATCTACAGAACCGTTACTTGAAAGGTCTTGTCCTAACTGCGGAGGAGATATGGTTCTTGTGGGGTTTACTGAAGAGATTGAGGCTGTAGAAGAACCAATCTCTCAGAAACTAATTCAAGAAATTAAAAAATTTTATGATGTTGGAGCAGTTCTTCGGCAGGAGGCTAATTTGCTTGCTTTTGAAGTTCTATCAATTAAAGAGGAGAATTTCGAAAAAGTGTTAAAAGAACTTGAGGGCTTGGGATACTGGGCGGCTTTAAAGAGAAGAGGAGGAAAAATTGTACTTTATGTATTCCCTGCACAGCATGTTAAGAGTGAGAATCCCCTTATAGGGATTCTATTGTTTGTTGCCACGCTCATAAGCACTTTTGGGGCAGGTTATTTGTTGTCTCTTGGCTATGTTCAAGCTTTAGATCAGTACAACCTTCCCGGAATTAGAAACATTTACCTAAATGCCTTGGCATTTTCAATAAGCATAATGGCGATCCTTGGAACTCACGAGATGGGGCATAAAATAGCGGCAACACTCCATGGTGTTAAGTCCACGTTTCCATATTTCATACCATTCCCATCGTTTATTGGGACAATGGGGGCTGTGATCAGGGTAAAATCTCCGATTCCAACAAGAAATGCAGCTATTGATCTGGGAGTTAGCGGACCTCTTGCGGGATTCTTAGTTGCGTTACCTGTTTCTCTTATCGGACTTAAGCTTTCTTTGGTTCTTCCAGCTTCACTGGTGAACCTCAAAGAGGGGGGCATAATTTTTGGAACCAATTTGTTTTTCATGATTCTTGAAAAGTACTTCCTTCACCTTGCAGAGGGGTATGTTATTTTATTTCACCCTGTTGCGATAGCAGGCTGGGTTGGTATTTTGGTAACATTTTTGAATTTAGTTCCCGCAGCACAGCTTGATGGGGGGCATATTGCAAGGGTATTTCTGAATGAAAAGATGCATGCATATTTAACTTTTGGATTGGGTTTCGCATTAATAGCACTGAGCTACCTTTGGGTAGGCTGGCTGATATGGGGGGGAATAATTTTGCTGATGGGAAGAATAGGGAATCCCGGAGCTCTTGATGAAGTGTCTCCCGTTTCATTTAAAAGAAAAATACTTGCAGTAATTGCTTTGCTGATTTTTGTTCTTTCTGCGACTCCAGTTCCATTATCCACTTCTTAGCCTTCTTTCTTTTAGTATCTGTTCTATATCATAATAAATTGAGTCCCTTGAAACTCCAAATGTTCTTGCAACTTCTGAGATGTTTAGAACTTTGGGGTTGTAGTTGAATAGCTCCAAAGCTTTGGCAAGTATCTTCCGCCTTTCTTTTATGCTTAATTTGCTAAGCTCGACTTCGTGGAGGGGAATATTGTACACGATAATACCCACAGCATATGTCCTTCTTGTTACAGGGGTGGTGTAAGTTCCAATTTCAAAATCTACTATTTCCATAGGGCTTTTTATCTGTTTGTTAAGGGCATCTTGGAGTTTTTTTAATGCATCTCTCTTGTTTCTCGCACTGGCATATGCAGTTATCAGGCCTTTTTCGGCTGGCTGGCTTTCGTCGATGTCCAAAGCTATTGTGACGTTCATAAAAGCTCCAAAATTTAAAGAAATTTTTGATTTTTCTATTTTACCTGGAGTTTTTAGAAATTCTTCTTTTGATGCTGTTTTAATATGATTTAAGCATTCTTCAATATTCGCAGACTCTGCTTGGAAAATTTTTAACACCATTTGAGACACCTTGCATAATCATTATTGAGTATAATCATCTCAAATTTGAGTAAAAAGATATATAACTTTTTCTCCACTAAAAGGGATGAAAGAAGCCGATGGAGGTGGTGTTGATGAGGAGGAAGGCACAGGGGGCAATTGAGTATTTGTTCATGATTGCCGCAGCTTTGATCATAATTGCTATTGTTCTTAGGTACTTAAGAGGAACTGGAACCTCAACAGGTAGTGCTGTTAGCAGTGCTGCAAGTGAGTTGACAAGCCAAGTTGCAAGTGCTCTTAAAGCTGCACAGGGTTAAAGCCAAATCTACTATCTTCTTTAGCTAATTATTTTTTACTGTTTAACAATATTTACAACAAAACAATCATTCCATGGTGTTCAATTGTTATGGGAGCATTTTTATTGACTTTACTCCCCATACTCCGCTACATTTCCCTTTTCTATAAAATATTATGCTATTCATTTGATTACTGTAAATGGACACATTGTAAAGTCTTATATTGTCAGTCTTATTAACTATGGGAAATGAATATAAGTGATCATTGACGCGGATATCAAATGTACATTTATTTTCAGAGAACATGGATATCTCTAATCCATTGTAGGTTGAATTGGGAATAAAAATTATCTCTGCTTTGTTAAAGAGGGAATAAACTGCATCAAGCTTTTTTAGAAGTTTCCATTTGATAATTATTGGGTGTTTGATAATCCATCCATAAATGAAATATTTTAAATGACTTGTATTCACGGAGGGAGATATAGTGTTTGAGGATAGAGTGTAATACGTAGATAGTAGATTTAGGCTACTCTCAGTATGGGGAGATGATAAATTGAATATCCAAATTCCTTTATTGAAGTATACAAGCTGATATTTTTTATATAATTCTAGAGGATCGAGTGGAGAAGGGTATAATACGTTCATACCTCTTGTATCTAAGTATAAATAAGAGCAAGCAGAGTAATTAGTTAACAATTTACATCTATACCTAACATGGTATTTAGATAGACATTTGATTGAGTTAATTCCAAAAACTGGCATCCAGTATCCAGAATCATCGCAACATAATGTACATATTGTGTGGTTGCTTAGGTTGTTTTTTATCCACTCAAACGACTGTATTACATTATTATCTAAAATATATGCCTCTTCAAAAGCTATGTTGTCAATAGATGCTGAAACATAGGGTGGGAGTATCATCAAGAGCATCACAAATATAAGCAGTGTCTTTTTGGATATCTTTTTTACTTCTATTTTGTTGATGTAGACCAATACACGATATAACCCTATACTGTAGAGTACAGGCAGGATAGGAGTTAGTAGGATAAATAATCGTTCTGAGTTCCAAATCGCTGAGATTACCGGAATATAAATTTTAAAAAAGATCTTATTTAACATTAAAACGAAAATAGATACAAAGGACAAAATTAGCGTTAATACTTTTTCTGATCGTGATTTTAAGCCATATATAAAAGATACTAGCAGAAGAGGGCTTATTGTAACATTAGCATTTTTTATAAATGTTTGAAGAATGATGTATCTTAGCCACTCTACATTGTCTTTTTCTGGATATGTGCTGAATTTGGTGGAATACTTAATAATATTTATTCTGGCGGGAGAAGATAACACATAGTATAAAAGGAATGATAATATTCCCTGAAGTATGTAGTATACAAAAAGTATCTTTTTTGTTTCTTCGTTATATTTAGGATTTAAAACAAGTACAAGGATATAAATTGTTGTGTATATCTGGAAGAATATATAATGATATGGGTGTACAAATAAGAGCCCTGCGATTAAAAGAATTGAAATAGCATGTGTAGTATTTATTTTGCACTCTTTTAATAATTCATCAACTGCTTTTATATATGTTCCAATAGCTATAGGCAGAAGATAATAGTTAAAGAAAGTTGGGTGGAGGGTGTAGTTTATATAGTAGTAATAAAGCCAAATGGATGGAGTTATTATCATACTCAAAAATGCAATATCTCTATTTTCTGTGATTTTGAACGAGAGATAATACGAGGCAAGTGGGAATATAGCCCAAAGTATAATCCTTAGTATCATCATGTTATATGGAATTGGTGACTTAGAAAGAGAGACTAGAAAAGATACTACAGAGTGATAACCGGCAGGATACGAGACAATGTTAGGAAATTCATATGGGTGAACAATACTAACAAAAACTGTATTCTGCTCTAAAATTAATTTTATTTTTAGTGCATGGAATATCGAATCAACACCGGGAGGGCCAGGATATGAGGGGTACTTAAAGAAAAAAATCTTTGGTAATAGAATTATTAGTGCTATGCCGGCAATCAGCATCATATCTCTCTTCTGTATCATTATCTTAGAGCTATCTGTTTTTGAGAATATTGTTCCCACAATAACTAATGCTGTCAGGATATATGGGACATAAGCTATCTTAATTTTTAATAATGATAATACATAGTAGAGTAATATAATCCCCACAAACAGAGAAGCAATACCTATAGCAAGTGCAGAAATGAAGTCGTCTTCATGTAGGATATATACTCCAAGCATTATGCTAACTACGATTAGGAATATCACGCTAAACTGTGGAATAATTAGAGACAATAAAAAAGTTGATAACACTAAGAGGATAAGTTTAATCTTGGTTGTTTTTGTGTTCATATCTCCTCACCTTGATTTTAATAAATTTCATTAAAAAGCTGGTGCTCTTGTTTGAAAGTTTAATCTTAGTCATATTTCCAGATATAATTATGTCATAGTCATCTCCAGTGATAATAATTGTTGTGTTGGAGGGGGTAATGCAATTATGTACTTTTTCTAATCTTGTGCTTAAAAGTGGAACGTACTGCGGAAATTCAAGTGTTAATCTAACAAGTTGAGGTGAAGTTATGGTAAGAGAGTCTTTGCTTGGGTATACGTGGAAAATTGTAGTTTGATTTTTATTATATTTTATTTCCCAGAGATACATATTTTCAGAAACTTTTATCATTTTTACAGTACTAATATTGCCGAAAGATGGTTTTATTTGTGCAATCATCTTTTCATTCATATTAATCAGAAGATTTGTTTTAAAGACTCTAAAATACACAATATTATCCTGATTTTTATTTGTTTTAATGATCTCCATTATTTCTCCATTAGGGGATGTTATTGCATATAATAATTGACCAGTTTTGTGAATAGTCAAGGTTAAGTTTTTGAATTCCTTATCAACAGGTTTAGGCCATTTGTAGTATATCCAAGTGCTCAGAATGTAGTACTTTATTCCATCTTCTGAAAGCTCCTTAATTATCTGGCTCGAGTTCATATCTTTCAAGAGTATCAAGCCAAAAGTATCAATGTAATATGGCTCGGTTTGAAGACCCAAATAGTATGTATTCATAGGATTTACAGCATAGAATTTCTCGTTTGACAGATTGTTTTTTAAAATGTACTCTTTTAATTCGTCTCTCATTTCTTTGCTATGCACTGCCCAGATGAATTTTAGCTTTCCTTGGGGGTACTGATAAACCATTCCATAATCCGCAATTAGCAGAAAGACTACGAAGATAGACAATATGCCGTATAGTTGCCTCTTGGTAAATTTGACAGAGCTTAAAAACTCAAGTAGAAGTAAATATAGCACAAGCCACAAAGAAATTAAAAATCTGTCATTTGGCAGGGTTGGGGATATGAAAAAATACACAAAAAAACTAACAATAAATAGTGCCCTTAGGTGCTGACTAACGGGATTTGGCTCAGAACTTAGGTCAAGTGTCCAAACAAGAAGGATAACGGCGATTAGTAGTATTAGTGGAACATTTGCGATCATGAGCTCCAGCGTGTTGTTGTAGATATGACCAAACTTATCTCCAATATACATAAACAGATTTATAATTGGAAAGCCTCTTCCCCCTTGAGCAAGATATGTTTGATAAATGTAATCTCTGCTTATCATGACACCCAATGCCCCCTCAATAATAAATTTGGGGAGTAAAAAAGCCAAAGCGAGTAAAATTGCGGATCTTAGGTTTTTTATTGAAAAGATTGCAAATCTAATAAGTTTGTCTACATAGGATATCCTGAATACATACACTGTTAAAACTCCCCACATTGCAAGCAAAAATGCGGAGGGTATTATCTGCCCATAAACCTCTATTTTATGCAAACCTGGAACGATCATCAGCTTTCTTACTAACTCAGATGGCCACATAAAAATTGCTGACATGGAGATAAGAGTTATTAAGATGTAACTAACTAAACCTATGAATACTTGTTTTTTGTTTAATAACACTTTGCTGGCATTTTTAACGTGTTCAAAAATTTCCTGGTTGAGGGAGAAGAAAATTGTGAGATATAAAGCAACAGCAAAGGGAAGTATCGTAAACTTGGACGTGCTTCCTATTCCAGCCCAGAAAAGTGAAATGTAAGCATATTTAGGATTCTTCGTTTTGGTATACCTTACAAAATAATACAGAGACAGTAAGGTAAAAAGTTCAATTGAGCTTTCATGGAAGACTAAAGGATTTACATGAATTAACAGTGGATCCATAGCCAGCAACCCAGTAAACGCAACTCCCAGTTTCCAGTTTTTAACTTCCTTTCCTATATAATATGCCACAATTAATGATAAAAACCCCAGAAATACAGAAAGCAGTCTGCCAATCACATAATTATCTCCAAATATCCTGAGCCAGAGAGCAAGCATGTAATAAAAAAGAGGCGGATGGACTGCATAAATATCTCTGTAAGGTAAATAACCTTGATTAATTAGTCTTGCGATCATGAGATAAGTACCTTCATCATAGTCAAAATACTCATTCATATGACCAGAAATTCCATAAAGACGGGTAACAAAGTAATACAAAAAAATCATTATAAACGCCAATACCCTTTTATCTATTGATTTAACTTTTTTCCTCCACATCATCCTCCCTATTGATTTGACTGCTCACATATTTTTAGATTTTTCTTTTGGAAATCAACTTAGTTCTTCACTTTATCCAAGCCATTACTGTGACTTGACACGGGAAAAGAGGGTCAAGTTCTTTTTTGGCGAAATATCCTACAAAGTAGTTACGGTCAAATCCATTTGCGTCCACTACCTTCTCCCATCCAGTGCATAGAGATACCCTTATCCTTCTGATTTTTGATGCTTCTCCACCAATATATACATCAAGACGATACTCCCCTTTGTGGTTTCCTGTTTTGTAGTATTTTAGGTTGACAGATACGTAGAAATCACATTTTGTTGCCTTGCATCCTGGAGGGTAGCTATATTTTGCCTGCCATTTTATTTTTTGAAGGGTTTCTTCGACCACTGGAGAAAGCTCCGGGTCTATATAAATAGTTCCGGTAATGGGGACTTCTTTTGCACCTGACCCGGCATACCTAACAACTACAGCCACAAGTATAACAATAACGGCAATGAGAATCAAATATTCCAAGGAACTCTGCGCCCTTTTCATATTTTCCCCCTGATAATAAATGTTTGTCCAAATTTAATAACGTTTTTGATTTTATATCATTCTTTCTCGCACTCGCAGGGATTTTTTCCACAATACGGGCATCGATTGGGGTATTTCTTGAGGGCAGCTTTCTCAAGATCAACACCAGCTAAGTTTGCTAAACTCACAAGCCAAGCAAAAACATCAGCAAGCTCTTCCTCTATATCTTCCTTCTTCCCTCTTCTCAAAGCCTCAGAAAGCTCTCCCACTTCTTCAACAAACCATAGAAAAGTCCGCTCTAATCCTCTCTGTGAATCTCTGTGAAAGTATATGCTTTTTATCATTTGCTGAAACTCTCTAATATTCATCTTACCACCTCTCAAAGGCTCCGCGGTGGAGGTTCATCACCCTTCAGTGCAATTCGCTCTCTTCATAGCCTAAATTAACCTCCATATTGAGGTTTTAAAGTTAACTATGCAAAAAAGCTTTAACCTTTGCAGTATATTTTTTAAAAAAGAGCACTGGTGAGTGATATGGGGTTATTTTCCTTCGGTTCTAAAAAAGATAAAGTCAGGAAGATGCTTGAGACTAACCAAATTGAGGCGGTGGTGGAGCAAGCATTAAAGGATAAAAAAGTTATTAATGCCCTCTTTGAGCTTCTTAATGAAAAAAATCCTGGTATTGTTGGGGATTCTTTGTTGACTCTTACGAACGTTCTTGAACGGGATAAAAACTTAATTATCAGGAACCTCAAAATAGAGCATTTCCTCAAAAGTTTTGATCTTGTCAAGTCAAGAAATCCCTATGTAAAAGAAAATGCAATGGTGTTCCTCAGCTTTTTAATTAAAGAAAACCCAGGCTTATTTACGGAATTTAAAAATGATATTATTGCCAAAACCAAGGATGTTCTTCTCTCTGGAGACAAAAATGACAAAGCTTTTGCCCTTTTAATGATCAAGGAGTTCAGAATAGCAGAGCTGAGATCATATGTAGAGGAGCTGACATCTGTTCAAGAAAAAGTCATACTACCCTTTGAGGGTATGAAATGGGTACCTCTTGGTGAGATAGCAAAAGATGTGTTAAAAAGGCTTGAGGGGTGATTTGGATGTTCCAATGGCTGATATTTTTGATCTTGTTAATCCTGGCAGGTTATCTGGTTTTGAAACTGACACTCGCAATACTGAAGTGGATGGCTATGAATACAATAATAGGATTGATCTTGGTAGGCATAATTAATTTCCTTGGCATTGCACGTATTGAACTGAACCTCGTTAATCTCCTAATAATAGCTGTGGGTGGAGTTGTTGGAGTTTTTATTTTGCTGGTGTTGTCTTTCATATAATCCCTCTGGCTTTTTCATGACCAAATCTTTATAAATTCGAATTCTTTTAAGTCGTTAGCGAGAGCGATTTTGAGGTGATGCTCATGTCTCACACTTCAGCTGAAATGTATGAGTTAAAGAAAAAAGTGGAAGAGCTGAAAAAGTTCAGGGGGAGAGCAACTGAACTTGTCTCTCTGTACATTCCTGCCGGTTATGACCTCAATAAGGTCATGCAGCAACTTAGAGAGGAGTACGGAACTGCCCAGAACATAAAATCAAAATCAACCAGAAAAAACGTTCTTGGAGCCTTGGAAAGAGCAATGCAGCATCTCAAGCTTTACAAGCAGACTCCTCCCACGGGATTGGCGTTATTCGTTGGCAATGTAAGCGAGCAGGAAGGTGTAAGTGATATCAGGGTGTTTGCGGTCATCCCGCCAGAACCTTTGAAAGTAAGGCTTTATCGATGTGATCAGACTTTTGTCACGGAACCCTTAGAAGAGATGCTCCGAGTTAAAGATGCTTATGGTCTCATAACTGTTGAAAAAAATGAAGCCACAATAGGTATTCTCCGAGGGAAGAGAATCGAAGTCGTTGATGAGCTTACATCAAACGTTCCTGGGAAAACAAGAGCCGGAGGACAGTCTGCCCGAAGATATGAGCGAATTAGAGAGCAGGAAACGCATGAATTTATGAAGAGAATCGGGGAACATGCCAATAAGGCGTTTTTACCCCTTCTTGAAAAAGGTGAGCTTAAGGGGATCATAGTCGGAGGACCTGGACCAACAAAAGAGGAATTTATTGAAGGAGACTACCTCCATCACGAGCTCAGAAAGAAAGTAATTGGAGTCGTTGACATAAGCTATCACGGTGAGTATGGTCTGAGGGAGCTTGTTGAAAAAGCAAGTGATATTCTATCAGAGCATGAAGCGATCAAAGAGAAGAAGCTGATCCAGGATTTCTTCAGACATCTTGTTAAGGACACGGGGATGATAACATACGGAGAGAAAGAAGTAAGGAAGGCTTTGGAACTCGGAGCCGTTGATGTTCTGCTGATCAGCGAGGGGTATGATAAAGTTAGGGTTAAAGCCAAGTGCAACAACTGCGGTTGGGAAGAGCTCAAAACAATGAACGAGCAGGAGTTTGAGGTTTATAGGAGGAAACTTAAGACATGTCCAAAATGTGGCAGCCAGAACATCAGCTTTGAAAAATGGGATGTTGCAGAAGAGTTAATAAAGATGGCGGAGGAGATAGGGGCAAGAGTTGAGATTATTTCGCTTGACACTGAGGAGGGGCAACAGTTCTACAAAGCCTTTGGCGGATTAGGGGCATTCTTAAGGTATAAGCTCCAGTGAGGACAACAGTTCTTTTATCTTTTCTCTTGTTTCTTTTCCATCTATCACGTATGGAGGTCTTAGCACTGGTTTTATTGGAAAACCTCTAAGCTGCATTGCGATTTTTATCGCAGAGCCGAAAGAAGATGCCAAATTATAAACTTGTGAGAGTTTTGCCAGTTTTCTGGCGTATTCAAACATTTCCGGCCTGTTTTCTTCAAATGCCTCAAAGAGCTTGAGATGGATTTCAGGAGCAAAATTTGCACATGCCATTATACCTCCATCGCCTCCGAGGATTAATGTATTCAGGAAGTGATGATCCAACCCTGTAAATACTTTGAAGTCTTTTCTTTCTCCTTTAACTTCAAAGATAACGTCTCTCACATGACTTATGCTGTCTATTGTTTCTTTAACTCCAGCTATGCTACTGTACTCAAGAGCCAGCTCCTTTATCACCTGAATGCTTAACGGATTTGCACAGCTTGGGATATTGTAGAGAATTATTGGAATATCCGTTCTCTCTGCTATCGTTGAATAATGGGTGAAAAGGGCTTTGTCCTTCAGCGGACAGTAATATGGTGGGGCTATTACCGCATAATCTGCACCGATATCTTCAGCATGTTTGGTTAGCTCTACCACTTCAAGTGTGTTTGGCGAGGCAGTTCCCACAAGATAAAACGATGCATTTACAAGTTCCCGCCCTCTTTCAGCTAAGAGCTTTCTTTCTTCCTTGGTGAGGCTTGTGAACTCTCCTGTAGTTGCATTTACAAAAATCCCATGAACCCCCGCTCTTTGGAGATAGTTTATATGCTCCTCTAAAGCCTGAAAGTCCAGTGAGTAGTCTTCATTAAACGGAGTTACTAATGGAACAATTACACCCCTCATGAAGCTCACCATGCCCCCTTAGTTTTTAGAGGTTTTTAGGGTTTTCCAAAGTTTGTTAATACTTGATTTTTGAGTAAAAGTTATATAGACAAATAATGATAATGGAAATAGGTGAGAGCATGAGAAAACTCTTTGGGAGTGGCTTGATAATAGGGGGAACACTTTACCTTGTTTTCCTCCTCACAATATATCCACACCTCGTAGGTGGGTACGGTGGAGGAGAGCAGATGATTCTTACACACTCCAATCAATTTACAGATGCTCTCTATTTAAATGGGGATATTTCAGTAAAGTTGACTTCTAATACACCATTTACAGTGAAAATTGATGGAGAGAAAGTAGGAGAATTCAAAATGTATTCTGCAAGATTTAAGGGCGAGCATTTAATAGAAGTTGAAAGCAACCAAGAGTGCATAGTTTATGTTGAACTAAGACAGCACCCTTCAATTATAAAATACGCAATTTCTTTAGTTTTAATAGGGATTGGGTCTTTGATATTAGCAAGTGAAAAAGAGCAAAAGATTGAAGTAAATACAGGAAAACCAATTTTATGATCACATTCTTTCCGGAGCTCCTATCCCCATCAAATAGAGCACATTCCTTAGAACCTGCTTTGTTGCCATAACCAGCAGCAAACGCTCTTCGAGTGTCCCGCTCTTTGCTTTAAGCACTGGCAGTGCCATGTAGAACTTATTAAACACCATTGCAACTTCATTGGCATACCATGCCAGGAGATGTGGTTTTATTTCAGTCCCCGCTTCCTTAACTATTTCGGGAAATCTTGAGAGCAGTTTTATTAACTCTTTTTCTTTCCTGTCAAGATTTGAGAAATCTGCATTTTCTAAGAGGTTGTTGAATTTTAGATCAATGCCCTTTTCCATGGCTTTTCTCAATATTGAGGCACATCTTGCATGTGCGTACTGGACATAGGGAGCGCTCTCTCCTTCAAAGTTGAGCACATCTTCCCATCGGAATGTAATTATCTTTTCTGGAGAATACTTAAGCATGTTGTACCTTATTGCCCCAATTCCTACAGCCTCTGCGATTTTTTTCTTTTCTTCTTCGCTTAAGTTGGGATTCTTTTCTTCGACAAGTTCTTTTGCTCTCTTTACAGCCTCATTCACGACTTCATCGACAGTGAACCCGATCCATGTTCCTTTCCTTCCGCTGAACTTCCCCTCTGGTCTTACCACATGTTCATAGGCTAAGTGATGGAAGTTCTTGTAAGCTTCCTCATATCCCAAAAGTTTGAGTGCATAAGCAACAACTTTTTGAGGATACCTCTGCTCAGCGCCGATGACATTTATAACGATGTCGGCATGTCCAAATTTTCCAGGCATTGGTTTGCCATCTCTTGCAGTTGTCCATGTCTCGTGCTCTTTCTTCTCAAACATTATCCTATCCCAAATCTTGTAAAGCATGTCTGCACTTACAAGCCCAAATTTCCACATGTGATATGCTATATCCTTTCCAGTGTACGTGGCTGTTCCGTCGCTTCTTATGAGAACCATGTCTGGATTCTCCATGTCTGGGAAGAGATCGCCAAGCTTCATTATGAATGCTCCCTTGTATTTGCCCTCTTTGGCCCATTCAAAGTGCTCATTTTGTTCTATTTTCTTATAAGCTTCTTCGAAAATACCACTTCTAACTATATCGCTTTCCCACGAAAGCAAATCATAGACAATATTTAGGCGGTATGTTGTTTGCATTTGGGCTTTAACAACTTCCTCTGCTAATCTCCTTCCAAGGTCTGCTATCTTATTGTTTCCTTCTTCAAGTTTTTTCATGAGTTCTCTAACCTCTTTCTCGACTTCAGGATTTTCTTCCATTTTTCTGTGAACCTCAACATAAAGCAAACCAAGAACGTGGTCTATAGTATTTTCTTTTATGCACCGTTCTTCAATTTCAGCTTTGATTTTTTCAAGCTCCTCTTTCAGGTTTAAATATCCCCACATTACCTGAGCAAATTGAATTCCCAAGTCGTCAATGTAGTTCTGAACTTCAACGTTATAGCCCAAGGCTCTCATGACCCTTGCCATAGTGTCTCCGAGAATCGAGTTCCTTGCGTGCCCCATGTGAAGCGGCTTGGTTGGATTTACCGAGGTGTGCTCTATGACAACCTTCTTTCCTTTCCCGATATTGCTTTTTCCATAGTTTTCTCCTTTTTTGAGGATTTCTTCTATGGTAAGCTTTCCAAATTTTTCGTAATCAAGGAAGAAGTTTATATAACCTGCTCCAGCAACTTCAACTTTCGAAATATATTCTGGCAGCTTGTTCTTGGTTTTTTCCACGATTTCTTGAGCTATTATGCGTGGAGCCTTTCTAAAAATCTTTGCCAGCTGAAAAGCAACTGTAGTTGCGAAATCCCCAAGTTCCATATTTGGTGTCTCATCGAACAATATCTCGCCATCCCAACTTTTTCCCTCCTTTTCGAGCATATCCCTAATTATCTCCTTAAGAATTAGTTTTATCTCCTCTTTTATGTCATCGTAAGCCATACGTCACCACCTAACGTGAGTTGAGCTTAACCTTTAAAAACTTCTCCGCTTTAAATTTTTACGTGAGGGCAATGAGGAAGATAGGAGAACATAAAGCAAAGAAGGGGCTGATAAGATTTGAAATTGAAGAAAAAGACGGTATTGCTGAGAATGTTAAAATTACAGGGGATTTCTTTATATATCCCGAAAATACTATCGAGGAGCTTGAGAAAAAACTCAAAGGGCATAAACTTGAAGAGCTTGAGCATATAATTGATGAATTTTTTGCAATGAGGCTTGATGTGGAAATGCCTTACATAAATGTTGAAGATTTCAAAATAGCATTAAAGAACGCATTGAGGGGAGAGCATGAATAAGAAAATCTTCTTGGCTCTTCTCGGAACATTTTTGATTGGAGCTTCATTGGGAGTAGTCTTTACAGTTTTAAATCCCCAGTTTGCGGAAAATCTGTTCTTGAATTTAAAACAGATTTTTGGTAGCAAACTTAATGGCGTTCCAGACAGTTTTACCCTTTTTAAATTGATATTTCTAAACAATACACGAGTGGCTATTTTGGCGGCTTTTGGTGGTGTGCTGTTTGGGGTTGTGCCCTTGGGAATTCTCTTCTTTAAT
Organism: Thermococcus sp. SY098; assembly: GCF_035621495.1. Lineage (NCBI taxonomy): Archaea > Methanobacteriati > Methanobacteriota > Thermococci > Thermococcales > Thermococcaceae > Thermococcus > Thermococcus sp. SY098. The sequence continues at coordinate 458,699 of NZ_CP141821.1, read as the reverse complement.
GGCTTCTTAGTGGGAATCGTCATGGAATATTCTTATCTCCAGGGTGAAAGCTTAACAAAAATCCTGCTCTCAATCCTGCCCCATGGGATTGTTGAAATCCCTGCATTTGCAATTGCAGGTCTGGGAGGAATTGAATGGTATCTGGAGATTATTAAAGGGGAAGGAACTCTTGGCGATAGATTCAGAAGAGGATTTAGAACAGCCATGAGAATGCTTGGCATAGCTATTTTCATGCTTTTAATTGCGGCGCTCATTGAGGCATATGTTACTCCTTCTTTAGCTGGTTACAGCTTTTGAATTTTGCAGTGGGGGGAATGTTCCAAGCTCCTCATATGTCTCTATTTCTTCAATCATCACTTCAACAGGATTTTCAAGAGTTGAAACAACACTGCGAATGTAATTTCTGTATGTGCCGTTTTTCCTGACCATTTCCCAAGCCTTGCTTGCAACTTCAATTGGGTTAGTTGAATGGTATTTAATTCCCAAGCTTATGAGCCATTTTGTAATTGCTAAGAGCTTTCCAGGATATGTTGAAATTGTTGGTGTGCCAAGTGCCAATGCTTCTCTGTTCATGGTTCCCCCTGCTCCTATCATGAGCTTTGCATAATAGAGAAGGCTTAAACTGTCGGTTACATGATCAGGAATTATGACATTATCAAACCGTTTAAATCTCTTAGCCTGTTCTTCTGTTCTGGGGAATAAGACTATCGGGAGATCCGGGAGAAGAGGGATGATGTCCTCAAGAATGCTTTTTTCGGCATCTCCATTAAAGTAATTGGCTTTTATGGGCTCAGTTCTCATAACGATATAACTGTATTTCTCAATCCCAAGCTCTTTTAAGGGCGCTGTGTTGGGTTTGAATCCATATAAGTGAGCTATTTCTGGAAATCCATTAATTGGTCTCAGGGAGTTTGCATCAGCCCCACATCTAATTAAGTCATAAGCATCAATAGCTTTGGGATAAATCACCCTATTTGTAAAAGGCAGCATGAGCTTGTTAACAGGAACTGAGGTATCATTGTCCACAAATCCAATAGTAGGTATCCCTAAACCATAGGCAACTCTTGGAGCCTCTGGAGAATTCTTATGGGCACAGAGATCTGGTTTTTCTTCGATTATAAGCTTTGCCAGCTTGTACTGTCTCTCAGCGCTTGCAAGAAGCTTCCCCTCTAAGGTTGATCCACCATGCTTACCAACAACATAATAGTCGATCCCAAGCATGTCGAGAATATCAGTTAGCCCATCAAACTCTCTCGTCGTAACCAGAATTTCATGACCCCTTTTTTCAAGCTCTTTAATTATACCCTTGAAGAAGTGAGCATGAGGTGAATTTACAATGTCAATCCATATCTTCATATATTCCCACCTAATTATAATGGGCAGCTTTGTCCATTAAAAGGGTTTCCGTAAAACGGTTGTGAAGGCTTCTTTTTTAAGATTTCTTATCGTTGATTTCAATGTTTTAATGTTTATTACGTTTTCAAGGGATGATTTCGCAGGTATAGAGGGATATATTCGGAAAATGCAGCAGGAGAAATCTGATGTTGCTGTTGAAATTAAAATTTTGTATCAACCGCATCATATTGATATCTGAAATCGTTACTTGGAAAAGCCTTAAATTTACTTCTTTGCTCCTTATTCTGAGGGGGAAGAAGATGAGGGAGAGGATACAGAACAGGAACGTGGAAATCGCTGTTATTGGTTTGGGATACATAGGTCTCCCTACTGCCATAATGTTCGCAAATTCTGGATTTAATGTAACGGGGTATGAAATAAGAGAAGAGGTAGTAAAGAAGCTTAATTCCGGAACTGCACATATAGTGGAGCCTGAAATAAATAGGCTTCTTCAGGAGGCAATTAAGAGTGGGAAACTCAGGGCAACTTCAAACCCTGAGGATATAAAAAATAAAGACGTCTATATAATCTGTGTTCAAACCCCACTCAGAGAAGACAAAACGCCTAATTTAGAGTATCTTGAAAGTGCTGTAAAAACAGTAGCAAGAGCTATGAAAAAAGGCTCCATGGTGATAATTGAGAGCACCGTCCCTCCCCTGACAACTGTGAGAATGGCAAGATTAATTGAGACCCTTACCGGACTTAAAGCTGGAGAGGACTTTTACATGGTTCATGCCCCGGAAAGGGTAATGCCGGGAAGGATCTTCAAGGAACTTGTATACAACTCAAGAATTCTCGGGGGAATAACCAGAGAAAGCGCTGATTTGGCTGAAATTTTATATCGAACCTTTGTTAAAGGACAGATTTTTAAAACAGATCCAACCACAAGTGAAATGGTAAAGCTCATGGAGAATACATTTAGGGATGTGAACATTGCACTTGCAAATGAATTCGCATTTTTGGCTCACCAGTATGGGATTAACATATTTGAAGCTATTGAGCTGGCGAACACCCATCCAAGGGTTAAAATACACATTCCTGGGATAGGCGTTGGCGGACACTGTTTGCCGAAAGATCCATATTTACTGCTTAGTTCAGCAAAAGAGGACTTTGGACTGATTAAGAAAGCGAGAGAAATCAATGAAGACATGCCTTTGATGGCAAAAGATTTGCTGTTTGAAGCATTCAAAACGATAAACTTGCCTCCAGAGGAAGCTGTTGTAACAGTCCTTGGTTTGGCATACAAAGGAAACTCTGATGACACGAGGAATTCACCCGCATATGTGTTTATTGAAGCTATCCAAGATGATGTCAAAGAGGTTCGCTCTTATGATCCATATGTTAACGGGACGCACAAAACCTTGGAGGAGGCAGTAAAAGATTCTGATGCAATTGTAATTGCAACTGATCATTCACAGTTTAAAAAACTCAATTGGGAGGAGCTGGGAAAGCTGATGAGAAATAAAATTATAGTGGACGGCAGACACGTAATTGACGAGCCTCCCAAGGGCTTCATATTTAAGGGCATTGGGAGGGGCGAGTATTGAAGCCAGCATTTGTCTTCGGAACGCGTCCCGAGATCATAAAGCTTGCTCCAGTTATTAGAGAATTCGAGAAAAGAGGGGTTAAGCCCCTCCTGATTCATACGGGACAGCATTACGACTACGAGATGAGCCGCATTTTCTTAGAGGAGCTTGAGCTTAACAGCATTGATTATCATCTTGAAGTCGGCTCTGGAACCCAGGCGGAGCAAACAGGAATTGCCATGATTAAAATCGAGAAGGTTTTGATGAAAGAGAAGCCAGATGTTACACTCGTTCAGGGAGATACGAACACGGTTTTGGCTGGAGCTTTAGCCAGCGTTAAATTGAAAATCCCTGTAGCTCATGTTGAAGCTGGACTGAGGAGCTTTGACAGAACAATGCCTGAAGAAATAAACAGAATTCTAGCTGATCATGCAAGTGAAGTTCTCTTCGCTCCAACGGAAGAGGCTAAGAAAAATTTGGAGAATGAGGGTATTAGAGAAGGCGTTTATGTTGTTGGAAACACAATAGTTGACGCAGTTCTCCAGAATTCAGAGATAGCTGAGCGAAAGAGTGATGTTATTGATAGATTTAATCTTACACCAAAAGAGTATATCCTCATTACGGCTCACAGGGCGGAGAACACTGATAACAAAGAAAATCTCAAAAAATTGGTTGAAATCCTTGAAGCTCTTCCAATAAAAGCAGTTTACCCAATGCATCCGAGAACAAGAAACAGGCTTAGAGAGTTTGGGCTGTGGAAGAGAGTTAAGAAAATTGAAAATCTCATAATTACCCAACCTTTAGGGTATCTTGACTTTCTAAAGTTGCAGAAGAATGCCAAGATTGTAATGACAGATTCTGGCGGAGTACAGGAGGAAAGCATAATCCTAAATGTGCCCTGCTTAACTTTGCGCTATAATACAGAGAGACCCGAGACAGTTAAAGCTGGTGGCAATATTTTGGTTGGTCTTGAGAAGGATAGGGCACTGTATTATGTTAACAAGCTTTTGAATGATAAGGGCTTCTACGAAAAAATGGCATCTGCAGAGAATCCCTTTGGAGATGGAAAAGCAGGAGAAAGAATTGTGAAGATTTTGCTTGAGCTTTATGAAAGAGGAGAGCTGAAAGTTAGAAGCTCGAGGTTTATTTAACTGGCGTCCCTACATAAATCCCGTGTCTTGTCCTCACGATCTTAACCCTTATCTTGTCTCCAACTCTGGCATTGGTGTTTATTACCTCAATCAGCCTGTTCCTTGCAACTGCAAGCATTTCGCCTTCAATTCTCCCTGGTAAGATCACCTCAGCTTTTACCACTTCTCCCGTCCTGAATGCCAAAGGAATAAATTTCCTCCTATGCATTCCAAAGTGCTCTGGTCTCAGGACAAGGGGCTTCATTCCAGTCTTTTTTTCAAGCTCCCTTAACCATTCATAAAACTTCTTAAACGGCACAAGCCTGGCTATTGCTGGATTTCTGCCAAACTTATAGGGCATGTAATTTTGAAAACCCAACGCAGGCCATCTCTTTCCAGCCCCAATCTTTCTCGCAAACTCTATGAATGCCTCGGCTTCGTTGTCATTCACTCCAAAGATAATCACTGGAGCAAGGAGGACATCGATCCCTGCATTTACCAGTGCCTCTGCCATCTCCAAAACATGATCCAGATCGTAATTTTTCATCCCCATGAGCATCTTTGCCTTTTCAGGATCAAGGGAGTGCACCGAAAGATTTATCCTGTCCAATCCAGCCTCAGCTAACTCCTCAACTAACCTGTCATTCAAAAGAACACCATTGCTCTGCATTGATACGACATCAACATTTGGGTGCTCCTTCAATGCCTGCACAAGCTCAACTATGAATGGATAGAGCAAAGGTTCACCTTGTCCATCTAAGTGTGCTTCAAGGCCTTTGCCCTTAAACCTTGCAACTTCATCAAACCACTTCATGAGGTAGTCAATATCAACAACATAATCGATTCTTCTGGTTCTGGAGTAGGGACCCTCATCAACCGAGCAGAAAATGCACGACAGATTGCATCCACTCGAGCCCCTTACTTGGATAAGGTTTGTCCCCCTGTCTATCAGCCCAAATGCATTATACCCTAACAATGGGACATTCATTCCTTCATGAATATAAATTACCTCTCTTCGTGTATATCGGCTTTTGAGAAATGCCCCAAGATTGTTTGAGATAAAAAATTCAACAAATTTTTCAGCGTCTGGGTCATCAATGTTATCAATAATGAGATAGCCCTTCTCGGCTGTAATTTCTGGTCTAACCCTGTATTTCTTTTTTATAGCCTTTGCAAGTATCTTTTTCTCAAAATCTGCATAAAGAGTGTTTCTCCAGACTAATCTCACGCTTTCTCCCAAATCTTCAAAATATGAGTGGGGAGGCTTAATTTTGATCATGTTTGCCATTCATAAATGATGATTTAAAAATCTTGAGTAAACTTTAAATGTCTAATTCGTACATTCTCAGCGATAAATGTGGACATGGAAACATTTTAATATTATTGTCGCTTAAAGTATAATGCTGAACTGGATTGCCCAAGGTGGTACCTATGTGGGGAAAGATTGAGCATTACTTTGATGAATATCCTGTTAGAAAGCAAATAGCAAAGACACTTTTGAAATACGGACTTAAGGTCTCAGACGACATGAAAATCAAATGCGGCAATATTGAAGTACCATATACAAAGATAGCAAAAGCTCTTGACGTTGACAGAAGGGTAGTTAAGGAAACTGTAGCAATGATCCTCAAGATACCAGAGCTTAGAGAAATTTACACAAACTTGGAGCCAACAGTTCACATGAAATTCGTCGGCAGGCATGTGGGTTACGGAGTTATTGAAATTGAGCCAGAACCCAGGGCTATAGGAATTCTGGCAAAAATAGCAGGCAAAATCGCAGAGAGGGGAATAAACATTATTCAAGTTGTGGCCGAAGATCCAGAACTTTATCCAGAAGCTACCTTAACTATAATCACAGAGAAGCCAATTCCAGGAGACCTTATTAACGAGCTTTCAAAACTTGAAGGTGTCAAGAGGATTTCAATATACTAATTTCAAGCTTTTTCTGCTTAACTTTTTATGTTATGCTGGGCGGTGTAACTTTGCCATGTTGTCCCTGCAACTTAAAAATGTCTCTAAGCATTGATGGCATGCTGTGCACTTTGAAGGCTCCTCTATTACACCAAAGGACATTTTTGCTACCTCCATTTTTAACTTTCTGTTTGAAACTAAAAGTTTGTTTGATAAAGTTTATAAATATCAATTTTGAACCAAAAGTTAAGGATGTAAAAACTTTCAAGTTTAAACTCCTGGAGGGTTGGTAATGGAAGAGGCAAGCAGAATAAGCCGTTACCTATACACCGTGATTGTGCTTTTTGTGATTTGGCTTTTCCTGACAAGCAGCCTTGATCCGCAAGAATTGATAATAGGTGCACTGTTTTCCCTAATTGTGGCAGCATTAACTTACGAAGTATTCACGGAGAAGGGTCTTGCAAATCTTCACCCTAAGAGGATTGTATATGCTGCAGCATATGTGCCCTATTTTCTTTGGGCAATGATAATGGCAAATCTGGATGTTGCCTACAGAGTGCTGCATCCAAAGAGACCAATAAATCCGGGAATTGTCGAATGCAAAACAGTTCTAAAGAACAACGTTGGCAAGCTCACCCTGGCTAACTCGATAACCTTAACCCCAGGTACGATAACCTTGGACGTAAAAGGGGATCGCTACTTCATTCACTGGATCGATGTTAAAGATGCCACTGTTGAAGGGGCATCTGAGAATATCACAAAACCATTTGAAAAATTCTTAAAGGTGATCTTCGAATGATAGGAATTAACGTTTATCTTGCGGTTATAGTAGTAGCGACGCTACTCAGTATGTACAGATTTTTTAGAGGACCGACGACAGTTGACAGACTGGTTGCTGTTGATATCATGACCACAATAACGACCGGACTAATGGTTCTGTTTGCACTTTACTACAGGAGAGCAATATTCCTTGATGTCGCACTGGTCTATGCAGTTTTAGCGTTTTTAGGTGTCATAGCATTCGCAAGATACTTGGAGGGAGGGGTATGATCGCGGAAATTGTTGGGGAATTTTTAGTTCTCTTTGGAACGGTATTCTACTTCCTGTCATCCCTTGGTCTTATCAGAATGCCTGATGTTTACAACAGAATGCAGACTGCAACTAAGAGTGCTACACTTGGTTCACTTGGCGTCATCATTGGAGTTGGCATTTGGGCAATTGGATATGTTGGTTCCTATGCGTGGCTCCCAAAAACCCTCGTGATTGCAGTGTTTCTGCTGTTAACTAACCCGATAAGTGCCCATGCATTGATCAGAGCGGCATATAAGAGCGGAATTCCCCTGTGGGAAGGCAGCGTTGTTGATAAGTACGGGGAATATCTGAAAAAGGGAAAGGAGGTTTCTGATGAGACAAAGGAGGGGGAGCAATGATTAATTGTGTTCAATGTATTGAGTATCTAATTGTCATCCTCATGATAGTTTCAGCAATTTTCGCAGTAGAGTGGAGGGATTTATTGGCAGCAGTGGTTGGAATGGCTGCAGTGAGCTTATTTGCTTCAATCGCTTTCTTCCTGCTCCAAGCTCCAGATGTTGCAATGGTTGAAGCCGCCATAGGTGCGGCAATGAGCGCTGCTGTGTTTATCTTCGCAATAAAGAGGACCGAGAGGTATGAGAGCGAGGAAGAAGGAACAGGGTGGTGGGTTAGATGGTGAAGAGGGTACTGGCAATCATCCTTATACTAATTACTGGATACTGGCTTGCAAATGCACTTGCTCAGGTTCCCTTTGGTGCTGATAAGATGCTCGTTGGAAAGTATTACCTTGAGAATGTAAAGGAACAGACTGGTGCTGTAAATGCCGTTACAGCTGTCGTTGTTAACTACAGAGGTCTCGATACACTTGGTGAGGTCACTGTTCTGTTCATAGCAGCCACGGGTGTTGCTGCTCTGCTCTGGAGGAAGAAAAGAGAGAGAACAGCCAAGAGCGAAGGTAGTGTTGTTCTCCAGACTGGTTCAAAATTGTTGTTGCCATTCATAATGCTCTTCGGTGCTTACATCTTCATACATGGTCACTTAACACCAGGAGGGGGATTTCCAGGTGGAGCAACAATTGCAACTGCATTTTTAATGCTCTACTTAGCGTTTAGGGAGTATGAAATTCCGCACAACGTCTTTGAGCCTCTCGAAGGTTTGGCTGGAATGGGATACGTTGCAGTTGGTCTTATTGGCTTGATAATTGGTGGATACTTCCTCTTTGACTGGATATGGCAAACATGGCAACTCGGTCATGCCAACATAGGGAGGCTCTTCAGTGCTGGCTTCATACCGATAATCTACACGCTGATTGGTCTCAAGGTTGGAACTGAGCTTACTGGAATCGTTGACAACATGGTTAAAGAGCCCAAGGAGGGAGGGCAATGATCAGTGCCTATTACTTTGGAGCAATCTCACTCATTTTGATTGGGCTTTACGCTGTCTTGACAAAGAGGAATCTGCTTAAAATCCTCGTAGGACTCAGCATAATGGAGACTGGTGTGAACTTGCTCCTAATAAGCGTTGGATATGTAAGCGGTAGAACTGCACCTATTCTAACGGAAGGGGCAACACCTCAAACGACAGTCGATCCAATACCACAAGCACTTGTTCTCACGGCAATTGTTATTGGAGTCGCAACCACGGCTTTAGCTTTAACCGTTGCTATAAACCTCTACGAGAAGTACAAGACTTTGGATATCGAAAAGATTAGGGGGTTGAGAGGATGATGCAGTACGCTTCACTCCTCATAGCTTTACCTCTCTTCAGTGCATTCCTCGTTCCACTTATTAAGAGGGCAGGCAAAAAAGTCATCTTGTATTACCTGAGTTTAGTAACTCTAATCCAGACAGGGATAGCGGCTTGGGTCTTCAAGGAGGTTTACACAAGTGGAAATCCAATAATAGTCATTGCTGGTGGATTTAAGCCACCCGTTGGAATAAACCTCTATATTGGACACTTTGCAGCACTGTTTATCCTAATTATCGCAATAGTAAGCTTTTTCATGACAGTATTCAGCATTAAAGCGATTGATGTTGAACCAATTGACAAATATGCGATGCTGTTCCTTCTCTTGATGCTTGGTGCTACTGGAATGATCGCAACAGGGGATATATTCAACCTCTTCGTATTCATGGAGATCACAGCCATCAGCGCTTACGCCCTGACGGGCTACAACAAGACTGGAGAAGCCAGCGAAGCTGCAATGAAGTATATAGTTCTGGGTGGTATTGGTTCAAGCTTCTTCTTGGTTGGTATAGCATTGCTCTACGGAAGCTTAGGTACATTAAACTTAGCGCAAATTGCCATGCTCGCTTCAAAGATCAATCCCACAGTGGCTCAGGCAGCATTGACTTTGCTTGTCTTTGGATTGGCAGTTGAAGCCGAACTATTTCCGCTTAACGCTTGGGCACCAGATGCTTATCAGGCATCCCCTCATCCAGTAACAGTAATGTTTTCAGCCTTTGTCGTTAAAGCCGGCATATATGCAATGATCAGGATTGTCTATCTCTTTAAGGATACTCAGGCATTTATGGGAATACTCAATCTGCTCCTAATACTCGGTACCCTTACAGTCATTATCGGTGAGCTTTCTGCACTGAGGCAAACAAACGTTAAGAGAATGCTTGCCTACTCGAGTATAGCTCAGATTGGTCTCATAGCAGTGGGCTTTGGAGTTGCAACACCTCAAGCCGTTGATGCCGCTGTGTTCCATATGCTCAACCATGCAATAGTCAAAACATTGATGTTCTTGGCTGTTGGCTATGTTGCAGTAAAATTTGGAAGCCCACAAATAGAAAACTTCCGAGGTTTGGGGAAGAGAATGCCGCTAACTGCTTTTACCATCACAGTTGGAGCAATAAGCATTGTGGGAATTCCATTGTTCAACATATTCTGGAGCAAGTTCAAGCTCTTACTCGCAGCACTTCAAGTGGGGAAGACTGGCATAGTGGCATTAATTCTTGGTGCAAGTCTGGTTGAGGCGGTTTATTACTTTAGATTGCTCCACTTAATGTGGTTTGAAGAAGGGAAGGGAGAAAAAGTTGAGGAGGACTTGACGTTGGGCATCATAATGCTCCTGTTAGTTGCTCTAATAGTTGTCATAGGAGTTTATCCAGATTTCGTATGGGGAATTGTTCAGAAGGCATCGGCTGATCTTTATAACGTGGCTCAATATGTCAAAAATGTTCCCCTTCTGCAGGGGGTGAGCCCATGATCAACGAGCTCATGATAATAATTTTCGCACCATTGTTGGCTGGCGTTCTGGCGTGGTTGCTTGACATCAAGGGAGTCAGAGAAGGCTTGGGAGTCATTGGTGCTACACTCCCCTTGGCATATCTCATCCAGGCATATCAGACCTTAGGAACCCAATCGAGCATCCAGTATTCAGTACTCCTCGCGGGATTCAAGTTTGAGTTTCTCCTTTACCAAATCAACTGGATATTTGCAATGATTGCTGGAGTTGTAGGCTTTGCCGCAGTGCTGGGGATGGTATCCACAGCAAGGGACAGCTACGAGTGGCTGTTTGCTTTGATGAGCCTAACAGGTGTCTATGGAGTATTCCTTGCTGATGATCTGGCGAGCTTTTTCATCTTCTGGGAAATAATGACATTTGGATCATTTATGATGGTGCTCAAGTACAACAGAAAGGCATCTCTTAAATACTTCCTGCTTAGCGTCTTTGGAGCCTACGCCATGCTCATAGCAATAGGCATTATCTATGCAAAGGTTGGCGCTTTAGACTTCGCGACAATTCAACAGGCGTTTTATCAAGACGCCATGAAGGGAGCTTTTGGAGCTGATACCCTCTTCAGCAGAAATGATATGCTGCTGGTCTTTGGGCTGTTCCTTGTAGCATTTGGTGTCAAGGCTGGAATGTTCCCGCTTCATGTATGGGCACCGGATGCATACAGCGAAACCAACCAGAGCTATACGGCAATGTTCAGCGGTGTTTTAAGCAAAGCTGGAGTTTATGGAATGCTTGTAATATACATTCTCCTTGGAACAAGGCTTGTTTATCAATTTGGAAGAATTGGTGCAGCTCCAAAGTTCGGCTACATAATAGCCTTTCTCGGGGGTCTCACCATAATAGTCGGCGGTCTTTTAGCTGCTCTGCAGGAAGACATTAGAAAGCTCTTCGCTTATTCAAGCATAAGTCAGATAGGCTACATCCTTGTAGGTATAGGAGTTGGAACAGCACTGAGCATTGAAGCTGCAATCTATCACGCAATAAGTCACGCACTCTTCAAGGGGCTCTTCTTCCTCATAGTGGCAACGATAGTGCTGAGAACCGGCAAGACACAGTTCAAAGACATGGGCGGTTTAGCTGAAAAGATGCCGATAACCTTTGCAATGGCATTCGTTGCAATCCTCAGCTTAGCTGGAATTCCCCCACTCGTTGGATTTGCAAGCAAGTGGCTGCTCTTTGAAGCAGTAATTCACGAGAACATGCCAATCCTTGGTGGTATGATCTTCTTCGGTAGTGCAATAGGTTTCGTTTACCTAATCAGGTTCACCTATGCGGTGTGGTTCGGTCAGAGACCCACAGAGTTGGATGACACGAAGGATGCTCCGCTTCCGCTTGCAATAGCTATGGGAATTCTTGCATTGCTCAATGTTGTCTTTGGAATTGCACCGGGCTTAGTCGCTAAAGAGCTCAACAAAATATTTGGCAAGGAGGTCATTGGGGGAACTATATACGAACTTAACCTCGGCTTTGGTAGATACAATGGTCTGTTCATTACAATATGGCTTGTAGTTGGCATAGTGATTGCTGCAATAATCTACTTCCTCGGAGCAAAGGTGAGGAAAGTCCCGGTTACAGACACCTACCAGGCAGGTAACCCCGTAACAATGGAGTACAATTTAACAATTAGAAGGAACTTCTTCCTTCCATTGAAGGAAACCCTGGCATTCTGGCTTAGAATGAGTTTTGACAGGCTTTATCAGGACATTGGAAACTGGGTTGAAGACTTGGCAGAAACACTAAGGCACTATGTGTACAATGGGAATGTTCAAGCCTACGCTTGGTATCTGGCGATAATTCTGTTAATCCTTGCATTATGGGGGGTGTGAAAGATGCTCGAAACAGTCTTGAAGGCATTTTTGATCCTGCTTTATGCAACTTTTGTGGGTTTCATGTTCATGGGAATAATTAGGATTGTCACTGCAAGAATTCACAGAAGAGTTGGACCGCCAATTTATCAGCCAATACTCGATACAATAAAGCTCCTTTCGAAGAAGAGCAACATAACACACGGACTCATCTACGACTTTGGAATCATCTATGCATTAGGGGCAACAATACTCGCCCTGATGTTCATACCCCTTGGAAGCATAAGCATCCTCAGGGCATATGGGGACTTAATCCTCATCACATTCCTCCTTGAAATCCCAATGCTTGGCATAATGTTTGCCGCCATGAGCTCCGGTAACCCTTGGGCTGGCCTGGGTGCCCAGAGAGCTTTACTCACACTGCTGGCTATTCAAGTACCATTGGGTTTTGCAATAGTAGCCTTGGCAGAATTCTACGGAACATTCAGCACTTACCAGATAGTGATGGCTCAGCAGAGCATGGGATGGAGCATAACCCATCTGCCCCTGCTCTTGGCAGCGATAGCCTATGACATCGTTCTGCAGGCAATGTTTGGTAAGGAGCCATTTGACATCATGATTGCTCCGGGTGAAATCTCATTGGGTCCAATGGTTGAATTTGGTGGCAAGCACATGGGGATCCTTCAGATACAGCATGCTATAGCACTCTTCGCTGAAACATTGTTCTTCTCAAATATATTCCTTGGAGGTGCAGTCATCACGGCATTTGCAAGCCCAATCCTCAACACCATAGCGAGCTTAGCAGTGCTTTTGATTAAGCAAATTGCAGTGCTGATGATTGCCATATTCATTGGGGCAATATTCCCAAGATTTACAATCGACCAAGCTGCAAGATTCTACTGGAAGTGGCCAACCATAATAGCGGCAGCTGGTGCCGTATTAGCAGCTCTGTGAGGTGATGAAGATGGTAGACTGGCGTTTATTTGAACCTCTCTTTGAATTCGCGAGAAAGAGAAGTTTGTGGATTGTGGCATTCTGTACAGGATGCGGTGGAATAGAGATGCCGCCTTTAATGACATCAAGATATGACCTCGAAAGATTCGGTATGATGCCAAATCCAGCCCCAAGAATGGCAGATCTGTTCCTTATTACTGGATATGTGACTCCAAAGACGCTGAAGAGAATAATAATTACCTATGAAATGCAGCCTGATCCGAAATACGTGATGGCTCACGGTTCATGTCCGTTGAATGGAGGTATCTACTGGGATGCATACAATGCAATCAAGCATCTTGATAAGTACATTCCAGTGGATGTTTACATAGCCGGTTGCATGCCAAGGCCAGAGGCAGTAATGGATGGGATCAAAAAGATCATGGAGATGATAGAGAACGGAACTGCAGATGGATGGAAAAGATACAAGGAGAACTATGAATACTACAAAAAGAACCAGGATGAGCTGTTTGGGGAAGGGTGGCGTGAGAAAGAGGCGAGAAAATGGATACCATGGCTGATGGACAAGAGGAGGGAGGAATGACCATGAAGGAGCAGGAAATTGTTGAGAGGATACTTAAAAAAGCTCCATATGCCGAAGGAAAAGTCAGAAGGGAGAGGAGGATTGAATTTAAAGTTCCAGCAGATAGGATAAGAAATTTTTTGACCCTAATGAAAGAGAGTGGGTTTGAACTCATGCTCCAGATAACACCGGTCGATTGGATCAAAGAGGGAGAGATTGAGATTATATACCAGATATGGAGTGTTACCCACAGAATTCATGCAATGGTCAGAACAAGGATTCCAAGGGATCTTGAGAAGGCAAGAATGCCAACCGTCAAGGACATTTATCCAGCCGCTGAAACGTATGAGAGAGATGCACATGAATTCTTTGGGGTCTACTTTGAGGGAAATGAAAAGATGGAAATGCCTTGGATACTTGACGATACTGAACGCGGAACCTATCCACTTAGAAAAGACTTTGACATGCTGAGCTATGTCAAAAAGAAGTACAAAATCCTTGACAGGTTTGATGAAAACAAAGACAATTATGTGATTTGAGGTGGGAGGAATGGTTTCACAAAGTGAATTGATTAAAGAAGCGAGAGAAAACGGTATGGATCTGTTGCCTCTGGATAAAGATACTTATGAGTTATTCTTTGGTCCCCAGCACATGGCAACCGAAAACTTCAGCATAATCCTAAAAATGGATGGTCACAGAGTTGTTAAGGCAATAGCAAATCCTGGCTTTTTGCATAGAGGCTTTGAAAAGCTTGCCGAGCTCAGACCATGGTACACAAACATTGCCTTACTCTTGAGAATCTGTGTTCCTGAACCAGATGTCCCAGAGATGATATATTCCATGGCAGTTGAGGAAATAATGGGATGGGAAGTTCCCGAAAGGGCACAGTGGATAAGAACAGTTGTACTGGAAATGGCAAGGGTCTCTGCTTATCTCTTCTGGACAATGGGAATGGCGTTTAAACTTGGTGTCTACACTGCGGGTCAATGGGCTGCAGCATACAGAGAGAGGTTTATGGCACTCTTCGAAGAGTTAACTGGAGCGAGAGTCTATCACATTTACACAATTCCTGGAGGAGTTAGGAGAGATATCCCGGGAGATAAGTGGCTCCGCCAGCTGAAGGATACTGTTGAATACGTAAAGAGCAAGTTGCCTGATTTTGACCATTTAATATTCGAGAACTACATAACATTTAGAAGAATGGAAGGAATCGGCGTTATGGATAAAAAATTTGCATTAGAAGAAGGTGTAACCGGGCCAAACCTGAGAGCCACTGGAGTGCCGTATGATGTAAGAAGAGCCGATCCATACCTCCTTTATCCAGAACTTGACTTTGAAGTCCCTGTCTTGAAAGAAGGAGATGCTTTAGCAAGGGCTTTGATCAGGAGATACGAGCTTGAACAGGATCTCTACATTCTTGAGCAGCTCCTTGAAATGGGACCACCGAGCGGACCATATAAGATCCAGGATCCAAGGCTGAAGAATCTACCGAGGTTCAAAGTTCCAGCAGGAGATGCTTTTGCCCATGTTGAGTCTACAAAAGGAGACTTTGGCGCATATGTGGTTAGTAATGGGGGTAACAAACCATACAGAGTGCAGATAAGGGGGCCGAGCATTGCCCATGGTATCAGGGTTCTGGAGCAGCTATTGATTGGAGCGAGGATAGCAGATGTCCCAGTCATATTGGTTAGCCTTGATAACTGTCCACCCGACATCGACAGGTGATGAAAAATGGAGGAGATCGATTTTAAGGTTGCACCCGAGAGCAAAATCAAGAAAAAACCCTCATATATTAAACCTTGGCTTGGGTTAAAGTATCTCTTCAAAAAGCCCGTGACAATCAAAATACCCTATGAGAAAACTCAAATCGCTGAAAAATACAGAGGATTCCATTCACTTGACTGGAAAAAGTGCATTGGCTGTAACTTCTGCGGGCAGATATGTCCGGCGAGAGCAATTGAGATGACATGGATTGAAGTTGATGGAAAGGCTGAAAAGAGACCACATCCGAAGATTGACTACGGTAGATGTACATTCTGCCAGTTCTGTGTGGATGTGTGTCCAACAGGAGCACTTGGTTTCGTCTCAAATTACATGCTTACAACGGAATGGAGAGAAGAGGAACTGTTGCTTTATGACTGGGTTCCTATTCATCCAGACAAAATCAAAGAAATCAACGAAAAGTATCCTGACTATAGATTTCCAGTTTCAAAAATTGAATTTAACAAGGAGACCAAAGAGGTAACATACTACCTCAGAGATGGCGAGGTATTCAGATTTAAGATTCTTGGCTATGGAGTTAAACCACCAGCGACTGTTAAGCCAAAACCTGCTTCAAAAACTGAAGAAGCAAAGAAAAAGCAGGGTTGATTACCTTTTTCTCTTTTCTTAGGCTTTTCTTACATGAGAAAAATCCTTTTTATTCTGAAAAACTCTGAGATGCCAATTGTCCATTTTGTCAAGAATGAACCCTATAAACACAGATGAGTTCTCTCAGTTTGGTCATGGAGGCTCAGGTCTGTGAGTACTGTGCGGGAAGCATCTTAACGAAATAAAAGCCCTTTTGGAAGGTAGGGGCTATTAAGTTGAAGTTATTTCGTGCATTGGTCTCTGTGCCAAGTACGGCTGCGGGAGGATTAATGTTAGGATAGGAGAAAAAGAGGTATCTGTCAAAGGCTTGAATGAATTCATAAAGGCTTTGGAGGAGGCCAAAATAGCCAAGGAGTAATGCTTTTTGTAATGGCTTTAATTTCGGGCTCTTTTGAAAGTAACATTTTGTTGTTAAAAATTCTATAAAATGCTATTAAAATTTTTGATATAAAGCGCAAAAAATAAATATTCTGTCCATTATAATTCATTGTGAGTTGAATCATGTTGAGGTGTGGTATATGAGGTGGATGCTTGGAAGGATTTGGGATAGTCTCAAGTTTGGGGAAACTGTTTTGCTGGAGCATTCTGCAACAACCCCCACTGCTCTGGGGTTGTGCCATCTGATAAAGTGGGCTAAAGGAAAGGGGTATGACGTATTGGTAGATGATATTCTGGACACTCTTTATCTGTACAAGATGCAGATGAAGCTATCTGGATGCGGGGATGAGCTTTTAGATGACGTTAAAGTCATTAAAGAGGGCGGCAGGTTGGAGGTTGGAAAAGTCATCGAAAGGCTCCCAATAAAGGAGCCGGTAATTCAGGAGCGGGAATACAGGAGGGTCTTTGATCCTCTGTTGGGGGGGGGGGCGAGAGTAATTAATCCTGTTGTGGGCGTTGAGAAGTTGCTTCTTTTAGTTAGCTCTAGGAGGGAAGTTCTGACAATTTTGAATAATATTCTCTCTTTTGTTGGAGATGAACGGAGGATAGCTTTTTACTTTATAAACATTGACGTGCTGGAGGGCGTAACTCCAAGGGTTTTGCCGTTGTTAGAGGAGATTGCAACGACCGTTGTTAGAATAACGAAAGACGGAAGGAGTTACAAATTTACAGTTGCAAAGTCCATAAACAACGAAATTGATGGTGTGGAAATAAAAATGTAGACGCATTTATTCCTGCGAGGCAAGCCAGACTTTTGGCTGTTCCTTTTCCATTTTCACAATATTAATAAAATCCGCCACTAATTTTAACATGGTGATGTACATGCAAAGAGCTCTGGTTACGCTAACCTCACCTGAGAGCAAGCGCTTAATTGCCAAAGCGGTCGTAGCCCTGGATGAAGTTCAGCATGCCTTGAAACACGGCTTTGTTTACATTGCAACAGGAACAACTGCTGCTTACATTGCGGAAGAGATTTTGGGAAAGAAAATCGAGAAGGAGAAGTGGACTGTTGGGGTTATAAGCAAAGGGAGAACATGTGTGACTCCAAAGGAGACATGGCCCAAGCACCTTGTCCTCTACAAAGGGAAACCGTTTGAAGGTGATCCAGTGGAGGCGTTGAAAGAGATGGGTCCAGAGGATGTTTTCATTAAAGGGGCAAACGCAATTGATCCGAACTGGAACGTTGCAGTTTTCGCAGCAGCTCCAGATGGAGGAACAATAGGTAGGACATTTGGATGGACAATAACAAAAGGCGTCTTAACGATTACCCCAATAAGCCTTGAGAAATTTGTTCCAACTCCCGTTGAATACAGTGCGAAGATAACCGGAATAAAATCATTTGACTGGGGAACTGGGCTTTACTCTGCACTGGTGCCAATTCCCCATGCAGTTCCAATAACTGAGGTTGAGGCATATGACATCTTAGCTAACGTTGATGCAATTCCGATAGCTGCTGGAGGAGCGGGAGGAGCAGAAGGGAGCGTAACTTTGGTTTTGGAAGGTGACGATGAGGACATGAAGAAAGCCAGGGAAATCACGAAGCAGATAAAGGGAGAGCCCTACCTTAAGCCGTACACTGAGAACTGTGAGAACTGCCCATTTGCAAAAATCTGTGGAATCGGAAGCGGGTCTTTTTAGTTTCTTTTCAAATTTATTGATGTGCCTCAAGGTAACAACCTGGTGAGGATCATGCAAAAAAAACAAGATGATAGTGGTACTCTTTATTACGCTCATAATTCTGCCGCTGGTCGCTGCAGACGATGATTATGAGAACGAGGAAGCTCAATTTGGGGGACTGGCGGAAGCGGGATTTGCTTTGATAACCGCTGGAATAGTCCTCTATTCTGTGGTCAAGAGAACACCTTTCATAGAATACAAAAAGGGGCGTTTTTTCATTGCTATGAGTCCGGAAATGCCCTTTTTAAGGCTCCGTGCCCCGCTTTCCCTGCTCGACATACATCACCTCTTAGTGGTCTTGGGCTCGCTCATGACCATACCCCATTTCATATCGTGCCAGGACTACAGCACACCTGCCGGCTTAACCGGCCTTTTACTCGGTTTCATACTGCTCATTGAAAACATAAGTGGTTTCTATGGGCGTTATCTTCATGCAAAGGTCGAAAAGCTGAGGAGAGAGATCAGCAGTCCTTACCTGAAAGAAGCGTTAAAAAAATTCAGAAGGTGGAGGGAGTTCCACATCGCTTGGACTCTGGTCATGTACATTATTCTTGTGCTCCATGTTATCTTTGTGGATTGATCTTTCAAAGTATCCCATCTATCTATTTCATTCTTCCTGAAAATTGCTTTTTAAACAATAAAAACTAAAGAAACACGGGAGCATCAAAAGGAGTAACGTTTTCAACCTTTTTGCCGAGTATCACTGTGTCCTCCTTCTTTACTGCACCTTCCGGAACCATGAGCGGTGCGTGCACCATCGCCAGTGCCATTCCTTCCCGGGCTTTCATTGCCCTGTGCGGAACCACTATCGTGGTTATCGGATCTTCCTCAATCAACAGCCCCACCCCGTGAGTGTATCCGGTTATGTAGTAATCCTGGAGTCCCTTTTCCTTGTAAACCGCGGCTATGTCTCTTTCCACGTGGGCAAAAGTGACTCCCGGCAGGGTCTTTTCCAAAGCGATTTTATGAACTTCCTCCATCGCTTCAATAACATTCTTCGCTCTCTCATCTGGCTCTCCGATGAAAAAGCTCCTCGTCATGTTTGCATAATAATGGTTGTAGTCGGCACCGATTACCACGGTTACAAACCTGCCTCTCTCAACTTTAACGTCTCTGAAAGGCTCGGCATGTGCTCTCGGCGTTGCGGAGACATAGACCTTCGGGTCTTCGCTCCCGTTGAGCATCAGCTCACGGTAAATCTCAGCAGCTATCTCAAGCTCGCTCTTCCCGGGCTTTATCTCCTCTATCGCCACTTTCATTCCTTTAACCGCAATCTTTCCCGCTTTCCTTATGTTATCAAGCTCCCAATCGTCCTTTATCATCCTCAGCTGCATTGAAAGATCCCTGATGTCTTCGATCTGCACTCCCGGGTTAAGCTTTTTGAAAAGCTCATAGAACAGAATGTAGGCATCCCTCTCAATGGAGAACTCCATGCCGATGGTGCTGTAGCCGTTCTTTGCAATCCACATCGTCACCATTGCCATCAGATCTTCCGTCTTTTGGAACTCCTCAACGTTTGCAATCCAGCTCTTCTGCATGAAGAGCTCCTTCTCACCTTTGGCAACAATAACCACCGGCTCTCCTTCGGCCGGAATGAGGAGGCTCGGACGGAGCCATTTGGTGCCTGTGAAGTAAATAAAGGTGGAGAGTGTCCTTATAACAGCTCCATCTATCTCATTTTCCTTTAAGAGCCTTTGAAACTTCTCAACCCTTCTTTTAAATATCTCTGCTTTTTCTCTCATTTATCCCACCTTAATAACAAGAAACTTCATCTCCAGACTTCCCGTGTTCTCAACGCTGTGGGAGATCTCCTTTGGAAGGTAAACGAGGGTTGCCTTTCTAATCTCCTCTTTCTCCTCCCCTACTTCAACCACCCCTTTGCCCTTTATGACGTACAGGAAGGCATCCACAGGGATAGCGTGCTTTTTAAGTCCTTCCCCTGGCTTCAGCGTTATGTGAAGTATCTGGACATTTTCCATACCAATCAGCTTTTTAACATCAACCCCATGAGGGTTGTCAATTCGCTCAGCCTCTTCCGCTTTTACAACAATCACATTTAGTCCCTCCAGTCTAAAAGCC
The DNA here is from genome assembly GCF_035621495.1 of Thermococcus sp. SY098. Taxonomy (NCBI): domain Archaea; kingdom Methanobacteriati; phylum Methanobacteriota; class Thermococci; order Thermococcales; family Thermococcaceae; genus Thermococcus; species Thermococcus sp. SY098. Next base: position 438,573 of record NZ_CP141821.1, on the reverse strand, counting down.
TTTTCTCTCCTTCAAGTTTTCTGATTTCAGTCACATCCTGAACAACTTCAAGTGTTCCCAAGTATTCTCCATTTTCATTTCTGACCGCAAAATAGCGGATATGTATAAATCTTCCCCCCATCTGAATCCAGAACTCTGCGACGTCTTTTTTGCCCTCCTTAAAAGCCTTGAGAATCTTGTTAACTATATGGACACTTTTCGGTGGATGGCAGAGCTGTACAGGTCTTCCGATAACTGAGGGCGTTCTTGTGAATATTCTGTCCCCGCCTGAGAAAAACCTCACCCTATCATCTTTGTCTATGAAAGTTATATCAACTGGAAGATGCTTGAAAATCGCGTTTATTTCTTTTGGTGAGAGATATCCAGTGTCTAACTCTAAGTCACCTTCCCTCTTTACTTTAGTTCTGTCTCCTTCAAGCTTCTGTCCCCTCAGTGCCATCTGGACTTCCTTTGGTAAGCTCAAAATCTGTTCAGCTGTTAAGGTTGGGTCAATCTCATAAGGATGAAGAGGCTTTGCTCTTGGCTTCCACTCATCTCCGGGCTTAACTTTGTAATACCCCATTGTCTCTTCCTGCTGCTTAATGGCAACCCACTCCCCCTCGGAGAGCAGGGCTTTCAATGTTGGATATAGTATGTTGTTTTCCCTGAACACTATGTCAACTAACGCTCTTGAAAGTTCTGAGGCTTTTTCTTTCACTTTACTTACAAATTGCTCCCACTCCATTTTGTTTTCTCTGTTTAATATTTCAATTAGCTGCTTTATCATCGCTCTTATCTCATCATGTTTTGTCCATAGAACCGTTGGAACTGCTGTAATTCCTCTCCTCTCAAGGTATGGAAAGATGAGCATCTCTTCCCTGTTGTAGTGGGTAAAACCAACAGCTCTGAGCTGGTTGGCTATTCCTTTGAGAACACCGAGAATTTCCTGTCTCATCTTCTCATCCTTCGTGTTTGCGAGAGTGGATGCATAGAGGTTCAGCATTTCCGCATCTTTCATTATCTCCCTGTTCTCCTCATAGAGCGTATGGAGAGGATGTCCAGGGGGAATATCCTTTATTTCTTCCTTTTCAGCACCAGCGACTGCTTCTCTGAAGAGCTCAACATGGATGTCGCACATCTTAGCTATGTCCCTCGCAGAGATACCCTCTTTAACGAGCTCCTGCTCAATAAGGGGTATTTCCAGCGGGGAGATGCTCCTTAAGAGTTCCTTAAACTCCTCCTTGAGCTTTTCAACATCTTCACCGCTGTGGATTTTCTTCAAAAGTTCTTTCATTTTTTCTTTCTTATATTCGCGGTTTTTTAGGAGTTCGGTCATTCAGCATCACCTCTAACCTTTTCTTGAATAAGAAGCGCAAGCCTGCGGAGCTTTTCATAATCTTCCTTCTTCGGCCTCGCATGAACCTCGAGGCTCCCGAGGAGCTCTATATTCGAGCCTTTCAGCACTTCAAGGAGGGAATCTTTACTTCGCCCGTGCCACCCATAGGAGCCTATTATCACCACATATTTTGCGGGCGGTCTGAGTGCCTTTACGAGGTATGCGGCATAGATAGCAAGGGGGTGTGCACCCCCAAGGACTGTAGGAGCTGCTAAAACTATGATCCTTGAGTCCACAAGGTCTTTGGCGATTTCCCCTATGTCCGCGTTCACGAGGTTGTGGACCTTAACATCTATTCCCTCAGCGGTCAGAAGAGCCGCGAGCTCCCTTACCATTATCTCGTTTGCCCCCCACATGCTGACATAAGCTATGATAACCTTTTCCTTAGTCTCTCCACTGCTCCACTTTTTATACACCTCGATTATTCTCGCAGGATTCCTGTATATCGGGCCGTGGCTCGGAGCGATTATATCAATCTCAAGCCCCTCGATCTTTTTGAGTGCTTTCTTCGCCATGGCCGAGAAGGGCATCATTATCTCCCCGAAGTACCTCTGGGCGTGCGTTAGAAGGTCGGGCACGTCATCGTCGTAAAAGCCCCCAGCAAGGTGGGCTCCAAAGAAGTCGCATGAAAAGAGTATCTTATCTTCCACCAGATATGTAAACATTGTCTCCGGCCAGTGGAGCCAAGGTGCCTCTATGAACCTGAGGGTCTTTCCACCAAGGGGAACGGTGTCGTCATCCTTTACCACCATAATCCTCTCATCGGGGACATCATAGTATGCTTTAGCCATGTCCGCGCCTTTTTCGGTTGCAATGAGGATGACCTTTTCGTTCCTCTCCAGCAGGTATGGAATTGCACCCGAATGGTCGGGCTCGGCGTGATTCATCACTATGTAATCAATATCGGCCACATCTACGATTTCGTTTATTTTTTCTTCAAGCTCCCTCTCAAAACCAGGATTTACGGTATCTATGAGGGCGGTTTTTTCTCTCCCGACAACCAGATAGGCATTATAGGAAGTTCCTTCTGGAAGGGGAATTAGAGAATCAAAAATCCTCCTGTTCCAGTCTTTAACTCCAACCCAGTAAACATCTTCAACAATTTTTACAGCTTTCATAATTACACACCTTCATGACGTATGTCATATTCAATACTTTTAAACCTTTCTACCCATTCATGTCCAGCAAAGTTTATATGACACTTGTCATTATAAGTTTATGGTGAAGCGAATGGAGATTAAAGCTGTGCTGGACCTGAGGGGGCTAAACCCTCCGGAACCCGCTGTGAGGATAGTTGAGGCATTGAAGGATCTGAAAGAAGGAGAGGGGATCGAGGCAATAGGCGACAAGCCCTTTAAAGGTATCATTTCAAAGCTTGAGGAAGCGGGCTATAGACACGAGCTGAAAAAAGCTGGAGATGCCTACATCTTGAGGATATGGAACGATGGGAGTGCCAAGGAAATTTCAGGACTTGATGATGTGGAGTGCGCAAAAGAAATCGAGATAAACGAGAACACAAACGTCGGGATGCTCATAGAGAGGTATCCTGAAGCTCTTGAAGTACTCATCGAGTACGGCTTCACCCCACTCAAAGATGAGACCCTGAGAAGGACCCTTGCAAGGACAATAACACTAAAAGAAGCCAAAGAACTGGGCAATCTTTCGGATGAGAAGTTCAGGGAACTATTAGAAAAGCTTAAAAAATTGAAAGAATGAGCTCAGTCGAGCTCCTCTGCAAGGGCGGAGCCTTCTTCTATTTTTACGCCTTTGTTGAGCATCTCTCTTAAATCTCTTTCTGGATCGCTTATTAATCTGAGGTCAAACTGCCTCCTGAGGATTTCAAACACGTTGGGAGTCATGAACTCCGGCGGCTTTGGTCCGATGTAGATGCCCTTGATTCCCAGGTAGAGGAGCGAGTAGAGTATCGCTATGGCTTTCTGCTCCATCCAGCTCAGGACTATGCTCACCGGCAGGGAGTTCACGTCGGTTCCGAGCTCGTTCGCGAGTGCTATTGCAATCTCGATTATTGAGTACACGTTGTTACACTGACCGAAGTCGAGGAACCTTGGAATGCCCTCAATGGTGCCGTAGTCCCTCGCGTTGTAGCGGAACTTGCCGCATGCAGCGGAGAGTATCAGCGCATCCTTTGGAATCAGCTCGGTGAGCCTCTCGTAGTAGCCCATGCCCTTGTGCGGTGTATCACAGCCGCCCACGACGAAGATGTGCCTTATCTTGCCCTCCTGGATTAGCTCTATCAGCTTGTCCCTCATTGCCAAAACGTTGGTGTGGTGGAAGCCGGTGAGGAGCTTTCCGCCGTCGTAAGCCTGCATCTTCGGCGTCTCAAGGGCACGCTTTATGAGCGGCTCGAAGTTGTAGTCCTCTATGTGGGGGACCCCCTCAAGGCCCGCTATTCCAACGGTGAAGATTCTATCGGCGTAAGCCTTCGTGGGCTGCTGGACACAGTTGCTTGTTCCCAGAATGACGCCCGGGAACTCCGCAAATTCCTTCTTCTGGTAGAGCCATGAACCTCCCCAGTTACCGTAGAGGGCTTTGAACTTCCTCAGCTCGGGGTATGCATGTGCTGGAAACATCTCCGCGTGGGTGTAGACTTTGAGCTCCTCCTCAAGGCCCATCTCCTCGATCTGTCTCAGGAGCTCATAAAGGGCTTTGTAGCTGTGGCCGGTGACGAGTATACCGTGTCCTTCCGCAGTTCCGGTCGGGACTTCAACGGGCTCAGGCCTTCCGAAGGTCTCAACGTAGGCTTTATCGAGGAGCTTCATGGCCTCAAGGTGGACCCTTCCGTTCTCAAGGACGAGCTCAAGGAAGCGGTTCTTGTCAAAGTTGACGTTGGTGAGCGTCGAGTAGAGGGCCTCAGCCAAAAAGTGGCCTATCCTCGGGTCGTCGTAGCCGACCTCAAGGGCGTGGTAGTAGTAAGCGGAGGTTCCCTTTATGCCGTAGAGCAGGGCCTCCTGGAGCGAGTTGAGGTCGGGGTCTTTGCCGCAGACTCCCCTTATAGTACACCCTCCCGCCAAACTCATCGAGCACTGGTTGCAGAGCATATCAAACGTTTCCGGAACGCGTATCGCCATATCCATTAACCTCCATTTTTATGACACGTGTCATAATTTCAAGACTATCTATGAATTTCTCTTCATAAAAACTTTTTGGTTGTTTAACATAAAGAGAAAATTTCCGTGTGTAAATGGAACTTAGAGAACAAAAATCCGACAGTTATTTAGCAAAAAGTGAATTTTTGTGAAATATATTATAACAAAACATTAACTAACGTGCTGTCTGATATGACAAGTGTCATAATACCCTTGGTAAATTAATAAATAATACCTTGTTTTAGCGGAAGTCTCAAATTTTGTCTTGATTTTCATAAAGGACAAATTTACCCTCTTTTCGAAACCCTTATATATGTCATGTGTCATAATAAACAACTATGAAGATAAATGCTTTCGAAGTTGCCTCAAAGTATGTATATCCTTCACTTAGGAGGAGATTAGTTGAGATTCTGTACAGAGATCATAAATTGACTCAAACTCAGGTCGCTGAACTTCTACATATTACCCAATCGGCTGTTTCAAGGTATTTAAGAATGAACAGGGGAAGTTTTATTGACATCTCTAACTTTCAGGATATAGATCATTACCTGAAAGAACTTGCAGATAAAATAATAAAAGAAAAGCTTACAGAATACCAGATACATGCAGAACTCGTTGAAATTGCCCTTAAAATGCTTGGGAAAGGTTATCTCTGCCCTATTCATGAGAAGATTGATCCTGAATTAGATCCATCAAAATGCAGGATATGCATAGATTTATTCGGATAGCTATACAGCTCTGTCCAGCAATACTTAAAAGTGGTCTTTGTTTAGTGATAAGCGGGTGAAAAAGATGGTTATTTATTTAGACAATGCAAACACGACTAAGCCAGATCCAGAGGTAATTAAAGTAATGCTTGAATATTTTGAAAAAAAATATGGAACTCCTGGAGGGGAATTTGGACATGTATTTGACGAAGAATCCAGAGAAGCCGTTGAAAAAGCAAGAGAGATAATAGCGAGGGAAATAAATGCCTCTCCAGAGGAAATTATCTTTGTCTCCGATGAAACTGAAGCGGATAATTTGGCGATAAAAGGTATAGCATGGGCTAAGAGTAAAGGAAAAGTTCTGGCAAGCAAAATTGAGAGAAAAGCGATTCTTAACACAATCAAAAGATTAGGAGAATGGGGCTTCGAAACTTATGAAGTTAGTGTTGATAGAGAGGGTTTTATCAACCTTGATGATCTCCAGGGCAACTTAAAAGATGCAATTCTCCTCGCCACTCACTTAGGAAACTTTGAAATTGGAACTATTCAAGATATCAAAGCAATATCTGAAATAGTCCACGATAAAGGTGCCCTATTCTATTTGGATGCAAACCATGCTTTTGGTAAAGTCAAAATTGATGTCAAAAAGCTGGATGTTGACTTAATGAGCATTACCGCCCACTTAATCCACGGCCCTAAAGGAATTGCCGCACTTTATATAAGGGATGGAGTTAAACTCAAACCTCTTCTCGATGGAGATGTGAGAGAAAGGGGGATAAGACCGGGAATGATCAATGTTCCAGCAATAGCTGGCTTTGGAAAGGCTGTAGAGTTGATAAACTATGATGACGCTAAGAGAATGGCAAAGCTTAGGGATAAGCTAATTGACTTGCTATTAGGTATTCCCGATACAAAGCTCAACGGCCCAAGGGGAGAGAAAAGGCTTCCCAATAATGTAAACGTTTCATTCGCTTACGTTGAAGGAGAGAGCATTTTGCTTCACTGTGATCTAAGAGGGTTAGTGTTCTCAACTGGTTCCGCATGCTATTCGCAAGAACTTTTGCCGAGTCACGTAATTAGAGCCATCGGAGGTTCATTTGAAGATGCTCATGGTTCGGTGAGGCTGAGCTTAAGCAAGTGGACAACTGAAGAGGAGATAGTAAAAGCATATGAGATTATAAAGGATGTCGTTGAAAAACTGAGGGAAATCAGCATTTATGGTGGGAAGAGATGATAAAGATCAATGTCATCGGAAAGGAATGCCCAATTCCGCTTAATGAATTCAGAAAGGCGTTGAGAAAAGCCAAGGTTGGAGAAATAATTGAAATTGTCGGAACTCATGAGCTAAGCAAGGGGGAGATAGCACTGGCAGCAGACGAAACTGGGCAGGAAATCCTTGAAATTGATGAGAAGGACGGTGTTTGGAGAATTGTTGTAAAAAAGGTGAGATAAATGGAAAGATTTAATGGCAGGAAATGGGACGAGAAAAAGAGGATAGGCTACTCAAGAAAGGTTCTTTACTATTTTCTTCATCCAAAAAATGTTGGGGAAATAGAGAATCCAAGCGTCACGGCAAAAGCTGGCAGTCCAGCATGTGGAGACATGATAAAGCTCTATTTAAAGATTGAAAATGATAAAATAGTTGATGCCAAATTTAGGAGCTATGGTTGTGCTGCAAATATTGCAACTGCTTCAGTGCTTACGGAAATGATCATAGGAAAGACTGTTGAAGAAGCTAAGAAAATTAAATTTAAAGATATCGTGGAGGAGCTCGGAGGTCTGCCTCAGATCAAATATCACTGTGCAGTTTTAGCAGCTGAAGGACTTAAGCAGGCATTGGCTAAATGGGATGTTATTACGGGAAGAAGACAGATCGATGAGAAATTTGTCAAACTTATTCTTGCAGCGGTTATTGACCCGCTTACTGGGGAAAGTGTTCTTAAGGGGGATAAGTATAAGGGATGCAGGATTGAAGGCAAAAAAGTTAAGATAATGCTTAATATTCCAAAAAACAGTCCAGAGGCTGAAGTTTTCGAAGAACAGATAAGAGAAGCTTTTGAAGGACTTGATGTTGATTTAGAGATTGAATTTACGGAATCATGAAATTTTCTTCAACAATTTCTTTTTAAACCCTTTTTCTAAGCTCTTCTCGGTGGGAGCATGGACGAGCTTGAGATGATTAGAAGAAAAAAGATGCTTGAGCTCATGAAGAGAATGGGGATGGTTGAGATTAAACCAAAAGGGCCAAGAGTTGTTATTGAAGTTATCACATCACCAACATGTCCTTACTGTCCAATAGCACTTCAAATGGCTCAAGAAATTGCTAAGAAATACCCGGGAGTGGTAGTAAAAGAGCTGAGCGTTGCAACTCCAGAAGGAAGAAAAAGGGCAATGGAGCATAACATCTTGGGAACACCAACAATTCTAATAAATAACAAGGTGGAGTTTATTGGAGTTCCTCCATTTGTGGAATTTGAAAGAAAAGTGAAAGAAAAGCTCAGCTCTGCCTGATCTCTGCAATTTTTCTCTTAGTCTCTTTAACCTTCTCTTTCCTAATTTCTGCTTTCTTCTTTTTCATTTTCTCAACATCCTCTTTAAATGCCCATTTCAGCAGTGGGGGAGTTATCAGCACAGAAACGGTGATGAAAATAAGTGTTGCAGCTATAAACTTTTGTGCGTCGCTTTGGGGTATTGCACCTCCGTGAATTGCAACCATGAGATCAACGAGAGCAACTTCAGTTCTTGGGATGGAGCCTATTCCCATCTGAAGAGACTTCTTAAAGTTCCAGCCCATCATCATTGCTCCGATTCCCCTTCCGACTACCTTTCCTATTACAGCTATACTTGTTAGAACTGCTGCCAATGCCAGTGCATCTCTACTCATAAAAACCTTTAAATCGAGCATTGCCCCTGTGTACACGAAAAATATTGGGATTAGAAAACCATATCCGATGGCTTTAACGTCCTCTGCTATTTTTCTCCCTTCTGGGAGCTTTGATAAAACAAGGCCCGCCATAAATGCACCTTCAATTGCAGCTGCAAACCATTTTTCGGCAAGTGCGGAGAAGAGGAACATTAACGCCAGAACCATAGCCAAGACACCTTTTTCTACATGAAGCCATTCAGAGAATCGGATGTATTTATCGATGGAATACCATGCGACGACACCTGTGATTATAAAGAAAGCAGTCATCTTTCCGATTAGTCCCAAAATGCTCCCTGTTCCAACGGCAAATATTATCAGTGCTATACCCAGAAAGTCGTCCATAACACTTGCACTCAGCGACGCTGCACCCACTTCACTCCTCAAGACCCCTAAATCCATCATGACCCTAACTGTTATCCCAATGCTCGTTGCTGTAAGCAGAACACCGCCAGCAAATGCCTCTCTGGAGGGATATCCCATTAACTTAAGCCCAAAATACCCCATTATCAAGGGGGCGAATACACCCATAAGCGTGGAAACTGTGGCAACTTTTCCGGTTCTCTTGATCATTTCCATGTCAGTGTCAAGACCTCCTAAGAAGAGCAGGAAGATTATCCCAAGCTTTGCCAAAAACTCGAAAGTTTCATTTGAATGTAAAGTTAAGTACTCTGGACTGATAACTCCAAAATATATCAGATTTCCCAAAATCATACCCATCAGAATTTCTCCCAAAACACCTGGAAGCTCAAAACGCTCCATTATGTTGTCGCCGATCTTTCCCACAATTAGTGCTACTCCGATTGTGAAGAGGATCCACTCTGGCTCCATTGGGCACCACCTATGCGCATCAGTCTCATAAACTCGTTGACCAGTATCCTGAGGCTTATTTCTCCTACAAGTTTCCCATTTTCGTCAATGATTGCCAGTAAAGGTACTTTGTATCGTTTCATCTTTGTTAATGCTTCAAGGACACTTGCATCCTCGTTTATTGTAAGAACGTTGCGCTCCATTACATGTTCTGCCCGATCTGCCCCTCCAAGGATGGATTTGAAGAGATGACTGATGTTTCCAAGTCTTGCTTTCTGAAGCTCGGGAGGTAAGAGAACATCCACAATGTTGATGTATCTGATAACTCCCTCAAGCTTCATCTCATCTCTGTTATTGACCACCCATACATGATGTCGGGTTCTGAGCAATTTTAAGACGTCAACTACTGGGGAGTCTTTTGTCACAATTGGCATTGAAGCTAATGGAGGCATCACTTGTTTGACTTTTAATGAGTGGAATGTCTGAAGTGCCTTTTCAACCTCACTCATCCTATCACCAACCAGCCTTAAGTTTTCCAGCTATTTAATGGTTTTTGTAAAAAGACATGCATTCGTGGGCGTTTATATGCAATACCCAAATACTTAAATTAGCATATCCCGATACTCATCCATAGGTGATTTTAATGAAAAGGATCGTTGCTGGAGTAGTTTTCGCTGTGGTTATCCTTGGTGTGTTTGCCACTCTATGTATTTCAAATAACAATACTACGGGTTCCCCATCGGACATGCAGAGCTCATCTGTGAATACACAAACTCAGTCACAAAATCAAATTGATGTTTCAAAGCTCCACTTTTACATGTTTGGACTTGCAACATGTCCCCACTGTAAGAAAATGAAACAGTTATTGCCAGAGGCTTTTGGAAAAAACTCACTCACCTACTATGAACTCCAGGGGAATGATCACAACAGCAATCTTTTTTCTGAGCTATATTCTATGCTCGGTGTTACTGGAGTTCCTGTTATAGGAATATTCTATGATAACCGCTTGGTGGCTATTGTTGAAGGAGAAATTCCAGAACCTTCCAAAAATGTCCCGATAATCGTGGAGACTGCAATAAAGGAGAAAGGAGTTCTTTTTATAGCTGACAAAACATATTTGATACCGTTAAATCAAACAGAAACTATTAAGAAGCTTGAAAATATTTTCATGAATGGTGAGCCAAGTGAAGGATGAAGTCAAAACCCTTCTGTTAATAATTTCTTTATCTTTTGGGCTAACTATTCTGGTGCTTTCTCTCGTAAACCTTCAATCGATGATATTCCCTCTTATTTCTCTGGCAGTGTCGGATTCTATAAATCCATGTACGTTCGTCATCTATACCATGTTCCTCATTGCCCTGTCACTCAAAGAGGGAATTTCAAAAAGGAAAATTTATGAAATAGGCATGGCGTTTGTAGTTGCAATTTACATATCCTACTACATTCTTGGGATTGGACTTGTTGTGTTTACAAAGAGCATCCCCACATGGATAGCGGGAGTTGTCTCTCTAATTTTCGGTTTTTATACATTCTTTACCGGATACTTTGAGAAGTCAAGAGTTGCAGGAAAGAAAAATGTCAGAAAATCTATCTTCAGACAGGAAGCAACGTTATTTGGGGCATTTGCCTTAGGCGTGATGGTTTCATTTACTCTCCTGCCGTGTTCTGCTGGAAGCTATCTTATATATGCGATTTTGATTTCAAAGATTGGAAGAACATTGACCTGGATTCTCTTGGGGCTCTACAACCTCATATTTGTCCTGCCGCTCCTCATAATCCTTTTTACAGTGGGCAGTATAGCTGAAAGTAAAAGTCTATCCCAGAAAATCGTTAGAAGATCAAGGGAGCTTTCAATGATAGCTGGTTTTGTCTTAATGCTCCTTGGTGTTTATGTTCTATTCCTCTATTAAACCTCAAATCTTGAGAAAGCTTAAATTTATTAAAAGCACAAATCAAACTTGGTGTTATTGATGCAAGAATGGTATCAGTCAAGGGCACTGTATGAAGCCATTTCAAAACTCATAGGTAATCGAGATTTTAAAACCGCAGTTCAAATTGCTGAGACAATACCTGACAAGGGCATAAAAGCAAAAGCATTTTCAAAAATAGCAATTGAAATGGCTAAGATGGGAGAAGACTATCGGGAGGTCTTGAAAAAGACGCTTGATGCCATTTTTGAAATGGAAAATGAGGACAGCATAACAAAGGCACTCATGGGTCTTGCCTTTGAATTTCTGAATCTTGATATGATCGATGAGAGTCTTAGGATTGCATCGATGATTAAAGATGTTTCCAATCGCTCCAAAATTCAGGCAGAGGTTGCCATATCTCTCGCAAAGAAGGGAAAGATTCCGGAAGCACTTAAACTTATTAACGATATCTTGGATGATGATGTCAAAACATGGGCGACTTCAAGATTGGCTGCAGAGATTAACCAAAAGCGGGAAGATTGACATTATCTTGTTAAACTTTCACTTTTCGTTTACTATTTTTGAGTCTATTAAATTCACAATGCTTTTTTAACCTTTTCTCAGAGGTTCATGAAGCTCTAAGAATAAGGGGGTGAAATGAAATGGTAGGGGGAGAGATAATAGGTTTAATGGGAATGTTGCTTCTGGTAAGCTCCTGGGTTCCTCAGACAATCGAGACAATAAAGACGAAGCAATGCCCTCTGAACTTTAGGTTTATACTCATCTATGTGACGGCATCAACTCTGCTCACGATATACTCCTACATAATCGGAGACTGGATATTTTTAATGCTGAACGCCCTTGCAGCTTTTCAAAGTGCTGTGAACTTATATGTTAAAGTGAGATACGGCTGATTAAATTTTGACTTTTGCTCCCACTATCTCTATTTTTGGAGACTTTACGACCCGGATATACCATCCATCCGCATCTTTTTCGAGTTTTATCACAGAAGTTGCTGAATCTATCAGGAATTCCAGGGCATTCCCTATATTTGCGACAACTTCCTGATTAACGAAATATATCGCAGTACGTTTTTTGTTTCCAACGAAATCCTTAACTGCCATCAGGATCATATTCAAATCTTTTGGACTTTCTGAGTAGAATGCTAAGAGCTTATCAAATCCAAGCGTTACATCAAAGACGAATTCCCTGTCTTGCAGTGAGCTCTCAAATACTTCCGCGTATTTTCGCAGGTGAATTGCTGCGTCTTCATCTACGCTGATTCTGCTAAGAACGTTCCCCACATGTATCTTGCCCCCTTCTTTGATAACAGATATTCTATCGTCATTGAGATCGAGTTCTACTCCTATGTACTCCAACTGCGTTTTGTATGTGTACAGCATGTCAAATATGTCCGCCACATAAAGATCCAGACCCTTTTTCTTGCAGTATTCCACCACCTTTTTCAGAAGAGTGTACGACGGGGAAATAGGGGGGTATAGAAATAGAACCGTTTCTCCCCGTTTAAAGCTCTCAAGTAGTTCAAAAACTTCCATCTTGAAGTCCCTCCTTCAGGTAGTTCAGCATTTCCTCTGTGCTGAATTCGAATTGGGAACCAATAAGTGAAGGATAGGGCGACTTTAGAAACGTCACCAGGGTAGTGTTGTTTTCTTTCTCAAGTCTTACGACACTTGTTGATATCTCTTCAAAAATTGGTAGCACAAGAGGTGTTTTCTTTAACAGTTCTCTGTTAACAAAATAAAAGGCTGTCCTTCGTTTATTCCCGAGGTAATGTGTTCGGGTAAGAAGGAACAGATAGCGCTGGTAAGAAGGATAAAGCTCTGTCAACCTGTCGAATCCAAGGACTATGTTTATAAAGAAATCTCTCTGGCTCAGTATTGAATCAAAAGCTGCCTTATAGTTTTCATACTGAATGTAGAACTCACCGGTAAGTCTGATTTCAGAGACCACGTTGCCAACTTCTTTATGTCCTCCAATTTTTAGCACAAAGACATCTTTACTATATAAAAAATTCGTATCCAGACCTGCAAAATCGAGATACGTCTTATAAAGATGTAGTGTGTCTAAGACATCATCGATTAGGAGAGGGAGTCCAAGCTTCAATGAGTATGTAGCAAGGACATAGAACGCTATAGGGTAAAATGAATCGGGTGTGTACTCTATAAGAACGATCTCTCCTGGTTTGATCTTTGAAAAATGTTCCATCAAGTATGAAATCTTTTCTACCACGCAGAACACCCCCTAATTAATTCTAACTTCGATTGTTAAAAATGTTATGGAACAAAGCTGAAAAACGAAAATAGAAAAAGAGCGTTTTTATTTCCGTTCGTAAATACCAATAAGTTCGCCATATTGGATAATATGTCCTTTTATGGCATTTTCCAGATCTCTCTTAGTAGCCCCAGGCTTCAAATTCAGCTGGGTGTCAAGAACGTAGATCTTAAAGTGGTAATGGTGAATCCCGTGTCCGCGAGGAGGACAGGGACCGTTGTATCCAATTCTCCCGAAATCATTCCTTCCTTGGACAACATATATTGGGGATTCGACAACGCCTTTTTTGGGTATACCCTCGGGTATTTCCTTGACGGGAGGGATGTTCCATGCAACCCAGTGGACAAAAGTCCCTATTGGGGCGTCAGGATCGTCAACGATTATTGCAATACTGACGGCTTTGTCACTGATGTCTTCAATTTTTAGGGGCGGATTAATGTCCAATCCTTCACAAGTGTATCTGCTTGGAATTGTCTCACCGTTCTTAAAAACTGAAGTCACCTTAAGACTCATCCTATCATCTCCATGTCCTATACACCCCGATGTCAAAACAAAAGCTGAAATAAACAGGACAAGTAGCTCCCTCATGATACCTCTTTCACTTTTTAAACGTAAAAATATTTCGGAAATTGAGCAAGTATTTTTAACCCCCATGTCGTAAATTTATAAGGTGGTAAAAATGGAGCTTGCCGGTAAGGTTGCCCTTGTTACCGGAGCATCAAGGGGAATTGGGCGGGCAATAGCAGTTGCATTGGCACAAAAAGGGGCAAATGTAGTGATAAATTATGTTCGCAATGAAGAGGAAGCAGAGAGAACTGAAGAGTTGTGTAAGGAATATGGTGTCGAAACACTGGTTGTAAAAGCTGATGTAAGCAACAAGGAAGAAGTAAGAAAAATGGTGGAACGCGTTATTAAAAAATTCGGCAGAATAGACATCCTGGTTAACAATGCTGGCATTCTTGGAAATTCTATAAACCCCATGGAGATAACAGAAGAGGAGTGGGATAAGGTAATAAGCATAAACCTAAAAGGTGCTTTTCTGGTTATCCAAGAGGTTCTGAGATATATGAAAAAAGGGAAGATCGTGAACATAGCATCAATCGCAGGAAAAAACGGGGGAACCGTTGGGGCACACTATGCTGCTTCAAAAGGCGGTCTTATAGCCCTAACTTTTAACTTAGCAAGACACTTAGCACCAAACATTTTGGTGAATGCAGTTGCACCGGGTCCGGTTGATACAGAGCTTATACCTCCAGAAATAAAGGAGAAGCTCAGAAAGCTTTCCTTAACTGGGGAGATAGCAAAGCCGGAAGATGTCGCTCATGCTGTGATTTTTCTCTTAGAGAACGACCACATAACTGGGGAGCTCATAGATGTGAACGGCGGCAGGCTGATGGATTGAGACAAAGTTTTTATCCTCAAATTTCTTTTTCTCTTTGATAACCATGAAGATCATATACGAAAAGGAAATAGACACTGGGAGTATTGTTGTCTCTCCCAGACCCGTCTGGAAATGTAGAACCTGTCCAGTTTATGGTAAAAGCCCTTCGTGCCCCCCACATGCTCCTTCTTGGAAAGAAAGTAAAGAATGGATAAAGCATTTTAAGAAAGCCCTTCTGCTCAAGTTCCAGCTTGACTATGAGGACTTTGAGGAAGAAAAGAGGAAAGTCTTGTTGTATCTGCTTCAGAAAGAAGAGGAACTTTTTAGAAAAGGGAATCCCTATGTGTTAGCTCTCTTTCCAGGAAACTGCAATCTCTGTGAGGTGTGTGAGTTTGAAAAGAGCGGACACTGCAGGATGCCAACAAAGGTAAGACCCTCCATTGATGCTATAGGAATAGAGCTTTCCAAAATTGTTGATCTGAACTTTGGCGAAAGTGTTTTGTATGGGTTGATATTAGTAGAGTAAGAGTGAAAATGAAGGCATATATAACAATGCTCGGTCGTTCCACATGGGCTATGATAAATGCATATTACGCTGTAGTTATGGAGAAGAAGTACAAGCCCAATGAGATCTACATTTTCCTTGAAGATATATATCAAGACAAGATTCCAGTTGCAGTTGAGGCACTTAAAATAATATCTGCTGCCTTTGGGTTCTCACCAAAGGTTGAGGTGATAACCATAGAAGAGGCAAACTTCAAAGAAGCAAGGAGAAAAGTTGAGAGCCTTTTGAGAAAGCTTAAAGATAAAGGATTTGAAATAGCCATAGACATAACCTCTGGAAGGAAGGCATTAGTGGCTGGAGCACTTGTTCATGGGGTGCCGCTGAAGGTTGATCATGTTTTCTACCTCGCCCTTGCAGAAAAAGATCTTCAGTTTGCGAACAGGCCTTACATGATGATCCCCATCCATTCTCAAAAGTTGGAGGACTTTATGGAGGGATAGTGGTGGAAATTATTGTCGATAAGCCTGAAGTTCAAATTCTGCTCAACCTTCTTCCCGACGATGCCGTTGTTTCATATCCACTTTATGGGAACTTTCCTCTTTTGAAGTTCAGAAGAGAAGGGTATGGATACAAGATAGAGGCTTTGACACAGCCAGAGGATTTTTCTCGAATTCTGTCAGAGAAAAAGGACAGTTTCCACGACCTCCCAACCTACAGAGATTTTCATGAGTGCGTTTTAGCTTCTGGTATTCTAAAATACAGCAATCTGGACGATTTTGAAAAACATCTGGAAAGCTATGCACTCTTAAGCAAAAGAGTTATCTTTGCTTTGGATACGAATATTTTCTATCACAGGTTCGTGTCCTCTTACACCCCTCTCCAGAGGTATGAGCTTGCAGTGGTTGATGTTGTTATCTGGGAAATTGAACAGTCAATGAACTATAAGTACCATTTGGGGCACATAAATGCTTTGAAACGCATTCTCCCTAACTCATACCTTCTGGATGAATTCCACAACAGGAGGATGAAAAAATCAAGAAAAGCCGCATATATTGCTCTTAAGGAATTTAAAGCATTAAAGGATAGGATAATAGAAGTTAGAAGGGTTCACGAAGAGTCGGGAACTAATGATGAGCTTATTGTTAAATCACTTAAGCAGTTCGACAAAGAAACGCCTTCCCTTGTAGTTCTTTTAACAGCGGATATTGCGATGACAGACATAGCGGAGCTTGAAGGGGTTGAATATTTCCTATTTGAGTATCCTCATGAAAAGATTTCAACTCATCATGCAACTCCGTACCAGATGAGAACTCTGCTCTTTAACCTTGCAGCGGTGTTTGGTGTAATACGGGTTGAAGATGTCCTGATTTTTGGAGAATTTGGCGGAAAGGTAAAGCTAAACGATCTTAAGCTGAAATTCTTAAAAAACTCAATCTACCATGAGTTCACATTCCACCTAAAGCTCAGCAGGAAGCTGAAAGAACTAAAAATAGAAAGGTAGTCAGCGGAGCATGCCCTCAAGTTTCTCCACATAACTAATGCTTCTTTTTATGTCAGCAAAGTATTCCTGTGCTTTCATTATGTGCTCTTTTTTGACTTTCTGTCCTTGGGCAATTATGCTTGAAGGGGCAAGCAACTGAACAGCATACCTCAGACTTGTTTTTTCTCCGAGCTCTGCGAGGTACTCAATTGCTTCATCGCTTATATCGATGCCTTCCTCTCTGGCTCTAATTTTCACGATTTCTCTGATTTCATCTTTTTTGTAAGGTTCTGTGTTGATGATAAGCAGTCTATCCAGCATGTCAATTGGAATACCATGGGGGGCTTCAATGTCAGTTCCTCTAATCTTTGTCTTTCCCCTGTTGGTTGCAAGGATCAAAATCGGTGCCAGCTCACTTTCCATAGCTCTTGCAAGGAATGAAAATGCCTCTATATCAAGCATATGGCACTCATCAATGAACAATACGCCCGGAACGAGCACGGCTTTCCCTTCTTCCACCCATCCCTTAACGGTCTCATCAACCCTTTCCCTGACCTCGTCTGTTATCTCCAATCCCCCTCCAAAGATCAGGGTAAATATTCCTCCGGCTCTTGCGTTTACAACATCCAGGTCGTGAAGTGTAACCGTATATGTAAACTCCTTAATTTTCAGCACCGGACCACTTGGCATTTCAACCTTTTTCTTTAGGAAGATTCCTTCTTCTTCCTTTGTTGTTCCGATTTTCGAAATTCTTCCACTTTCTGCATCGATCTGGATTACATCACCCTCTTCAATTCCAAGATCGAGGAGTTGGTATGCAATCTCCCTTCCTGCCCTAATCGTTTTTTCATCGTCTTTTGTTCTAAGCGTCAGTATCACAGATTCCGGAATCTCAACATATGGATTGAAGGGATGTCGTGTTCTTCTGATTTCAATTCTTTCGACCTTCCCTTCGTACACCTTCCTCTCCTCACTTATTCTAACTCCTATAGCTCTCCTCAGTGCCTGTTTCAGGAATTCCGTCTTCTTTATTTCAGCCGAGTATATCTCACTTCCAGAGATTTGAACGAATGGTACATCTTCGCCAAGCTCTTTGGCAATACCTATGGCGATTGCGGTTTTTCCGCTTCCGGTTGGCCCAACAAGGAGTATGCCCTTTCCAGCAAGTTTGCCCTTCTTTATTAGCTTAACTGCAATTCCAGCGGCTTCTCTTGCCTTAATCTGCCCGACCATGCCATCTGCAATGAACTTTGCCTTTCCATTTTCATCCAGTCCGAGACCTTTGATATGGGAATGACTTCCTACTCTCTCGAAGCTTACCTTTGCAATTTCCTCTATAACTGCCATCCCATCACCCCCTTAAAATACCATTTTGTTATTAAAATAGAGGTTGCTTTAAAAGATTAACGGGCGAAGGTTTTTGTTCGAGAAAGAGTTTCATCCATACGACATAAGATTCCACTGGATATGAACCTTCTTTCTTAAAACTTTTTCGTCCGAATTTCCAATTCACAATGGTAATACGAAAGATTTAAAAATAAAAAAGCGAAAGATTTAAAAAGATTTTGGTTCGGGGTGGGGCTATGAAGCGTTTAGGTAGGGTTTCTCATTATGCAAAGCAGGGTTTTCTGATACTCCGTTCTAATTGGATCCCATCATTAAACGATCCAGTTGTGGATAAGGATCTTCAGCTTGTGGGCATCGTTAAGGATGTATTTGGCCCAGTGAAGATGCCATATATAGCGGTAAAGCCAAGGGTAAAGGCTCCTGAGAAGTATGTTGGACAGGTTCTTTACATTGACGAGAGAAAGAGAAAGAAAGAGACTCAGAAAAAGAAAGGAAAAAAATTCAAGAGAAAGCGCCCTGCCCCCAGAAGGAGGGGGTGATTGTTTGATTTCTGCCGAAGACTTTAAGAAATGTCCTGTCTGTGGGTCAGTTAGGCTTATCTACGACCCCGAAAGAGGAGAAATCGTGTGCACAGCATGCGGTTATGTGGTTGCTCAGAACATAATTGATTCGGGTCCAGAGTGGAGAGCATTTGATGCCGATCAAAGGGTGAAGAGGGGCAGAGTTGGGGCTCCAATGACAATGATGATTCATGATAAGGGTCTTTCCAGCACAATTGATTGGAAGAACAAAGACATTCATGGTCACGATATCTCCGGTACAATGAGGGCAAAAATGTATCGTCTTAGGAAATGGCAGAGGAGAATTAGGGTCAGTGATGCTGCAGAGAGAAATCTGGCATTTGCTTTAAGTGAATTGGATAGAATGGCATCCCAACTGGGCCTTCCAAGAAATATCAAAGAGATGGCGGCTGCTCTTTATCGAAAAGCTGTTATGGAAAGGCTCATAAGGGGGAGGTCAATTGAAGGAGTGACAGCTGCCTGTTTGTATGCAGCATGTAGAATGGCAAAAGTCCCAAGAACCTTAGATGAAATTGAAGAAGTTGCGAGGGTTGACAAGAAGGAAATAGGCAGGAGCTACAGATTTATAGCAAGGGAGCTTCATTTAAGGCTTACTCCAACGAGTCCAATCGATTATGTAAGTAGATTTGCTGATCAGCTGGGTTTGAGCGAAAGAACAAAAAATAGGGCGGTTAAGATACTTCAAAAAGCCATTAAACTTGGCCTTACCAGCGGGAGAGGTCCTATGGGGGTTGCTGCCGCTGCATTATATATTGCGAGCGTTCTTGAAGGAGAGAAAAAGACTCAGAGAGAGGTTGCTGAAGTAGCTCACGTAACTGAAGTTACTGTGAGAAACAGATACAAGGAACTTGTAGAAAGACTTAACATAAGATTAAGCCTATAACAGAACCAGATGAGGATTCAAACCCGTCGCTGATTGATGATGAGAGGGGACCTCGCCGATGGTTCGGATTGGTATTTTAAGTGATACCCATTATCCAGATAAGACCTCCTATCTCCCAAATCTAATTTTTGAAAAATTTCAAGAAGATAATGTGGAGCTCATTATTCATGCTGGAGATTTAACATCTCCAAGCGTTAAAGAGGTCTTGGAGAATGTTGCTCCTGTTGTTGCTGTTAGAGGAAACTTAGATGAGCTAATTTTTCCTGAAGAAAGAATCTTAGAAGTGGAAGAACTCAAAATTGGAATTATTCATGGACATCAGTTTCTTTCCTTGGATACCCAGACGCTTAAGTATAAAGCCCTTGACATGGAGGTTGACATTTTGATCTTTGGACACACTCACAGGTTCTTCTACGAGGTCTATGAATTCATGGGAAAAAAGATAGCTCTCTTAAACCCCGGCTCTCCAACGGTGCCAAGGAGGAGTGATCCGACTTTTGTAATTGCGGAGATCAAAGATAGAAATCTCCATTTCAATATCTTCAAGCCTTGGAAAACTCAATGGCAATATCCATAGAAAAGCAAAAATTAGAAAAGCCAAAAACGAAAGAGCTTCAGCTCTTAATGGCGAGCTTGATGTCTTCGGCCTTGACTGTCTTTCTGCCGGCGTGCTTTGCGAGGTCAACAGCCTTCTTTGCGATCTCAACAGCCTTCTCCTCGAGGTGCTCGGCTAAGAGCTTGGCTGCCTCCTCGCTGACTCTCTGTGCACCTGCCTTTCTAATCAATCTATCAACCGGGGCAATTGGCAACTCAGCCATTTTCCCTACCTCCTTAAAGTTGTTTTACTAATATATGCATTTTATTCTTTGAAAGAAGTCCTATATAAACCTTTCGGAAAAACGCCGTTTTCCTCTGATTATACGCTTATCATCCTTATAATTATTGAGAGTTAAGGCAAACTGCTGCGGATAGAACAAAGTTGCGAATTTTTAGGCTTTGTGTATTATATTGATATTAGTCAAAATGCTTTGTCTTGTGCTGGATACTCCCCTAATTGGGCATGTTTTTGTAACGATACCATCGTTGTTTTTAAAACTTTTATTCTTAAATGTGGCAGTTTTGAGCATACAGAAGAGATCTACCGATTTTAAATTAAAATCTGCCACCTCGTAGTGTTAAGTCTTTTAGTATCATTGGAGTTCAGTAGAACCTGCAGTTAGGAGATCTTCCGTATCATGTTAATTATACCGTTTAATTTTATCACATTTTTGATCAATAACGTTTATATACCTCTCGAGCCAATCCTATTATTACCTCAAAAATGGGGGGAGTTAAGATGCCCGAGAAGTTTGAAATATATGATATATATGTAGATAAGGAATATGAACCAAATCCCAAAAGGGATTTAATAGCAGTGTTTAGAATAACCCCAGCTGAAGGCTTTAGCATTGAAGCTGCTGCAGGGGCAGTAGCTGCAGAGAGCTCTACTGGAACTTGGACAAGCCTGTATCCTTGGTATGAAAAGGAAAGATGGGAAGATATGTCAGCTAAGGCATATCACTTTACAGACATGGGTGATGGAAGCTGGATTGTCAGGATAGCATATCCGGTTCATCTGTTTGAAGAAGGTAACATGCCTGGGATGCTTGCAAGTGTTGCAGGTAATGTTTTTGGCATGAAACGTGTAAAAGGACTAAGGCTTGAGGACATATACCTCCCAGAACGATTTTTAAGAGAATTCAGCGGACCGTCAAAAGGAATAGAAGGTGTCAAGAAAATCTTTGGAGTTAAAGACAGACCCATAGTTGGAACTGTGCCAAAGCCAAAAGTTGGTTATTCTCCAGAAGAGCTTGAGAAACTCGCTTATGACTTACTTAGTGGCGGAATGGACTATGTTAAAGACGATGAAAACCTCACAAGCCCATGGTACAACCGCTTTGACGACAGAGCAGAGGTAATCATGAAAGTTATCGAAAAAGTTGAAAACGAGACTGGTGAAAAGAAGAGCTGGTTTGCCAACATAACAGCTGATATAAGGGAGATGGAAAGAAGGTTAGAACTTCTGGCTGATTATGGCAACCCTCATGCGATGGTTGATGTTGTTGTGACTGGATGGGGAGCATTGGAGTACATCAGGGATCTGGCAGAGGATTACGGCATTGCTCTGCATGCCCATAGGGCAATGCATGCCGCTTTTACAAGGAATCCCTATCATGGAATTTCAATGTTCGTCTTAGCCAAGCTTTACAGAGTAATAGGCCTTGACCAGCTCCACGTTGGAACAGCTGGTGCAGGAAAGCTTGAGGGCGGAAAATGGGAAGTTATCCAGTTCGCAAGGATATTCAGAGAGAAGCACTATGTACCAGATGAAAATGATGTGTTCCATCTTGAGCAGAAGTTCTACCACATAAAGCCTGGCATGCCTGTCAGCTCAGGAGGACTTCACCCAGGAAACCTTCCACTTGTGATAGAAGCACTGGGAACTAAGATTGTCCTCCAGATTGGTGGTGGAACTCTCGGACATCCAGATGGACCAAAGGCAGGGGCAATGGCAGTAAGACAAGCTCTGGATGCCATAATACAAGGAATTCCGCTTGATGAGTATGCAAAGACCCACAAGGAGCTTGCAAGAGCTCTGGAAAAGTGGGGCCATGTGACTCCAGTTTGATGTTTCTTCTTTTTCTTAAATGTTTAGGGGATTATAAATAGTTGCACATAAACTCCAACATTCTTCGTTGTTTGTTGCCTATTCGTCAAACTCTTGAGGAAAAGAAGTTTTAACACCTTACTTTTCATTTAGCATCGGTGAGTCTAATGCATCCAGAGGGATTTTTGGAAGTTATCACTGGCCCAATGTTTGCTGGGAAAACAACAGAGCTGATAAAACGGATTGAAAGGCAGATTTTCGCAAAAAGAAAGGCAGCGCTCTTTAAGCCGTCAATAGACAATAGATACAGTGAAAGCGAGGTTGTTGCTCATAACGGGCTGAGATATGAGGCGTATGTCATTCCAACTACGGAGGAAGGGGTCAAGATGATTTATGAGATAACAGAAAGGGAGCAGCTTGAAGTTATAGGTGTTGATGAAGTCCAGTTTTTTCCGTTCTCAATTGTTGAGACTTTGAACAAATTGGCGGATGAAGGTGTTTATGTCATTGCTGCCGGGCTTAATCTTGATTTCAAAGGGGACCCTTTTCCAGTCACCAAGGAGCTTTTGGTTAGAGCTGATAACATAGTTTATCTAACTGCAATCTGCACTGTCTGTGGAGCTCCAGCAACGAGAAGCCAGCGCTTAATCAACGGTAAACCTGCCCCAAGGGATTCGCCTGTAATCTTGGTTGGCGGGCTGGAAAGTTATGAAGCAAGATGCAGGAAGCATCATGTGATCCCATGACTTTTGGGTTTGGTCATGCCCTTTTATCATTTTAGGCGGTTGTAATTTCTCTGCTTAAATTTCATCCAGAGTTAAGGGTCATTTAGGATAGTTTAAACCGAAAAGCTTAAGTTTGAACTTTTCTAACATTAAGTTAGATAAGTGGGGGTGAGAAGAATGTTAAATAATGAGATGGGAAAACTGCTGGATGTGCTGGGAAATGAGACAAGGCGTAGAATACTCTTACTTCTCACCAAAAGACCTTACTTTGTTAGTGAGCTTTCCCAAGAGCTGGGTGTGGGACAAAAAGCTGTTTTAGAACACTTAAGGATCTTGGAAAGAGCGGGATTGATTGAAGGAAGGGTTGAAAAGATTCCCCGTGGCAGACCAAGAAAGTACTATACGATTAAAAGAGGTTTTAGGCTTGAAGTCCTGCTGACGCCGTACATTTTCGGAACAGAAATGTATGAGCCGAAAGCTCCAAGGAGAACGGCTGAATATGAACAGGCAAAGGAACTGATAAAATCTCAGGAACCCGTAGAGACTAAAATTAAAGAGCTCGCAGAGTTTCTAAAAGACATTGAAGAAAAGATAGCTGAGCATATGCGGGCAAAGCAAGAACTTGAAGAGGTAAGACTGCTCGCAGAGGCATACATAGAAAATCTCATGCGCAGGATAGCCCAGGAGAGCGAAAGCGAATTTGAGGAAATCCTCAAAGAGCTCGAGGAATACCTACCAACTGAGCTTATGGCTGAACTGAAAAGAATAAAGAAAGAGCTGTATGAGGTTTAGAGGATCTTCCCTTCCTGCTTCATCCTAACGAGTTTTGTCAAATAGCCGGCAATTCTGTTCCTTATAGTTTTGCTCTGAACTGTTGTAAGCTCTTGAACCTTCTTTTTATTATGTTCAAAGTCTGTTGTAAACTCATTCGGATATCTGTCCAAAAGCTCCCTCGCGACTCTCTTAATGAAACCTTGCCTTATGTTTCCCATTTTCATCCCTCCGATAATCTTGACATTACATCCAATAGCTCAATCAAGTAAATCTGTTTTAAACTTTTCGTGGATTCGCTAATTGTTAGATAAAGCTGGCACTGATATCCCGCAGTTTGATGTTAGATTTATAAATCCCAAAGTTCACTACTCCGATTATGACAAGAGAGGTAATCCAGTGCTATGGTCATGAGAATATCAAAGCTACCCATAAATCGACTTTGGAGATTACAAAAGAAGATTTCTTAACCCCCAGAGGGGATTGTATAATCTGCATTAAAGCAGATAAGGCTATCAGAGATCTAAGCGACGAATTTAAACAGGCTCTTAAATCAGGAAAAAGGATCAGGATCAGAATTATCGTTGATGATCTCGTCGATGAAATCATTGCCTCAGGAGATGGGCGGTTAACTTTTGAAAACGATGTTTCGATGGTCATACGAAAAAGCACCTACATTGACGGGCGAACCCTTGCTGTTAGAGCCAACAAAGCGGCTAAAGACATTGACAGGAGAATAATTGAAAAGTTAAAAAACCCAAACCAAAAAGCGGTCATTGAGCTAATCATAGATGATGATCCCGCGCAGCGCTGATGAAAGGATGATGAGGATTTTAAGTGCTGACCAAAGAATTTAAATATCCATCCTTTTTATTAACTTTTGGTGAGGAAAATGCTTGAGGGGTATTACATTATTGAAAATTCAGGGGTAGTGCCAGCAGAAAGGAAATTTAAGTTCAAGGACTTAAGGGCATGGGGTTACGACTTGCATTTGGGGACAATAGAAGGTGAAAGAGCTTATTTCGTTTCAGGAGCCGGGGAGAGAAAAGAGGGGGAAACTTATATCATAAAAGGAAAGGAGTACTACATCACAGAGACACAGCAAGAGATTCCTCGGAATGCAAGGCTCTTAGCCAAGATAATCATTGAGAGAGGTCAGCCTTACCTGGTTTTCTGGCTCGAAGAAGAAGAGCAAACTTTTCCCTTAGCAAAAGAAGATCCGCGAATCATCCTCAAGCGCTTCTGGGAAGCAAAGAAGTTTAAGCAGCTTTTGAAACATGTCAACAGTGTGGGTTTAACAACGGATTTTTACAAGGACAATGTGTTTACAAAGAGTGTTCCTTTACCCTATGAAGAGTATCCACCAAAGGTCAGGCGTGTCTTGAGAGAAGTTAGAGACATTCACAGAGATTTAACGGGTTTTGGCAGGTTTGTATTCCAATACTATGGAGAAGAAGACAAAATGCATAACTATCGTCTCTGGTGGCTTTTGCCGACAATTTACCTGTTTGATGTTGAGATAGCAAATGAAGTTGACAAAATTTTGGGGATGCTCGACTAAAAGCTTTTTACACTTTATTTCCTATTCTTCCTCAGGTGAAGATAATGAGAGTCAATCGTGATGACCTTCTAAGCTATGGAGATGTTAAAGCCAAAGAAATAGCCCTAACCCTGATGGAAGAAGCCATAAAAAGTTCGGATCCATATGTGGCTGTCAAAAGAGCTCTGAAAATGAGGGATGGTAAGCTTATTGTTATGGGAAAAGAATTTCCAATTAAAGGCAAAATCTACGTTCTGGCATTTGGAAAAGCTGCATGTTCAATGGCAAAAGCTGTTGAAGAGATTCTTAGGGACAAACTTAAAGAAGGAATCGCTGTTACAAAGTATGGCTATGCACTCCCACTGAAAAAAATAGAAGTCATTGAAGCAGGACACCCGATACCAGATGAAAACTCAATGAAGGGAGCCTTAGCTGGTGTTGAACTTGCCAAGAAAGTTGATAAAGATGACATCCTCTTGGTGCTCATCTCTGGCGGAGGTTCAGCATTATTCTGTTTGCCAGAAGATGGAATAAGTTTGGAAGACAAGATAAAGACAAATGAACTTCTGCTGAAAAGCGGCGCAAAAATCTATGAGATTAATACCGTGAGGAAGCACATCTCAAAGGTCAAGGGCGGAAAATTAGCCAAACTTGTGAAGGGAACGCTGATAAGTTTAATTCTCTCAGATGTTGTTGGAGATCCCTTAGAAGCAATAGCATCTGGGCCAACTGTTAAAGACCCAACGACTTTTGAAGATGCTTACAGAATTTTGAGAGTCTATGGGATATGGAATAAGGCCCCAGAGAGCGTAAAAAGACACATAGAAAAAGGTCTCAAAGGGGAGGTTGAGGAGACGCTCAAGGAGGATTTGCCGAATGTCCACAACTTCATAATCGGCAGTGTTTCAACTGCTTGTGAAAGTGCAAAGGGGAAGGCTGAAGAGCTTGGTCTGAAAGCATACATCTTAACGACGACACTTGAGGGAGAAGCAAAGGATGTTGCGTTGGCTTTGGGCTCAATTATAGAAGAGGTATACAATAAAAACAGACCTTTTGAGAGGCCCGTGGTTTTAATAGCTGGAGGAGAAACGACAGTTACAATTTTGGGAGAAGCAGGCATAGGTGGACCTAACCAGGAGATTGCTCTAAGCATAAGCCGGAAAATATCTGGGTTGAGAGGGACGGCAGTCTTGGCAATGGATACAGATGGAACCGATGGCCCCACAGACGCTGCTGGAGGATTGGTTGATAGCTACACTCTTGATGTTTTGAAAAAAGGGGGAATTGATGTCGAGGAGTATTTAGCTACTCACAGCACTTATGATGCCTTGAAAAAGGCGAAAGCTTTGCTCATTACGGGACCAACAAGAACGAATGTTAATTCGATTTTTATAGCAGTTATTGGAGTTGAATAAACTCCCATCCTCTTTTATGCACCTCAATCCCTTCTGTTTTTACATTCAGCCTTTTGATTTCCTCTTTTAGTTGCTTTACGAATCCCCAAAACTTGTCATCGTTAACCATAGTTTCATAGCTTTCTGGATAGTTATCTCTCAGAATCTGCTGAAACTCTTTCCCGCTTGCTCCTAAGTTTAACACCTCAAAGAAAAAGTAGTCAACAAAGGATTTTGTTTCTTTGACAATTGCTTCAACATCTGTAACCTCTGGAATTATGGGGCTTATAAAGGCGTATGTCTTTATTCCCTCTTCATGGAGAATTTTTAGGGCACTAATTCTCGCCCTCTGGATTGGAGTCAACGGCTCAAAAAGCTTCTTTTCTTTTCCTTCAAAGCTATTGACTGTCAGACCAACTTCGATGTTTTTAAACTGCCTAAAAATATCAACGTCTCTCGTAACAAGAGGGGACTTTGTAAGAATGCTTAGGTTTATTCGCTTGCTCATATTTTGTAAAACCTTTCGTGTTAGTTTCACTTTTGCTTCGATTGGTTGATAGGGGTCAGAAATGCTTGACATTACAACTTCTCCCTCTATATATTTCCTCGCAAGTTCTGGAGCATTGACTTTTACTTCAATCCAGCTTCCCCACTCCCCGTAGGGCTTCCACTTGCAGATGAACTTCGCATAACAGTATTTACAGGCAAATTGACACCCAACGTATTGGTTGATCACATAATCAACGCCGGGAATTCTGCTTTTTGTGTAGATGCTTTTGGCTTTTGTTTCTATTATCCTCACATGCACCACAAACTTAAATATCCATAGGAGGTTAATACATTTTTGATAAGGATGTTTGGCAGTGAAATTTATTCATCTGGACGCTTTTGGGAGGTAGACCTTGCAAGAGGAATTGGAATCATAATGATGGTTATTTCGAACTTTATCACCGATTTGCAGTATTTTCTCAATTATTCAGGGCATCAGATGTTTTGGAAAGTTTTTGCATATACAACAGCATCAATATTTGTATTCATATCTGGGCTATCATTTTGGATAAGCTATTCGCGAAGCATAAAGAAGAACCCGAGACCGTATAAGAAGTACTTAAGGAGGTTTGCAAAGCTCTTTGGACTGGGCATCCTTATAACAATTACAACAAAGGTTCTCCTAAGCTCTGGAACGATATATTTTGGAATTCTTCACTTCCTTGGGGTTGCAAGTTTGTTGGCAATACCATTTTATCGTTTTAAGGAAAAGAACATCTTTTTTGGAGTATTCTTTTTGCTGGGAAGTTTGATTATATCCAAAATACATGCGAACACGATAGCTTTGCTTCCCCTTGGTATAACTCCATCCGAATTTTTCACACTTGATTATTTCCCGATATTCCCTTGGTTTGGTGTTTATTTGTTCGGCATGGCTATGGGTTCTCTTCTCTATCCAGAGGGCATGAGAAGGTTTAACCTGAACTTTCCAAGAATATTGCCCGTTAGATTTGTATGCTGGGCTGGCAGGCATACCTTAAAGATTTATATCATCCATCAGCCAATTCTTGTGGGATTATTGCTGCTAATTTATGGTTCTTTACCGAATTTAAGCCTGTGAGGTGATTAAATGAAATTAAAGGAGAGGTTAAAGGATGTGCTGAAGTTCGTATTTTTGATGATAGATGAAATTGTAGTTGGGATATTCTTGTTTGTAATCCTTCCATCTGCTGGGATTAGGGTTCCTCTATCATTGTCTGTCACTGTTATAGCGCTTCTCGTTATAAAAGACATCGCAATAGTGCCATCTTTCGGACAAATTTTGAGGAAAAAGGCAGAAGTAGGCATCGAGGCATTAATGGGAAAAGAGGCAGTTGTTGTTGAGGATTTAACTCCTGAAGGGATTGTGAAAATCGGAAATGAATACTGGAGAGCAAAATGTATAAATGGACATGCAAAAGCTGGAGAGAGGGTAAAAGTTGTAAGGGCTAAAGGTCTGAAGCTTCTCGTGGAATGCCAAGAGTAGCCAATACCTGAGCGATCTCCTCTGGATTATTGGTTGAAAATGAGATGCTCCATCGTTTTGTATTCAAAACAATGCACCCCTTTGCGGGCATATTGAAGTGGATGAATCCAGAGCAGCTCATCCATCCGCTGTACACCTCAAAACTTATAATATCTTCAAGCTTTATCGTTTTACGTATTATTAACCCTAAAGCTCCCCTTATCCTGATTTCTCTGTCATCAATTTGGATTCTCATATAAGAGATATCAATTGTCAATGGAATAACAACTGCGCCAACAGCAAGCGGAATTTCAATGCCTTCTCCTGCCTGATAAGTTACCCAAAAACCGATAGAAAGTGAAAGTACAACAGGCAATATTACAAGAACGAGGATCCATCTGCTGGTTATTTTTTCTTCATAGAGCATTTTATCACCCATTAATGAAAAAGTTTTCATGAATTTAAATGCTATTACCGCAATAGTTTTATTCATTCATGCCAACTTAGTTTCAGGTGGTTCTATGGTTAAGAAGATGCCTTTGGATAGGTTAACAGACGATGATATCCGAGAAATTCTCACAAGATATAAGCGGATTGCTCTCGTGGGAGCTTCTCCAAAACCCGAAAGAGCCAGCTATGATGTCATGAAATATCTCCTGGATCATGGGTACGATGTTATCCCGGTAAATCCAAGATACGAGGAAGTGCTTGGTAGAAAATGTTATCCTTCCGTGCTTGATATTCCCGGTGAAGTAGAGATTGTTGACCTGTTTGTAAGGCCAGAGTTTACAATGGAGTATGTTGAGCAGGCGATTGAGAAAGGTGCAAAAGTTGTGTGGTTTCAGTTTAACACCTACAACAGAGAAGCATTCAAAAAGGCAAAAGAGGCTGGACTTACTGCAGTTGCCCATAGGTGTATAAAGCAAGAACACGAGAGGCTGTTTGGAGATTTGTAGTGTTAGCCTTTAAACCTCAGCACATGGATGTCTCTAACCACTCTATGCCTTTCCTCAAAGTCAGTGTATTTCGCTAAGACTTCAAAGCCAAGCTTTTCCAGCCATTTTCTTTCTTTCCTGTATATCCTCCCATCCTTGAGTTTGTATGCTGGAAATACAAATACAACTCTCCCATTTCTTTTAAGCACGTCTCTAAAACTGTCGAAGACCTGATAATAAAAGCGGTCAAGTTGATTTGCCATTTGTATGGCATCTCCCCTTGTGGGATTATACTTGAGAGGCTTTCCCAGCCAGGGTTCTGTAACTATGGCATCAAACTTAGTTCTAAAGCAGCGCTTAAGCTTTCTGGCATCACACACTTCTAAGTGAGCGGTTTTTTTGACTTTAAATTCTTTCTTCAACCACTTCAGGTTTTCTTTTGCTCCTTTAATTGCCTTAGGATCTGAGTCACTCCCATATGCATTCAGCCCTTGGAGGAGGAATTCCTGCACTATTGTTCCAATGCCACAGAAGGGATCCAAGAAATTTCCTTGCCTAATCTCTGTCAGATTAACCATTATCCTCGCTAATCTGGGGGGGATTGAAAAAATTGCTCTTTGAACTGGTCTCTCAACATCAAGCTTTTTCAGCTCAAATGGGTCGGTAGTTTTTATCGTCTCGCCCACCCAGAGTCTTTCTCCATAGATGAACACAAAATCCTTGGTCTCTGGGAATCCTTTTAGAATTAGTTCAGATGGCATAGCATAGACCTTGGCTGGCTTAAAGAATTTAGCAGAACCTTCACTCTTGAAGGTTTTCTTTATCTGGCTTCCAAGCTTTCTCCAGAGCTTCCAGTCCTCTTTCCCGTAGATGCTAACTGTAAAAAGCTTTGAATATGTAAGTTTTTTTACTGCATCTTCCCCATTCCCTATGATTCTTACAAGCTTCAGTGCGCCGCCAAGTTTGTGAAAAAGGTACTCTACTTTTTTGGAGCTCTCAAAGATTATCCAGTTGTGGGAAGTTTCAACAATCTTAATTTTGAGTCCGAATCTTCTTACAAATGAGTAAAACTCTGCTTCGCTCAGCTTAGGATTCTTTCCAAGTATTAATGCATACATAGTGGGAAGCTAATAGTCATGCTTTAAAAAGATTTGGCAACCGAAAATTAATAAGGATTGACACCCAAACAAAAACAAATTAAATCAGGTGATGCATATATGCTCATTAAAGAAGCACTCGCTTCAGTAGATGCTATCCAAAGCCCCTATATTAGGGCCGTTACCTATGCAAGAATTGGGGCAACACTGGCACTGGCTAAGAATCCTCTCTATGAACAAGCATTTAAAAAGGCTTTCGATGCTGCAGAAGAGATAGACAATCCAGTCGAAATCTTAAAAGCTCTTCTGGCTATTGCATTCTATCTCGGGAAAGCAAAAATGAAGTCCTCAAAAAAGATGTTTAGACAGCTTGCTGAGGACATCATGATTTTGCCAAAGAAAACCCGTGATAAGCTGTTTAGGGATCTAATATCTTACATGCTCCAGCTTGGTGAGATCGATGAGGCTTTTTATTATTCTGAGTACATATCAAATGAAAAGTTAAAGAATGAGATACTCGTAAACATTCTAAAAGAATACCTAAGTACCCTTGTTGGGGAGAAAATTAGGATCATTTATAGAATTAGAAAAATTGAGTTGATTCTCGAGCACATCAGTGAAGAGCCCTACAGATCTTATGCAATTGCAGAGATCATAAAGTCCTATTTAAAAATTGGTGAATATGACAGAGCGATTTTAATGATAAAAGAACTTAAAAGTAAGTACTGGCTCAAACAGACAGTGAAAGAAGTTCTATTTTATTTAAAGCACAAGGATCTTGATAAAAAATATGCTGATCGCCTTCTAACTGTGGCAATCGAAATTTCTGATAACCTTGGAATTGACATAAACGAGGATTTAGCTGTGATATTTGCTATAAACGGAGACATAGCTCATTCAGTGGAAGCACTGTCGCATGTAAGTGATAAAGAGCAGAAGCTCATTGAAATTATGAAAGTTCTCATGGAAAGAAGACCCGGTACTGTTATACCTTATCTTCAAATACTCGATCCCAAGGACTCTGAAATAGCAAGCAAGGCTGTTCTAAACTATCTTATAGACAACCCCTCTCCCGAATACTCGTCCATCGCAAGATATATTTCGGAAAAAATTGAGTCAGAAGAAGTCATTGTTAAAGCGGTTCAATATTACCTTAAAATTGGACAAGTTGTCGAAGCTGCTCGAATGACAAGCAGACTAAAAAGCAGGAAACTTCGTTCATTGGCTTTAGGGGACATTGCCCATTATCTTCTGAAGAATAACAAGATCGGGGATGCTCTTGATCTTGTAATGCACGTTGAAGATCCAAAGCTCTCTTCGGTGCTTATATCTGAAATACTGGTGAAAGTAATTGAAGACGAGCTGAAAAAAGAACATAGGGTGTAAAAAATGTCAATTATTACCAGATTGTCCAGAACTGGTAAATACGAAAAAATTGAATTTGTTTTAAAGCTTGTGGATAGGATTTTGGCAGGGGATGATATCTTCAATGACAGAGTTCTGCTTATGGATACCATCGAAGAAATGTACCGCATACTACGGCAACTGGCATTGAATTCAAAAGATGAAAATCTTTTAACAGCTTTTGAAAAAATGGCAATTCTTAGGTATTCTCTTCAAAGGGAGAATGTGTTTGATAGGAAAACTCTCAGCGATATTAAGCCCGTTCTCTTAAATACGCTCAAAGAGCGAAGCGGCACCCTCTGAGCTAAAACCTTATGAACTATTAGATGTAACTACACTTAGCAGGTGAATAGAATGAGAGTTGTGTCTACAGGAATTCCCGAACTGGACTTGGCATTGGGAGGAGGGCTCATTAAAGGGGGCCTTATTGTAATTTCGTATGAAAGTGATTTAAATGGCTCTGCCGGGTGGATATTGGGACTCAAGATTCTAAAGAACAGAATTGATGAGGGGGATTTAGGGATTTTGATCAACCACAGATACCCGCTTTCGAATCTTTTCAACCGCCTTTCTGTAGTTGGTTTGAATGCTGAGGCAATGCTGAAAGAAGGCAGGCTGAAGATACTTGATGTATTTGGATCATTGTATGGCATAAAATATTCGTATGATGGGGTTCATCAATTTGGAAGCTTTGATCCAAGGATGTATATCCCGAAGATGGTTGAGCTCTTTGAAAGAATTTTAACCCCAGAGCAAATTGAAAACTCAATTGCTGCAATATTCACGGCAGGTTCTTTTGCAATGCGTATCGGTGAGGAAAGATACATGAAGGTAATTGAAGAGTCTATGGCGTTTAATGAAAAGTTAAAACTTGAAAAGGGCATTGCATTTCCAACGAGAATTTACTTTCTTAACAGGGATGAGATTTCACCAAGGTTCTCAGCATGGCTGTCCAGTATAGCTGATCAGGTGATATCCATAACTTCCCATGAAGTTGAAAACAGAATTGGTGGGAAGCTTAGAATAACCAAATCTCTTCTTCCGAATTTTGAGCTCAAGAGCTTTAGATATTGGGTTGCCAAGGGGAATATAGAGATACTTTAGTTGTTCAATTTTAATCAAAACACCTATATGAATTGAGCAACCATAAAGAGTAATGGGGACAGCAATGGCAGAGAACGACGATGTCGAGAAGCTTGCAGAGGAACTAAAGACCTTAAGAAAAGCACTGGATGAGCTTATGAAAAGCTTTGAACTTGTCTCCCAATTGGCTCAGAACTATCTCAGACTCATAAACATCTATGCACAGTATGGAGAGCTCAGCATTGATATTGTGATACCCGAAATCAGGCACGATCCTATTGCAAGAGAAATAGTCAAGATAGTGTTTGACCTCAAAAAAGCGAACATAAGTCAGATAGCGAGAGAACTCAAAGCGAGACGTGGAAAAGGTTCGAGAAATACCGTCAGGGAAAAAGTGGAGCTCCTTTTGAAGCTCAACGTTTTTGAAATGGTGGAAGGTGAGAAGGGGAGATGTTACACACTAAGAAAAGAAGTGATCAATAAGTGGTTTGATTTAATCGGAATCCCAATTAGGTTTGACCAGAGAAAATAATTATTGAGGTGGTAAAGATGGAGTTTGATGAAAAAGAGTTTGAAAAGGAAATAAAGAAAAAAGTCCTTGAAGCAATAGAAAAATCTGTGGATAACGAGGACAAGATAAAGAAGCTGATTGAAGAAACAATAAAGGATCTCACCCAGCAGCTCAGGGAGGCTAAGAGCGAGGAGGACTTAGAAATTATAGAAGAAAAAATTGAGATAATGAGAGACATGCTGAAGACATATGAAAAGAGCAAGGGCGATGAGGAGGACATACAAGAGCTCAAGGAAGTTATGGGTGTTCTCTCAGAGAGCCTTCCAAAAATAATGGACTCCATATTTGGCCCAATAAAAGAATTAATAAACGAAGCATACGACCCAGATAAAGCTGAAAAATTCGGTAAAAACGTTGCCAATTTTTACAAAGAGCTCGTTGCGGCAGGTATGGATCCAGATAAAGCGTTTGAGCTTACAAAGGAATACATGGAGAGCATGAACTTCATAAAAACGCTGATAGCTGCATTCATGAAAGAGAAAATGGGCAAAATAAAGAATTTTGAGGAACTAAAGAAATTTGGAAAAAAGAAGGTGACAAAAGACTTTGAGGAGGAGCTTTAATGGTTCTTTCTTTTTTCAGACTTTTATTTTTGATACCCAAGTTTCTGTGGAACTTAGCAGGGATCAAAAGAACAATAAGAAAGAGCAAACGGAAATTTAAAAAAGCACTGATTAAAGGCGGCATCCCCAAGGAATTAGCTGAAGAACTTGCAAACGAATATGCTTTGCCTGATGACGTCATCTCATTAAACGCTCTTGCTAAAATTTCAAAGTACTTAAAATACACAAGGAGAACTTAGCTTTTCTTCGCGTATTGGGCATAATATACAAGTGCTTTCAGGAGATCATTGAACCCCTCATATGTGACCAAAGACAAGAGTATGGGTTCCTGCTCTAAGCGCTTTTTTACGATTTGTCTGAGTTCCTCAACCCTCTCTCTCGGAACCAAGTCGATTTTGTTAATCACAACAATTATCGGTTTTTCGTATCTGAACTTCAATAGATGGTGGAGCTTCTCCATTCCCCTATGCAGACCGTACTGGGCGTCGATCATGTGAATGATGATATCGGCTGATGTTATTTCGTCTAAAATTTCCTTAAACTTTTCTTCACTTAAAACCTTCCCTCTGAACTCATATTTGGGATCAAAAAGCCCCGCCGTATCAATTAATACAAACTCATCTGCTCCCCCGAATGGATTTTTCATAGTTTTTGGAATCTTAATTTTTCCAAAAGTTTTCCTTATGATACTTTTTGTGGTTCCTGGAATCTCGGCAGTTTCAGAGACTTTCCTTCCAAGGAGTGCATTCATGAGCGTAGACTTACCTACGTTTTCAGCACCAATGATCGCAATCTTTATCATGTTTCTCACCGATAAGTATATCACTCAGAGGGTAATATAAGCATAAAGGTGGTTGAGATGCCCAAGAGGGTTAAGTTCGGTCATCACTACTATTACATCGTTCTTCCCGATGAGCTGAGAGATAATAAATTTCGAGGTAAAAACGTAGTTCTTGAGGGAATCGTAGAGGACAAACCACTCATAGAATTCCTTCCGATGGAACTGCCAAGCTACAGAACGACTTTTCGTATAAATGGTTTGAAAATTGAATTTTCGGGCACTCCTCATATAGGGATAGGGGAACAGGTGAAAGTCTACGGCAGATTCGTGGGAGATGGAATCATAGCTAAGGCTATAGAAACTGAAAAGGCTTTGTACGTCTCGGAGGAGTAGCTATGCTGAGGCTGTTTATTGAAGCGGGAAAACTTAAGCGCCTACCCAGGATGGGATGGTTGCTTAGAGGGGTTCCAAATCCTGAAAGTGTTGCAGATCACAGCTTTAGAGTTGCTTTTATAACCCTTTTCTTGGCAGAAGATCTTAGGGGCAGAGGTATTGACGTCAATGTAGAAAAAGCCCTCAAGATTGCCCTTCTCCACGACCTTGGAGAATCCAAAATCACAGATCTCCCTTTAGATGCCCAAAGATACGTGGATAAGAGAAAGGCTGAAAAAAAGGCTGTTATGGAGCTTTTACTTGAGGTTGGAGATAAAAGCTTGGAATATTTCAAGCTGTTCGAGGAGTATGAGGAAGAAAGCAGTTTGGAAGGTAGATTAGTCAAGTTTGCAGACAAGCTTGAGATGACTCTTCAGGCATATGAATACGAGATTGCTGGTTTTGGAAATTTAGACGAATTTTGGTCAGCACTTGAGTATCTAAAGAAAAGCGAATTTCACAAGTATTTCCAAGAGCTTATTGAGGAAGTGGAGAAGCTTAGGAAAAATTAATTACTTCTGCCATCCTAACTTCCTTGGTGATTTTTATGGGAACAAAAAAGTTGGGTGAAAATTTGTATCTCTACCCGGGAAGCCCTTCAACGATGATAAAAATTCATGAAGGAAAAGCTGTTCTTGTTGATGTAGGACATGGAAGCGGAAGACATAAAGATCTGCTGAGGGAAGTTAAGAAGCTCGGGAGTGAAGTTAAGGCTCTTTTAGCAACCCATGGTCATGCCGATCACATAAGCGTTGCTACAAAAATTGACAAACCTCTTTTCATCCACCGCTTTGAATTTTCTATAGCAGAAAGCCCCCTTAATAGAGAGCTCCTAACTTTTGGCTCAAAAGCCCCCAAAGGCTTCCTTGTGTTTCAGTTCCCCCATGAGGTTAAAGTTCATGCTATTTTTGAGTGGAACGATGAACTGTTTGGTCTAAAAACAGTAAAGCTCAGCGGACATTCACCGGGAATGACGGGTTTTGTAGATGAAGAAAACTGTGTCGTCTATAGCGGAGACAGCTTCTTTGGAGAGAGAATAATTCAAGCTGTCGGTGTGCCTTATTTGGTCGACGTGGAGCTATTTAAAGCTTCAATTATGCAATTACATAATTATGCAATTGAAGGATTTCTGCTGATACCCTCCCATGGAAAACCTGTTAAGGGAGAAGAAGCTGAAAAGCTGCTGGAATTTAACCTCCAAAGGGTTGAAGATGCTGAAAAGAAAATTTTAGAGCTATTAAAGAGACTTATGAGCATAAGTGAACTGAGCTACCGCTTAGCCAAGACATTTGGAGCGAAGATAACCCCTCAATCTTTGGCGTTGAATCAAGTTCCAATAAGGGCATTCATAGCAGAGCTTTACAACAAGGGAGTAATTGAAGCAGTGATTGAGAAAGATTTGAAGTGGAAGGTGAGGTGATAGAATGGAGAAGTTCAAGATTATACCTGTGGGAGTTGTTAGAAAAGGGGATGGGGAAGATATATTGGAGATTTTCCCCAAGTTTAGGGATGCAGCTGATGGCTTACACGAGGGGGATTTTATCAAGCTTATCCTCTGGTTTCATAAAAGCGACACTTTAGAAAAAAGAAGAGTGTTGAAGGTCCATCCTCACGGCAATCCGCAGAATCCCCTAACTGGAGTCTTTGCTACCCGCTCTCCCGTGAGACCTAACCCATTAGCTATATATACTGTCCGGATTCACAGGATCGAGGAGAGCAGAATATACATTGATCCTATTGATGCCGATGATGGAACACCAATAGCTGATATAAAGATCTTCGTTGAGAGGTTGGACTGTCCAGCCAGAAGGGAACTCGAAGAGTGGGAGCTTGATATTGAGAATGCACGGCACATTGGTAAGCTTAATTTAATTCCAAGAATAAGCGAACACTTAGATGAACTTGAGGAAGTATCTCCAGAGGAGTTCACGGCTTTAATAGTTGGATTGGGCTCAAAAACAACATACTTAACAGCCAAGGATCTTGCAGACTTAATAAAATTTCTAAACGAGACCTATGAGAGACTGCCAGTGGAGATAAAAGATAAGCTGAAATCTCAGAGTTCGTAGCCGTTGTTCCCATAGCAGATGTAATAGTAGGGACAGAACTTACACATATAATTTCTCCATCCCTCAGGGGGTTTGTCTTTTTCATAATGTTTTTTCACAATGTAAAACTGCTTTATCGTTTCCTTGAACAGCTTTTCATCATAGGGAATCTCAAAAGCCTTGAAGTTTTTCCCTTTGACTATTGGAAAGCTTGAGAAGTCTATCCATTTTAAGACCCTGTGGGGGTTCTCATGAAGTTTTACATAATAAAGATAGCCATATTCGCTTTCTGCCCATCTTAGATAGATGTTTAGCTGGGCGAGGTGATACTCATAGGGCAGCCTTGGAAGTGAAGTTTTGCCTTTTATCTCAATGGGGAAATCCCGATAGGCGTCAATTCTTCCATGGATTTCAAAGCCGAGACGAGAAGAGCGAAGAACTATGTGCTTTTCAAGTTCAAAGCCAAATTGCTTACTTAAAATTTCGCCTAAAACATTGTGAGTCTTGACGCCTTGGTTCAGTCTAACTCTAACGAACTCAGGCCATTTCTCTGGGTATCCTTTAAGTCTAAAGTATATGCGCCGGGGGCAGGTTAAGGCTTCGCTTGCATAAAACTCAAGAAGTTCATCGCTCATTGTTGTACCTCCTGATGGAAGTTAAAGTAGCGTCAGCTAATACCGACGTCATCACCGCTCAGACTGGGCAAGGCCCATCATCCGCTGAATAGAGTATCTAAAACTAAGCTTAAAACCTTTGGGGTGTGTTGAAAGAGTAGGAGAACAAACAAAAATAAGAAAATCACGCTTTACTCTTCCTTAAAACTGCAGAATCTCTCTTTATGGAATAGCTTAATCCATAAGCAGGCCAGAGTCCTGGGGGCATTGAGTAGTGGTGCAGATTTCTTAAAATTTTTTCTGCATCTTCTCTACTCTCTGCAATAATTCTGAGGCTGTCTTTTGTTAGAATAACATCGCCCCTGGGCAGTTTCAGAACAATCCTATCTTCCTCAACTTCGGGCTTTGCCCTCATTAAAAGAGCCTTCAAATCCTCATAGGCATCCTCTGTGATTTTTTGTTCAAGAACTCCATTCTTTTTCTTCTTTGATTTAAATATATTCACGAGCCAAAAACTACTCGAGCCTTCATCATCCATTGTTTAACTCTACCCCCGCTTTGTTCTCAATACCTTTATAGGCTTCCCTCTTTTTAAGCTTTTTTAATCGCTTTTTGCCGAAACGACAAGTTACTACGAATGATTTATGATACCAAAGAGTTTTAAACACCCATAAGGAGCTTACATCTGATGAAGAAGAGAAAGACCCAGCTCATAAAACCTCGAATAAGGGAGATACTGAGCAAAAGGCTTCCTGAAGGGTTAGTTGATCTTCTCCCTAAGCATTGGGTTCAAATTGGAGATGTTTTGATTTTACCGCTTAGAGAAGAGCTCTTGCCATATAAATATGAAATAGCCAAAGTTTATGCTGAAGTTTTGGAAGTAAAGACTGTCCTAAGGAAGGGTTGGATTTTGGGAGAATTTAGAGAGCCCCATTATGAGGTTATTTACGGCGAAGACACGGTAACGGTTCACAAGGAGAACGGTATTCTCTACAAGCTTGATGTGGCAAGAGTGATGTTCTCTCCAGCAAATGTTAAGGAAAGAGTTAGAATGGCAAGCATAGCAAAACCCAATGAGCTCGTTGTGGATATGTTTGCTGGAATTGGGCATCTCTCGCTCCCAATAGCAAAGCACTGCAAGGCCAAAGTCATTGCAATTGAGAAAAATCCATACACATTCAAATTCTTAGTAGAGAACATTGAGCTCAATAAAGTTCAGGATAGAATGACTGCGTATAACATCGATAATAGGGATTTTCCTGGAGAGAACATTGCGGACAGAATTCTTATGGGTTATGTAATTAAAACTCACGAATTTATTCCAAAGGCTCTGGAGATTGCGAAAGATGAGGCAGTAATTCACTATCACAATACTGTTCCTGAAAAATTGATGCCCAAGGAACCATTTGAAACTTTCCAAAGAACGGCAAAAGAGTACGGCTATGAGGCTGAGCTTTTGGAAAGCAGGATAATCAAGCGCTATGCCCCTGGAGTCTGGCATGTTGTTTTGGATGTGAGGGTGTATAAGAAGTGAAAGTGCTTTATGTAACATTTTTTAAGAACCTAATCTCCACAACATCACCAATCTCAAACTTTCCCCCAATCAGCTTTATCTTCTCTTGGTTGCAGTAAATCCCTATACCCTTCACTTTTTGTTGATTTGCAAATATCTGGAAATCAGCATTAAAAATCCCAACTCCGTTTGGAAGCTCTTGATCCACCGAAAACTTTGCTTCGAGAATCTCAACTTTTCTTCGTTTGCCAAAAATTGCTCCGTAGTGATAGTGAGGCAAGCCACCTTCAATTGGGATATCGTCGAAAGATAAGGGCGTTAGATTTTTCCTTCCTTTCTTTAGAGGCTTCAGCCAGTAGTAGTGTTCAGTCTTCTCAACAACCTCAAACCTGTTCCCTTTAATTGTGGGCACGAGTTTTAGAATTTTTGGATGCATTAAAAAGCCTCCTCTTGCCCTGTATCTATCTTTGCAATCCCTCAGTTCAAAGTGGGCATGTCTGTCGCTCCACGGCCTAAAAAAGCCTGAAACAACCAATTCACCGATCTCATCTCCTAAATAGACCTTATCTCCAACTTTAATGCTGGGTTTAACATGAAGAGCTTTTAAGCAGAACCCCTCAACTTGGAAAATCGTGAGGTAATCTTCCCTAATTGGAACATATCGTGGAGTTCTAACTTTCTTAATCTCCAGAGCCTTTCCTTCTTCAAATGGGAAAAGGACTTTGTTTGGAAAATAGACATCAATTGCAGTTCCAACCTTATGTCCGGGATAGGGAGTATTAAAAAAGCTAAACCATGCCTCTTTTGGAATTTTGAAGTCCAATCCTTTAACCCTTGCTATCTTCATTTTTATTGCCCCATAACGGCTCCCAGTCATCACAGATAGCGTTCATGTGGGTTGTTTTCATCTGCCTTCTGCATATCCCCTGTGTCAGAAAGTAAGAGTCAATTGGGCCAAACCACCGACAGTTTTTGCAGGCTTTTAGCTTCTCATCCATTTTAGCCACCACTTAAGACCGGCATTACCTTTATTTCATCCCCATCTTTCACAATAACGTCTCCTCTCGCCACTTTTCCGTTGACCATAATTATCTTGTCATGTAGTTTGTCGTAACCCTTGACGATCTCCTTTAATACCTCATCCACTGTTTTCGGTTTATCAACTTCAATATAAATCTCGCTTGATCCAGCTAAGTGAGCCAAAGCACCCATGAGTTTAATTCTTATCATGAGCATCACCTCTAAGAACGTCTTCAACAGGCAAATAAAAAAGTTTTCAAAAGAGAAGATTAATGAAGCTCCGTAACCTTCTCAAGCTCTGGAATGACGAAGTCAAGCTTGAGCTTCTGGAGTGTTTCCTTAGTTGGGATTCCTCTCTCGTCCCAGCCGCGCATCTTGTAGTATTCACTGAGCAGCTTGTCGTACTTGTCCTCCTCAAGGTGCTTGCCTTTGTATGGCCCGCTCTTGAGTCCCTCAATGAACCATCTCTTTGGTGGATAGTCCATCCTCCTGCTCCAGTTTCCGTTGAACTCTCTAACCCAGTAAGCTCTAATCAATGCATAGAGCCTGTCAGCTGCTGCAAAGAGGTCGCCCCATGTGTATGTGACTCCGGTTATTGCCTTCAGGAGCTTTGGATAATAGTCAATGCTTAGTCCAACCTCAATCCATGGCAGCCTACATGCAGAGAGCATCTCGAACAGTCCACCTCTGTATCTCTGCAGCTCAATAACCTTTGCAGCCTTTTCTGGGCTATATGTGATCTTGTACTCAACCTTCTTTGCCTGCTCTCCTTCAATTGGTGCTGTACCGATTTCCCAAGCAATAACCCATGCTTCCTTGTGGTGGGCACCGATTGATGATGTTGCAAATGCAAGTGCCATTGCGGGATAGATATAACTGTTGTAACCACTGACCTCTAATCCTTTAACGTGCATTGCAAAGTTTTCGCCTCCTTCCACTTTTTGAGCCATTCTCATTACACCTTCAGCGGCGAAGTTTCCAAGCTCGCTACTCCTGAATGCGATCTCTTTGACGAGTTCTTTTGCTCCCTTGTAGTCTCCGAACGTTGGGCCTTCTTTGAGAAGTCCTTTCTCAACAGCTTCCATGACAAACGCTATTGAGCCGCCCAAAGATATCGTGTCAAGACCGTACATGTCGGCGAGTCTGTTCAAAACTGCAACCTTATTGAGCTGTCCAATTCCAAGGTTTGAGCCAAGCAAAGCAACGTTTTCATAATCGAGCTCGCTCTCCAATCCTTCGGCGTCAAGAACAACGTTTCCACAGGGCATGTTACAGTAGGGACAGCCACGCTGCTTGACCTTCATACCCTCTAAGGTGTAACCGTCAATTGATCTTGCAAACTTGAATGAACCGTCTTGGAAGTTGTATGTTGGAAGTGCTGAGTTTTCATTTGTCCATTCTACAGCTGCCATCGTTCCCTGACGGTGCCAGAACTCATAGGTCGGCTTACTCAGTATCTCATCGTAAGCCTCTTTGCTTAGTTTTCTTAACTCTTCTTTATCTGCTACGGGAATTTCCTTTGTTCCTTTAATTACAATAGCCTTAAGCTTCTTGCTTCCCATTACTGCACCAATACCAGGTCTTCCTCCGGCTCTTCCTTCTTGTGACATTATAACTGCATATTTCACTAAATTCTCGCCACCTGGTCCAATGCTCAATATGCCCACATTCTTGCCGTGTATCTTCTTCAGCTCTTCCTCGGTCTTAAAGGTATCAAGACCCCAGAGTCCCTCAGCACTGAGAATGCTTACATTATCATCTTCAACGTAAAGATACACGGGCTTTTTGGCTTTTCCTTCAATAACAATGGCATCATAACCAGCTTTTCTAAGATGCACAGTTGCCATTGTTCCTATGTTTCCGTCCCCATATCCCCCAGTAAGTGGGCTCTTAGCGGCAACCACCAATTTTCCTCCGCTTGGTGTTGGGAGGCCGTTAAATGGTCCAGCTGCTATGACAAGCTTGTTTTCCGGGCTAAGAGGATCAACTCCCTTGACTTCATCCCAGAGAATCTTTGCTGCCAATCCCCTTCCACCGATGAAAAGTTGAGCAATTTCTGGAGAATATTCCTGCACTTTGACTTTGTTGTTTGTTAAATCAACTCTTAAAATTCTTCCCCACCAACCTTTCATAGAACCACCGTATTTCATAATGGTGAAATTCTATAAAAGTTTTGAGTTCACAAAAACCTTTAACTGCTCCATCTTGAGAAAATATAAATATTTAACGATCTCTATTCAAATAAATTTTTCTGTTTAGCAAAATTTTTCGAAGCTTCTCCGTAATAAACGGTGCAACATGAATTGTTTGCGATCATTGATGGCTAATTTCGAACATCCAGTGCTCTTTTTTTGAACCGAAAACTTTATAAAGTTTAGCTACATATGTAATAATGAAGTTACATATGGAGAGGCGGTTCAACATGAGAAAGAAAATATTAGGTATTGGGTTGTTGGCTTTGGTATTTGGTTTGGTATTTGGAGCAGCTGCAGCATATCAGGGTGTCCCTTCAGAAACAGCAGGCACAACAGAATGTCCATGTGAAAACTTTGTCAAAGCAAGATACATGCATGGTCAAAATGGTGAGCATGGAAAGGGAACTCCTCAGTTTATGGGGCTTGGAATCAAAGGGCAATACCTTGGAGAAGCCAATGTTGATGAGCAGCAGATACAAGAATATCTAAGCGGTGTCACCATTGAGGAGTTCACTACTCCAAGAGGAATTACAGTGCAAAAGTTGGTGCTTGATGGAGAATACATTGGAAAGATAGTAGGTGACTACGACCTCAGCTCACTTGAAGTGTACAAAGCATACGAGACTCAAAACGGAATAAAAGTATTCCTAAGCTATGATGGGGATATTGTGGGGTTCTTCCTTATGAAGTGACCTCTTTCCCTTTTTTATTTTGGAGGGGGGCTTTATGGAGTTGCTGAAAAAACTCGGAATTTTGCTGCCATCATTAATCATTGAGAAGAAAGAAAATGTTATCCCTGTACCTGTAACGGCTCAAAAAGAGGAATGCACTAAAAAGGATTGTGGGTGATGGAAATGAAGGCACCAGCTTGGTTAAGGGGGACAGTTGATTTAGTTTTGACAGTGGTGTTTGTACTTGTGGCGATATCTGGAATTGCGCTTTATCAAGCACCGTCAGGCAGAATAGCAGACGCCATTGGGTGGACGTTCTTGGGTGTAACTAAGGACACTTGGGAAACAGTACATACATATCTGGGATTTGTCATGATTGGTTTAGTGGCAGTTCATTTAATAATCGGATTCAACAGCATGGTTGTCATGCTCAAATCTGCATTTAAGAAAAGTAGGGCTAAAGTGGTTGGAAGTCTAATCTTAATTAGCTTAGTACTTGCTGGTGGATATTTTGCGTTTGCCGCATTAACTGCCGAGGAAGAAACTACATCCGAGACTACATCACCTGAAGAGATATCGGTAACGGTTGATAACACAACAATAGAGATAACGGGCTCTATGTTAAAGAGTTTGACATTGGAGCAACTTGCCGAGATGTATGATGTAGATCCCCAAAAACTTGTTGAAATCCTAAAAGCAGACTATAATATTGAAGCTCAGCCTGATCAGCTGCTTGAGACGATAGAGGTTAACAATGAGTTGGACAGAGAGCAGTTTAAGGAAATCTTAGCTGAAGCCATAGCAAAAGCAAAACAGGGAGGAAGTTGAATGCCTGGGCCATATTTTTCCTCCTTTTATCCTGAAATGACAAGGATAGATTATTTGATAATTGGCTTTTGGGTAGTCTTGGTCATTGTAGTTGCATCTTCACTGTATATGTTGAAGAGATCCCTGGATGCACTCCTTGAAGAGATCAAGCAGACTAATTCAGTGGCACAGCAGTTAAGAGATCAGAGCAAACACATCAATGAAGTCCTTCAAGAAGCCTGAAGTTCTTAACTGTTTCTGACTTCTTTAATGTTCTTTTAATGTCTTTAAATTGACTTTTGATGTGGTTTTAAACATAGATAAACGATTGCAAACGTTATTTAACAATCAACAGGGAATTGGACAAAATACTGGGTTCAAATTGAACAAACGGAAACAATAAGCGACGATTTCGTGAAAAAAGCTTAAATATATCT
Source organism: Thermococcus sp. SY098 (assembly GCF_035621495.1). Taxonomy (NCBI): domain Archaea; kingdom Methanobacteriati; phylum Methanobacteriota; class Thermococci; order Thermococcales; family Thermococcaceae; genus Thermococcus; species Thermococcus sp. SY098. Next base: position 394,031 of record NZ_CP141821.1, on the reverse strand, counting down.
TGTTTATTAAAAATAGTGGGGGTGATGGAGAATGATGTGGAAAAAAATGCTGTCAGTGATGTTTGGCTTGATAATCTTGGGTCTCCCATTGACATTCACGCCTGTAAATGCGTCAGAAACCATGGTAGTCATTTTAGTGAGTGATAATGAGGCGGACTGTGCATTGGCCGATTATATTGCGAATATAACGGTAAATGTGAATGTTGTAATAGTTAAGACTCCTTGGGGAATCTACAATCCCAATGTAACTGCGGAGATAATCAGCTATGCCCCAGATGAGGTCATTATTATTGGGGGACCAGTGGCAGTTCCAGAGGAATACGTTGAAGACCTGCAGAATTTAGGCATTAGCGTTGAAAGATGGTGGGGACAGAACAGGTATGAAACAGATTTAGCAGTAATTAGAAACGCCACTGTAAAGTTTCAACTACAGCTACAAAACAAAGTTATCCTCGTGGCAGGTACGGATTTAGCAGGAATTGAAAAGGCACTGCAACTTGCAATCCGTGAGAGGGCAATGATAGTGCTGGTGAACCAAACCACGAATATTACAAAAGTTATGGAGCGGCTACACGTCAGGGCAGGCAACTTCACAATAATTGGAACCCCCACCATGAATCAAACAATGCTTTACATTATGAAACAGCTTAGAAAGCAGGAATGTAACTGCACAGAGCTCCATCTCAACATAACTGCTGAGAGGGCCCTTGAGGCAATACAAATAGCTGAGGAAAAAGTGAACACAGCAAAAGAACTCGCTGAGAATGCAACAAATCCTGCCCTTAAAACCCTCTTAAGAATAGCAGAAAAGCAACTTGAAGATGCAAAAGATGCATACAACAGTGGAAAGTATGGACTGGCATATGGTCTTGCAATAGCCGCAAAATCCAAAGCAGAAGTTGTTATCAGATTTGCCGGTGAGGACATTAGAAAAATGATAATGAGCGACATTAAGATGAAGCTACAAAGGGAAATCATAAGAGTCGAAGCTCAGCTCATGGTCATGGAAAGATTAGGAGTCAATGTAACAGCGGCACTGCAACTGATGGAGGCAATAAAAGCAGCTGTAAGGAACGGGGATTATGACACAGCCCAGGAGCTTATGATAAAGCTTAGGGAGGAACTGAGAACTTGCTATTTAGCTGGCAGAGGTATCCTAAAAGGAAAAGCGCGTATGCCCGTTAGAAGAAGAGAACAGCCCTGAATTCAGTTTTATATTTTTCAGCTTAGTTATTAGCAGATTAAATCATGATGCTTAAATAAGCTGCTAAAATTAGAAAGAGCGAAGTAGATTGAGAGGTTCTGCTTTTTTGTATATCTTTCAGGATATTGCAACCCGATTATCTTCAAGAACGCTAATTGTATCTGGAGGCATTACTTTGCACCGAAAATTTTATAAAGTTTGGCTACATATGTAATAATGAAGTTACATATGGAGGAGGTCGAGAACATGAGGAAGAAAATATTAAGTTTAGGGTTGTTGGGTCTCATGTTTGGTGTTATATTTGGCAGTGTAGCAGCAATGCCATGGTGGGCAGATACATGGGATAGAGGGAGCAACACAACATGGGATAGGCCATACGCCGCAATCTATGGAAGCGACACACTCACACAGGAAGAGGTTGATGGACTGCTCTGGATGAGGGAAGAGGAAAAGCTGGCGAGGGATGTCTATTTAACACTCTATGAAATGTACGGTTTGCAAATATTCCGGAACATAGCAAACAGTGAGCAGATGCACATGGATGCAGTGTTAAGCTTACTCGAAAAGTACGGCATTGAGGATCCAGCAGTAGATGAAGTTGGAGTATTCACAAACCCAGAGCTTCAGGCTTTATATGACCAGCTTATAGCAATGGGGAGCCAAAGCATTGAAGATGCACTCAAGGTTGGGGCACTCATTGAGGAGACAGACCTCAAGGATCTGGAGGAGTGGATTGCAAAGACTGACAATGCCGACATAATCCAGGTATATGAAAACCTCATGGCAGGCTCGGAGAACCATTTAAGGGCATTCACAAGCGTGCTTCAGAATTATGGTATAACATATGAACCCCAAGTAATCAGCGAGGATGAGTATAATGAGATAATCTCGAGTCCTATGAACACTGGAATGGATGATAGAGGTAGAAGTATGAGAGGATTTAGAGGAGGAAGATGGTGAACCCTTTCTTTTTCCATATTTCCATTTTGTGGCTAAGCACTGTGGAGGATGAAAATATGGAAGCTGTTAAAATATTTCACTTCGTTGAATATGGGGAATTTCCGATTGAAGAAATTCCAGTTGATGAAGTTGAGGAAGACGCATTGAATGTCTTGAGAAGAATAAAGATTGAAAAGTTCCAGACATCAAGAGGCATTGTCCAAAAGCTCAGTGATAATTATGGTCACTATGTCGGAAAAATTGTCGGTGATTACTCAATTGAAGAGCTGAGCATTGGGAGTGCATATCAGACTGCCTTTGGGATTAAGGTGACACTTGATTATAATGATAAAATTGTTGGTTGGTTGTATCTACCCGAGTAGGGTGATGAAAATGCCCAGAGGATTTGGGGGCCCAATGTTTGGTAGAAGAAGGTGGGGATTTGGCTGGTGGTGGTTTGGAATCTTTGGAGTATTCCTCCTGCTGTTTAGGTTAGCCTTCCTACTGTTGCCGTTCATACTAATTGGTGCACTGATCTACCTAATCGCCAAAAAATAATTTCGAAAAGTTTTTATTTTCCCTTTTTATAATAGTACGTAAGGGAATTCTGGCTTATGCAATAATTTAGATTACGTGGTGAAAATGGTTGGAAGCATACAAGAACTGACAGTGGTTGCGGAGGCATTAAGTGTTCCGATAAGAGTCAAAATACTCAAGATGCTCTGTGAAAAGGAGTGGTATGTTTATGAGCTTGCAAAAGAGCTTAACATTTCAAGACAACTCTTGTATCTCCATTTGAAAAAACTTGAAAAAGCGAATCTCATTGAAAGTGAGCTCCGGCTTGAACCCGGTGATCCAAGGGCTAAAAAATACTACAGGGCAAAACCTTTTAGGTTTGTAATCGATAATGACATTATAAAAAATCTAAAGGAGGAGTGAAGGATGCCTGCATATGGTGGAACACCAAGTGGATGGATTTCAATAATTTTAGGTTTAATCCTCATTGTCATTGTCGTTTTTGCCTTCTATCAGATGAATAAAACTCTGAGTGAGCTCAAACTTGAACTCAGCAACCTTAGGAATGTATTAGAGGAAACAAAGAGATACACTGAAGATGTTAAGAAGAAGCTTGAGGAAGTTTGAAATATTTTTATAAGTTTTTGCTTATTTTTTAATGATGGATATGTGGTTCCGCAGAGTAGATATAGGGGAAATTGAGAAAGCAAAGAGGGCAATGCCCCATTATTTTGAGGTGCTCTCTGGCAGAGAGAAGCCTAACTTTTTCTATGCCAAGCAGGTGAAGGTTGATTTTTCAAAAGATGACTCACTTGAAGAACTATGGAATATCCATGAAGAAGGCATGGAAAAACTGAGAGAAAATGATCTAAGCGAGAGCCCTGAGAAAAGTTTGCTTGATCTCAAAGCTTTAATAGCAGACAGAATCCTTAAAAAATGTGAGCTCTGTGAGATTAAGTGCCATGTAAACAGAAAGGAGAGTATTGGCTACTGCCGAGTTAAAGAGACATTAATTGCAAGCGACTTTTTGCACATCGGGGAAGAGCCTGAATTAATTCCATCATACACCATATTCTTTTCTGGGTGCAATTTTAGATGTGTATTCTGCCAGAACTGGGATATAAGCCAGTACAGGGTTGGATTAAGATATTCTCCAGAGGATATGGCGACTAAAATTGCCGTTGCATATGCAGAGGGAGCCAAAAATGTTAATTTTGTTGGGGGAGAGCCAACGCCAAATTTACCTTTTATCCTTGAGACCCTCAGATACGTTAAAGTTCCAATTCCGGTGGTTTGGAACTCAAACATGTACATGAGTGAGATCACAATGAGGCTTCTGGATGGGATAGTCGATGTATACTTAGCCGATTTTAAGTGGGGCAACAACGAAGATGCCATTAAATATTCAAAGGCTCCTCGCTATTGGGAAGTCGTGACAAGGAACTTTCTCCTGGCTAAGGAGCACTATAAAGCAGAATTCTTGATAAGGCACTTGGTAATGCCGAACCATTTGGAATGTTGCACTAAGCCTATCTTAAAGTGGATAGCGGAGAATCTTGGAAAAGAAGTTAGAGTAAACGTGATGTTTCAGTACAGACCAGAGTACAGAGCAGATAGATACCCGGAAATTGCCAGAAGGTTAAACTATGAAGAGATGCAGAGGGCTACTGAGCTTGCTGCAGAGTTTGAGTTGAAAAACGCAATGATAGGATGAAAGACGTGTGGTGAGGTGATACCGTGTATAATCCCATATCTGCTCCCGGCGGAGTCTCTCTTGGAAAAGTTGCTTTAATTATAGCACTATTTTTAGCACTATTTATTGTGAGAACTTTGTTGGAGAAATACCTGGAGAAAAGAAGCCTGAAAAAGGAAAGTTAACCCCCAGCTCTTGCTAACCTAAGCTTTTCCATAAACTTCTCTACTTCCTCTTTATTTCCGCTAATAATTACCTCATACCTGGGCATTCCATGAAAAGGTTTAGCTTCTTTAATCTCCAATCTAACTGCAGCGTTTGATTTCTTTAGGATCATCTTAAGCTCTTCCGGTGGAATGGGAGTTATTATTCTCATTTTTTCACCAGTTCTTTAACAACTTCAAGAACCTTAACGGCGTGTCCCTTAGCTTTAACCCTCTTCTTTTCCCACACAATTTTTCCCTCGGGGTTTATTATAAAGGTACTCCTCAATACTCCCTCTCCCCTCATCTTTCTGCCCCAAGCCCCCAAACTCCTTATCAACTTAACTTCTGGGTCGCTGAGGAGTTTAACCTTAAGATTGTGCCTGTCTTTAAATCTTCTGTGAGACTCAACGGAATCTTTGCTGATTCCAATGACAAGAACTCCAAGCTTCTCAAATTCAGGTAAAAGCTCTGTGAACTCTTTAGCCTCCATAGTACAGCCCGGGGTGTTGTCCTTTGGATACACGTAGAGGACTATCCACCTGCCAAGAAAATCCCTCAGCTTTACTTCCTGTCCATTTTCATCCAAAAGGGGAATCTCAAGATACTCCATAAAACCACCTGATTAGAATTAGGATAGCCTAACTTTATAACCTTTCCCCCTAAATGAGTTCTGTTGGCAAATTCATATTTCCTGATAGACATTCAAATACTCCCGCATCATTACAAATTTAGCGTTTTGAGTCTTGTAATAGTCAATTAACCTTTCTAACAACATTAAAGCCTTATCTCCCGTGTTGAACCTGCAATCAAATCTTATCCGTTCCTTTTTCATTGAAACAAATTCCCAAGGATGAGCAAAGTAAATTCTGGGTTCCCTTAACTTTTTATGGATAACCTTCTGTACTGACCAAGGTAGTCTTAATATAGAAGATGTAATTGAGACTGGAACCTCTAAAACACCATCAACCACTTTAACCCCGCCTTTATACCCTTTGTATCTTGCCTTTGAAGAATCTAAGAGTATTCCATTCTTACTCAAAGCTGGAAAAAGATAGTCGGGAAATTGGAGATTTGGTGCTCTAAAGGACACAACGTCTCCAAATTCTCTTAAGATATTTAATGCCTTCTCAAGAATAAGATCTGCTCTATCCTTTTCCAGTTTATCAAACCGCTCGTGGTTAAAGCCATGACAAGCAAGTTCATGTCCTTCATCAACGATCCTTTTTGCAAGATTTGGATATTTTCTCGCCATCTCGGCAGTGAAGAAGAATGTTGCTCTGACATTTTTTTCGCTAAGAAGATCAAGAATCTTTGGCAAACCTTCCTCCATGCCTCGGGTAGTGTTTAAGTATGGTGGACAATCCTGCTCGACATCAAAGGTTAAAGACACCAGCATTCTTTATTCCTCCTTTCAGCATCTGATGAAGTGCGTACAGAATGAATGGTTTCTCTTCGAATGTTTCTATTGTCTTTTTGTATATGCTAACTATCTCTTTTGTTACTTTTTCCCATGAAAATTCCTCTTTTACAATCTTTCTTGCATTCCTGCCCATCTTTTCAACCAACTCTATATTGTTCAGCAGATACAGAACGTTTTCAAGCAGTTCCGTGTCATCCTCTGATATTAGCCCTGTAACACCGTGTCTCACTATCTCACTTATTCCTCCATGGTTGTTTGCAACTACAGGAACCCCACAAGAAAGTGCTTCAAGAGCTGCTATCCCAAATGCTTCATAAATTGCTGGAGATAAGTAAATATCACTCGCCCAGAGAAATTCCCTGACCTTTTCCCGGGGTTGTTTTCCAACCATCAAAACTTTATCTTGGACATGATAAGCTTTAATGAGTTCTTTAATCCTCCTTTTCTCCGGACCATCACCTATTATAACGAACTTTATATCCTCTATCCTGTATTTTTCTGTAATTTCTTTTGCCAGTTTGGGTATTACATTCACCCTCTTTCTTTTTGTAAGTCGTGAGGTTGTTGTTATTACCATCCCTCCATCTAATCCCATCTTACTTTTCCACTCCTCTTTATCTTCCACAGGTCTCCAGAAATTTGTGTCTATCCCATTTGGAACGACGTATATTGGTCTGTTCCTTAAACTTCCTCGTAATATATTTTCCAAGTCCCTCTTAACGGCATTGCTAACTGCTATGAATCCATCAATTTTTCTGAGAGATGTCTGAAGCAAGAGAATATATGTTGGATTTAGTATTGAATTTCCCAAAAAGGAGTGATTTGTAATGATACTCGGAACACCTCTGATACCGCTGGAGAGATTCGAGACGCCAACAGCTATTGGAGAGTAGATGCTGTGTCCATGGGTAATGTCGAAATGTTCCTTTTTGTAGAGTTCATTCACTCTTTTTAATAGGTCAACCCCTATACTCACATGAAAACTGTCAACTGTGATTCTCCCCTTAAACCGGTGGACTGTATAAGGTAGAGTATTATCCGGATACTCCCCCAGTCGTGTTATTATATGAACATCATGCCCCTGCTCAACCAAGTTTTTGGCAAGATCGTGGATATGATGTTCTATACCCCCGGTACTTGGAAAGAACCAATCAGAGGCTAATGCGATTTTAAGGCTTTCCATATTTCAGCACCTCCAGACACCACTAATGTTGCAAATCCTACTGCTGAGCTCATTACATAGGATATGAAGCGCTCAATCAGTGTTATTGAGATGGCCAATGTTGAAGGGATACCAAAATAGACGAGGGTTCCTATGAGTCCCCCTTCCACTATGCCAACGCCTCCGGGGGTAAATGCCATAAGACCAAATATCAAGTTTGCAAGTGAGATTATTGCCAGAAACTTTATGCTTGGATTCCAGCTAAAAGCAAGTGCTATAACCTTGAGTCTCATGATATCCAAGAACCATACTAAAAAGCTCAATCCAACCCCCATCATAGTTAGCGATGCTCTTTTTCTGAGAGACAGCAAGTTAACAAGCTCCTCATGACTCAATTTGATTTTAAGCAGTTTAAACGATAGAATTACAATCTTTTCCCAGTTGAACCAGACAATAACTGCAACAAGAAGTAGGGATAGTGTGATTAAAATGGCATGGTGGGCGAAATAAGACACCCCCATAACAGCTAAGAAAATTATCGGAAATATCTCCAAAATTCGCTCGTACACTATACTGACTGTTGAAATAGCAATGGGTATCTTATACTTTTTTGCAACCCAAGTTATCCTGAGGATCTCCCCTCCACCTCTACTCATTGGGGTCACGTTGTTGACAAAAATTGAGGAAAGGGTTATTCGTAGGAGTTCAATTATGGGAATGTTCTTTCCAATTGCATTTAGGACAACTTTCCAGCGAAGGGCATAGATAAGGGCGCTTAAGTAGTACAAAGCAACTGCAATGCCTATCAATTCGAATCCTCTTTTGTTTAGTGAGGTAAGTGTCTCAATGTATGGAGTTATGTCGATCATCTTCTCTTCCCATACTCCTTCATCAGGTACCACAATTAAAAGTCAATTGGTTCACTTTTCTAAGTTATCTGGAAGATAAAGTTTTTATTTACCTGTCTCCATTTTGTGTAGAGCGTTTGGAGGTGTTCAAAGTTGAATGAATTCGTATATATCTTCTTACTTTCACTATTGCCAACTTTTGAGGGAAGGTACGCAATAGTGTATGGAATTGCAAAAGGGTACCCGTTATGGGAAACTCTTTTGACGGCTTCTTTGGGCGTTTTGCTCCTTTCTTTAACCTTGCCCTTGTTTCTACCTCTTATTGATGTTGTAATGGTCACTCTTGAAAAAACGTTTCTGGGAAAAGTGGCAGAGATGTATCTAAAATATGTGCAGCGGGTTAGGAAGAAAGCTCACCCGTATGTAGAGAAGTGGGGATTTTATGGGTTGATAATATTTGTTGCCGTGCCTTTACCTGGCACCGGGATCTGGACTGGGAGTTTAGCCGCTTACATCTTTGGGATGGGAAATAGAAAAACAATCCCCGCTCTGATTCTTGGCGGTTTGTTGAGCATGATGATAACGTTAATCCCGAGTCTTGGATTTCGCTTTTTAGTTTAGCAACTGTTATAAAACCGCTTATCTGATATATTTTAAAAGAGGTGCTTAAAGATGAGGCTTCCGTCCCATAAAACAAAGATAATTGCTACAATAGGGCCCGCCTCTAACTCAAAGAACATGATTGAAAGGCTGATAAAGGCTGGGATGAACGTTGCGAGAATCAACTTTGCGCATGGAAACTTTGAGCAACATGCAGAAACAATTGAAACGATAAGGAAAGTGTCCGAGAGACTAAATACCCGTGTAGCAATTCTTGGGGATTTGCCAGGCTTAAAAATTAGGGTGGGCAAGCTTAAGGGCGATGCTGTTGTTCTGCACAGAGGGCAAACTGTGGTGCTGACAAATAGAGAAATAGAAGGAGACGAAACAACCATTCCTGTGGAATGTGAGGCATTCCCAAAACTGGTTTCTAAGGGAGATATAATATACCTAAGTGATGGATACATTACACTAAAAGTGGAGGATGTTCAGGGAAATGATGTTATCTGCAGGGTAATAGTTGGAGGCACACTCTTCTCAAGAAAAGGTATCAATATTCCAAAGATCAATCTTCCACTCGAGGCAATTACCGAAAGGGATTTAGAAATTTTGGAGTTTGCCCTTGAGCATGGTGTTGATGCCATAGGGATTTCCTTTGTTGGTTCGGCATATGACGTTATGAAGGTCAAGAGATTTGCCGAAAAGATGGGAAAACGGATTTTCACAATAGCAAAGATTGAGAGACCAGATGCCGTTAGAAACTTTGACGAGATACTCAATGCTGCAGATGGAATAATGATAGCACGGGGCGACTTAGGAGTTGAGATGCCAATAGAAAAGCTCCCTATAATCCAGAAAAAGCTCATAAACAAGGCAAATCTTGTCGGAAAACCCGTCATAACAGCAACTCAGATGCTCGTATCAATGACTGCCGACAAAATTCCAACAAGGGCCGAGGTTACAGATGTTGCAAATGCTATATTGGATGGAACCGATGCTGTTATGCTCTCCGAGGAGACGGCAATAGGCAAGTATCCTGTTGAAGCCGTGAGGATGATGGCAAGAATTGCAAAGACCACTGAAGCATATAGGGAGTCTTCAGGACATACAAGAATGCTTGAATGGAAGGAAAAAATTCCGAAAAGAGGTACAATTAAAGATGCCATAACGAGGAGCATAATTGAAGCATTAAACACAGTTGATATAAAGTACATTCTAACACCCACAAGAACAGGACAAACTGCCCGCTTGATTTCGAGATTCAAGCCAAAACAGTGGATATTGGCTTTTGCTGAAGATGAAAAGGTCTGCAATAGTCTGATGTTCTCCTACGGTGTTTATCCCTTCTGCGTTGAAGATACCACAAATGAACAGGAGCTTATTCAGCTCATAAAAGATCTTGGAATTGTGAAGACCAACGATACTGTGCTTTTAACCTCGGGGAAGCCAATAGAAAAGACAGTGGGGACAAATACAATAAAGATTTTCACGATCGCTTAATTCTTTTTATTTTCATAGCAAATGGAAGAAAAGAACGAAATCAAAGTAGCATTCTTGCATCGACGGCAACTGCTTCATCCTCATAAGCAAAGATTGGGTTGATGTCAAGCTCTTTGACCTCTGGAAGCTCAAGTGCCAATTCACCAACTTTAACAATTATGTCTGCCAAAGCCTCAATGTTTACTGGTTTTTCTCCTCTTGCACCAGCAAGAATTGGGTAAGCCTTGATTTCTTTAATCATTTCAAGTGCCTCTTCCTTTGTTATTGGAGCGACTCTAAAGCTGACGTCCTTAAGGATCTCAACGAATATACCACCAAGACCGAACATCACAGCTGGGCCAAACTGTGGGTCTCTGATCATGCCGACGATAACTTCCTTTCCAAGTGGGAGCATCTTGTAAATTATAACACCCCAAAGGTCTGCATCTGGCTTGTATCTCTTTGCATTTTCCATTATTGTTCTGAATGCTTCTCTTGCCTCATCATCGTTTTTGATGTTAATTTTAACACCGCCAGCGTCACTCTTGTGGATAATCTGGGGTGAAACAATCTTCATGACAACTGGATAACCAATCTCCCTTGCAAACTTAACGGCTTCCTCCTCATTTCTTGCAACTTTGAAATCTGGAGTTGGAATGCCGTAGAGCTTGAGAATCTCCTTAGCCTCTGGTTCTACAAGAGGTCTGCCCTCAGTCTTGGCTTTTTCGATAATTTCCCTTGCTTTTGAAACCCTATCCATCTTTACCACCTCTAATTATCATGACTGCAGTTTCAACTATGTTTACAATGTTAAAAGTCTTTCCATCATTTGCTTCAACCCAGCTTGAAGCTGTCGGTCTCTATAAATAGTATGAAAACCAACTATTCATGGTGAAAAATAATGAAAAAGAAAATTTTGAGTGGAATTTTTGTGGCTTTTTTGCTCTTGGCAATGATAGTACTTCATCAAACAAGGGCCGCAGATGAAAGTGGGACTCTGGTTCTCTACGACTCTGCGCGCATTGGAGTTGTCGAGAAAACAGTTGCCTTAGACCTTAAAAAGGGATTCAACGAAGTTCCCCTTGAGGAGATTGAAGGTTTGAATATTGAGGAAGTTACACTAAAGCCTTTAAGCGATAAAGTTATGGTCTTAGGAATTATTTCGCAGGCATACCCAGGCAAAGGAGTGCTTGAGGCAAACATTGGAAAAACTGTCACAATAAAGCTGAAGAGCGGTGAAACGATAACCGGAAAGTTTTTAGGTTACAAAGAAGGCAAGATAGCGGTTCAGGGAGAATCTTACTATCTAATTGAACCTGAGGAAGTTGCATATACGAAGCTTGCTGAACTGGGAAGCAAAGCCAAGGCCCAAACTTATGCCATTATACAAGCTGAGGAAGATGGAAAGTATAAGTTCAAGCTGATTTACAGAGTTCAGTCGATCGGCTGGAGCTCAAGGTATAAGCTTTACCTAACCAACAATGCCCTGCTGTTTGGATACATAGTGATTGACAATCCTACAAACAAGACATTTGAAGACTTTAAAGTCATGCTCGTTTCGGGAGAAGTAAACTTCTATGCTCCTCCACAAGTCGTTATGGAGAGGGTTTATGCGATGGCAGAAAAAGCAGCTACTGGAATTCCAGAACAACCTCAAAAAATTGAAGCATTTTACCTTTACAACCTTGGAATGCTCAGTGTAAACCCATTTGAAAAGAAGATGATACCCTACATTACCCAAGAGACATCTTTTGAAAGGGAGTATCTATACGAGAGCTATCCCTACGGTGGAAGTAATGAAATTTACGAGATTATATCATTTAAAGCTGAGAAAGTGCTTCCAGCTGGCATTGTAGAGATTTACAAAGAAATGAACGATACAACAGTTTTAATTGGCGAGCAGAAAATTGATCACACCGCTAAAGGCGATACATTGAGGCTCAAGCTTGGAAGGGATGTTGATCTGAAAGGCAAAACAGAAATCCTTGAGCAGAGAAGAGAAAGCGATTCAACGTACTACAAAGTGAGGATTACAATTGAGAATTTTGGAAACAGGACGAAAGAAGTTGTTGTCAGGCATTACAAGTGGAGCGGCAAAATATTGAGCTCTACAGTAAAGCCAATAGATGAAACAGCACACTATGTGGAGTTTAAGATAACCGTAAAGCCAGGAGAAAAGAAGGAAATAGCGTTTGACTACAGAGTTTAAGCCTTTCTGAGAAGAATCTCGAAGGCTTTTTCTTCTTTTACAACTTCCAATACAAGGCTTTTATCGTAGTCAATAAAGCGCGTGCTTTTGAGAGTGTAGCCTTCGCCCTTTAAGTGCTCGTATATTTTGAGGCCAAGCTCTCCAAAAATTTCCGCAGCCAAAGTTGCAAAGCTCGGCTCTTTTATCCCAAGCTCTTGATGATACCTCCGCGCAAGCTCAAAAACGTCCATGCCATCACCTCAACATTTAGTCATCTCCCCTGAATTTATAGGTTTCGCCCTTTAATAGTACCGCAGAGCGAAATCTTTAAAAGTCTCCATTGTTACTAACTTTAGTGGTTAACATGAACAATGCAAAAAAGAAGGGAGAGCAGTATTTCAAAAAGGGCAAGGTTCTGTGGGTGCTGAGGTATGGGGATAGGCTTTATGGAAAGGTTCTTGGGACTTATCCGTACTACGTTGAGGTCGGCATAAAAAGTGGAAAGAGCAGATGTACATGTCCTATTGGGAAAGACTGCAAGCATGTATTTGCTGTCCTGGAAGCTTTTGAAAATGGGAGATATTTTGAGACTTCAAGCCATTTAGTGGAGCTCTCGCCACAGGCTGTTGCAGATGAGATCATTTTTGAAAATCCTGGTATTGGAAGGTCCATTATCTTAAAGGAGCTGGTGTATTATATGAATCACGATGAAAGCGGAAGCGAAGCAGCGAGGCTATTCAGGAAAGCTCTTGCTCTGCTAAAGATGGAGTTTTCAGAGGAATTTTATGAGTCCTTGCTCATACAGTTTGGGGAATTTAAGAAAGTCTTTTATGATTATGAGCTCACCGAGGAGCTTGAGAGAGAGTTGATGGAATTTAAACGTTTCTCTAAATGCTCCATTTGATACCTGTTCAATATTGTTTGTTAAATTAAACAATTTTTTATAAACAGTTGTTCAATATGGTAAACAACTTTATAAAGGATATATGCGCAATCAATAGTATGAAGCCCGAAATAGCCAAGGTGTTGGTGGAATGGCAGGAAAGCTGGACGCCTCCTCTGATAGAGAGGGAGTTTGATATGTCCCTTATTCCCCAGAATATTAACAAAGTGATAACATTTGCAGGATGCCGAAGAGTGGGAAAAACATATCTAATGTTTCAGCTGATAAACGAGCTTTCAAAAAAGATTCCAAAGGAGAAAATATTCTACATTAACTTTGAAGATGAAAGACTTGAAAAGAGAATTGATACATTAACAGAGATAATACCAACTATTGAGGAACTCTTTGGCAGGAAAGATCCCCTTTATTTGTTCCTTGATGAGATTCAAAACATAGAAGGATGGGACACGTGGGTTAGACGGATCAACGATTCACGGAGGGATATTAGGCTTTTCTTGAGTGGCTCCTCTTCAAAGCTTTCAAGCAGGGAAATTCCAACAAGCTTGAGGGGAAGGGCCTTAACATTCGAAGTTTTCCCACTGAACTTTAGAGAATTTTTAAAGTTCAGAGGATTTAAACTGCCAAAGAATCTCGAATTCAGTGATAAAAAATTTGAGCTTTTAAACCTTTTGAGAGAATATTTACTCTACGGTGGGTTTCCAGAAATTGTTCTTGTGAATGACGTGAGAATAAAGCGCATGCTTGTGAGAGAGTATTTTAACACGATAGTATCTCTTGATATCGTTGAACGGTACAATGTCAGAGACCCAGAGGAACTTAGAACATTTATACGTTTGCTCCTCAACTCAGAGTACTTCAGCCTCAGCAAACTTGAAAAGACTATGAAGAGTATGGGTTATTCAATAAGCAAGGCTACTCTCTCAAATTATCTCCGTTACCTTGCTGAATGCTACTTTGCTTTCCCAATTGAAATTTATGCTTCAAAGGTGAAACTCAGGATTCAGCATCCCAAGAAAATATATTTTGTTGACACGTCTTTTTTGACATTCTTAAGCGTCAAATTCAGTGATAATATCGGGAAGCTTATGGAAAATACGGTTTTTGTGGAGCTAATGAGGAGAGGCTACTATCCAAATTATGCAAAGGGAAATAACTGGGAGGTTGACTTCGTAATACCTGAGGAAGAGTTATTAATCCAAGTGAGCTATGATGTTACCAATCCGGAAACTATGAAAAGAGAGGTTAGAGGCATCACTTCAGCCTCCAAAGTATTTGGCTGGAGCAATTTACTTGTTATAACCTGGGATTACGAGTCCTATCTTAGCTTCAATGGGAGAGAGATTAAGTTTGTCCCTCTCTGGAAGTGGTTGCTTGGAGTACAGTTTTATCCCACGTCCAAATAATCCAGCAGGCTCTTTGCCTTAATTTTCCTCTTCAACGCGTCATAAACCTCTCTTCCGTCAAAATCGAAGGAATACTCAACACCGAGCTCGTCAAGGAAAAATTTCATTATCTGAAAGGCATATTTTGACTTATTTCCTTCCATTTCTACAGCTATAAAGGGCTTACCACGATTTCCAATTATTATATCAAAATTCAACCTTACACCTAAATCCACATCAATAAAGCTTATCTTTTCTTGTGTTTTGAACCTTTTCACGAGAGCGTTTGAAAATCTTGATTTAGACTTCTCTATAAGCTTTATTGCTCTCTCATACTGCTCTTCTGTGAGCTCAGCCTTAAGCTTAATTCTCTCGATTATCATTGTCCCACCCACAATGGGAATCTAAAAAACCCTTATAAACTTTGCATTACCTAAATAGAACATTAGAGGGTGAGAAAATGAAAGCGATTTATAGGGAAATGTGCCCAAATTGTGAAGATAGGATTAGTGATGAACGCTTGTACAAGAAGCATCCATGTGATGTTTGTCTCGATAAGGAAATTCAGGCCGAAATTTACTTTGATTTGATAACGGGCATTAGAGAAGCTCTCAAGCTGCGTGGAACACTGAAGCACTGGGAGAATATCTACAAGCTTGAGAAAAGGTTGAGAGAGATTGAAGAGCTCTTTGAGAAAGCCACGGGTTTTAACTTCTGGAGTGCTCAAAAAACCTGGGTGAAGAGACTAATTAAAAATAAGAGCTTTTCCATCATAGCTCCAACAGGCATGGGCAAAAGTGTTTTTGGATCATTCATGGCATTGTATTATGCCAAAAAGAAAAAGAAGAGCTACATAGTCTTACCAACAACACCGCTTGTGGTGCAGACAATTAAGAGAGTGAAAACATTTGCAGAGAGGGCTGGAATTGAGATTAACCTTGCCTATTACCACGGTGGCATGAAGAAGAAGGAAAAAGAGGAGATGACTGAAAAAATCATGAACGGAGATTTTGATATTCTCATAACTTCAGCCCAATGGCTTGCGAGAAACTTCGACGAGATGCTCAAGGATAAGAGATTTGACTTCATTTTTGTTGATGATGTTGACGCATTTTTGAAAGCCTCAAAGAACATTGACCGCTCCCTTATTCTGCTCGGCTTTACAGAAGAGATAATCCAGAAGGCATGGGAAATTATAAGGCTGAAGAAGCAGATGGCAAAATTCCTTAATGGCAACAGCCCAGACAAGCAAGAACAGTTGAAGGAACTCAACAAGCAGATTAACAAGCTTGAGAGGGAAATAAGAAAATTCAAGCGTGAGAATAAAATTGGAGTATTAATTGTAGCTTCAGCAACTGGAAGCGCAAGGGGAGATAGGATAAAGCTCTACCGTGAGCTTTTGGACTTCGAAGTGGGAAGCGGAAGGTCAGCGTTGAGAAATGTTGTTGACAGCTATCTCTTCCCAGAGAAGTCAATTGAGGAACATGTTGAAGAACTTTTGACAAAACTCGGTAAGGGAGGACTAATATTTGTCCCAATTGATCAAGGAATTGGTTACGCTGAGAAGCTTACACAATATCTCCAAGAGAGAGGTTTCAAGGTTGAGCTTGTCTCCGCAAGAAACAAGAAAGGCTTGGAGAAGTTTGAAAACGAAGAGATTGACTATTTAGTTGGTGTTGCAACCTATTACGGAACAATAGTTAGGGGATTAGATCTGCCATACTTGATCAGATATGCAATCTTTACAGGTGTGCCGAAATTCAGGTTCAGCCTTGACTTAGAGCAGCCCACAATTTACAGGGTTTTAGGACTGATGAGTGAAGTCATGGAATTCCTTGATGAAGAAGATAGAAGAGAAGGCGAAAGGCTTTATGCTCGCTTGAGGCGTTTGATTAGAAACATTCCACAGTTTGAATTGATGAAAATTGAAGAGGCATTGGCTGAAGGTCTACCGTTGGAAGGATTCCATAGCCATGTCCTTGAAGTATTCAGACAGGCAGTTGAGTTCCTGAGGAGAGTTCTGAAGAAGAAGGAAGTGCTCAAGCGCATAGAAGAAGATCCATTCGTCAGTCTCAAAGAAGAGGAGGGAAAATGGTACATTGAGATTCCCGATGTTAGGACTTATATCCAAGCAAGCGGAAGGACTTCACGTCTCTTTGCTGGTGGAATTACAAAGGGCCTGAGCGTAATAATAGTGGACAACGAAAAGGTCTTCAACGGCTTGAAGAGGCAGATGAGATGGCGCTTTGCTGAGTTTGAGATGAAGTCGTTTGAAGAGCTCAATCTTGAGGAGCTTTTGAGAGAGATCGATGCCGATAGGGAGAAAGTTAGGCTAATTCTTGCTGGAAAGATAAGTGAGAAGACCAAGGATTTAGTTAAGTCTGCTCTAATGATCGTTGAATCACCCAATAAAGCCAGGACAATTGCTAATTTCTTTGGACAGCCAAGCAAGAGAAGAATTGGCGACTTGGTTGCATATGAGGTAAGCATAGGAGACAGGATGCTGACGATTCTGGCAAGCGGCGGACATATGTTTGACCTCGTTACAACGGAAGGTTACCATGGTGTCATCATAGAGGAGAGGAACGGAAAGCTCTACTTCATACCAGTCTATGACACAATAAAACGCTGTAGGGACTGCGGTCATCAGTTCGTTGACTGGGAGGAGAGAGGAGTCTGTCCAAGATGTGGCTCAAGGAATGTTAGGGATGCTCTGGAAAATGTAATTGCAATGCGTGAGATAGCTCAGGAAGTTGATGAAATTCTCATAGGGACTGACCCAGATGTCGAGGGAGAAAAGATTGCATGGGATATCAGGAATGTCTTAAGTCCTTACACCCCAAACATCAAGCGTATTGAGTTCCACGAAGTTACAAGACCGGCCATATTGAAAGCATTGAATGAAGCGAGAGACGTTAATGAGTTTAGGGTCAATGCCCAATTAGTGAGGAGAATAGAGGACAGATGGATTGGATTCGAGCTCAGCCAAAAGCTCTGGGAGGTCTTTGAGAGCAGAAACTTATCGGCTGGTAGGGTTCAGACGCCAGTTCTTGGATGGGTGATACAGAGATACAAGGAATTTGTAGAGAGCGAGACAGATTTCATGGCGCTGACTTTGGAGAACGGCTTAAGCGTAACCCTTGAAGGCGTTAAAGAGGAAGTCAACGAAATAATCGTTGAGGATGTCAAAATTGAAGAGAAGGAGATCAACCCATTCCCACCGTATACCACAGATACAATGCTTCAAGATGCTTCAAGATTTTTAGGATTTTCTGCTCCTCATACAATGCAATTGGCTCAGGATCTTTTCGAGCTTGGTCTTATTACTTATCACAGAACTGATTCAACTCACGTTAGCAATACGGGTATTGAAGTTGCAAAGGAATACATTAGCGAAGAAATTGGGGAAGAATACTTCGCTCCAAGAAAGTGGGGTGAAGAGGGAGCACACGAGTGTATAAGACCCACAAGACCAATTGACACCGGAAGACTGATGCAACTGCTGAGAGATGGTGTCATTACCCTTGCAAGGGGACTTACAAGAGATCACTTCAGGCTTTATGACATGATATTTAAGCGGTTCATGGCATCGCAGATGAAACCTGCGAAAGTTCTCTATGAGAAAGCTGTGATCGATGCAAGAGTTGCCAAGACTGAGATTGAGGGATATATTGAAGTGATCTTTGATGGCTGGACTAAATTAAGGGCACCCCCATTAAGACAGCTGCCAAAGCTTGAAAAAGGACAGAAACTCAAAGTCATTGAAGTTAAGAAATGGAGAGCACCAAAAGTTTCCCTTTACACTCAGGGCGATTTGATTGCCCTTATGAAAGAGCGTAAGATTGGAAGGCCATCTACCTATGCAAAGATCGTTAAGACACTCTTGGACAGACACTATGTCATTGAGACAAAAGGAAGGAAGAAGTTAGTCCCAACAGAACTTGGAACTAAAGTCTATCACTATCTCATAAGTAAATACAAAGAGCTTGTAAGTGAAGAAAGGACGAGACAGCTTGAAGAGCTTATGGACTTGGTAGAGGAAAACAAAGCAGATTATCAGGAAGTTCTCAACAATATGTATGAGGAAATTAAACAGTACATCTTAAAGTGATGTCTGTTCTTTCCCTTGTTATCTATTTGTTTAGTAATACATTGTTACATTTGATCAATATTGTTGCCTGAACCAAAAGATTTAAAATTATAACTGAGTAAAGGTTTTGTATATGCATGCAACATTGATAAAATCAGATGAAGTTATGTTAAAATCAGAAGTTTAAATAAGATGTAAAACTAATTGAGTTGGAAAAAAGTTATATACCTTTGGCTCACATATATTTTAACAGAACCATGATGGTGGTAAAAATGGCAAAAGACAGAATGGTAGAACTTTTACAAGAACATTTTGAATTGAACTTATACGAAGCAAGGGCATATGTTGCCTTGGTCGCATTTGGAGTTCTTACTCCAGCGGAGTTGGCCAGCGTTTCTGAAGTCCCAGCACCAAGAACTTACGATGTGTTGAGGAGCTTGGAGAAGAAGGGCTTTGCCATCAGCCAACCTGGCAAAGTCAACAAGTACAGACCGGTTCACCCGAAAAACATACTTGAGAAATTCATTGAGGAGTGGCAGGAGAGAGTTAAAGAAGAGCTTGAGGCAAAGAGGAAGGCCAAGGAGGAGCTACTTGAACTCATGACACCATTGATAGAGACAGAGATTCCAAAGTACGGTGTTGAAAGGGTTTGGGTTGTCAGGGGAATCAGAAACTCAACACTCAAGACAAAAGAAATGCTTGAGGGCGTCCAGAAGGAGATACTTCTTGCAGACGATGGATACGTTGCAATAAACCTTGAAGACGACATCATTAAAGCTATCGAAAAAGGTATTACCGTTAAAATTGTTGTTACCAAGCAAATACTCCCAAGACTGCAGGCATCAAAGCTCATGGACTACTACAAAAATGGAAAGTTCGAACTTAAGGTTATTGACACTCTTGAACTGCCAATGCTGATCTGTGATGAGGAAGTGTTCTTTGCACTTGAAGACATGGCTGCCAGGTACTTCAACTATGAGACCCAAGTCTGGATTAAGGACTTTAGAGTTGTTAGCCTCTTTAAAGGAAAGTTCAATGAATACTGGGAGAAGGCAACAAAAGTTTAACTCCTTTTTTCTTTTATACATATTTGAATTCCTCTTCTTCGCGGGTTCTTTGCTTGAGCCTCCAGAGTATTTTGCCCTCTTTCTGAAAGCTTTCCACTTTCCCCTGTTCTGCCAATCTAAGCAATATCCTTCTGACTTCAGGATGAGAAATCCTAACTTCTCTTGAAATTTCTTCAGCTGTTAGCTCTTTTCCTTTAAGAATGTTTAAAACCTTTAAATGTTTCATTCTTCTCCCTCCAGTTTTTTGTATCTCTCCAAGATTTCAATTATCTTTTCCATGACCCTTAGGTGCTTTTCGAGTTTCTCAATATCATCAGGTAAATCGTTTGCCAATACCTTTAGCTTCTCCATTAGTATCTCTTCAATACCCTTCAGCTCTGCTTTTCTTTGTTTTTTTCGATGCTCACACACAGGACAAAAGACCCTTCCATTTAATTCAAAGAGGGGGGAGCCGCACTTGGGGCAATGCTTGTCGAGCATCTTTGCCCCTGAAAGTAGGAGAGGGGTTATTATTTTTCTTATCTCTTCATCGCTTAGTGCCATTGTTACTCACCGCTTAACAGTTGAAATACATCAGCTAAGGCCTTTTTTCCTAAACGGGAACGTTTTATCTTATCTGAAATCTCCGCTATATCAAATGCCATGATGTTAAAGTTCCTCTTAATTTCTTCAAGGATGTTGAGAAGTTCCTCCAACGTAAGTTCACCATGCTGAAATCGGGCAATTTTGTACTCAGGTAGGAGAACATCCAAATCAATGGTAAGATATATTTCTTCTCCGAGGTACTTTTTAGTATCTTTTATTATCTCATCTATCGGATGATTCTTCAAGCTCTTGTAAGCTTTCCATCTACCTCTTGTTTTTCTGCTTCTGGGTAGGGCGGGGAATATCTTAACCCGTCTTGTCCACAGTTCGGTCCCTTCTGTGGTAGGTATCATCAGAACAGGGCCAATAATTGATGCCTTTTCAATTATTCTCTCGGAAAGAGCATAAGCGAGCCAAGAACCATGATCCAGATAATCATGCATTAAGTCAGTGTGAGCATCTATGCTTATAACTGCCTTTGGCTTTAGCTTTTGAAGTATTCCATACGTTGCAAGATGATCACCGATTATGTATGCCTCATCCACGGGCAATCTCTCAGAAAGCAGTTCAATGGTATTCGATTCAACAACCATGTAATCCTCAATAAGCTTGTTTTTTTGAAGAAAATTGAGAACATACATGACGCCCTCTCTGTTTGGTTTTTCTCCAAACGGAATAAATGTAACCATCGTAATTCCCAAGATTTAATTCAGTGAACTCTTTTTAAACTTAGTCCACTGTTGTCTGTTCTCACTTGACACACAATTAAATAATCAAATAATTATTTAATTATGTTTGCAAATTCTTGTCAAAAATTTTGAGAGTTAAAGTTAAAAAGTGTGCAATTGATGTTAAGGTGGAAGCTCTAAGAAAATATTCGGGGGAGTTCAAGATGATTCTCCAGGTTGCTTTAGACTTAACTGATATTGAGCAGGCCATTTCTATAGCAGAGAAAGCTGCTCGCGGCGGTGCTCATTGGCTCGAGGTTGGAACACCTCTTATTAAAAAAGAAGGAATGAGAGCAGTTGAGCTGATGAAAAGACGTTTTCCTGATAGAAAAATAGTTGCTGACCTAAAAACTATGGACACTGGAGCATTAGAAGTTGAAATGGCAGCGAGGCATGGAGCAGATGTAGTTTCTATTTTGGGAGTTGCTGACAATAAAACAATAAAAGATGCTCTTATGGTAGCAAGAAAATATGGAATAAAGGTCATGGTTGATCTAATTGGAGTTAAAGATAAGGTCAAAAGGGCCAAAGAACTTGAAAAGATGGGAGTTCATTATATTCTTGTTCATACAGGGATAGACGAGCAAGCACAAGGAAAGAGCCCGCTTGAAGATTTGGAAAAAGTTGTTAAAGCCGTCAAGATCCCAGTTGCTGTTGCAGGAGGATTGAACTTAGAGACTATTCCTAAAGTCATTGAACTTGGTGCCACCATAATTATCGTCGGTGGAGCAATAACCAAGTCGGAGAATCCAGAAGAAGTTACAAGGAGGATAATTGATCTCTTTTGGGGCGAGTACATGCAGACAATCAGAAAGGCAATGCATGATATAACTGAACATATTGATCATGTCGCTGATGCACTTAGATTGGAAGAGGTAAGGGGAATGGTAGATGCAATGATTGGGGCTAACAAAATTTTCATTTACGGGGCAGGAAGGAGTGGACTGGTTGGTAAAGCTTTTGCCATGAGGTTAATGCATCTTGATTTCAATGTTTATGTGGTTGGAGAAACAATAACCCCCGCATTTGAAGAAGGTGATTTGCTAATAGCCATCAGTGGGAGTGGGGAAACGAGGACAATAGTTGACGCAGCTGAAATCGCAAAGAAGCAGGGAGGAAAAGTCGTTGCCATAACCTCATACAAGAACTCAACACTTGGGAAGTTGGCTGATGTCGTGGTTGAAATTCCAGGAAGAGCAAAAACTGATGTTCCGACTGATTACATAGCAAGACAGATGCTGACTCAGTACAAATGGATAGCTCCGATGGGAACGCTTTTTGAGGACTCTACAATGGTCTTTCTGGATGGGATAATTGCACTCTTAATGGCAACATTCCAGAAGACCGAAAAGGATATGAAGAAAAAGCATGCGACCTTAGAATAGGGGTCACCATGATTTCCTTCACTTATATTTTTGTTGGAATTGGAAACAGCGGAATAAGGATTGTGAGGAATATTGACATACCTAATGCTGTCAAAGTACCTCTGGATTCCTCCTATTATCTCTTTGATAAAAAGAGACATTCTTTTGTAAAGCAAATTAAAAGCTTTTTTGGAAGCCTAAGTGATGATACAATAATCTGGATTATTTTTGAGGACAAGCCGATTAACGTCGAGATTGTAAGGCTCATCAACGATGCTCTTACGAAGAATGTGATTCGTTTAGCTTATGTGCTCTCCCCCTATAAGGAACTCGTCCATGAGGAGAAACCAGAATGGGCTCATAGTTTTGAAACCGTGTTTTATGATTCACTTTCAGAGTTTTTAAGTGCATACACGGCAATACCCTTAGAGGATGCATTTAATGCGGCAAGCAAACAAATTGGACTCATGTTTTCAAAGCTTTACTATTACCTTGAAAACCAAATGCTCGTCAACATTGACTACGCTGACTTATTTAACATGATTAAAGGAGGCAACGTAGGCATACTGCGAATCCTAAGGGATGTTAACTTTGAATGGAACTGGGGAATATGGGACAGGGGGTTGATCAGCATAATGGTAGGTAAGAACGTGCCTCTAAAGAATGCCCACGAGATTTTGGAAAAGTTTCAGCATCTTCTAAGGGAAAAGGACATAATCTGGGGAGTTAGAATGAACAAGGAACTTGATAATGAAATCGAGATTCTAGCACTTTTAATCAAGAGGTGGTCAAATGGAAGCAATTCTGTTTGATGTAGATGAGACACTTTTGACAGAAAAACCATTAATGATGCTTTTTCTTCCTCAGGTATATGAAGAGATTTCAAGGAGACTTCAGATTAGAAAGGAGGAGGCAAGGGCTAAGTTTCTTGAGGAGATACTGAGTCGGAGGAATACTTACGAATGGCATGACTGGAACTTCTTTTTCAGGCTTTTCAACTTAGATCTAAGGTATGAGGAGCTTCTAACTGCGTATCCTCATAAAATCCATGTGTTTCCTGATGTGAAGCCAACTTTGGAGTGGTTAAAGTCAGAGGGATACAAACTTGGAGTCGTTACAAGCGGACCAACTTATCAAAAACTAAAACTCAGAATAGCGAAACTCGACAATTATTTTGACGTAATTGTCACCAGAGAAGATGTAAACACAATAAAGCCAGATCCAAAGATATTTATATACGCATTGGAAAAGCTTAAAGTTGAGCCAAAAGAGGCAATAATGATTGGTGACAGCTTGCAGCAGGATGTATACGGTGCAAAAAATGTTGGAATGATCGCTGTTTGGATCAATAGAAATAATGAAAAAGGGTACAACTTCGCTGATTACGAAATTAGAACCCTTCATGAGTTGAGAAAAATCTTGGGGGGTTTAAAATGAAAGAGATATTTAGCAAGGAGGGAGTTTTTGTTGAGTATAAGGAAAAGATAGTTAAACTTGAAAATGGTGATATGCTGATCCACACTCAGGAATCCCCAACAAAACTTTGGTGGGAACTGAAAGAGGTCCTTAAGGGTAAGAGAGTTAAGGTTGTAGTATATGAGATAGAGGAATGAAAATGATAGCTCACATCATAAATACTGATATCTATGGCAGAGGAATTCTGAAGGTTTACCTGGAATACCGTCTCAGAAATTTCAATTTCTTAAAAAATGCTGCAAAATTGCTCATAAATAATTCGGAGAAAGTCTTAGTTGTCTCAAGCTTTCCCATCCCTCCCATGAACATCTGTGAAACTGATGGACCATTGGGAGCTTTGGCACTTTACAAAACTGTTGAAAAAGTAGGTGGAAAAGCTGAGATCTGGGCACATGAGCAGGTGAGAAAGGCTCTAAAACCTTTTGGCGTTACTTTTGTGAAGCAGCCAGATGTATCGGAGTATTCCCTTCTGATAAGCGTTGAAACTGTTGGAAGGGCAAAAGATGGAAAGTATTACTCTATGAGCGGGCTTGAAGTAAAGACCACTACCCTTTTTGATGAAATATTCTTAGAAGCCAAAAAATTAGGGATACCAACCATAGGAATTGGCGATGGTGGTAACGAAATAGGCATGGGAAAGATTAAGCATCTCATTAAAAAATACATCCCTCTTGGAGGGAAAATCGCATCCATAGTTGATACCGATGAGCTCATAGTGTCTGCAGTTTCCAATTGGGGAGCTTATGGGCTGGTCGCTCAGGTTTCACTTGAGGTTGGGGAGAACCTTTTGGAAGATTGGGATGAACGAAAGAACTTGGAAGTTATAATCTCCGCTGGATTAATTGATGGAATAATCAAGAAACCTGTTATGAGCGTTGATGGGATAAGTGTTGACATCCATGAAAAGATCGTTGAGCTTTTAAAGGAAACAGTGAATTACCAGCTTTAGTCAGAAAGGTAAGGTGGTTGGAATGAGAATCGAAGACTTCATAAAAGATGAGAAAAGCTTGGCTATAATCAAAAAGGCGGAGGAATTTGCCAAAAACTTTTTTGAAAGAGAGGGCACACACGGGTTTTCGCACACGGAGAGGGTTCTCGCACTTTGCATGCACATCGGAAAAAAAGAGGGTGCAGATTTAGAGGTTTTGGCTTTGGCTGCTCTTTTACATGATATCGCAAGGCCTCTTGAAAGCAAAGGAAAGATTGAAGACCATGCTAAAGAGGGGGCAAAGATTGCAAGACGTTTTCTTAAAGGTCTGGGATATGAAAAGACTGACCAGGTTGCTCATGCGATTGAGGCTCATCGCTTTTCAAAACCACCAGAACCTCAAACTCTTGAAGCAAAAATTCTCAGTGATGCAGATAAGCTTGATGCAATAGGAGCAATAGGAATTGCAAGAGTTTTCATGTACTCCGGAGAGCACGGAAGGAGCATAGAGTATTCTCTCAAGCACTTTGAGGAGAAAATACTGAAACTTAAAGATTTGATGTATACAAAAACCGCTAAAGAAATGGCACTTGAGAGGCATAAATATGTAGAGGAGTTCATAGATAGAATAAGGAAAGAAATTGAAGGCGAGCTTTAGGACATATTTTAATTCTCAATCTTTTAAATCTTTATAATAGCATGCGCCATTGTATCCAGTATACCCATATACTGGGAGAATCATCCCGAATTTTTGAATGATAAGGTTTTTAAATAACTCTCACAAAAAAGTGTTAGCTTGTTATGTTCATTTTTAATATTAACAGGAGGTGAGCAAATGAAAGCACCAATCTGTGAGGTTTGTTTAAAAACTGACGACATTCTATGTCCAGCAGATGAAAAAAAGCTGCAAGAGGGTGTTATTTCTGAACTTGACGTTAAAATTGCAAGACTGCTTTACAAACTCCTGGGAGATGCTGACATAGAGTTCAAAAGGGCTGTTGAGGCTGGGGACTTAATTGTGATTATGGTTGGCGAAGGAGATGTTCCGCTTACAATTGGCAAGGGTGGAAAGAATATCAAACTCCTGATGAGGGAGCTTGGTAAGAGGATCAGAGTAATTGAGGGGAGAGAGATCAAGGGGACAGATGATGTTAAGAAGCTTGCAACGGATTTATTCTATCCAGCAAGTATATTTGGAGTTAACATTGTCTATAAACCAAACGGCGGACAGTACTACAAGGTCTTAGTTCTTCAGAGGGACAGAAACAAACTCCCAGAGAAACCAGAGGTTCTGGAGAACATTCTAACTCAAATCACTGGAAAAGACTCCAAAATTGCTTTTATCTGACTCCATTCTTTTGGAGGTTTGAAAATGTATAGAACCCACTATTCAAGTCAAATAACTGAAGAACTTAACGGACAAAGAGTTAAAGTTGCTGGCTGGGTTTATGAGATCAAGGATCTTGGAGGAATTAAGTTCCTTTGGATTAGAGACAGGGAAGGTATTGTTCAGGTAACAGCCCCCAAGAAGAAAGTCAGTGAAGAGATATTCAAATTAATACCAAAATTAAATAGCGAGGATGTTGTGGCTGTCGAGGGTGTGGTAAACTTCACGCCCAAAGCTAAATTAGGATTTGAAATAATACCAGAAAAGCTTGAAGTACTTTCAAAAGCTGAAACACCTCTCCCATTGGATCCGACAGGAAAAGTTAAGGCGGAACTTGACACAAGATTAGATAATAGATTTATTGACCTAAGAAAGCCAGAGGTCATGGCAATCTTTAAAATTCGGTCAAATGTCTTTAAAGCCGTAAGAGAGTTCTTCTATAATGAGGGGTTCATAGAAATTCATACCCCAAAGATCATAGCTACTGCCACAGAAGGGGGAACTGAACTGTTTCCAATGAAGTACTTTGAAAAGGATGCCTTCTTAGCCCAATCTCCACAGCTTTACAAGCAGATAATGATGGCGTCTGGTTTGGATAGAGTTTTTGAAATTGCCCCAATATTCAGGGCAGAAGAACATAACACCACAAGGCATCTGAATGAAGCATGGAGCATTGACGCCGAAATCGCTTTTATTGAAGATGAAGATGAAGTTATGCAGGTGTTAGAGCGCCTTGTGGCATATACGATCAACTATGTGAGAGAACACAATGAGAAAGAACTCAAGATCCTTAACTTCGAGCTTGAAAAACCAAAGCTGCCATTTAGGAGAATAACTTACACAGATGCACTTGAAATCCTTAAAGATTTGGGCAAAAATATTCCTTGGGGTGAAGACATAGATACTGAAGGAGAAAAGCTCCTTGGTCAGTATATTAAAGAGAACTATGATGAGGATTTATACTTCATCTACCAGTACCCAAGTGAGGCTAAGCCGTTCTACATTATGAAGTATGATGACAACCCAAAGATTTCAAGGGCTTTTGATTTAGAGTACAGAGGCGTGGAAATAACCTCGGGAGGTCAGAGGGAGCACAGATATGAAATTCTTAAACAACAGATAGCAGAAAAAGGATTAAACGTTGAAAGCTTTGAGTTCTATTTAAAAGCCTTCAGATATGGAATGCCACCCCACGGAGGCTTTGGCTTAGGGGCTGAGAGATTGATCAAACAGATGCTCAACTTGGGCAATATCAGGGAAGTTATATTATTCCCAAGAGATAGAAAAAGACTGACACCATAACAGCTTTATACTCCTTTATCCTTTTTTCCATTTAGGCTGATAAAACCTTGGAGGAGAAGAATATGAGAAGGATGGCTTTAATGTTAATTGGATTGTTATTTTTGTCAACAGCCCCAGCTGTAAAATCTGTCTCCGTTCCAGAATACGCGGGGTTAAGCCTGATTGAACTTGGACTAAAGGATTCCGTTGTTTTTGGAATCTATGAGATTAAATTCACTGATGTTGATCCGTACTGGACAAAAGCTGCCTTGGACATCTATGAGAACGGTGTCAAAAAAGCAACGGCAGTGCTTGGTTTGGGGGACAGCTATTACTACCCAAGTTCCACTAATCAGCTCCTGAGAATCACATTAAAATGGACCCAAGCAGACAGAAAAACAATTCTGATAGCAATTGACTCTCCTCTGATTAAAATAGCCTCCGATGTGAGATTAGACGAAGGAGACTCCTACACTCTTCCGGCTGGATTTCCAAGTATAAAAATAAAGCTCGTTGATGCCTACGATACAAGTGCGAAGTTCACTGTTTATCTGCCATATACCACACTGACTAAAACAGTCAATGAAAACGATGGCTTTGGAGTTGCATATAAACTGACTGATGAAGTCTCTTATTACCCATATGTCTTTGTGTTCCTAAAGAGCTCAGTAAAAAATAGCTACGCCACTGTTGATATTTATGTTCCGAAGTATGCCGCGACAAAGCTGGAAATAAAGAAAGCAACTGCGAAAGAAACTCCAACTGAAACAAAAGTTGAACCGACAGAGCTTGTATACGACGATATCCTATATGTCGGAGAAATCCTCACGATAAACTATAATTCAACAATATATAAGCTCAGACTTAACTCAATAGGATACTACTCAAGTCTAAGCCTTTTTGATAAGAATAACAAACCATTAGAGACTTTTAGCGTAAAAGAGGGAGGTAGCTATACAAGCAAAAAAGCCCCAATTAGAGTTGAGATCCCTCCGAACAGTGTTGATCTTACATATAACCGCACCTACATTAAAGTCTATGCTCCAAGCGGTGCAGAGGTTCCCCCAATAATTAGAGAAGCCAAAATCAAAGTGGATTTAAGCACAAACGTTAAAAAAATGCTTCTCAACGGTGAAGAGCTAATAGTATTCGTGAACGTGGAGAATCAGGGAAGAGGAAAAGCCTTCGATGTCAAAGTAATGGCCCCACTGCCAAACAACTTTGAGCTTAAGAGTGGAATCGGCACTTGGTCGCTGAAAACCCTTGATGCCTTCACAAAAATGCCGGTTCTGGTATATACACTGAAACCAACTCAAGTTGGCAGATATGACCTTGGAAAAGTAAAGGTAGAGTACTACAATGAGGCTGGACAGAAGAAGGTTATAAGCTCAAACGAGGTAAAAGGGATAGTGGTGTATTCAATTCCGGAGATTTCCCTCTCTGCAGAAGCTTTCAATGGAACTTGGAGCAATTACATCACAACACAAGAAAAGAGCATTAAGCTTAGATTCAAAGTATCAGCCGGAAAAGGAAATCCCGAATTCGAGTTCATAAAGAACGCAACCCTTGAACTCATACTACCAGACAGTATTGATGGTGAAACTACAATTAAGCTCGGAGATATAAAAGCTGGTGAGGAAAAGATAGTCGAGGGGCAATACATTGTTCTCAAGCAAGCAGTTTCAATCATAGGTGCAAAGCTCAAATATCAAGATCCACTTGGCAACCGGCACGAAGAGTATTTTGGCAACCTGTTAATTATCAATTCAATTCCACCAAAAGTCATTGTTGAGGAGAAAGTTCAAAAAGTATATCCAAAGCCGGAGGAATTACCTGATTATATAAAGAAAACATTGGACACATTAAAAGATCCAACACCGCTTGCACAGGCCATTGAGAATATTACAGTAAATTATCTTCCAAAGAAACCAGACTATAAGACTCCTTTAATAGTTATTCTGCTGGCATTGGTCGTTGCTCTTGGGGCTGCAACAGTGAACTACAAGAACAAGTATGAGATTGTCAGGAGTAAACTGGAGAGGAGAAAGAAAAGACCTGGAGGACTCCCCAAGAAGGAGGAAGAGGGGCAAGAAGTAAAAACCTCAGAATTTAAGAAGGAGGAATCTCCCTAACTTTTTCTTAATCTTTATATATTCTTTTCTCCCCTTATTTTAGGGATGAAGCATGTTCAAGTACAAGCAGGTTATGGTCATTAGGCAGGATTTAAAGCTCAGCAAGGGAAAGTTAGCAGTTCAGGTTGCCCATGGTGCAGTTACAGCAGCATTTAAAGCATATAAGGAGAAACCAGAATGGTTCAAAGCATGGTTTCACGAAGGACAGAAAAAAGTAGTTGTAAAAGTGCAGAATGAAAAGGAGCTCTTTGAGTTAAAAGCAGAAGCAGAGAAACTTGGAATACCGACTGCCCTTATCAAAGATGCCGGGTTGACTGAAATTCCTCCTGGAACAATAACATGCTTGGCAATTGGACCCGCACCTGAAGATCTCGTCGATAAAGTTACAGGACATTTAAAGCTGTTATGAGGGGTATGGATGGACTACAAAGAGTTTTTCAGGCAGTTTAGGCATTTAAGTGAAACCCCTGGCATCGGAGGAAAAATCAAGCAAAGACCCGAAGATTTCATAGTTGTTGAAGTAGTCCCAAAAAGGCTAATTAGCGGAGGTCCTTGCTTAATCTACAAGCTCAAGAAGAAAAATTGGGAAACAATGGCAGCTGTGAAAGAAATCGCAAAAAGAATTGGGATTCATTATAAAGAGATTGGATTTGCTGGGACAAAAGATAGACATGCACTTACTGTTCAATACATAAGCATTTGTGATACGTCACTAAAGGAAAAGCTTGACTCTCTAAAAATCCAGGATATAAAGCTTGAGTTTGCGGGTTATGGCAAACCTTTAAAGCTTGGCATGTTGATCGGAAACAAGTTTAAAATTGTAATTAGAGAGCCAAATTTACCAATTGAGGAAGCTTTTGAAAGAACAAAGGAGATAATAGCTGAGCTTAAATCTAAAGGGGGATTTCCAAATTATTTTGGATATCAGCGCTTTGGCGAGAGAAGAGTTGTGAATCACGAAATCGGGAAGCTTCTATTGAAAGGGCAGTTTGAAGATGCTGCAATTAAATTTTTAGGTGAATACACTGGTGAAATGGAAGGTGATGAAGCGAGAAAAAATTTTTTAAAGACCAAAAATATCGAAAAAGCATTGGAAGAATTTCCTAAATTCTTGAGATACGAAAGAGCGATGCTCTATCGGTATAAAGAGACCAAGAGCTGGAAAAAAGCATTTGTAGTTTTGCCAAGACCAATTCTCAGAATTTTCATACATTCATATCAGTCGTATCTTTTCAATAAAGTCCTTTCCAGAAGAATTGAGGAAGGATTACCTCTCAATGAGGCTTTAGTAGGGGATATTGTCTGTCAGGTTAAGCGCGGAATCCCATTAAGGAGCAAAACTTTCAAGACCACAAAAAGAACACTGAGCCTGGTAAATGAAAAAATTAAAAAAGGGGAGGCAATGGTCACTGGTCCAATATTTGGGTTCGCTTCTCGTTTAGCAGACGGAGAAATGGGGAGAATAGAGAGGGAGATACTTGAAGATGAAGGAATAAACCTAAAAGAGTTCAAAATGAAAAGTCTAAAAATTTTGGCTGAACCTGGTGGAAGGAGAGAGCTTTTAATAAAGCCTTTAGGGTTTAGATACAGAATCCTTACTGAGGAACATGCCATAGTTTTTAAGTTCTTTCTCCCTAAAGGGGTTTATGCTACAAGTGTCTTGAGGGAGATTATGAAGGATCATTAAGGTGGTTTGTATGATTAAAGTTATTTCGGTGGATATTGATGGAACAATAACTTATAAGGACAGAAGGCTTCACGAAGAAGCTCTCAGGGCTATTAGGCTGGCTGAAAGCTTAGGAGTCAGAGTGATGCTTGTAACAGGAAATACTGCAGGTTTTGCAATGGGAGCGAGTATTTTGATTGGAACTACAGGACCAATAATAGCTGAAGATGGTGGAGTTGTTGCGGATCATAATGGAAATAATCGTATCTATCTTGGGGACATGGGAGAGTGCATGATACTCTGGAGTGAGCTGAAGAAACGCTATCCTGAGGCGGAAATGAGCCACACGATGAAATATGGTGAAAGAAGGGCTGGTCTTGTTCTGAGGAGAACGGTTCCCGTTGAGGTTGTTAGAGAGCTCATAAAAGAGCTTGGATTGAATTTGGTTGCTGTTGATTCGGGATATGCAATCCATGTAAAGCAACCTTGGGTCAATAAAGGTAACGGCATAAGAAGGGCATGTAAAATCTTAGGTATAAAGCCAAAAGAAGTCGCCCACATTGGAGATGGTGAAAACGATTTGGATGCTTTTGAAGTTGTTGGTTATCGGGTAGCAGTTGCTCAAGCCCCAGAAAGCCTAAAGAGAAAAGCAGATTATATAACCACAAAGCCCTACGGAGAAGGAGGAGCCGAAGGAATACTGCATGTTTTAAAAAGGTTCGGGTATCTTTAAGGCGAAAACTTTATAAACTAACTCCAATGTCTATAATTTGGCAGGTGGGCCGGTAGCTCAGCCTGGGATGAGCGCCGCCTTGGCAAGGCGGAGGCCCCGGGTTCAAATCCCGGCCGGTCCACCAAACTTGGGCGGGCCCGTGGTCTAGACTGGTTATGACGCCACCCTGACAAGGTGGAGGTCCGGGGTTCGAATCCCCGCGGGCCCACCAGCAAACTTTTCTGGCGAAGGTCTGACCAAAATTTGTTATCCTTCTCCAGAGTGTTTCATGCATAAAGCAAAAAAAGAAGCAATTCAAAAAGTCATCTCCCAATAAATCCACAACCACTACAAGCTTGTATTGGGATTTGTAGGAAAAGCTTTTTATTTTGTGAAATGTTTCACAATAGTGTAAAGCTTTTGGGAGGTATATTTATGGGAGTTGAAAAGGTTCCAAAGTACGATATTCCAGTAAAAAAAGTTGAGTATGTTTTCATTGAGCTGGAAAAAATGAAGCCTCACGAGCAACTCGTCCAAAAGGAACTTGAAGCGTTTATCGAAAGTGTTACAGGTTCGGGAGTTTTTTGGAAGCCGATGCTCTTAGCTAAAGTTCCCGGTGAAGATATGTACCTAATTGTCGATGGACACCACAGATGGGCTGGTCTTATGAAACTTGGGGCTAAAAAAGCTCCATCGGTGATTTTGGACTACTTCAGTGATGATGTGAAAGTTTATACTTGGTACCCAGCGTTCAAGGGTGACTTGGGAAAAGTTCTTGAAAGACTTAAGAAAGAAGGACTTACAGTTGAAGAGTGTGAGGATGCTGAAGAATTGGCAGAGAAAGGAGAAATCGCCTTTGCTCTTGTTGGCAAAGATAAGGCATTCAAGATTCCAGGAGGACTGAAAGAGCAGAAGATTGTGAGTAAAGTCCTTGATGAGATGAGCGTTGAAGGAGAGATTGAGCTCATTTACTATGGCCTTAAAGAGGATGCGAAAGAAGACATGGACAAAGGAGAAATTGACTATGTCTTTATTAGAAAAGCACCAAGCAAAGAGGAAGTCATGGAGCTTGTAAAAAGAGGGGAGGTTTTCTCACCAAAGACAACAAGGCATGTATTGCCGTTCATACCAGACAAGATTGATGTCAAGCTGGAGGATCTTTTCTGAAAGCTTTTTAACTTTTTATTCCAAATATTTCTAAACCAATGATGACGGATCAACCGGCTGAACAGTGATGATATCGGTCTTGTCTGAGGTGTGCAAATTGATTAAGGCGTTAATTTTTGATGTTGATGAAACCCTTGTTTATTACGAGAACTATGATGCAAAGGAGTGGTTCAGCAAATATCTTGAGCCTGCGTTCCAGCAGCATGGTATAGATATAGATTTTGAGACATATAGGAAGATGGTTAAAGGGATTCTTCCTCGGAGTTACGTTGAAAGGTTTGGCATTGACCATGTAGAATTTTGGAAGCTCGTTGATAATGTGAACCTTAAATATCGAAAGGTATTAGCAAAAGAAGGCAAGGTTAAAATCTTCCCAGACGTTCCTCAAGCTCTCTCTGAATTAAGAACAATGGGACTAAAACTCGCTGCTGTAAGCAATGCATCTCAAGATTGCACAGAGTTTGTTTTAGAGCTTTTCAACTTAAGAAAATATTTTGATGTCGTTTTTGGTAAGGATTACTCATATCTTGATGGCGTAAAACCAAATCCACATTTAATTCTGAAATCACTAAAAGTTTTGAATGTTCCTCCCGATGAGTCCCTCGTTGTTGGGGACAGCGAACTGGATGTGAAGGCTGCACATAGAGCTGGAATTAAAGCAGTTCAGGTTTTGAGGTTTAACAATTTTGTGGAAGACGCTGATTATCACATTAAGACCCTTGACGAGCTTGCGGACTTGGTCAGAAAGTTGATAAATGAACAAAGGCATTAATAGGACAATCTTCCCAAAAGAAGCTACAGAAAGAATGCGTAGTATCATAAGCAGAAAAATTACAAAAGCGTAAGGGCAAATCACTCAAGCCAAACGCTATCATCTCCAAAGTAGTTCAGCTTAACCACAAAAAGCCTGAATGGCTCTTCCTTTTTATTGACAACCCAATGAACAGTCTTGGGCTTAACCAAAAATATGTCCCCTGGTTTTGCGTCATATTCCCTCTCTCCAATGCCGAGCTTTGCTTGTCCGCTAATTATGTAAAACAGCTCATACTGTCTTTCATGATAGTGTTTTGGAACAGTCTGCTTTGGTTTAATCTCAACTATTTGAGCGTAACTCCCTTCAGGAAGCTCACCTTCAAACAATGGGGCTTTTTTATAAGTTCCCCTGTCAATGAACTCCTTAATTTCTGCTTTCATTTCCTCCACCCCCACTGTAATCTAATTTTACCCTCCTAAAAAGACTTCCTTCAGATGCATATTTAAGTGTTCAAATCCGCGCAAAATCCTTTTATATGGTGGTAATGTAAATTACTCCGGGGATAAATTTGAGGTGGTCGATATGCAAGATGTTCTCGAAAAAGCCCTTGAATGGGCTATGAACAATTTAAAAGCAGAATACATAGAGCTGCGCTATGAGAACCTCAAAAAGACTAATCTTGAGCTTAAAGACGGAACTTTTGTAACATTCACAAACAAAGTTCAAAGAGGAGTTGCAATAAGAGTTCTTGCAGATGGAGCTTGGGGATTTTCTTCAACCAACCGCTTGGAGAACTTAGAAAAAGCAATTGAAGAGGCATACAAGTTAGCAAAAGCTGGAGCAAAAGCAAAGAGAGAAAAGATTCAGCTTGCTGAGATAAAGCCCGTTGAAGATGTTGTAAAGAGCAAGATGAAGATTAAACCCGTTGAGGTTAACATTGATGACAAAATTGGGCATCTCAAAGAGCTTGAAAAACTCCTTAAGGAGGATAAAGTCGTCAAGTCCACAATGATTCGCTATGAAGATGCAAGTGGTGAAAAAATCCTCCTCACAAATGAAGGGGCAAATATAAGGTGGGACGTCAACTATCTCGTCCAGTACATCTGGGCAACGGGAAAGGAAGGGGATAAGTTAGCTGCAAGCAGGGACTCAATAGGGCAGGTGGATTACGGCTGGGAGATATTTGAGACAAAGGAAACCAATGAAGTTGTTGCTCAGAGAGTTCTGAAGAAGCTACACGCTCAGCTCAATGGCGTTGCACCTAAGAGAGGAGAATTCCCGATTGTTGCTGGACCAATTATAGTTGGAATCATTGCCCACGAGGCTTTGGGGCATTTAGCTGAGGCTGATCTTACAATTAACTCACCGTTTAAAGACCTCATGGGTAAGCAGATTGCACCTGAGTTCGTTACGATGAGCGAGAGAATCGTCGATGGCGGCTTTGGAAACGACAAATATGATGATGAGGGCGTTCCCGTTAAAGACATTCACATCATTGAGAACGGAATTCTGAAAGAACTCATGGTCAACAGGGAATACGCCCACAAGTGGGGAATTGAGCCAAACGGACATGCGAGAGCTCAAGACTACACTTTCCCACCAATTATCAGAATGCGCAACACAGTGTTTGAGCCCGGCGACTGGAGCTTTGAGGAGATGATTGAAGATATTAAGTTCGGCTATTATGTCGTTGACTTCAGAGGAGGTCAAGCTCAGCTCAACTCGGCATTCCAAGTTGGTGTGCAAGAGGGGTATATGATTGAGAACGGTGAAATTACTAAGCCGATAAGAGACACTTCCATCAGCGGAATTGCAATTGAAGCTTTGAAGAAGATAACTGCTGTGGGAAAGGACTTCGGAATTGAGACGGGCTTCTGCGGAAAGGGGCAGACGGCATTTGTTAGTTCCGGAGGACCTCACATGAGATTTGATGGGGGAATAATCATCGGGTGATTGAAATGGAAGAGCTCATCCGCTTTGGTGAAAGGTTTTTTGACGAGCTTGAGATTGCCGTTTACAGAAACAGAGACGTTGGAGTTAACATTGAGCTCAATGAGGTTTCAACTTCCTCCGTGAGGCAGAGAACAATTACTGTGATCAGGGGCATAAAAGATAAGCGCATAGGAATAAGCATAATTGACAGCGAGGATAAAGAGGAAATCAAGAAGGCGATTGAGGAAGCATATAAGATGGCTAAGCTCAACGCTCCAGACGAGAAGTGGGTTTCACTTCCGGAGCCCGGCAAATACAGAGAGCCAAAGAAGATAAGCAAAGAAGTCAAGGAGGTTTCTCCAGATTACTTTGTGGACTTAGCAACCAAAGCCATCAAGCTTGCCTTAGAGAAAGACAAGGGCTTTGTTGTTGCTGGTGGCGGAGGAGGGGCAGAGTGGAGCGAGAGCTTAATAGTAAATTCTCACGGCGTAGATGTCTTCCAAGAAGGAGGGGGAGCTTACTTTTACCTTGAGCTCATTGGGAGGAAGAACGGCAATGTAACGCCAGGTATATTTGAATTTGATGCCAAGCTTGGCTTGGATCTTGAGGTTGAGAAAGTTGTTGAAGAGGTTGCCCAAAAAGTCAAGTGGGCTTACAACGTTGAGAAAAGCAAGACCGAGGAGGCAAAGGTGATAGTTGGGCCGTGGGCCATGGCTTCCCTGCTGAGCTATGCGCTCTTTCCAGCGTTTAGCGGTGAAAGAGTAGTTAAAGAAACAACACCTCTTCTTAATAAAGTTGAGCAAAAAATTGCAAGCGAGCTTTTGACTATCTATGACGATCCGTTCCATGAGCTCAGCTTAAAACCGGTTATAGCTGACGATGAGGGAATTCCAACGAGAAAGAACATGCTCATTGAAAACGGTGTCTTCAAAGGCTTCATATGGAACAACTACTGGGCTAAGGTTTATGGGACAGAAAGCACTGGAAACGGAACAAGGAACCTCTCAACAGGTGGAATTGGCATAGGATTCCACAGCATTGTCATTGAGAAAGGAAAAGAAAGTCTAAGCGACTTGATAGCTGAGATTGACCACGGCTACCTCGTTGATGGCTTCCAAGGAGCACACTCAAGCAACCCAGACAACGGAAACTTTGCCGTCGTTGCTAACCCGGCGTTTCTAATTGAGAATGGGGAAGTCAAAGGTTCAACGGTCTTCATGATGAGCGGCAATGTTTACGAGCTGATCAATCAGATTTACGCAATTAGCAAAGAGCAGAAGGTAATTCCATTCCACGGAACGGCAATAACACCATGGGTCGCATTTGAGAATGTCAGGATTGCTGGAAAGTAATTCTTCTTTGTTATTTTTTATCTTAAAATACTCAACACAATAAATACTGCCAAAGTCAAGATGGTATGAGCAAAGGTCGCACTCACGGCCTCTTCGGCTTTTAAGTTGTAATACGCAAGAATCGCATTTGCAGATATAGCTGGGGGCATTACTGATTCAACTAAAACGGAGTAGAAAACCTCATCACTATAACCGTGAAGTATCGTCACAACAAAAACTGCCGGTATTAATGAGCGAAAGACCAAAACTTCAGCAAAACTTTTCAAGGTAAATCTCTTCAACGTTATTCTGGAGCCGAAATAAATTAGGAGAAGGGGAATTGTGAGCCAGCCAATTCTTTTTATGACGTTCAAAAAGGGTATCTTAATGTTGAGCACAACTGCTGTAACTCCCAGCACTGTTGCTATTGATGGAGGAAAGAGCACCGAAGCTTTCAGACTCTCTTTTAAGGTGGAAGAATGGTTTGAGAAATGAGATGCTACAAATGTTACAATCGGCACAACGGTCATTGATGTTATCGAGGCATAAATTACAGCCGGTGTTATGTCATTTACAAAAAGGCTCACTATGGGGAAGCCCAGAGCTGATAAATTCGGATACACGGAGAGAATAATAAGCGCCCCTCTCCACTTGTGATCTTTGATAAAAACATGTCCATAAAGATACGATGAAAGCAGGCATATAATGGTCACAAGAACCGCATATATGAACACAATCTTTATGCTGAGAAGATAGTCCAGAGACTTGCTCGCTATGTTCCCGAATATCAAAAACGCGAGCAGATATTTACTGGCAAACCGTCCAACTTTAGCAAGACTAACCCTCTTTCCAATGAGATGACCAAAGGCAATCAGGATTAGCATTTCTGGGACTTTCATGAATTAATTCAGCCTGAGCACACGTTAAAAATCTTTTTGATACAAGTTTCCGATAAATTTTTATATACTGATCATAAGTATTAAAAAACATACCACAAAAGAGCATACTACACAAAACTGTGATGATAAAAACCACAGAATACATGGGGGACTATAAATGACAGGGTTAGGAAAAAACTTCTGGCTCTTCGCAGTTGGAAGATTTGTGTCTCAGATAGGATGGGCAGTTCACGAAGTTGCTCTCCCCCTGTATATTCTTGACAAAACCAAAAGCGGAAGTATGATGAGCATTTTTGTTCTGGCTGATATCCTACCCTCTCTGGTATTTATGCCTTTTGCTGGTGTTGTGGGAGATAGATACAACAGAAAAGCCCTGATGGTTGGTTTTGATTTGCTTAGGGGAGTCCTCCTTTTTGGAGTTGTTTTTCTCAACCTCCTTGAGATATATCAGCTCCTCATCCTGCAGATTGTTCTTGCAATAATGAGCACATTTTTTGGAGCCTCTACAAGTGCCATGTTTCCCGATCTGGTTGAATCTGACAAACTTGAGCGTGCAAACTCGATAGTTAGTTCTTTTTCAATAGTTGCCCGCCTCATTGGGCCCGCCCTCGGTGGGTTGATATATGCAGTTGGGGGAATAAAGCTTGCATTTACGATAAATGCTCTCAGCTTTTTTGGTTCAGGTCTCTTTGAAATCTTCATACGGTATGAATG
Source organism: Thermococcus sp. SY098 (assembly GCF_035621495.1). Lineage (NCBI taxonomy): Archaea > Methanobacteriati > Methanobacteriota > Thermococci > Thermococcales > Thermococcaceae > Thermococcus > Thermococcus sp. SY098. The sequence continues at coordinate 355,277 of NZ_CP141821.1, read as the reverse complement.
GAAGACAAGGGAAATAGAGAGTTTCGGTGAAATCATAGCAGATATCAGGGAGGGGCTTTCATTTCTAAGATCAAGCCGATACCTTATGGTTTTGATAAGCTTCGCCCTGTTTATGAATGCCTTGGGTCAGCCATTTGGCTCTGTACTGGAACCGTATGTTTACAGGGTGATATTAAAGCTGTCAAGTCAGCAGTTTGGAGTTCTCCAGTCTGCACTCATGGTCGGCATGCTTTTGGGCAACATCTTAGTTGCAGCAAGGCTTGGAAGAAGAGCTGGGAGATTGTTCTTTAAATCTCTCTTTTTCAATGGTGCTGTAATGTTTGCCTTCATCATTCTAATTTCCCCTCCTGCAAAGCTCTCCACAGGTATTATCTTCATATCCCTGCTTGCAATAAATCTTCTCTGGGGCTTCAGCAGTGCAATAATCAGCACCCCCCTGCAGGCAAAGATCCAGAGGGCAGTGCCAAGTGAACTCAGGGGGAGAGTATTTTCTGCTCTTGGGATGTTGGTGAATATCTCGACTCCCTTGGGTTTAATGGTCATCGGACCCCTGCTTGACATCTATCCGGCATGGAAGGTTGCCTTTGGAATCTGGTGCCTAATGTTTTTGGTGGTGCTCATCTATTATATTAGGTTTAGAGATGCACTGGTGAACGATTAAAATTCAAACTCAACTCCGTTTTCATCTCCTTCCCAAAGTATAATTTTCTGGAGCTTAATGGTTGGAGGCAATTTTTTCTCAACCTTCTGGGCAATCCACAGTGCTATGTTTTCAGTTGTGGGATTCTCAAAAAACTTATTGAGGTTTTTATGCCTCAAATTAGCTATGACACCCTCAACAATCTTTCTGAGCTCCAGGAAATCAATTATATACCCTTTTCTGAGCTCCCCCTCTACAACCACTTCAAGCCTGAAAGTGTGACCGTGAATCTCCTCTGGCTCTCCATTAATAACAACAGCATGAGCTGCATCAAATTTGAATCTTTCTCTTATCCGAGCTTTCATGAAACCACCAAGAAACCTTCTGCTTTCATGTTAAATAATGTTCGGTGAAGGTAACACTTGTTTATGCACAACTAAGCATATTTCCATTTACCGAAAATAACCCACCGTAATGTTTAAATTTCACAGCACTTATAAAGCCAATAACATTAGTTTTTCGAGGTGATAACGATGACAAGGTATATGGTAACATCGGCCCTGCCTTACGCTAATGGCCCCATCCATGCAGGACATTTAGCTGGAGCATATCTGCCGGCTGATATTTTTGTCCGATATCTCAGATTGAAGGGAGAAGATGTTATTTACATATGTGGGACTGATGAGCATGGAACACCGATAACATTCAGGGCATTGAAAGAAGGCAAGAGCCCAAGGGAAATTGTCGACTACTACTATGAACATATAAAGACCACTTTTGAAAGAGCTAAGATAAGCTTTGATTATTTCGGAAGAACAGAGCTGCCAGTTCACTATAAGGTCAGTCAGGATTTCTTCCTAAGAGCCCTTAAGAACGGACACCTTGTAAAGAAGGTAACAAAGCAGGCTTACTGTGAGCACGATAAGATGTTTCTTCCGGACAGATATGTAATCGGAACCTGTCCCTACTGTGGAGCTGAGGAGCAGAGAGGAGACCAGTGTGAAGTTTGCGGTAGACCCCTTACCCCTGAAATTTTGATAAACCCAAGATGCAATATATGTGGAAATCCCATAACCTTCAAAGATTCTGCTCATTATTATATTAAAATGCAGGACTTCCAGGAAAAGCTTAGAAAGTGGATTGAGGGTAACGGACACTGGAAGCCCAATGTTAGAAACACCGTTCTTGGATGGATAAAAGAGGGACTTGAAGAGAGGGCTATAACCCGGGATTTAGACTGGGGAATTCCAGTGCCACTTGAAACTGAAGACATGAAAGGCAAGGTCCTCTATGTCTGGTTTGAGGCACCAATAGGATACATATCAATAACGATTGAATACTTCAAGCGCATAGGTAAGGAAGAAGAATGGAAAAAGTACTGGCTGGCAAACTATGATGGAGAAGAGACAAGAATAATTCACTTCATTGGAAAGGATAACATACCATTCCACGCAATTTTCTGGCCAGCTTTCTTAATGAGTTATGGGAAGTTTAAAGATAAAAATGGAGAATTTAAGTGGCTGTTGCCCTATGACATTCCGGCCAATGAATATCTCAACTTAGAAGGCAAGAAGTTCTCAACCAGCAGAAACTGGGCTATTTGGGTTCACGAATTCTTGGATGAATTCCCCGCTGACTATCTCCGCTATTATCTAACAGCAATAATGCCCGAAACAAGGGATTCCGATTTTAATTTCAAGGACTTCAAAGCCAAGATAAACGAGGAGCTGGTCAACATACTTGGAAACTTTGTCCATAGAGCTCTAACCTTCGTTAACAGATATTTCGATGGAAAAGTCCCTGAGAGGGGAGAACCTGATGAATTGGATAGACAAGCGTTTGAGGAAATTGAGAAAGCCTTTGAGGAAGTTGGGGAGCTAATAGCAAAATACCGCTTCAAAGACGCACTGAAAAGAGCAATGGCGCTTGCTGCCTTTGGAAATCGCTACTTCGATTACCAGCAACCCTGGAAGACCGCAAAGACTGATAAGCTGAGAACGGCAACGACAGTTAATGTTTCGCTCCAGATCGTCAAAGCTCTGGGAATCATAATTGAACCCTTCCTCCCAGATGCAGGCGAAAAAATATGGCACCTCTTAAATCTTGACGAGCTTAAAAAGTGGAAGTTCACCGAAATTCCGGCAGGACATAAGGTCAGAAAAGCTGAGATACTCTTCAGGAAGGTCACTGATGAGGACATCATACTATTTATAGTCAAGCACATCGCCAGGGGAAATCCGGAGAGTGCAAAGCTTCTCCTTGAAAAATACTACAAGATGGAGGATGTTGTAAGGGTAACCCTTGAGAACTTTGGAGAGAAGAGAAGGGAAGAGGCAATGGCAATACTTAAGAGCATCTATGGAAAAAAACTTGAGAAGAAAGAAAGAATGGGGGGCGGAAAGATGGAATATATAAAGTTCGATGATTTTGCTAAGCTTGAGTTAAGGATTGGGAAGGTTGTTGAGGTCAAAGACCATCCAAACGCGGACAAGCTCTATGTCCTTAAAGTTGACCTTGGCGAAGAGGTTAGACAGCTTGTTGCTGGGCTTAAGAAGTACTACAGCAAAGAGGAGCTGCTCAATAGATATGTTGTCGTCATTGCAAATCTCGAGCCGAAGAAACTCCGTGGCGTAGAAAGTCAGGGAATGCTCCTCGCGGCAGATGACGGTGAGAACGTGGCTCTACTCATGCCAGATAAAGAAGTAAAATTGGGAGCAAGAGTTCGTTAAAGCCTTAGCTCCACCCAGTTTTCTCTCTTCTTCTTGTAGACCCTCACCAGTCCCTGCTTCTCAAGGCGCTGGAACATCCTCCAGGCGGTCGTCTTAGGAATCCCAAGCATCTCCCTGACTTCAGCTTGCTTGGCTTTCCCGCCCCTGTCAAACAGATAGAGCAGGGCTTTTTCCTCGTCCTTCGTCAGTTCGTACTCCCTGAGACGTCTCTCAAAGTCCTCCCTGCTGATGCCGATGGCTTTTTCTTCTCCCCCGCGCCTCATGTAGACAAGGCCCCCGCCGGCGGCAAGGGCAAGGAGGGTCAATATACCAACCATCGTCCAGTTCATGGAGCCTTGGCTGGAAGTGCTTGAACTCTGAGATGAAGAGCCTGAGCTTGATGGTGCCGTTGAGTTGAAGGATTCAGTGGTTGTTCCCGATGTTGGTGCCGCTGGAGCCTCAGTTCCTACTGGTCTGTATTCAAGAACATAGGAAACCGTCTGATTCCCGGGGGGCATGAGAATCGAGTTCCCATTTATCTCGAGAGGTATATCCGTAAGGTCAACTATAACAGCGTTATCCGGAAACGTGATTTTAACGGGGATGGTTGAACTGAAATGGACACTCCATATCGCCCCTTTCTTTGATGTAAGATCGGGAGTATAATAAGTTATTTTAATTGGGATGGCGTTTTCGAAGTATACGGTAAGAATGGAACCGTTCATTTTGTACGGTAGAGGATTCCCATTCTCATCGATAACGGTCAGCCCTTCAACGTTGGTGGCGAGAAGTGATATGGAAAAGCTGACCGTGTAGTTTTCTGGGATAATGACCTCAGATACCTTAACGTACCCGTCGGAATAGACTGTAAGGCTTAGAGACTCGACGGAGTACTGCCCGCTTATGAAAGGTAGAATCACGAGTGCAATTGCCAGCACTATTGCTGCTTTGCTCCTCATCTCGGCACCTCCAGAAGTTAAGAAATCCCCCTTAAAAATATTCTTAAAACCAAAGAAAAAGATACTTAAAAAGATGTTCAATCTTCATCCTCCGAGTCATCTTCACCGTTGTGTTCCCCGTCTCCGTTGTTATCCTCAGAGTCCTCATGCTGACCGTTGTTCTCATCGTGGGAATCCTGCTCCTCATATCCCCCATTCTGGTCATCGTCGCTCTCATCACTGATGTATTCGTCCTTATGCTCGTCCTTCTCTTTGTGGTCATCTTCGTATTCATCTTTGCTGTCCTTTTCATCCTTGTGTTCTTCTTTCTCTTCTGTCTCCTCCTTGTACTCCTTTTCTATTTCTTTGGTGTCTTCGATTATCTCCTTCAGCTCCTCGTTGATGTCGTGGAGCATGTCGAGGGCCTCCTCATACTGGCCGCTCTCAACGAGGGCGTTGAACTGCTCGTACATGGTCTGGAGCTCCATCAGGTTCTCCTGGAGGTACGTGGCGTTTATCGTGGAGTTCTGAAGCATAGTCATTAGCTCCTGCATGAGCTTCATCTGCTCCTGGAGCTTCTCCATGAAGGCCTGGCTTATCTCATCGGCCTTTGCGCTGACTATCTGCTCCTGGAGCTTCTCAACGGCATCCTCAAGCTTGTCCATTAGCTCTTCCGCATACTCAAGGTCTGCCTTGAGCGCTGTGACGTTGCCGCTGGCAAGGTCCTGGGCAACGACCATATAAGCCGCTTTAGTCTCGTTGTAAAGCTCCATGACATAGGTGACGTTGAGGCCCTCTGCTTCTGCCTCCGCGATAACTTTCTCCACGTAGGGGAAGTACTCACTGGCCCTCTGGAGCTCCTCCCTGGCGTCCATTATCATCTCATAGTACTCGTGCTCTTCCTCCATTTTCTCCTCCTTGTGCTCTTTGTAGTAGTCGATAAGCTCCTCGATGACCTCCTTGTAGAGATAGAGGGCATTCATGGAGGCGTTTATGCTCTCGCTGTAGTTGCCGGCGTTGTAAAGCTCCCACGCCTGGGCACGGGCTGCTTCAGCCTGAGAGTACAGGTCAAGGGTGTAGTTGGAGATCGTGACGTTGCTCACGTTGAGCTCGGCTATCAGGCCGGCGGTGTAGTTGGCGACCTTGTCCAGTATCATGAGCAGATTGTATGCCATAACGCTCGTGTTCGTTGTATTGGTGACGTTGCTCATGTTAACGGGGGTGGTGTTGGTCACGTTCGTGGCGTTGACCGGCAGGGTCTGGTTGCTCACTGCGGTTGTGTTGGTTGCCGCCCATGCAGTACTCAGCGGTATCAGTGCCCCTATGAAGAGCACCAGCAGTGTTTTCATACTCATCTTCATGGCTCTCACCTGATAGTAAGTAGGTGTCCCCTCTATATTAGGAACCCGCCGGACTTTGCTCGTTTCAAAACGTTTCTCCGAGTCCCTCTTTTATAAAAAAGTATCTTGAGGAGAAAAAATGGAAGGTTGAGGGTTTATCTATATTTATCAGCTTCTAAAACCTCAGCTCCACCCAGTTTTCCTTCCTCCCCCGGATTATTTTTACTAATCCTTGCTTCTCAAGACGTTTAAACATTCTCCATGCAGTGGTTTTTGGAAGTCCGAGGGCGTTTCTTACTTCAGCTTGGCTTGCTCTACCACCTTTTTCAAGGATATACAGCAATACACTTTTTTCTTCATCATTTAGATCAAAATTCTCCATCTTTTTTAGAAATGCCTCCCGGTCAATTTTAATGCTCTTTGAAGACCTTTTGGAGATCAGCTTTATTCCAATAACCACTGCACTAATAACCAGAACACTTGTGATGAGATAGTATACCCAATTCTGAGAGGCTTTTTCTACCCCATATCCCAGAGTATATGAGATACTTTGGTTTCCGGGTGGCATAGAGATTATATTTGCGCTTATTGAAAGGGGGATATCGCTAAGATCAACAACTATTGCGTTTTGGGGAAGCACGATCTTAAATGGATAAGGTGAAGAAACGTTTAGAGTCCAAACAAGCCCATGCTTGGAAGTTAAATCAGGGGTGTAATATGAGAGTTTTATAAGTTGAGCATCATCAACATAAATAACCACACTATTCCCAGAAATCTCAAAATTAAGGGGATTGCCATTTTCATCTTCTACAATGAGGTTTTCGTAATTCTCACCTAAAAGAGGAACACTTATTTGAACAGCATAATCACCTGGAATGATTTGATAACTGACTTTAACATACCCATCTCTGTAAATGGTGAGCTCCAATTCAGAAACCGTAAATTCAGCACTAACCAGTGGAACTATAAGCAGGGTGATGGTAATAAGGGTCATGATTTTCCTCATTTAATCACCTCCAAAATAAAAAATCAGGAATGAGAAAGGATAAACTGCTCAACACTGTAAAGGAGCCTCAGTGCAATCCCAAAATGTTCCCTTGCAAGGGCGGGCTTTCTTTCTTTGAGCAGCCTTAATCCTATTTGTAACTCCTGTGCAGCGGTTCTAAGTTCAATTTCAGCCCTTCTTGTATCAACTCCCCTTCTTTTTAGCTCTTGTAATGCTCTGGTATCCTTTCTAATCCTATCTTGCATCTCCCGGAGAAATGCTCCAGCGTCTCTTTTTATTTTCTCTTCAGCGAATTTTTCATGAATCCTATTGAGGCTCCTGAAAAATGCATCAATCTCTGCTTTGTTGTTGATTATAACTGTTAAAGCATCTTCCCATTTTTCTTGTTCTGCCAAGCTTTTGACTTCATCATAAATTGCTTTTATCTCCTCAAGCTTATCCTCTGCTTCGGCAGTATCTATTCCTCTAAGTTTTGCCTCTTGTATAGCCCTCTCAGCAAAGGCAATACCTCTGCTCGTTCTCATTAAAAACCCTTTTACAATCCTGTCAGCATTTGCATAAGCCAGCTCTTTTCTAACTCTCCTCAGTTCTTTGTCAAGCTGCATCTTCTTTTCTTTTGCTACTTGGAGGTCTTCTCGTGCTTTTCCAAAATCTTTTGCCTTAATATCCTCTAACACAACCTTATATGCTTGTTTTGTTTCATTATAAAGCACTGTCAAGTTACTGACGTCAATTCCCTCTTTTTCAGCTATGCGGATCGTTTTCTCAACAAATTTGAAGTATTGAATTGTTCTCTCTATCTCTGCTCTTATCCGTTCTCTTGCATCTTCAACTCTTTCTTTTCCTTCTTTTAGCTCCCTTAAAACAATCTTGTAGTGGTGCATTGCAGTTAATGCATCAAGTATTGAGTTGTAATAATCGCCGTTGTTAAACTCTTCAAGTGCCTTCTCTTTGTACTCTTTTGCTTTCTCATAATGTATCAATATTGTTGAGTTCTCGGGAAGTTTGCCTCTAATGGGTTCAATTCTCTTTTCAGTGAATTTATCCAATCTCATAAGTTGGTTGATAAGCTGTTCTGCAATTATTTGCTCCCTTGTTGCGTTATCAAGGCTTAATTGCTGAATATCTGTTGTGTTACTGGCTTCTTCCTGGGCTACACCCAATGGCACTAAACCCCCCAGAAGCAACACCATCAGTGCCAGGGCACTCCATCTCATGGACATCACCAGTTGTGAATGTGAGGTCAACTTATTTTAGGAACCCGGTGAAAAGAACGTTTCGAAACGTTCCACTTACTGATTTTGGTTTGCTCTTTTAGTATTTAACTTTTTTGAGCAAGAAAATTCCAAGATTTTGAATTTGAAACGACAAGAAAAAAAATAAATACTGCAAAACTAAAATTTGACATGGTGGCATTCTTGAAGAGGAGTCAACTCAAATTTCTCTTAATAAACCTCCTTGCTCTGGCTGTCCTCCAGCCGGGAGCAGTAGCTTTTGCCAACTTTGATGCTCCTTATGGATTTTTAAAAGATCTCTCTGCATGGTTAGAGGCATATATTGGAGTTATGCCTTTAATGGTCATCTATGCTGTGTGGGATCGTGAAAAGCTTGGAAAGAAAGTAATTGGGGGCTATTTAATATTTGCTGCACTGCTAATGTCTTTCTCTTACTACCTTTCCAAGCTTGTGGTTGCTGACATAAATCCCAGCTTTTCATTCAAAGACTTCTTAGTACTATGCCCAATAAGTACTCTGTTAGCTCTTATGCTCCTTCTTCCAAGTCTTATACATATCCACAGGCTCTACTATTCGTATGATTTGCCTCTGGTAATAGCAGAGCTTTTGGTAGTTCTTGCTGTGTTTTTAGTGTACAAAAAGCTAAGAGAGAGTTAGGGGTTTATCGATAGACACAACCAGAGCAAAGCCCAAGCTTAAGAATGCCATGGCAAATCCTGGTGAAAGCACCCACCACCAGTATCCCCCATATAATGCTCCTTGTTGTAAAGCTTCACCAACAAACGAGCCCCAGTTTACGCCAGGTATTAATCCAAAGAAGCCGAATATTGAAATCAGGGCAACAATTCTTGGCATTAAGAATGTGAAGTACCTAACGCTGTGCTCTAAAACTACCGGTAAAATGTGCTTTCTGATGACATGAAATCCTGAAGCTCCCAAAGAGATGCTGGCAGTAACGTGCTCCCTCGACTTTTCTTGGATTGTCATTATCCGGATAGTCTTGGCAAACTTACCCACCAGCAATATTGAGACCAAAAGCATGAACTTTACAGGGTTAACTTCAACATGAGCTCCAATGCTTTGCCTTGACATGACCCACGTGAGAACAACGAGGATGGGCAAAATTGGAAGAGCTGTAAGGACTTCTAAGAAAAATGTGACTATGGATGAGAGCAGGTTTTTAAAGTAGCCAGAGATCAAGCCGAGCACGAGACCTAAAGCAATTATCATAAATGTTGTGAATAATGCTAAATAAAGTGTATTAACCATGCCCTTAACAAATCCCACCCATATGTCCCTACCATAGCTGTCAGTTCCAAGCAGACCATAACTTGTCCCATAAACGATGACTTCTGGAGGTACTGAGCAGTTGCATAGAACTCTGAGAGTATAAGTGCCTTTTAATGTGTCGAAATATGGATCAGCGGAAAAAAGCAACTCTGCAGGTGTTTTTGTTCCCAAGTCCGCATCAGTTAAGTTGAACCTATTTTTCAATGCTCTGAAAATTGAGAGGACAGCTCTATCGTTTGTATTCAAGGTAATATTTTGAAAAAGCATCCCATCATAAACATTAACTAAAACCCCATCCGGTCTCTTTACGTCAATAACATAGAGGGATGGATTATGTATGACAATCGCAATATCGTTGGGCTTCTCATTGTATTGATGTTCATAGGTGTAAACATAGAAACTGTATCCTTGGGAAGACCAGTTCAGCTTGGGCGTTAGCTTAACAGTTGGAATCCCTCCCAACCAAACAGGTTTTGCCCTTTTGGGATAATTGATCCAATATATTCCATTTTCCCAGTTGTCAAGCTCCTCCTTAGAGACTGAAAAATAACTCCCAAAGACAAAAATTATGAAGAGTATCAGAACTATCACGCCGATCTTTTGTCTCCTCATCATCATTTTAGCTCACCCTTGGATCTATAACTCCTTTGAGAAATTCAAGAAACAGAGAAACACCGAAGGATATTGTAGCAATTATAAGGGTAGTTGCGAAGAAAAGGTAGAAGTTAAATGTAATGCTAACACCTACATTTGGTATTATCTCTCTCACAAATGAGTTTTTGAGCACTAAGCCGAGACCCATCAAACCAAAAAGGTAATCTATGACGAGATAGTCTGTGAACATCTCCATGAACTTTTGGGCTGTAAAGCTGCTCAGCACGATTCCAATGTTCCTTAGAATGTGTTTTCTGTAGATGACCTTTTCTGGGATACCTTTTGCTCTCTCTGTCTGTATGTAGGGCTGATACATCTCCTTCTGTGTTTCTCTCGCAACTATGCTCATGAACTCCCAAATAAATACCAGAAATAAAGTCATTATGGGAAGAACGAGATGCTTTATTAAATCAACAACATATGTAACACCATATAGAGGTTTTGGCGTGAAAAGACCGCCTGTAGGGAGGACATTCAGCTTAACAGCAAATATAACTATCAGCAAAACTCCAATCCACCAAGAAGGCAAACCATTGAAGAGTCTTGTTATGCCCTCTATAATCTCCAACAGTCTTGGATGATTTGCAAGCTTCATTCCAAAGATAACTCCAAAGACAACAATTAATGCCACAGAGCTCAGCATTACAGTTAGAGTTACAAGGGTTGCACGAGAAAGACTTAATTCTCTTTCCTTTCTTTTGTCAATTTGTGTCTTTAAAGGTTCCCCTTTATTTAAGAGGAGCTGAATCCCCATGAGGAACGGATTTTTTGATAAACCATACTTTTCAAGGAGAAAGTGTTCATAAATATACTCCCAAGGTTCAACACCCTCTTTTGCAGCTTCCCTTTTTATCTGCTCATAAAGAACTGGATTTTTCATTCCAATGCCATATGCCGCTAAATCCTTAGCTCTCTCCTTGAGTAGGTGATTAGCAGTGATTCCTGCGGTTAAAACCAAAATCAGCATGACAGTAATGTATATCGCAATAATCCTCCCCAATGCTCTCTTTGCAATTCTCATAAAGCACCTTTGTCAATTTCTTCTGTTAAAGTTATAAAATTTTCTGACGAAGATGGGAAAATGACAATAACATTTCGTTATAATCTACACAGAAATAAAACAAAGCAGTATTTAAAAAGGTTAAATCTCATGGTACAGAAAACCCCAAACCTTTCAAGATCATCCTGGTTGCGATTATGAGAAGTACCAGCGAGAATCCCATTTTGAGACGCTCTGGATGAATTTCATGGGCAAGTCTTGCTCCTGAAAAGCCTCCCAGTATTAATCCTGGAGCCAACAATATAGCTTTGTCAAAGTGGACTTGCCCGAGGATATAATGACCAACTGTCCCAGCTAATGCTGTGAAGAACAAAGCAACGCTTGATGTGCCAATAGCATAATGGATGGGAAGTCCCAGAGAGTAAAACAGCGGGACATTTAAAATTCCACCACTTATCCCCAAAAGCCCAGAAGAAAAGCCAGATATAATCCCTATCACTGGAACTTTCCTATAATCAACTTTGACATTTCTTTTTATTGAGGGCGTTTCAGGCTTTTTAATAAGCTTGTATGCGACATATATCAAAGCAAAGCCGAATATCGCACTTAACTGTCTCGTATTTAGGAATGCAGTTATATAAGCACCAAGCAATGCAGATGGAATTGAAAACGCTTCTTTTATTACAACAACTTTAAAGAGAACGTTTTTTCGCCTCAAATGCCCATAAGCAGATGCAAGAGCACTCATAGAGATGCACGCCAGACTCGTTCCGATAGCTTCATGAATAGGCAGACCCAAAAGGGTCAGAACGGGAACTATTAAGAAGCCCCCACCAATTCCAAATAGACCAGCGAACAAACCTATGAAAAAGCCAATGAATATTATGGAAATGTGCCAAAGCATGAAAAACAATAAAAAAAGAACAATTTTAAAGATTACGGAACCGCAATTCCCAGCCCTTTTAAAATCATTCTCAATGCCAATAAAGCTAAAACCACTGCAAATGCTCTTTTCAGGTTTGAAGCCTTAGTTCTCTTTGCTATTTTTGCTCCAAGCTGTGCTCCAATAATCAGCCCGGGCACCAAAAGAACAAGCCATTGGGCTTCAACGTTTCCCATCATGTAGTGTTTAACTGCTCCGCTTGCAGCAGTGAAGACTATTGCAAAGCTTGAAGTCGCAACGGCATAGTGAATTGGCATTCCAAGCCAAACAAGGAAGGGGACGTTTATTATCCCCCCTCCCACCCCTAACAATCCGGAGGCTATTCCCGCGAAAAATCCACCAACCGGAACAAGCTTATAGTTTATTTTAACGTCCTTAAGCTTAACTTCACTTGGCTCTGCTGTCTTCTTGCGGTAAATCCTAATTGCAACGAGTATTAACGTAGCGCCAAAGACCACCTTAAGCTGTGCTGGATTCAGCAGAGATGTCATCCAAGCCCCGATGTATGCCCCGATTATTGCAGTGCTTGCCAATAGGAGTCCTGCCTTGTAATGGACCCTCTTCTGTCTTGAATATGCTAAAGCAGAACTGAGCGAAGTAAACACAACAGCCGCTGATGAAGTTCCCACAGCGTGGTGAATTTCAACTCCCAAGAGGTTGAGTGTGGGAACTATCAAAAATCCCCCGCCCAATCCGAAAAGAGCAGCCAAGATTCCTATGAAAACACCAACTGCAAAATAGCTGATATATTTGAGCAATTGACCACCTCCATTTAAAGCTCAAACACTATTGCCTCGATCAGCTTTATCAGGGCATCTAAATCATCCAAGTGGAGCATCTCCACCTCGCTGTGCAGATATTTAATGGGCACACTTAAGGCAAGAACTTCGCTTTTGTGCTGGAATACAGACGCATCAGTCCCTCCGCCAGTGACACCTATCTGAAGAGGTATCCCGTTCTTCTCGGCTGTCTCAACAACTCTCTTTGCGAGTTTTCTTGTGTAAACTGCTGAATTGTCCACAGCCCTAACCACAGCGCCGCTGCCTAATTTAACGTCTCCCGTTAAGAAGGAGCAGCACGCAAAGGAGTCAATGGCAAAGGCAAACTCCGGGCTGTAGTGTTCTGCCAAAAACTTAGCGCCCTTAAGCCCTATTTCCTCCTGCACAGTGAAGGCGAAGATGAACTTTCCATTCAGGTCATGATCAACTAAATCTTTGATAGCCTCAAAGAGTGCAACAGCACCAAAGCGGTCATCAAGAGAGCGAGTTGCAACATAGCGTTTGTTTAAAACAGCAAAGTGCTTTTTGAACACGGCATAGTCCAGCGGCTTAACTCCCAGTGATAGAGCCTCCTCCTTTGATTCCGCACCAATATCGATCTCCAATGCATGCCAGGGAATTGTGTCAAACTTCCTCTCGAGGTTGAGGTGAACTGGTGTAACCCCTATAACCCCGTCAAGCTTTCCATTCTCCGTTATCACATCAACGTGTCTTCCAATTAATAGTCTGTCATCAACTCCACCGATTTTTCTGAACTTGAGCTTCCCGTTGTTTGTTATGCCCGTAATTAAAAGCCCGATCTCATCTATATGTGCCATGAAAACTGCTTTCTCCTTACCTTCTCCAAGCTCAACTATCAGATTTCCTATTCTGTCAATCCTATAATCCGCAAAAGGCTCAATCCACTCAATCAGCTTTTCCCTAACTTTTTCCTCATATCCAGAAATTCCTGGAATTTGGGTTATTTCTCTGAGCTCTTTAATAAGGTGCTCCATACCACCACCTCACAGCATCTTTATGCTCTCAATTGGTCTAATTTTTAATACATCTCTATTGACTAAATCTTCCGGTATTTCGCCTTTGAAAACTTTCAGCAGATTTTTAACTGCCTGAATGCCCATATCAAGCATTGCCTCTTTTGATAAGCCCGCATAGTGAGGTGTTAAAACCGTTTCCCATTCCATCCCAAATAATTCGCTTTCTTGAACCGGCTCATTCTCAAATACATCCGTTGCATAGCCTCTCAGCTTTCCTTCTTTGAGAGCTTTAATCACAGCTCTTTCATCAACCAATGCTCCACGCCCTATATTTACAAGGTATTTGCCCTCCATGATCTTAAGGCTTTCCTCGTTAATTATGTGGTACGTTTCTTTTGTTGCTGGAAGTGCCAGAACAACGATGTCGCTCTGTTTGAGAACCTCCTCAAAGGGCAGATATTTTGCATTAACTTCCTTTTCTATGTCTTCTTTTCTGCTCCTCGACCAGTACAGTATTTCAGCCCCCAACGCTTTTGCTCTTCTTGCTATCGCTTTTCCAATTGCTCCCATGCCGATAATTCCAACTTTTTTGCCATAAACACTTTCAATATTCTTAAAGCTGCTCCACACAAGCTTTGGAGATTCCCATTTTCCCTGTCTGATAAATTTATCCGAATAGGCTATCTTCCTGAGCAAGGCAATCATTAAGCCGATGGCAAACTCCGCAACAACTTCACTCAAGACTCCGCTCACTTTAGTGACATAGATGCCTTTTTTTGTCGCTGCGTTAATATCAACGTGATCATATCCCGCTGAATGACAGCTTATTACTTTAAGCCTTTCAGCTTTCTCGATGATTTCAGCATCAATTTTGTTAAGGGGTGAGATTATAATGCCGTCGTATTGGTGGATTACTTCCATGAGATCTTCTTTCTCAGGATACAGCAGAACATCAACATCACAGTATTTTTTGAGTTCTTCCAGTGGTTTGCTTTTCATCTTGAACAATACAGCCACTTTCGGTTTCATGCTATCACCTTTAGACGTTTATCGAAACGAGCTAATAAATCTTTTTGATTCAAAGCGAAAAATTAAAAACTTCTTCTGAAGTCTTAAGGGGTAGGTGGTGTTATGAAGGTAGAGCGAAACAAATGGCAGAACAACTTCAGCGAGTGGTACAATGAGCTTATTGAAACGGCTGGAATACAAGATAAAAGGTATCCGGTAAAAGGGATGAACATCTGGTTGCCTTATGGCCTTAGGATAATGAGGAACATTGAAAAGTTCATCCATGAGGAGATGGAAAGGACTGGACATCAAGAAGTCCTATTCCCAGCGTTAATTCCAGAAACCGAATTCCAAAAGGAAGCCGAACACATAGCTGGATTTGAGGGAGAGGTATTTTGGGTAACCCATGCAGGTCACGATCCTTTAGATGTGAGATTGATTCTCAGACCTACAAGCGAGACAGCCATGTATTCAATGTTCGCGCTTTGGATTCGCTCTCACGCAGATTTACCATTCAAAATATACCAGATTGTCAATGTTTATAGATACGAAACAAAGCATACAAGACCACTGATTAGAGTTAGAGAAATCAGCAGGTTCTTCGAAGCTCATACAGCCCACGACAGCTTTGAAGATGCCGAGAGGCAGATAAAGGAGGACTTAGAGATATTTGACAATTTGGCTAAGAAGCTTGCATTGCCCTATATAGTCTCAAAGAGACCAGAGTGGGACAAGTTCCCAGGAGCTTATTACTCCCTCGGTGCAGAGGTTGTAATGCCCGATGGGAGGACTCTGCAGATAGGAACGATGCACAACTACAAGCAGAACTTCGCAAAGGCATACAACATAATGTATGAAAAAGAAGATGGAACCCATGAGTATGTCCACCAGACAACCTATGGAATGAGTGAGAGGCTTCTCGCGGCGGTCATTGCTGTCCACGGCGACGATAGAGGAATGGTTCTCCCACCAACAATCGCACCAATTCAAGTGGTTATAGTCCCAATTCCAAAGAAGGACTCGCCCTATGATGTCTTTGCATATGCAAGAGAGATTGCCGAGGAGCTTAAGACCGCTGGAATGAGAGTTCATGTTGATGAGAGGGACATAAGGCCAGGAAGGAAGTTCTATGACTGGGAGCTTAAGGGGGTTCCGCTGAGGATTGAAGTTGGTCCGAGGGATGTTGAAGGACAAAAGGCTGTGCTCGCAAGAAGAGACACCCTTGAGAAGTTCACAGTTGAGAGAGCTGAGCTAATTGAGAAGGTCAGAGAAACACTTGATGCAATAATGGAGAACCTCTATGCAAGGGCTAAAGAGTTCCTCGACAGCTACATTAAGAGGGTTGACACACTTGAAGAGGCAAAAGAAGTCTTTGAAGACAGAAGAGGGGTCGTTGAAATCCCGTGGTGTGGGGAAGAGAGCTGTGGACTTGAGATGGAAGAAATCCTTGATGCAAAGATGCTTGGAATTCCATATCCAGAGGAAGAGGCAAAAATTGAAGGCAAAAAGTGCGCTCACTGTGGAAAGGATGCAAAATTCATTGCAAGGTTTGCAAGGACTTATTGAACTCGTTTTTTCTTTTCTCTTGGTGATTTATCATGATACTTGGAATTCATGACGGCCATGATGCTGGAGCTGTTTTAATTAAAGATGGGGAAATTTATGCAGTTAATGAGGAGAGGCTTAATCGAATTAAGCATTACCGCGGCTTTCCAAAATTAAGTGTACTCAAAGTGCTCGAAATGGGGAATGTAACTCCAGATGAAGTTGAAATCATTGCGATTGCCGGCATCTTTAGAAAGCGCTCCCGTCTTTTGGAGCTTGAAAAGAACTTAGCGAAGATTTTTGGGAAAGATTTCAAAAGAAAAGTTCTCTATGTTGAGCATCACCTTGCTCACGCAGCCTCAGCTTATCTCACTTCCGGCTGGAGAGAGGCGTTAGCTTTAAGCATAGACGCCGCTGGAGATGGCTTAAGCTCATCAATCTACATCTGCAGAGATGGTGAGATGATTAGAATTGCCCAGTCCACTTATCTCGATTCCCTTGGGGATTTCTATGCATCAGTTACGGAGCTTTTGGGATTTAAGCCTATGAGACACGAGGGCAAGGTAATGAGCTTGGCAGCTTATGGAAAGCCGAGCTATGATTTATCCGCGATAATTGAGCTTAATGGTTTAACCTTTGAAAACCATCTCAAACTCGTTGGAATTGAGGCAACTAAAAAACTGGCTGAATTCTTTAATTTCCCCTTTGAGAAAGCTAAAGAAGTTTCTGCCAACTTAAAGAAGGGGCAACTCAGCGGAAAATTGGAGCAGAAAGCCATTGAGATAGCGGCATCAGCTCAGAAGCATCTGGAAAAGATTGTAGATGAACTTGGGCTTAAGCTTACAAAGTATGGATTGCCCTTGGCTTATGCCGGAGGAGTTGCGCAGAATGTTAAGGCGAACATGGTTTTAAGAAGGCACTTCCCAGATTTGTGGGTGTTTCCAGCTATGCATGACGGCGGTTTAGCCTTTGGAGCTGCAGTTTATGTTAAATCACAGCTTGAAAGACTGGATGGTAGATGGAAGCCATTTAAGCTGGAACACGTTTATCTCGGTCCTTCTTACTCTGAGGATGAAATTGAGGAATTTTTGAGAGAGGAAGGAGTCAAGTATGAGGAAATCAGGGTTGTTTCAGGTTTTGTTGCTGATTCCTTAATTGATGGAAAAATTGTTGCATTCTTCCAGGGGAAAATGGAGTTCGGACCGAGAGCTTTGGGCAACCGCTCTATTTTAGCAGACCCGAGGGATGAAAGTATTAAAGAAAAGCTCAATTTGGCTTTGAGGAGAGATGTCTTCCAGCCATTTGCACCAACAATTTTAGAGGAAAGGATTGGAGATTATTTAGTTGACCCATATCCAAACAAGTTCATGACAATGAGCTATTGGGCCACAGAGGAGTTCATAAAAGAGGCACCAGCCGTTGTCCATGTTGACGGCACAACAAGACCCCAGACCCTTGAGGAAGAGGATAATCACACGTATTACAACATAATTAAGCTCTTTGAGAAGCGGAGTGGAGTTGGTGCCGTGCTAAACACCTCATTTAATATGCATGGTGAGCCGATAGTTTGCTCACCTGAGGATGCGCTGAGGACGTTCAGAAAGGCAAAGCTTGACGTGCTGGTTTTGGAGAAGTTTGCTGTTTATTTGTAATTTTTCGACTTTATTTTCCTTAAATCGAATATTTTACAGCGGCAAAATTATAAGTCTCAAAGCTGAGTTCATTTTGGTGATTCTCATGGCGCTAAGTGATGTATTAGAGCGTGTAAATCCTTCTGAAATTAGAAAGCTTTTTGATTTGGCTCAAGGTATTGAGGGAATAATCTCATTAGGAATCGGGGAGCCTGATTTTGATACGCCAGAGCATATCAAAGAGTATGCAAAAGAAGCTTTGGACAAGGGGCTAACGCATTATAGCCCTAATGCTGGAATCTCAGAGCTTAGAGAAGCGGTTGCTGAAAAGCTGAAGAGGGATAATGGCATTGATGCGGATCCTAAAACGCAAATTATGATAACTGTCGGCGCTAATCAAGCCTTACTGATGGGCTTTGCAACATTTCTTAAGGATGGAGATGAAGTTTTAGTACCTTCACCGATGTTTGTCAGCTATGCTCCCGCTGTGATTTTAGCCGGAGGAAAGCCTGTGGAAGTTCCGACTTACGAAGAAAATGAATTTCGCCTGAATGTGGATGAGCTTGAGAAGTATGTAACTTCAAAGACGAGAGCTCTGATACTCAACAGCCCAAACAACCCAACTGGGTCAGTTCTAACTAAAAAAGACCTTGAAGAGATTGCAGATTTTGCAGTCGAGCATGATTTGATTATTTTGAGCGATGAGGTTTATGAGTATTTTGTCTATGATGGAGTTAGGAACCACAGCATTGCCTCCCTTGATGGAATGTTTGAGAGGACTATCACAATAAACGGCTTCTCAAAGACTTTTGCAATGACTGGTTGGAGACTTGGCTTCGTCGCTGCTCCAGAGTGGGTCATTGAAAAGATGGTTAGGTTCCAGATGTACAATGCTACTTGTCCCGTGACGTTTGTTCAGTATGCAGCTGCTAAGGCTCTGAGGGACGAAAGGAGCTGGAGGGCTGTTGAGGAGATGCGCAAGGAATACGACAGAAGGAGGCAGATGGTCTGGAAGCGCTTAAATGAAATGGGACTGCCGACAGTCAAGCCTAAAGGTGCTTTTTATATCTTCCCACGCATAAAAGACACTGGGCTAACGAGCAAAGAGTTCAGCGAGCTGATGATCAGGGAGGCAAAAGTTGTAGTGGTTCCAGGGAGTGCTTTTGGGAAGGCTGGAGAGGGCTATATAAGGATCAGCTATGCAACAGCTTACGAGAAGCTTGAGGAGGCTATGAACAGAATGGAGAAAGTGCTGGAGGGGAAGGGGTTAGTATAGTGTTATGCTCACCTTCTTTCCTTCATTTATGTCAATCACGGCATAATGCCCTCTGAAAAGAGGACCCGGGTTCACTATAAGCGTCTTTCCAATTTCATCAATGCCCCTTGCTTCGTGAATGTGACCGCAGATAACTAAAGGCGGTTGCTTTTCTTCTATGAATTTTCTCAAAGCTTTGCTTCCCACGTGAAGCCCAGTAAATGTCCTATCAACTTTTGTTCCATAGGGAGGGACATGCATAAGCAAAATGTCGCCATCACGGTAGTTTTTGTTTAGGCTCTCCCAGATTTCAGCGTCGTGGAACTCCCAGATTGTTGAGAAGGGGGTTATGTTTGAACCACCAAATCCCACAATTCCGATTCCATTAATTTCAATTCTCTTATCGTGGAGATTTATTCCAAGTTCTTCGAGCAAATCCAAAACATCTCTGCCATCACAGTTTCCCATTACAGCAAATACTGGCTTTTTAAATTCCAAAAAGTACTTCAAACTTTTTTCAGCACTGCCCCTGCCTTTAAAATGCGTTATGTCTCCGGCTATAAGAAGAACATCAAATTTTTCATCCTTTATCTTCTCTACAAGCCATTTCGCTTTGTTTTCATTACCATGGATGTCTGTTATTGCTATAATCCTCATCTCTTCACCCCCCGTACCAATTTAGCAATCAATCATTTAAGCGTTAGCCTTAAATCCATGAAAACTTTTTCATAAGTTGGTGAGTGAGAGCATGAAAGAGTGGAAGGAGAGACTGAAAGAAGAAGGCTACATCGAGGTGGGGGATTTCATTATAGAGGTTAGTGTGGACTCAGAATGTCCCTGTAAAGATGATGAAGTATATCCTGCAATAACGGTCTATGATAGAAGAACTGAAAGCTGGTATTATGTTGATGAACCTTTTGACCCTGTGAATAATTTCACCGAGGCGTGGAAGCAAGCAATAAAAGTTCTTGAGGAGTATATAAACGGAAAAGGGCCAAGGCTCAAAAGAACCCCAAAGAAATTTGCGCCTGACGATGTAATTAAAAGATTTGCAGAAGCCCTAAAAACCCTGGAAAATAAAACAGAATTTTAAATTTTCGATTTAAACTCAATGTTTGAACTTTTAAACCATATATCGAGCACAAAGCCAACATTTGAATTCTCTCCAGATTTTGTGAATTTGCCACCAAATCCTGAAAAAAATGGAGAGAAAACCTTATTTAGCTAAACACAGTCATTTTTCTTGGTGTTGAAGAAATGGGCACTGCTCCTCCCTGTAAGGAACCTGACCCTATTAAAGAATTAATACCCTGGGCAAGGGATGATGCAATTGTGCAGGCATTTAAGGAAAGGGAGAGAGAAAGGGAGGAAATCTTAGAGATGATTGGGAATTTCCGAGATATATCTTTTCTTCCGGAAGATGCCAGAGAGATATTTGGCAACATAGAAAAGAGGAACAAAAACTAATAAAACACGACTTCAACCTCTTCTCCTTCTAAGTAACCTTCGCTGTCCTCTGGAATCGTTATGTATCCATTGCTCTCCACTAAAGAGCTTATCAACCCACTTCCACTTTTCCTTATTGGCTTTGCCTTTCCATCCTCATACCAGACCTTAACGAACTCATACCTGCCGAGGGTTGATGGAACCTTTGCTGTCAGCTTTGCTTTAACTTTAGCTGGCTTGAAGTTTGCCCCAACAAGCTTTGCAAGGGCGTATTTAACGAAGAGGTGAAACTGAGCAAATACTGCAACTGGATAGCCGCTCATTACAAAAACCCTCTCTCCATATCCAACAGGTCTCCCTGGCTTTATTGTGGTTCCATGGAAGAGCAGATTAACAAAGCGGTGAGCGTAATCTTTGTCTCCAAACGCACTGCCCCCTGTAATCAAAACCAAATCACACTCGCTCTTAGCTTTCTCGAGCATTTCTCTGATAATGCTTTCATCGTCAGGTAAAATCCCGTAAAACACTGGCTCTCCGAAGTACTGCTTAACCAAGCCCTTCAGCATTATTGAGTTGCTTTCCAAGATTTTACCGCTTTCAAGGGCTCTTTCATCAAGTTCTTCAATGAGCTCATCTCCCGTGACAATTATTCCAACTCTTGGCTTTCTCTTAACCTTCACCCTCTTTATTCCAACGCTTTTTAAAAGTGATAGATCCTGAGGTCTGAGGATTTGCCCTTTCTTGAGTATAATTTGCCCTCTCTTTATGTCCTCACCTTTGAAGGCAACGTTCTGTCCCGGAGCAACGGGTCTTAATACGTAGATTTTGTTCCCTTCCCTTTTTACTTGTTCCTGCATAATGACAGCATTGGCACCTTTCGGCAGTTTATTCCCTGTCATGAGTTTTACAGCCTTTCCGCGTGTGACCTCTGTCTTGCTCTCCATCCCAGCAGTTATCTCATCTACGACCTCTAATTCAACAGGAGCATATTCTCTCGTTTGGAAAGTGTCTTCAGCTCTTACAGCATAGCCGTCAACTGCTGAACGGTCAAATGGAGGAGAATCTATTGGACTCTTCACGTTCTCAGCGAGAATCCTTCCAAGGGCTTCATCCAGGCTTACTTCTTCAACATCTGGGATTTCATCAATGTCATTAATCATAAGCTGGAATGCCTCTTTATACGGCATGAGCTTTTTGAATTCGCGCATTTGAATCACCGAATTATTTAATTATGTAAATGTGTAATTGTATCATTCTCTTGCGTGCTTTAGAATGTGATAAGCCTCCCTCTTAATTATCTCAACCCCAGTTTTCACGGCATTCAAGCTGCCCGGCAGGCAAAAGACCACTTTGCTTTCTTTGTCCCTTATGATTCCGGCTGTTGCCCTTGTCAGCACTGCAGCAGTTCCAATTTCCTCAAAGCTTTTCAATCTGAAGATTTCACCAAAACCCGGGAGCTCTTTATCAAAGAGGGGTCTTA
The DNA here is from genome assembly GCF_035621495.1 of Thermococcus sp. SY098. Classification (NCBI taxonomy): domain Archaea; kingdom Methanobacteriati; phylum Methanobacteriota; class Thermococci; order Thermococcales; family Thermococcaceae; genus Thermococcus; species Thermococcus sp. SY098. The sequence goes on along the minus strand of NZ_CP141821.1, from coordinate 333,402 downwards.
TCGCTTCAATTGTGACATCTCTCCTCGTTACTCCTGTTCCCCCTGTCGTTATTACCACGTCGGCTTTTTCAAGAGCCTCAAGCATCGCTTTGAGGATTGCAAGTTTCTCATCAGGAACAATCTTGTAGTAAACGTTTTCATTCCCCGCTTTCTTCAGTTCTTCAATTATGTAATAACCGCTTAGATCTTCCCTTTTATCGGCACTTGCAGTGTCGCTAACCGTTATAACCGCAAATTTAAACTTCTTGGGAGCTTTTGCCCTGTGCTCTTCGTGGGACATTTTTACACCACCGTTTAACATTATGCAGGAGGGTTAATAACTTTTAGGTTAGCTACTTGAGAGCGGTTTTTTAATCATGCCGAGAACCGTTTGCACGCTTTTTGATTTCATGATGCTCCAAAACATGGTAGTATTTATCATCAAAACCTTTAAAATATATAATCTCGATTATATAATCATGATTACACAAAAGTTCGTGGACAGACAGGAGGAAGTCAGGATACTCAGGAACGCCTTTAGAAAGGGAGCCCTCGTAATAGTCTATGGGCGGAGAAGAGTTGGGAAAACGAGGCTCCTTATAGAGGCATCCAGAGAGTTTAGAACCCTTTATCATCTCTGCAAAGAGGAGGAAGTTTCTGAAACCTTAAAGTCTTTAAATTCAAAGCTCTTTTCGCTTACAAAGGATGAAACCCTACTCAGACATCCAATAACGTCCTTTGAGGAGTTCTTTGACAGACTGCCAGAGGACACTGTGGTAATATTTGACGAATTCCAGATACTTGCTAAGAATTACCCGCGAATACTCGGCATCCTCCAAGAATACTGGGACTTCAAGAGAAAAGGGAGCCTTATCTTATGTGGCTCAAGTGTTTCCATGATGAAGGAGCTGGCTTCCTATGGAAGTCCCATCTACGGAAGGAGGACATTATCGCTCAAGGTTCCGCCCATGAAGTTTCTCCATGTAAGGGAGTTCTTTCCAAGCTATAACATGGAGGATGTTGTCAAAGTTTACGGTGCTGTCGGTGGAATTCCTGACTACCTCCTTCGCTTTGATGCCTCACTGTCACCAGAGGAAAACATAAAGGAAAGTTTCTTTAATAGGGGATTCTTTTACGATGAAGCCGAGTATCTCCTCCGATACGAGCTGAGGGATTTAAGCACCTACAATACTATACTTGAAGCCATCAGTTATGGGTACAGGTCTTTCAACGAGCTCAAAACCATAACTGGGATAGACGGTTCCAAGCTGGCGCGATATCTAAGCATATTGATGAATCTTGACATCGTTGATAAGGAGTTCCCGGTAACGGTTAAGCCCAAGAAAAGAAGGAAGAACTCCCGATACTTCATTAAAGACAACTACTTTGCATTCTACTACACCTTTGTCTACCCATTCAAGGAGGAGATTGAGCTTGGCATTCCAGAAGTTGCCGTAGAAAAATTTGAACAAAACTTCAACCGCTATCTTGGCTGGGTTTTCGAAGGAACAGCGAAGGAATTCTTAGTTGAGCTAAATAAATGGAAAGAGTTGCCTTTCCGCTTTACCAAAATCGGGAAGTGGTGGTATAAGAGCGAGGAGATTGATTTGGTGGCTTTGAATGAGAGGGAGAAAAAAGCCTTATTTGTGGAGGTGAAGTGGAAGAACTTGAAAAAGAGGGAGGCTAAGAATATTTTGAAGGAGTTGGAGAGGAAAAGCAAGTTTGTGAATTTGGAAGGCTGGGAAAAGGTTTACGGATTGATTGCTAAGAGGGTGGAAGAAAAAGAGATGTTGAGGAAAGAGCGGCTTGTGTGGGACTTGAAAGACTTCGAAATCTTTATAAACAGAGAAACTTACTCTAAAGTATGATACTCGTGAGTAAGTTTATTGACCGCAAGCCGGAGCTGGACTTCCTGCGTGAAAGATATCACTCTGGAAGGCCCGAACTGATAATCCTTTACGGGCGGAGGAGAATAGGCAAGACGTACCTCCTTCAGAAATTTCTTTCCGAGGTTGATGGGGTCTATCTGCTTGCCGAGGAGAGCGAAACCATCCTTGAGGACTTTTCCGAGAGGCTCGCTGAGTATTTCAACGATTCTTTCCTCAGGGAGAACCCGCTCCAGAACTGGAGGGCGTTTTTCACTTATCTTGCGGGAAAAAGCTCCGAACGGCTCGTTGTAGTGATAGATGAAGTTCAGTACATAGCGAAAGCTCAAAAGGACTTTCTCAGCGTCCTTCAAAAGTACTGGGATATGCACCTCTCGAAGACGAGGATAATGCTGATACTCTGCGGTTCGCTGATTTCATTCATGGAGGGCATTCTTTCTGCAAAGTCTCCCATTTATGGAAGAAGAACCGGAGCGTGGAAAGTTGAGGAAATGAACTTTTTCAACATAAGGAAGTTCCATCCCCTAAGCACCGAGGAGGCGATTCACGTTTACTCCGTCTTCGGCGGCGTCCCGCAGTACTGGGCGGATTACAATCCAGAGCTTGACTTCTGGGACAATCTAAGAGCTCTTCTGCTGTCGAAGGGCGCAAAATACTACGACGAACCCAAATATTTGCTTAAGCAGGAGCTGAGGGACGTTTCGCGATACTTCTCAATACTGAGGGCGATAGCACTTGGCTACAACCGCTTCGGCCAGATAGCGGACAAGGCCAGAGTTGACCTTAACTCGCTCGGCAAGTACCTCAACGTTCTTGAGGAGATGGGATACGTTGGAGAGGAAAAGCCCATCGTGGGGAGGGGGAGGAGCATCTACAAAATAAACGATAAGCTCTTCAACTTCTGGTTCCGCTTCATCTATCCGAGGAAAAGCGAAATTGAGATGGGTTTTGATGTTGTGGAGGATATCAAGCTCAGGTTTAACGAATACATTGGATTCGTTTTCGAGGAGATAGCTAAGCAGTTTCTGATTGAGCTTAACAAAACTGGAAGGCTACCCTTCAGGTTCACAAGGATTGGAAAGTGGTGGCATAAAGGTGAGGAGATTGACCTCTTAGCGTTGAACGAGCGGGAGAAGAAGGCTCTCTTCATTGAGGTCAAGTGGAAAAACCTGAGCGAGAGGGAGGCGAGGAGAATTTTAAGGGATTTGGAGAGGAAAGCTCAGCTTACTGGTCTCGATGATTGGGAGAAGGGCTACGGTCTCGTTGTCAAAGGCGTTGAGGGGAAGGAAGGGCTTAAGGCTGAGGGCTGGCAGGTTTGGGATTTAGAGGACTTTGAAGAAAGCTGACTGAACGTTAAGGTAAGATTTTTATATTTTTGAGTTGAATAAGTGAAGAGAACAGGTGGTAAGAAGATGCTGCTGATGAAGAAAGAGCCGAAGAAGATAAAGATAAGGGAGAAGAAAGGATTATTCGGACCGGTAAAGGAGTGGGAAGCAGAGTACGTCTTTGTAGAGGAGCCCGAACGGGAAGCGGGGAAAATTACGGATGGTATTTCCTGGGCGATACGGCAGGATCTGGACTTGCCTGACGATGTCGATCGGCACATAACACACACACTACTGGGTGTCCGAAATAGAGGAAAAAACAAAAGACGGTGAAAGCAGAGGCGTTAAACTGGTGCTGGAAGGGGACCCCACACCCTGGAAGTTCCGTGAATACCATAAAAAGCTCTCACTCCTCAGGGCTACAATCGGGCTTGCAACGCTCGCAATTACATACAGGCACAGAGATAAGGACGCGTTCAAATCATTTGCAGATGACGTTTACGCTGAACATGTTACGGGAAGGGCGTTAATACGGGTTGCAAAGAAGAAAATACATGCGTTTGAAGGTGAACTAGACGAAAAGAAGCTTACATGGTTCATAAAGAAATATCCGGAAGGCGATGCGTATATCATACCGCCACCGGAGGAGATATTTGAGGATGAAGAAAAGATCGACAAACTCGCTGAGGGTATTAAGCACGAATTTTATAAGAAATATGATATTATCCTGCCAAAGGAGGACATCGTTTACGCGTTAAAAAAATCGTATGAAATCACAAAGAAATTTCTGGACGTATACGACGATCTAGCAAGCGGAAGAATAAGAGATCCAAGCGAGGGGATCCGGAAGCACCCCGCATACAAGGAACTCATCCAGTTCCTCAAGGAGTTTGCCGGCGCAAAAAAGAAAGTAAAACGTCCGAAGGCTCTTCAGAAGGGAAAAGATGTCCAAAAGGGGAGTGAGGGTGGAGATTCTCTAACTGTGGACATATTGGCGATGTTCCAAGCACTGAAGCTTCTCAACTACAGCGAGGATGCCGTAAGCAATACTGTAAAAGATTTGGAGAAGAAGATTAAGAGCATAGCAGAGCTTGATGATCCGGGGCCAGAGGACGTGTACATGCTCGGCCTCTATTACTTGGCCCTTAACTACATAAGGGAGGAGAAGTTCGAGAAAGCCGAAGAGGTTTTTAGGAACCTCTGAGTGTTCCTTGGTTCTCAGAGTTACAATCCTTTTAGTTTACCGTTTATAAAAGTGCGTTTTCACAACTCTGCCATTTAATGAAAGCAGACTTTCACAAAACTTAATATAAAACAGTCCACTAATAACAACAGCACTGACAGTTTACCTTGGGAAAAACGTGATAAAGGGAAGGAAGGGATTCTTCGGGATAGAAGTCAGGTATGGAAAGGAGGCACTACCCCTTCCCCGTGCTCTACCTTTCAAAAGACGAACTCGATGCAAACACAGTTCCAGTCTCGCTCTACCTCTACGGTCTTGAGAAAAGCAAAAGATCAATATAACCAAAAATTTCAAATTTAATATAAATCTGAACTTAATTATGGTGATCCTATGCATGAGCTCTACACCGTTTTAGCTGAATACTACGATGCGATTTACCGACGCAGGGCAGAGCGGGTTGGGGAGGAGATAGACTTCGTTGAGGAAATTTTCAAGAACGATGCAAAAAGAGAAATCAACAAGATTCTTGACTTAGCCTGCGGGACTGGAATTCCAACGGTTGAGCTGGCAAGAAGAGGTTACAAGGTTGTTGGCTTAGATTTGCATGAAGAGATGCTAAGAGTTGCGAGGAGAAAAGCTCGGCAGGCTGGATTAAAGATTGATTTCATTCAAGGAGATGCCACCAAACTAAACTTTGAAAATGAATTCGATGCAGTGACGATGTTCTTTTCAAGCATCATGTACTTCGATGAAAATGCAATTAAACAATTATTTAATTCCGCAATTAAAGCATTAAAGCCGGGAGGAGTATTTGTTGCGGACTGGTCTAATCTGTGTTTTTTACAGTTTGATAGAGCTCCGACTATATGGAAAGAGAAGAACGGAGATGAAACAGTAATAACAACAAGCTGGAAGGAAATTGAAAGTGCAACCCAAAGGCTCCATTTGAAATATTTAGTTCAAATTTTAAAGCCTAACGGCACTATTAGAGCTTTCCACGTTCACGAGGTTCTTAATGCCTATACCCCAAGAGAGATTCGTCTTTTGGCGGAAAAGTACTTTAGTGAAGTGAAAATTTATGGGGACATGAAGAGAAACTTGGGGAAGAATGCATACAGATTCTGGCTCGTTGGAGTTGCACCTTAAACTTTTTAAACTTCGAGTTCATCTTTATTCTTTGGTGGTGCCTATCGTCCATCGGAAGACTCTTTGAAACTTTTAGTATCTTTGAAAAGAACAGCATTAGTTGGCACCATCCAACGGGTTTTAGAATCTCAGAGCGCTTTTCTTCAGAGGAACTCCTCAGCTTAAGAGGGGAGATTAAGGTTTTTAAACAAACACACCATATAGGCTCGGGAGGTTGATAACATGCTGCCGAAGAATTATAATCCCGAAGAAGTTGAAACCAAGTGGCAGAAGTTCTGGTTGGATGAAAAGATTTACAAGTATGAGCTTGATGAGAAAAAGCCTCCATATGCAATTGATACACCACCGCCATTCACAAGCGGAACACTTCACTTAGGTCACGTATTAAGCCATACATGGATTGATATTGTGGCGAGATATAAGAGAATGAGGGGCTACAACGTTCTTTTCCCACAGGGTTTTGATAACCATGGACTCCCAACGGAGCTCAAGGTGGAGAAGGAGTTCGGCATAAGCAAGGACGAGCCAGAGAAGTTTCTGCAGAAGTGCATCGAGTGGACTTGGCAGGCTATTGAGGCAATGAGAAATCAGTTTATCAGGATTGGTTACTCTGCCGATTGGGACTTGGAGTATCATACTATGGATGACGAATACAAGGCTTTAGTGCAGAAATCTCTGCTTGAGTTCTACAAGAAAGGTCTGCTTTATCAAGCAGAGCACCCTGTGTTCTGGTGTCCAAACTGTAGGACTTCCCTGGCAAAAGCGGAAGTAGGTTACGTGGAAGAGGACGGCTTCCTTTACTACATAAAGCTTCCACTGGCTGATGGGAACGGCTACATTCCAATAGCAACAACAAGACCAGAGCTTATGCCAGCTTGTGTAGCTGTATTTGTACACCCAGAAGATGAAAGGTATAAAGATTTAGTCGGTAAGAAGGTAAAACTCCCAATCTTTGAGAGAGAGGTTCCAATCTTGGCTGATGAGGATGTTGATCCAAGCTTTGGAACCGGAGCCGTTTATAATTGTACTTACGGTGATGAGCAGGACATAGTGTGGCAGAAGCGCTACAACTTGCCGGTGATTATTGCGATTGACGAATATGGAAGGATGACAGAAGTAGCCGGTAAATACAAGGGCATGAAGACAGAGGAAGCAAGGGAAGCAATTGCAAAGGACTTGGAAGAGATGGGCTTGCTCTACAAGAAGGAGAAGATAAGGCACCGCGTTTTGAGGCACACAGAGAGAAGCTCATGTATGGCTCCAATTGAGTTATTACCCAAGAAGCAGTGGTTCATTAAGGTGAAGGAGTTCACGGAGGAACTTGTGGAAGTTGCGGGGCAGATAAGGTGGTTCCCAGAGGATATGTTCCTAAGGCTCAAGGACTGGGCGGAAAGCATGGACTGGGACTGGGTTATCAGCAGACAGAGGGTGTTTGGAACTCCAATTCCATTCTGGGTGTGTAAGGACTGTGGCGAAATAATCCCGGCAAGAGAGGAAGACTTACCAGTTGACCCAAGATTTGACAAGCCGCCTGTAGAGAAGTGTCCAAAGTGCGGCTCGACCAACTTAGAAGGAGTCAGGGACGTCTTGGACTGCTGGATTGATTCATCTATAACCCCACTCGTCATAACAAAGTGGACTAAAGATGAGAAGTGGTTCAAACATAACTTCCCAACAGCTCTAAGACCTCAGGGAACAGACATCATCAGAACATGGGCATTCTACACAATCTTCAGAACTTACATTCTCACTGGACAAAAACCGTGGCATGACATCTTAATCAACGGAATGGTGGCTGGACCAGATGGCAGAAAGATGAGCAAGAGCTATGGGAACGTTGTTTCACCAGAGGAAGTGATTCCAAAATATGGTGCCGATGCTCTAAGACTTTGGACAGCATTAGCCCCACCGGGAGAAGATCATCCGTTCAAGTGGGAAACTGTGGATTACAACTTCCGCTTTCTCCAAAAGCTCTGGAACATCTTCCGCTTTGCAGAGAGACACATCAAGGATCTGGACTACAATGCAAGCAAGGACATCAAGCTCGAGCCTCTTGACAAGTGGATACTCTCAAGGCTTCACCGCCTAATCAAGTTCGCAACAAACGAGATGGAAATCTACCGCTTCAACCTGCTCACAAGGGAGCTTATGACGTTCATATGGCACGAGGTCGCAGATGACTACCTTGAAATGATTAAGCACAGGCTTTATGGAGATGACGAAGAGAGCAAGCTTAAGGCAAGAGTGGCATTGTATGAGTTGCTCTACAATATCCTCCTACTGCTCGCACCATTTGTACCACATATAACAGAAGAGCTCTATCAGGAGGTCTTTAAGGATAAAGTGGGGGCAAAGAGCATCCACCTCTTGGAGTGGCCCGCTTACAATGAGGCAAGGATTGATGAGGAAGCTGAAAAGCTCGGAGAGCTTGCGAGGGAAATTGTTGGTGCGATGAGGAGATACAAGAACTCCCACGGCTTGGCTTTGAATGCAAAGCTTAAGCATGTGGCAATTTATGCAGTAGACAGCTATGAAATGCTCAAGCTCATAGAGAAAGACATTGCTGGAACGATGAATATTGAGAAGCTTGAAATCATAAAGGGCGAGCCTGAGCTTGAGGAAAGAATCATTGAAATCAAACCCAACTTTAGGACAGTGGGGCCGAGATATGGAAAGCTCGTTCCAAAGATTGTTGCATACCTCAAGCAGAATGCTGATGCAGTTGCAAAAGATATCAAAGAAAGCGGAAAAGTGGAGTTTGAAATCGAGGGACAGAAGATTGAGCTCAGCAAGGACGACATAGTGCTTAGAAAAGCTGTGTTCAGCGAGGGAGAAGAAGTGGAAACGGCAGTTGTGAGAGATGCTGTAATTTTGTTCTTTGCTTGATTTTTCCTTTTCTTCAACAATTATAACACAGCAGAGCCGCTCTCTTCAGCAGAATAACCCTGTAGAGCTTTCCGTTGATAATTCTCGCCACCGCTATCTTGTTGAGATGATGTATTCTCTTCCTCTCAAGGGCAACGAAGTTGAGTTCTCTTAAAACCTGTACGAAGTCCTCCCACCGTATGTTGAGCCATTTTGAATACTCCTCAAAGAGCTCCTTTTCAACGACCAAATATTTCTTGCCGTCTATCAGATATCTCCTCTTATGCTTTGGCAGTTCCTTCCTTAAGCGCCATCTTGCATGCAACGGCGACTGCACTGTAAGAATGGCTTCCTCCATGCTTTTGCCTTCCACGAGCATCTCAAGGAGGATTTTGAGTATGTGATTTATCCTGTCTGGAACTCCAATAATGTCTCCCCTAAGAACGATTTTCCTCCTTCTAACCTTGATTCCCTCACTTTCAAGGGCTTCCCCAATCTTCGCAGTGGTTCCCCTCTTAGTTCCGCCGGTATCAACAATTCCTCCAATGATAAAGGCCCCAACACTGAAGTCTTCTTCGCTTAAAACCTCCTCAGCTCTCGGATCGAGGAGGACAACTTCATCAATACCTTTCTCCTTTAGAAACTCCCCAGTTGAACCTTCATAGGCAGTAACTTTGTCAAGAGGAAAATGTGCCTTCTTCTTAAATTCCTCATTAACCCATGTTAACGCTAAAAGCTCGCTCCAGAGGTAATCCCTCAAAACACCATAGCTTTGAGCAGCTTGGAGAGCAACTTTGTTCTTTTCCTTTTCTGTGTGCTTTTCCCAGTGCATGAGGTCAATTATGAAATAGGGGCAATCATTTGGAAGCCTTGCTCTTAAATCTCCGGGAGAAATAATCACCTTAAACTTCTTTGCTATGCACGATGGAGCATAGGCGTATTTTGCTCCCTCTGTTCGTCTTCCGCTTAGATCCCAAGCTATTGCTGTGGGTTCATCGACTTCAACTATAGCTCCCTTACCTTCGAGAACATCTAACGCTATATCTTGAAGCTTGTTCTTTGATTTTCTGTATCTCTTGGAAAGTATACCTATCTTGTCTATTCCCTTTTCTTTGAGCAGCTCTGCAAAGATTTCGCTAAGCTTTTTCATTGGCATCGGTTTGAGCATCGGCAGTGAATTTTTAAGGTTTTCTCTCAAAGCTTAATAACTTCAAAATCGGATACATTGGTGATGAGAAAAGGTATTGCTGAGCTTCCACTTCACGGGGGTCATGTCCCACCTTGGCTGGCTGCACGTATGAGAAGATTGGCAAGATTAGTGGTTATTCTTTTGGTTGATGAATATGGCACAAAGGGAGTTCTTGAGAGGTTAGCGGATCCAGTTTGGTTTCAAGCTCTGAACAACCTAATTGGAATGGACTGGGATTCGTCAGGAAGTACAACTGTAACAACCGGGATTTTAAAGGAAGTCCTCTCAAAGGAAGAGCTCGGCATAAAAGCCGCTGGAGGAAAAGGTGCCAAGAGCAGAGAAACTCCAGCTCAATTGAGAGATATATGTGAGAAATATGAACTCGACAGCAGTGAATACGTCAGAATTTCCCGGTTAGTTGCCAAAGTTGACACAGTTGCTTTACAAACGGGATACCAGCTTTACCACCATGTCTTCTTCCTTGATGAGGAAGGAAACTGGGCAGTTGTTCAGCAGGGTATGAATCCAAAGGTCAAGCTTGCAAGGAGATACCACTGGTTCGATAATGAAAGCTTTACGCTGGAGCCTCACAAAGGGATAAGCGGAATCAAGCTTGAGTATGCGCTGAATACTGTTGATAAAAACACAAGAGAATATCAAAAAACCTTGCTCGATATCGTGAAAGAAGATCCAAGAAAGCTTGAGAGGGAGCTCAAAACTCTTACGGCAATTGTAAAAGGCTACAAACCTCTGGTTGTCTACAAACCATATGAAAAACTAAACCTGTCCGATACAGTTAGGAGATATAAAAGTCTGGGACAGATTGAGCTGAATCAGAGGGCTTTGGAGCTTGCAAGGGAACTGAGTGTGAAGAATTACGAGGAGTTTTTGCTCCTCAAAGGGCTTGGCCCGAGCACACTAAGAGCTTTGTCCCTTGTATTGGAGCTTGTGTATGATGTCCATCCTTCATGGAGAGACCCAGTTACTCATCCTCCCGATCCTTTTAAGTTTGCCTATGCTGTAGGTGGAAAGGATAGAGTACCCTTCCCAATTGATAAACCTACTTATGATGAGCTGATTTCTTTCCTTGAAAAGCTCGTTGAAAAGAATCCGCAAGAGAGGCAGATAGTTAAAGCTGTTACGAAGATAACCAAGAACTGGAAGCCGCCTGAGGAGGATAAAAAGCCTACTTAACAAATCTCTTTTATCGTTCCGATGTAAATCTAAGTAAAAAACTTAACCTCTTTTACTTTACCTAAGTGAGGGGTCTTCATGAAGAAGACCAATACAATATCGATATTCTTGTTAATAATGTTAGTCTGCGGATGCATTCAATCTTCTCCTACCTCCCATACTCTGGCAACTCCCATGCAAAAAACAATAACATCTCCAAATACATCAACATCTACAGCGACTCTATCAACACTTATGCCAAAGGAACAGATTAAAGACTTCAAGATAACAGCTAAATGGGAAAAAGAGTCTAATGTTCTGGTCCTATACTTAGAGGTGAAAAATCAAACTGCATGTACAAAAATTGATGGGAAACTGAAAATAACAATAAAGGACGAATTTGGTATTCTCATATACAACGGAACTTTGACTGTTCACAGATCAGATTTCCTATTTTACAGTGAGGAACTAACCAACATCTCTGGCAATCTTACAGAGCCCACTGTGTATAAAGCCCGATATGTACTGACCAACTTTCAAAAGGGCATTTCAAGTAGTGGCATCATTGATGCAACATTAATTACGAAAGATACTATGTTAAAAAAGGTTTTTACAGCTCAGAATCTCCCTAAAATGAGTGAAAAAGAAAGAATGCAGTACTTTGAAAAAGTCTATCTTAGGAATTCAAAACCACTAAATGTGACACAAAAGGAGGGTAATATTATACTCGAAGTTTACCGATATGGAATTTATGTGCATCCCCTAACTTTGAAAAAATACCTTAGGATAGACACCAAGATTAAGAATCTCGGAAACAATTCTGTAGAATTAATGATAAGAGAGCCAGCAAAGCTTACTGTTGATGGATTTTCAGTGATAGAATACCCCAGAGACATTTCAAGCATTAAAAGCAAAAAGCTTGAACCTGGTAAGGATATAACTGAAGAATTTCTTTTCCCGATGGAGGAGGTAAGTCTGGAGGGCAGAGAATTTATCCTTGAAGTCCACGAAACAGAGATGTTTCCCGAGAGAGAAGTAGAGATAATGCTTCCAAAACTTAAATTCTCACTAAACTATACACTGGTGAATATATCCAAAGCAGCTGAAAAGTTCCCAATTGAGATAACACTCATGAAGTATGCTGTTTTTGAATATGAAACACCAGAAGGAAAAGAGGAAGGGGTAAAAGTAATTCTGAAAATCAAAAATACAGGAGATAATGAGGTGAAAATAGATCTAAACGGAATTACCCTTGGAGGTGAGGTAAAAATTGCACCATTCACATGGTTCTTAACTGTGGGCCCCCATTCTGAAAAAGAAACATGGCTACTATTTCCTTATGTACAGGGAAGGACAACCCTAACAGTGCATCTATATGACCTAACAGAGCTTAAGGATGAGTTAATTGAGATTCCCTTTGAGATAAAGGGAACGCCGAGGACGAAGGAAATAAAAATCAACAAGACGATAGAGGAATATCCCCTAAAAATCATGATTGGAAAAGTTGAGGAGGTTCCATATTTGGAGATTACCAAACTGAAATCGCTTGTAAAAATATATCTTACGCTGGAGAACACTGGAGAAACAACCCTCCCGTTAAACATTGAACAGTGGGGGCTCTTGACTTCAAAAGGTGTATTGATTCCAGGAGATGTTGTTATGAGCAATCTCACAAACGTTATAGAACTCACTCCGGGAAATTGTGTATCTGGATATGTAGTATTTAAAGACATTCCAGAGGATGCCCAATATATTCTGAAAATTAAAATTCCAAATGCCCTAAAAACAATTAAATTCAAAGTTAAACTGCCAATAAGATTCGGAGAATAAAACATCCAACTTTGATTATCATTTTAAATTTTCGGGACAAATTTTGTTATGGTGGGCCCGCGGGGATTCGAACCCCGGACCTCCACCTCGTAAGGGTGGCGTCATGACCAGCTAGACCACGGGCCCATTCCCGACAAAGTTAAAGCAAAGGGGAGATTATAAATCTTTCGCTAATTTAATAATCCCCCTCTTCAAGTTTTTCCTTCACGTATTCGGCTATTGCCTTCGCAACTGTTGGGGGGACTGCCTCACCAACACTGTCATACTGCACGTCCCTTCCACCAAGGAATATGTGGTAATCCGGATATCCCATCAATCTTGCCTGCTCTCTGACAGTTAAAAGCCTGTCATCGAAGGGATGGATGAACCTGCTGCCACCTTTGACCGTGGGTGCAACCTTATAAGGATGAAGCCTGACCCAGTTCGTGAACTTCCTTTGCGAGTCTCCAAACTTATGCATTGCCATTCCCCATTTAAGGCGCATGATTTTTCTCTGCTTCCTTGGTGATAACGGAACATATCTGTGGTTGGGAATTTCTAATGCCTCAGGTAGCCTTGGGTCAGGTAAATCCCCGATTACATCCCATACTGTCAGCTTTCCCCTGACCTTCTTGGGTTTGATGCGAATGTTCGAAATAAATACCCTCTTCCTTCTCTGAGCGGTTCCGTAATCTTGAGCATCAAGAACGTTGAAGTAAATCTCATCATAGCCAGCTTTCTCAAACTCGTATTTCAAGGCATCTTTAAGCTCACCTTCCATAATTTGAGGCACTTCCTCCATGACAAATATCTTTGGCTGAAAATCCTTCACAAAGCGAATGAAGTGCAAGACAAGCTGTCCAATTGGGTCATTGTAGAGCCTATCAAGAGGATTCTCCTTTCTCTTTAAATTTGCGGCTGTGTAAGGCTCACATGGAGGTCCACCTATTATTACATCCGGCACTCCAACATCTCTCATGACATCTATGGTGTGAATCTTCTTGATATCTTCAACATACATCTTAACCTCAGGGAAGTTGAACTTATATGTATCAGCTTTTGGAGCAAAATTCTCTATAGCCGCTAAAATCTTAAATCCCGCTTCCTTAAAACCCCTGCTAAATCCTCCCGCACCAGCGAATAAATCAATGATCGTGTACATATATACCACCTCACTCATCATTAGTGAATAAGCAAGGTTTATAAGGATTTCAAGTTAGCTGTAGATGAGGCGAGACCGGTGGAGCGAGAGATAAGCGAAGAAAAACTCAAAAAATACTTTGAAATAACAGAAAAAGCCCTTGAAAAGCTTGAAATAGCAGTGCACGAGAAAAGCCTCCTCTATTCTGTTGCGAAAGACTTTTTAACCATGGCAAAAAGCTACTACAGTGACGCCAAATACTACTATGAGAAAGGTGATTATGTGACCGCTTTCGCTGCTTTAAACTATGCACATGGCTTTATTGATGCTGGAGTTAGGCTTGGAGTGTTTAAAGGCGAAGACAACAGACTATTTGCCTTTGGGTGAGTGACGAGGTGGGAAAAATGGGTGATTATATAGTCGTTTTAGAAGCCCCAATAATTGTGAGAGACGTTGAGACACCAGAGGATGCGATAAATGTTGCCGTATCGAAGGTTGCAAAGGCTTTGAATAAAGAAAAGCTTGACTTCGTGAAGGTTGAAATTGGCTACTCCCAATGTCCCGTGTGTGGAAGCCCGTTTGAGAGTGCTTTTGTTATTGGGAGTGTTGGTTTGGTTGGAATTTACCTGACCCTTAAAGTCTTCAATGCCCAGAGCTTAGAGCATGCAGAGAGAATTGCAAAAGCTGTTGTTGGAAAGGCTTTGAAAAGAGTCCCACTCAAGGTTTTTGAGATTAAGGAAATCCACAATGGAAGAGAAGGGGAAGGATTTCATTTTGATGAAGAAAGTGCTTGATTTGTTTTTATGCAATTTTTTCAAAGAGATAGCTCCAGAGCTTTAATGGGGTTAATTCTGTAAACATCAGCATGCCAATTAAAATCATTAAAATACCAATTGCCTTTTCCAGTTTCCTGTCACTGCTCCTTAGAGTGAGTTTATTTGAGAGGAATCTCTTGTTTATCCACTGTGCCAGGTCTTTGGAGCTGAGTACCAGATAGAAAGCTAACCCCATTCCAAGGGCATAAATGAACATTACAATGACTCCTTTTGTAAAGTTCCTGCTTAATGCTGCTGTTAAAATTGCAAAGCCAACATATGGAGCGATGCATCCAATCCAAGTGGCTCCCAATGATGCTCCAAACAAAAAGTCCGCAAATCTACCTTTGAATTTATGGTTTTTCTCAGCAAAGCGTTGAATTTTGCCAATTTTTGAAGTAAAGTACAGATTGGCTTTTTCGCTTACCATTATCGTGCCAAGAACAATGAACCCAGTTCCCCCGATTAAATAAAGGAGTGCCGTAATCTGGGATATATATGAACCTAAGACTCCAGCCGCTCCACCAATTAAGGAAAATGCGGCAATCATGCCGAGCATGATAAGTTCAAGATTCCTTTTAGCGAGTATCAGAGCAAATCCGCTGACAATCAATGGCAAAACACAGGGAGAAAACACGCTTAAAATACCAGCAGAGAAAATTGTTAGGAGAACTGCGAAAGTTAAACGGCTCTCATTTTGCGTTTGTGTAGCGGTTGTGGTGGATGTTTTGGGGGTTGAAGTCTTAACATCCGCCTTCTTTTCAGTGGTTTGCTCAATGAAAAACTCAAAGCCCTGTTTATTCAGTGCCCCGACAGCAACTCCCCTTAAGATCTTCTCTCCGTTCTCAACTTTGAAAACTACCATTGTGGGGGTTCCAGGAACTGAAACTGTAACCTCCTCTCCAGAAGATTTGGGGGTATAATATCCGGAATTATCTGGCTGAATCACAAGAACTTTGCTGTAAACTTTATATCGGAGTGATGTTACTTTCCTTCCCTTGTAAACGTCCACAATTACAGGAACAGCCCTTTCTGAGAGAAGCTGGACTATACTGGGATCTGCAAAAACATTATCTCGCATATATTTACACGCAGGACAAGTTGGAGAGTAGTAGTAAACAAAGATATATTGACCCTCATTGGTATTAATGATCTCGTTAAGCTCATTTTCTGTTGCAACCGGAATGAAATTAACAGCCCCGTATTTCACAGTTGGAAGAGCCTTCACCACTGCGGGCATGATAAGCAGGAGAAAAATCAAAATGCTCATCCTTTTCATGTTCTCCCCTCAAAAGGGAAAGTTCTTGAGAAATTAAAAGGATTTTGTTGAATAATTTTTCTTATTTTCTTACTGAGGATTATAAATGTCGTCTTGAGGATTTTTAGCCTTTTCTAAATAAAGCTTTTAAGCACTTATCAATCAATCCACAACATAACGTGTGGAGGTTTTGCCATGACAAAGTTCATATTTGTCACGGGTGGTGTTGTGAGCGGTCTGGGGAAAGGGATAACAAGCGCATCAATAGGACTTCTCATGAAAGCGAGGGGCTTTAAGACCACAAACATTAAAATTGACCCATATCTCAATTATGATGCAGGAACTATGAACCCTTACCAGCATGGTGAAGTCTTTGTTCTTGATGATGGTGGAGAAGTGGACTTGGATTTGGGTAATTATGAACGCTTTTTGGACACGAATCTTACATTTGACCACAATATAACGACAGGAAAAGTTTATTCTGCAGTGATTGAAAAGGAGAGGCGAGGGGATTATTTGGGTGCAACAGTTCAAGTCATTCCACACATCACGAATGAGATAAAGGAAAGAATAAGGAGAATAGCCAGAGATTATGATGTTGTCATTATTGAGATTGGTGGAACTGTCGGTGATATCGAGAGCATGCCCTTCCTTGAGGCGGCAAGGCAGATGCAGCTTGAGGAAGGAAGAGAGAACGTTGCATTCGTGCATGTAACTTATGTTCCAAAGCTTAAAGTTGTTGGCGAACAGAAAACAAAGCCAACCCAGCACAGCGTTAAAGAGCTTAGAAGCTTAGGAATTCAGCCCGACGCCATTGTTGCAAGGAGTGAAGACCCTCTTGAAGAAGGCGCACGCAAAAAGATTAGCCTCTTCACAAACGTTCCAGAGGAGGCTGTGATAAGTGCATATGACGTTGAAGACACTTATGAGGTTCCGCTTTTACTTGAAAGAGAAGGACTCGGAAAATACCTTGTTAAAAGGCTCGGTCTTGAAAATAGAGAGCCTGAATTGAAAGCTTGGGAAAAAATGGTTGCCAAATACAAGAGCCTCAAGGACTCCGTTGAAATCGCAATAGTCGGAAAATACGTGAAGCTCAAGGACTCTTATCTGAGCATAATCGAGGCATTGAAGCATTCAAGTGTTGCAAATGAAGTAAAAGTCAAAATCAGGTGGATTGAAGCAGAGGACGTTGAGAAATATGGTGTTGGTCTGCTTGAAGGTGTTGATGGCATAATAGTTCCGGGAGGCTTTGGTGCGAGGGGGACTGAAGGCAAGATGATGGCAATCAGATATGCAAGAGAGAATAACATTCCGTTTTTGGGGATATGTTTTGGATTCCAGCTGACTGTTGTGGAGTTCGCAAGAAATGTTTTGGGGCTTAAAGGTGCACATTCAACAGAAATTGATCCAAATACACCCTATCCCGTCGTTGATTTGTTGCCTGAGCAGAGAGGTATTGACAAGCTTGGGGGAACAATGCGTTTGGGAGCTTATCCTGTGAAAATTAAGCCAAATACGTTAGCCCACAAGGTATATGGAACAGAACTTGTGTATGAGAGACACAGGCACAGATGGGAAGTCAATCCGGATTACATTGAGGAGTTTGAGAGAGCCGGTTTAATTTTCAGTGGGATATCTGGAGATGACAAGAGGAGGATGGAGATACTTGAATTGCCGGGGCATAGGTACTTTATCGCAACACAGTTCCATCCAGAGTTTAAGTCAAGACCTATGAAGCCAGCCCCAGTGTTCAGAGGGCTTGTAAAAGCGGCAAAGGAGAAGAAATTTGGTAAATGAACTTACTCTTCTATTTCTTTTGTTAGGGATAGATAAAACAAGGTTGCAGCACTCATTGAAAAGGCATTGCTCAGTCCGTTAAAGGGAGCCTTTATGATGCCTGCAAGGAGCTGGTTACCAATGAATCTTGTGAGCATTGTGGGAAAGTTTATAATCGCTATGGCTATAAAGACAAGAATCCCAAAGCCAACCGTTGAAGAAAGCCTGTTAAGTGCAAGCCTGTAAACCTTAAGTGCTGACCTTATGGATTTCGTTTTCACGTATGCCGGTATAAGAAGCAAAGATGCTGGAGCGACATAAAGTAAGATAAGCAAAGATACAATTGCCAAGAAAAAGAAGTTATCCATGACGCTTCCGGGTATAGTAAAGGATTCTGCTTTCATTATTTCGCTGTAGAGATACGCAAATGGTGGGGCAATCACTAAAATGGTAACTATCCAGCCAAAAACATTCAAAAAAGCTACTTGGGGAAGATTTTTGAGAGCTTCAAATACAGTCTGTGTTATTTGATAGTCCTTCTGTCTGATAATATCTAAAACTCCGCTACTAACTGAATAGCCCGAAATTGCCTGCATAATAGACGTCAGAATCCCAAAAATTACAGCATCTTTCACAAAATCATGGACAAAGTTTCTCAGCTGCTCCTTTGCAACCTCGGCACTTTCCTGAGGAAATTGGAAGTTGGCATTGTTGTTAGGGGTGTTGAGGGGGGCTAAGATGAATGCTATCAGAATAGGCACTAAAACAAGGGCTGGATTTTTTGTGAGCATGTTGATGGCGTTCTCTATAGACTTTATAGCTCCCATAAGCACCACCATAATTAAAAGCAACTCCATAGATTAAAAATGTTACTATATGTGAGGAGAAAAGAATGAAAATGAGTGTGGAAAACTTCAGACTCCAAAGTCATTAAACTCCCTCTGCACCTCTTCCAAGATTTCTTCTTCGAGGTCTTTTTCTTCCTTTGTAAGTTCAAGATAAAGCATCAAACCTCCAATGGACATCACGGCTTGTGTTAAGGCTTGAAACGGCGCTTCAATTAAATTCAAGAGCAGCTGTGTTACAAATCCCGATGCTCCCAATGCTACAAGCCCCATGAAAGAGCCCGGCACTATCATGATAAGAATCACAGAAATCAACAGCAAAACCCCAAATGCTAAAGTCGAAAGCTTGTTTTTGAAGGCTACACTAAAGCATTCAAATGCTGCCCCTATTGACCCTTTGATAACGTAAATCGGCACAGCCATTGATCCTAAGCCAACAAGGAAGAAAACCAATGGAAGCTCAATTAGTATCACAAGGAAGAGAGCTGCTAAGAGAAGACTCTCAGATCCCGTCATTGCTCCAGCTGCCAGAGGGATAATAATCAGAATGAGAGGTATCATTATTATTACAAGCACAATTAGTCCTATGATCACATTGACAACAAATACTTGAATCATATTTTTAATCCCATCAATGAGAAGCTGGAACAGGGAATATTCCTCACCTTTTTCTGCTGTAAGGGTCCCTTTTACAACCGCATATTGACCAATTGCATTTAACAATGCTGAAAGAACTGCTAAGGGGGACAGGATTTTGATGTAATTTATGAATTTCTCCATATTTTCTTTTGAGATTACACTGCCGTGCTCTTCTACTATGACATTTCCCTCCTGCTTTTGTTCAAAGTTTTTCTGCATTTCCTCCGTAAACAAGGTTGTATAATCCTTTAGAAGATAAGCTGAGATTGGTGCAATTAGGAGGGCGATAACGAGAGGTATGAGCAAGAGTTTTGGATTTTTAGTTATGGTTTCTATAGTTCTGGCAAAGGCATTTATAGCTCCCACAACTACCACCTTAATCAGTAATTGATTGAAATGTTTTAAATTTTTCTGGGAAAAAGCTTATAAACAAACTCCTTAAAATGCCCTTAGGATTAGGATCATCGTGAGGTGAGAGATATGGCAATTTGGCAAGGAAGATCACTCAAAAAGCCTTCAGGTGGAAGAATTGTCCTCGCAAGAAAGAAGAGAAAGAGGGAGCTTGGAAGGGAGCCAGCTTTCACCAGAGTTGCTGAATACAGAGAGGAGAGAAAGATCATCAGAACATTTGGCGGAAACAGAAAGGTAAGACTTGTCCAGGCACTCTATGCAAACGTCTTTGATGGAGGAAAGGGCAAAAAGGTAAAGATACTCGGTGTCGTCGAGAACCCAGCAAACAGGCAGTACGTTAGAAGAAACATCATCACAAAGGGCGCAATCATTCAGACTGAGATTGGAAAGGCAATCGTCACCTCAAGACCGGGGCAAGACGGTGTCATTAACGCTGTTTTGATAAAAGAAGAAAAGACCGCCTGATTTTGAGCCTTTTCTATAATTTTAATTTTGCTGACAGTTTTTGCATAATAATTGTGAACTGCTTAACATATTGTGAGCTTATGTTTAGCCGGTAAGATTTGTAGAGAATAGCAAAATTGAAAAGATTTTAGCGAGTGCCTTTGCCTTGTTCCTCCTTTTATGGTGCTGTATTTATACCACAGATGATTATTTTTTGTCCGAACTGTGGAGCGAAACTGAGAGAGATGTGAAAAATGCAATGCTATGAAGCCAGTTTACTTGGAATTTTGTCCTTACTGCGGAACATCTTTGGAGGAGTGAATTGCTCTCTCCAGCTCTGGTTTTAGGATTTCCAGTATTTTCTTTTTAACTTCGTCGACTCCAAGCCCATCTTTAGCCACAATTCTTACGGGCTCTATCCCTTTCGCTCTCAAGAACTCTTCTGCTTTCCTTATCTTTTCTTCATCAGCCACATCAACTTTGTTCAAAACGACTATGAATGGGAACTCTTTGAACTCCCCGTAAATCTCCTCGAAGAGATGCATCTGCTCCTCAACTGGGAATCCACAATACTCTGATGGGTCAAAGATGTAAATTATCACTTTTCCAAGGTGCTTTAGTGCTAAAATTGCCTGTCTTTCTATTTCATTGCGCTCACTCAGAGGTCTGTCAAGCAAACCGGGAGTGTCTATAACCTGATACTTGAGCCAGTGCTCCTCAAACTGCCCAACGTTAATCCCCTTGGTTGTGAAGGGATAACTTGCAACTTCTGGCTTCGCATTTGTGAGCTGCCTGAGAAGAGTTGACTTTCCAACATTTGGATGTCCGGCTATAACAATGGTTGGCAGGCTGAGGTCAATAACTGGCAAATCTTTCAAAACATCTCTCGCCTTGTTGAGATACTCTAAGTTATCTGCTATATCTTTAATGACGCTTGCAACCCTTCCGTAAAACTGCCTTCTAAGCTGAGCAATCTCATTTGGGTCTCTTGAGTATCTAATCTTTTCCACATATCTCTCTTCAAGCGTTCTTATTGTCTTTATCGCCCAATTCACAGAGGCTAAAGCCTTGTGAAACATCTCCCTATCAACGAGTGTATCGACTAACTCCTGATAGAACGGAGGCAGAGTTGAGACACCAGGCGTTCTGTCAAGGATTTTCCTCAGATTATCCCTAATGACATTTGAAACCGTTCTTATTCTAAGCTCTTCCCTCTGTCTCGCTTTGCTTATTTTATTCCCTCGCGGGGTGAATGATGAAGCTGCCTTTTCAGCTCTCCTAAAGGCTTTATCAATAAGCTCATCAGCTAAAAGAATGGTTGGCATTTTTTCAAATGGGTTTTTCATCTCTCTCACCTCTTCCTTTTGTCTCGCCCTTCTTAGGTTTTACAATTGGGTTTTTAAAGCTTTGGAGTTAGAATCTCCCCAAAATCTTTGGGATCTCCTGAGGCTCAAGCGCAGTCTCAACGATATAACCTTTTTCAATCAGGATTCTGTTAAAGAGCTCTTCCCTCTTCCAGCCGTCTAAAGTTATATCACCATGAAACATGACCTCCGGGAGAAGGAGGATGCCTAAATCAACCTCCGGCAGTTGTTTAACAGCCCTCAATACATCGTATCCCGTCAAAAGTCCAGCCGTGCCAATATTTCCACCAAATACTTCATTCTTAACCATGACAACGTTGAGCTTTGGGAATAGGCGCTTCATCTCCGGATATGCAAGCTCACCCGTTAGGATATACGTTGGAATATTCATTTCAATGTCAAAGGGCTCCAAGCCGGTTGTGAACTCCCCCAAAAGGGCTTGGAATATCGGAGGAATCACTATTTCAATATCCAGGTCTTTTTGCTTCTCCAACGCAACATTCTTCACAAATAAAAGCTCCTCTCTTGTCAATGCCCTTGTTTTTGAAAACCTCGTAACTCCAATCGGAAAAAGTCTAACTTCATGAACTCCAAAACTGTCCAAGTCCTCTAAAATTTCCCCAATATCACTGACGTTGTATCCAGGAGTAAGAATTATATCAGCAATCATTCTAAAATGCTCCACA
The DNA here is from genome assembly GCF_035621495.1 of Thermococcus sp. SY098. Lineage (NCBI taxonomy): Archaea > Methanobacteriati > Methanobacteriota > Thermococci > Thermococcales > Thermococcaceae > Thermococcus > Thermococcus sp. SY098. The sequence continues at coordinate 311,468 of NZ_CP141821.1, read as the reverse complement.
ATTTTCGGGATCAAATCAACAACTTTCCCAGCATTTCTGTTGTGCATGAGCTTTATCCTGACATCCTTTTTAGTGGTGTGAAGAGAGATCTGAATCTCATCCAAGCCAGCCTTGTATAATGATTCTATACGCTTTTCATCAAATCGAACATTTGCTGATGTATCTGTAACGCGAATCCACAAATCGTAATGCTCTCTTGCGTAGGCAATCCTCTTCTCCAGCTGGGGATCATTTAGAGTGTCATGCTTGGCAACTCGATAAATCATCTGGGGAGGATTTTGAGTGAGATAACAGAATACACAGTCATTTCCACACGGGCCGGCTTTAGAGGAGGGAGGAATGATCAGCAAATCATCTCGCTCATCAACCATATCCAGCTCAAATTTTGTGATTTTTCTAAGTTTGTAGTCCTCTGTCAGTTCATACATGGTTAAAAGGAGAAAAAGTTGCCTTAAAAAGGATTTTATGGATAATTTATCCCAGCTTAATAACCTTGCCTACGTAAAGAGGCTCAAAGGCTCTTCTAAATTCAATCATGAAAAATCCCATTGCTTCAAATCCCGTGCAGTGGCCAGCATAAAGCTTCTCAACTTTTAGCTCCTTTAATTTCTCAACAGTCTCTTTTAAGAGCTCAGGCTTTGAACCAATTAAGTGAAATCCGCCGATGAGAGCTCTGATTGGCTTGTTCATAAGTTTTTGAGCATGCATGGCTATGTTAATTACTCCGCTGTGTCCACAGCCAGTTATTACTGCCACACTATCACCTAAGTCAAGAATTAGAGCTATGTCATCCTTTACATCATCTTTCATGAGCTTTCCGCTCTCAATTCTGTATCCAACGGGCCTGTCCCATGTATCCCTCTCAATTTCTCCGCTTGAATAGATGCCCTCAACAATCTGGATGGGACTTCTGGTCAATATGAACTCTGCTCCCAACTCTTCAAGCTCTTCTCTCTTAAACGGCAGACTTATATCTCTCAAATGCGGCTTTAATGCAACTCTTTTAGCAAAGATGTCTGGGTGAGCGATGATTATCAGCTTCGTCCCTCTTCTCGCTTCAAGAAGGGCTTTTAAGCCTTCTGTGTGGTCATAATGCCCATGAGTTAAGAAGAGATAATTGATATCTGCAGGCTTGATCCCCAAGGCGTTCATGTTTCTCAACAAAATTTCACCATCAACTCCCGTGTCAACTAATATTTTATACCCTCTGTGCTCTACCAAAGCCGAAAAGCCATGTCCTCCAAAAAGACCTTTCTTAAATCCACTGTGGTTTTCAAAGAGGATTGTAATTCTCATCTCTACCACCAAAATTAGATTAGCCGAATAGTATAAAGCCTTTTTCTCGAAAAGTTTATGTTTCCAAGTGTCCAAATACTCAAGCAGTGATCTGTCATGGATTACATCGAAGCGATTATAATGGGTATATTGCAGGGATTTACCGAATGGTTGCCGATAAGCAGCTCAGGGCAGGTCATGCTGGCGATGATGAACTTTTTTGGGATTTCTCCTGAAAAAGCTTACTCCTATGCTCTGCTCCTTCATTTTGGAACCCTCTTTGCAGTACTGTTTAAATTCAGGTATGAACTGGGAAGAATTCTGATGAATCTTGTGACATTGAGATGGGGCGAGGAGGAGACGTTTCTTTTTTATTCAACACTTTTCACCGCAGTTATTGGGCTTCCACTTTACAGGGCATTCAAGACAATTGTCACATCACTAAATGCTGAGGCTGTGAATGGGATAGTAGGCTTTGCCTTGATATTAACTGGAGTCATCCTGGCTAAGAGCAGGGAAAAACCCAAAGACGAATTTGGGCAGATAGCTCCAAAGAAGAGGAAAGAAGAAGTCACAATTGTGGAAGCTATGGTTGCAGGTATTGCCCAGGGTGTCGCTGTTTTGCCAGGAATTTCACGTTCAGGAATGACTATTGGAGCGTTGCTTTTGCTTGGGGTTGATCAGAAAAAAGCTGTGAGACTTAGCTTCTTGATGGCAGTTCCGGCGATCTTTGGTGCCCTATTCTTGGAGCTTCAAGCTGTAAGTGAGCCCATTACAGTGTCCTTAGTTGCCGTGCTTAGTGCGTTTATTGTAAGCCTGCTGACACTTGAGGGAATGCTCGCACTGGCAGAAAGGTTAAATTTCTCCAAGTTCTGTATAGTATTTGGTAGCATAGCAGTGGTTGTCTCGATAATGGGGGTGTTAATTTGAAAGGTGTGATACTTGCAGCTGGAAAGGGAGAAAGACTAAAGCCCTTAACCGATGACAGACCTAAAGTCCTGCTGAAAGTTGCAAATAAAGCGATTATAGAGTACGTTCTCGATAATCTGTATCCTTTCGTTGATGAGTTCATAATCATCGTCAGATACCAGAAAGAGAAGCTGATTGAGTTTTTAGGGGATGAATATAATGGTAAACCAATCACTTACGTGGAGCAGACTGAGGGTGAAGGTACTGCAAGGGCGATATACTCTGCAAAGGAATACATTGAGGGTGAATCCTTTTTGGCAGTAAACGGGGATATATACTTTGAGAGAGAAGCCGTGAAAGCTCTTCTTCATGCATTTAGAAAAGCTGATGCTGCCCTTTTAGTTAAGGAGTTTGAAGATTTGAGCCATTTTGGAAAGATCGAAGTCGAAGGGGAGTATGTCAAAGAAATCAAAGAAAAGCCGGGAAACATAGGGGGATATGCGAATCTGGGGATCTATTTGTTCAAGCCGGATGTCTTTGAATTCATTGAAAAAACTCCACTAAGCAAGCGCGGTGAGTATGAAATAACAGACACGATTAATCTCATGATAAAAGCGGGCAGAAAAGTTGCATATGCAGTTTACGATGGTTATTGGAACGACATCGGAAGACCTTGGGATTTGCTCAATTTGAACGAGTACATCCTCAAGAATCACTTAAAGCATGAGATCAGAGGAATCGTGGAGGAGGGAGCAACGATAATACCACCAGTTGAGATTGGAGAAGGAACAGTTGTTAAAAGCGGTGCATATATCGTTGGTCCGGTAAAAATTGGAAAGAACTGTAAAATTGGTCCCAACTGCTTCATAAGACCATATACAAGCATCGGTAACCATTGTCACATTGGAAATGCAGTTGAGATTAAAAACTCAATAATAATGGACCACAGCAATGCTCCCCATTTAAACTACGTGGGTGACTCAATCATTGGGGAGAACACAAACTTAGGGGCTGGAACCATAACAGCTAATCTAAGGCACGATAATAAAACGATAAAAGTCGAAGTGAAGGGCAAACTTGAAGACAGCGAAAGGAGAAAATTGGGGGCGATTATCGGACACAACGTCAAAGTCGGAATAAACGTTTCAATATACCCCGGAAGAAAGATTGGTAGTAATTCATTTGTTGGGCCTGGGGTGATAGTTGATAAAAATATCCCTTCAAACAGCTTGGTTATTGTTAAGCAGCAAAAGGAAATACATGAAAGGTGAGGAGTTTTGGAAACAGCTTCCATAATCGGGATTCTCAATTTTATATCCCGATGGATACTCTTCTTGGTTGTCACATATAGGTTCATCAAGACAAGAGAAAAAGGTTGGGCACTACTCATGTTTGCATTTTTTATAAATGCTTTGGATATTGAAAGCTATATATTAGATCCACTTGGGATACAGATAAAAGAAGAAGTGTATGAGATAGCTGGCATGATTCCAAATTTTCTGATATCACTGCTCATAATGTGGGGTGTAATACACCTCAAAAACAAACGGGCAGAGATTAGACACGTAATCGGCATGGGAGTATATGTATCCCTCGTCTATCTATGGTTGTTCTTTGCAGCAACTCCTTTTTTTGATGGGTTGCCTTTTGCTATAAGGGTCCTTCCTTCATCCCTTGCATTTGGAGTATCTTTGATGTATCTTGGTATTATGCTCAGAAGGTATATTGTTAGGAAGAAGACAATCGAAGAACTTTTTCCATGGGGGTTAATACTACTTGGTGCACTTAATTTAATGTATCCTCTCATAAGAGAAATGGCAGGATTCGTCAATGTGGCATTTCTTTTAGCAGGTGTTTTTAGAGTAATTTCCGCGATTGGTGCGGTTAAATTTGCTTTTTATCCAATAATGCCACCTCAGAGAAAAAGAGAGAAAATACTTCCGAAAGAAATTTACTTGTTCACCGACAGCAAAGAGGTCGAGTATATGTTTCCCACACTATTTCTTGAGAATAACGTTATTATAATTACAAGAAAGGATCCACGGACATTTCAGTTAGGAAACGACTCAATTATATATTGGATAACACGAGTTAGAGAAGGAAACATCGAGGACGACCCAAGAATTTTTGCCATTTCCCCGACAAAAATAGATATCCTTGTGGACCTTGTTGCAAAAGGATTAAAGCAAGGGTATAACGTAGTCTACGTTGACGCTTTTGAATATCTCATGCTTGAAAACGGATTTAAGGCGGCTTTCAAGTTTTTACTGAGCCTTAAAGATCATGTTATCTCTAAAAATGGGACATTAATTCTTGTCGTGAAACTGGATGCGCTGGAAGAAAAAGAGAGAAAACTTATTGAAAGAGAGTTTTCAAAGTTCTGAATCAGCGCCAGAGTTCAAGCTTATCGAGGAATCTCTTTGCATATCTCAAGTCCCTCTGAAGCTCTACTTTTTGAAGAATCTGTCGTTCAATGGCTCTGAGTGCATCATGAACTGCTTGAATAGCTCCCCACGTTTCACCTGTTGCCACAAAAACCCCTCTATCTGTTACAACCCTCATCCTGGCTTGATACAGATGTACTCCCCTGAACTTCTCATTGAACCTTCTGATGTACAGGTAAATTATTCCTTCATCACCAAGAACATCAGCGTATCCATCGACGAATTTCTTTATGTCGCTTATGATCCTCTCTCTGGTGAAGTCGCTCAGTATGTGCGCATCTCCTCCGAGCTGAAGGTAGAACTTGGCTTCTTTCTCTACCATTCTGGAGATCGGGAGCAGGAGGTCTTTAACTGTTAAGATACCAACGACCTTGTTTTCTTCATTAACAACAACTAAACCGTCAATGCGGTTGTCAATCATGGTGGCAACTGCTTCCCTTATTGTCGCATCTGGAAGTATTGTTATAACTCCTCTGATCATGACTTCTCTCAGCTGGGTTGAGAAGGGGGGTATCTTTTCACCCACAAGCTCCCCATATTGTGCCTTGAATCTTGGTTTTATGAAACGGATTATTAAGTCATGCAAAGTTACAAGACCTTCAAGCTTGCCTTCTTCGTTTACAATTGGAATTCTTGAAATTGCATGGTCTCTCATTGTTGCAAGTGCCTTTGCCACTGTATCATCCGGTTTAAGGGTAATAACGTCTGTTGTCATGAATTCCTTAACTTTTCTCTTTCCAAATTCCTCCTTGATTACCCTATCTAAAATAGCCAGATCACTAATTACACCAAAAATGTTTGTTTTATCTTCCCCAACAGGCAGTGATCTCAAATCAGTCTCAATCATGAGCTTTGCAGCATGGCTGAGATCATCACGGGGCTTGATAACAGGAGCAGGTTTGTAAACATCCTTTACTTTTGCCTTAGTTGGGTCCCACTTAAGGTGGGATTTAATTATTAAATCCTGAGTGACAACACCCTTATATGTGCTCCTATCAAACACAAGAATTAAATCTGGATCTTCTTTTTCAAAGATTCCAATTGCTTCAGAAAGTGGTGCATTCACATCAATTTTTGCAAATTTGTCTGTCATAACTTCTTCTACAAGAATTCCAACCACTTCTGTCACCTCCTTACAATTTTATCTATGTTCTCAATTGCATTTAAACCTTCTCTTTGATTGGAGCTCGAAAATATTTTAGTAATAAAATGTTAATAAAGTTTTTGCCAATAAGGTTTATAAAAATCTGGTGTAACACTCTTATGGTGCCGGGGTAGCCTAGCCAGGGAAGGCGGTGGACTCGAGATCCACTGGGCGTTCGCCCGCCGGGGTTCAAATCCCCGCCCCGGCGCCAACGCCGAGCTTTTTATACGATTAAAAAACACAACAAAATAATTAAACAATTATGTAATTACGGTTGCACCATCCTTCTCAACAATTACTGTGTGCTCAAACTGAGACACTAATCCTCCCCGAATTTCTTTCAATATTGGGTAACTGTAAATTGCTCCAGCCTTTTCAAGCTGCATTAATGCTAACCTTAGCTGTGGTTCTGGCATTAAGTCCTGCACCCATCTGTATGCAAAAGGCAGAGTAGAGAAGTTCTTTTTTATATAATTAAGTAGGATTCTTGCTTGAGGCATCCTCACAGGTCTGTTTCTTACAAACATGAATATCAATGCTGGAGGAACTTCAATAACCTGCCCAGCTCCGGTAGTTGCGAAAGGCTCTATCGCCAATACTTCCCCTTCTTTCAGGGTATATGTGTCATGAGGCCTGTAAATGTTAGGAATCGAAATTCCAGAATGCAGCTTGTATCTCTGGATTACATGCCCACTGAGGTTCACTATTGGGTTGAACCCATAACCTCTTATGGTTTCTTCAATTACTTTTCCAATCTCATTTATTTTAACTCCTGCTCTCACAACACTTATAGCATTTTCAAGCGCTTCTCTTGCGGCTCTCATTAAGTCATCCTCTTTCATTCCGACTCTAACTGTAACTGCAGTGTCTGCTATGTATCCATCAATGTGAACCCCAAGGTCGACTTTTAAATAATCGCCTTCCTTAAGAACAGTGTCATCCCCCCTATACGGGGTATAGTGGGCGGCAAGCTCGTTTAGTGATAAATTGCACGGAAATGCAGGCTTTCCCTCAAGCTCTACAATTCGTTTTTCAACAAACTCTGCTATTTCATACAGCGAAACACCAGGTTTTATCAGCTTTATAACTTCCTCTCTAACTTGTTTTGCAATTTCACCAGCTTTAATGAGCTTTTCTATTTTTTCATTCATTTAACTACCCCCACAATCTTTTCATAAAGTTCAAGTGCCTTTTTCTCGGCTTTTTCTATAGTTTTTTCCTCATTTACGACAAGGATCTCTTTATTCAACATTAAAGGCTTTCCGTTAACTATCAAACCATCAACATCTCCAGCCCTCATGGAATAAACCGCAAGGGTAATTGGATCATAAAACGGCTTGAGATGCGGTTTGTTAATGTCAATAATCATTAAGTCCGCCAGATATCCTTTTTCAATTCTTCCAGCCTTAAATCCAAGAGCTTTTGCACCGTTTTCAGTTGCAACCTTAAATACTTCTTCCGCTTTTGCTATAGTTGGATCCCAGCGGTGATTTTTCTGAGATATGGCAAAAACTTTCATCTCTTCAAACATATCAAAGCTGTTGTTACTTGCAACTCCATCTGTTCCTAATGTTACAAGAACACCGTATTCTTTCATTTCTGGATATGGCATGACTCCCCCGGAAGCAAGCTTTAAATTGGAGATGGGATTGTGAGAAATTTTGACGCCATACTTGGCAAGAGTCTTTATTTCAGCCTTTGTGAGCCAAACCGCATGAGCAGATAGAACATTTTTATCCAAAAATCCGATGCTTTCCAGGAGCTCAACGGGTCTTTTTCCATAGCGTTTTTGAACTTCATAAACTTCCCATCTTGTTTCTGATAAGTGAATCTGGATCAAAAGTCCGTAAGCATCTGCAATTTCTTTTGCCTGTTGAAGTATTTCAAGGTTGCAGGAGTAAATTGAGTGAGGAGCAATGCTTGGTTTTATTAATTTGTGGTTTTTGTATTTCTTTACAAGCTTCTCAACAATTTTAAAAGCCTCTTCAGGTGTTTTAGCATCGGGCGAAGGAAATTCAAAAATGGTGGTGCCCAAAACTCCCCTTAACCCCAATAGTTCTAAGGCTTCGGCAACACTGTCCATGAAAAAATACATGTCAGCAACTGCCGCAATTCCAGACCGAATCAGCTCAAGCCCTCCAAGCATTGCCCCCCAGTAAACATGCTCCCTATTAATGTATTTCTCCGCAGGCCAAACAACTCTTTCAAGCCAGTCCTTAAGCCACATATCTTCGGCAATCCCCCTGAGAAAGGTCATTGGAAGATGGGTATGAGTGTTGTAAAACGCTGGAAGAATAAGCTTATCTTGGGCGTTAATTACAAAGTCATCTTTCCGAATCTCGCCATTTATGTCCTCAATTCTGTTATCCTCGATGTATATAGTGCCTCTCTTCCCATTTGGCATAATTCCGTTCTTAATTAAAACTCTCATGCCCCACCCTCACGAAAATCTTTTATTTGTTTGTGATTTTTAGTTTTGTGGTGAGCGAATGCTTGGAGTCAGAAGATACATCAATCTAACTGAAGACCTCTTTGTTGTTAAAAATCTAATAGGTGCACTGCTTCAAGGTATCGGTCTGGCTTATCTGATTCCCCCTCTGATTGTGTGGTTCTATCCGAATGAAATTATTTATGTTTACTACTTTGTAATCCCCGGGGTAATAAGCATTCTCCTTGGGGCTTGGCTTGGGAGACACGTCAAGATGATTGAAGATGTAAATCTCAGGCAGGCAATGATATCCGCAGCATTTGTCTGGCTCTTTGCTTCATTTATAAGTGTTGTCCCCTTCATGAAAATAGCCCATATGAGCTTCATTGATTCGTATTTCGAAAGCATGTCTGCTTGGACTGGAACAGGGCTAACGATGATGAGCAATCTTGAAAGCTATCCTCACATACTCCTCTTTTGGAGATCATGGATGCAGTGGCTCGGGGGAATTGGGATTGTTTTGGTTGCCCTTACTATTTTAATTCGCCCAGGAGTTGCAGCAGCAAGGCTTTACAAGGCTGAAGCAAGAACTGAAAGAATACTTCCAAACTTGGCCAACACTTCCAAAATAATCTTCCAGATATATGCAATTCTGACTCTGTTGGGAGTCTATCTCTATTACATCAACGGAATGCCAATGTTTGATGCAGTTATTCATTCAATGACTGGTTTAGGAACCGGTGGTATGAGCTCTCACGACCTGAGCATAGGATACTTTAATAGCTTGAGTATAGAAGCAGTTACTATTTTTCTCATGATAATGGGTGCAGTAAACTTCACGGTTCATTATAAGATGTTTAAAAACCGGAGTATAAGGCATTTTTTTGAGGATATCCAGGTAAGATACATGTTCATTTTCCTTATTCCAACAATAGTGCTGATAGGCTACTCCCTAATAACTTGGAACCACATGCAGATCGCCAAAGCGTTTAGAGAAAGTGTTTTTCATGCGGTATCTGCAATAACATGTACAGGGTTTTCAATCGATGATCTTTCGAAATATCCCGAGCTTGCAAAGCTTTTAATAGGGTTTTTGATGGTTGTGGGTGGAGGGGCAGGAAGTACGGCAGGTGGTATAAAGCTCATTCGAATAACGCTGACCTATGAAAGTCTAAAATGGACAATTCAACAGGCAATTCTCCCAAAAGGGGCAGTCATAAAAAGGAAGGTCGGTAATTACATCTTCTCAGAAGACGAAATTCAGGAGGTGTTCAGCTTTACCATGACCTATTTCGCCTTCTTGCTTATAGGAACCGTGTGGGTAATGGCAAGACTTGGGGTCTCTATTGCCAATGCGTTCTTTGAGGTTGCCTCCGCTCAAGGAAACGTAGGGCTGAGTGTTGGTATAACATCTCCCGCCCTTCCTTTGGACATAAAGATACTCCTGATCCTCCATATGTGGATTGGAAGGCTTGAGATATTCTCCACACTTGTCTTTATAGTCAGTGCCCTGATGTTGATACCGAGAGTCGTGGAGAGGGAGTAATAATGCTCATAAGAGTTGAAGATCTGAGTTTCAGATACTCAAGGGCAAAGGAGTACTCCATTAAGGATATCAATTTGAAGATAAGGAAGGGAGAATTTGTCGGGATACTTGGACCGAGCGGGAGTGGAAAGTCAACGCTATGCCTCACCTTTAACGGGATAATACCTCACTCTATAAGGGGAGAGCTTAGAGGGGATGTTTACGTAAAGGGATACAACACCAAAGAAACAAGCGTCGCAAAGCTGTCTACAATTGTGGGCCTCGTTCTTCAAAATCCCGATTCTCAGCTTTTCAATATGACTGTCGAAGAAGAGGTTGCATTTGGTCTCGAAAATCTTGGTTTGGATCCTGAAGAGATAAAAAGGAGAATCAAATGGGCGTTAAGGATTGCTGGTTTGGAGGGTCTTGAAAATGAATTCCCTCCAAACTTAAGCGGTGGTCAAAAACAAAGGCTGGCAATTGCAAGCGTCTTGGCAATGAAGCCTGAAGTTTTGGTTCTGGATGAGCCCACCTCACAACTTGATCCCCGTGGTAGAGAGCAAGTATTGAGCTTGATAACCTTGTTAAATAAGGAACAAGGTATTACAATAGTTCTGGTAGAGCACAATACAGAGTACATCCTGAGTTTTGCAGATAGGGTTGTAGTTCTCGATAAAGGCGAAATAGTGCTGGAGGGCAAACCAAAAAATGTCTTTGAGGAAGTGGAGCTTCTTCAAAATCTTGGAATTAGATTGCCTGCCAGCGTTAGAGTATCCCACAAACTAAAGAAGAAGGGACTTTTAGAGAGATCGGCACTCAGTGAGAGAGAGTTAATAAACAAGTTAAAAAGCATTATGAAAATCTAAATCTACCAGCGAGTTCTTCCTGTAATTCGGCGATCTTTATAAATGCTTCGAATCTCAACACTGGATTCTCTATGTCCTTTAAAAGTTCCATAGCTTTTTTTAGTATTTCTTCCGCCTTCTTTTTGTCCCTCTTAGACTCGAACGCGGCTATCTTGCAGAGTGCCATGACCTTATGGAAATCGCTCTGGATGTGCGTTATGACTTTGGCTGCATCATCTTCCCTGCCTTCCTTATAAAGATGGAGTGCCAGATATGAAAGAATTACATCCAGCTTCTTCCTGTTTCTAACGAGACTCATTGTATATGCAGCTTTTTCAAGGAGATCATTTTCTACTAACGAGTAAACTATTTCAAAAGTTACATCATCATCTTTCAGCTTTTCAGCGAGATCAAGGCTTGTTCTTAGTGCTAAATCCCCCTCGAGGCTTTCATCAATCAGGTAAAATGCAATTGCAATATCTGCAAAAATAATAGCTCTCAGCCTTTCTTCTGTTATGGAATTTGCCAGAATAACAAGCTCTTTTAAATACTCCCTAAAAGCTTCTTTTTCATGTTTCAATACGCCTCCAAACTTATTAATGCTTTTCCTGGTTAGTTGAATTATCTTCTTTACGATACTTCGAACTCCAAGGAAAAGATAATAATCATTTTTAATTCGCCTGACTTCACTTATTGCTGCATTAATGTCTTCTCGCTTTAAAGCTGCTTCAACTAATCCAAATATAACATCGTCTTTCTCTCCTTTTGTGAGTTTGCTGAGATGTTTCCTGAATTTATTAAGTTTGGGAACCATTTTTCTTCAACTTCTCAAGCAGAAGCTCCAGATAAGATCTCCGCTCAAATCTTTCAACCCCAAGATCTTCAAGAATCCCTCGAAGCTTTTTGACTTCGTTTTTAATGTCCTTTTCTTCTTTAACGAGCTTTTCAATTTCGATGAACTTTCCCAATCCTTCAACCTCATCAAGCGTAATTGTCACACCTTTTTCAACGTAGTATTTTTCTCTGACTTTCACAATAGTCAGGACTTTTTCAAACCCCAAGGAAGTCAGTAAATCAGAATATGCATCTACGTCGCTTATGGGAACTTCTATCTCTTTTCGGGTTTTTGACATGTTATCCAGTTTAGGACCTTTATAGGTTAAAAATGCCTCAAAATGTCCGTTAAACCGTTTTATCCTAATCCTTAGAGCTTCATCAGTTTTAGAGAAATCCCTGCACGGATGCTGGTAATAGATATCCTCATGCATCTCTTTTCTCATGAATTCAAATCTCCCTCTAACTTTTTCAAAAATCCTATCATTGGCGTACCCTTTAAGCTCAATTTCAATCATTTAAATACCTCCTTAAGTTTTTTCAAACAGTCATCACAGTATTCCCTACTCTTTAAATCTGTATCCAGGATTGAGTTGGAGAAGTGCATAACACATTTGGGATTTGGGCAATGTTCGAGGCCAAACACATGGCCCAGCTCATGCATGGCTTCTTTTATCGCTCTATCTTTCAATAATTCCTCATTACTAATTTTCCCGTAAAATTCAGGTCTGAGTCTGTGTAGCGAAATTATCGCGACCTTCAAGTATGGGCTTGCCAGTCCGAATATGAAGTTTAAGCCTTTTTCGTATAAATCAGCGTCTGTTATGCCAAGGGCAGCGCCGGCTCTCAATGTGTCTTTAATTTGTGCCAAAGTAGGGAGGAATGTCCTTCCAAGAAACTGCCCCCTACTCCAGTTGTATTCTACAGAAAAGTCATCTATACCGATTTCTGGAAGAATAACAGCATGCAGCTCAAACCTTGAGTAAAACTGCTCAACATAATCAGCAACAGCAACAACAACGTCTTTTCCAATTTTTTCCAAAACTATTGGAACTATTAGGAGTCTTGTCATTTTAGTCCCCCATGGAATCTCAGTAAACAGGAACATCAACCCAACATCAATAGTAACTCCGCACCAAGAAAAGATAAGGCTTTTGGAAAATAAGTATTAAGAAAATCAGGGGATTAAATTCATAGGCTTGAGTTCTTCAAGGAAATGCTTGGCCAGCTTAATTGTGTTGTCAACATCTCTCGCATCAGCCAATTCGACTTGTGAGTGCATGTACTTAATTGGAATGCTCAAAACGGCAGTTGCAACACCTTCTCTATTGATCTGCATGATGTTTGCATCTGTCCCTGTTGGTCTTGGGCTCGGCTCAACTTGAAGCGGAATCTCATACTTCTTAGCGACTTCTTCGGCGAATGCTCTGACCTTTGGATTTATGTTTGGACCAACGTCCATAACTGGACCTTTGCTAAGCTCAACGACAATTTTGCCCCTATCTCCGGGCTGCTTGGCAAATGTTACATCCATTGCAATTCCAATCTCAGGATCAATTGCATAGCTCGCAACCCTTGCACCTCTCAGTCCAACTTCCTCCTGAACACTTGCAACAAAATATATGTCAGCTTCATGATTTTCAACAGCTCTTGCAGTTTCTATCATTGCATAAAGGCAAATTCTATCGTCCAAATATGGAGATGCAAACCTATTCTCCGTGAGCTTTGTGAATGCAGGGGCAAATTCCATCACTGTTCCAACTTTAATTCCCATTTTTTCAACATCATCTTTTGAGTCCGCACCGACATCAACAACAATCGTATCCCAGTCTGCAGCTTTCTTCCTCTCCTCTGGCTTTGTTAAGTGGGGTGGGATGTGACCAACAACCCCATAGAGTTCTCCGTTCTCTGTAAATATTCTCACTCTTTGGGCAACTAAGGTTCTTGGATCAACTCCCCCAATAGGAACCACGTGGAGGTAGCCGTTTTTGTCAATGTGATTCACCATCAGGCCGATTTTATCCATATGTGCTGCAATCATAATTTTTGGTCCGCTTCCCTTTTTGCGAGCAATAACATTACCAAGCTTGTCAATTTTAATTTCATCAACGTAATCCTTCAAAGCCTCAATAACAACATCTCTGACCCCTAAGAACTCGTATCCTGAAACACCGGGAGCTTCAACAACTTTCCTCAAAAGCTCAAAGTCTACCACTTTCACCACCTCGTTTAGATTTCTATCTTAGTGTGTTTAACTATGCTTAAAAGGTTTTATGTGCTCGACGAGAAATTAAAAACAGAATCAAAGCAAAACCTGCAAAAATGCCTCTTCTTCAGGCTCAAGTTCTCCAATTTCCCATACAACTTTATTGCCATCAATGCTGACTTTGCCCTTTGTAGCCCTTGCATCAACTGCATTTATCACCTTCTCATATCTGAAGTTTTTAATACCTCTCAGCTTGGGAGCTTTGACTTTAACAAAGTAGTACTTATCAAGCTGCTCTTCAAGTATTATCGGCATGAAAAACGCTACATACGATGTAGTCCCAAAGAGCACTGCAGAAATGACGAAAATTATAGGCAGGTAACCATAGCCCCTTTTCGGCTGCTCAGTCTGGGTTGACGTCATATTAAGTTGGATTGGTGTCGGAGTTCTTGTCGTGGTTATTGTTATGGTGGGGGTTTCCCTGGGCTTTGGTTTTTCAGCAGTTATGCTTATCTCAGCCCCTATATACCTTGAGCTCTCAGCCTTCACTGTGATCAATCCATATCCTGTCTCATTTAAACTTATTTCTGCTCGTCCATTCTCATCTGTCACCGCATAAACCCTGCCGTTTGGTCCGATAGCTTCAATGCTGACATTTGAGATCCCCTTTCCAGAAGCATCTCGAGTATATAAAATCAACGTCTCATTTTTCTGCTCCCAGTTAACAAACAACTTTTTAACCTCAACAAAGGTTTCAATAATCTTACCGTCAAGGTTTAGCTTTATCTTGTAAACCCCAGGTTCTTTGGCTTCGTACTTGACAATCCCATATGGATCAGTTTTAAAAAGCACTCCCTCAATTTCGACTGGTACGTCTTTAACACCGTTCCCTTCTTTATCAATAACCCTCACATAGATTATGCCATTCTCAAAGTATGCTTCATAGGTGAGGTTTCTTCTGTACACTACGAAGCTCTTTGTGAGTGTCTTTGTGATTCCAGAAAATTCCGCTCTTAGAATTATCGTATACTTCCCAACATCGGGTTTTGGAAGGAATAGAGTATATGACCACTTATCTTGGGGATTTATGTATGTTACCCAAGAATTTCTTTTCAGCAAGCCCTCCTCGGAATACAGTTCATAGCTTATTGTTCCAACTATAACTCCGTTTGAAAGAGACTTTACAATAAGTGTAGCCTCAACATCAGTGCCATAGAGGTATCTGTCCTTAACTTGGATGTCAAGCTTATAATCGATAACCGTAAGGACTCTCACCTTTATTGGTTTTTCAAAAAGCAGGGCACCAACACGACCGACAATTTTCAGATCATATGTTCCAGCTCTCGCATCATCTTTGATGTAAATGGTAAGTTCAACAGTGGTGTTTTGATTGGGCTCAAGCTTAGATACTGCTGCCATTGTGTACTGGAAGCCCTTAACTGGCCCAGAAATATATACAGTTATATTGTGGGCAGTTTCATTTCCGACATTTCTAACGGTAACGGGTATTTTTATGACATCCCCAGGTCTACCTTCGAAGTATTCCTGCGAAACGCTTATTATGATTAACGGCTGAGCTTTTACCAGCGGAACAATGGGAAACATCAATACAAAGATTAGAGCAATAGCGGACCATTTATTCACGCTTAATCACCTCATCCAAGGACATTTGTTTTCCAACTATTTCATCAAACCTTAACCCTTTATACCTTGCATCTCTCAAGCTTATTTTATAGTTTTTGCCGCTTTTTATGAGCTGATTCGGATAAAAAAAGTACCAGCCGTTGTTTATGAACTTCACTGCAATAATCGCTTTACCTCCAAATTTTTCTGCAAAGTTAGTTAGCTTATCTACATCCTCACCATTAACATAGAGCTTTTCCCTTTTAGTGCTTTTAACTTCAATGCAGAGGTAAAGCTTCCCATTTCCAGCAACTATGTCAACCTTCTTACTCCCGGCAGAGCGAATAACAGCAAAACCCCCTTTTTCAAGCATCTTAATAAGTTCCCTTTCAGCACTTGCCCCCTTTCTATACCTCATACTATCCCCTCAATTTTCCACAGTTATCAGTTAAATTATGCTGGTCAAGATTTATAAGTTCTGCCGGAAAGTTCAGTGTGGTGGTGAAAATGGCAATTTATGAGTTTGAGGGAAAGAAGCCTAAAATCCATGAAAGTGCTTTTGTTGATGAAGATGCAGTTATAATAGGAGATGTTGTTCTTGAAGAAAAGACCAGTGTTTGGCCATCGGCTGTTCTCAGAGGGGATATTGAGCAGATTTATGTCGGAAAAGGCTCAAACATTCAAGACAACGTCAGCATACACACATCACATGGACAGCCGACAATAATTGGCGAGTATGTGACCATTGGACATAATGCGGTTGTTCACGGAGCAAAGATTGGAAACTATGTAATCATAGGAATGGGCGCTATTATTCTTGACGGAGCAAAGATCGGCAATCACGTTATAGTTGGAGCTGGAGCATTAATTCCGCCAGGAAAAGAAATCCCAGATTATAGCCTGGTCATTGGAGTTCCAGGAAAGGTGGTCAGACAGCTTAGCGAGAAAGAAATTGAGATGACCAAGAAAAATGCTGAAATTTATATAGAACTTGCTGAAAAGCACCTTAGGGGCAGAAGAAAAATAGAGTGATGCCGAATGTTAATTTATAAGGTGATCTCTCACATTCCCCATATTTTATTTAAGCCAGTTTATGATTTGTATGAGCGCTATCTTTTGGAAAAGGTAAAAGCTAATGGTAGGATTCCCAAGCATGTTGCAATTATTATGGATGGCAACAGGAGATGGGCCAGGAAGCTTGAGAAACCTCCTTGGTATGGACATCTCTTTGGCTCCAAGAAGCTTGAGGAGATTTTGGAGTGGTGTAGAGAGCTTAACATTAAAACTTTAACTGTTTATGCATTCTCTACTGAAAACTTTAGGAGGAGTCCTGAAGAAGTTAATGCCCTTATGAATCTTTTCGAGCAGAAGTTTAAGGAATTGGTTCATGATGAAAGAGTCCATAAGTATGGCATTAGGGTTAACGTGATTGGGAGAAGAGAGCTTTTACCAGAAAATGTAAGAAAAGCTGCTGAAGAAGCGGAAAGAGCTACAAGGAAATACAGCAATTATATTCTAAATATAGCTCTGGCGTATGGTGGGAGAAGTGAGATAGTTGATGCGATAAAGAGAATTGTCGCCGATATTGAAGATGGAAATATAACCAGAAAGGACATTGATGAGGAGCTTTTGAAAAGATATCTGTACATTCCAAACATGCCTGATCCTGACATAGTAATAAGGACGGGCGGTGAGATTAGGATAAGCAACTTTTTGCTCTACCAAATTGCCTACAGCGAGCTCTTCTTCGTTGATGTATACTTCCCAGAGTTCAGGAAAATAGACTTTCTCAGGATAATTAGAGAGTATCAGAAGAGGGAGAGACGGTTTGGAAAATGAGCGGCTGTTGATGAGAGTGAAGGGACAATGAAGAATAAGCGCTATATCCTCTTTCCCTTTTTATTTGGGTTGGCTTACGGTGTAGGCATATTTTCAGTCTGGTGGATATTTAGATTGGGAAGATACCTCCCTGATATTCTTGACAACTTGATAGTAATATCCGCTAATCTTGCTCCAATAGCTGGTGGCATCATAAGCTTTTATCGTCTCTGTAAAGAGGAGCAACAAAATTGAATGAGTGATTGGGAGTAAAGTGTTCTGACTGTAAGCTTGGAAGCACAGCGAACTTTGATCAAACTCTTCGTTAGAAAAAGTTTGTATGGAGCCGGGACCGGGATTTGAACCCGGGACCTGGGGATTACGAGTCCCCCGCCCTGCCGAGCTAGGCTACCCCGGCACCCAAGAAAAGATGAGAGGAGGTTGGCTTATAAGCTTTTCTTCAGACAAGCTCCCTACCTGTTGTTGTCATAACAAGCTTTCCATGTTTGACTCCCTTAAGACTTATGAGCCTCTCGGCAATTTTCTTTATCCTTGTGGCTTTTCCTTTAACAACCACAACTTCAAGACAGTTGTGCTCATCCATGTGGACATGCAAACTTGATACAATTTCATTAATATAGTCGTGCTGCAAATCCAGGAGCTCCTTAACCACCTCAGCTTCGTCATGGTTGTAAACTATTGTAATTGTTCCAGCAACCTCCTCATCACCAACCTCCCATTCATGCCTCACAATAAAGTCCCTAATCAAGTCCCTAATAGCTTCGCTTCTGTTTGTGTATCCTTTTTCATCAATAATCTTGTCGAATTTCGCAAGCAAATCTTGTGGAATAGAAACTCCAAACCTCACGATCTTCTTCATAACACCACCAAAAATAGCTAAACCTAAGGGAATATTTAAAGATATTTCAGCTCAGCAGATATGTCCAGAAAAGTTGATAAGGTAACAGACCTATTTTACAAATAGGGAAATGTTATGCAGATTGACTTACGTAAAGCTGGATTAATCCTGATCGTGATATATGTTCTTGCCCTCATGCTTGCGTTTCGACCTCCTCAAGTTAAAAAGCCTGTTGTGCCGGTAAATACATACTCACTTGAGTCGGACTATGAATACATTGCAGAACAGCTGGGGTTTCTGAGTGACGGGAAAATAAGTGAAGGGGAGCTTGAGATTATAGAAAAGATATATCCTGTTTATAAATACCATACATCACTCTTTGAAGATGTCGAAATTACCGACACGGAAAAATTTGCAGAACTGTGCTGGCAAGTTACTCAAACCCTAAATTCAGTGTCCCTTGCTCTCAGAGATGATATGCTGAGATTCCTCTTTTCAGATTCCCCATACACCTTGGAAGAGTTTTCTAAAAAGGTGGAGATCTTCAATGCTCAGGTCAGGGAGTTCGTGAATGTTTATTCTACCCTCCCACCGCATATCCGCACTGGGATAGAGAACTCACATTATATATATCAAGTAAGAAGCTTAACCGAATACATCCAACTGATTAAAGAGCTCAGCATGTCTTTATCTGGGTTGCCACCAAAAATCGTTAATGCTATAGACAACATGCAGGGGCTTTTTGGAGGATTTGAACCATATGAGATTTCTGAGTTTATTTCAGGGATAAATGCAGTTAGGCATGAGATGCTGTCAAACACAACTTACAGAGAGTGGTTTATAAGGAATGCTCATAAATTCGAAATCTCTAAGGTATATGACACATGGACTGAATTCCAGAAAGAGCATATAAACGATAGGACTCCCCCAAGAATGAAAGGTAGAGTAGAGAGTCTGCCCTCAGGTGCTGTTGAAGTATCCTTAAATATTGAAGATAACGCGAATCCTCCACGTCAGGTTAGAATCTTTGTAAACGGGAAAGAAAAGAGCAGCACCAAAATAAATACGGAGTCTCTGAGCTATATGCACGTTATTCAATTTCCATTAAAATGGGGAAACTATACCATAACAATAGAAGCCTATGATGCAAGAGGAAACAAGAACTCCGTTAGTCTTGTACTGGCTCATTACCCTCTGGTATTCCCTATATACTTTAACGGAAAAGGACGGTATTGGTTTCAAAATGCCCAGCTATATACAGAGGCACAAATTGAATACATGTGGAGGAAGGCCGCTGAGTTTAAACCCCTGCAGGTCTATGAAGCTGTTTACCCGGACTTGGGCTTCACTCGTTACCATAAAATAAAACTTGACGGTGCCATGAAATTTTTTTACGACGATGCAAAGCGTAAGCTCCTCAACTACTACAAAAAACCAGTCCCTTTTTACTCAATTACCCCTCTCCATATTGCATATTTCGTGAACATTTACGTCCATTCTTATGACGTGCCGATAGTGGGAACACTGGAATCGGGAATATGCGGATATGACGGAGAGACCGAAGTAGTTTTCCTGAACAACCTTTTCATGGACTTCAACATGGACGCATGGGCTATTCAAATCCCTGCAAGTTTAAGCGGAGGGAAGCTTGACCACTCCGAGGTTATCGTTATATGGAGAGTTCCTTTATTGGTCGGGAGCAGTTATAGAGCATTCTATGTTCTTGGTCTTGACCCCTACCCCAAGATTCCGGAGCATATATATCCTTTTGAACCAGATTGGCCTAAAAAATATTCCAGAGAAACCATTGAACTGATGGCTCTTGGGCTGATCCCATACAGACCGGATAAGTTTGCATTAAGAGAATTTTACGAAAGATTTGGAATCAGGGTCACCCCTGCATATCCACTTAAGGACATATCCAAAGAGTTCATAACTGGCTATGAATTTTTTGCCTCTTACATAAGCTTTCAGATAAGCGATGCATACATGAAAAAACTACTTACAATGATTACTCACGGAGATCTATCAATTCTTAACGAGCTCAACAAGCTTGAAGCCGCCAGATCCCTTTGGTATCGCCTTGATGGGCATAATTTATATTCAGGACCAGGCTACTCTCCAGATTACGTTTACATTGACAGCGATGGGAACTTCTATTATGTTCATAGAAACCGCTCCAAAGCCTTTTCAACCTCATAAGGATGCTCCAAAATTATGACCCCTTCCCTCTTCAGTGCTCTTAGGTGGTCCAAATCGACTTTTCTAACATATATCTTGAAAATCTGACCATTTGGGGCTTTAGTTTCGACAACGGGCTTTGAGTCAGTTGGAACCAATATCAGTGGAACCCTGCTCTTCAAAGCTTGGGAAGCACAGCAAGATAAGAGGGAATCAGCAATTCCGAGTCTAATCTTGGCAACGGTGTTTGAAGTTGCGGGAGAGATAATGAATGCATCAAATCTCCCCAAGTTAAAGGCACCGCATGAGGGAAAGGAAAAACCCTGTTTAGATTCCTTAACAAGAGGAAACTTCTCAAGCCTATCAAAAAGTTTGTACATTTTGGCAACTTCTTCACCCGCTCTTGATAAGAAGATTTTAATTTCATGCCTATCTCCTAACTTCTCGAGAATTTCAATACTTTCCTTGAGGAGATGCCCTGCTCCGCTAATCCCCCAAGCTATTCTCATGAGATCACCTTAACAGTTCTTTAATCTTCTTAAAAATCTCTTCCGCTAAGTAAATTGCCTTTTGGACTTCAAAATCCTCAAATGGCTCTATTGGTTTATCCCAGTATCTTCCATAGAAATAACCTTCTTCAAGCCTATCTAAAAACTCATCGTCTAACAAAAGCTCTCTAATTTCTTCAAATTCTCCAACCAGATCTCTCAGAAATATTAAATCGTGAGTTCTTACATATTTGCCAGCTTTTTCTTCAAGAAGCAATTTTAGGCTTTTTTCTATTGCTTGTTGACAGTGAAATATTGCCATCTCATAGTATCCTTTTTCATATGCACTCTTTGCTAAGTCAATATCTGCTTGAATAAGCCTCAATTTATAAGTTCTGCTAACTCCCATCTAACCACCTTTTTTCCATACTTTTCTATGAACTGAAGTTTTCGTTCTTTTGCTCTCTTCTTTATTTCCTTCTTCTTATTTATCCACTTCTCTGTTGAGTAAAGCTCTTTTCCAAGAGCCACTGCAGTATATACAACACCTTTGTTGAGGTCACTAAATTCACAAATGTTCAGATCAATGTATTTACCAAGTTTGTACCTGTATTTGAGCTTTAATCTTCTAATTTCTTTGAGTTCATCTTTGGAAGTGTTATCAACTACTATGAGAATATCAATGTCTTCAAACCTTTCAGATGCTAAAACAGATCCAAAAACTATAACTGCCACTAACTTTTCTCCTAACAGTTCCTTTAAATCCTTTGCAAAATTCTTTAGTTCATTTATGATTTTCTCGTTCATTTCTCTCAAGTGAAATAGCATATTTTTGGGATTTAACTTTTTCCCAAAAGGCTTAAGACCCTTTAAAACCCTTCTCTCAGTGGTGATGATATGACAATCGAAGTCCCAAACTACGGGAAAATTGAAGCCAGAGCAGTTGTTTTTGACTTAAACGGAACTCTGGGAGTTGAAGGGAGAGTAAGTGAAGAAGTTAAAAAGCTTCTTGAAAGGCTCAGCGAGAAATACACCGTAGTTGTTTTGAGTGCAGACACCTTTGGGACATTAGAAGAGGAGTTCAAAGGCTTAAACGTCAAAATCGAGCGTGTTAAGGACGGTAATGAGAAGCTTGAGAAGGCGATTAAGTATGAACCGTATATTGGAATAGGCAACGGCAATAATGATGTTAGAATGCTCGAAAACGCTGAATTAGCTTTCTGTGTGGTTGGTGAAGAAGGAGCAACAGTTGATGCACTTTTAGCAAGCGATATAGTGGTTAAAGACGTTAAGGATGCAATATCAATGCTGCTGAATGAGAAGAAGCTGATAGCGACGCTGAGAGGATGATATATGAGTTATAAGACACTCAGAGGCATAGGGACTTCTGAACTTGTTATTAAGAAGTCTGTCTTTATAGGCTATGCATCTCCAGCAAACTCGGAGGAAGAAGCAAAGGCTTTCATAGCCAAGATAAAGGCACATCACAGAGATGCAGCTCACAATGTTTCTGCTTATCTGATAAATGATGACAAAAGCTTTGCCCTCCGTTATGACGACGACGGTGAGCCCAAAGGTTCTGCTGGAAAGCCCATCCTTAAGGTCATTCAGAACAAGGGGCTTAACAATGTCGTTGTTGTAGTTACGAGGTACTTTGGAGGCATAAAACTTGGATACGGTGGGTTAGTCAAGGCTTACAGTGATGCAGCAAGTTTAGCGATTGAAAACGCTGGGATGGCCGAGATTTTCGAAACAAGGCGCTTTGAGACAGTGTTTCCTTATAGGTTTTACCATACAGTCAAGGAGACCATTGAGAAAAACGGTGGGAAAGTTGTTGACGAGGAATACAGAGAGCTTGTAAAA
This sequence comes from Thermococcus sp. SY098, assembly GCF_035621495.1. Lineage (NCBI taxonomy): Archaea > Methanobacteriati > Methanobacteriota > Thermococci > Thermococcales > Thermococcaceae > Thermococcus > Thermococcus sp. SY098. The sequence continues at coordinate 289,026 of NZ_CP141821.1, read as the reverse complement.
TTCACAGTGGAAACAAAGAAAGGTGAAGCTGAGTCCCTCATGAATCTTTTAATCGAGAAAACACGGGGAAGGCTTAAATTAAAACCTCTTTTCATGAGGAGTGTTTAAAGGATATCACAACTGATACTTCAAAACCCTCTCCCAAATTTTCATCGCCTGCCACTTGTCTAAGAACTCGTTAAATGTTCCGCATTTAGGCGAATAGACACAAAGCGGGCATCCATCTGCACATTTACAGCTCTTCAAGTGCTCAAAGCTTTTTTCCATCAGCTTTTCTGCATTTTCATAGAGTATCTCTGCTAATCCAAAGCCTCCCTCATTTCCATCGTAGATGAAGACTATCGGCTTCCCTATGTGTGGTGGATTTGGAAAGCTCTCATAACTGTAGCCACCAAGCTCCCTGCTGTCAACGTAGGTAAAGATTGGGGCGATCTTTATCATGTTGTGCTCTATCGCATGCAATCCGTTCCCTATGCCGTCTTTGCTGTCAATCATTTTCTTTATAGCTAACGCAAGCTCATCATCTTTACTCTTTGCTTTCTCAAGGACATCTCCAATTGTTTTCCTTATGTAGTAGGTTGTAGCTCCTAAAAGCTCCGGAAAGAGCTTCCTCCTATCCAAACGCTCATAGATGGAAAACGCCAAATCTCCTTGGTCTTTCTCAATTGCAACACTAAAGAACTTGTGGAATTCCTCTCTGGCAATCTCTCTAATCTTATCGGGGAACACAAGCCAGATGCCATCAGTTTCAAATTCCCTCTCTAATGGTTCATCAAATTCAACCTTGGCGAACTTTTCCCAGTCGAGGATCTTCCATTCTTCATCGCTCAGTTCCGTAAACTCAAACCCTCCAACAAGAGGTGCATAAATTTCACCTTCCAGAATACCCTCTCCTCTAAGCTTAAGCAGTTCTTGGAGGTAAAGATGTGTATCTTTTCCTTTAACAGCGAAGCCCCAATACCTGTGTTTGACTTTGAGCCGGCCAATATAGATTTCAACATCTTTGAACTGCTTTTTCTTGTAAATCTCAAGAATTTCAACTTCTTCACGCTTTGAGGCAAAAGTTTCAACTTCCCAAAATCTATTAAGTTGCTTGGCAAAGATGAAGTGGAATTTTCCAATTTTCAGCTTATCTTTAGCCATGTAAAGCTCTCCTCTTGAGAAGTATGCCATTCCCGGCAATAATGAGCGATAGTACTCTGGCTTGTCAACCTCTTCAATGAGGTAACCTTTAAGCTTGAGCCAGTTTATGAAGCGCAGAAGATCGCTTAAGCTTTCTTTTTCCAGCAGCTTATACCTTATCCACGGCTCATCTAAAACCAAGAAGTAACTCTCATCACTTGCCGTTCTTATTGATGAATAGCTAAGGGCTGGTCTTAAAATTCTAAGCTCCTTCTTCCCAGTTAGTGGGTTTTCATAGAGTTTAGCCTTTTTCTCCTTTATCAGCTCTTCAGCCACGGCTTTTTCAAAATCGTTCAGCTCATCCCAGTCAAGGACTTTAAGCTCGGTCAGGAGGTAGTGAAGGTGCTTTTTGACAACCAGGTGGTTCTTCAGATTAACGGGCATGTATTCGATTATCCCTTTCTCCAACCGTTCAACAAGCTCATCTAAGTGCTCTTTATAGTAATAGTCCAGACCGTTCTTTCTAAGAACAATGCCGTTTATTGCCTCCCTCTCTTTTAAACGTCCAGCCCTTCCGAAGCGCTGGATTAAAGAAAACAGCCCATCCGGTGGAATTCCATAGTTGATGACGGCATCCAAGTCTCCGATGTCTATACCAAGCTCTAAAGCATTTGTTGTTAGCAAAACCAAAAGCCTTCCTTCTTTAAAGTCTCTCTCAATTTCCCAGCGGATGTTCTTAGGAAGGGTTCCTTTGTATGTGGAAGTTTTGTAAACAGCAGATGATGAAAGCAAAAACCTCATGAGCTTCTCAGTTCCTTTTCTTGAATCAAAGAAGACAAGAGTTTTAACCCCCTCCTCCACCAATTTCTCAACTACAGCTCTCAAAAGCTGCATTTCATTTAACCTTCGAGGTTCGAAGAGAATTAGATAGCGCTTTGGAAATGGATTTGTTGCCTCTGTAACAGCTTCAAACTCCAAACCGAAAAAGTCTTCAGCAAACTCTTTGGGATTTCTGAGAGTTGCAGAGAGGGCTATAATTTGAGGTTTTGCACCTAAACGCTTTAATGCCTTCAGCAACCGCCTGAAGACGTAAGCAGCATTTGTCCCAAAGACCCCTCTGTAAACGTGAAGCTCATCAACAACCAAATACCGCAAATTCCTTAAAAGCCATTCGTAGTCTTTCGGATTCCTTAGGATGTTGTAGTGGAGCATATCTGGAGTCGTGAAGATGACTCTGGGTTTTTCCTTTAAAATTACCCTTCTCTCGCTCCACTCAACATCTCCCGTTAAAATCTTCGCATTCACCATTTTCTTTGTTATCTGAAAGAAGTGGAAGTTCTCAAGGGAAAATTTCTCATACTGGTTGTTTATTAAAGCGCGAGTTGGATAGATCAGGAGATAAGTGTGCTGAGGGTTTGAAAGGTAGTTGTCAAAAATAGCCAATCTGAAGATCTCACTCTTACCGGAGGCTGTAGGAGTTGTTACAACAATGTTTCTTCCAGAATAGAGTTTTTTAAGCGCTTCAACCTGATGCTTATACAGCCTAAATCCCAAGCTCTCCACAAGCTGATTGATTTCGGGATTTTTAAATGCAAACTCTTCATATATCCCCTTTTTTGGTGGGAACTCCCTAACTGAAACTATTTCGCTTTCAAGATTGCTGAAAAGTTCTTTTATCATGTGTCTAATTATGTCCAGCAGGGGAAATAAATTTTTGGGAAATTCAGATGTAAGATATCGCAACATTTTAAACCCTTTCTGAAAACCATAGACCGGTGAGAAAAATGAGAGTTGCGGTTATCGATTATGATAAGTGCAATCCTGACAAGTGTGGTCACTTCCTCTGTGAAAGGGTTTGTCCCGTCAACAGGATGGGCGGAGAGGCAATAATAATAGACGAGGAAAATTACAAGCCGATAATTCAAGAGGCCTCATGCACGGGCTGTGGAATCTGTGTGCATAAGTGTCCTTTCAATGCGATAACCATCGTGAATCTCCCAGAACAGCTGGAAGAAGATTGCGTTCACAGATATGGGGTAAATGGCTTCGTCCTTTATCGTTTGCCTGTGATTAAAGAGGGCATGGTAGTTGGAATTTTGGGACCAAATGGGATTGGTAAGACAACAGCTGTTAAAATCTTAGCCGGACAGCTGCTCCCAAACCTCTGCGGCGACAACGACAGCTGGGACAACGTGATTAAGGCATTTAGAGGGAATGAACTCCAGAACTACTTTGAAAAGCTGAAAAATAAGGAGATAAAACTCGTTGTAAAGCCCCAATATGTGGACTTAATTCCCAAGGTAGTCAAAGGAAAAGTGAAGGATTTGCTTAAGAGAGCGGATGAAAGAGGGCTCTTTGATAAAGTGGTTAAAGAGCTTGAGCTGGAGAGTATCTTAGATAGAGAGATCCAGCAGTTGAGCGGTGGTGAGCTACAGAGGGTTGCAATAGCTGCGGCAGTGTTGAGAGATGCTCATTTCTACTTCTTCGACGAGCCATCCTCGTATCTTGACATAAGGCAGAGGCTAAAGGCAGCAAGGCTGATAAGAAAACTTGCTGAAGAGGGCAAGTCAGTTTTAGCTGTAGAGCACGATTTGGCAGTTCTTGACTACCTAAGCGATATTATTCACGTAGTTTATGGTAAGCCAGGAGCTTATGGTATATTCTCAATGCCAAAGGGAACGAGAGTTGGGATAAACATATTCCTCGACGGTTACCTTCCAGATGAGAACGTTCGCTTTAGGCCGTATGAGATCAGATTCACAAAGCTGAGTGAAAGGAAGAGCCAAACGGGAGAAGTTCTGGTTGAGTATCCATCTTTAGTTAAAGACTATAGAAGCTTTAGGCTGGAAGTTGAAGGCGGAGAGCTGTATAAGGGAGAGGTAGTCGGCATAGTTGGGCCAAACGGAATTGGTAAGACCACCTTCGTGAAGATGCTCGCTGGAGTTGAAAAGCCAACAGAAGGAAAAGTTGAGTGGGAGCTCAAAGTAAGCTATAAGCCTCAGTACATAAAAGCAGACTATGAAGGGACGGTGTTTGAGCTTTTAAGCAAGATTGATGCATCAAAACTCATGAGTAGCTTTTACAAGACCGAACTGCTGAATCCCCTTGGCATTCCAGAGCTGTATGACAGACCGGTGAATGAGCTTAGCGGCGGTGAATTGCAGAGAGTTGCAGTAACTGCATGTCTGCTTAGAGATGCTGACCTCTACCTGTTAGACGAGCCCTCAGCTTATCTTGACGTTGAGCAGAGATTGGCAGTTTCAAGGGCAATAAGGCATCTGATGGAGAAGAACGAGAAGACGGCATTAGTTGTTGAGCACGATGTTTTGATGATCGACTACATAAGCGACCGCTTGATCGTCTTTGAAGGTGAACCAGGTAAATTCGGTAAAGCAACAAAGCCAATGGGTATGAGAGAGGGCATGAATCGCTTCCTTGCTTCTGTTGGAATCACATTCAGAAGAGACCCCGACACCGGAAGGCCGAGAGCAAATAAGGAAGGTAGCGTTAAGGACAGAGAGCAAAAGGAAAGAGGGGAGTACTATTATGCCGACTGAAAAACTTTCGCTTCTCATTATCTTCTCTGTTTTTGTAGTTTTTGACTATTAAATCTAATTAATTTTGGAATAGGGGTTTGTGGATCGTTTGGGTGTTTTTAATAATTATTTGTTAATAAATTACTTTGTGTTACAGATTTTTCTTAAAATTATAACGTTTTGAATGTATACATTTGGATTTGGGGTCTTTAAGGACTTCTTTGATATGCTCTCCTCATGGAAACCTGATCATTTTGAAATTAAAAGCTAATGAAGTTAGATTTTTGGGATTAAAGGATTTTTCAAATGTTGGAGTCCTTTTGAATATTTGTGCAGTAAAAAAATTGGACTCGTTTAATGGTTATATACCTCATAAAGAAAACACTACTGTCTCTAAATCCGAGGCTTATTTTGGCTTTGTTATTGTCCCTTTGGAGAAAAGCTTTTATAATTCAAGCGTTTTTATAGTCTTATTGGGGAAATGAAGGAAAATTGCACCCTGTTCCAATAAGACTCCAAGAGAATTGAAAGACGTTATCGCCGTGCTGGCTATCTGGCTAAGTATCAAGTTCCAATAAGACTCCAAGAGAATTGAAAGACGCAACAGCACCAGGTAAGCGTTTATATGTCTGTACGGTTCCAATAAGACTCCAAGAGAATTGAAAGAGGCAAGATCGAGCTTGAAGTCATCTATGGATGGACTGGTTCCAATAAGACTCCAAGAGAATTGAAAGGTTCCGTTTAAGCACTTATATATTTTAAACGACGGTGGAAAGGGGTTCCAATAAGACTCCAAGAGAATTGAAAGATGACAGAATCAATTATATTCCTCCAATGGATGTTCTGTTCCAATAAGACTCCAAGAGAATTGAAAGGCAGGGACTGTTGTAGAACTACTTACATTAGCATAAAGTTCCAATAAGACTCCAAGAGAATTGAAAGAAGCGATGAATTTGCCCACAAGCTCGGCGCAATGATGTTCCAATAAGACTCCAAGAGAATTGAAAGAGGGGCTAAGGATTTTCGCTCTAGGACCTAATAGGGAGTTCCAATAAGACTCCAAGAGAATTGAAAGAGGCAAAAGCTTACGCTTCCTACATGCGTACACAAGTTCCAATAAGACTCCAAGAGAATTGAAAGCTAGTCCAGCAACCATGCTTTCCATTGTGCCGAGGTTGTTCCAATAAGACTCCAAGAGAATTGAAAGGTCCTTCTCCTTCAGCTCGACCCAAACGAAAAGGGCGTGTTCCAATAAGACTCCAAGAGAATTGAAAGCTTGCATGTGTTATTGGGACCTTCTGACCCATCGATGGTTCCAATAAGACTCCAAGAGAATTGAAAGGATTATCCCGTTATTTAACTGTTCTGCTATGTTAGGTTCCAATAAGACTCCAAGAGAATTGAAATCTACTATGCTACTGGCTTTGCCGTATCAGTGCCGTTGTTTCAAATAGACAACACAACATAGCATAATAAACAAAGTCTTTTTAAAACACAATTGCCTTACAAATATTTAGGCAGACCTAAATTCTGGGGTGAGTGCATGGAAGCAGTGACAGCGGAAAATGTCGACATTTATTATGGAACCTACAAGGCAGTCAAAGGATTGACTTTCAAGCTTAATGAAGGAGAGACTTTGCTCCTAATGGGGCCCAATGGTGCGGGGAAAACAACTCTACTCAGAACATTGGCTGGATTCCATAAAGAATACAGTGGAAAGCTGCTAATTTTTGGTAAACCGCCGCATGAATCTAAAGACCTAATCTCTTATGTACCTCAAAGCCATTACCTAAATGAAAGGGTTCCCCTTACAGTGCTTGAAGTCGTTGCAATGGGGCAAATCTATAAAAAAAGTTTTGTACACTTTAAAATCCCAAAGGAAATTCTAAAATCCGCAGAGGAGGCATTGAGCTTTGTTGGACTGGAAACTATAAAGGATAAGCTTTTCAAAGAGCTCAGCGGGGGACAAAAGCAGAGGGTTTTGTTAGCAAGAGCTCTCATATCAAATCCAAAGCTCCTCCTCCTGGATGAGCCCCTCTCTGCCTTGGATCCAAGCGCAAGAGCTGAAGTTGCAGGCATCTTAAACAAGATAAAGAAAGAAAGAGGCATTACAATGATAATCACAACTCATGATATCAATCCACTTACAGAGATCGGCGACAAAGTCATGCTTCTTAACAGAGAACTCATTGCATTTGGAACACCGCCTGAGGTTCTCAGGGACGAAATAATAAGCAGAGTCTATGGTTCACTATCAAAAGCAGTGAGAGTTGGAGACAGATTATACTGCATCATTGGAGATGTTCACATCCACAGAGGTGAGAGAAAGTGATTCCGGAATACCTCCTAAGGGCACTTTTTGCAAGCATAATGATAAGCGTTCTCCTTGGCATGCTCAGTCCCCTAATCAACATGAAGGGTCTGGCTTTTCTGACTCATGCAACATTCCACTCCCTTCTCTTTGGAGCAGTGCTGGGAATGATTTTGGGACTCTTAGTTGGCAATCTTGGTATAATTGTGTGGGTTGCTCTCATTGTGACAGTTATTGTTGTTATCACAATAGCAGAAATTGAAAACAGAGGATTTACAAGCGATACTGCCATTGGAATAATTTCAAGCTTTGTTGCAGGAGCAACAGTTCTTGGCTTTGGAATTCTCTACAAAGTCACAGCATCAAAACCGTATTTTGCTCTTTCGGAAAGCATAGTTGCTTATCTCACTGGAGAAGTTTTTTTGATAACAATCTCTGATCTGGAAATGTTGATCTTTGGCGGTTTTTTGCTCTTCCTGCTCATGTTCCTTCTCTATAGGGATTTCCTTTATGTAAGTTTTGATCCTGAGGGAGTGGAAAGCTATGGGGGAAATGTTAGAGCGTATCTAATGATACTTTACGTCATTGTGGGTGCAATTGGGGCTTTGATAGTCAAAACCGTTGGTTTAATAACGCTCCAAGTTGTCGCTGTGCTTCCCGGTGCAATTGCAATGATGCTCAGTGATGATTTAAGAAAAATCGTGGGTATAAGTCTCTTTCTGACACTTAGTATTGAAATCCTGTCGATATTTTTGGCATATGCCACCAACATTCCTCCGAGCGGAATAGCAACTATTTTATTGGGGGTGATCTACGGAACGTTAGTATTCAGGAAATGAGGTGTCAAGAATGAAGCTTGGAGGAATTGATGAAGCAGGAAGAGGGCCGGTTATAGGTCCTCTCGTCATAGCAGCAGTTGTAATTGATGAGAAAAACTTAAGCAAGCTTGAGGCTCTTGGAGTCAGAGATTCCAAAAAGCTGACACCAAGGAGGAGAGAAAAGCTGTTCAATGAGATAATTGAACTTTTAGACGATTATGCAATTATTGAGCTGAGTCCGGAGCAGATAGATGAGAGAGAAGGGACGATGAATGAGTTTGAGATTGAAAATTTTGTTCGAGCTCTTAATTCCCTAAAAGTGAAACCCGATGTCCTCTACATTGATTCCGCCGACGTAAAAGAGAAACGTTTTGGCGAAATAATTGGGAAAGGTCTGAACTTCTCTCCAAAAATAATAGCGGAGCATAAAGCTGATGCCAAATATCTTCCAGTCTCCGCTGCATCAATTTTAGCCAAAGTCACGAGAGATAAAGCAATTGAGAGGCTCAAAAAGCAGTACGGTGAAATTGGCTCTGGTTACCCAAGTGACCCAAGGACGGTAAAATTTCTCGAGGAGTACTACAAAGAGCATGGCGAATTTCCGCCCATAGTTAGAAAGAGCTGGAAGACCTTAAGGAAAATTGAAGAAAAGCTTAAGGCTCAGACTCGAAAGGGAAGCCAGCTGAATCTTCTTGATTTTCTGAAGTGAACTCTTGAGGTTCTTTCTCTTCGGTTTTAGCTTTCATAGTTTTTTGAATAAATTCCTTCTGAATTAGCCGAACAATTGGACCTACAATCTTCAAAATCCAGCCCCAGTAAAACTTCAGCGATTCCTCAAAGTACTCCCATTTTATCAGTTCATACGCCATAACCCCAAGTGTCACAGCCCCAGCTGGGACGAGGGGAGTTGCATAAAACGAAAACTGTGTTTTTCCACCGAGAACCCATTGGAGAGCATAAAACCCAATTGTTGACCAAAAGATGCCAAAGGGTATAAGGATTTTTCCCCTCTTCTTGGCGGCATAGGGAATAGCGAATATGAAGACTATCATCGAGAGCATTAGAATTGGATCAGTGGCTGCAAAGACATCGGGGTTGTAGTGAAAGGGGAAAGGCTTTAGGCTTATGAACCACTGCCAGAAAGGCGAATTTGCTGGATGTTCACCTTTAAAGCTCAGATGCCATGAAAAGCTTGCTATGAACTCCTCAATCCATCTCTGAAAGCCGATTGCCATTATTATTGGGATTTCTGGGATTAAAAAGGCAATTCCGGGTAGCACAAAGAGAATCAGGAGGTATCGCTTAAGGTTCATCCTATCTTTTAGTGCCTTTATCACCAAGACGGGATAAGGAAATGCACCGTTGAGCTTTGCTGCTGCAGCTAAACCAATTGAAATGCCACTCAAAGGATAGTCACCAATAACCATCACATACATAAAAATTGCAGTGAATAGGGCAACATAAATGTCAAGCATTGCTGCCAGTGAAGTAGCATACAGCAGAGGGTCAAAGGCAGAGAATATCAGGGCAATGAATGCCGCCAGGTAGCTTCTCGTAATTTTTAATGCCGCGAAAAATACGAGGAGGTTAATTATTGCGTGAGCAATTAAACCTGGCAGACGCCAGAATACTGGTTTGTCTTGGATTAGCATGCCCAGCATTATAAAATCTTTTGCCAAAAACGGATGCTCAGTGTTAAGGTAATTCTGGATGCCTTCTTTGTCAGGATATCGAAAACCCGGGATTACATCAACACCTTCAATCTTTTTTACGTCTTTAACAAATCTGCTGAAATTGTTCTTTGGAATCTCATAGTACACGGCTGGAAAATTCGTATATGGGGTGTACTTTGTGTAGTTGTATTTTCGGGCAATCCGCCAAATCTTAACTTTCATGAGATCAACATTGTATTCTTTGGAGAAATTAAATGGAATGTATTCAACCTTTATCCCAAGTTTTGAGACAAAATCCGGGACCTTTGGAGGTTCAGCTGCAGTATAAGTTCTTAGAATTGTAAACCTCCAAAAAGAAACCTTTACTTCTCCCTTAACTTCAGGTTCAGTGAGAAATACTATGTTAACGCCTTCACTTCCAGTGGTTTCATTGATGTAGTGGACATCAATTCCTAAGCGGTGTAAAACGTTTCGAGAAGCTGAAACGTACCAGACTTCATCACCAATATAATCATATAAACCCTCGCTTGAAGCTTGCTTGTATGTGTAGTAAAATGTTCCAACAATGACGAGAGCGAGCAGTGCAAAGTAGAGCTTTTCTCTTCTCTTCATTTCTTCTCCCATCTTTTCTTTTCTTTTCTGCTTTAAACTTTTTCGCAAAAATTTAAAAGAGTCCATCCTAAGGAAATAGCGGTGAGAGAATGGAAGAGTATATCGAACTTGCAGTTGAGATGATAAAGAAAGGATTTGATGAGAGAAAGATTAGGGCGAGACTTCCAAGAGAGAATGCTGACGAGATAATCGAGATAGCGAGAGCAAGAATTAGGGCTAAAGATAAATTTTCAAGAAGGGATTTATGGATGGATTTAGAAGGGCTGAGGTATGCCACTCATGAGGCAGTTGCCGAATACAGGGCTAAGAGGGTAAAACCAGAAAGCATAGCTGATGTGAGCTGTGGGATTGGAATACAGCTTATATTCTTCGCTAAATATGCGGAGGAAGCCTATGCAATTGATATTGATGAAAGGAAGCTGTTTTATGCAATGAAAAATGCGGAGAAGTATGGTGTTAAAGAGAAGATAAAATTCATTCATGGCGATTCCTTAAGTGAGGAAGTTATAAAGCAGGTAAATGCGGATGTGATATTCTCTGACCCCGCTCGTCCACCAGAAATGCCCGAAAGGAGGCTGGAAGATTTACTTCCAAGTCCGCTTGAGATTTATGAAGCTTACAAACATAAAACAGATGCATTCATATTTGACTTGCCCCCACAGATCAGGCGCGAAAAAGTTCCCTGGAAAGGCGAATTTGAGTATATTGACTTATACGGACAGCTGAACAGATTAACTTTCTACTTTGAGCCTTTAGCAAAAGCTGAACGTTCGGCGGTTCTTTTGCCGAAAGAGGTTAGGCTTGAAAGCAATCCAGATCTTGAAAACATCATCGAATGGAGTGAGCCTAAGGAATATCTCTATGAAATCCCCCAGAGTATTGACTATGCCGATTTAATAAACGAGCTATTTCACACAGTCAAGGGCGAACTTTACATGTTATTAAGAGAAAAACGCCGTGTATTAGCGACCAGTAATGAAGAAATCAAAAGCGAGTACTTCAAAAGGGCCTATGTCATTACCGGAATCGTTAAGTTTCACCCTCTTAGAATTAATGAATTCCTGAGGAGAGAGGGATTTGGAAGGGCAACGCTTAGAATTTCGATACCCGATAGCGAATACTGGCGCTTTAGAAGAAAAGTTGAAAATAACTTGAAGGGTGAAAGGAGGGCATATGTGTTCCAATATAAGGACAAAGCCATAATTGCTGAGCCCATCTGAAACTCAAAGCACTCTCTTTGCAAACTGCTTGTAGTGGTGGAAAAGATCAAGAGCCCACTTTCTTGCTTTAGGATCATAACTGACCAAATCCATGGTCATGTCATATCGTCCATCAGGAAAGAGGAGCCCAAAGGCAAGCACGTAGTCTGTAACTGTAAACGAAACTCTCGGATTCCACTCTAAGGTATAAATCCGCATATTGGAGAGTTTCTTTAGGGCACCCAGCTCTTTATCCTCAAGCATGTTGATGAACTTTTCATATGTCTTTTCTGGTAAAATTGCTTCAATATCAGCCCCTTTAAATGCAAGCTCTAAAAAGGCATCTGAATATTCCCTGAACACCACAGAGGAAATTGCTCTCACCCATTTTGCCCTCTTGATGAGATCCGTGTACAGTTCGTGAGGGGATTTTAATTCATCCGGTGAAGCCACAACAAGCTTGGAATTTTTGAGGCTTCCAATGGTTTTGAGAAACTCTTCTGGAACCGGTTTAACGTCGTGAGTTAGCCAAAAATTTTCGAATTTTGAGATAGCTTCAAGTGAATCTACAACATTCTTGAGCTGAATGTAGACTAAATAGCCAATGTTTGTAAGCTCATACTCTCTTGTGCTTTCATTTTGACGCACAATATTTCTGCTTTCCAAAGCTTTTAAAGCGTGGAGTATTGAAGAAGGCGTTGATCTAAGCTCATTTTGAAGTTCTCTCAAGACTTTAGGCCCACGTCCAAGCGCCAATATCAGATCACGTCGCAGTCTTGAAGTAAATATCAGCTTAAGTAAATTCTCACCATCCATTGCTATCCCCTCTTTATTCTTACCGGCAACAACTAAGGTTTAAAAATTTCTTCATTCCTCATTAGATATTTCACTAATTTTAACATTTCTTATCCGTTTTGACCCAATTCTTAACGCCTTGAAATAGTTTATGTGTTCTTCTGGAAGGAAATTGTCAAGCTTGGTCATTCGAAGACGTTTCTTCTTATTATTTTTTCTGGCTTTCTCTTGTCTTACCTTTATTGGAGACCCTATGAACTCATCGAGCTTTTTGTCCATTCTCCCACCCGAAGAAATTGAAGGGTTCGATTATATAGGCTTTTTGATAACAATCTGATAAATGGGAAATCAACCATTTAGATTGATGAACGTATCGGAGGGCAGAAACGGGAGCTGTTATACAGCGGAAGGATGCTAAACCGTTCTACACCATACAAAACCTTAAGAAATTACTTTAAAAACAGTTTTGAAATGGTTTTAGAGAAACTCTTTTAATTGAGGAAAGCATCTAACAAAAGGGAGTAAAAAGGATCACATGAGGGATTGCGTATGTGTGGAATTATCGGATACATCGGCGAAAGAAAGGCATGTCACGTTCTTGTTGATGGTCTGAAGAGGTTAGAGTACAGAGGGTACGACTCTGTCGGCATTGTCACTGAAGAGGATGGGAAACTCCACATCAGAAAGGGAGCTGGAAAGATTGATGAGCTCAAAGAAAAGCTTGGGCTTCTTGAGATGCCCGGAAAGAGGGGAATAGGGCACACAAGATGGGCAACACATGGAATTCCAAATGATATCAATGCTCATCCGCACACTGATTGTACCGGCAAAATTGCAGTGGTTCACAATGGAATAATAGAAAACTATATTGAGCTCAAAGATGAGCTCCTCAGAAAGGGGCATAAGTTCAAAAGTGATACAGATACTGAAATTATCGCCCATTTAATTGAAGATGCCCTGAAGGATTTTAATAACTTTGAAGATGCCCTTAGGTATGCCTTGTTGAGACTTAAAGGCTCTTTCGCCCTCGGGATAATATACACTCATGATAGAGAGCATTTGTATTTTGTTAGAAATGAGAGCCCGCTCGTTTTAGGGATTGGACATGGAGAGATGTTTGCTGCTTCAGATATTCCGGCATTTTTACCGTATACAAATAAGGCTGTGTTCCTTGATGATGGGGAATATGCCGTCGTGACAAAAGATTCCTTTGTTGTAAAAGATCTAAAAACAGGGAAAGTCAAAGAAAAGAAAGTTCACGAAATTAACTGGACATTAGAAATGGCAGAAAAACAAGGATATAAGCACTTCATGCTTAAGGAGATTCATGAACAGCCAAAAGCTGTAAAAGAGGCTATATATGGAAACCTGGAGATGATTGACAAAATCGCAAGAGAAATTGCAAATTATGAAAAGATATACATCGTCGCCATGGGAACCTCTTACCATGCTGCACTCGTGGGCAAATACCTCTTCCAGAGACTCGTGAAGAAAGTGCCGGTAGTTGAAGATGCAAGTGAGTTTAGGTACGAGTTTGAGGATTTAATTGACAAAGACACTCTTGTTATAGCAATCACACAAAGCGGAGAAACTGCAGATACTTTGGCTGCAATAAAGTTGGCTAAAAAGAGGGGTGCTAAAGTTCTCAGTATAGTAAACGTTGTCGGAAGCATGGCTACAAGGCTCAGTGATCTTGTGCTTTACACCCATGCAGGACCAGAAATTGGTGTTGCCGCAACGAAGACATACACGACTCAGTTGACTGTTATTAGCATGCTTGCGATTGCACTTGCGAAGTACCTCAACACTGCTGATAGAGAGTATCTTCAGAAGATTGAAGCGGAGTTGTATGATATGCCAAAGTACATTGAAGCCGCTCTTGGGTACGAAAACAAAATAAAGAACCTTGCAGAACGTCTTAAAGATAAGAGGGACTTCTTCTACATTGGAAGGGGCATAAGCCTTGCTACTGCCCTCGAAGGGGCACTCAAGCTCAAGGAGATAAGCTATATACATGCCGAAGGGCTCTCTGCAGGAGAGCTGAAGCACGGCCCTCTGGCGTTGATCGAGGAGGGTGTTCCCGTAGTTGCAATAGCACCAAGTGGAAAAACTTTGGAGAAGATGATATCTAACATTCAAGAAGCTAAAGCCAGAGGAGCACTGATAATAAGCTTGGGAGACAGCGAAGAGCTGAAAAAAGTGAGTGATACTCTGATAAAGATGCCCAAAGTTGATGAAGTTCTAAGTCCTATAGTTTATATAGTTCCTCTGCAACTATTAGCATATCACTTAGCGGTCCTGAGGGGTAATGATCCGGACAAGCCAAGGAATCTGGCAAAATCCGTTACCGTTGAATGAGGTGGTTTGAATGGTGAAGACGAAAGTTAAAGAAAAATCCGAAGAGCAAAAAACCCATTCCGAACAATCATTCGATTTTAACAAACTCAGAAAGTACGCTTTTCCAATTTTAGTCGTGATTGTTGCGTTAATTGGTTTCAAAATCAGATATCAGACAGCAAGCTACAAGTACTTCATAGATCCCGACACATTCTATCATTTTGAAATTTATAAGCTCACAATAAAGGAGTGGATACCAAAATACTACATGATGGCGGATGCACCTTTTGGATCTAAGATAGCTGAACCCCTTGGACTTTACATGCTACCGGCATTGCTGTACAAATTCCTTTCCATATTTGGATATAGCGAAATAGCGGTCTTTAAGCTTTGGCCACCTTTGGTCGGATTCTTCAGCATTATTGCGATATATTTACTTGGGAAAAAGTTCCATTCAGACTGGGCTGGGCTCTGGGCAGCTGCAGTAATGATGTTTTCCACAGCACACTTTGTGAGGACATTTTCAGGAAACAACAGAGGTGATGGACCGTTTTTGATGTTGTTCCTTTATGCCGTCATTGTACTGTTTATGTATCTGGATTCAAAGAGCAGAAAGAGATATCTGTGGGGAGCATTGTTTGTGATATTTTCCGTCACCTCTCTGAGTGTGTGGAACGGTTCCCCATTTGGATTAATGGTTCTTCTTGGTTTTGGGAGCGTTTATGCTATCCTTCTGTTTATCTTTGGAAAAATTGAAAAATTCAAAGAGTTCATCAAAGACTTTTACCCAGCATATTTTGCAGTGCTCATTTTGGGATATCTGCTAACTTTACCCGGCATAATACGCGTCAGGAGCTTTATCAGGTTTGCCTTCGAAGTGTTCATAGCACTTGTACTGTTAACCCTGGTGATGCTCTATGGTGAGAGATTTAAGCTGAACTATTCCGACAGAAAACACAGATTTGCTGTAGTTGCAATAATAGTCCTTCTGGGATTCGCTGGAGCATACGCATATGTAGGTCCAAAGCTGTTTAAGCTCATGAGTGGGGCATACCAGTCAACTCAGGTTTATGAAACAGTTCAAGAGCTTGCAAAGACAACTTGGAATGATGTTTCAAGGTACTATGCAGTGAAATCATCGGATGGAATGATATTTTTAATCTCTCTGCTTGGAATTTTAGCAGTGGCACTTCGCTTTGTGCTTAGCTTGTCCAGAGAAGGAAAAATCGACGAAAAACAACTGTTTGTACTGATCTACTATACAATGTCCCTCTACCTAATGTGGACTGCGGTGAGGTTCCTGTTCTTAGCTTCGGGTGCTGTCATTTTGGTATTTGGGATACTAATAGGAGAGCTGTTTAGCTTTGTTGAGAACATGAAGGAGAAAGCATCCACGAAGGCTTTGTATGCTGTGCTTCTAATAATCCTCTTTATTCCAATTCCAGTAGTTGGTGCAACAAGCATGAATTCTCAAGCAAAAGCCATGGCAAGAGCGGGCTCAGTAACACCATCTTGGGAAGAAACATTAAAGTGGCTGAACCAGAATACGCCCAAGCTTTCAACTGCCACTTCATGGTGGGACTATGGGTACTGGATAGAGTCGAGCCTTCTCGGTAATAGGAGAGCTCCTGCTGATGGGGGGCATGCAAGGGATAGGGATTACATCTTAGCAAGATTCCTCGCAAATGATGGAACAAAAAGTGAGGTCGACTTTGAAAGCTGGGAGCTCAACTACTTCATAGTGTGGACTCAGGATATCTTCAAATTTAATGCGATAAGCTATCTTGGTGGAGCAATAAGCAGAAAGGAAAGAGACAATCTCGCCATGGTACTTCCTTTCCAGAAATATGGGAACAATCTCTACGTTCTAAATCAAAATCAAATGATAAGAGTCCTCACAGAAAACGGGAAAAAGAAAGTCGTGATCCAGGTTGGGAATCAGCAGCTTGAACCTATACAGGCCATATTTGTTCAGACTGGAGAAGTAGTCAGGGAACAGGGAACATATCCCGGTATCGTGTGGATATTCCCCAATTATGCTCTTCTTACATATCACAAGATAGCCTTCAGCAACTTTATCAGGATGGCATTTTTAGGAGGAAATGGTGTTCCAAACTTCCGGCTTGTTAAATCAACGGGCGACATTAACGTCTATGAGTTCCACCCGTTTGTAGTTTACAAGATAGAGGTTTATAAAAATGGAACGTGGAGTACTATCAAAAAGCTTGAACCTGGAGAGTATAAAGCCAGACTCTACATATCAGCCTTTGGTAGAGACGTGAAGGATGCAACAATAAAGCTCAGAGCATACAAGAACGGAAAGCTAATAGCAGATGAAACAATAGCAACCAATGTTAACATTGATCATCTGAATGAGAAACCAGTTGAAGTAATGCTTAATGTTCCAAATGCAACTAAGTATGAGATTGTACTCATCCAAAAAGGCCCTGTGGGAGCATTAGTAGGCGCCCCAGAATTCAATGGCAAACTTTCCAACCCAATCTATGTTGTCCCAGAGGGAAAAAGAGGTAAGCTCACATTAAAGGCAGAGTTTGACAAGGACTACACAGTTAGCCTATATTTGAGGGCTACAATTATCTATCTGGTCAGAACACAAGGAACAAACAATGAGGACGAGAATGCAGCATTTGAGCCATACATGGACATCATAAAGTATGTTCCAGTTAAAGAAGGCATTTCAGTAAAAGCCGGTGTGAATACGATAACAGCAGAGGTGGAGATGCCTCAAGTCTTTGCTCAGTATATAGAACAGCTCAAGCAGAAGTACGGTGCCGATAAAGTTATTATAAGAGGCAAGAGAATTGAGCCAGTGTTTATAGCAGACAAAGAGTATGTGATCTATAGCCAGGGTTAGCGCTTGTCTCTTACTATTTTTATGTCGTCTAAGCTTTTTAATTTTGACCTTTGAACTGTTTCGTCAATTTTTGTTTTAATTTCTTCTCTTGGTTTTAGAATTAGACACTCCACTTGGGAAAACCCCAGCTTTTTAAGTGCATAAGCTCTGTGGTGACCATCGAGGATATAATATTTCTTCTGATGTTCTAACACTATAATAGGAGCATCATAACCATGCTTGATCTCCTGTAAAACAATTAGCAGCTTCGCTTCACTTAGTTCTCTTTGTGTAGGTATTAGGATATCAAGCGGAAGATATTTATGGTCTATGATGAATTTAACGCCATAGATAAGCTCATTCTCCCGTTTGAGACGCCTTGCTCTTTCGAATGCTTTTTCTCTCGTGATCAAGATTATCTCTTCCTTTTCTGTCACTTCTTAACTCCCCTAACAGCTATGAATGCCCCAAGATTCTTCAACTTTTTGTTAACTTTGCGGTCAACTTTCTCTGCAACCCCAACAAACGGGAAGAATGATGGGAAAAATATAACACCCTTGCTTTCCACATCGCTGAATCCCGCATTTGCTAAGAGTGTTTCTAATTCTTTTGGAGTGTAGAACCTTGCATACCTGTATGCCGTTTCAACAAACAGGCTTTTAACCCGCTTGAAGAGGAACCATAAGCTTTTTCCATTCATAGTTCCAATAACCACTTCCCCTCCCGGTTTTAATATCCGGTATATTTCATCCAGAACTCTCTCGGGTTCGTGAATAAACTCAAACATTGTAACACTCAATACCAGATCAAATGCCTCTTTTTTGAATGGCAGGTTGTATGCGTCGGCTCGGATAAAAAGAACATCTGGGATTTTAGCTTTGGCGATTTTGAGCATTTCTTGACTCAAGTCAACCCCTATCACATCAAAGCCTCTTCTATAGAGTTCGAAGGTGTAATTTCCAGTACCACAGCCCAAGTCAAGTGCTCGTCCTCTTTTCGTTTTGATCATAGAGAAAATGAGCCTTTTTTCCGTTCTATTAACGTACTGCCCGACCTTTGTTTGATACCATGCATCATAGCGGTAAGCAATTTTATCAAAGTACTGTGCCATTCCATCATCCACCGCCGGCTGGGGGGAATATATGTACCACATCCTCCTCTTTCAGCTCTGTATCCCAAAGCTTCAGATGGACAATATTGTGTCCATTGACGAGTATCATGCCGTTAACGTCTCCATCTTCATCAATTAGCTCTTTTTTGATCCCTGGAAACATCTTGTCAAGCGTATCTAAGAGCTCCTTTACGGTTTTTACGCCCCTGATTTCAATCTCTTTTTTTCCGGTCAGGTCTCTCAATGTTGCATAAAACTTCACTTTCATCAAGACTCACCCAAGTCAAGTTTGTTGTTTGAAATAAAAGATTTTTTCTGTCATTCATGCTCCTTTCTCTTTTTCTCCTTGTTGTAGATGTAATCTAAAAGCGGTCTGATTCTCTCCCACACTTCCTCAATTCCACCATGACCGTTAATTTGGACATATACCCCCTGTTTTCTATAGAACTTGATTATTGGTCTCATGTTTTTTATATAAACGTCATACCTTTTTGAAACGATTTCCGGCTTATCATCAGGTCTCTGGATGATCTTCCCGCCACATATGTCACACGTGTTTGGGATCTTTGGTGGCTTATAATGGACATGATATACTGCCCCGCACTTACTGCATATTCTCCTTCCGCTTATTCTTTCAATGCTTTCCTCTTTTGATATGAATATATCAATTGCAGCATCCAGCCTAATTCCATGATCATATAAATAGTTCTCCAATGCCAAAACCTGCTCTGCAGTTCTGGGGTATCCATCGATTATAAAGTTGTTTCGTGTTCTCCTAAGTCTTGAGAGGACGAGAGTATTAACAACAATGTCGGGGATTAAATCTCCCTGTGAAAGATATTTCTCCATCTCTCTTCCAAGTGTAGTGCCTTTGTTTATTTCTCCCCTAATTATATCGCCGGAGGAGATATACACCAGATTGTATTTTTCAATTATTTTTCGAGAATGTGTGGATTTTCCGCTTCCAGGAGGTCCAAAAATCAGGATATTCATGCAGTTCACCGATACTGATTTATAATTTTAAACAATAAAAAGAATATGGTGGTTAACATGCCGCGTCTCCTAACTGGTTTTGTTAGAGCGGCTGGTTATGCAAACAAAGTGAGAAAAGTTTTATTCGCTATTACAAGGGGAAAAGTTAATCCCGAAGAAGTTGTTAGGGCTGCCGCTGAGCTTAACCAGTATCTCTTCAACAAATTCCAAGAAATTGGAGTTAAAAAAGAGGACGTTGTAAGAATTGAGGCTGAGTTTGATATTAAAGATGGAAAAATTGAATGGAATTTTGACAGCCTGAAAATCGAGATTTACAAGAAGGAGGAAGAAGAAAAGCTTGCAGAAGCAATGCGTGAGGTAGAAGAGAGCGAGAAAGCCCTCGAACTTGTAGTTGAAGAGCTCAGCAAGCTATCAGAAAAGCTAAGAAGCTTAAGTGATGAAATATCACAACTCGTCCAAAAAATTAAGCAGGAACACACAGCATTAAAGCTTGAATTTGAAAAAGAAGAAGTTTAGCTGCCCAAATTGTCCAGAAAGATGTTGACATAAGCAATAACATGTGAGGTTAGGTAACTCTTTCTTCCGATGCTAATCTTTTCTGCAATGTTTTCAAGGAAAGCCTCATCTTCCTCAGATAATCCAACGTGATCTCCAAGAACAAACGCAATGTTTCCTTTAAAGTTAACCTCAGCTATCGGTTTACCTTCTTCGTGAAGGTAGTAGAGCTTTGCACTCTTGAGGGTTTTTCTGATTATGTCCTCAAAGGTTAAATTGCTGATGTAAATCCCGGGCAAGACTTGATGCTCTTTGCCGGGATCTCTGATTCTTTCACCAGCCTTTAGTGCTTTAATTATCAGTTTTGCAATGCTCCTCTCATCTGGATTTATTGTCTTGGGTCTAATCTCGTTACCTTCGAATCGAATGGTTTTAGGTGGATTCGGAGGACCATTCAGATTTAGCCAAACTCTAACATTTTTGCGAAAGCCGTGGGAGAGCAGAAAAGCGGAGTTAATGCTTCGGCAGAGTAAATCAATCCTACCGCTTGTCCCAGGTAGATCTTTCAGGCTGAAATCCGCTTTTGTATGAGCATGGTTTGCTTTGATGATGAAAATCCTCATTGTTATCAAAATTAAAATAGAAAAAGGGCTTTAAAAATCACTCGAGTGCCTCAAGAAGTTTCTCAAGGAACATCTTCTCTGGATATGCGCCCTCAAACTCAACTTTGTCGACACCGTCAACCTGTATGACAATCTTTGGAACCGCCATCACTCTGTACTGGTCAGCCCATTCTGGGTACTCAATAGCCTCAACCATGTCTCCAAGTATTTTGTTCTTTCCAGCAAGTGCATTTTCGAGGGCAAACTTGTGAGCCATTCTAACTGCCATAGGACAGTACGGACAGGTTGGGGTGACAAAGACCAAGATTCTGACGTCCCTATCAATTTCTTTGAGTGTTTCCTTGGTTTCTTTCATCAAGTCCGTTGTTCCGTTGGAAACATCAACTATGTCCTCAAGGAATGCACCGAACTCGTGACCTGCTGGGAGACCAAAGTATCTGACGCCAAAATCCTTTCCGTCTTGAGTGATTACTGTAACTGGAGCTCTGTCAACCCTATATTTCTGTGCCAGTTCCTTTTCAGTGTCAAAATCATGAACTTCAAAGCTAACAAGATCGCTCAGCTCGCTGATTTCCTGAACAAGCTGCTTTAACTGCTCGCAGTACTGGCAGTGATCCTTGCCAATGAACACGATGAGCTTGACTGGGTTGGTTAGCTTTGAGAAAAATTCCTCTCTTATGACCTTCTTATCTCCGTCGCTTATCAATCCCATTCCAAACACCTCCAAATTCTTGAGCTAAAGGTTTATAACCTTTAGAGTGCAACATTTTAATAAAGTTTGCAAATTTAAAGTTGTCAACCAAAGGTTGGATGCACACTATATAAGCTTTACGCTACAAATTTGAGTAGGTGGGGGACATGTCTGAACCGGATATATTTTACATTCTGGGAAACAAGGTGAGGAGAGATTTGCTCAGTCATTTAACTTGTACTGAATGCTACTTCAGCTTATTGAGCAATAAGGTTAGCGTTTCCTCAACAGCAGTCTCAAAACACCTCAAAATCATGGAAAGGGAAGGACTCCTCAAATCATATGAGAAGGAAGGTAAATTCATAGGGCCCGTTAGGAAGTATTATAAAATAACCCTATCCAGCACTTATGTTGTCACGGTGACCCCTAATTTATTTTGGTATAGGGGTATAAAACTGGATGAAAAGCCCAAGTTGAAGAGATTTGAAATAGATTTGGAAAACCTTGAAGAGTCTCCAAATACCCTTCAGTCTATGGTTCTCAACCTTATTGATGCTAATAAACAGTTGCACATCTTGCTGGAGGCTTTAAAGTCTCTCGAAAGCTATAGGGATATGCTTGTGAAGACGATAAAGGAGCGCTATTTGGAAGAAATCGGAGACATGACACAGCTGGCAATACTTCACTATTTGATGCTTTATGGTGAAGCTACAATTGAAGATCTCAGCGATCGCTTAAACATCAAGGAGAGGGAGGTCATCAAGAAGGCTGAAGAGCTAAACAAGTTTGTACCGTTAACAATAAAAGACAGAACAATAAAGATAGACGAGGAAAAATTGAGAAAAGTGGCAAAATAGCAAGGGGGTCCATCTATGGCGCTTCCACAGGTTGAGATTCTAATTGATAAAGAAAAGTGCTATCTTTGTGGCTCTTGTGTGGCAGTGTGCCCAAAAGAAGCAATAATAATTGAAAACGACGAATGGAAGTTCTTCCAAGAAAAATGCATTGGGTGTAAGTTCTGCGTTTTGGCATGTCCAGTCGGAGCATTGAGTGCCAGGGAGGGTGAGTGAAATGGAGTTGCATTATGATGTTGTAGTGGTTGGAGCCGGCATTGCGGGGCCAATTCTCTCAAGGAATTTGGCTAAAATGGGATACAAAGTTCTCATGATTGATAAAAAAGCCGAAATTGGAACGCCAAAAAGATGTGGAGAAGGCTTGGGAATAGAGGCATTTAAAAAGTATAACATTCCGTTGGATAAGCGTTTTATAAATAGGGAAATTTATGGTGCTGCAATATATTCCCCGAGCGGCTATAGACTTGAAATCAGGTATGATAGGGTTGCAGGCGTAATCTTGGAAAGGAAAATCTTTGACAAGATGCTGGCATATTATGCAGCCAAGGCTGGAGCAGAGGTTATGGCAAAGACAGAGGCTGTTGGCTTAATAAGAAAAGAAGGCAAGATAGCTGGAGTTAAGGCTAAGCACGAAGGCGAACCTTTGGAGATTTACGCTGACGTTATTGTCGCGGCTGATGGGGTAGAAAGCAGAGTAGCGAGATGGGCTGGACTAAACAGCTTTTTACCACCTCACGAGCTTGACTCAGCCTATGAATATGAAATGATAATCGAGAATTTCGAGTTTGATCCAGATTTGATTCACCTCTACTTTGGAAATAACGTCGCCCCAAGAGGCTACGTATGGATCTTTCCAAAAGATGAAGATAGGGCAAATGTTGGAATTGGGATAAATGGGGATAATCCCAAAACAGCAAAATACTACCTCGAAAAGTGGCTCAAAGAGAACAACATAAAGGGAACAAAGATTCTGGAGGTTAACGTCGGTGGAGTCCCTGTTGGCGGCTTTTTGAAAGAGCTTGTCAAAGACAACGTTGTAGTTGTTGGTGATGCGGCAAGACAGGTAAATCCAATGCACGGAGGAGGAATGGCGGAAGCCATGGAAGCGGCAACAATAGCGAGTAAGTGGATCGACAAAGCTTTGAGCGAAGAAAACCTTGAACTTCTCAAAGGCTACACCGAAGAGTGGTGGGCTGGGGAAGGCCAAAAATTGCTTAGGATTCTAAAGGTCAGGCAGATAAGTGAGAAGCTCAGTGATGATGAGCTTGATGTTGCAGTTCAGGCATTGAGTGGTGCAGATGCTGAAAAAATAGCTGCTGGAGATTACAAGGAAGTTTTCAAAGCACTGATAAAGCATCCAAGAATTTTACTTAAGCCAAAAATGCTCAAACTTTTAAAAGAGGCACTTTAGGGTCTCCTTTTATTTGTCTTATTATTGTATTTCCATTTCTTGCAGTTCATATTTAAGCAGACCTCATATTCCCTATTCCCCTCTCTAATCTTCACTATTGGAGCATTGCCGCACTCTGGGCAAACTCTTCCTGTTGGGATTATTTTCCCTCTCTGAAGAAGGGGGTATGTGACATCGCAGCTGGGCCAGTTAGAGCAGCCGACAAACCGCTTCCCGGTTTTTCTGTTGTACCTTACGACTAAATCTCCACCGCATTTGGGGCATTTTCCCACAATTATTGGGTTATTATTTTTCTTTTCATTATCTTCAACAGCCTTTTTTATGGCTTCTTCTTCCTCAGCTGTCAGCTCTTTAGCAGCCTTTTTCTTTGATTTTTTTGTTTTCTTTTCTTCACTCTCAATGAGTTTTTCCACCAGTTCCCTGCCTATGTCAAGCTCTTTTGCTTTAAACTCCCTGAGAATTTTTATCAGCTGTTCCTTTGCCTTTTCAATAACTTTATCCTTGCTGAGTTTCCGCTTCATAATTTCGTCCATCTTCTCTTCAAACTCCCTTGTAAGCTCAACACTTACAATCTCTGGCACGTTCTTTTCTAATGCCTCAATTACCTTCATGCCAAGAGGAGTTACCTTAATTTTCTTTTTTCCTTCAATGTATCCCCTCTGATAAAGCGTTTCCAAAATTTGCGCCCTTGTCGCCTTTGTTCCTATTCCTAAATCCTCCATTTTCTTGATAACACTCGCTGGAGAGTACCTTGCGGGAGGTTTTGTCTTCTTTTTCTCACGTTTGATTTGAATAACCTTGACAGGTTCCCCCTCTCTAAACTTGGGCAGAATAACTTCATCAAAGCTGACATATTTCCCGTAAATTTTAAGCCAGCCTTCCTTTACTGTTCTTGCTCCGCTCAAGATGAATCGGTGATTGTTTGAGTTTATTATGACCTTCATAATCTCCCTAACTGCTGGATCTGCAAATGCAGCCAAGAATCTTCTAACTATCAAATCGTAGATATTCTTTTCCTCCTGAGTTAGCTCTCCGGGTTTGGGTAGTTCACCGGTAGGGTAAATTGCTGGATGAGCTGGGTCATCTTTTGGCCCCTCAACTGGTTTTAGCTGAGGTTTACCCAAAAGCTCATGGGTGAAAGGTTTATATTCAGGGATCTTTGCGAGGCTTTGAATTATGTATTTGTAGTTTAGATTCTTAGGGAGCTTCTGGGAGGAGGTTCTGGGGTAGCTCGTAAAACCCCGCTCATACAGCCTTTGTGCAATATCCAAAGTCTTCTTTGGAGAATAACCAAAAGCAGAGTAGGCTTCTCTCTGGAGTGTTCCCAAGTCAAATGGATGTGGGGGATTTCTCTTCTGCTGCTTGACTTCAACTTTCTCGACAAAAGCTGGCCCTTTCTTAGCCTCTTGAACAATGCGCTTTGCTTCTTCTTCATCTAAGATGCGCTCTTTTTCGTAGGTGGCTGTATACTGCTTTCCGTTTTTCTCCAAAATCATCTTTATGACCCAGTATGGGGTTGGTTTGAAGTTTGCAATTTCCTTTTCCCGCTCAACTAAGAATTTGAGTGTCGGCCCTTGAACCCTTCCCGTACTTAAAATCATCCATTTACCGCTTGCACGCTTTATGGCATGCGTCAGAGCTCTTGAAAGGTTAACACCCCAGTACCAGTCGAGAATGTGCCTGGCTATTCCAGCATCTGCCATTCCAAAGTTTATTGTCGGCTCAAGGTTGTACCACGCCTTGAGGATGTCCCGCTTAGTTAGTGCGGAGAACTTCATGCGCTTCGCTTTCTTTGGATCAATACCACAGGCGTATTTTAGTGCTGTATAACCAATTACCTCACCTTCAGTATCATAATCACAAGCAATAATAAATTCATCAGCTCTTTTTGCAAGCTCTCTCAAAGCTTTGATGTAGTCCTTAGCATAGCTTTTCCCTTTTTCAGCAACATAGACAGGAACCCATTCGATGTCAAAAATCGGATAGCCGTAAGTTTTGGTTTTTGGAGCCAATGTATAGAGATGACCAACTGCCGGAGCTACGATGATCTTCTTTCCATCACGGATTAATTCATAATAGGGAACTCCATAAAGTGTTTTTCTTATTGGTTTCCTTTCAGCAAGGGCATATGCAATCTTTTTTGCTACATTCGGCTTTTCTGCTATGATCAGGATGACCATAGTAACACCTTGAGACAGTTGAAAGGGAATATTAAAAATACTGTGTGGCACAGGGTATTTATATGTTCCCGGAGAGGTTTATAAAGGTGACCTCAAATGAATGCACACCCGGAAGTTAAAAAGCTGAAGGATATGGTGGGGTATCAGGAAGGTGCGGTAGTAAGCAGAACCATAATAGATAAGAAAACCGGCACAGTAACAGTTTTTGCATTTGATAAGGATCAAGGATTGAGCGAGCATACTGCTCCTTTTGACGCGCTTGTTTATATCTTAGAAGGCAAGGCTGAAGTTGTGATTTCAGGGAAATCCTATTACCTTGAAGAAGGAGACATGATAGTGATGCCAGCCAACGAACTTCACGCTTTAAAGGCGGTAGACAAATTCAAGATGGTCTTAGTAATGATAAAAGAGGAATGAACTCATCTTTTTTCTCTTTTCTAAACCCTTTAGTCTTTCTGAAGTGTGGGAAATTCGGGGGGCATTAAAGATGTCGCCCCCCTGGGGGTCCCGAGGTCATCGCAACCCAATACTCCTCGGGCATAATAATGTAAGGGCCAAAGACTTATAACCGTTAACCCTACATGAAGTATGAAAGTACAGCAGGTGTAAGCAATGGCTGGAACAATAAGCAAAATTGTGAGATTTGAAGATGAGGAGGAATTTTTAGTAGATATGGAAAATATCATGGAACGCTTCACATACTTAACAAGCCGCTATGGAGGAGGAAATGTTATTGAGGGGTTTCTTCTGTGGGATTATGTGGGAATTCAGGACGATGAAGGGATAAAGATATTTCGTATTGGAGAGTTTCCGTACATTGAGGGCACGCTTAAAGTTGATTATGAAACCTTGAGAATTTTAGAGAAGTATTTTGATGAAATTGAAAGCCGTTGGAGTGATTTAAGCGTTGAGGAGATTGATTATTTCATTAGGATGCTCAATGAAGCATTGGAGCGGGAAATTGTGTTCTATGAGGCATATGACTTAGGATTAAATAGAGATGAGGCATACCTAATTTTAAACATCAAAGCGCTCCATTATCTCGACCGAGTAGTGGACGCTGAAGATAGAGAAGTTTTGGAAGAAGCTGTAAGGCTTTTAATGAAATACGTTTGAGGTGGGTTTCATGCTGTTTAAAAAGAAGGGGCTCTTCACAGTTAGTGATGCAATGAGGGTAGTTGAGATTGCAAGCAGGGAAAATGCAAAAGAGATCATAGTGATGTGTGAGGCAATCGACGAAGATGCAAAGAGGAGGCTGTGGGACTATGCAAATGCGGTGAGACTGATGGCAGATTTAACTGGAGAACAGAGAGAGGTTAGAATTGAGATCCTTGAGGGCTATGTGAGCGATAAGGTGAAGGGAATTGAGCTATAGGCTTATTTTAGCTGAGATTTTTAATAGCTGGCAGGGTGAAGGCGGGAGTGTGGAAGGCTCAGCTTTCGGTAGAAGGCAGATTTTTGTCAGATTTGCTGGTTGCGACCTTAGATGTGTGTGGTGCGACTCAAGACAGTTTATAGATGCCTCAAAAGTCTCACAGTGGCGCTACGAAATTGAGCCTTTTTCTGGAAGATTTGGATATAAACCCAATCCAGCCATCTTGGATGAAGTTGTTGATGTTATTTTGAGCCTTGACACGGGGGATATTCATTCAATCAGCTACACTGGGGGAGAACCAACTCTACAAATTAAACCTCTGAAAGCACTAATGGAAAAAATGAATGAGCTTGGCTTTAAGAATTTCCTCGAAACCCACGGAGGTTTTCCAGAGAAGATTGCTGAGATTGCCCATCTCGTCGATTACGCAAGCGTTGACATAAAGGATGAGAGCGCAGGAGCAACAGGTGCATGGAGAGATTTAGTGATGATGGAAGTTGAGAGCATTAAAATCTTAAGGAAGGCTGGTGCAAAGGTCTATGCCAAGCTTGTGGTTACAAAAGACACCAAGCTTGAAAACATAGAATGGTATGCTTCTCTTCTCAGGGGTATAGCTCCTCTTGCAATTCAGCCGAAAGAACCAATTGATTTGCCCCATAAGCAACTGATGGAGTTTTATAAAGCCGCTACTAAAATCTTAGGAAGAGAAAACGTTGGGCTGAGCTTTCAGGTTCATAAGTACCTGAATGTTTTGTGATTTAAAAAATTTTTAAATATCTCTTTGAATGTATACTCAGGCGATGATGTAGATTGGCCTTTGGGGTATTGATGCCCTAACCGGTAAAGCTGAGCCTTCACAGCAACCCAACATCTGCAAGTACAAATTCGATCTCTCGAACAGCCTCTTCATCGAGCATAAGAGATGGCATCCGTGGGTAACCAACATTTAAGCCAAGCATGTTCATAGCTTCTTTTATTGCACTTATTTGATTGTATCTTTTCACCAAGACCTCGTTGAGATAGTTTATCATCAGTTGCAGACGCTTAGCCCTATCATATTTCTTTTCAAGAAAAGCGGTGTAAAGCTCAACGCATAAGCGGGGAGCAACATTTGCAACAGCTATAACTGCCCCATGAGCTCCCAATGCCAATGCGGGATAAATCAAATCCGCAGTTCCAGCTAAGATGCTCATATCTTCGCCGAGTCTTCTGATAAGCTCACCTATCCTCCCAATTGAGCCACTTGAATCCTTAATACCTATTATGTTTGAATACTCCTCAACTAAGTGCTCAATTACCTGGATTGGAATGTTTATGCCAGTAAACTTAGGAACATTGTAGATCAGGATCGGGGCTTCAACGCTCTGGGCTATTGCAGAATAGTGGGCAAAGAGTTCCTTTTCATTGGGTTTGAAATAGTAGGGGGGAGCTATCAAAAGGGCATCAACACCAAGATTCCAAGCTTCTTTTGCCAGTTTTATAGTCTCTCGTGTTGAATTTTCAGTTACACCGGCAATAACTGGCAGGTTTGTTTCTTCGCAAACTATTTTTAGAACTCTCATCTTCTCTTCAAAGTTCAGATACGGGAACTCACCATTGCTCCCCAAAGTTACAAAACCGCTCACCCTGGCATTTTCAAAGTAGTGAATAAGATCTCTCAGGGCTTCTTCATTGATCTCTTCATCATCATTGAAAGGCGTTACATGGGGAACATATATGCCCTCAATCAAACGAAACACCAACAAAAGTTGGATTTTCAAGTAATAAACTTTTTGATAAACAAGCTTTTAAATTATAGTGTATAAGAGCTGAAGTGGGATTTAAGTATGAAGTGCTTGATAGTAGGACATTTAACCCATGATATAATACTCAGGGGGAATGTTCGAATTGAGAGAATTGGTGGGGGAGTGTACTATTCCGCCTTGGTGCTCTCTCCTTTCTGTGACGTGGAAATTATAACCAAAGTTGGAAAGGATTTTCCAAAAGAATGGTTGAGGGAACTTAAAGAAAGAGGAATTCGGATTACACTTCTTCCCTCAAGATACACTACAACCTACGAGCTTAGATATCTCGATGAGAACACACGAATCCTAAGGCTGCTGTCCAAAGCTGACCCTTTTAGAGTATCTGAGATTCCTACTGATAACTGGGACATTATACTTCTAAATCCTGTTGCCAATGAGATTTCAGGAGAGATCGTGAAGAAAATGAGAGGCTTTATCTCCATTGATGTCCAGGGATTCGTCAGGAGCTTTGAAAACGGGAAAGTTGGACTGAAGAAAACCAACGCTTCATTTCTAAGCAATGCCAGAATTGTCCATGCAGATGTTAATGAGTTTGAGATGCTCGAGGGGATAGGAGGCAAGCAACCAGAAGTCATGCTCATTTCTAATGGAGCTGATAGAGGAGAAGCAGTTTATAGAGGGGAAAGGTATCACTTTGAGCCCATAAAAATGTCAGTTGCTGAAACAACAGGAGCCGGTGATTCTTTTTTGGCATATTTCTCATATTTCTACAAGCGATATCCATTTATGAAAGCATTAAAAATGACGGTCTCATTCACCGCATTTTTCCTTAAATATCGCACTCCTTTCTTTGATTTTGACGAAGCCAGAGAAAATGCTAAAAATGTGAAAGTCGAAAAAATAGTGACCGATGAAGAGACGTCAGCACGCTGAGAAGTGATGATATGGGACTTCTCTGAGGTAAAACTTGGGGTGAGAGTCATGGACAGATACGTTTTACTAATTAAAGCTCCTAAAGGTTATGACATAACTCCAGTTAAAGAGGATATAAAAAAGCTCCTTTCAGAAAAATATCCTGAGCTAAAAGCTGAGGTCCATAGATGCATTGGCTTAACGGTTGATTTAGTGATTCTTTATAAAAACGGTATTGTTTTGATAAAACGCAAACACGAGCCTTTCAAAGACCATTGGGCTTTGCCAGGTGGCTTCGTTGAGTATGGAGAGAGAGTAGAAGATGCGGCAATTAGAGAGGCAAAAGAGGAGACAGGGTTGAATGTTGAGCTGATAAAGCTCATTGGAGTTTACAGCGATCCTAACAGAGACCCAAGGGGGCATACAGTTACAATAGCATTCTTAGCCAAGGGACATGGAGATCTTAAGGGAGGAGACGATGCCAGAGAGGCAAAAGTCTTCAGCTTTGATGAGATTAAGAGCTTAAAGCTGGCTTTTGATCATGATAAGATAATTGGTGACGCATTAAAAGCTCTGAGGGGGGTGAGTTTGTGATTGATTCTGTGAGGTTTGGAGAGATTGTTATTGATGGGAAAAGATACGCTCACGATATCGTTATCTATCCGTCCGGAAAGATTGAGCGGAGAAAAAAAGAGCTGTCAAAGAAAAAACATGGAACAAGTCATAAGTTTGATCCAGATGAGCTGAAGGAGTATCTTAGGGAGGATTTTGATATTTTGATTGTAGGAACAGGGGTTTATGGTGCTTTAAGGCTATTACCTGAAGCTAAAGAACTTGTCAAAGGTAAGGAAATTGTAGAAAAACCGACTCCAGAGGCAATAAAGCTCTTCAATGAGTTGAGAAAGGAAAAGAAGGTTCTGGGAGTTTTTCACATTACATGCTGATTATTCAAAAGGATTATAAGTAATGGGGGTGTTACTTAGTAACGGGGGCATTACTTATGTTATTTGATCCACGACCGAAGATGGATAGGAAAGAGCTTTTTGACAGGGAAGAAGAAATTGAGTCGCTTAAGAAGCTCACTGATAAACCATTGGTTCTGCTTTTAGGAATTAGAAGGATAGGCAAAAGTTCAATTTTAAGGGTCGCTCTTAATGAACTCGGAAATGGTATTTATATTGACGCAAGAAAACTGTACTTTGACTCTGGAGGCTGGATAACAAATGACGTGCTAATTCGAATATTCGAAAAATCCCTAAACTCTCTAAAAGGTGAATTCAAGGAAAAAATCATAGATGCATTGAAATATATTAAAGGTGTCAAACTTTTTGGAGTTGACATAAGGTTCAAAAGAGAAGTCCTTCTTTCGGAAGTTCTCGAAGCTCTTGATGAGGTTGGTGTTGTAATAGGAATTGATGAAGCCCAGTATCTGAGGTTTTATGGCTCCAAAGGGGGAAAAGAGTTCTTGGCACTGCTTGCATACAGCTATGATAATCTTAGGAACGTTCATTTTATCTTAACTGGTTCTGAAGTAGGACTTCTTCATGACTTTATTGGAATTGATAATTATGAAAGTCCTCTTTATGGGAGAGTCTGCGAGGAACTTACAATTGTCCCATTCTCAAGAGAACTCTCAAAGGAATTTCTTAGACGGGGATTTGAAGAAGTAGGCATTCAAATAAGCGAAGATGACATTGAAAAAGCCGTTGAGATACTCGATGGGATTCCAGGTTGGCTTGTTGATTTTGGTAACGAATATATTAAAATTAAAAGCCTCGAAAAAGCCTTGGAAGGTGTTATGAAACGAGCTGAAGAGTTTTTAAAAGGAGAATTAAAGGAGCTGGAAAAAAGAAGCCCCCGCTACGTTCTGATACTAAAGGCAATAGCAAGAGGGTACGACAGATGGGAGCTTATAAAAGATTATCTGGAGAGAAAGAGCAAGAGAGTTCCAAACTCCAGGCTCGCTGAATTGCTTCGGAATCTTGAAAAAATGAGCTGGATTACGCCGGAGCTTAAAGATGGTAGGAAGAGGTACAAAATTATTGATCCCGTTGTTGAGAGAGTTCTAAGAAAGTGACATACCTAAAGTAGCCTATACAAAATTCCCAAACTCATCAAACCAATTCCGAAGCTTATGAAATATTCAAGTGGATACGTAAGCAGAAACAATGGAAGGGTAATTACTCCGAAAAGCATCCCAACCAGAATCATGAGTACAATCATATGCCCAATGTTGAATTCTGGAATTCCGAGCTCACTTCCTTCATAGCGGAAGAAATATGCCATTGTCAGGAATGAAGCATTCAGGGGGAGTAGTAATATGTAGGGAAACAGGACAAGAGCTTTTGAATCATAGTAGATGGCGAGAATTAAAATCAAGCCTGAAAGCAGCATAGGGATTACAGACATTGAGAGAGCTTTGCTGAGGGCGTATTCCCTCTTGGTGAGCGGCAAGGATTTGAGGAAGTCTAAAACTTTGCCTTCTACCTTAAGCACGGCATCTGCTCCCGGAATTGTAAAGACCCCTAAGATGAAGAGGAAGTAAGTTGCTCTCATAAGTGAAAGACTTCCGCTTTGTATTGTCATGAATATCTGGGGCAATAAAACATAAATTGGCATTAAAAACCCGGTTATCATTGCAGTCTTTCGGAAGATTATTTTCAAATCCTTGAGCATGAGGGTAAAAACTTTCCCACCAAGAGAAGCTCTGAATTTTGAGACCTCAGCTTTTTCAGATTCGAGCTTGGGTTCAAGAATCCCGCTCCAGACTCTTTTGAGAGCAAGCTGGTAGAGAGGAATAAACACCGCAACATAAAGCAAAAGCATCACAACACTCTTCTTTGGATCAAAAATTGAGGAAATTGTAAAAGGATACGCTATAGAGTACCTACCAATGACTGCAGCAACCTTTTCGCTGTGCTCCTGAATATACCCCTGCATGTAACTTATTCCATAAAACAGCCCCATAAACGCAAATATTGCCAGAATTTTAAGAAAGTTTTTTAAGCTTCCGCTTTTGCTTTTTCTGTAGCTAATTCTAAGCCCAAAAGCAGAGTAGATTATTAATCCAAGTGTGTGACCAGCAAGCATTCCCACGAAAACCCACAGCAGAGCTAAAATTCCGTTCAAAGGATATCTCATACTGACAACAGCTATACTTGGCAAAATTATTGCCAACGCTGGGATTTGATCAATTACCAATAGCTCACTTAAATAGAGTGCTCCAATTCTTATTGGCAGGGCTTTCATTGGTTCAAACAAACCGAGCGAGATCACATAAGACGATTGGACTGATGTAACATAAAGTGAAAATATAAATGGAATTAATGCCAAAGAAGACAGCATCGCAACTATATAGGTTTTGTCATTAGAGAAAGAAAGACCTATAGCCATCATGATTCCAAAGAAAATGAAAGCTATGCTCTGAATTGCAACGTTTCTTTTTATGCTGACGGCATTCTTAAGATGCTTTCTAAACTTCTTCTCATCATTGGCTATCTGGGGATTTCTCTTTAAAATCTGGTAGTGAAGCTCGCGGTAAAGAATCTTAACAACCTCGAACATTTAACACACCTATAGGCTTTCCTTGAGAGCTTGAACTATATGGACAATCTCATCTTTGCTCTCTGTGAGCTTGAGGAAGATATCTTCGAGGCTTTCTTCATGGGCTTTCTCTTTAAGCTCTTCAATTGTTCCCTCTGCAATTATCTTACCCTGATAGATGACGCCGATTCTATCGCAGATGACCTCAGCTAAGGACAGAATATGTGTGGAGAAAACTATGCTCTTTCCTTCCTTTTTAAATTCAAGCAAGAGCTCCCTTAAGATTCTGGCTGACTTTGGATCTAAACCATTCATAGCCTCATCTAAGATGAGAACTTTTGGGTCATGTAAAAGAGCAGTTATCAAAGAAACCTTCTGCTGAGTTCCAAAGCTGAGCGTTCCAATAAACTGCTCTAAATACTCCTCAATGCCAAAAGCCTTAACGAAATAGTTCACCCTCTCCTCAAGTCTATTCTTCGGAATCCCCCTTATACTTCCGACAAAGTTGAAAAGTTCGCTTGGTGTTAAGCTTTCATACAAAATTGGTGTCTCTGGAACATAGCCAACCACTTTTTTGACTTCAATCGGATTTTTACTAACGTTTATTCCTTCAACCAGAACCTTTCCGCTTGTAGGCTTTAAAATCCCAGCAAGGATTTTCATGGTGGTTGACTTCCCACTCCCGTTTGGTCCCAGAAGACCGTAAATTTCACCATCATGAACATGAAAGCTTATTTCATTAACGGCAACCTTATCGCCGAACTTTTTAGTGAGGTTTTCAACTTCAATCATCAATCACACCTGAAGTAAAAACCTCTGCTTTATTTAATAACTTTTTTCTCATAGTATTGAATGCTTTTTCAACCCTTGCAAAAAATTTAAATATCTCAATTGTGTAATATCACAAACCGAGACTGATGTAGAAGGTTTAATCTTGCAAGAATTTGCCTTTCTTTCTTCTGCATTGGTTTGATACAGGAGGCCAATTTATGAAGTTACACTCTCTTAAATTTGTTGTGGCTCTTTTATTTATCAGTTTAGTTTTTATTAGCGGTTGCGTAAGCAATGCCCCTATAAATGTGCCCACAAAAACTGTAACTGTAACGACAACTGAGACTAAAAGTACCAGCAGCTCACAGGAAGAGACATCATCAGCTGAGACATCAACTACCCAAACTTCAACAACCCCAGAGCTTCCAACGTCCACTGCTACAGAAACAATAACTGAGCCAATAACTCAAACTAATAGCCAAACGGAAACATCAACAGAAGCTCCTACCAATGAGAGCATTCAATACGATGAGGACGGAAAGGCTATCTGCATCGGAGACGACCCTGACCTCGGCTGCGAAGTCGGAGAAACCAACGAGAACGGAACTGGGGCTGGTTTTTCGGTCGGGATTTTCAACGTGACCTTCGAGCCTGTCCTGACTCCCGTTTACAGGATCACCGGAAACTTCACCCTTTTCCTCCCGCTCACAAGCGAGGCCTTTGAGCCAAACGGTAGGATAATCAGGAAAATATCGCTCGTGACCTCTTCAGCTGATCCGGGAAAGAACGTGAAGTTCACGATAACCTTTGAAAACGAGAGCCTGGCTTTGGCGTACGTTCACATGGAGACCTTTATGAACCCTTTCACGGGCGAGAAAGTAACGTATGAGCCAACGATCCTTGAGTTCTATGAAGGCGGAGACTTCGGGAGGAGGTGGGAGGTACACCTCTACTCAACCCTGAGCGGTGATTCCGGCTACTTTACGGTGTACAACGTTACCGAGGATGGTCTCGAGGAAATCCAGAGGGGAAACGTGGAAATAAACGGGGCCAGCGTGAGCTTCAACGTTGAGAACTTCTCACGCATCTTCCCGGAGAGCGTTTACCTTAAGATTCGCGGAAAATCCATCAACGATAAGCAGTTCCCACCGTTCACATATCCCAAAACCGGGCGCTTTGTCGTCGAGGGCTCCAGGGGGTTGATAGACTACTACACCTCAGCCTGGTTCTCCGATGGGGAAATCAGCCTTCAGATGGAGGCAAAAGGCTACGACCTCGTTGTAAGGCTATACTTCAGTGACCGCTACTACAGCCGTATGATGCCAGTTGTTATGTATATAGACAGCTCTGACAACGGTGAAGCCGATTGGACCGTCTTCGTCCACAGGGACGAATTCCAAATGAAGGACTCAGCTGGGAGTACCCCCCGCTCCGGAAGCGTTAATGTGGCCGAAACCCCAATTGGGAAATCCGTTGAGTTCACAATTGAGAACTTCTTCTCCCTGGTTCCCTGGCGATACTTCCGCCTCTGGTTTTCTGGTTCAGCTGGCCTAGAAAGGTTCCCGGAGAAGAGCAACATCTGGGTTAACGCCACACATGGTTTAACTATTGAGAAAGATGTGGACAGGTATCTGGTGGTCCTCGTTGAGGACGTCTACATAAAGGGCAACAAGGATTCCACCGAAGGCGAGATACAGCTCGTTTCCTGGGCGTTTCCTGTTACATGGGAGGGGAGCGACGAGAACTGGAAGGTGGGGCCGATTTTCGCCGTTGACTACCCCTTCAAGAGATGGATCGAAGCAGAAGACCACAGCAGGCTCCTCTACCACGATGAAAGAGCAATAAGCGTTAATTACCCCTTCATCAACGGCTACCCCATCTTCGTCATGCCGATGGAAGAAGTCGAGAAGTGGAAGAAGGTATACGTCCAAACAGCGGGTTGGGATCTGGACAACCCCGGCAAATACCTTGAACTCGGAACCGGCTTTTTGATTGACACCGCGCTGGGCCTTGCAACGGGGGAGATAAGCACGGCAGTCAAGTACAGCTACTCTGGAGCGATGCTGATAAACCAGCTCGTGACTGGAGCGAGCGCGAGCGACTTCTGGGGGAGCAGGATTTTTGAGGCCCTTGGGGCTGAACCGGATAGGGTCGGCTACAACGGCTACGCGATAGACCTAAGTAAGGACTACAGGGACGGCGTTCTGATTGAGGTCTGGGAGTACTGGGGCAACATGAGGGTTACCTACTTCGTCCAGGAGGTGGAGGTGCCGAGGACGCTCCGCTACGACAGGCTTGGGGCTTATCTCCCCGAGGTTTCCTTCACTAAGGACACAGAGTGGGGCGATGATGAGTACTACCTCTACGCCAGGGCTTTTACCCACTTTGCCCCTGAAGAATCGGTGGACGTCCCGGACATAGTTGCGGAGGAAACCACGGGCATGATACCTGTGGAGGCTACCCACCGCTATCCTTCAGGAAAGAGGGTCATAGCCGGGAACAAGGTCACCGTGAGGCCTGAGTTAAAGCTGATAGAGCACACGATGGCGACGGTGCCCTTCCTCTACCTCGAATACAACGCCTGGGAGGAAGACGCTGGTAACTGGGGCAACGACGACGACCCGATGGGGCAAGTTGCCATAACGATTCTCTTCGACGACGACTACTTCGACTGGGAGGCCTTCTCGGGGATTCCAAAGAAGGAGTGGAGCATGGAGTTCCCGAGCTGCGGCGTGTCCGGCGGCTGCTCGAAGGTCTGGCTGTGGGTCAGGGTGAAGCCTGAGAACTAATCCCTTTATCTTTTTCTTTTTAACTTTCCAAAATACCTAAATATTTCGTATCCAAACATCCAAATATGAAGATCCTCCTCGTGACGGGAAAACTTGCTGAGCCACTGGTGAGAAAATACGGTAAAGGCTGCGATGTATTTGTAACTCCCGTCAGCGTAGCCGCTTTTTTAACGCCAAAGCTCATAGCCTATTATCTGAGAAAAGCAGGAATAGAGCGTAAAGATTATGATTTGGTTTTAATACCAGGTCTTGTTAGGGGTTCAGCTCAAATAATCGAAGATGAGCTTGGCATTCCAGCATTTAAAGGATCGAGATATGCATTTGACCTGCCTCAAATTTTGAAAGCGTTGAAAAAAGGCTTCAAGCTGAGCAAAGAAATTCCAGCCGATGACCTCTTTCAACGGGATGCACTTAAGAAAGTTGAGGATATTAAAAATAAGACAAAAAACAGGGATTATATTGAAAAAGCCCTCAAAAAACCCCATAACTTCCTAATTGGAAACCTGCCAGTAGGCTTTGACTTCCCGCACAGAATCCTGGCTGAGATAGTTGATGCACCAAAGCTGAGCGTTAATGAGATAGTGAGCAGAGCCATCTATTACCTCGAGAGCGGAGCGGACATAATAGACATCGGCATGGTAAGCGGAGAAACGAATCCGGAATTTATCGAGCTGATTCCAGAAGTTCGGGATGCTCTGAGGGAAAGAGGACATGATGCACCGGTAAGCTTTGATTCCTTAAACACGAAGGAAATTGAGAGGGCTTTGGACTATGCCGACCTTTTCCTCAGCGTTGACGAGAGCAACCTCGAGGAGCTTGTGACTGAGAAGCCAGTGGTTTTAATACCCACAAACCAGAAAAAAGGATTCTTTCCGGGGAATCCACAGGAAAGGGTTGAGTTTTTGGAAAAGCTCAAGGAAAAAGCTCTCGAGCTGGGATATAAGCGAATTATCCCCGACCTCATCCTTGAGCATATCCCTAACTTAGCCCGCTCAATCACAGCTTTTCAGCTCTATCGTGAGAGAAATCCAGATGATGTGCTATTGGCTGGTGTTGGCAATGTGGTTGAGCTGATTGATGCTGATAGCGTTGGGATAAACGCAGTTATGGCAGGTTTTGCCAAAGAACTGAAAATTCCTCTGCTTTTAACCACAGAAGTTAGCCCCAAGTGCCATGGAAGTGTCAAAGAGCTGAGGAGAGCTTTGGACATGATGCTCTTCGACATGCCCAAGAATTTAGGTTTTGATCTGCTGATTTTGAAGGAGAAGAGAAGTGAAAAAGTTGAGTATGAAGCTAAATCCCCTATAGTTGAAGCCAGAGAAAGGGAAGTTAAGCTGGAGGATATTTACTTCAGGATTTTTACAAAAGAGGAGAAAATCTGGGTGATTGCTCATAGAGGAACCGAGCAGATTTTAACGATAGTGGGAGAAGAACCAAATGCAATAATCGACACAATTCTTGAACATTTTCAAATCTCGCCAAGGCACGCTTTTTACCTTGGAAGAGAGCTCGAGAGAGCTAAAACCGCTTTAAGATTAAAGCGCTCCTATGTACAGGAGGTTGAGCTCTTCAAGGAGTTCTACTGAAAGGCTTAAAAACCGAGGAATAAGACAATTTAATGGCGGGCATGTGATGACCTTTCTACGGTCTGAGCTCTGCGATGATGACTACAGCCAGGGCTGATTCATTCGTCAAAAATCGGCGGTTTTGGTTTTCTGAACTTTATATCGAGTTCTTTCCTTTGAGTGCTTACTTTCTCAAGCAAGCTCCTAACTTTCTCATTCTCAGGATACTTGAGTTTGAGTGTTGTCAGAATTCCCTCTGCAAATCCCAATATGGAAACTTCAACAAATTCTTTGCCCTTTTTGGATTCGAACTCTTTATTTAGGGCTATGAATGACTCAATTCTTGGAATTAGGCTTTCCTCCCCAAGCTCTCTGCAAAGGGTTTTGAGCTCTTCCAAAACCTCCATCTTATCACCTCAGCTTTAGATTGAAAAATTTAATAGCATTCCCCTCAGTTATCCTCTCCACTTCTTCAAAGCTCAGCTCTTTAAGCTTTGCTATCTCTTCAATTGCTACCTTTACGTAGCAGGGCTTATTTCTCTGCCCTTTAAATGGGCTCATATAAGGAGAGTCTGTTTCTACCAAAACTACCTCAACATCGAGAACTTCTGCCGCAGCTTTGACTTCTGGTATGAAGACAATACCAGTGTTTATCCCGATGCAATGTTCGTTCTCTGCAATCTCCTTCGCCAGCTCTTTACTTCCAGCGAAAGAGTGGAAGTATGCTTTTACACCATAGCGCTGAACAATTTCATATGCCTCTTTTTCAGACTCCCTGGCATGAATGACTACAGGCTTTTTAATTTCAAGTGCTAATTCAAGGAAGTGCCTGAAAATTTGCATCTGGTTTTCTTTCTGCTTTTCATTTTCAGCGTAGTGGTAGTCCAAGCCGATTTCACCGATTGCAACGATTTCATCTTTATGCTCCCATATGAACTCCTCAACCTTCCCAACCTTCTCCCAATTCCCTCGCCTCGCTTCGTTTGGATGATAGCCAAGCGTTGGGAAGATAAAGCCGAAGTAAGGCTTCAGCATCTCCCAGCTTTTCCATACATGAGCTTTTCTGTACTCCGTTATTGAGTCAACAACGGCTTTAAGCTCAGCTTTGCACTCCTCTATAATTTTTGGTGCATCTCGCTTATAAAACTCAAAATGAGCGTGAGCGTCTATCATGCCATCACCAGATGAGGGGAGATTTTGATTGATTAAAAACCTAACTTCTTGATGAGAAACATACTATATAAAACTTCAGAATTTAAGCTCTTCGCTTAGTCCCCTCTTCCTCCACACGATTTTCCCATCTTTCCTAACAACCGCCAAAATCCTATGATAAGGAATCTGCGTTTCGCCAATAAAGAAGTAGCCGTGCCCAAGTTCAATAATTTCTACAGGGATTTTCTTGATGTTTCCATAAGCTCCCCGGTGCTCAATCACTATGTAGTAATCGCTCTCGTTTTCTCTTGGATCGTACTTTATCTTTGCCAATGCCTCTTTTACTGAGCCCTTTCTCATTCGAAGTCCTCCAGAAGGTGCTTTACGTACTCAAGATTTTCTTTCCAGTTTTTAATTACCCTCCCATGACCCGGCAAACCAAGATAGACGTCAAGCTTTTCAAGCTTCTGGAGAGACTTTTTGAGCATCTCTAAGCTTCCTGTAGGAAAATCCGTCCTTCCAACAGTCTTGTTGAAAATTGTGTCTCCAGTGAAGAGCAGCTTTTCCTTCGGTTCATACAGGCAAGTACTTCCCCTTGTATGTCCGGGAGTGTGAATTACAATCAGCTCAAGGTTGCCAACTCGTAAAGTATCCCCACCACTCAGCTTTAGGTGGACTTCATGAGGGGTGTAGCTTCTTCCATGGTAGAATGAAAGTATCACATAGTCATCTCCGCTTTCCAATGCTTCAGCCGTATATTTATGAGCAGCAAAGTAAACGTCAAAACCCTTTTCCTCAAAATATCTCATAAAAGCCATGTTCCCACCAACATGGTCAAAATGCTCATGGGTATTGAAAATTGTAATTTTTTCAACACCTTTCAAATAGTTCTCATTGAGCCAGACATCTATGTATTTGTGCCAGTAAACTCCAGTTCCAGTGTCTATTATCAGCGCTTCATTTTCGTCTCTAACTAAGTATATGTTTGAGTCCCAGCCAATGCCTTTGAGCATTACAGTGTTCGGCGGAATCTCGATGGGAATCATGTTCATCACCTCAAAAGGGGCTCCAGGGGGGACCGCGTCCTCATCCGAGGGAGCGAGTCTCGTCAGCAAGGGTAAAACTCTTCATCGCCCATTTGAAAATTAGCGCCAAGGTTTAAAAAGTTAGGGAGAGTTTATAAAGGCTCACCACTACTAATGGTTAGGTGATTTGAATGAAAGCTGAGAGAGCCAAGGAAATTTTGATTAATCTGCTGAGAATCCCTTCCCCTTCCGGAAAGGAAGACAGACTGGCGTTGCATATCATGGAGTTCCTCCACAAACTCGGTTATGATGTCCATATAGAGAGCGATGGCGAGATAATAAACCTCATCGTTAACCCAGATGCCGAGCTCTTCTATGAAGTGCACATGGATACAATTGACATAAGGGTTCAACCATTCATAAGAGGCAACATCGTCTATGGAACTGGAGCGAGCGATGTGAAAGGAGGTTTGGCGAGCATTTTGCTCATGCTTGAGAGCCTAAAGAAGGAAGGTAAAGACTTAAACGTTGGAATTGTCTTTGTCAGCGATGAGGAGAAAGGAGGAAGAGGATCTGCCCTGTTCATGGAACGGTACAGACCAAAGATGGCAATTGTTTTGGAACCAACTGACCTTGAAGTCCACATAGCCCATGCCGGAAACATTGAGGCTTACTTTGAGGTTGATGGAAAAGAAGCCCACGGAGCTTGTCCTGAAAGTGGAGAAAATGCCATTGAATTGGCTTACAAGATGTTGGAGGAGCTTAAAGCTCTGGAACCGTTTAATCAGAAGGGTAAATACTTTGATCCCCATGTTGGACTGCAGGAGCTTGTCTGTGAAAACCCGTATTACCTAATCCCAGCTCTATGTAAGGGTCGTCTTGAAGCTCGTCTGTTACCGGAGCAGGAAGTTGAGGATATTCTTGACTTATTTGATCCAATACTTGAGGAGTACACGCTGAGATATGAATACACAGAGATATGGGATGGTTATGAGCTCGATGAGAACGAGGAGATTGTGCAGATAGCCAAGAAGGCAATGGATTCAACTGGCTTGGATGAATTTGGAGGAATGAGGAGCTGGACAGATGCAATAAACTTCATGTACAACGGAACAAAGACCATAGTCTTTGGACCCGGCAACCTGGATATTTCCCACACGAAGAATGAGCATATAGATGTGAGAGACGTCGTTAAAGCGAGCGAGTTCTTAACTGCCGTGAATGACATTTTTGGAAAGAGCTGAAGTTTTGTTTTTCTTTTTTTCAATAAGACTTCCTTGTCAGAGATTTTGCGATTGCCTTGGAGAACAGTCAAAATTTCGAAAATCTTAAATAGTTTACTTGCAAGTAATTTACTGGTGAGTATATAATATGTTCATCGATAGGGAAACCGAGATTAGGTTGCTTGAGGAGAGGTTGGAAAGGGGAAGAGCAGAATTTATAGTTGTATACGGAAGAAGGAGGGTTGGAAAGACAGCTCTGCTGCTTGAGTTCATAAAAAAACATGGAGGGCTTTATCTTCTCGCAAGGGAAACGAGTGAAACTGAGAATCTAAAACGCTTCTCGGAAAAGTTAGCTGATTATTTTAACGATGAATTTCTGAGGAAAAATCCACTTCAGAGCTGGGACGCGTTTTTCGAGTATCTTTATCAAAAATCTCTCAAAGATAGGTTTATTATCGTTATTGATGAGTTTCCCTACATCATGAAAGGAAACAAGGCCTTGCCCTCGATATTGCAGGAATACTGGGATTTAAAGCTCTTGCAGGGAAAGATATTCCTCATAATCTGCGGCTCCAGCGTTTCCATGATGGAAAAGCTCCTCGGTTATAAAAGCCCCCTCTACGGCAGAAGAACTGCACAGATTAAGCTCAAACCCCTGAGTTTTTTCAGTGCGAAGGAATTCTTTCCGCGGTATCCACTTGAGGAGTTTGTAAAGGTCTACGGAATACTGGGAGGGACCCCAGCCTATCTTCTTGAGTTCAATGATGAAAAAAGCGTTGAAGAGAATCTGCTGGATTACTTCAGACCGGATTCGTTCCTCTATGGAGATGCACTTTTCATCCTAAGGGAGGAGCTTGAAGAGCCGAGAAATTACTTCGCCATAATGGAGGCGATAGCAAGGGGAAAAACTACGCTCAATGAAATCGTAAACGAAACGAGTTTAGAGAGGTCCACTGTAGGGAAATACTTAAGTGTTCTCATTGACCTCGACTTAGTGCGAAGAGAAATTCCCATAACAGCAAGCTGGAAGACCAGGAAGGGGAGATACTACATAACTGACCCGTATTTTGCCTTTTGGTTCCGCTATGTTTATCCCAACTCAGATTTGATAGAGACTGGACAGAAAAAAGAGCTCGTTGAGCTCGTGATGGAAGACTTCAACAGCTACCTCGGCTGGGTTTTTGAGGAAATTGCAAAGCAGTTTCTTATTGAGCTGAATAAACGGAAAGAGTTGCCTTTCGGGTTCATGAAAATTGGAAGGTGGTGGCACAAAAACGAGGAGATTGACCTCGTTGGGTTAAACGAAAGGGAGAAGACGGCTCTCTTCGTTGAGGTGAAATGGAAGGAGCTGAGCGAAAGAGAAGCTAAGGGGATTTTGGAAGATCTAGAGAGGAAAAGTGAACTCGGGGGATTGGAGGGATGGGAGAAACTTTACGGCGTTGTGGCGAAGAATGTGAAAGCTAAAGAAAAGCTAAGAGCCGAAAACTGGCTCGTCTGGGATTTGAAAGACTTCAAAAGGCTTATTGGGAAGAAATGCTTATGATATTTAGGAAATTAGTAATCTGTGAGTTACTCCTCTTTTGCTTTCCTTTCCTCTTTGTCCACCCAGAATCTCCTCGTCCTTATGAACTCTCTCTCACGCTCCATCAGAGCAACCAGCAGAGCCTCACCTCTGTACTGGCTCAAAAGTCTTGCAGCTGTATCTGGCCCCGTCCCGTAGCTCGCTAAAGCCAAAACCCCATCGAAACCGTAACTTTGAACCAAATCGGCTGCCTTTATTAGCTTTCCGTAGGCTCTCTCTTCGCTTTTTTCCAGCTTCTCACCTCTTTTAAGCTTTTTAAAAGCTTTGAGGAATTCCTCTGCATCAATTGGATGAGCAACGGCAATCATTCTTGAAGAACACTTGGGACACTCCAGATACTTTAAGCGCTCTCTCAAGCGGGAAACCTTCGTTCTTGAGCTCCAGCCACAGTTTATACAGATCAGCATAACTTCAGTATCCAACAACCTTTGCTTGAACAGTTCAAGGATCTCGTCTCTTTCAAGCTCTCCGCTGATTAGGAACTCTCCGCCGATGTTTATATTCATCTCTGCTAGGGGTGACGGTTCAGAATTTAAGGTGGTTTTAATTCTAATCATGCCGCTTTTTATTTTGTCCAAAATTTCAGTTGCATTCTCGATGTCGAGCTTGTCATGGAAAAGCTCATTTAGGGTTTCCTTCTCAATTATCGTGCCTTCAAAAAGCTTTTCAACTTTTCTTATTTTAGCCTCTCTCCTCAAAGCGCCAATCCTCTTTGCCACGTTCAGCATTCTCCACCTGTAAATTATGCTCCCCCTTAAGCTTTTTGAAATCACAAAGGGTAAAGCTCTGCCGTCTTGGAGGAGATAGCTTTTCACTTCACTCGGATTGAGCTGGAATGGAGTTTTAAACACAATTGCATGGGCTTGTGCTCTCATTGTGAAAACTTTACCATACCTCATTGAGAGGAAACTCCACACAAACCTTCCAATGGCTTCATTAACCTGATTCCCAAAGTCCGCATGGACTACAAGAGCCTTTGACAGGGATTCAATGCCAACATCTCTATC
This sequence comes from Thermococcus sp. SY098, assembly GCF_035621495.1. Taxonomy (NCBI): domain Archaea; kingdom Methanobacteriati; phylum Methanobacteriota; class Thermococci; order Thermococcales; family Thermococcaceae; genus Thermococcus; species Thermococcus sp. SY098. Next base: position 244,722 of record NZ_CP141821.1, on the reverse strand, counting down.
TGTGCTTAAAGGCTCTTGCATTTTGAGAATTTCCTTGGCTTTTCCCAGCTCTTCCTCGTTAAATTCAACATCTTTAATAATCCTTTTCGCTCTCTCAAAGTCAAACAGCAACTCCCTTTTCAGTCTTCCAACATCCAAAGCAACTTCCAAAGGAACGGGGATCATCTCACCTTCCCAGCTCGGAATCGCACTCTCAAGGCTTTTGCTCTCTCTCACTTTGAGCAACTTTGCTTCTTCATCAATACCAAGGAGAATCCAACTTTTGCCATTCATTATGAACTCCGTTCCCTCCTCCAAATCCATGACAAAGCTCTCGTCCAAACGACCTATTATATGCCCGCTTGAAACGTCAAAAACTCTGTAAGATACCTCATCGGGAATCGTTGAGAGATTTTCGTAGTAATAAGCATAAGCCCCTCTCCTCAAGAAGAGAATGCCTTTATCTTCATCATAGCCTATCAGATGAGCCTCTTGCAGGATGTTTAAAACTCCCTCATAATCTTCCCATTTTAAGTTTCTGTATGGGTAAGCTCTCTTGGCAATCTCAAATGGCTTATCCTTTGGCAGATGCTTGTATTCAATCAGCAAGCCTACAATGAAGTGAGCTAAGACATCGAGAGCATTTTCATACGGCTTAACTCTCTCAAGCTTTCCCTCAATAGCTCTCTGGGCTATTATTAGACTTTCAAGATAATCCTCAACATTAGCTGTGATTATGTAGCCCCTGCTAACTTCTCCCAATCTATGCCTTGCTCGCCCTATGCGCTGAATTAGTCTGTTTACTTGTCTCGGACTCATGTATTGAACGACAACATCCACATCTCCAATGTCTATGCCGAGCTCCATAGAAGAAGTGCATATCAAAGCTTTGATTTTCCCCTCTTTTAGGAACCTCTCAGCTTGTATCCTCGCTTCTTTTGACAAACTCCCATGATGAACTTCGACTGGTTTGCCCCAAGCTTTTAAGCGATGAGCCAAGATTTCAGCAAACTGCCTTGTATTTGTGAAAATCAAAGCCCGTTTATGCTTCTCCACAATATCCCAGAGAACCCTCAAACGAGTTGCCACATCTACGGGAAGCTTTAACTTTTCAGCAAGCTTTAAATCTCTTTCATCAGGAGAAGGAAAGAAGACTTTTACCGAATACTCCTTCCTGAGCGAAGGCTTTACAATTGCATCGGCTTTCAGCCATTCCTCAATTTCTTCCTCATTTCCAACCGTTGCGCTTAGTCCGATTCGTTGGAATTCTGCAATCTCAGCTAAGCGCTCAAGACCCAAAATTAACTGTACTCCTCTCTTATTATCAACAAGCTCTGCTATTTCGTCAACAATGACGAATTTGACATTTTTCAGATAAGCTCTGAGCGATTTCATTGTCAAAATAACTCCAAGAGTTTCGGGGGTGATTATCAAAAGATGTGGAGGGTTTTTTGTCTGCTTTGCTTTTTTATATGCGGAAGTATCGCCGTGTCTTACTTCAACTCTAATCCCAGTTTTAGCTCCCCACCATTCCAAACGCTCGAGCAGATCCCTGTTCAGAGCTTTGATGGGAGCGATGTAGAGGGCGGAGATTGGTTTTAAACCATTCTTCAAAATTGCATCTAAAACGGGCAGAACAGCAGCTTCAGTTTTTCCGCTTCCCGTGGGGGCAATAATTAAAACACTCTTTCCTGCGCTAATCTCCCTAAAAGCCCTAACTTGGAGTTCATTAAGCCTGCCAAACTTTTCTCCAATGGCTTTTCTGAGGAGGATGTGCATGTTAGTGGATAATTGGTAACCTTTATTAATTTTGATATCAATTTGCAACTGATGATTGAGGAAGTTGTCGAAGAATTAAAGCTGTATCCATGGGTCATTGCTGTTTATCTCTTTGGTTCTCGGGCTACTGGAAAAGCTAAACCATACTCCGATTATGATATTTGCGTGATAACTGAACCCAGAATAACCAAAGCCCAAAGGCGTGAAATTTTGAGTCTTTCCTCACGAAAGATTGATATTTCAATTTTCTGGGATTTGCCGATATATATCCGCTTCAGAGTTCTTAGTGAAGGAAAGCCGTTGTTCGTTAGAGATGAAAAAAAGCTCCATAGAATAAAAGCAAGGGCATTCAAGGAGTACTGGGATTTTAAACCCCTTTTAGAAAGGCATCTGAAGAGGGTGCTAAGTAATGTTTGACATCGAGAGAATTGGAAAGATCATCAGCGATATAGAGAGGTTTCTTAGTGATTTAGATAGCATGGAGATTAAGAACGTTGATGATCTAAGGGATAGAAAAACGTTCTATGCTTCTTCAATGCTTATCTTTGCTATTTTAAATAGGGTAATAGACTTGGGGGAGGAATTAATCCTCGCATATGGGTTGGGAATTCCAAAGACATATAGAGCGATTTTTAAAGAGCTCGGAAAAGCTGGAATCATTGACAAAAATCTTCAAACTGTGCTGGAGAGTCTTGTGTTCTACCGTAATGCTATCGCCCATGAGTACTATGATATTGATGAGGAGGAGATCTTTGAGGTAATAAATTCCCTTGACGCCGTGAGAAGATTTGTAAAAAGGGTAAAAGAAATCCTTCAATCGTAAAAAGCCTTTTCATACAGCTCTTTTATTTCCTCAGCGCTTGGCTCAACTGGATTGAAGTTTATCAGTGGATCGTGGTAGGCTTTTTCGCTCATTTCGTCAAGCTTTGAAAGGAATTCTTCTTCACTTACAAGTTCACTCAGCTTTGGAACTCCAAGCATCTCATTGAACTCTTTGATGACTTCAATCAGCTCTTGGGCAGTTCTTAGGTTCAGCTCTCTTGCTATCTCTGCATAGCGTTTTCTTGCATATTCGCTCCTCATGTTGAACTCCATAACATGAGGCAAGAATATTGCATTTAATAAGCCGTGAGGAGCAATCCAAGCTGCTTTATGGCTTAAGCTGTGGCACAATCCTAAACGGGCATTAAGAAAAGCTATTCCAGCCATTGTCGCTGCGTAGTGGACATTTTCTCTTGCCTTTTCATCACCTTGAACTGAGAGCGGTAACCACTTGTAGACGAGCTTTATGGCTTTGATCGCCATTGCATCGCTGAAGGGTGTCGCTGCGGTTGTTGTATAAGCCTCAATTCCGTGAACCAGAACATCTAAACCAGAGTTCCTCGCAACTTCTTTTGGCATTGTCCTCGGCAACCTTGGATCGAGAATTGCAAACTCTGGAGCAATTTCAAAGTTTACCAAGTTGTATTTGATATCTCCTTTTTTAAGAACGCTTGCTGCTGAAACCTCACTCCCGGCTCCGCTCGTTGAAGGGATTGCTATTAACGGAGTCTTGAGCTTAGGGATCGGCTTTGGCTTCTCGAAGCGGCTGATAAAAGCTACCTCCTCAAACTTAAGCTCTGGGGCATCATAGAAAACCTTAACTGCCTTTGCCACGTCAATTACACTCCCCCCACCAAGGGCAATGATCAAATCGGGCTGGAACTCTCTGACCTTTGGCATTATACTTTCGACGTATTCATAGCTCGGCTCTGCTGGAACTCCGGTTATTGCTTCAACCTCTGCATTTGCATCTTCCACATAGTTCATTGCCTCATTTAAAAACCCGTGAACCCTCATTGATTTGCTTGAGAATATTAAAACTCTGCTGTGCTTTTTTGCAACGCTCTTTATGTAGCTTAAGCTTCCTTCTCCTAAGACTATCCTCGTCTTTAAGCTGAAGAACTGCATGAGCATCACCATGGGAAATTATGCTGAATCGTTTTTAATTTTTAACCTCTTTTTCTCTTTATCAGAAAGATGATTAGAATCAGGACAAAAGCTACTGCGAGAAGCTCTTTCTTAAACCAATAATCTTCTCCTTGGAAGTTCATTTGAGATGGTAAAATGGTTTGGCGTTTTGGAATGTATTCTTCTACGGAATATACCCTAACTTCACTCCTTTTCTCTTCAACTGGAACGCCGACATATATGTATCTGCCATCAAAGTATCCTCCAAGTATCGGATCGGTTTTTAAACTCCACAAGACCCGTCCATTATCCTCCTTAAGCAGATAAACAAGCCCATAGTTCCTCCACATATTCTGGGTTATTAAAACACCAACACCGTTTTTTAAGAACACCCTTGCACTGTCTTCGTGTGTTTCAATCCTAGTGATGATTTTTCCGTTTTTCCTGTCAAGCAAGTGAACAACACCAGCACCAGCTAAAATTCTTTCATTGTCCATTGCTAAGAAGCGCGCCCAACCAGCAATTTCTGCTTTTATCTTCTGCGTCCATATGAGATCACCCTCCCAGTTCATGTAGCTAACGTAGCCAATCTGAATATACCCATAAGCTAGCTCTTCTTTGGCATGCCCATGACTGACTGCTATGCCGTTTTCGTCAGCAACAATCGTAAGGATTCTGTTCTTTGAAAAGTTTCTTTCCCAGAGCTTATTTCCATTCAAATCATAACAGGTGAGTTTTGGGGTATATGATGTAAGACTAAGGAGTTTTTTCTGCTCAAGATTTACGTATGCAACTGGAACTCCCACCTCATGCTTTTCAATGACTCTGCTCCCATTAAGGACGTAGAAACCCGTAGATGTCCTTACCACGACCCCTTTGATAGTTTTTTGAATACCCAGAATTCTACCCTTTGGAGTGAAGTTTCCGACAAAGTTTCCACTTGAGTCAAAAATCTCCACGGAATTGGGTAGAGCAATGTAAACCAACTCACCACTCATAAGGATTCCAGTTATCCTTCTGCCTTCATATTCATTGCTCCAAAGGATGATCCCATTTTTAATCATGTAAACTCAGCTTGTCCAGCTTCCATTGTAAATAAAGCTCCCAATAACGATACTACTGTCCGAAGAGGCAAAATAAACAGGTCTACCTTCAATTTGGGTGATCCACATCAAATTGTTTGTCTGTGCAGATGCAATGCTAATCATCAGAAGGAGCATCAAGGCTATGAAGTGTTTTTTCATCACATCACCAAGAATTACTAATCTAAAAGGTTTATAAAATTTTATGAATAGAAAAGATTACTCAAACAACTTCTTTAAGTTCCTCTCAAATGGAGGATAAACAACGCCTCTGTCTGTTATTATTGCCGTCAGATACTTGTGAGGCGTAATATCAAAAGCTGGGTTGTAGACATCAACGTCTGGAGCGATCTTACAGCCGCCGCATGTCAGCACTTCCTCCCTGCTGCGCTCTTCAATTGGTATCTCCTTGCCGCTCTTAAGGCTCATGTCAATTGTTGATAGCGGTGCAACTGTGAAGAATGGAATCCCGTGCTCCTTAGCTAATACAGCCAAAGTATAAGTTCCAATCTTATTTGCAAAGTCGCCGTTTGCAACGATTCTATCGGCACCAACAATTATGGCATCGACCTTCCCCTGCTGCATCACAAAGCCAGCCATATTATCGGCAATGAGCTTGAGTGGGATACCATCATAGTGATACTCCCACGCAGATAAGCGAGCACCTTGCAAAACCGGTCTTGTCTCGTCAACCCACAGTAAGTTGAGCTTTCCTTCTTTGTGCATAACTCTTAGAACAGCACCAACAGTGCCGAGATGAACAGTTGCCAAGCTTCCGGCGTTACAATGAGTTAGTACATTTCCCTCTGGCAGAATTTCAGCTCCAATGTGTCCCATCCTTAGGTTTGCTTCAACATCTTCATCCGCTATTTTCTGAGCTTCCCTGACTATCAAACGCTTTATTTCAGCTAAGCTGTCCTCTCTATGTTCTTCGACAAGTTTTTTTATTCTATTCAATGCCCAGAAGAGGTTCACCGCTGTTGGACGGGTGTTTTTCAGGATCTCATATGCCCTGTAAAACCCATCAAAAAACTTGTCCTTTGTTTCTGCCTTGTTCCTCTCGGCATATAAGGCTAAACCAAAAGCAGCAGCTGCTCCTATAGCTGGAGCACCTCTCACCTGCATTGTCTTTATGGCTTTTGCAACCTGCTCAACAGTGCTTAGAGGTATGACCTTAAACTCCCGGGGTAAAAGCCTCTGATCAATGAGGTAAACTTTCTTATCTTTATACTCAACACTCCTTGGGAGCTTTGTAAGTTCCTCTGGCTTGTACTTAAGCTTCATTTTCATCACCTAATGAACTTCTCAAATTTCCGATTTAAGCTTTGTTCTTTATAAATTTAAAAATCAAAGATGTGGCGAATATATCTGAGATTTGCTGTAGCTAACCACTAAAATTCTAAAAACGAACATTATTTTCGAGGTTAAACAATAATAAACGATTAAAAACGGTTGTTAACGATAAAAAGGACAAAAAGTGATATGGGGACTTTTTTATAAACAAACGTGAATGTTAATTGACGATTTCGTGAAAAAAGCTTAAATACAACGTTTTTAGTAAAAATAAGTGAGGTGAAAGCGCATGATGGGAAGAAAAATACTTGCCCTCTTGTTTGGGTTTTTGGTTTTAGCGAGTGCAACACCCTTATCAAGGGCTCAGAGTGAAACAGCAACCAGCTTAAATTTAGTAATATTAGTGAGTGATAATGAAGCTGACCATGCTCTGGCTGAGAAAATTGCTGAGTACCTAAATGCATCTGTGGTCGTAACACCGTGGGGAATCTACGATCCAAATGTTACGTCGGAGATAGTTGCAAGAGCTCCCGACTTAGTTCTTGTAATCGGAGGCCCCAATGCTGTAGTTGATCAATATCTAAGTGACCTCCAAGATCTTGGAATACCATATGTCAGGAGATGGGGAGCAAACAGATATGAAACCAACCTTGCAGTACTTCAGTACCTATTTGAAAACTACTCCGAATTGATGAAAAATGTTAAAGTTGTCATCGTTTACGGAGAAGATGTAACGGCAATTAGAAAAGCTGAAAACATAACAGGAAGGACAATCATAATCTATGTGGATAAGGACAATTTTGAAAATCAGACTCAAATACTCAATTTGCTAAACATAACGGGGGTCATTATAATAAACACTCCATACTCAGGGAATATTACAGAAAAGGTCAGGGAAAGAGTTCGTGAAAAGCTTAACGCCAATGTAACTTGTGAAAATGTAACCATATCCGCAGAAGATGCCTTGCTTGCTATTCAAATTGCAGAGAACAGAACAGCCCTTGCTGAATCATTAATTGCAAACACCTCTATTCCTGCCGCCGAAAAACTCCTCGAGAAGGCAAAGGATCATCTCCAAGAAGCTAAAGAGGCATATAATGAAACGAAATATGGAAAAGCGTACGGACTTGCCATTGCAGCCAAATCACTTGCAGAGGTCGTCATAAAAATGGGCAGTGAAGAGATGCAGGTAATGATGCACAAAAATGAAACTATGAAGCTTAAGATACAGCTGGAAAAACTTGAAGACATAATTGAGAGACTTGAAGAGCTTGGATTCAATGTAACGGAGGAGAAGAGCCTATTGGAACAAGTAGAACAAGCATATGATAATGGGGACTATGAGTTAGCTAAGCAACTTTTAGCTCAGCTTAGAGATATGATAAAAACAAGGTATCACGGTGAAAAAGAGCTCATAAGGGCAAGATGGGAGGAAAAAGAAAAGCACCACGGAGAAGGCAAGGAGCACAAGGAAGAGAACCATCATGAAGAGGGACACCACGAAGACCACCATAATGAGAGTGGCGAAGAAAACAACGGCTGACACATCTTTGATTTCCACAATTTTTTAATCTTTAGCAATGTTAAAAGAGTCTGGTGGTGCCATGAAGATTTTTGTAACGGGAGTGCCTGGAGTTGGGAAAACGACCATTGTTCTTAAAATTGCAGAAGATCTCAGAAAAAGTGGCTTTAGGATAGGCGGGATGGTCACACAGGAAGTTAGAGAACAGGGAAAGAGAGTTGGATTTAAGATCAGAGCGCTTGATACTAACGAGGAGGGTATTTTGGCATGGGTTGGAGAAGGCTATCCCAGGGTTGGAAAGTACGTCGTGAATGTTGAAGATTTAGACAAAATAGGGGTTTCTGCAATAAGAAGGGCCATCCGAAATGCAGATGTCATAATAATTGACGAAATTGGTGCGATGGAGTTCAAGAGCAAGGAGTTTGCAAAGGTTATAGAGGAAGCTTTGAGGAGTGAAAAGCCTCTGCTGGCAACTCTGCATAGGAGATGGGTGCATAGATTCAAAAACAGGGGAAAGCTCTATGTCCTAACAGTTGGGAACAGGGAAAAGATAAGAGAAGAAATCTCCCATGAGCTTTTGAAAGTACTAAGTCCTTAAATCTCTACCAGAATTATTGGCTTACTTTCGACCTCAAGTATCTTGGCTTTGACACTATACACTCTTTCCAAAACTTCTGGTTTGAGGTCTTTTGTATTCCCCCTCCACTCAACTTTCCCTTTGTTTAGTAGGATAATTTCATCAGAGTACTGTAATGCCAAGTTTAGGTCATGCATCACAGCTATAACTATCTTCTCCTCTTTGATGTCCTTTAGGAGGTTCATTACAAGCAGGGCGTGGTTGATATCCAAGTGAGATGTAGGCTCGTCTAAAAGAATTATCTCGCTTCCTTGAGCCAATGCCCTCGCAATGAGGACAAGCTGGTATTCACCGCCACTTAAGTTCGTCACAAATTCTTTTCTTCTTTCCCACATCCCAACTTTCCTTAGGGCTTCTTTTATATCGCCCCTTGTTGCATATGTGCCCATTTCAACAAACTCTTCAATCGTGAAGGCAAATTCCGGAACAGAGGTTTGAGGAACGTAGGTGATAAACTTTGCCCGTTCTTTAGGTTTTAACTCAATCAAGTTAATGTTATTAAAGTTCACATACCCCTCAGGCTTAAGAATACCCACCATGCACTTCAGCAAAGTGGACTTGCCCGCACCGTTGGGGCCAATGATAGCAAGGAGAGAGTTCTTTTGAGCAGAAAACTCCACATCATGAAGGATTCTTCGTGAACCATATGAGAATGAAACATTAACTTCAAGCATAAAGTTCCCCCCTTTTACGCTTCATAAGGAGGTAAATGAAGAAAGGCGCCCCAAACAGAGCCGTTATTATGCCTACAGGTATTTCAGCAGGTTTTAGTACTATCCTTGCCAGTAAGTCTGCAAATACCATTAATGACCCTCCAAAGAGAGCTGCTGCTGGTAAGAGGTTTTTGTGGTTTGGTCCAAACACTAAACGCATGGCATGGGGACTTATGAGTCCAACAAATCCAATTATTCCGCTTGTTGCAACAGCAAACGCTGTAAGCATGGAGATCACAAATATTATAATTTTTCGATAGAAGTTCAAATCCAAGCCGAGTGCTATGCTCTCTTCTCCAAAAAGCAGAAGGTTTAACTCTTTCCACCTAAGCATCAAAAATGAAAATCCCACAATAGATGAAAAAAGAACAAGTTTGACATCATCCCACGTTGCCCCGTTGAATGTCCCCATGAGCCAGAAAATTGCCATGTGGATTCTTTCTCTTCCAACATAAAGGAGGTACGAAGTTACAGCATGAGCAAAAAACCCAAAGGCGATTCCTGCCAATAAAAGAGTATCCACCGGTATGTGGTCATCAACTTTTGAAATATTGTAAACAATAGCAACTGAGATCAAAGCACCAATAAGGGCAAAAACCCCCATGTGTGTTGGAAAATACAAAGCCGCCAAGGCGGCACCTACAGCAGCTCCACCACTTATTCCTAATATGTAAGGATCTGCAAGAGGATTTTTAAACAGAGCTTGGGAAGCTGTTCCAGCAGAGGCAAGGCTGAGTCCCACAAGATATGCAAGTAACACACGGGGCATTCTTATCTGAAGTATTATCGTCTCAGTTGTGCCAAGTTTCTTGGGGTTATATACTGCCAATTTTAAATTTTCAAGGGTGAATGTACCCAAAATCTTAGAAAAAGGCAAATTAACTGATCCAAAAGCTATGCCGGTAAAGATAAGGATGAGTGAGGACAACACCAGAGTCATGAATTTTTTCATATTTCCACCTGGATTATTTGTCCATCTTTTTCTTAAAAATCTAACTCAACAAAAGGCTAAATACTATGAAGTCTAAACAATTTTACTGGTGATGAAAAATGAGGAGGATACATATCCCATTATTTTTGTTGATGATAATGATATTGACTGCCTTGCCTCCTACTCATGCTGAGGTTGTTGCTCTTGTAAAAAATCCACGTCCTCCAGTTATAGTTGTTGGAAACCTTTATCCAAAATTCCTTACTGTTTCCCCAAATATTTCATATACAGTTTATCTTTACGGTATAGATGACATTGGAATTGTAAAGATGGGAATTTACTATAGGGTAAACAGAGGAAATTGGAAGTGGCTCTATGCTTCAGAAGCTACGGTAAACGAAAATGAGACTATGTATAACATAATAACAAGTAGGTTCTTAACCCAGAAATTCAATTTCACGACATTTTATGGAAAGGTAGCTATACCCCCTCAACCTCCAGGAAGTTTAGTTGAATTCAAGGCAGTTATTGAGGACAAAGAGGGAAACATTGTTGAAAGTCCTGTAGGGATATATTTTGTTCCGAATCCTGGGGGCAAAAAGATACTTATAGTTGATCCTTCCCTAAAACTTTGGGGAATGGTTCAAAATCTCAAGGATTTGGATTTGATGGTCAATCTCTCCTTTGAAAGATATCATTATAACATGAGTGACTACAAAGATGTTCTCTCCATACTCAGACCTTTTGGTAAACACCCCGATTTCCTGAGTTTCCACAACTGGCAATATCTCGCTGATGAATACAACATTGCGGTGATAACTTCCAATGAACTGTCCTCTGCATTAGAAGAGTTCAAGCCAGATGTGATTATTTTATCTAACTTGTGGATGAAAGAGTGGGAAATTTCAATGAAGGACATATACAAGCTTCTCAGATATCTTAGAGCAAACAATGCTGGACTAATAGTGACCCACGGTACTTTGTATGATGGGACGGTATTTAACAACAAACTCATAAAGTTAGGTTCGAGTAAACATATTGGAGGATTTGAAGCGTACAAAAACGGCAGTATAGCAACAGCTTTGGGACTTGAGCTTTTACCCTTCATCGAGGAGGTAAAGCTGAAAGCAATTGAATTGGGAATGCCCTACTTAGCGGAGATACCCTCAATTTTGCCATTTATACCTTCATCTGCCAAGATCGGAATAAAGAACAGAGAAATCATCAAGAGTACTTCACTTCTTGAATTCACAAATGAGACAAGAACTGCTTTTGGATGGCAATATTTGCTGCCTCCTAAAAGCTTAAAGTTTGCAAAGGATAGGATTCGGAGTTTAAAGCTTGATGTTAAAGATGACATTAAGGAGTTTGCCGAACTTCAAGAAGAGCTTTTTGGGAATTCAAATTATCTAAAAAGCGTATCCGCACTAGATTTCACACTGATTGACAAAATCATTGGTTCAAAAATCTTAGACGACAAAATTTCAATTCCTGTTGGTTTTAAAACGCTCAATTTAACTGCATCTCAGGAGATTATCGAAAGAATTAGATTGCTGAAAGCAATAAATCCCGATATCATTGACATAGTGGCGCTTTCAACTGACTACATGGGAGCAATAATAACAAGAGATCAGAAACATAGAGGAGACGGATTCAGGAGTGCATATGTTTCCTTTGAAGTTGAAGCTGGTGGGAAGAAAGAGTTCAAAGTCTTAAAGGACTTGATTGAATGGACTTCGGAATTTAGACCCATTAAGACATTTGCCCCAATTGTACAAACAGTTATACTTGCAAATGACATTGATTGGGAGATAAAAGGAAAAGAACTCAAGAAATCCTTAGAAAGCTTTGGAGTAATGGTTATTAGAGCAAGACCTCAGGAGTTTGAGAAGTTCAAGAGCTCGAGATTTATAATAATCCTTGGGGGTCCAAAAGCATACGATGGAGTGGGAAAATATGTACAACAAGCACTAAGCTTAGAAGAGCAGGAGAGGGTTATCCAAGGGGAGCAGGGGATATTTATTAAAAGAGATGTCTGGACAGAAAAGCAAATTGTGATAATTCTTGCTGGAAAAGACAGAAATCAAACAGGAAAAAAAGTAAGCAAATACCTAAGTGGTGTAAATGAGGAATACATAGATCTTCTTGCAGAGTTCTTTGTGGAGTAAAATTTACTTTGTGTGTTTTTATTAATATTTCCGAAAGAGCAAAAAGCAAGCAGTTTTGGTGCCCCGGCCGGGATTTGAACCCGGGGCGCGGGCTCGAAAGGCCCGCATGTTTGACCGGGCTACACCACCGGGGCGTCCAATATCTTAAGCCCTAAGTCCATTTAAAAAGTTTTCGTTCACAATTCTTTTAAATTTGCACTTCCCTTCTGAATTTGATGAAAAATGCTTGGAATTAGAGTTCATAAACATGAAGGTGAAAAAGCAAGAAAAAAGCTTATCGAGCTTGATGTTCTGGATAAAAACTACAAAGTTAAGCGAGAAGGAGATTTCCTAATTTTTCCCATAAAAGAGAGAGTTGAGGGATTTGAAATCGTTGAGACTGAATTTGAACCGATTGAAAAGAGACCCCACAGCTATCGGGAGGTTGTGAATATTCCCGACCGTCTGAGATCTCTTCTTCCCTCTTCCTTCGATATAATTGGAGATATAGCAGTAATTGAACTCCCAGAGGAACTTATGGAGTATGGAAAACAAATTGGAGAGGCAATTTTAAAAGTTCACAAGTATATAAAAGCTGTTTTCGCAAAAGGAAGCGCAGTTTCTGGAGAATTTAGGATTAGAGAGCTCATCCATTTAGCGGGGGAAAAGAGGACAGAGACATTGCATAGAGAAAATGGAATAAAGCTTAAGCTGGATGTTGCGAAGGTTTATTTCTCCCCTCGCTTAGCTACAGAAAGAATGAGAATCTTTAAAAAAGCTAAAGAGGGAGAAATAGTCTTCGATATGTTTGCTGGTGTTGGCCCTTATTCAATTTTGCTTGCAAAAAAAGTTAGGCTCGTTTTTGCATGCGACATCAATCCCTGGGCGGTAAAATATTTAGAAAAAAATAAGAGACTGAATAAAACGCCCAATGTAATTCCAATCTTGGGAGACGTCAGAAAAGTTGCTGGTCAGATTAAAGCCGATAGGGTCATCATGAACCTTCCAAAGTTCGCACATGAATTTTTAAGAGAGGCTATGCTGAGTGTAAAGAGCGGGGGGATAGTACACTATTATGGATTCTCCCATGAAGATAACTTGTTTGGGGAACATGAAGAGAGAATCAAGACTGTTGCAAGAGAGCTCGGGAAAAAAGTCAAATTTTTGGAGCGAAGGAAGGTTAGGCCTTATGCCCCCTACCAATATAACATCGCTATTGACTTTATAGTTTATTAACATTGCCTTTCCATTTTTGTCTTTGTCATTCTTGACTCTATGAACCTCACAAGGAAGTTCTCATCAAACTTAAGTTTTCTTCCATCCAGATAGGCCCTATAAATCTCAATTGCCTCCTCATCTTGAATCTTCTCAAGAATGTTCATAATATCATTCTTTCTGAGGCTTTTTGCTCCATTAATTAGGGCTAAAAGTCTTGCGGTTTCTCCAGCTAATATATGCATCAGCTTTGTATTCCCCTTAGATCTCTTGATCAGCTTTAAAATTCGCTCTATTCTCCAGTCCAGAAGATCCTCAAATTTATATTTTGGCAGAACATCTGCTATATCCTTGCCGTAAACGACGATGTGGTTTTCAAGAAAATCTTCTTGATAGATGGTCAAAAACTTGAAAGGAACTCCTTTTCTCAGTGGATCGCCTATATTCTCCAGATATTCCCATGCCAAGTCAACTTCAACGGCATTGACTTCCTTGATGCAATCCTCCAAGACCTGCTTAAGCTTTGGGATAATTGACTCGTCTTTTATTATCACTGCAAAAAAGTCCAAATCGCTTACATTTTCGAGAAAATCTCCCCTTACAAATGAACCATAAATGATTAAGGAATAAAGCCCATTTTTTAGCTCATCATCTTGGATGATCCGCTTTTTAATGCACTCTAAAAACTCCATAAATATCACGGCTCTTTAAGCTTTGGCTTCGGCTCAGCTAAGCTTATCGTTCCGTTAATTTTCTTAAATGACACTCCATTAATAACATTACTTGGTGAGGGCACAGCTTTTTCCTTTTCATCTTCCACTATCCAGCTTAGTTTATCTCCTATTGCCACCTCAAGAGCTTTGATAATTCCGTGGGGTCCCTCAATAATGTATTTTGCAGCTTCCCTGGGGATGTAAACACGCCATGGCTTGGCTTTTTTGAAATCTACAACTTCTCTTGCTGAGTTCAGAAATATGACATCAATGCTCTGAAGCATGAAAAACATGTGTATTGAAGCATTTGCCCTTGTTTCGGCTGGCAGAATGAACACAAGAGCATAATTGACGTGGGGAGTAAGCATTAAACCTTTAAACCTTTTAAAAAAAGTGTCCGCCAATTTGACTTTTCCGTGCCACACCCTGTTCTTAGTTTCGTTGATTAGCATGTTCAATAATTAAAAGTCATGATTGATAAAGTTTCCGTGAGGAAAACTTAAGAAAAACAGAAAATTAAAGCTCGCCTTTTAGAGCTTTTTCTCCAAGCTCAAATCCCTTGTGGAGAGCTTTCAGGTTTATCTGCTCTGTTCCTTTTGGAACAGCATCCAAAACTGCCTTCTCTATTGCTTCTCTGCTTACAATTTCAGTTAATGCAACAAATAACCCCAATGCCAAAATGTTCATCGTTAAGCTCAGTCCTGTTGTTTCTTCAGCAATTTTAGTAAGTGGCAAAGCATAAACTTTGAGCTTCAATTTTTTCTCGACTTCTTCATTTCTGTGTGGGATCAAATCCTTCTCGATGATTAGTATGGCGCCCTCCTTTAGATGAGTGAGGTATTTTTGGTAGGCTTCTTGTGATAAGAAAACTGCATAATCTGGACGTAAAGTTTTTGGATAGTCAATTGGTTCATCACTTATAACAACTTCAGCCTTGCTTGCCCCACCTCTTGACTCGGGACCATAGGACTGAGTTTGAACAGCGTAAAGACCCTCATAAACTGCTGCAGCTCTTCCGAGAATTACACTTGCCAAGATGACACCCTGACCGCCAAAACCGCTGATGAGGACTTCTTTCCTCATTCTTCCCACCCCATTATCTTCTTTGCCCTTTTCTTGTACGCTTCGTATTCCTCATCCAAGCTCGGCCTGTCCCTGTCAACAAATTCACCAATAATAATCTTACCTTCAAGTTCCTCTGGGCTCATGTTCTTTGCTTTGCTTATTGGCACTGTAATCTTGTTGTACCACTTTATCAGCTCGGGGGCAGTTTTCATTCTGTTTCTCCTTCCGAAGCTGATTGGGCAGGGTGAAAGGAACTCAACTAAGCTGAAACCTTTCTTTTGTAAAGCTTTCTTTATGCTGTTTATACCCTGAATATAGTTAAAGACAGTCCATCTTGCGACATAGTTTGCCCCAGCGGCAACAGCAAGTTCAGCGATGTCAAATGGATTTTCAAAGCTTCCGTATGGTGCCGTGGTTCCTCTAAGTCCTTTAAGTGTAGTTGGTGCTACTTGTCCTCCCGTCATTCCATATGTGAAGTTGTTGATGAGTATTACAGTGACATCCAAATTCCTCCTGATTGCATGGATGAAGTGGTTTCCGCCAATTGCTGCTGTGTCTCCATCTCCCATAAATGCTATGACCTTCAAATCTGGATTTGCCATCTTTATTCCAGTGGCAAAGGCTAAAGCTCTTCCGTGAGTTGTGTGCAGACCATCAAAGTCCACAAATCCTGGAACTCTTGACGAACATCCAATTCCGCTCACCCAAACTACCTCATCTTTGCTCCAACCGAGCTCATCGATTGCCCTCAGTGTGTATTGTAAAACTGAACCAATACCACAGCCAGGACAGAAAATCGTTGGAAGCATGTCCTTTCTTAGATATTTGTCTCTAATTTCATAGCTGAGCTTCAGATACATTTCTCACACCTCTTAACGGCTTTAACAATCTCCTGAGGTGTATGAACTTCTCCACCAATCTTCGGAATAAGTTCAACTCTTGCTTTTCCATTTGCTCCTTCTTTGACAAGATGGTACACCTGCCCGAGGTTCATCTCCGGAACGTAAATTGCATTTACCTGCTCTGCTATCTTTTCGATCATCTCAAAGTCAAAAGGCCATACAACGTTGAGCTTAAGCAAGCCTGCCTTAATTCCCTCACTGCGGAGCATCTTTACAGCCCTAATTGCAGAACGAGCAACGATTCCATAGCTTATTATTGCTACTTCAGCATCATCAAGATCAAAAGTTTCATAATCGATGATATCTTTTTTGTTCTTTTCAATCTTGTTTACAATTCTTTCAATAAGCTTGCGGTGAATTTCGGCATCTACTGTCTTTGGTCTCCCTTTCTCATCGTGGGTAAGTCCGGTAACATAGGTGCGATAGCCTTTTCCAAAGATCGGCATTGGAGGTATTAAATCACCGTGAATATCACCAAATGGATACTTTGCTTCCTCTTCATTTGAGGGCAACTTGCGATAAACTAATTCTATATCTTCTGGATTAGGTATGTCAACTTTTTCACGCATGTGTCCAACTTCAGCATCCGTAAGCAGAATAGCTGGTGTTCTGTACTTTTCAGCCAAGTTAAATGCCCTAATGGTCATATCAAAAGCTTCCTGAACGGTTGCAGGGGTTAATACTATTAAGCTGTGGTCTCCGTGAGTTCCCCAAATTGCTTGCATAACATCACCTTGAGCTGCTAAAGTGGGCTGCCCCGTCGAGGGACCACTCCTCTGAACGTCAACAACGACTATAGGTGTTTCAGTCATAATGGCATAACCTAAGTTCTCCATCATCAAACTAAAGCCTGGACCACTTGTGGCAGTCATTGCTTTAGCTCCAACCCATGAGGCACCAATAATAGCAGCAATGCTTGCTAATTCATCTTCCATTTGAATAGATACACCATCGACAAGGGGCATGTAGAGAGCCATTGCTTCAAAAATCTCACTTGCGGGAGTTATTGGGTAACCTGCATAAAATCTACACCCCGCTAAAATTGCAGCCCTTGCTATAGCTTCATCACCCTGTATAAAATCACTTTTGCCAACGGGAAATGGATATTTCATTTCGATCCCTCCTCATAACCAACCCTAAAAGCTTTCAGATTAATATCTTCGGTTCCTTTTGGAACTCTCCTCCTTATGGCCTCTTCAACACTCTCTTTCTTAACAACTCCAGTTTTGGCAACCAGATAACCAAGAGCCACCATATTGACTGTCAAAGCCAGTCCTGTTTTTTCCTCCGCCAATCTTGTAAAAGGAGCCCCAATAAACTCTCTATCTGGCTTAACCAAATCGGTATCGATTATCAAAAGCCCATCTTTTCTGAGTGAGTCTTTTGTAGTGTCATAGCCAAGCTGAGCCAAAGCCACAAGAACATCAGCCTTGGTGACAATCAAGTCGTAGATTGGTTCCTTTGAAATGATAACATCAGCTATTGAGTGTCCACCTCTTGAAGCTGAGCTGTAATCTTGAGTCTGAACAACATTTAGTCCTTCAATTGCAGCGGCTTCACCCAAAATTACACCTGCCAAAACAACACCCTGCCCACCTATACCGGCAAGCCTAATCTGCATCTTCATCACCCAGACCAAAGTGCTCGGCAACTTCTTCAATCAGATTATTAAGCTCTTCCGTAAACTCTGGTCTTTGTCTGTTAACAAATTCTCCAATCACAAATTTGCCCTCTAATTCTTCTTTGCTCATGCTCTTTGCCTTGCTTATTGGTATGGAGTTCTTAAGGAACCATCTGAGCATCTCAGCCGGTTCTTTCATCTTATTCCTCCTGCCATACTGGACTGGACATTGTGAGATGACCTCAACAAGTGAAAAGCCCTTCACTTGGAGAGCTCTCTTTATGCTCTCAATGAGCTGGTAAACGTGAGCAGTTGTCCACCTTGCAACATAACTCGCTCCAGCTTCAGCCACAACTTCGGCTATGTTCAAAGGATGCTCTATGTTCCTGTAGGGGGTTGTTGTAGTTTTGGCACCAAAAGGCGTTGTTGGAGCCACTTGACCGCCAGTCATTCCGTAAATGAAGTTGTTCACCAAGATGACTGTTATGTCAATATTTCTTCTCGCCGCGTGAATGAGATGATTTCCTCCAATCCCAGCTAAATCGCCGTCTCCACTAATCACGACGACCTTTTTATCTGGCAGACCAACCTTAACACCTGTTGCAAAGGCTATTGCCCTTCCGTGGGTTGTATGAAGGGTGTCAGCTAAGAAGTACGGTGACGCAATCCAGGCTGAACAGCCAATTCCGCTCACAACAACCAAATCCCTTGGGTCAATCTTGAGCTGGTCAACTGCATTTGCAAAGGCATTGAGAACAGTGCCACCACCACATCCGGGGCATAAAGCTGTCGGCAAAGCCTCTTTTCTCAGATATCTTGCCATTTTATATTTGGTGTAAATCTCCTTGGCCATCTCACACACCCCTTATCTCGCGGAGAATTTCTTCAACCGTTAAAGGAACTCCACCGATCTTGTTAACTCCCTTTAGAATTACGTCATCGTTCACATAGCGCTGCACTTCGAGGATTAGCTGCCCAAGGTTCATCTCTGGGACGATAATCGCTCTGACCTTCTTTGCAAGCTCTTTAACTTTTTTACCTGGGAACGGGTGTACGGTCTTTGGAATGAAGAGTCCAACTTTTATGCCCTCTTCTCTTGCCTTGAGAACAGCACCAAGAGAGGGACGAGCTGAAACTCCCCAGCTTACAACGAGGATTTCCATATCATCGGTGAAATACTCTTCCCACTTCTCTATCTCCTTTTCGTGCTTCTCAATCTTCTTGTGCAAGCGGTTTACAAGTTTTATGTGAACCTCTGGAGTGTAAACATCCCTCAAACCTGTCTCTTTGTGAGTTGAGCCTGTTACATGAGTGAAGTAACCGCGACCAAAGAGAGGCATTGGAGGAATTAGGGAGCCATCAACATCACCAAATGGATATTTGGCTTCTTCCTCATTTTTGGGGAGCTTTCTGTAAACTATCTCAACTTCCTCCGGATCTGGAATTCTTATCTGCTCTCTTGTATGTCCAATTATACCATCAGCAAGCAGAATAACCGGAATCCTAAGCTTTTCAGAGATGTTGAATGCCCTTATTGTTTCCCAGAACGAGTCTTCAACGCTTATTGGTGAAATAGCAACAATTGGATGGTCTCCATGGGTTCCCCATCTTGCTTGGAAAAAGTCTCCCTGGGCACCTTTTGTTGCTTGTCCAGTTGATGGTCCGCTTCTCTGGACGTCAACTACAACTATTGGAGTTTCAGTCATAATAGCATAGCCAAGATTTTCCTGCATCAGGCTGAATCCAGGGCCACTTGTAGCAGTCATCGATTTTAATCCGGTCCAAGAAGCACCAATGATAGCAGCAATACTCCCAATCTCATCCTCCATTTGGATGTAATACCCCTTAACTTTTGGCAATTCTTTTGCCATTGTCTCGGCAATTTCACTTGCTGGTGTTATTGGATAGCCCGCATAGAATCTACAGCCCGCAAAGATCGCCCCATACGCTATTGCCTCGTCACCTTGCATGAAATAGTTCCCCTTAGGGTAAAGCTTTCTTAAAAGTCTAATCTGCTCTGGTTCATCACCCTGAATAATCATAGCTACCACCTAACAGCTATGGCGAAATCTGGACACAAGAGTTCACAGAGCTTGCATTTAACGCATTTATCAGCGTGAACTGGAACAGGATAATGAACACCTTTTTCGCTCAGCTCTTTGCTCCATTCAAAGACTTTTCTTGGGCAAAGCTCAACACAGATCCCGCAGCCTTTGCAAAGAAAAGTATCGACGTCAATTTCCACCTGGTCAGTTTTTCCTATGGTGAGATAGCCCTCCGTCTTAATTTCGACATCTGCCATAATCATCACCTGCAAATTGCTCAAAGTTTTTACGTATGTAAAACATTTAAAGCTTTCGAAAACCAAAAGTGTGATATCGCCCAAAGTAAAGATTACATATCTTTGTGCATTAAAAAGAGAGTTTCAAGAGTTTATTCAACAGTTTTGACAATGCAAATGAACACTTTTTTAGGAGATTTTGCCATAAATCATGTTTACAAATGTAAAAACATTGTGAAGTTTAATAAGTGAGTAACTGCCAGTCTAAGAGTCCCTCTTGAACTATATATTCCCACTCCGCTATGCATTCATGCTCGAGATCCTCAAGATATTTGAGTTCTTGGGTTGTTGAAAACTTCCTTATTGCATCGGCAATCATCTTATCACACTCCCCGCAATTATGGGGACCTCTTTTTGAGCCAGCTCCTACTGGATCGCTGAGGATTCTTTTTTCCGGAAATGCCATTTTTGCCCATTTTAATATTTTAACAACACTCCACAGCCAAGGGGGTCTGTATTCCCGTTTTTCCCAGAGTCTTTCATAAACTGTACCCTTTTGTATGTTTGTGATGTTTATAGAAAATGTATCAGTATAAGGGGCGGCTTTTTTTATGCTCTCTTTTACATCTTCAATTCCATCCCTCTCGCTTAGGAAAATTGGCTTTAGGAGGAGATATGTTTTAACCTTCGCACCAGCACTTCTTATTTCTTCACTGGCATTGACAAATTGTTCAAAAGTATTGCCCTTGTTTATACATACATCCGCTATATCATTGTTTGCGGTCTCAAGTCCAATTGCAACTTCAAAATGCCTGTCTTCGGCAATATCTGCAAGTTCCTTAACGGCATTGTATCTCACAAGCTCCGATCTTGATTCAATCACAATTTCCTTGATATTATCATACTCAGCCAAAAGTTTGAAAATCTTTTTTCTCGTCTCTGGTTTAAGCTCACCGTCGTCAAGAAATGAACCAGAAGTAAAAATTCTCACAGCAACTCTTTCTTTTCCTTCAATCTTCTTAAGTGCCCCTTTAACGTATTCAATTATCTCCTCTTGATCCCATGGGCTCTTAGGAGCAGATGCAGGATATGAGCACATGTAGCAGGCTTGCCCTATTCTGTAACGATAACACCCAACGGTTGGTAGGATTATGAACAATGCAACCCCTTTTCTTCCAGCAACGTTGTCCTCACTTGTCCAATAACTCATTTTCTCACCTACCAAGGCATCGAGGTTTGGGTTTTTAAAGTTGCTGTGATTATTTTCAACTTAAAAAAGAGAAAAGATTATATTTATAAATTTAGTAATTCATCCAGGGTGATTATCATGACACTGAGTCAAGCCAAGATGTATGGAGGAATTGGCGCGATTTTAGCATTAGTAGGCGGTGCAGTTCCAAGGCTGGGTAGTGCCCTAAGCATAGTCGGCATTGTGCTCATTCTCTTAGCTGTGAAAGAAATTTCGAATGAAACCGGCGATGAAGCAATTTTCAAGAACTACCTCATCTCGTTCATTCTCCAGATCGGTGCGTTTCTTGCGTTAATAATCGCCATCATAGCAGTTCTTGGAACATCGATAATAGCAATGGGCGGTCCAAGAGCATTTGAGCATGAAATGCAGAATTTTGGAGCAATAATGACAATCATAGGGAGCATTCTTGTGGGCTTTGTGATTTTCTGGATTATGTTTTCCTTAGGCTCATACTATTTAAAGAAAAGCTATGAGATGATAGCCGAACATACAGGAGTTGAGCTCTTTAAAACAACTGGACTGCTGTACTTCATAGGAGCTCTGACTGCAATAATACTCATTGGATTATTGATAATTTTTGTAGCGAGAATCCTTGAAATTGTGGCTTACTTCTCTCTTCCAGAAGAGTTGCCATCCAAGCAGAACTCGGTAATAGTCTGAACAGTTTTTATTTTTCTACCACAAATTTATAAGTTGATTTGACAAGATTAATCCATGCCAAAGATACTCATAACAAACGACGATGGTATTTACTCAAGAGGGATAAGAGCCTCAATTGAGGCACTCAGAGGACTTGGAGATGTTTATGTCGTTGCACCAATGTTCCAGAGGAGTGCAAGCGGAAGAGCAATGACCCTGCACAGACCTCTGAGGGCGAAACGTGTAACGATAAATGGAGTGAAAGCGGCTTATGCCTTAGATGGAATGCCCGTTGACTGTGTAATATTTGCACTGGCTCGATTTGGAAGTTTTGATTTAGCAATTAGCGGGATTAACTTGGGAGAAAACATGAGTACCGAAATCACAATTTCCGGAACTGCAAGTGCTGCAATTGAGGCAGCAACCCACGGAATTCCAAGCATTGCGATAAGTTTAGAAGTGAACAGAGAGAAGTACAAATTCGGTGCAGGGGAAGAGATAGACTTTACAATGGCAAAGTTATTTCTGAAAAAGATTGCTAGGGCAGTTCTTGAAAAAGGGCTTCCAAAGGGTGTTGATATGCTCAACGTCAACGTTCCCTATGATGCAAATGAAAACACTCCAATGGAGATTACACGCTTAGCAAGAAGAATGTATCAGCCATCAATTGAAGAACGGATCGATCCAAAGGGGACACCCTATTATTGGATTGTCGGGACACAGTGCCCAAAGGAAGTACTCGAACCAGGGACTGATATGTATGCAGTAAAAGTCGAGAGAAAAGTTAGCGTGACCCCAATAAACATAGATATGACAGCTGATGTGGATTTAAAATACCTGAGAGGGCACTTGGGACTTTGATAATGTCATTGAAGAGTAAACCCTTTAACTCGAGGGGTTTCTCTGTACTCAGGACACTACAGCTCCCAGCAAAAGTCGGGTAGTTGGAAATAATAATGGCTTAACTTTCTCTATTCTTCCCTATGGAAAGATTTATAACTCAACTTTTTAACTGAATGATGAACATGCTCATGAAGGTGGTGTAAATGGGAAGAAGGGAAGAGATGATTGCGAAAATTAAGGAGCTGATGACTCAGCCCGAGAGAATTAGGAATATGGGTATTGCTGCTCACATTGACCACGGTAAGACAACATTGAGTGATAACCTGCTGGCAGGGGCGGGTATGATTAGCGAGGAGCTTGCAGGAAAGCAGCTTGTTCTTGACTTCGACGAGCAGGAGCAGGCAAGGGGAATTACAATCAACGCAGCTAACGTTTCAATGGTTCACGAGTACGAGGGAAAGGAGTACCTGATTAACTTAATTGACACTCCCGGTCACGTTGACTTTGGTGGTGACGTTACAAGAGCAATGAGAGCAATTGACGGTGCAATTATCGTCGTTGACGCTGTCGAGGGGGTTATGCCACAGACTGAAACAGTTCTCAGACAAGCCTTGAGGGAATACGTTAAGCCCGTTCTCTTCATCAACAAAGTCGATAGACTCATCAGAGAGCTTAAGCTTACCCCACAGCAGATGCAGGAGAGATTCGTTAAGATAATCACAGACGTTAACAGGCTCATCAAGAGATATGCCCCAGAGGAGTTCAAGAAGCAGTGGCTGGTTAACGTTAACGATGGAAGCGTTGCATTCGGTTCAGCTTACTACAACTGGGCTCTCAGTGTTCCATTCATGAAAAAGACTGGAGTTTCATTTAAAGAAATAATTGACCTCACAAATGCTGGTGACCTGAAGACCCTCAGAAAGAAGGCTCCACTTCACGTTGTGGTTCTTGACATGGTCGTTAGGCATTTGCCAAACCCGTTAGAGGCCCAGAAGTACAGAATTCCCCACCTCTGGCGCGGTGATATCAACAGTGACGTCGGTCAGGCAATGCTCAAATGTGATCCAAAAGGTAAAATGGTCATGGTTGTTACAAAGATCATCATTGACAAGCACGCTGGTGAGGTTTCAACAGGCAGAGTCTGGAGCGGTACTGTTAAGACTGGTCAGGAGGTATACCTTATCTCTGCAAAGAGGAAAGCCAGAATCCAGCAGGTCGGTATCTACATGGGTCCAGAGAGGGTTAACATGGAGGCAGTTCCAGCAGGTAACATTGTCGCTGTAACTGGTTTGAGGGATGCAATGGCTGGTGAGACAGTCGCTCAAGAACCAATTGAACCGTTCGAAGCTTTGCACTACACAAGCGAGCCAGTCGTTACAGTTGCAATTGAGGCAAAGAACATTAAGGATTTGCCAAGACTTATCGAAGCCCTTAGACAGCTTGCTAAGGAAGATCCAACACTTCAAGTTAAGATTGACCAAGAAACTGGTCAGCACTTGCTCAGCGGTATGGGAGAATTACACTTAGAAGTCAAGCTCTACAAGCTTAAAGAAGACTGGGGCATTGATGTTGATGTTTCAGAACCAATTGTCGTCTACAGAGAGAGCATCACAAAGGTCAGCCCAATCGTTGAAGGCAAGTCACCAAACAAGCACAACAGGTTCTACGTTGTAGTTGAGCCAATGCCAGACAACATCTATCAGGCAATTAGAGATGGCGAAATTCCAGAGGGAAGACCAAAGGACAGAAAAGCTGTTGCAAAGAAGCTTGCTGAACTCGGAATGGACTACGATATCGCCAGAGGTATTGTTGATGTCTACAGAGGAAACCTATTCCTTGACAACACCAAGGGTATCCAGTATCTCAACGAGGTTATGGACTTACTCATTGATGGTTTCCACCAAGCAATGGATGAGGGACCACTTGCAAAAGAGCCTGTTATGAAGGTTATCGTTAGATTAGTTGATGCACAAATCCACGAGGACAACGTACACAGAGGTCCAGCCCAGATTTATCCAGCAATTAGAACAGCCATTCACTGTGCAATGATGAAAGCTGGTCCAGTCCTTTACGAGCCATACCAGAAAGTTATCATCAACGTTCCGTACGAGTACATGGGTCCAGTCAGCAGGGAAATTAGCCAGAGAAGAGGTCAGCTCCTTGATATGAGGCAGGAAGGTGAAGTCATGACCATCATTGCAAAGGCACCAGTTGCCGAGATGTTCGGATTCGCTGGAGCCATCAGAAGTGCAACAAGCGGTAGAGCCTTGTGGAGCACCGAACATGCAGGATTCGAGAGAGTTCCACAAGAACTCGCTGTCCAGATAATCAGACAGATCAGACAGAGAAAGGGACTCGATCCAAACCCACCAACAGAAAAGGACATCTGCCCACAGATTTGATTTCTTCTCTTCTTCTGACTTTTCTACAATTTAATTTTGGTGGTATTTCTGTAACAGTTAGGGATTATTTTCCATTAACTATGTCAGAAAAGGTTATATAAACGAAGGGCAAAGTATCTTTTAGATAAGGTGGATGAAGTGAAAAAGGTAGTAATTCTTGTTGTGCTCCTTTTGCTTGTTATAGTACTCTTGATTGGTGGGAAGAATCAGAAGATTGAAGATTCTGTAGATATCATGAATTCTGAGAATGTAGAAAACAATACCCAGGAGATGTTATATAAAGGCAATTTGTCTCTTTCTGTTAGTGTTTCTCCAAAAGTTTTGACATCAAACGAGATCTTCAACATAACCCTCAGATTGAAAAACGTTGGTGCTGCTCCGGTGAGGGGGATAGCTCCCATGAGATGGATTTCCCTCAGTATCGAGATTTATTTTGAGAATGGAACCAAAATTAAATACACAGGTCCAAGACCCTCGCTCTTACCTCCAACGGATGAAAACCTCAAGGTTCTTCAACCTGGTGAGGAAATTGTTGGTATCTACAGATTTTCTTGGGGCAGAAGACCTGAAGGTGGGAAAATAAAGGACTGGTATTTCCCGTGGGAGGGCAGATATAGGGTGGTAGTTACGTACAATCCAAATGTGAGATATTCAAGGATTACACTTCCCTACTGGAAGGAGAAAACACTGAAGGCTGAAGATTGGTTTGAAGTTAGGAGGTGAAAAGTTGAAGAAACTGAGGCTTGTTCTTTTAGGGGCAATTATATTACTTTTGTTCTCCTCCAGAGCACTTATCATCGAAGTTAAACCAGAAAGTGTTCCATCATTTGAAGATACTAAATATCCAATCCAAAATGTCATCTAAAAATTGAGATCAAAGAATGGACAGATGCACTCGGAAACCATGTAAACTTTACCCTCAGCAATAAAACTTACAAACTCAATGGAGCTGTTGGAGAGTACTTATGCTTGCCGGAGGGAGTTCTCTTAATAGCAAGTTATCCAGGAGACCCTTATGGTCCGGGTACTGAGCTACTATTTCTTGACTATTCCCTAAATAAACGCTGGGAAGCATATATAGCAAAAGCTGTCTGGTTTAATTCTTATCAAGACGGCAAAATCATTCTTTCGAATGGTTGTGTTTATTGGATTAACGTCATGGATGGAAGCTCCAAATTTTTCTGTCTCGATTATGGAGTGGTGACTGATGTTGGAGATTATGGTAACTTCACTTATGTAGCAACGAGCGAAGGTCATGTGTACCTGCTAGAAAGCTACAAACCCAAAAAGAGAGTTAGAGTTGCAAAGCCATGGAGAGAAGAGAACTTGAGGGCATTTGTCAAAATTGGGATTGGAGAAAAATACGTTGCGGTGATTTATTCATTTGTGAGACCTTCGGGGGATGAGAGAAGAGGTCTTTGTGTTTATACCAAGAACTTGATAAAGTTAGCATGTAAGCGACTAAGCTACACTCCAAAAGACGTCAATGTTATTGGCAATACAGTTTATATCAGAGAGTTCCACACAAAACGAGTTAGAGCATACACAGTGGATGCTCTTTGTTCTGAAAGTACCATTTTGCAAAAACTGCAATTAGTTAACTTTTTAAACCCTCTCCTGTATCTTCCTTTGGACTCATGAGGCTCTCTTGCAAAAAGCGGGTTTCCCGCTCAAGAGAGCCGAGGTTACAGAAAGCTTTAAAAACCTATTCCAGTCAATAAGGTTAGGCAGAAATTTGGAGGTGGATAAAAATGGCAAAGGAGAAGCCACACGTTAATATTGTGTTTATCGGACACGTCGACCACGGTAAGAGCACCATGATCGGAAGACTGCTCTTCGACACAGCCAACATTCCAGAGCAGATCATTAAGAAGTTTGAAGAGATGGGTGAAAAGGGTAAGTCATTCAAGTTCGCTTGGGTCATGGACAGGCTCAAGGAAGAGAGAGAAAGAGGTATTACAATTGACGTCGCTCACACCAAGTTTGAGACCCCACACAGATACATCACAATCATTGACGCTCCGGGACACAGAGACTTCGTTAAGAACATGATTACCGGTGCTTCACAGGCTGATGCCGCTGTTCTTGTTGTTGCAGCCACAGACGGTGTCATGCCACAGACCAAGGAGCACGCATTCCTTGCAAGAACACTCGGTATCAACCACATCATCGTTGCAATCAACAAGATGGATATGGTCAACTACGATGAGAAGAGATTCAAGGAAGTTGCCGCTCAGGTCGAGAAACTCCTCAAGATGCTCGGCTACAAGAACTTCCCAATCATCCCAACATCAGCATGGGAAGGTGACAACGTAGTTAAGAAGAGCGACAAGATGCCATGGTACAAGGGACCAACACTCATCGAGGCACTTGACCAGATCCCAGAGCCACCAAAGCCCGTTGATAAGCCACTCAGAATCCCAATCCAAGACGTTTATTCAATTAAGGGTGTCGGTACAGTTCCAGTCGGTAGAGTTGAGACAGGTAAGCTTAGAGTTGGTGACGTAGTTATCTTCGAGCCAGCCAGCACAATCTTCCACAAGCCAATCCAGGGTGAAGTCAAGAGCATCGAGATGCACCACGAACCACTCCAAGAGGCTCTTCCAGGTGACAACATCGGATTCAACGTCAGAGGTGTCAGCAAGAACGACATCAAGAGAGGTGACGTCGCTGGACACCCAGACAAAGCTCCAACAGTTGTCAGACCAAAGGACACATTCAAAGCTCAGATTATCGTCCTCAACCACCCAACAGCCATTACCGTTGGTTACACACCAGTTCTCCACGCACACACCACACAGGTTGCTGTTAGATTTGAACAGCTCCTTGCAAAGCTTGACCCAAGAACAGGTAACATCGTTGAGCAGAACCCACAGTTCATTAAGACCGGTGACTCAGCTATCGTTATCCTCAGACCAACCAAGCCAATGGTCATCGAGCCAGTTAAGGAGATTCCACAGCTCGGTAGATTCGCTATCAGAGACATGGGTCAAACAGTCGCTGCTGGTATGGTCATATCCATTCAGAAGGGCGAGTGAAGCCCTTTCTTTCTAAGTTCTTTCTTTTAACTGAAGCTTCTTAAGAGGTGGCAAAAATGCAAAAAGCAAGAATCAAGCTTGCAAGCACCAATATAAAGTCCCTTAATGAGGTAGCTGATCAAATCAAGCAAATTGCAGAGAGAACAGGAGTTAGGATGAGCGGTCCTATACCACTCCCAACAAAGAGAATCAGGATAACAACAAGGAAAAGCCCAGATGGTGAGGGAACAGCAACCTTTGATAGATTTGAGCTCAGAGTCCACAAGAGGCTCATTGACATTGAGGCTGATGAGAGGGCCATGAGGCAGATAATGAGGATTCGCGTTCCTGAAGACGTAACAATCGAAATCGAGCTTATCTCATGATTGCTCTTCTTATTTTTAGTGCCGGGGTAGCCTAGCCTGGGAAGGCGCGGGCCTGGAGAGTCCGTGGGCGTTAAGCCCTCCGGGGTTCAAATCCCCGCCCCGGCGCCATAACAAACTTTGTTCTCGCCTGCATAAATTATCAGGGCATACACAAACTCTTTAAGCATTTTTAATTAAGCTTTAGAGTGTATTGCGATTGTGCAGGAATAATCCAAATCCTTTGGTGAGCCATATGAATCAAGAAGCCAAGGGAACACTGTTTGCTTTCATCGCGCTAATCCTTGTAGGAATTGAACCAGTTGTTATTAAATCAAATCCAGTTAACCCTCTCAGCTTTGCGGCGTTTTCTGCATTGTTTGCCTCTTTAATATTGTGGGTAATGATTTTGCCCTCAGGCAAATGGAGAGAGCTAAAAGAAATCCCCGGGCATCTTCATAAAGCTTTTCTTGTGGGCCTTTTTGGAACAGCTTTGGCATACATTGCGTACTCATATGGTGCCAGAATGAGCACGGCAATAAATGCATCTCTGATAACAAGGAGTGAGGTATTGTATTCGTTTGTCCTTTCATACCTATTCCTAAGGGAAAGGATAACTAAGAAGCAGCTTGTCCTTTCGCTGATAATTCTTTTGGGGATAGTTCTTGTGATAACTCAGGGAAGATTTATAGAGCCTAAGAGAGGAGATGTATTGCTTTTGCTAACGCCATTATTCTGGCAAATCGGACACACAATTGCCAAACAGTTGAAGTACTCCCCATATTTAATAGCTACCCTCAGAAACACATTTGGGGGACTGATTCTTTTGGTTTTGGCTCTAAGTTTTGATTTGGAATTTACAAAACTTGCTGTAGCTGAGGGAGTGATAATTGCGCTAACTCAGGTTTTGTGGTACTCAGCAATAAGGCTCATCAACCTCTCAAAGGCTACTGCAATAATAACACCAGCACCAGCCGTTGCCATTGGACTATCAATACTTCTTGGGGAGAATTTTACGGTTTACCATGCAATAGGGTTCATGCTGATAATGATAGGAACCCTGGGAGTTTCAAAAATTAAGAGTGAACGGCGTTAGTCATCAGAGAACTCTAATGAGTCTCTCATGAGTTTTTCAATTGCCCTCTTTTTCTTCTTTTCAAAGTCATCCTTATCTAAAAACTCCCAGTAGTGTTTTGGTTCTGGGAACTTGCCCTCTTTTACCTCGCTTCTGTATTCTTCAAGAGCAAGCTGAATCATGCTTCTTAAATCGGCATATTTTTTAACAAATGGTGGAACATTTTCATAAATTCCTAAAAGATCATGCCAAACCAGAACTTGCCCATCAACATATGGTCCAGAGCCAATTCCAATCGTTGGTATCTTAACTTCTTCCGTTACAAGTTTTGCCACATCTGCAAGTACAAACTCCAGAACAACAGCAAATGCCCCCGCTTTTTCCAAAGCTTTTGCATCTCTAAGGATTTCCTCTATCTCCTCTTCAGTTTCGCCTATCAGGCGGTAGCCACCTAAACGGAGATAGCGCTGGGGTGTTAAACCAGTGTGTCCCATTACAGGGATTCCAGCTCTCACAAGCTTTTTAACAAGCTTCTTGTGATCATAACCGCCTTCAATTTTCACAGCATCGGCACCTGCTTGGATGAGTTTTGCCGCGTTTCTAAGCCCTTCCTCAATGCTCACTTCATAGCTCATAAAGGGCATATCTGCCAAAACTAAGGCCCTCTTAACGGCTTTGGCAACAGCCCTCGTGTGGTAAATCATCTGTTCCATAGAGACATTTAAGGTATTTGGCTCGCCATAAACTACCATGCCAAGGGAATCTCCAATAAAGATAATGTCAATTCCCGCTTTATCTGCTATCAGTGCTGAAGGATAATCATAAGCTGTCACCATGGAAATTTTTTCTTTTCCCTTCATTTCGATAATCTTCCTTGGAGTTATCTCCCTCATATTCTCACCCAAGCCTAATAAACCCCCAAGGAATATTAACCTATCGGAGGTGAGAGAATGAAAATGAGAAAGTGGGAGCATTATGAACATACCGCAGATATAGGAATTAGAGGATACGGAAGAACTCTCGAAGAAGCTTTTGAGAATGTTGCCATAGCACTGTTTGACGTGATGGTAGATGTGGAAAAAGTCGAACCAAAAGAAGTGAGAGAGATTGAAGTTAGCGGTGAGGATTTGTATGCTCTGCTCTACAACTTCCTTGAGGAGCTCTTAATTCTCCACGATACTGAAGGGCTTGTATTTTCAGACTTTGAAGTTAAGATTGAGAAAACCAAAGAAGGGTACAAGCTCAAAGCCAAAGCTTATGGGGAGCCCTTAGATTATGGAAAACATGAGCCCAAGGAGGAGGTTAAGGCAATAACATATCATGACATGAAGATTGAGCAGTTGGAAGATGGAACTTGGATTGTCCAATTGGTGCCGGATCTGTAAAGCAAAGCTCTTAAATCACATAGAGAGTTAATTTAATTGGAGGTGGGGGAATGGTTCCATTGAAAAGGATAGATCAGATAAGATGGGAGATACCCAAGTTTGACAAGAGAATGAGGGTTCCCGGGAGAGTCTATGCAGATGATGTTTTAATTCAAAAAATGCGTCAAGATAGAACACTTGAGCAAGCTGCGAATGTAGCTATGCTTCCTGGAATTTACAAGTATTCTATAGTCATGCCAGATGGTCATCAGGGATATGGTTTCCCAATTGGCGGTGTTGCGGCTTTTGACGCGAAAGAAGGAGTTATCAGCCCAGGTGGAGTTGGTTACGATGTGAATTGTATCCACGAGGAGACTGAAATTATCAGCGACCTTGGATTCAAAATTAAAGTGAAAGACCTCCCAGAGAACTTTAAGAAGATCCCTCTCAAGGTATACAATGTTCAGGAGGGACACAACGACAGTTCAAAAATAATGCTCGTGGCAGAAAGGGAGAGTGATGAGGAGATATACGAAATATATCTCTCAAGTGGAAGAGTTCTTAAAGCATCGGGAGATCATCCGGTCTTAACAGAAAATGGATACAAGCTTGCTGAGGAACTTAAACCAGGAAATTTGGTCGTAGTTTACCCATTT
The DNA here is from genome assembly GCF_035621495.1 of Thermococcus sp. SY098. NCBI lineage: Archaea > Methanobacteriati > Methanobacteriota > Thermococci > Thermococcales > Thermococcaceae > Thermococcus > Thermococcus sp. SY098. The sequence goes on along the minus strand of NZ_CP141821.1, from coordinate 213,282 downwards.
GAGGGGCCCGAATATAAAGAGCCAAAGAACATTAGTTTGCTAACCTATGAGGACTTCGAGGGTGAGGATAAGCAACTCATAAGGTACCTCGAAAACAGGAATCTACTACCCCTATCACTCAGAGATCCAAGAATAGGAGTACTTGCAAGAATCCTTGGTTACTTCTTGGGAGATGGGTCATTTGACATATACAAAGAGAAAAACGGAAGGAAGAGAATTGTAACAGTGTTCTACGGTGATAGAGAAGGACTGGAGTCGTTGAGAAAAGACTTAGCATTTTATTTCAACATCAGAGCCTCAAAGGTACACTCCAGGAGAAGAAGACAAAAAATCAAAACTGCATGGGGCAAATTTGATACAGAAGGAACAGAGTATTCAATAAAGGTCACCTCGAAGGCATTTGCTTTACTCCTGATCAAATTGGGTGCTCCCATTGGTAAGAAGACTGATGTGGAATTTGATGTTCCTATCTGGATCAAAAATGCACCCTTGTGGATTAAGAGAAACTTCCTGGCCGGACTTTTTGGGGCGGATGGCACTAAGCCAGCTCTCCTTACTCCCAAGCATAAATATACTCCAAATTCAATCTCACTAACTGTGGTCAAGTCCAAGGAACTTGAAGGTAACCTTAAGAGGTTCCTTGAGTCTATTAGGGAGATGCTATCTGAATTCGGAATTACATCCCACATCTGGAAAGTGAAAGAATATGATGGCAAGGTCATGTACCGTCTGACCATATACGCCAACACGTCGGAAATTTATAACTTCTTATCCCTTGTGGGCTATGAATATACTTCAAAGAAGCCCTATGCACTAATCTTTGCTGAATACCTACGTAGAAAACTCTTAGTCTCCAAGGAAATCAACGAGAGCAACTTAGTAAAAAGGAATCAGAAACTCACAGAGTTGCTACCAGATTTTGAAGCATTTGCCAGGAGATATGGCCTTGAAGGAGGATTCGTTTTAGACCCTGTAATTGAAGTCCGTAAAGTGAGAAGTGACTCAAAACTGTTATATGACATCGGGGTTTACCACAGGGCGCACAACTTCATAGCCAATGGAATAGTGGTACACAACTGTGGAGTGAGGTTAATCAGAACAAACCTTACCGAGAAGGATGTAAGACCAAAGATCAAGCAGCTCATTGATACGCTCTTTAAGAACGTTCCAAGCGGATTGGGTAGCAAAGGAAGGGTCAGGCTTCAGTGGACCCAGCTTGATGACGTTTTAGCAGAGGGTGCAAAGTGGGCAGTTGACAACGGCTATGGCTGGGATGAAGACTTGGAGAGACTGGAAGAAGGAGGGGGGATGGAAGGAGCAAACCCCTCTTACGTAAGTGATACAGCAAAGAGAAGAGGTGCACCACAGCTTGGCTCTCTTGGCAGCGGAAATCACTTCCTTGAGGTGCAAGTTGTGGACAAGGTATTCGATCCAGAAGTGGCTGAGGTTTACGGCATTTTCGAGGGGCAAGTGGTTGTGATGGTTCACACAGGATCAAGAGGTTTGGGTCATCAGGTTGCAAGCGACTATCTCAGAATTATGGAAAGAGCCAACAGAAAATACAGGGTCCCATGGCCAGACAGAGAACTTGTCAGCGTCCCGTTCCAAAGCGAGGAGGGACAGAGATACTTCAGTGCTATGAAAGCTGCTGCAAACTTCGCTTGGGCAAACAGACAGATGATCACCCACTGGGTAAGGGAGAGCTTTGAAGAAGTGTTCAGACAAAAAGCTGAAGATCTTGGGATGCACATTGTTTATGATGTTGCCCATAACATAGCCAAGCTTGAGGAGCACGAGGTAGACGGAAGAAAAGTTAAGGTTGTTGTTCACAGAAAAGGTGCTACAAGGGCATTCCCACCTGGGCATGAGGCGGTGCCAAGGATTTACAGAGACGTTGGGCAGCCGGTGCTTATTCCTGGTTCAATGGGAACCGCAAGCTATGTCTTAGCTGGAACCGAAGGGGCAATGAAAGAAGCATTTGGCTCGACATGCCATGGTGCTGGAAGGGTTCTCAGCAGAAAAGCCGCTACAAGGCAGTATAGAGGGGACAGGCTTAGAAATGAGCTCATGCAGAGAGGAATCTACATCAGGGCAGCGAGCCTAAGGGTTGTCGCTGAAGAGGCTCCGGGAGCTTATAAGAACGTTGACAACGTCGTCAATGTCGTTGCAAAGGCAGGAATTGCAAAGCTGGTTGCAAGGATGAGACCTATTGGAGTTGCCAAAGGCTGAACTCCCTCTGGAATCTTTTTAATTTTCAACAACGATTATCTTAAATCGCTTGTCATGAATCTTACGTAGGCAAATGCGAATGGCAACAGAAGTGCCACCAAGAGCATAGCTAAATTATTGAATCCAAATGAAAACGCTTCACTTAACGGAGCATAGGCATTGGTTATTCTATCTCCAGAGAAAATCAAAATTATGAGTTTTGCATAATGATAAGTTGGATTTATATAGTGCAGTCTTTGCTCCCAGAGCTCAACGTTTTCGCGCCACATCTCAAATGCAGGCGTTCCATAGGGAGGCATTTCACCAGCTAAGTGCCCAGCTATGAGAGTAACGATTATGCCATAGATAAGGGTTAAAAAGATTGCAGTGCCTACCGATACGAGCATTGAAGTTTCGAATTTTTTGAAAATCGTTGAAAATAGAATTGAAATGCTGAGAAACACAAGGGTGTATAAGAGGGTTATTATAAAAGCAATCAGTCCTCTAAAGAAGGATTCACCATCTAAAGGAATACCCATCATAAGAAGGAATGCAATAGTAAAAACGTATCCCATCAGTATTGTGATCGTCAAAACCAAGGTATTCCCAAAAAATTTGCCGTTTATGACTTCATCCCTATAAACGGGATGTCCAAGAAGGACTTTGATTGTTCCAGTTTCAACCTCCTTGTTTATTGCATCAGCACCCAATGCAGCACCCATTACTGCTCCAAAGATAGTGAAGAAGGTGAAATTTAGAAGCAACATAGCCGATAGAGGTGTCATGTATGTATCTCCCTCAGCACCGAAAGGTTCAAGGTTTGTTCTGCTAACTTGTGGCTTCGTTAGTTCAAGGAAATGACCCTTTATGGAGTATGCAATGAGAAAAACAAAAAGAAGATAAACAGCAAGTATTATCACAAAGCGCTTGCTCTTTACTGACGTATAGAACTCCTTCATTGCAATGTTTAGGACATTCATCTCCTACCGACCCTCCTCATCATCCATATTACTGCTCCAAATGTCAGTACCAGTATTAATATTCCAATGTAGGCTGACTTTGAGCTTTGGGTCACTCTAACTGTAATCTGGGTGCTTGCTTGTGCTTGGTCTCCTTTTCCGGTAACTGTTATCTGGTACGTGCCTGCTGGGGTGGTTTCAGGAACTTTTACAGTAATTGTAAGCCGAGTTCGTTCCGAACTAATACCTACAACCCTGATGTTGCCTTTCTCCATATAAGGCGATTTTAGCTCCGGAATAACCTGGGGAACAACTTTAACATCCCATCCTTGGGGGGCACTCACTTCAAATTTTATGTTCGTTATTGGTGCAGTTCCAGTATTCTCAAGAGAAACATATGCAATGCCCTCTTTTCCGGCTTTGACACTTATCATTGGCGTCTCTGGGTACATCTCAAATCTATATTCCCCGATTAATTTTACTAACACTGGAAGTTTTTTCTCAAATCCCGATGAGCTCTTAACAACAATTGTCAGATTGTATTCACCAGGCTGGGCATTAAATGGGGGAACGATCCTCAGCATGACATCTCTCGAGCTCTCAGCTTCTACCTTAATACTCCTTACTGGACTCTGGGCATAGTAAAATTCACCCGACCATTCTGATGGAAGTCCAAGGAGGGATAGGGCATATGTGTCGTCATTCTTTCCTAAGTTTTTTATTGTTAGGGTGTATGTTCCTATTGATCCAGTTGTTACTGTTATTGTATCCCCCTCACCTTCAACTGTGAAATAGTACGGCAGTCTTTTGAGAATTATCTCAATATTTTTCTCTTCTCCATTTTCAAGTGTAACCTCCTCCATAGCTTTTTCGTAACCTTCCTTCTCCACAAAAACTTTGTAGTTGCCAGCTTTAAGCTCAATCTCAGCTTTCCCATAGCTATCTGTAAAGACAGTGCTGTTACCAACATGAATTCTTGCTTTTCTGACTGGATTGCCCTCTTCATCTTTTACCGTTACCATAAGTTTTGCAGGTTCTCCCTTATGTGTCTTATATATGAAAATGTTGAAGGAGTAAGTTGCGTTGTTTATTGCAAATTTTATTTGATGGTTTCCAAGCTCAGCATTTCTTGGAATTTCAGCAACAAGCGAAATTGTTTCAGAAGTTGCTCTCTGAGACGTTGCACCGGGCAGAAGAAAAGATCTTATCCTGACTCCATTTAGTAGGAAGTAGACATCCCAATTTTCTGGCTTTTCGATCACTTGGAGATTTATCCTTTTATCTGAGCCATAATTGGTAAGTGTAATTGGAAACGCAACTTTTTCTCCAGCTTCACTTTCTATAGAAAGGATTGAAAGCTGTATCCTGATTTCTTCTCTTTGCTGGACATGTATCCTAATCTCACCAAGTTCTTTACCTATGGAGAATTTAATTGTGCCCGTGCCGCTTGCATCTTCTGGAATACTAACAGCTAAATTTAAGTATCTTGCCTCTCCGCTCTTTAGGGTTATCTCACTAACTTCGTAGCCTTTTTGTGCATCCATCAGTTTGACATCCCAATTCAATGGCTTAGAAATAATTTTCAACGGCAATGTTATGTCATCACTGGCTCTATTGATGATCTCAACTGGTATTTCAACAGAATCACCAGCCTTGACAGTTATTGCATCGAAAGTATAATGAATTTCATATTCCAATTGGGGTGTCTTTTCAACCCCAATATCTGCCACATATAACAGGAGCTTTCCGTCAATATATTCAAATGCCAGTTTATCATAAACATCGTAAGATCCGTTTCTAATAATGTACTCTGTCGAACCAACTTTAATAATAATGCTCTCGTTTGTCATGTTTAAAACCTCAAAGGTATAGCCGTCAACTGTGTAGCTCTGTCCTACTTTGGGAGTTATCTCTTGAGAAAGCTGAGGCTGATACTGAATTATTAGAAACAGTTGCTCTCCGTCAAAACTTCCTGGGATTATCTTAAGGTTTCCAACTTCAATAATATCTCCGAATCTGACCATTTGAAGTGCTTTAATCTCGTTCCCTTTGTAGATGATCATATATGGTAGATTGTCTTTGCTTAAGGTCAGCTTGATTTGATAATCCCCAACTTGGAGGCTTTCTCCAACTTTAATTTTTCCTTGGAACATCACAACCCAAGGCTGTGTGGTTATCATCGGTGCTGAGGACAACAGGAGAAGAGAGAGCATGAGCACACTTAATACAAGCTTCTTCATATTTCTCACCTCTTGTAAATTGTCTTTAAGAATATATCCTCCAGGCTTGGCTCTTCTATTTCAAGACTAACTATTGTAATGCCTTTGTCTGCTAAAAACTCTGACAGTTCTTCTCTTATATCTGCTTTTGCAAAAATTATTGCCCGATTTCTGGTTGGATATTCAATTCTTATAATTTCGGGTAGCTCTATTTCTGGAATCTCCTGTTTGGTTTCCACCTTTATCTCATACCCTTCAAGCTCCATGAACTGTTTTTTAATTTCCTCAAGAGTTCCCAGTGCCCTTAATTTTCCCTTCACTATTATTCCAACCTTATCGCTGAGCTCTTCAACCTCACTGAGAATATGGCTTGAAAAGAAGACTGTTTTTCCTTTTTCTCTCTCTTCTTTAACTATGCTTTTCACTAAATGAGCCCCCTCAGGATCCAGCCCGCTTGTTGGTTCATCAAGGATCAGCACTTCGGGATCGTTGATCAGAGCTTGAGCAAGCAAAAGCCTCTGCTTCATGCCCTTAGAGAAGGTCTTAACTTTTCTATACTTTACATCCCAAAGTCCAACAAGCTTCAAAAGCTCTTCAATACGTTTTTCTTTTTCCTGCTTTGAAAAATCATAAAAGTTTGCAAAAAACTCAAGATTTTTCCAGGCTGTTAGTTCGTCATAAGCCGTTGCATTTTCGGGGAGAAAGCCAATTCTTTTCTTGACTTTTATTGGTTCTTTAAGCACATCGTGTCCAAGTATTCGTATGCTACCTCTGTCGGGTATAATAAGACCGAGCATGCTCAGTATCGTCGTTGTCTTTCCAGCACCATTCGGACCGAGAAATCCAAATACAATACCCTTTTCAACATTTAATGTAAGATCATCAACAGCTTTTAGGTTTCCATACATCTTTGTCAAGCTTTCAATCTCTATAGCGTACATAGGATCACCTCAAATCAGCTTTCATGAATCTCAAGTAGGCAAGGGCAAATGGAATCAGCATCATAACAAAAAGTAAGACTATGTTTTTCCATGCCAAGCCCAGCGCTTCGAGATATGGTGGAGCTTGAGCTTGTAAAGAAATTGAAAACGCTGCGGCTGAAGCAATTTGAGAGGAAGTCATTCCGTAGAATATTGCATTGTTGATGTTTTCTAAATGAAAGCCGGGCTGTATCATGAGGAAAGTGTACACTTTTCTAACCATCTCCTGAATTGCTTCAGGTGATGTAGCCCCTGAAGAAATGGTTTTAAAAGCGATGATCATTGAGACGAGCATTGGATAAACTATCTCAAGGAACACCGGAAATATAACGGCAATGATAATTGCCGTTGAGGGCTTCTTTATCACTGTTGAAATGAGCATCCCAAGGGAAAGATAGACGAGGGAAAATATAATAAAAAACGGTAACGGCTTTATGAACGTGAACAGAACACCGGAACTTGTAGGAATGCCTATTATGAGCATCGATGCTGTGCTCACCACAGCAAAAATTGCAAAGCCAAACATAACCGTAACTGCCCTTCCAAGGAGTTTCCCAAGGAGGAACTGGTCTCTGTAAATAGGATGTCCAAGTGTCGCTTTTATTGTTCCGCTTTCGATTTCTCTGTTTATCGCATCAGCACCTATCAGCATAGAGAGTATCGCAAGAAAATTCTTGGCACTTGAAAGAAGATTTCCTCTAACCGCATTACTTAAAAGCTGTTCATCAGCCAACCCACCTCCGCCAACTGAAAGGTTCATCATTAAGTTTTTTATCCAATAAGCCATGCCCACACCAGCCAAAACAAAGAATGCAAGAGTTATTACAAGTCTCTTACTTCTAATGCTCTCTTGGATATCCTTAGCTGCAACATTCAAAATTGGGTTCATTGTCACCACCTGTAAAGTAAGCTTTACATCCCTTTATGCTGTGCTTGTTTATAAGGCTTACTATGGATATAAGTTTAATTGGAATAACAAAAAATATTAACAAGAAAAGCTGGTAAGTTACTCTTTCTCAAGAATAACTGCTGTACCATATGCAAAAATCTCAGCGGCTCCAGCGGCAATGCTTGAGGTCATGAAGCGAACGCCAATGACGGCATTTGCTCCCATGCTCTTCGCATGCTCGATCATCCTTTGAATGGCCACTTCCCTCGCCTCTGCAAGCATTTCAGTGTATTCTTTAACCTCACCACCAACTATATTTCTAAGCCCAGCAAGGATGTCTTTTCCAATGTGCTTAGCCCTAACGGTCGCCCCTCGCGCAATGCCAAGAACCTTGACGACTTTGTAACCAGGGACATGCTCGGTGGTTGCGACAATGAACTCATCCATATTATCACCCCCATACCTCGGACTTCGATGTATTGTAAGAATTCAAAGCTTAAATACTTTTCCATTGTAGAAAAAGTGGTGGTTGCATGAAGCTCACTCATGTGGATGAAAAAGGCGTTAAAATGGTGGAAGTTGGCCATAAAGACGTTGTGTTAAGAAAGGCAACTGCCAAAGGGAAAATAAGGCTCAAACCGGAGACAATAAAGCTTATCCAAGAGGGTAAAACTAAAAAAGGAAATGTACTTGCAGCTGCACAGATAGCTGGAATTTTGGCAGTAAAAAGAACTTGGGAGATAATACCCCTTTGCCATCCTATTCCGCTAACTGGTGTTGACATAAGCTTTAAGTTTGGAGAAGATTACATTGAGGCGACTTGTGAAGTAAGGGCATACTACAAGACAGGGGTTGAGATGGAAGCTTTAACAGGGGTTAGTGTCGCTTTACTTACAATCTGGGACATGGTGAAAGCCGTGGAAAAAGACGAGAAGGGACAGTATCCGGTTACGAGGATTTATGACATTAGAGTTGTCGAGAAGATCAAAGGAAACCATCCTTAATTCTCCTTTTCCCTATCTCTGCAGTATCCCAAGATGTAGTATTCCAAAATCCTGAGGAGTTCCTTTATAACAAAATACCCACCGAATGCTAAGAGGAATCCCAGAATAGATATTCTTTTTGACAGATACATCAGAATCACAGCTACTGGAAACCAGACAATAAATGGCTGGAATTCCACAAGTATTCGTGATTTCTTAGATCGCTGACTTAAAAGGAGCTTTTTTAGTGTGGCTTCATCACGAACCAAGTAAGCGTCTTGCTTTAGAATTCCCTCTTTGGTTAAGGGCTTTTCGCTGATTACAAGCAAATCTCCACTGTCAAACTTCATCAAGTAAACATACTTCTCATTAACCACAGAGGCAAGAAGGGAGTCGATTTTAAGCTCTGCATCGTAAGAATTATCGTGAAATTCAATGAACTTAATGCTTCTCAGCCTTAACCCCCCTTTAATTTTCTCTTTCTCAAATTTCAGCTTCCAAATTCTCAGGTGATATCTTGGGCTAATGAGTTTCCTAAACAGCATGACAACCAATACACATTAAAAATTTTAAACTTTATGTTGTATTTCGGGGGAAAATCTTCATAAACTTTTGCGATAAGCATCAAGAGATGAAGCTCAACAGCGAAGCGAGAGCAATCTACAAAAGCATCCGTGAAGAAATAAAGAAAAAGATTCAACTTAAGGAGAGCTTAGCTTATCTTGATAAATTTGAACCAACAAATGATAAGGACGAAATTCTGAGGAGGCAGGAGTATTTTAAAGAAAACTTTTCAAGAATTGTACCAGAACTGAAAGGGGTATTGGTAAAAATCAGGCCAATTCGTTTTAAAAAGGATTTTCTGCACGATAGGCTTTTGGTCGTTGACGAAAGTGAATTAGAAAAAGCCCAAGCTTTGGGAGTGTGTGAAGTCTCAACAGAGCCTTTGGAAGGATATGATTTAATCCTAAGCACCGTGGGAATTGGAATTGACGTCGAACCTAGCATAAGTGAAATTGCTCCTGAGCTCTATATCATGCCTCTTTGGGAGAATAGAGAGACATTGAAAGCTTTAGCACAAATTGCTAACCTTCTTGGAGAAAAGAGTGTTGCTGAATCAATTTTGAAAAAGTTGGGAGAGTTAGAGGAAATAATGAAGCGAAGAGAACTAATTGAAAATCTTGACGAACTGATAGCAAAAGAAGAGAGAAGATTAAACGAAAAGATAGCAGAAAAGCTTGAGAAATTCAGCCTAACTTTGACTGGCAAGGAGCTATTAGAATTTCTAAAAGAGCTCAGAGAAGGGAACTATGATGCAATATTTAAGCACTTCAGCGAAATTGAGAGTGAGATTCTTGAAGAAATAAATGAAGCGGAGAAAAGGCTTAGTGAAAAGCTAAACTTCACTGTTGAACTGTTTTCACGAGAAAACCTCTATCCCATAGAAGTCCCTCCAGAGAGCATTGAGGCTTTGCATCGAGAACTGGAAAGGGAACTCAAAGTTGAGTTGTATTTAAAGAGTCGTGAAATTCTTGATGAAATAAAGCACCTCATACCAAAGCTTAAAGAAGAGATAAACAGAGCCTATGAGCTGGAGTTTTTAAGGGCTGTAAAAGAATTTACAGAAGGATTTACATTCTCAGAGCTAATTGAAGGAGGAATCGCTTTCATAAATGGGAGGCATCTGTTCATTAAGAATCCTCAGCCGGTTAGTTATGTTGTTGGAAAGGCTCCAATAGAGTTTAATGGTGTAAACGGTGAGAGGGTCGTTATTTTGACAGGTGCAAACAGTGGTGGAAAAACTTCACTGCTTGAGCTTATCTCTCAAATAGTTATCTTAACTCATATGGGCTTTCCAGTTAATGCCGAGAAAGCTTGGGTCGAGGTTTTAGACGAGCTTTTCTTCTTTAAGCGAAAGCGATCCATTTACGGTGCTGGAGCTTTTGAAACAGCTTTAAAGAGCTTTGTGAGAGCACTGACAAGCGATGGAAGAAAGTTAATTTTAATTGATGAGTTTGAAGCAATAACCGAACCCGGAGCTGCTGTCAAGATAATAGCGGAGCTCTTGAAGATTGCTTATGAAAAAGGATTCTACGTCATCATTGTGTCACATTTGGGCGAGGATTTAAAGAAGGAGCTGCCATTTGCGAGAGTTGATGGAATCGAAGCTCAAGGCTTGGATGAAAATCTCAACCTAATTGTTGACAGACAGCCAAAGTTTGGGGTTTTGGGTAAAAGCACCCCAGAGCTGATTGTTGAAAAGCTTTACCGCACCAAGAGAGGAAAAGAAAAGAAGATTTTTGAGAGGGTGTGGCGGGCATTCACTTAATCCACTTCCTCTCCCTTACATACCTGCCTCTGCTTTCGATTTCCCCTATCTTCTCTTTCAGCATCTGGGCTTTCTCTTCACCTCTAACCTCTCCATAGCCCTCAAGAACAACCTCGAAGCCTTCCTCAAACCATTTATAGTGTGTGCTTTCCATAGCTCTCTTTAGTAGATGTAGATCAACGCCTTGGGCTTCAAGTGTGTTATCAAACTCTGCCAGCCCAAAATCTATGAGGTAAATTTTTCCATCTCTTAAAATCATGTTAGATGTTGTCAAATCTCCGTGAACAATACCAGCCTCATGCAGTTTTCCAATTTGTCTTCCAATTTCACGGCAAAGTTTTAAACGTTCCTCTATGGGAATTTTCTCCAAGTACTCTTTCAAACGCTCTCCTTCAATGAATTCCATGACAATTTTCATATCCTTCAAATCGACCTCGTAGATATGGGGGACACTAACCCCAAACTCCTTAGCCCTGTGTAGGATTCTTGCTTCCCTAACAGTTCTCTCTTTCCTCAGTTTTTGATCAATCTCCTTTATCCTGTACCGTTTTGAAATGCGATGCTTTATAATTACTTTTTCATTATTAAAGGGAAAATAAAGCTCTTCAAATTTAGCCAAGTATATTTTTGCTTCTGCTCCCTGCTTTATTAGTTCCATCAACACCACCTGTTTGATCTTTAGCAAGTCTAAAATCATCAACGAATTTTTTGTAATCTTTTATTGTTACCCTTATTGTTATTACATCCTCGATTTTTACTATGAGCATCCCAACATTGCTCTTTATGATAAACTTTGCAGTATCAGCATCGTTCTCTTCCAGCTTTTGAAGGGCGTATCTAAGCCTGTCTTCAGTACTTTTCAGCATATCATCTAAAAATGAGGCACGATTTTCAACCTCAATATCCGCTAAGTTGTATTCGGCAATTTTTTTAAGCATGGCTCTAATGTTGTCTTTTCTTATCTCGTAAATTTTTACTTCATCCATATGCCCAACCTCTTTTTTGTTTGTATCTCATGGTTAAATATCTTATCCACCTTCCACATCTTAATTCCTTTGTGATTGTTCTATTAACTTCGGCTTTTTTCAGACAATTTGACAAAAATTTCAGATAAAATATGAATTTTTGGACAAAAGTTTTTTATAGAACACTAACGTATGAAGAGCGTATTGAAATCTTAGGAGGAAAAGAAAATGGCACAGCTTGTTGGACAGGGCGGACAGCCAATAGTTATTCTCCCTGAAGGAACCCAAAGGTATGTGGGTAGAGATGCCCAGAGGTTGAACATCTTGGCTGCAAGGATTGTTGCTGAGACCGTTAGAACAACTTTAGGACCAAAAGGAATGGACAAAATGCTCGTCGACAGCTTAGGAGACATCGTCATCACAAACGACGGTGCAACTATTTTGGACAAAATTGATCTTCAGCATCCCGCTGCAAAGATGATGGTCGAAGTTGCTAAGACCCAAGATGAGGAAGCCGGTGATGGTACAACCACAGCAGTTGTCATTGCCGGTGAGCTTCTCAGGAAAGCTGAAGAGTTGATTGATCAAAACATTCACCCAAGCATAATTGTGAAGGGCTACACCTTAGCCGTTGAAAAAGCCCAAGAGATACTTGGAGACATTGCAATAAAAGTAGACCCAGAAAATGAGGAGACCCTTATGAAGATAGCAAAAACAGCAATCACCGGTAAGAGTGCAGAATCACACAGAGAGCATTTAGCAAGGCTTGCAGTTGAGGCTGTCAAGCAGGTTGCAGAGAAAAAGGACGGCAAGTTTGAGGTAGACATTGATAACATCAAGATTGAGAAGAAGGAAGGAGAAAGCGTTGAGGAGAGCCAGCTTATTAAAGGCGTTGTGATTGACAAAGAGAAGGTCCACCCAAGGATGCCAAAGAGGGTTGAAAACGCAAAGATTGCACTCATAAACGATGCTCTCGAAGTTAAAAAGACTGAGACTGATGCAAAAATAAATATTACTGCTCCAGATCAACTTTATGCATTCCTTGAGCAGGAAGAAAAGATGATCAAAGACATGGTTGACCAGATTGTTGCTACTGGTGCAAATGTTGTATTTGTCCAGAAGGGTATTGATGATTTGGCACAGCACTATTTGGCTAAGGCTGGAATCCTGGCAGTGAGAAGGGTCAAGAAGAGCGACATGGAGAAGTTAGCAAAAGCAACAGGAGCCAAGATCGTCACAAATGTAAAAGACCTGACTTCAGAAGATTTAGGTTATGCGGAGCTCGTTGAAGAAAGAAAGATCGCTGGCGAGAGCATGATCTTCGTCGAGGGCTGCAAGAATCCAAAGGCAGTGACAATCCTCATCAGGGGTGGAACAGAGCATGTCATTGATGAAGTGGAAAGAGCCCTTGAAGATGCCGTTAAAGTCGTTAAGGATGTCATGGAAGACGGAGCAATTCTCCCTGGAGGAGGTGCAACTGAGATTGAGCTTTCTATTAGGCTTGATGAGTACGGAAAGCAAGTTGGAGGAAAGGAAGCTTTAGCAATTGAGGCATTTGCTGAGGCACTTAAGATAATCCCCAAGACATTGGCAGAGAACGCTGGACTTGACACAATCGATGTGCTTGTTAAGGTCATCAGCGAACATAAGACTAAAGGTAAAGCAATTGGAATTGATGTCTTTGCTGGTGAGCCTGCTGATATGCTTGAGAGGGGTGTCATTGAGCCAGTGAGGGTTAAGAAGCAGGCAATCAAGAGCGCAAGCGAAGCAGCAATCATGATCCTCAGAATCGACGACGTCATAGCTGCAAAAAGAGTTAAGAGCGAAGGCTCCGGACAGGGAATGGAGGGCATGGGTGGAATGGGCGGCATGAACATGATGGGTTGATGCTCATCTGTTGTTTCTTTTTCTATCCCCTACTATTTTGATAATTAATGAACTTGTAACACAACACTAATTTTTAGAAGAAAGAGTATGTTGCCCGCCCGTAACCCCCGCCTTCACTGAAGCCATAGAACGGCATTCTCAAGCGGGTTAACCCAGGCGGGCAGAAGTGTGCTCGGTCAGGGTTACCCACGGTCATCGTGCTCCGTAACGCGGAAGGCTCTCCCGTGGGGACCTCGCTATGACCGAGCTGTTGCCCCCGCATCGCCCCCCGGTTCATTCTCCCCGGGGTCCTCGCGCAGGGGCAATATATTATTCATTGCATTGGCTTATAAGTTCTTTTATCCACCAAGCAATTTAGTTAATAATGCCCAGTTTTTATCACCTAATGCAGATTTTTCGGCAACCAGAATCAGAGTTGCTTTGTGAACTACGATCAGGTCTCTCAGCTTGGTGAGAAACTTCATGACTGAAGTAGGCTCGTTATATACCAAAAGGTACTCCAGACAGTCAATGATTACAATACCCGGAGTGTTAGTATCTGCAGCCGCCTTAAGGTATCTGTATGTGAGTTCAGTTATCTTTGCTAAATCTGTTGGGGATACGACTTTTTGTGAACCGTCCTTAGTTACTGTGGTGACAAAGAAGTATTCCCACGTCTCTGGAACATTTGTTATGTTTCTCAAAAACGCCAACGCTGGCATGTCTTTGAGTTTTAGCTCCAATTGCTTGTATTCGTTTTGGTTTACAATCAAGACCCCGGGTGTTAGGTCAATCTTTCTCGCTTTTGATTCGGCAGAGATCTCATATAGCTTCGTGAAGCGTGGAGACAACACCAAGCGTATCATGGTCGTTGTTAAGAAAACAATTAGAATCGTTGATGCTGTAAGTCCAATTGGAGCGTACCATTCCTCACGTGCAAAGAATGGATATGGTAATAGGTGAAGTCCAAACAGGACAAAACCATAGTAGAGATACCGGACGCTTTTTTCATATACATTTACTAAGTTTCTTATGAAAACGCCTGCAAAAATTAGAAAACCTCCCGCTAAAAACCAAGACCCCCCAACAATTAACGTCCACTCGTTTATTCCAACGTAATTCTTCAGAAGTACCAAGTATATAACAAAAAGAGGGGGTAGAGCAGTGGCTTTTTGAACTTGCGTTAGAGGCAAAGCTTCCTTCTCCTCATCTAAAAATATCAGTATTCCATAGGTAATCAGAGCTCCGAACAGCGCAATAAAAAATGAATTCAGTACGTACATATTAAACCCTGCGAAGAGTATTGTTAGAAAATCTGAAAGCCATGCAAATGAGAAAACCAGAGCAGATTTTCTTCTGGTTTTCAAGTATGCTCTGAAAACAAACACAAACGCTAATAAATCCAGTGTCATGACGAGTAAAACTTCAGCAAGAATATATACAGGCATTCCTAACATGACACTCCCTCCCTACTTGGGTTGGCAAATCCGTCCCATTCAAAAGGTTTTATGGGAGGAACCCTCGTTATGAACTCATCTTCAATCTTCACTATCAATATTTCAGGTCTGGCAATGATTATACCCGTTAGTCCTCTTTCCCCGTACTTGGCGATCCTGTATCTTCCATTCTCAGGAACAAGAGGTAAGATCACTGTGAAGGGGTAGTTGGGGTAATATCGTATTTCTTTTTCTGTGTACATCCCAATGGCATCTCCAAATGCAAAATACCCATAAAGGGGAATGAATACCGAATTTTCAAAGTAATCCTGATAATGTTTAATCACTTCAGGCGTTGTGCTGGTACCGCTCAACATTATGGTTTCAAGATTTTCACCGAAAGGCTTGAAAATATCCAATAACTGTACAGCAGTTCTTATCAGGTTTATTTCATCCCTTTCAAGAACCCTTTGGGTATATCTAACAAGAGGAGCCAAATATTTCATTGCAGCTTTAATACCTTCTTTTTCAAGAATTTTCTTTAAGCCCTCAGTCTCAGTTGCAACAAAATATAGAATTCCCCCATATGACCATATCAGTTCACTCATTTCTTCCTGATACCAGCCGTATGGTCCGTGAAGCAGGGCTCTCAGTTGATGAGAATCATTGTACGTTTCATCAAGATGATAAACTTCGTCAAGAGCCCTTCGAAGATAAAAAACAAGCAGATCCACATATTCATGATCCCAGTGACAAAAAGACCTCGGTCCTGTAGTTCCAGAGGATTGGTAGAATCTAAGTTTGCCCTTATAGTTTCTTGGTAAAAATCCAAGCCAGTTTTCTCTTAATTCGTCACTCTCAATAGAGAGACTGGAATTGAATATTTTCTCAACAGTTTCTTCAAGGCTGCCTTCAAAAATAGAGTCCAAATCTATCCCCCGCTTTTTCTCAACAGCATGCCAGTATGGCGTGTTCTGGAAGTGAAATTCAAAGATATTCCTTAGATACTGTATTGCGGAGCTCTCATCTAAATGAAAAGGATCATCGTACATCTCTTTTACTTCTGCATATCTCATGAAATCTTTTTTGTTTCACAAGTTTTTAAAAGTTTTGTATAATCCCCAATTAAAAATTGAAGTCTTATCAATTTAGTTCCCAAATCCTTAAATATTTTTCAGAGATATTTATGATGGTGGTTTTTTATGTCAAAGCTGGTTGTTGGCAAAACCGCTCCGGAACATTTTGAAGAACTAAGGTATACCGCAAAAAAAGCAGCAGAAACCACTAAATTTTGGAAAGAAAAATTCTCCAAGATTGATATTGAGAGCATGACACCAGAGACACTTGCTTCTGAAATTGACAACCTTCACATACTTCCAAAAGATCTCTATAATACTGAAAGGGTATGGCCGAGTTACATTAAAAACTACGATATCTTTTACACCATCGTAAGGACAAGTGGAACAACAGGCCAGCCGAAGAGAATACCCTACACAATAGATGATAAGAGGAGAGTTGCAAGGCAATTCATACCCTGGTTTTATGAATACTTTGAAAAAGGAGACAGGATAGCATCTTTCTTCCCCCCACTGCCGTCTGCTTCAGGCATCATGGGGTATGGAGCTGTCGAAGAGCTTGGAGCAAAGGTTGCATACTTCCAGATTCCTATCCAGTTCATCCGCATGCCCGATCTGTTGATAAACGAACTGAGATCAATAAAGCCAACTGTGCTGTTTTCTTTAACAACAACAGCATTTCTCCTTGGACTAAAGCTTCCAGAAGATATCCGCAATGATATCAGGGTGATCCTCGTTGGAGGTGAGACGCTGACCGAAGAGCTGGCAAAAGCTACATTGGAGAACTTCCCAAATGCAATGATAATAGACGCACTCGGAATGTCCGAGGAGGGCGCTGTGGGATACAGAATTGTAACAAAGAAAAAGACAACCAACTTCTCATTCCCTGAGTCCATAATAGTTTTAGAAAGCATCGAAGAAGAGGAATACAAAGAATATCACAAGATATACGTAACGAAGATAATGAAAGAAGGCGAGCTGACAGGTCTGCCTCTGTTCAACTACGATGCTGGAGATCTGGCAAGGGTGGAAAACGGGGAAATAAAAAGCATACTCAGAATAAAGGATGCAATAAGCTTGGCAGGAGCAACGCTTTATCTCGATCAGATTATTAGCATCGTTCACAGATATCCGTTCTTAATTGACTTTGTGATTATCTACCATCCACTATCACCCAGCAATCCAAAGCCGAAAGCCATCATAAGGGTTGGATATGTAGGAGAAAAGCCTGTGGGCATAGAAGACGAAATTAGGAGCCTGATATATGAAGGAAACAACCCAGTCAGATATGAGGTTGAAGATTCAAAACAGGCTGAGCTCATAATTGAGGCAGTCCCAGCAGAAAAAGTCAGAGAAGGGCTCCCACAAAAGCCTGGCAAGACAAAAAGAATCTTCATTGTTGGCAAGGATATTTGACTTTTTCTTTTCTTTTTGATGCTTAGTTTTTTGTGTAGACAACAGCGAAGCGGAATAAATTGTCAAATTGCCAAAATCTATTTAAAATCTCTTTCTGAAATTCTTTCAGGTGAGGATGGTGGACGGGAAAATTATACATGATCCCATTCACGGAAGCATGAAAATCAAGGGAGTCATTCTGGATTTAGTAAAGACTCCAGAGTTTCAGAGACTTAGGAGCATAAGGCAACTTGGCTTGGCATATCTCGTGTATCCAGGAGCAAACCACTCCCGATTTGAGCATTCCCTTGGAGCCTATAACATAGCGAGGAGGCTTGCCCAAGAGGTCGAGCTTGATAAAGATGAGAAAACTTTACTTGAAATAGGAGCATTGTTACATGACATTGGACATGGGCCGTTCTCTCACACATTTGAGCAGATTTACAAGCACTATGTCAAAGAGTACGACCACATGCATCTTGGTCAAAACATAATTCTTGGAAAAATAGATATCATTGATGGAGAGATAGAGAGTAGAGAGTTCATTCCAGAGATAATTGAGAGTTATGGCTATTCCCCAAAAGAAGTCGCTGACTTGATTTTAGGCAAGTATGAGAAAAAGTATTTAGGTCAGATGCTCCATGGAGATGTTGATGTTGATCAGATTGACTACCTAATGAGAGATGCCCATTATACTGGCGTTGCTCACGGAATAATTGACATTGAAAGGCTTTTAAAAGTCCTGAAAATCCATAGCGGTCAGCTTGTGGTGGATGAGAAGGGAATTGAGGCAGTAGAGGGGATGATGGTTGCCAGAGCTTTGATGTATTCAAGGGTTTACTTCCATCACACGGTTAAAATTGCCGAAGGAATGCTGACGAGAGCCCTGGAGTTTGCCCTTGAGGAAGGACACCTTTGGGACTTCTGGAGGATGACTGACTGCAGAGTTATTGTCGAGCTTGAAGACCTTGAGGGTTATCCCGGTGAAATCGCAAGGCGCATTAAATACAGGGACATATACAAAGCAGCTGTGCTGGCAAGTGCAGATGAGCTCTCTGCAGAGGAGAAGAAAGAACTGCTAAGCGCATACAGAAACGTCAAGAGGAGGCAGGAAATCGAGAGGAACTTGGCGGACGCTGTTGGAGCCAAGGAAGGTGAGGTGATTCTTGAATTCTCAATTGCCGATCTAATGCTCAGTGAACCAAGACTAAAAGCCACGGAAATCAATGTATTGCTCCACACTGGGGAACTTCAGCCTCTTACAAAAGTGACCCCCTTGGCGAATGCCTTAAAGAGAAGACAAACTCCAAGATGGGCTGTGCTCATTGCTTCACCAGCAAAATACGTGAATAAAGTTAGGGAAATCTGGAAAAAAGTAATTTTCAGCTGAGGACCTTTTTCTTTATCTCTTTCTTCAGCTCTTCAATCATCTCAATTAGCTCATCAGCATCCCTAATTTCTGAGAGGGCTTTTTTAGGTATTAGTGGAATTTCTCCAACAACTTCAGTTTTTGTTTTTTCCAAAATGAAGACTCCATCGCTGTGGATTATCTTGCTAACCTCATTAACCATCTGAGCTCTTTTTATCGTTGTCTTGGTTTTTCTCTGGTCTATCCCTGTTAAAATCTTGAACTCCTCCTCTTTCGAAATTGCATTGAATGGAGCCTTTTTAATTTTAACAACTCCCATCCCAAGAGCTTTTAAGCGCTCAAAGATTTCCCTTTCAAGCTCGTTCTCTGGCTTTACGTCAAGCTTAGCTTCAACTTTTGCATGGAGGATATCAATAGGCTTAGCCAGAGGTTCGTTGAATATCTCCTCCAATCTAATGGCAACATCTAAGCTGACAGCCTGTTCTCCTCTTTCATAATTCTGCAGGCTTTTTCTTGAAACTCCCAATAGCTCGGCAAGTTCACCAATGCTGTATCCATACTTCTCCCTCAAATATCTGAGATACTCTCCATTAATTTTGACGTAAAAGCCCCCTCTTTCAGCGAAGATTGCCGGCAGTTCATTTTCAACTATCACATCGTAGAGGGTTTGTGGATTCAATGCGTAGATTCCAAAGCGCTCGTAAACTACCCCTTCCTCAAGTTCATCGTTTTTTGTCTTGAGCCCAACTATGAGCGGAGAAGCTTGGAAGAACTTAGCCAGGCGCTTTAAATCCTCAGCCTGCTCTTTTGTGAGCGTGTCAATGTTCTGTAAAACTTTGATAAAAAGCAATAAGAATAACCTACTCGCCACTAAGTCAAAGCATGCACCCTTAAACTCCATTCTCGCGGTTCTAAATCCTGTGCCTCGCAAGATGCTCTCGACGACTCTAATCAATCTCTCCTTTTCCATCATCATTTATAAATAGGAAAAAGAACTTAAAAATTTAAGGTGTATGGTATGCAGAGACCTATAATCCTAACTGGGAGGAGGGTTTCTCTCAGCGTTCTATTGAGAGAGGACATACCGAAGGTTTGGCTATGGTACAACGACAGAGATGTGAGGAGATATTTATCTTCACCAGATGCTGTGTTCTACTTTGAAGATGAGGTAGAATGGTACGAGAGAATTAGGAGGGAAAAAGAGAGACACAGAGTTTTTGCAGTTATTGAAAATAGGAGCGACTCTCTCGTTGGATTGATTGGAGTTCATAAGATTAATCATAAGAATGGGCATGCTGAAATAGGATACTTTTTGAGCAAGCAGTACTGGGGGAAAGGATATGCAACGGAAGCAGTGGAATTGGTCTTGGAGTACTGCTTCAAATGGCTCAATCTAAGGAAGGTTTATGCAAGGGTTTATGAATACAACGTAGCTTCGCAAAGGGTTCTTGAAAAGAACGGCTTTAAGCTCGTGGGACGGCTAAAAAAGCACGTCCATATCCCAGAGGAAGGCTTTGCTGATGTTTTATTTTACGAGCTGTTTAAGGATGAATGGGAAAGCTTTTAACGTTCTCTTCTTTTCTACGCTTTGATGATGCTCCACATAGGTCTCGACGACACTGACTCACCAAATGGCATGTGCACAACTTATTTAGGGGCTCTGCTCTATAAGGAGATCTCCAAGTTAGCGGAGCCTTTAGATTTGCCAAAGCTGATTAGGTTGAACCCCAACGTTCCCTACAAGACGAGAGGGAATGGTGCAGTTGCAATGAGCTTTGAAGCTGATGAAGAAGATGTTCCAAAGATTAAGAGGCTTGTTCTTGAATTTGTTGAAGAACTTGCCGATCTAACTCATGAGAACACGAATCCAGGTGTGGTGTTTTTGGAGGGGGAAATTCCAGAAGAGCTGACTGAGTTTACTTACCGGGCTATCTGGGAGCACGTAAGTATTGACGAGGCAGAGAAAGTTGCTAAAGAGGTTGATGCTGAAATCTACAAATTTAAACTTGGAAGAGGGATAGTCGGAGCATTAGCAGCAATTGGGCATCCTCTCAAAGAGTCCACTTACGAGCTTTTAGCATATAGGAAAAGAGAGCTTTGGGGAACTCTAAGAAAGGTGAGCAAAGAGAGCGTTTTTGAAATGGATAAGCAGTTTTATCCCTTCACATACGATAATGTTGATCCATATAAGGGCTCGGTTTTAATTACTCCCCGCGGTAAAGACCCTGTTCTGGTTGGCATTAGAGGAATTGACAAAAATAAGGTTCTTCTGGCTTTTGAGAGCATAACAATCGAAGAGCCAGTCGAATTTTATCAGATTTTCAAGACGAATCAAAGCACGGATGAACATTTAAGGTTCAAAAAGATTGCAGAGCTTAAACAATTCGATAATGCTGTAATTAAAGCAAAAGTTGTAAAGAGTTACTGGGAGAAGGGAAGGCACGTCTTCTTTGAAGTTGACGATGGAACTGGAAGGCTGAGGGTTGCTGCATTTGAGCCGACGAAAGGATTCAGGAGATACGTGAGAATGTTGATTGAAGGGGACGAGATTATAGCAGCAGGAGGAGTAAAGGAGTTTGAAGGTGTTTTGACGCTCAACCTTGAGAAATTTTATCCAGTAAAGCTGGCTAAGAAAATTGAGTATAGAAAGCCGAAGTGCCCAAAATGTGGCGGAACGATGAAGAGCAAGGGAGATTACCTGAAGTGCAAAAAGTGCGGTTACAAAATGTCTAAAGTTTTAATCCCAGTTGAGGTGCCAAGAAAGCTGCAAAAGAAAATTTACGAAGTCCCACCAGATGCAAGGAGGCATCTATCAAGGCCTTTAGTGTTACCGCTTGGGGAGGAGAAGATTTTGGAAAGTATTAATCTGTAAAAAGGAAGTAGGAATTCAACAATTTTGCCAAATCTCAGATCTTTGGGAGAAGAGAAAGCTTCTTATGAATAGTGCTCTTGGTCTTTCCTCCTTTGACTTCAGCCACTCTTCAATCTCTTTAGCGACCCTAATACCTTCTCGTATTGCCGTCCCAATGTTTCTTGGTACAATAACATCCCCAGCTAAGAATATTCCAGCATTTCTTAAAATTTTTTCATTTGCACATATCAGCGCTTTTATTGGCGGTGTTGGGAACTGTCCTATAGCGTATACAAAGATGTCGGTGCTTAGCTGGAAGGTCTCACCTGTTGGAATTACTTTCCCATTCACTATCTTAGTTTTAACAAATTCTACCCCTTTAATTTCATCTTCTCCGAGAATTCTTGCAGGAGTGGCAAACCCTATGAAACTAACTCCCTCACTAATCAATTTCTTTATTTCAGTCTTCGCATAGCTGTCCTCAAGTCCTCTGCGGTAGACCATTGTCACCTTTTTAGCCCCCAAACTTTTTGTCTCTAAGGCAACATCAACCGCTGTATAGCCAGCTCCAATTATCACAACCTCCTTACCTCTCATCTCTGGAACAGCACTCCAAGGGATGTAGCCTATTCTCGCAAGTTTTATCTTGTAGAGCAATGTTAGAGCATCCCATACTCCCTTAAGTTCAATGCCATCAATTTTAAGTTTTTTCGGCCTCCAAGCCCCTGTTGCTATCAATAGAGCGTCAAAATCCTCCAGCAGTTCCTCCAAATAAACAACTCTCTCAACGAACTCATCACCAAGATCTCTCAAGTTATCATAAACGACTTTAGTTCTGAAATTGAACTTTATCCCAAGTCTCTCCAAATCTTTAACACCTTCTCTCACACTTTTTATTGGAATTCTTGATTCGGGAATCCCAAATGCAACCATACCCCCTCCTTCTGGCATCTTGTCAAAGACTTCCACCTGGTAGCCTTTGCAAGCTAAGTAGCCCGTAGCGGAAAGTCCTGCTGGACCTGTCCCGACAATTGCAATCCTTTCTTCTTTTGGCTCTTCTTTCTCCCTGCAGATATAGAATTTCATTGTATCACCCCCAAAGATAGTACTTTAATACACTTGCATGTCCTATAATGATCAGCTATGTGGAAAAATTTAGCATTTTTCGAAAGGAATTTGAATTTTATCCAAAAATTACCCAAAAATGAACCACCATTTTTGACAAAATGTAATGTATTTCGAATTTTAAAGTAAAAATGACAAAATACATCGGGTTAAATTGATACATCAGTGAACAGAAAAATTGGGGGTGTCAAAATATGCTCCCATGTTCAAAGTTATTCATTCCAAGATTGAGAAGATTGCAAAATTCAGAAAGTTTATAAGAATTGGAAAAAGCTGCCAAATCTTTTCCGAAAGTTCACAAATCATAAATGATCCGTTCACAAAATGTGAACGAAAAGAGAAAAGAAACTAAACCTCCCACTCATGAATTAATTCGCCCTCAGCGAACACGTGCGTGGGATAGCTCTCCATGTGGAACGGGTCACCGCTCCAGACAACCAATGACGCCCACTTGCCCTTCTCGATGCTTCCTAAAATGTCATCTACTCCAAGGATTTTAGCATTGTTGTATGTTATGATCTTTATCGCCTCTTCCTTGCTCATCCCCAACCTTATGAAGTGCCTAAGCTGGAGGTAAAGATTTGCTTGAAGTGTTACCGGGTGATCACTCATAAGCCCAAAGAGGGGCTTCACTTCAATGAGGTATTTAGCATTCTTCCAGTCTTCATGCTTCAGCTCAACCTTGTATGGCAGAGAATCGAATGGACCATAAACCAATGGAACATTCTCTTTCTTGATCTTTTCAAACGTCTCTTTGCTGTGAACATCACCCGCATGTTCGATGGTTATCTTAAGTCCAAACTTGCGCTTTATCATGAGCAATGCTGCTATATCGTCCTCTTTGTGTACGTGAACTCTCAGCGGTTCCTCTCCTTTTAAAACTGGGATTAGTGCTTCAACAGTTGGTTCAATTTCCTCAGGCTCTTTCTTACCTTTGTCAAGCAAAGTAATCGTCTTCTGTGTCTTTATGAGCCAATTCAGAAGAATTCCAATTGCTCCCATCCTTGTGCTCGGCCTTGTTCCCTTCCACTCCTTAGTCGATCTTGGATTGTACCCAAAAGCCGCTTTAACGCCGACGTACTTCATAAATGCATCCTCGATATCCCTTCCATAGTTTTTAATCAGAACAGCCCTTCCTCCGATGATGTTTCCGCTTCCTGGTAGAACTGAAGAGTACAGAACCCCGAACTCAATTGAGTGTTTGAAAGCTTTGTCGTCCATGTAAATTGAGTACAAAGCGTCAACTAAGGGCAGAACTGAATCCATCTGCTCGTTTGCTTCTCCCTCCTGATAGGGCTCACCATAGCGCTCCATCCCAATGTGTGAGTGTCCGTCAATAAATGCGGGCGTTACAACTCCTTCCGCCATTATTTCAGCATCTTTGGGCTTCTCTTTTGTGATTTTCTTGATTTCTTTGTCAAAAACAATGTAGACGTTCTTTTTGACATTGCCCAATCCATCGTATAAAAGAGTTGCTTTCACAGCTTTCATGACAACCACCAAATAAATTTTCATAAAAGCGCTTAAATGTTTGTCGATGACTTAGTTGCACAATTAAACAATTAAGGAAGGGCGAGGAAAACGTAGTTTCCCCAATAGTAGAAAAGAGTAGGGGAGTGGTAAGATAGGAGACGGGGGAGATTCTTCTCCCCCCTCCTGCGTTAGAAGTACATTCCCATCTCTTCTGCAATCTTCCTGAGCCTTTCAATCCTCTTCTGTGTCGGTGGATGCGTTGAGAACAGTTCAGCAAGGCTTGCTCCCCTGAATGGGTTTATGATGAACATATGAGCTGTCGCTGGGTTGCCATCCCTCAAAGGTCTCCTTGAGACATAATACTCAATTTTTTCAAGTGCTCTCGCCAATGCCCACGGCTTGCCGCTTATCTTTGCTCCGCTTTC
The DNA here is from genome assembly GCF_035621495.1 of Thermococcus sp. SY098. Classification (NCBI taxonomy): domain Archaea; kingdom Methanobacteriati; phylum Methanobacteriota; class Thermococci; order Thermococcales; family Thermococcaceae; genus Thermococcus; species Thermococcus sp. SY098. The sequence continues at coordinate 188,734 of NZ_CP141821.1, read as the reverse complement.
ATCTGCTAAATACTCCCTTGCCCTGCTTATTGCCATCTGAATCATCATTGCAGCTATTGGAGCAAGAATAATCAGAACTATTGCTCCCAAAATGCTCCCTGATTCACCTTCCCTGTCTCTGCCTCCAAATCCTCCAAGCCAGAGCATCCAGCCGGCCCATCTGGCTATCATGATGATTGCCCCAGCTAAGACTGCCGCTAAAGTCTGAATAAGTATATCCCTGTTCCTTATGTGGCTTATCTCATGAGCTAACACGCCCTCAAGCTCGTCCCTGTCCAAGATTCTCAGTAAGCCTTGGGTTACCGCAACAACCGCATGCTTCGGATCTCTACCAGTTGCAAATGCATTTGGCACTTCTGTGGGTACTATGGCAACTTTTGGTTTTGGTATTCCAGCTTCTCTCGCAAGATCCTCAACTATGCGGTGAAGCTCTGGGGCTTCCATTTCATCAACTATTCTCGCCCTATACCAAGTGAGAACGATTTTATCGCTGTACCAGTAGCTGAAGAAGTTCATAGCTAATGCGAATATAAATGCAAAAATCATCCCTGTCTCACTGCCGAGCACGTATCCTAATGCCATCAGCAATCCGGTGAGGAACGCCATTAATACGCCAGTCCTTAGCCATAACCCAAGTCCCATATCACTCACCCCCTAAATTTAAGTACGGGATGACTTCCTCATAAACCTGAGTCCAATCTACAATCCCAACCCTCTTTTTAACACCCTTATTCAAAAGATCTAAGATTTCTTCAACGACTTGCTCCGGTGTTTTTCCAGTGGTATCTACTTCGATTACATTCTCATGCTCGTCAATGGCTTCAACTAAGCAGACATCAACCAATTCAGCCTCAACGTTTTCACTTATCTTTTCTCTGCTGTAGCCCCTCTCCTTTAATCTTTCCCCAATAATCTTTGGGTGCAGGCGTAGGATTATAACCTGGTCAGCAGGCATAAAATGACTCAGATGTCCATCAAGAACAACGTTTTTTCCTTTAAGCTCTTTTTCAATGAAATATGCCAGCTCGTCAATTTCAACCTCAAGCTCATCTCCTTTAATCTCGCCAATCCCATGCCCAATTGCGAATTTCTTGAGGTCGACATACATGTATCCGAGTTTTTCTGCCAAAAGTTTTGCAACTGTGGTCTTTCCCACTCCAGGGGTTCCGCTCACTGCAATTATCATTTTCTCACCTGAAATTAATTTAACCTTCAGCTTTTTAAAGATATGGTTTATTTAAGTTGATTGTCGAAGTAAACTTAGGTATTAAACGAAAGTTTTTTAAGGGGGGAGTGAATAATAGATTTTCAGGTGAACCGTTATGGAGAATTTGAGGTTAATTCAGAAAAAATTGGAAGTTGTCAAGAAACATAAAGAGTTGCTCATGCTTGAAGAAGCCAAGCTTGTTAGGATGATGTACCAAAGAAAAGTTGGTGTTTCAAAAAAGCTTGCTGTTGTTAAGAGAGAGAAGGCTATGGCATTAGCTCAAGAAGCCAAGCTTTTAAGAATCCTCAAGCAGAATGGTCGAGCTCCAGCTGTTTGAAAATTTTGCTATTCAAAGATTAAAAGGTCAAGAGGAAGTCAGAAAACATTCAGCTTGTCCTCTATGATCATCCTTTGTATTTTTGTTATGTTTGCCAACCATTCATCTGCAATTTCATATGCATCCTTCTCAAAGCTCTCGACCTTGTAGCCCTGCTTTGGAATTATCTGTATGCTTGCAACTAAGGGTTCATCGATTGGCTTTCCAATCTGGCTGAGAATTCTGACATAAACCTCCTGAACTCCTTCAATCTGTTTGGCAATGTCATTTGCAACCAGCATTGCAAGGAGGTTGTAAATCTTACCAACGTGACTGACTGGGTTCTTTCCTGCGGCAGCCTCCATGCTCATGTGCCTGTTTGGAGTAATCAACCCATTAACCCTGTTACCTCTGCCAACTGAGCCATCATCGCCAGCTTCAGCTGATGTTCCGGTGACAGTTATGTAGTATATGTCCTTTTCTGGATCATCTGCGGTGTTCACATAAATGTTGACCTTTCTGCTTGTATGTTCTTCAACCAACTCCTTAACAGCGTCATAAATTCCCTGTTTAACTTCCATGTACTCCTTTGGGTTGGCAACTTCGCTGTCAACAATAGCGGCGGCAATGGTAAGGTCTATCTCATCTCCCTTTCTGAGGCCCATAACTTTGATGTCTTCACCAACAGCCGGCCACTTCTTTTTGAATTCTGGACTGTTCAAGAGCTTCTCGGTCTCAAGGACGATCTTCTCTGTCTCACTAAGAGGAGCATATCCAACTCCAAATGAAGTATCATTGGCAAGAGGGATTGGATTTTCTTTTGCTTTGTTAAATACGCTTACCAAATCGACGCTTCCCTGACCAATTCTTGAATCAATAACAACGTGTTCCTCAACGTTCAAGTGTCTAACAGCTTTTCTCAGATACTCTTTTGCAGCCTTTATGGCAACTTCATGGACTGGAAACATTTCCCTATCAATGAACTCAACGGCTCTACCTGAGAGAAGGATATATATTGGCTTTATGACCTCTCCGCCACCAAACCTTGGATAAGCCCTACCGCCTACAACTTCAACTTGGTCGGTGTTGTGGTGGAGTATAATTCCGTATCTTTTGATGTACTCTCTTGAAAGAGCCCTGCTTACCGCTTCAGCTATACCGTCGGCTATGCTGTCCGGATGTCCAATTCCCTTTCTTTCAACTAATTCAACCTTCTGCATCTCTACTGGAGTCCTAATGAGCTCTTCCACAACTATATTCCTCTTTTTCTCTGCCATGAGCATCACCTGTGAAGCTTTTCATGCATAGCTCTGAAAGTCCGTTTATATATTTTTCGGCATATCTTTATGCATAGAATATAACTGAAAGTTATTAAATAGAGAAAATCCTTAAAATTCATGGCGGAGATAAAAATAGTGGACATCCGACCCTGCCCGGTGGCCCGACCGCGTGAGCGTTTGGGCAGCTATGAGCGCGAGGGACGATGCCGGGCAGACAGGGCTTGGCCTCCGGGGCCGCTCGAGGAAAGCCGACAACGGCTGACGATGAAGGCGGTGGGATATGCCAAGCCCATATTTTTTAAGTTTTTTCCTCTAACAAGTTTTGGTGAAGATGATGAAAATTGCAGAGATAATAACCAAAATCAGAGAGGTTCTTGATGAAAAAGATGCCCTTAGAGAGGAAGCTCTAAAAACAACAAGAGATATTGTTCGTTTAAGCGGTGATGCAATAAAGGCTCTTCATAGGGGAGATTTCGAGTTGGCTGAGGAAAGACTCAATAAAGCTCAGGAATTAGTTAAACACCTTAAGAAGATGCTCAAAAACCACCAAGATTTGTATTTTGCGGGTTATGTTCAAAATGCACATCAGGAATTTGTGGAAGCAATGCTCTTTTACAGCTATCTGAAAGACCAAGACTTCCCTTCCCCAGAAGAACTTGAAATTCCAGGGGCAGATTATGTCTTAGGCATTGGAGATTTCATTGGTGAGCTGAGGAGATATTTCCTAATTCTGCTCATGAATGGGGACATTGCAAAAGCAGAGGAAGTCTATCATTTCATGGAGAGTGTTTATGAAGAACTCATGACTCTTGAATATCCAAAGGGATTGGTTAATATAAGACAGAAGCAGGATCAAGCGCGCTATATTCTTGAGCGTACTCTTGAAGACCTAACGAGAGCAAAGATAAGCAAAGCTTTAGAGGAAAAACTCGAAGAGGCTTTGAAAGGATGAGCAAGGCTAATGTGAACTTTAAAAAGATTGCTGAAGTGCAGAGAAAGCTCAGCAAAAGGATAGTTGAAAAACCATTGGATATTTCGCAAATTAAAACAATTGGTGCAGTTGATGTTTCATATAAAAAAGACAAGGCAAAAGCGGCTTTTGTTTTGTGTTCTTTTCCCCCATGTGAGATTTTGAAAGCTAAAGTCATTGAGACTAACGTTGATTTTCCATATATCCCAACATTTTTCTTTTTGAGGGAAACAAGACCTATTCTGTTAACACTCAAAGGAGAAAGCTTTGATGTTCTCTTAGTTGAGGGACACGGCAAAGCTCATCCAAGGGGCTACGGTTTGGCATCTCACATTGGTTTGCTGCTTAAAAAACCAACGATTGGAGTTGCTAAGAAGCCTTTAAGAGGTTATCCAGAGGGTTCTCTTGTGAAAGTGGGAAAAGCTTATGTAAGCGTTGGAAATTTAATTGATTTGAACTCTGCAGCAAAAATTGTAGAAAGGGTAAATGAGAACGGCTACCCCAAGCCGCTTAAAATTGCAGATAAACTTTCAAAGGGTGCTGGGAATGAAAAAGCTTAAATTAATCCTACAGATTGCAAAAAACGGTGCAATTGGTGAGAAGGCTAAAATTACTCTTAGAGAGCTATCAAAGGAGCTCGAGGTTTCTCCCCAAACTGTTTTAAGATGGCTTGATGAGCTTGAAAAAGAAGGGTATATAACGCGCACAGTTGAAGGAAAGAAAACCTGCATCGAGCTGACTGACAAAGCTCTGATGTATCTGGAAGAGCTTTATGAACAACTCTCGAATGTTTTATATCAAGGGGTGATAATTGGAGAAGTTATTTCGGGACTTGGAGAAGGAGCATACTATGTGAGACAGTATGCCCCCCTAATTGAGGAGTATCTTGGATTTGAACCATATCCCGGCACACTCAACATAAAGATAATTTTTCCAAAGACTATTTTTGATGCACTATGCAACGTCAAACCAATACTGATCCCAGGCTTTGTTAAGAATGGAAGGACTTTTGGGGATGTTAGAGCTTATAGAGTTAAAATAAACGGAATTGAAGGTGCCATAGTGATACCCTCAAGAACCATACACCCCCCAAGAATCGCCGAGGTTATAGCACCCGTTTACTTAAGGAGGGAACTTAACTTAAAAGATGGCTCAAGAATAAAGCTGAAGGTGATAAGATGAAGAAAGAAATTATGAGCATACTTGGCTTTGGAGGGCTGGGCATTACCTTAAGCTTTTTTCTGGTAGTCATGGTGTATCCTTCATATACAGCCATGGAAAAACTCATGCCTCTTTATCTTGGAGGTTTAATACTGGGCGGTATTTTTGGCATGGTTAAAGGGAATATTAACGCCAGCGGATATGCATTCATATTGGGATTTTTGATAACTACTGTCCTTCATCTCCTGTGGATTAGTTTTCCTTTCAAAGTATCCTACGCTTTTGCTTTTTTAGCTTTGGTTGTCTTTGTGATGTGGATCGTGGAATCAACAAGCACCTTAGATATAGCAGTTACTCCTTTTGCGTATTTTGGAGGGTTCATCCTTGCAGCCATTCTGTTCAGGAATGTTGAAATGTACAAGATTGAAGGCTCGGTGATGAGCATTGTTCTTGTCGGTGTTGTGGGAGCAGGAATAAGTCTCTTAATGAGTATGTTCAAAGCATTTGTTGAAAGTGCTCAGACAGCTAAGAAGAAAATTTAAAAGCAGAAAAAAGAACTTAGATGTGGTGGTTGGGATGGTAATGAGGCTGTCAAAACTTTATGGAAAGCAGATATACAACACCAAAGGATACTACGTTGGCTATGTTGACGAGGTCTTGATTGACATCGACAGAGGGCATGGAAAAGTTTTAGCCCTTGGATTACCCGGCGAGAAAGTCGGAATTCCATACGACAGGGTCACCGCGATTGGGGACATCATTTTGGTTAAAGCCAAGGAGGAGTGATCTTTTCAGCCCTCTTTTACCCCCAATGCTTCAAGGAATTTTTCTGTTATAGCCTCTTCTGCAAGTCTTAGTAAGGAGCTCTTGTCCTTTGCCAGTTTAAATATCCCAAGACTTATCCTTGCCCCCCCAGACTGTGCATGACCTCCACCGCTACCTATCTCGCCAAATGCATCCTTTAGGACTTTTCCAATGTTGATTCTCACATCTCTTGTCCTGGCGGATATCTCAATTCTATCATCAACTATTCCAAAAACAAGGACTGTAGTTATCCCCTCAAGCCTTAGGAGGAAATCAGCAGATTCTGCTATAGCGTCTCTATTCGTTATAAATCCAACGTTCGAAACGACCACATTCTTGTATATTTTTCTGTTAAGAATTGCTCTGGCGAGGATCTCAGCAGTTTCTGTTGAGATATCCGGATGCTCGATTTTATCAAGCAGTTCGTAGTTGACCTTCTCTGCCAAAAATTCAATGGCTTTTAAGTCAACATGGCTGAGCTTTGAAAACTTCTTTGTATCAACATAAATACCATAAAACAAACCTGTGGAGAGAGTTTCGTTTAGTGGTAAATTAAGAGCCTTAAAGTATTCGGCAAGTATTGAGGAAGTTGCGTTGACTTCGGGTCGTATATCAACAAATGCATCTTGAGGCAGCTTTTCTTTAAGGCTCTGAAGAATTTGATGATGGTCAATGATAATTTGAATCTTTTTGAAATCATCCTCTTCAAGAATTGTAAGATTCCCATTGGGTTGGGAGTCTATAAGAGCAATGAAGGGGTATCTTTTAATCTCATAAGAACCCCTTGAAACTCTGCTCATGTCAACTCCAAGAACATTTAAAAGGGCTTTATTTTCATGATGGGTAATTTCTCCACCATACACTATATGCACTTTAAATCCAAAGTTTTGTGCTATTGTCTTTAATGCTGCCGCACTTGCCATGGAGTCTGGATCTGGATTATCGTGCATAACTATTAGAAGACCGTCTCCTTTTTGTTTGAGCTGCTGGAGTTTTTTAGCAAGAAGATTTGCATTCTTCTTTTCACCAAACATCTCAACTATATCAACAACGACCTTAGAGATAGCCTTTCTTGGAGATACAGCGTAGTCTATTTTAACCTCTGTTTCAAATTCTTCCTTAATTTGATTCACAATATCCTCCTGGCTTACATCATCAGGAAGAATCGTAAGAATAGGAATTGATTTATTGTTTGAGCGTATTACTTGGATAGTGCGCTTTATTGTGGGAACATCCATTGTTGTAATGATCGCTAAATCGGCCTTATCTATGTGAGCCTTGAGTAGAGTGGCAGTGTATGAAAAATCACCGTGAACAACTTGAAAGCCACTTTCAGATAGTGACCTGGCTCGTAGCTCATCTTTTTCAATAATTGTGATATCAAACTCCCCTTTCAAAGCTTCTGCGATAGTTCTTCCGATTGCCCCTCCACCAAGTATGAGGACCTTCATTTTTCCCACCTTTAATACAATAATGTTTAAATATTAGCGTGGATGTATTTTAGTAAGAATGCCCTTTCAACGATTTTTGGAGAGTAGTGATATATATACCTAATGGTATATGTGGTGGTGAAATATGCAGCTACCTAAAATGCAGCCGTTTAAAGAAAATATTGTGTCCACAAGCAAGGATGACTTTGTATCACTTATCCGTGAAGCCCTCGCTGATGCTAATGGGGCATTTATCAAAATATTTACCAAGGACTCTAATGAGAAATACTATTTCACGGTATTAACGGACAACTCAAAGATACTCGCAGCTTATGGAAAGTTTCTGATCGAGAATAGGGATGTAATCGGAAAGGAAGCACTGGATGCTCTCAAGTTGCTCCTTTCAAATCCAATGGTCATCGATGTATATACCCTCGATGAGATAACGCTTAAGCTGTCTATTGCAGACAACATTGAGATCTATAGCGCAACCCCTAAAATTGGCATTGAGGAATTCCTCGGAGTTCCCAAGCAGAGTGAGTTTTCTGAAGTTCTTGAAAAGGAGAAACTCCTGGAACAGGTTTTAGAAAAAGTTAAGAGGGAGGAGCGAACAAAACCTGCACCTCAAATTGAGAAAGTCAAAGAGGTGAAAAAGGCAAAAGTTCCCGAGATAATAGAAAAACCCCTGGAGGAAAAGCCAGTCAAAGTTCCTAAAGAGGCTCCTAAACCAGCTTCTCAAAAGGTAGCTAAAAAAGAAGAGCTTAAGGTGAAGATTGAAATAATTGGAAGCGAAGCATTTAAACCTGCTCTTGAAGAGGCATTCAAAGAGTACTCAAAAGTTCTTCTCAATGACATTAAGAAGATGAACGATACAGTCCTTAATGAGGTAGAAATTCGCGGTGAAATTGGAACTGGGGTAGTATACTTAACAATTCAACTCAATGCAAATGTCGGGGACGAAAAGAGCATTGAAATTGCAAAAAGAAAGATTCTATTCTTTGCCAATAGGCACATACCTGTTATAGGGAGAGTTTCTGGACTGAAGCCAATAATTAGAACCGTAAAGGTGAACGTAATAGCTGGTGAGAAAGTTGATACCATGGAGGAAAAAGAAAGAGGGGAGGTTGAGCTGTGGCGACTTAAAAAGCCACCGACAGTTCAAGTTACTCCCAAGATATCTCTTACAATCGATCCAGAATTCAGAACGTACTTTAGTGCCTATTCAAAGGCCCTTCTAAGGGACATAGAAGATGCGGGGATTAGAGTTGAAAAGATGGAAGTAGAGGTCGAAGGAAGAAAAGAGCACGAAATCAACATAAAGCTTCACGCTTCTGCAGCCAATATGAGCAGAATCCAGATCGAATCATTTGTGACCGCTCTTGCTAAAAAGCATGCTCGGGAGATAGGGAAGGCTCTTAAGAAATATGTATGGGTGCACAAGGTAGAGGTTGAAAGTATAATGCCTCAACAACCATCGAGTGTCATGGAGTCTCAAGTAAGTACAAAAGCTGCAGAAATCCTCAAGAAAAAATCGGAAATAGAAAAAGAGGTAGAAAAGCTTCTTAAAGAAGCAGGTATTGAGGAGCTGTCGTTCCTAACTGAAGACAAGAAAAAAGATGTAGAGCAAACGTTGCTCAAAAGCCGTATTGAACCTGCTATGGAAACTTTGAAATCAAGAGTCCAGAATGACCTTAAATTGCTTCCAAGGGTCACTTTTAAGTGGCTCAAGATGAACTGGAACTTCACGGGTTCAAACGTGGAAGTTATATTTGAAGTCAGCTTTGCAAAAGAGGAAGTTGGGGGATTATTTGGGACATTTTCAGGAATTTCTGACGATAAAATAAAAGAGGATGCTATTAGGACAATAAAGAAGGCTATGGAAGATGTTTCAAGAGAATATGGCATAAATATTGTCCCAAAGAGAATAAACGTCCTTGTTCGCTGATTTTAAATTTTATCAGCACTCAAGATCGTCATCATTGCAGAGCTCAGTTCTGCCGAGGTCATCATCCGAAACTTTTCAACTTTAAATGCTTATAAATTCATTTATGATATTTGTCGAAACGTTAAGTTTTTAAGCTAAGTGGAAGACGAGATCACATGAATCCGTTGATGTTCGGAGTAATATTGTCACTGCTGTCAGCGTTTGGGTGGGGAGTCTCCTCAATACTGTTGAAAATAAGCATGAAAAACAAAGGTGCCATAACGGTAAATATAGTTAGGCTCTACATTATTGCCGTTGTCTATGCAATCTTCTTTACGGTTAATGGAAACTGGGAGGAAGTTTTAAACTTAACACCCCTCCAGCTTATGGTTGCATTTGTCTCTGCCCAGTTCGGGTTTGTTATCGGAGATTACTTTTTCTTTAACGCTATGAAAATCATGGGTGTTTCAAGGACGGTGCCCATAACTTCATCTTATCCTCTCTGGGCAATTTTATGGGCATATTTGTTTCTCGGAAGAAATATCAGCCCACAGATAATATTCGGTGCATTTTTAATAGTCCTCGCTATTATAATTGTACGGCAGGGGGAAATAGAGGAGCATTTAGATATGAAAGGATTTATATTTGCTCTCTTAGCTCCGTTATCGTGGAGCTTTGCCATAATTACCATGGAATGGCTCTCTGCTCAAATTTCACCTTTTACATTGGCTGGGCTTAGGATGATGTTTGCTGCTTTGGGGATTAGCGTATTTGTCAAGAAATATGAAAGCGAGATAAAAACAATTACAAAAAGAGAATTAACAGCATTAGCAGGAGCAGCGTTTTTAGGCTTATTCATTGGACAGTATTCATTTGTGAAGGCAGTTAGCTTGGTCGGTTCTCCAATTGCAGCTCCAATTACGGCAATAAATCCGATTATCTCAGCGACCTTGGCTATTCTTATTCTAAGAGAGCCTCCAAACAGCAAGATTCTGACCGGTTTAGTGATGGCAGTGATTGGTGTAATATTGATAAGCACAGCATAAAGGTTAAATCTCAATCATCCCAATTATTAATGCCGACAGCGAGGGTACAATTCGTACCCTCGTGGGCTCGGTCGAACCCGCCTCCGCAAGAACTCGGGCTCAATGAGCGGAGTGTGCTCACGCCGAGCCCATAGGGCCGGTGCATCCGCCCCCGTGAGCCATGAGCGGGGTGTCTCTGTTGCCGGCCCACAATTTCAAAACTTTTATAATCCCCAAAGTTAATTTTAATAACCGGTGGTTATTATGGTAATTCTTCCCCGCCCCATTGATCCGCGAGAGATAAGACGAATCAGAAAAGAGCTTGGAATTACTCAAGAGGAACTTGCTAAAAGGGCAGGTGTTACCCAAGCGTATATAGCTAAGCTTGAAAGTGGAAGAGTTGATCCCAGACTTTCAACTTTTAATCGAATTCTTGAGGCCCTTCTTCAGTGTAAGAAAGCCCAGTTGAAAGCTAAAGATGTAATGTCTTCTCCGATAATTGCTGTTAAACCGTATGATCAAGTGGATAAGATAATCAAGCTGATGAACGAACACAACATATCCCAGGTTCCTGTGATTGCAGGAAACAAAGTTGTCGGATCTGTAACTGAAAAAACACTTGTGAGAAAGAGCCTGGAATATGAAGACATCTACGAGAGAAAAGCTATGGAAGTCATGGAGGAGCCTTTTCCAATAGTCAATGAGGAGGAAGACATTGAGGTCGTTAAGTATCTCCTTGAAGAGCATCCAGCGGTTATTGTGCAGAACAAGGAGGGAAAGCCTGTAGGGATAATAACCCGCTCAGACCTGTTCCGGCTTAAGTGATCAGCCAGCCGTCCACTCATCATCCCTCAGCGTCGGAAGGCATCATCCCCAGTAGATTATTCCCGCCACAATTTTTAAATCTTAATCTTTGATTTTCTCCCATTTGACCAAGCTTTCCTTTAGGGCTTTTCTTACGGCTTTTCCAATTGAGATACCGAGCTTTGTTGCAGTTCCAGCCCACTCTTCTCTTCCTTCATAAGCAAACACCCCAATCCCATCACTTGTGGTTCCCGTTGCGTTGTAGCCAAGCTTCAGCAGGGTGTAAGTTTTTGCTTCTGTTGCGGTCATTATAGCGTTTGCCAATGCTCCAACGCTTAACCCTTCAGATATTATGAGGGCAATGTTTATCGTTCCGGGCTTCCATGGTGGAGGTTCGTCACCCGCTATGGCAGGATTTGTTATTCCTGCCGTTATATATGCCTCAACTCTCCCATTTTTTGCATGGACGAGAACTTTTGGAATATCTGCCGCTGTCATGAAGCCCACAAAGTCCCTTAATCCGTTCTGCTTTTCGAAATTAAGGCAGTCTTCTTTGTAGTTGCCGCTGTAGTTCTTGTGAACGTGCATGAAGAAGAAGCCATTAGCCCTGAATAATCCACCGTTATGAGGGGCGTTGCTTAAGCTGAGCATCGGTTCCTTGAAAGCATGGATGTAGTGTTTGCCAACCATGGAGTCTAATACTCTTTTTCGTTTAAGAGCTTGACGGTCTTCGGAACACTTTTAAAGGGCTGATAAGGAAGATTAATGACTGCACTGGGGGTGTAAAAATGGATCCAATGGAAAAGATGCTTGATGATGCCGCAAAGAATCCCAAGATGAGAAGAAAGCTTAAAGTCAAGGCACTGCTTTCACTTGTTCTGTTTATCGTGTTCCTCTTAGCGTTATTCACTGCAATAGGCATGCTGTGGGCCACAAAAAACGGAGCATTCCTTGGAATGACCAAGGCTCAAATCTTTGCACTTAGAACAAAAGTCGCTCTCATCATGAACGTTCTTATCATTGCTCACATCATAGTCAATCGTAAGGTTTTTGTGAAGGAGCTTAAGATTCTGTTTGGGTGATTTTCTCCCATTTTATATTTTACAAGCATAAAAAAGAAAAGACAGCAAATTAAGCTTTTCCTCCAATCTCCATAAGCCTTTCATAAAGCTCATCAACCTTCTTTGCAACATCATCAACTGTAAACCCTCTCTTAACAGCCAGCCAAACTGCTCCCCCAGCTCCAACGCCTTCCTTCACATATCCTCTCTCATAATCTTGCAGACCCTTGAACTTGCTCTTTGAAAAGTCAAGCTCAGCGTAGTAGTAGATTATGCCAATATCTTTTGCCGTCTTCTTGAACGTTGAACTCTCATCATTTACAACCCACTTTGTCGTGGCGATCATGAATCTGCTCAAATCTTCCCCCATAGCCTTGAGCAGAGCAGCTATTGCCAGCATCTGAGTTCCACCTGCTAAGACAACGTTACCTTTGAATCCCTGGGAGAGTCCAATAACGGTTGCCATCATTGGGTCACCGAACTCCTCTAATGCTCTTAAAGGTTCATTTGCAAATCCACCTTTTTCAATGCCCGCTCTTTTGAAGCCTTCCATGATTACCTGCTCCTTCAAGCTCTGCGGATTGTCTGGTGAAGCAGATGAAGTTCTCGCATCATATCCCAAAGCCCAGAGAACAGCTTGAGCCGTTGTCGTTCCTCCAGGGGTTGACTCACCAATTACTATTTCTCTAAGATTAAGTTTGTCCAGCTGCTGTCCAAAGAGTTTTGCCTTCTCTATTATTTTTTCTGCCTCCGGGAGGGCCTTCTCCCTGCGGAAGTCCCTCCCAACTACGTCGCTTATGTGAATGTGAGGAACTAATGGTGCTAAATAAGTCCCTCCCCTGACAATTACAATTGGAAAATCAGCCAGTTCCTTAGCGGCTTTAGTGATTATAGCTGGTGTCGGGTGCCCTTCTGGAGTTACGGGGATAACATCAATGATTTCAGGCTTTTCATAAAACAGATATTCGGCATCCGCTGGAGGAGTCAATTTGGTTAACTCCGGAGTTGCTCCGGCAACACTTATTCCCGGGATTGTGCTTACCTCAGTGTTCCCCAAAACTACCAGCATCATAATCTTCACCCTTGGCAATTTTATCCAACAAGCTTATATACCCTTCGCCCATATTTTTGCTGAAGGCTGGACAAATAATCCAAAAGGTGAGAATCATGAAAAGAAAAGTCGCCCTGATTTTGACAATTTTGATGTTTGGAGTAATAATAGCGGGCTGTATAAATCAACAGACATCTTCAACCCAAAGCACAACCCCAACAAGTACGACTACCCAAGCAACCTCCTCAAAAGAGATGACAGCAGCTCACACAACCTCAACTACAAAAGCTCCAACGGAGACTGAACAGCGAAAGTATCCAATAACCATCACTGATTTTGCAGATAGAAAAGTTACCATTGAAAAAGAGCCTCAGAGAATCGTTTCCTTAGCTCCAAGTATAACCGAAACCTTATACTTCCTCGGGGCTTTGGACAAAGTTGTAGGTGTTACCCAATATGATGATTTTCCCCCGGGAGTGCAGGAAGGTAGAACAATTATTGGGGGATTTAGCAATCCAAACATCGAAATAATTGCATCTCTGAAACCCGATCTAATCATCGCTACATCTATGCACCTGAAATATCTCACTCAACTTGAGCAGATTGCCCCGGTTGTAATCATTGACCCCAAGAACATGGATGACATCTACAAGGCAATTGAACTTCTCGGTAAAGTTGTCGACAAAGAAGAACAAGCACAAAAAGTTGTTGCAGATATGAAGTCAAAAGTTGAGGAAATCCAAAATGCAGTTAAGAGCAAGCCAAAAGTCAAGGTCTTTTATGTTGTCTGGAATAATCCCCTGATGACCGCTGGAAAGGGGACTTTCATTGATGACTTGATTAAATTAGCCGGTGGAGAAAACGTATTCAGCGATGTTGAAGGATGGGCGCAGGTAAGTGTAGAGCAGGTTTTAGCTAAGGATCCAGAAGTCATAATTCTCACGCCTCATTGTGGAATGACGGTTCAGGATGTATATCACAGCGAACTTTCAAAGACAACTGCCGCCAAGGAAGGAAAGGTGGTGGTAATTCAAAACGACAATGTCCTTGTAAGACCCTCTCCAAGAATTGTTATTGGGCTCGAAGAGCTTGCAAAAGTTATTCATCCTGATGTATTTGGAGGAAAGTATCCCCTCACTGTTATTGACTTCATGAACAGAACAGTCACAATTGAAAAAGAGCCCCAAAGAATTGTCTCACTTGCACCAAGCATAACAGAAACCCTGTTCTATATAGGTGCCGGTGATAAGGTTGTTGGTGTTACAAAGTACGATGACTTCCCACCTCAAGTAGCTAATATTACGAAAATTGGTGGCTTTAGCGATCCTAATATTGAGATTATCGCATCACTTAAGCCAGACTTGATTATCGGGACTTCAATGCACCTTAAATATCTTGACCAGCTCCAGCAGATTGCACCAGTAATAATCGTTGCACCGAGAAACATTGATGAAATCTATAAACAAATTGAGCTTTTGGGTAAGGTTACCAACAGGGAAGAATATGCACAGAGTGTTGTTAATGAAATGAAGGCAAAAGTTGAGTACATAACTTCAATAGTCAAGGATAAGCCAAAGCCAAAGGTTTTCTTCATAAGCTGGTGGAACCCAATCTACACTCCTGGTAGAGATACGTTCCAGGGCGATCTTATTGAATTAGCCGGTGGAGAGAATGTATTCAATGATTTAACTGGCTGGGCACAAGTTAGCATTGAGCAGGTGTTGGCGAGAAATCCAGAAATCATAATACTCTCAGCTCATGCTGGAATTTCGCCAGAACAGCTCTGTGAGACAGAGCTCGCAAAGACAGATGCCGTGAAGAACGGTAGGGTCTATGTTATAAGCGACGACAACATAATTTCGCGTCCAGGGCCAAGAATTGTGCTGGGCTTAGAAGAGCTGGCAGAATTCATACATCCTGAAGTTTTCAACTATGAACCACAACCGTTGAAGTGTAGTACCTCGGTCTCTGGTTAATCTTTTTCCCTCTACCCTTTCTTTTGGTGGTTGCCATGACAAATGTTTATCACATTGTCCAATTTCAAAGCGGAGATGCATATGTGCTCTTCCATGGTTGTCATTGGCGCTGTTCTTATTGTGTATGGGCGTTTGAAAAATGGAATCTGTGTCTTCCAGATGATTTAAAGAGAAAGCTTGATAAGCTGTGGATCCGAGGGGATATTAAATTTTTGAGCATTGAAGAAGTTGTAAGAATTTTAAAGGAAAATGGCGTTAAGCTGGCTTTTTTCGGAGGCGGAGAGCCTACAATTGATAGAGAGCTCAAACCGTTAATAAAACGCCTGAAAAAAGAGGGGATTGACGTGTGGCTTATCACTAATGGTGAGCTTTTGGATAAGGAACTTGTTGATTTGGTAAGAGGGATAACATTCAGCATAAAAGCCCTTGATAATGAGCTTCACAAGAAAATAACTGGTGTTTCTAACTATAAGGCTCTTAAGAACTTTAAACGCTTTGCAAAAAGCGGAAAAATAGTTGCCGAAACTGTTTATGTTAAAGGTATCGTAGAGTGTAATGAAATATTAAAAATAGCCAAATTCATAGCATCACTAAATCCAAAAATCAGGTTCAGAATTGATCCTCTTGTCCAGAACCCCGTATATGAGGAGGTTGATGAATGCATAAGAAAAGTGAGAAGAATCCTGCCAAACACGTATAGAATAAAGGCAACAGGAAAAGGTGAGCCTCCCAATTTGCTTTATCCTGAGGTGAGTAAAATATGGGAAAGGCCCTCATGATTCAGGGCACTTCATCAGGAGCTGGAAAATCTCTCCTAACCTTAGCCTTATGTAGAATTTTCACGGACATGGGCTACGATGTAGTTCCGTTTAAAAGCCAAAATATGAGCCTAAATTCGGCTCCGAGCATAGAAGGAGGAGAGATCAGCAGGGCGCAGTATTTACAAGCTTTAGCGTGCAGAAAGAAACCCTCAATAAATTTTAACCCCATTTTACTTAAACCAGAGGGGAATATGAGGAGTCAAATAGTTTTCATGGGGAAGCCAATAGGAAGTGTCTCCGCTCGTGAATATATGCTCTCAAAGAAAGAGGAACTTTTCAAAAAAGCTATGCAGGTTTTAGATGAGCTTTTGGAAAAGCACGACATCGTTGTAATTGAAGGGGCTGGGAGTCCAGTCGAGATCAACCTCAAAGATTATGATATTGCAAATATGCGTGTTGCAAAACATGCAAATGCCAAAGTCATTCTCGTTACGGACATAGATCGAGGCGGTAGTTTTGCTTCTATAGTTGGCACAATGGAGTTATTAAGTAAAGAAGAGCGGGAACTCGTAATCGGCTTTGTCTTCAACAAATTTAGGGGAGATGCCTCTCTTCTGAAGCCTGGCTTTGAATATCTTGAGAGGAAATACGGTAAGAAGGTTTTGGGTGTGATACCATACACGGAGCACAAAATCCCAGAGGAAGATTCTCTCGTTAGCTTTCCAAAGGTTAAGGGCGATTTGCATATTCAAATCATTAAGCTCCCACATATAAGCAACTTCACAGATTTTGAACCCCTCCACTGGGCAAACGGAGTTGATTATGTCACAAAAGCGGAGGAAATCAAAGGGGATTTAATCATAATTCCAGGAAGCAAGAACACGATTGAAGATCTGCTCTGGATGAGGGAGAACGGCATTGAAGATGCAGTAATCCAAGCACATAAAGATGGAGCATTCGTTGTAGGAATCTGCGGTGGCTTTCAGATGCTTGGAGAAAAAATTATTGATAAAATAGAGTCGAAGCGTGGTAGGGTTAGGGGTATTGGTCTGCTGAAAGCTAAAACGGTGTTTGCTAAAACTAAGAGAACAAACCATTTAAAGGCCGAAATTATGTGGGAGCCTATGAGAGGCTTAAACGTTGATGGTTATGAGATTAGGATGGGGCGCTCTGTATCAAAAAACCCATTCTCAATAATACGTAAAATAAACGGAGTTAAGACCTTTGAGCCTGAAGGAGCTGTTGGGAAAAGGGTTTTTGGCACTTATCTCCACGGAATTTTTCACAACTTTGAATTTACAGAGCGGTTTTTGAACATGCTTCGCTTAGAAAAGGGTCTTGAACCAATAACAGTGCAGAAGTGGAGTATTGAAGAGGAAATCGAGAGGTTTGCAAAGATTGTTGAGAGAAATCTCGACATTAGTTACATCTTGAGAAGCTTAGGGCTGTAAATCAGCTTTGCAATTTTTTCTGCAAGCTCCAGCTCTTCCAGAGTGTTCACATTCAGAGCCAATAATGGATTTGTAAGCTTGAAAAACTCTTCTCCTTCTTCAGCTACGGCGTTTAACCCAACAATTGCACATCCCCTATAGGTTACGGGGTGGAGATCTTTTGGAACAAGACTTAAGGGAAGAACCCCCGTTAAGCTTTTTCTTCCGTCAAAGGCTTTCTTGATGAGCCAGAAATCACCTGCTTTCACAAAAGGAACGTCTGCGGAGATGCTTACAAATGGACCAAATTCCTTTAAAAGCCCCTGAACATCGTGAACATAACCCTTTCCAGAGGTTTCAATAAAAGGAATTCCCTCCCGAAGGCAGAGCTCTCTCGTTTTGGGTGTATTTTTGCTCAATGCGACTAAAACTTCATCAACTTTTTCTGCCTGCTCATAAATCCAGAGGAGCATCGGTTTATTGGCTATCCTGAGAACGGGCTTTTCTTTTCCCATTCTGGTAGATTTTCCTCCTGCTAAGATGATTATCATAAGTATCACCAAATGAAAGCCAAGATCAAAAGCGTTCCGCCCCTCGTTATCTCAGCCACCGCTCCAATGCAGTCACCATTTAAACCGCCAAAGTTATCTAAGCTGAGCTTTATGATGTAAGCCCCAATTAGAAATCCAAGAACACTAATAACAGTTCTCCACTCGTAGAGAAAGAAAGGCACCAGTAAGAGAATGTAAATCATGGTTGCCAAAAGCAGTTGCTTTCTGCTCATAGCCTCCATAAAGTAAGCTCCTAACCCATCTCCTAAAGGCTTCTTCGTGCTTAAAGCCAGAACCATCGCATACTTCGAGTTCAGCTCTGCCAGAAAAAGGGCGTAGAACGGGGTGTAGCTCAAAGAGTAGACTTGGATAAGCAGAACCATTACAACAGCAAAAATTCCTGCTATCCCAGTGTTCAAGTCCTTCATGGCTTTAATCTTCCTTTCCCTGTCCCCTTTGGTCATAATCCCATCGGCAAAATCTGCTAATCCGTCAAGGTGGAGCAAGCCTATGGTGAAATATAAGAGCAGAACTGCCAAAATATTTTTCAGAGGAGCGTTAAAATAAAGGACAATTGTGGATAAAGCAGAAGTAATGACTGCCAGCATAGGGAACGCCCAAATCTCCTGCCTTGCTTTTTCAAAGTCACCCTCAAGCGGAATCCTTGTCATGAAAGAGATGATGTTTTTCATTGAACCACCCGGCTAATTAATCCAATGTTGAAAAGCCTTAAAAATTCTTCCTCCGATTATTTGTGCAATGAAGAAGGAACACTATCGAATATTGCTCATCGTTGTTTTGGCTCTCGCCTTTGTATACACGCTCGGCTTAGCTGGGATTCTGCCTTTTGCGGTTAGTTATTACATTACAATTCTCTTCATATTTCTGTTTATCTTCCTCCGCTGGGAGTCTCGGCTGAATCGAAATTCATAGGTTCAAAGAGCTTTGTCATGCAGCCAGCTATGAATCCCCCAACTGCATCGTCCAAAAACGGTGGTAGCTCTTTTAAGATTCCCGGCTTTTTGGTGTCATAGTAGAAGAAGTTGAAAAGAGCTATCTTTCCACCGATGTACTCTGCAATGTTAATGCCAATCAGTTCATCTGCAACCAAATTAACTGGATCTCCTTTGACTTTAAAGTTCTCCTCAAGGAGCAATGCCGCCATAAAAAGGGCTTGAACATTGACATCTTTGAGATAATGGAGCATCAGAGGCTTGAGCTTCTCCCTAATCCTTTCAACATCTTCTCCAATGTAAAGCTCCAAAGCTGTGTCGAGCATCTTTTTGAGAGTTATGCCTTTTGATTCAAGTCTTCGGAGAATTTCTCCAGCTTTCATGCTCTCACCAGCCTGAACCTCAGCCACCAGTATCTTTCACCCTCCTCAACTTCCTCTGGTTTTAGCTCAAAGCTCTTCTCAAATAGCGGACACTTTAAAACCACAGTGTGGAACTCTGCAAACTCTCCTACGGGATCAACATTGGGATTTTCCTTTAAAAACTGCTCCAAATCTCTAATTGAGCGAAAGGTGTAGCCGAGCCACTCCTTTGAGAGCTTTTCCTTATTGACGGCAATTATTGAGTACTCGAAGCCGGCGTTTATTATTTCCTTCGCAAGCTCAAATGTGTTCCTCCCCCATAGCGGTTCTAAAGTTCTTGTCCCGCTCTTTTCAGCGAGCAACTCAACCCACTTTAAATGATCTTCAAGTAGGACATCCCCAGCGATTATGTAATCAACGTCAAGAGATGCTATGAACTCAGCGAGAGCTTCGCTTCCTTTGGCCATATCGAAGATCAGGAGCTTCTTATTCATTGCATCTGCAAGCTTTTTCAGCTCGCTTAAGTTTTCGTAGTGAGGTGATAGGCCGATTGTAGTTTTCATTGCCAGAAGGTAGGGAATTTCAATTCCTTGTCTTTCGGCTAAGTACGTTGCATAAAGCCCATCTTTGCCTCCTGAAAAGAATGCCACACCTCTCAAATTAAGCCCTCCAATTTAACCTGTTCATACTCTTCACGAATCTTTTGAAGCTCTGCCTTGTCCACATAGGGAATTATTGCTCCGCAATCAATGCAAAGCCATGGATATGCCTTAACAGTGCCGGTAAAAGCCGCTTTTAAACCATGTTTCCATGGGGCCCTCCAGAAATACTGAGCGTGTCCCTCAAATTTGCTCTTCCCTTTTATCATGGTTCCTCCACAGAAGGGGCATTTTTTCGTTTCCATAAGGATCACCTAAAAATTACAGCAGCTTTGGATGTTTTATCCTTTGCTGTCTTTGATTGTGGAATTATAGAATTATTTAATTAATCAATTCATTCATTACATAATGCCCTTCTCTATATTTTAAGACAGGAACAAGCTTCTCGACCAATTCGGGCTTTCTTAAAATGCTTTTAAGTCTCTTTTCATGAGCTTTAAAGCTTTTTGAAAGCCAAGAAGGATACAACTTCAACCGCTCACCGCACAAAAGTCCTTCTTTCTCGCATCTCTTCCATAAGTCCTCAGGTCTTGCTTTCCTTTTCTCATAAGCTTCCAGATATAAATCCCACAGCGTCGGCTTCCTTGTCCACTCAACTTCCAAAAAGCTCATTCCGCAACAGTCAATAGTTTTAGGCTCGTGAAGATTGAAGATGCCTTCTTTGCACGTTGCAAATGCTAAACCTCTCCTTTTGGACTCCTTTGCAAATAATTCTGCAGTTTTAAGTTTGTACTCGAGGGAAACTTGAATGAGAGGTGCTTCCTCGCTTGGCGTCCTCGGCAGATACGACCCCCATTCTCCGCTGTAAACTTCACTATAGGTGGAAAAGAGCCTTTTATAGAACTCAAAATTTTCTCTTTCAATTCTGAGAAACTCGATTATGACCATTTTAGCACCAGCCCAAGCGATTTCATCTAAAAGGTTTTCTACATCCCTATCACTCAATCCAGGGATTAATGGCTGAATCCTCACTACACTCGGAATTCCGACTTCACTTGCTTTTTTCACCAGCTTTAATCTCTCCTCAATTGGACTCGCCAAAGGTTCAAGGATTCTAACTTCCTTAGAATCTTTCTCTGCATTTATGCTAACTTGAAGAACCAACAAACCTTCAGACGCCAAATCTTCAAGGACTTTGAGGTGCTTTTCTGATGGGTAGAGCTTTGTATTCACAATTGCTGGTACTTTGAGCTTGTATGCCAACTTAAGCGCTTTGAGTGTTATCTTAGCTGGAGGCTGGAATGGATCGCTTAAAGCTGAGAATCTAACCGGAGTTACTGGAATGTTCTCTTCCACGAGATTTCCTAAGGCTTTGATTAATCTAAAAACATCAAAAATGGGCTTAGGACTTCCATCCTTACGATACCATCTCGCGTAACAATAAACACAGCCGAGTGAGCAGGTTGTGAAGACCTCTCCCCTAATTATGCTGTGGCATAGACCGCTCACGTGGCTGCTCGTGCCGATTGTAAAGTAGTCCAGCTTGACCATCATTGATATAAATGCGAGTTTTGATTTATATTCATGCTGCTGGAATTTAAACGTCTAAAAAAGATCGGCGACATTTACATAAATCCAAGGAACTATAAAACCATGCCGCTATTTTTGAGGGACTGGAGGGATTTGCTGTCGTTAGATGAGAAAACTTACGGAATCTATGCTAAGACTATCTACAATCCAAAAGAGCGCTTTTTGGTTAAAAACGAGAAAGATAAGCAAAAAGCACTCAAACTTGTAGGACTGTACAATGAACTGCTTAAAAACCCCACCAAGTTCTGCCACAAGGAATACTACAAATACCAGCTTAAAGTTAAGAGGTTTGAGGGCTTGCCTTTTGCCAATGGCTGGGTTAGTTCAAAGGTTGTTTTGGTTGGAGAAGCTCCAGGAAGGAAAGGCTGTGGATATACTGGAATATGCTTTTACAGAGATGCTTCCGGAATGCTGCTCAGGAAAGCTCTCTTTTCTCTCGGAATTAATCCTGATTTTGTGTATATCACAAATGTTGTAAAATGCAATCCTCCAGAGAATAAGCTCAAAGGATTTGATGAGCGGGAACTATCTCTTCTCAAGAAAGAGCTTGAAATTCTTAAGCCTAAAGCCATTTTTGCCCTTGGGAGAACGGCGGAAAAAGCGTTGAAAAGAGTTGGCTTTGATGCTGTCTATTTGAGACATCCGGCTTGGTATGTGCGTAGAGGCTTAAGAGAGCCAAATGGTGAGATGCTTGAGGAGTATGAGGTTATAAGGAAAAGCTTAAATATTACCAAATAAGTAATATACTTGGTGAGTAATATGTTCTACAATAGGAAGGCTGAGCTTGAGAAGCTTGAAAAAATTTATGCTCATCCGGATTCAACTTTTGTCGTCATCTATGGGAGGAGAAGAGTGGGAAAAACAGCGCTTGTCAGGGAGTTCCTTAAGAATAAGCTCGGTCTTTACTTTTTTGTTGGGGAGAAAGACGAAGCAATGCTGATTGAGGAATACTCGAAGGAGGTAAAAACAGTTCTTGGTAAATATCTTCCGAGCTACTTTACACCAAGATTTTCATCCCTTGAAGAGCTCTTTGAATTTTTGCTTAGCTTTTCCAAGGAGCAAAGGCTTATCGTTGTATTTGATGAGTTCCAGAACTTCCGCTCAGTTAAGCCCTCTTTCTTTTCTTCTCTTCAAAAGCTGTGGGACATGAAGGAGAATTCCAATCTTATGTTCATTGCGGTGGGATCATACGTTGGTATGATGAAGCGCATTTTTATGGATAACAAGGAACCGCTTTTTGGCAGGGTCGATGAATGGATAAAGCTGAGACCGTTTGACTTCTGGACCGCTTATGGTTTTGTTAGCACCTTTACTAACGTGTCCCTTGATCATTTTGTTGAGCTTTACTCCGCTCTCGGCGGCATGCCTCGATACCTTCTCTACTTGAAGAGGTACTACACAGGAAACGTGGCTGAAACTCTCAACAGCCTCTTTTTTGATGAGCTTGCCCCCCTCCGTGAGGAGGGGCTAAATACACTTAAGCTTGAGTTTGGCAGATTTTACCGCTCATACTTCTCGATACTGGAAGCTGTCAGCCTTGGCTATGTTACGCCAAAGGAAATAAGCGACAAGACCGGGCTTAAGCTTCTTACCGTTGGCAAGTATCTCAGCGAGCTGACGAACCATTACGAATACTTGAGGAGGGAAGTACCCGTCACCGAAGACCCACGAAAGACAAGGAAAGTGTCTTACAGAGTAGCTGATGAGTTCTTCAACTTCTGGTTCCGATTTGTTTATCACAACTACACATACCTGGAGGAAGGGAACCCTGATTTAGTGCGTGATGATTTGGAAAGGAACTTCCCATCCCTTGTTGGAAAAACCTATGAGAGGATAGCCCTTGAATTCGTTAAGCGGATAAATCTGGGCTTTAAGCCCTTGAGGATAGGCAGATGGTGGCATAAGGGGGAGGAAATAGATGTTGTTGCGTATGACAGAGAAAATATCGCATTGTTTGAAGTTAAGTGGAGCGACCTAAGAAAAATCGATGTCTCAAGAATCCTCAGGAAGCTTGAGAGAAAGTCCAAACTTTTGCCACTTACCGGAAGCCTCCGGTTAGGGGTTATCGCCAGAACTATTGAAGATAAGGAACATTTTTTGGAAAATGGTTTTCTGGTGTTTGATCTTGAGGATCTGCTGATGAAAAAAGAAGATATGATGATCAATCCCAAAAGTTAAAAGGACAAAATATCCAGATACGGAACATGGAGCACCTCGGGATATTAATACTCGCGATCATCTGGGATTTAACTCTGGGTGAGCCTCCCGTTTTTCTTCACCCTACGGTGTGGTTTGGCAGGCTGATAGGTTTTTTTGATAGAGATTACAAAAGAAGGAGTCCAGCTTTAGATTTTGTTGCAGGAACTTTTGCTTCCCTATTTGTGATTGTGGTTGCTTTTGCGCTTTCGAGGCTTCCAGAGTTTTTACATAGATGGATAAGTTTTGCTTTGAGCGTTTACCTCCTAAAGAGCTCATTCGCCATCAAAAGCCTCGCCCAGCACGTGAAAAACACAATACGTGAGGATATTGAGGAGCAGCGGAAGTATGTCAGCTGGATTGTGAGCAGAGATGTATCAAAGCTGGATAGGGCTCATTTAAATTCAGCAGCAATTGAAAGCTTAGCTGAAAACATGACGGACAGCGTAGTTGCCCCTCTATTCTATTATCTCATCTTTGGACTGAATGGTGCCCTAATTTATAGAGCAGTAAACACCCTTGATGCCATGATCGGATACAGAAATGAACGGTACCTTTATTTCGGCAAGTTTGCCGCTCGTTTAGACGATTTGCTCAACTTCATTCCAGCTCGCATTACTGTTTTGCTTTTCCTGCCTTTTAATCCAGGGAAGGTCATAGAATACTGGAAAAAAGCTAAGTTCAAGCTAAACTCTGATAAGCCAATATCAGCTATGAGTGCCGTTTTAGGAATTTGGCTTGAGAAAAAAGGTGTTTATAGATTTGAGGGGAAAGAACCCGCATTGGAGGATATTAGAAGAGCTTTGAGAATTTATTGGGTTGTTGTCGGAGAATGGATAGCATTTGTATTCGTTTCCGAAATCGTTAAATCATTTTTTGTGCAATAACAAATGGGGGTAATGATGAAGTCCATTGAGGAGATTGAAGAAATTCTGCGCAGGCATAAAGATGAACTGCATAAAAGATTTGGTGTAAAAAAGATTGCAATCTTTGGCTCATATGCAAGAGGAGAAGCTGATGAGCTTAGTGATGTTGATATTCTCGTTGAGTTTGAGAGACCAATTGGTTGGGAGATTGTAGATCTAAAAGAGTATCTTGAGGAAATCCTTGGAATTAGGGTTGATTTGATTACTAAAAACGCCGCATTGAACCGAAAAAGGTTGTGGGAACAAATTAGGAGGGACATTGTTTATGTCTAAGAGGAACTACAGGCTTTTTCTTCAAGACATGCTGGAAAGTATTGAACGGATTGAGGAGTATACAGAGGGATATGATTTCGAAACCTTTACAAAAGACAGAAAAACTGTTGATGCTGTTTTGAGAAATCTGGAAATAATTGGAGAAGCCGCCAGACACATTCCCGAGAATATACGGATACAACATCCTGAAATTCCATGGAAGCGCGTGATTGGATTAAGAAACGTAGTCATTCACCATTATTTTGGCGTTGATTTGAGCATAGTCTGGGTTATTATTAAAAAGCAGCTTCCCGAACTAAAGAACGCTGTAATCAGCTTGTTGGAGGAAATATGATGCTTAAACCAGTTGAATTTAAAACTCATCACGGCGGTGCAAGAGAGGAGGGACTGTTAGATTTTTCCGCCTCTTTAAATCCCTACCTTCCAGAATGGGTAGATGAGATGTTTGAACGTGCTAATGCCTTAAGCAAACGCTACATTTATTGGGAAAAGCTTGAAGAGGAACTTTCGAATTTGATTGACGAAAAAGTAACAGTTACGGCTGGAATCACCGAAGCACTCTATCTCCTCGGCATCCTTGCCATGAGGGAGAAGCGCAGGGTTATCATTTCGGAGCACACTTATGAGGAATATGAAAGAATTGCGAGAATTTTTAACGCTGAGGTTATCAAAGGCCCAAATAACCCAGAAGCACTGGCTGAATTTGTTACAAAGAGTAGCATTGTTTTCTTCTGCAATCCAAACAACCCAGATGGCAAATTTTACCCGCCAAAAAGACTCAAGCTTTTAATTCAAGCGGTGGAAGATACAGATTCACTCCTGGTTTTAGACGAGGCATTCATAGACTTCGTTAAAGATGCCAGAAGCCCGAAAGGGGAGAACGTTGTAAAGCTGAGAACATTCACGAAGAGCTACGGTTTGCCTGGAATCAGGGTTGGCTATGTCATTGGCTTTGATAGTGCATTTAAAAGCGTCAGAATGCCCTGGAGCATTGGCTCTTTAGGCTATGCGTTTCTGGAGTTCGTTATCAAAGATGAGTTTAAGCATTTGAAAAAAACTATGCCTCTAATCTGGAAAGAAAAAGAGCGCATTGAAAGAGCCCTCGATGTCAAAAGCGATGCTAACTTCTTCATAAAAAATGTCGGAGATGCAAAGAGAGCAGTTGAATTCTTCAGAAGGAAAGGAATAGCAGTTAGGGACTGCACCTCTTTTGGCCTGCCAGAATATGTTCGTTTCAGTGTGAGAAAAAGAGAAGAAAACGAAAAGCTGATAGATGTTTTCAGAGAATTCTTCCAATGCTCTCCATAACAGTGGAGGAGATCCTCTCTCTTGCAATCTTTTCTGCAGTTCTCCTTCTGATCTCGTCTTCAACTTCCTCTGGTCTTCCAAAGAATATTGCTTCTGCTGGACACATTTCACTGCATGCTGGTTCCAAGCCAACCCTTCTTCTGTCAGCACACATGTCACACTTTGTGACCACCTTAAGTCTTGCTTCATAGCTTGGAGCACCGAAGGGACAAACGGCAAGACACATCAGACAGCCAATACACTTCTTGGGGTCAATGATTACCGCACCATCGGTGTCCTTGTAGATAGCATTTGATGGGCATACGTTCATACATGGGGCTTTCTCACAGTGCCTACAGTTTATTGGGATTGGCAAACCGGATTCAGTGTAGTAAATCCTTATATTCGGTTTTCCATGGTGGAGGAAATCACAAACACTTTGACAGGTTTCACATCCAATACAGAGACTGTAATCAACGTGAAGAATCCTCCTTGCCATTTTAATCACCTCCCAAGAAGCCACATGTGCATGCTTTCAGCAGCCAGCAGACCATCTAACACCGCTCTACCGACCTTTGATGGTCCGATAACAACGTCACCAGCAGCGAACACTCCCTCCCTGCTTGTCATGTGTCTTGAGTCAACTACAATTCTGCCCTTCTTGTCAACGGCAATTCCAACATCTCCAGCAAAGGGTGGTGTTGGCCTCTGCCCAACTGCAAATACTACGTAATCCACATCGATTTGGAAGTTTGAGCCTTCAATCGGAATTGGTCTTCTCCTTCCGCTTTCGTCTGGCTCTCCAAGCTTACATTTTTGCAACTCAACAGCGACAACTTTGCCGTACTCACCAACAATCCTCACAGGAACCGTAAGTTCGAGCCACTTAACTCCCCTCTGCTTAAGGAGGTTTATCTCATAAGCACCGGCAGGAGCTTCCCTTATGGTCCTTCTGTAGCTCATGTAAACTTTCTCTGCTCCGAGGAGTAGGCTCTCCATAGCGGCATCTACAGCCGTATGGCCTGCTCCAACCACCATAACTCGTTTTCCTTCAATTGGAGGAACCTCATCCCAGCTCATGTGCCCGAGCTTTGCTGATTTGATTTTGAAGAGATAGTCCAAAGCCGGATAGACCCCCTCCAACTCGACACCCTCAATGTTTGGCATCCATGACTCCCAGGTTCCCGTCGCTATAAGAACAGCGTCATATTTTTCAACCAGCTCATTGAAGTTTACAACATTCTCCACAAATTCATCTCCTTCCTCCTCCTCGTTTCCAAAGGCAACTTTGGTTCTGGGGAAAAACTTTACTTCAAATACATTTTCGAGCTCCTCATACCCCTTTCTGACTCTGTATATCGGTATCCTAAACTCTGGGATTCCAAAGAGCATCAATCCACCAGGTTCCGGTAGCTTATCGTATATGTGAACTTCGTGTCCGTGGCAGACTAAATACCCAGCAGCACTTAATCCAGCCGGCCCTGCACCAATTATTGCCACTTTTTTTCCCGTGGGCTCAGGTTTTTCCCTACATAAGAAAGCGAACCTCATACCTTTCATTTAACTTCACCCCCTAAATCAGGTAGCCTGAGTATTTGTCAGAGACAGAGGAAATCTTTTTCATCTTACATTCATCACAGATAAATGCAAATTCGACCTTTTCGCCCATTTTAAGCAACTGTTGAGCATAATATTCTGCCTCTTTCTTAGTTCGCATTAATCTTCTGCCACATTCGAGGCAGAAGGCATATTCAAATTCCAGGGTTATTTTATCTGGTCTTCTCTCTATTGCCCTTGTTGGACACACATCATTGCATTCAAAGCTACAGTTGCCGCATTTTTCTGGAGAGAAGTGAATTACTCTTTTGCTATTGTCAACTATCCCAATAGCATCAAAGGGGCATGCATTTACACATGCTGCACATCCTATACACAGTTCACTTCTCAGCATTTCAGCATCACTTTGTTCAATTAAGTACTTATTTGGGCTATAAGGTGCTTTTATGTCCAAATGAATACTTCGTGTCATTTTACATTCTTCAACTAAGGCTATAAAAGCGTTTTTTAAACGAAGCTTTCTCAACCAAAGGTGGAATATCTAAGAACAACAATGAACATCATTTGTCCTTCGCCACTTATCCTGTTCATTTTTCCACCATATACTACAGCAAAGAGCGATTTTTGTAGAAGTTACAGGAGATTGAAGCAAACAGATACATTTTAACCTTTGGTTAACAAGCTAAGGGTTTAGAAAGGCTTTTTTATTCCCCACCGTAGTTTCCTTTGAGGAGGTACAAAAATGAGCATATGCATAATGATGTTCATGGGGAGGGGATCTCTATGAGGTATGTGAAGCTGCCACAGGAAAATGTTTACGAATTTCTGGAGCGTTTAAAAAACTTTGGTAAGCTGTATGCTCCCGTAAAAATCTCAGAGAAGTTTTATGACTTCAGAGAGATAGATGATGTCAGGAAAATTGAATTCCATTACAACAGAACCATAATGCCACCTAAGAAGTTCTTCTTCCTGCCAAGAGAAACGATGTTTAAGTTCAGCATATCAAAGGCTAAATATGAAGAAGTTGTTGAGAACGTTGAACCCTTTGTGATCTTTGGACTTCATGCCTGTGACATCTTTGGGCTGAAGATTATGGACACGATATACCTTGATGAATTCCCAGATAAATACTATAAGATCCGCAGGGAGAAAGGTATCATCATAGGAATAAGCTGTATGCCAGATGAATACTGCTTCTGCAACCTGAGGGAGACAGACTTTGCAGATGACGGATTTGATCTTTTCCTTCACGAGCTTCCAGATGGATGGCTCGTGAGAGTCGGCACTCCAACGGGACACAGAATTGTTGACAAGAACATAAAGCTCTTTGAGGAGGTTACAACCCAAGATATCTGTAACTTTAGGGACTTTGAAAAGAAGAGACACCAATCATTCAGATATCATGAAGATTGGGGAAACCTGCGCTATCTCCTTGAGCTTGAAATGGAGCACCCGATGTGGGATGAGCAGAGTGAGCTCTGTTTAGGGTGTGGAAACTGTAACCTAACTTGTCCAACATGCAGATGTTATGATGTTCAAGATATACCGAATCTTGATGGCGACACTGGAGTTAGGATTAGAAGATGGGACTCATGCCAGCTGAGAAGCCACGGCCTGGTTGCTGGGGGACATAACTTTAGACCAACCAAGAAATCCCGTTTTATGAACCGCTATTTGTGCAAGAATGCATACAATGAAAAGCTTGGCATAAGCTATTGTGTTGGATGCGGAAGGTGCACATACTTCTGTCCTGCAGGAATAAGCTTCGTAAGGAACCTAAGGACAATTCTTGGTTTTGAAGAGAAATCATGTCCTCCTGAAATGAGTGAGGAGATTCCAAAGAGAGGATTCGCCTATGCAAGCAATATTAGGGGTGAAGGAATATGATGACCACCACCCAAATTGTCCATGGTGATAACCCCTACGCTCTTGAAAAGGTCAAGGTTTTGAAAGTTTACAAGCTCACAGATAAAGAAAAGCTGTTCCTTTTTAGGTTTGAAGATCCTGAGATAGCAGAGACCTGGACATTCAAGCCGGGGCAGTTTGTTCAGCTGACAATTCCTGGGGTTGGTGAAGTTCCAATAAGCATATGCTCCTCACCAATGAGAAAGGGATTCTTCGAGCTTTGTATAAGAAAAGCTGGGAGAGTTACAACAGTGGTTCACAGATTGCAGCCCGGAGATACAGTTCTGGTAAGAGGGCCTTATGGAAATGGATTCCCCGTTGATGAGTGGGAGGGAATGGATCTGCTTTTGATAGCAGCTGGTCTCGGTACTGCCCCTCTTAGGAGCGTCTTCCTCTACGCAATGGACAACAGATGGAAGTACGGAAACATAACCTTCATCAACACAGCTCGTTATGGAAAGGATCTTCTCTTCTACAAGGAACTTGAGGCAATGAAAGATTTGGCAGAATCTGAAAATGTGAAGATCATCCAAAGTGTTACAAGAGATCCCGAATGGCCCGGACTGAAGGGTAGGCCTCAGAACTTCATTGTTGAAGCCAATACAAACCCAAAGAAGACAGCTGTCGCCATTTGTGGGCCCCCAAGAATGTACAAGGCAGTCTTTGAATCCCTCATAAACTACGGATATAGACCAGAGAACATTTTCGTCACGTTGGAGAGAAGAATGAAGTGCGGAATTGGCAAATGCGGCCACTGCAACGTTGGAACAAGCACTTCTTGGAAGTACATCTGCAAAGATGGTCCAGTATTTGGATACTTCGACATAATTTCAACACCAGGCTTGCTCGACTGAGGTGAGGAGAAATGGAAAACAGGAAGATTAGGATAGGATTTTACGCTCTCACATCATGCTACGGTTGTCAGCTACAGTTTGCCATGATGGATGAAATACTTCAGCTCATTGATAAAGCAAAAATCGAGTGTTGGTATATGCTGAGCAGAGATAGCAGTGAGGAGAGAGAGGTTGATATAGCGTTCATTGAGGGAAGCGTCTCAACAGAGGAAGAAGTTGAACTCGTTAGAAAAATTAGGGAAAAGGCGAAGATTGTAGTTGCCGTTGGGTCCTGTGCAGTTCATGGCGGAGTGCAGAGCTGGGGTAAGGAAAAAGAACTTGAGCAGCTCTGGAAGACAGTCTATGGAGACGGAAAGGTCAAATTTGAGCCAAAGATGGCGGAACCAGTTGAAAAGTTTATAAAAGTTGACTACAAGCTCTACGGATGCCCACCAGAAAAGAAAGACTTTCTCTATGCATTGGGAACCTTCTTAGTGGGGTCATGGCCGGAGGACATTGATTATCCCGTATGCGTCGAGTGCAGACTGAGAGGCAACTCCTGCATTCTCATCGAAAAAGGTGAACCCTGTCTGGGTCCAGTTACAGTGGCAGGCTGTGATGCAAGGTGTCCGGCCTATGACGTTGCGTGCATAGGATGCAGAGGAGCCGTTGGTTATGATGTTGCATGGTTCGACTCACTGGCAAGGGAGTTCAAGAAGAAAGGCTTCACAAAGGAGGAAATCCTTGACAGGATGAGGATTTTCAATGCTCATAATCCAAAGCTCGAGGAAATGGTTAACAAAATTTTTGAGGAGGGTGAATGATGTATATTCCAATCACCGTTGATCATATAGCGAGAGTTGAGGGCAAAGGTGGAATAGAGATAGTCATGGGAGATGAGGGAGTCAAAGAGGTGAAGCTTAACATCATTGAAGGTCCAAGGTTCTTTGAAGCAATAACCATCGGAAAGAAGCTTGATGAAGCCTTAGCTGTCTACCCAAGAATCTGTTCCTTCTGTTCAGCTGCCCACAAGCTGACAGCCCTTGAAGCAGCGGAAAAAGCCATTGGATTCACACCAAGAGAAGAGATTCAAAAGCTCAGGGAGTTGCTCTACATAGGAGATATGATTGAGAGCCATGCACTGCACCTGTATCTCTTAGTTCTCCCGGATTATCTTGGCTACCCAGATCCGCTTAGCATGGTTGATAGATATAAGAGAGAAATTGAATACGCAATGAAGCTCAAAAACATCGGCTCAAAGATCATGGATGTCCTCGGTTCAAGGGCAATTCATCAGGAGAACGCTATCTTAGGTGGCTTTGGAAAGCTTCCAAGCAGGGCACAGTTTGAAGAATTGAGAAGGGAGCTTAAAGAGACCCTCCCATTGGCAGAATATACAGTGGAGTTGTTTGCAAAGCTTGAGCAGTTTAGGGAAGTTGAGGATAAGGAAAACGTTCACATGGCAATTAAGCCAAGAGGCGGAATTTACGGCATTTATGGAGATTATGTAAAAGTGAGCGACGGCTTTGAGTTTCCGGTAGAGGATTACAAAAAATGGATAGTTGAGAGGGTTGTTGAACACAGCTTTGCAAAGCACAGCTTTTATAAAGGAAAACCTTTCATGGTCGGTGCAATTTCAAGAATCGTGAACAACGCTGATCTGCTCTATGGAAGGGCAAAAGCCCTCTATGAGAAGTATAAGGATTTATTCAGATATGACAACTGCTTTGCCAACAACCTTGCACAGGCACTTGAGCTTGTTTACTTCACGGAGAAGGCTATCGATATAATTGATGAAACTTTAGCCAGATGGCCAATCAGGGAAAGAGATGCAGTTGAGATTAAAGACGGCTTTGGAGTCAGCATCACTGAAGCACCGAGAGGACTGTTAGTTTATGCCCTTGAAGTTAAGAATGGAAGAGTCAGCTATGCTGACATAATAACTCCAACTGCAATGAACTTGGCAATAATGGAGCGTCACGTTAGGATGATGGCAGAGAAGCATTATCAAGACGACCCAGATAGGCTTAAGCTCCTCTCAGAGATGGTTGTCAGGGCTTTTGATCCGTGCATTTCATGTTCAGTTCATATCGTGAAGCTTTAAATTTTCTTTTCTAAATTTATCTCTGGTGGTTTTATGAGAACTCTAATCCTCGCTCTTGGCAATGAGCTCATGAGGGACGATGGTGTTGGGCTTAAAATAGGGAGAATTTTAGCAGAAAAAGGATACAATGTCCTTGAGGTTGGGACTGATATTTTTAAGCTCCAAAATTATTACAACGGAGAGGAGAAGATTGTGATAGTTGATGCGATTCTGAGTGAAAAATTTGAGCCCGGAAAAATCATTCATCTGAAGGGTGAGGAAGTCTTTGAGAAGCTTAAAGCTGAGATAAGAAGCGCCCATTTCATGGGTGCGATTGACGGGTTAAAGCTGATGATGGTTTTGGATGAAAGATTAGCAAAAGCAGAGATTCATTTTATAGGGATAGTTGCCAAAGAAGTTGAACTGGGGATGAAATTGAGTAGAGAGGTTGAAAATGCCGTTCCTAAGGTTGTTGAACTTGTTGAGAAGATTGTTCGCTCTTGAGTTTATACTTCACTAAATATCTTCCCCTCTCAAACTCTTCCTCGCTTTCTATGACTTCAACAGGCTCAATATTCAATCCAAAGTTCATTGCTTCCCACTTTATGTCCTCAAAGTAATCGTAAAGCCCGCAGGTTTTACAGAATGAGCCATCAAACTCAATGATAACCTCATCTCTCCCGGCCTTGATAATTTTAGCTTGAGCTTCACTGCCATGATATTTATTAAACTCCTCGATAACTCTCTTTAGGGTCTCCATGAACTCACCCAATTGAGGTTTAGTTTTTTGATTTAAAAAGTTTATTTGACCAACCGAAGGGTTTAAAAATCAAACCTAAAAAGGTTAGTCCGATGATAAGATTTGCCCAGAGAGAGTACACCGATGAGGAAATTTACGAGATATTAGTTGATCCGGTTAGGGAGTGGTTTAGACGAAAGTTTGAAACATTCACACCTCCTCAGAGATATGCAGTTATTGAGATCCACAAAGGAGAAAATGTTCTCATTTCTTCGCCAACGGGTAGCGGAAAAACTTTATCAGCTTTTCTTGCTGCCATAAATGAGCTTATTTTATTGGGGAAG
This sequence comes from Thermococcus sp. SY098, assembly GCF_035621495.1. NCBI lineage: Archaea > Methanobacteriati > Methanobacteriota > Thermococci > Thermococcales > Thermococcaceae > Thermococcus > Thermococcus sp. SY098. The sequence goes on along the minus strand of NZ_CP141821.1, from coordinate 155,336 downwards.
GAGGGTAAGCTCGAGGATAAAATTTACGTTCTTTATGTTTCGCCCCTCAGGGCTTTGAACAATGACATTAGAAGGAACTTAGAGGAGCCCCTCAGAGAGATTAGGGAAGTTGCTCAGGAGATGGGCTATGACCTGCCGGAAATAAGAGTAGCAGTGAGAACAAGCGACACTTCAAGCTATGAAAAACAGAAAATGGTTAAAAAGCCGCCTCACATATTGATTACAACACCAGAAAGCTTAGCCATAGCCTTGAACGCTCCAAAATTCAGCGAGAGGCTAAAGACGGTTAAATACGTCATAGTCGATGAAGTCCATGCTTTAGCTGAGAACAAGAGGGGAACCCATTTAATGCTCAGCCTTGAAAGACTGCAGAATTTAGCCGGCGATTTCGTTAGAATCGGTCTCAGTGCTACTATTCATCCCCTCGAAGAGGTTGCTAAATTTGTTTTCGGCTTCAACGATGACGGAACTCCGAGAAGTGGTTTAATAGTAGATGTTTCCTTTGCCAAAAAGACGGAAATCAAAGTAGAAAGCGTTGTTGGGGATTTGGTATATGCAGATGCGACAACACTAAGTGAAGCCTTGTATAAGCGCTTGGATGAGCTCATTGAGCAGCACAGGACAACGCTCATCTTTACAAATACAAGGAGCGGTGCTGAGAGGGTTGCCTATCATCTTAAGAAAAAGTTCCCAAAATATGCGGAACTAATTGAAGCCCACCACTCGAGCCTCTCAAGAGATGTTAGACTTGAAGTAGAGGAGAAACTGAAGAGGGGGGAACTTAAGGCTGTTGTATGTGTTCCAGGTCACTCTAAAGTCGTTACTTCAAAGGGGATCAGAAGAATCGATAGAGTTAAAAATAACGAGGTGATAGTGGGGATTCAAGGAACAAAGAGTTGTTTTGTAGAGTTTGAGGGAATTCATAAGATTGAATACAATTCGAGGGGAATTAAACTTAAAACAAGGCTCGGCTTTGAAGTTGAAGCCACACGAGAACATAAGTTCCTGACGATAAAGGATGGAAAACTCATATGGATTGAAGCAGAGAAGCTTAAACCCGGAGACTATATTGGAATCCTGCGCAAGTTGCCAAGTCCAGATGAAGAAGTACCAATTTTTGAAATCCTACCTGATTCGGCGTACTTACATCTCCAAATGGACTTTCTAAAGGAGCTTAAGAAGAACATTCAAGCTAAATTCGGCTCAATTAAAGCATTTGCAGAATGGATAGGCACGAGCAGGGACTATCTGTCAAAACAGCTCAGAGGGAGGTATCCGTTTAGGTGGGAAAAACTAAAGCTGATTCTCAAAGAAGTGGGCATGAGCATTGAAGAAAGCAACGTTGTGAAAATAACCTCAGACAAGAACAAGTACGAACTGCCAAAGAGATTCACACCTGCTCTGGCTCGTTTGCTTGGTTTCTGGCTTGCCGACGGTTCATGGAAAAGCAACACATTAACGCTGTTTTCCAGCGATTTGGAGACGCTCAAGCGTTACGCTAATCTCGCTAAGGAAGCGCTTGGAATCGAAGGAAGTATAAGAAAGCAAAACGAGAGCACATACTCCCTTGAGCTTTCTTTTAACGTGCTTCTTCATCTCTTCAAAGGGCTCGTGGGCAACAGTGGCAAGAAATCCATCAATGGCAGATTTCCGGAGATACTCTACCGCCTTCCAAAAGAGCACAAGGCTCAGTTTCTCTCTGGCTACTTTGATGGCGACGGATACCTTGAGATAAAAGACAATAGACGTGTGTATTCTGCAGGCTTCATTACGTTCAACTCCGAGTTCGCCGAAGGGATACGCAATCTTTTGCTCCAGCTCGGAATCGTTGCCTCCATCAGGAGAAGGCATTACAACGAACAACAATCTTTCAAGGGGAGGAAGATAAAAAAGAAAGGAACGTCTTACACCATTGCCATATTGGGAGGGGAGTACCTCAGGAAATTTGGAGAGCTAATCAAACCTTGGCGTTTTGAACTCAAAAGAATAACAGAATTAGAGGAACAGGGATACTCGAATTTCGATGTGATTCCAGAAATTGGCAAGCGCCTTAGAGAGCTCCGGGAAGCGCTTGGCATCAGCTCTTACAGACTTCAAAAGATGAGGATGTATAACCCCATGAAAGTCGAACTCGGAACCCGTGAAATCAGCAGAAGAAGCTTAGTAAAACTGCTCGATTTTTACGAGGGGGTTGCCAGAGAAAGGAAGATAGAGAGCGTAATTCCTGAGATTGAGGAGCTTCGAAAACTCGCCAAGGGGGACGTTTTCTTTGATAGAATTGAATCCGTTGAATCAGTTTTCATAACTGACGCTTACGGTATTCTGAACTCTGAAACTGGAAACTACATTGTTAATGGTTTTATTTCGAAAAATAGCTCAACCTCGCTTGAGTTGGGCATAGACATCGGAAGCATTGACTTAGTTGTTTTAATCGGTTCACCAAAGAGTGTAAACAGGGCTCTGCAGAGGATAGGGAGAGCGGGTCACAGACTGCATGAAGTCAGCAAGGGGATTATCCTTGTCCTGGATAGGGATGATTTAGTTGAATGTACCGTTTTGGCATACAATGCAAGGAATAGGAGATTGGACAGAATTAAAATTCCGCAGAATCCCCTCGATGTTCTTGTCCAGCATGTTCTCGGCATGGCTCTGGAGAGAGTTTGGGGTATTGAAGAGGCTTATAAACTTGTGAGGAGGGCTTATCCATATCGCAGTCTAAGGTTTGAGGATTTCATGAGCGTTCTTAGATATTTAGCGGGAGAATATGCTGGACTTGAGGAGAAAAAGGTTTATGCTAAGATCTGGCTCGATGAAAAAGAGGGCAAGTTCGGAAGAAGAGGCAGGATGACAAGGGCAATCTACTACATGAACACAGGTACAATTCCAGATGAGGCTAAAATCGAAGTTTACACACTGGATAAGAGGTTCATTGGTACGGTTGAGGAGGAGTTTGCTGAACGCTTGATGCCCGGAGATATTTTTGTCTTGGCTGGAAGGACGTACGAGTTCAAAAAGTCAAGGGGGAATAGAATTTATGTGGAGCCTAAAGAAGGGGCAAAGCCAACGATCCCAGCATGGTTCTCTGAAATGTTGCCTTTGAGCTTTGATTTGGCTTTAGACGTGCAGAGATTCAGGAAAGAGGTTAAAGAACTCTTAAACAACCCCAAAGCAGAGCAAATCCTAATGGAGAAGTACAAAATAGATGAAAAAGCTGCCAAAGCAATTTTGAGCTATTTTAGAGAGCAGGCAAAGTATTCAACAATTCCAGATGATGGAATCCTTCTGGTTGAGGAGGTTTTAGAGGAGAGAAGGGCGAAGTACTTCTTCCACACGCTGATAGGGAGGAGAGCAAATGAAGCTTTGAGCAGGGCTTTTGCTTACCTCGTGAGCAAAAATAAAAGGTGCAACGTGGGAATCGCCATAAGCGATAACGGCTTCATGCTGATTCTGCCAAGAGAGAAAAGATTGAGTGAAGAGGATATTAGGGCTTTATTCCAGCTTGGGGATTTAAGGGAAACCCTTAAGAAAGCTTTGGACAACACGGAGCTTTTGAAGAGGAGATTCAGGCACGTTGCCAACAGGGGGCTTTTAATTCTGAGGAGATACATGGGGAGGAAGAAGAGCCTCAGCAGACAGCAGCTAAATGCCCAGACCTTGTTGAGACTCCTCAAGAAGAATTATCCAGACTTCCCGCTTCTCAAAGAGGTTTATCGTGAGATTATGGAGGACAAGATGGACATAGAAAATGCCGAGTTATTTTTGAGCTGGATTAGAGAAGGGAAGATAAAAGTCGTTTTTGAACAAAATGAGCTGCCGAGTCCATTTGCGTTCAACCTTGAAGTTATAGGTTCAAGTGATGTTGTGCTTATGGAAGACAGGAGAGAGTTGATCAAGCAGTTACATAGGAAGATAATGGCGATGATCGGGGAGCTTGAGTGAGATAAACTTTTTAAGCGTGAATTTTCAATATTTCTGGGAGTGGTAATGAGAAGATGGATGAAGATTTTCTTAGGAGGCTTTATTCTGCTTTCACTTATCCCCCTCATGGGGTACTATGGCTACATAAAAAGCCAAGCATATTTAAATGAGCCTCTCTGGAGTCTTAATGGATTCACCAATGGCGGGATGATTAGAGGCAAGTTTTATGGTGACAGGCTTGTGGTAGTTGAGACAAATTTGAGCATATTTTCAAACGAGGGAAGCACCGTTATGATATTTTCAGAGAGAGGAGAGCTTTTAAAGAGGTTTAAAACGGAGTTTAAGGTGTATTCCTTTGCAGTTGCCAACAACACCCTGTTTGTGAGTGAGTCAAAAATTCTCAGCATAGAAGGCTCAACGATACGGACACAAAGTTTTGTCTCTGCGTATTCCCTCCATGGAAAGCTTCTCTGGCGGCGGAATATTTCTGCTTTCGCCTTGACTTACTCCAATGGCAGAATTTTTGGAATTGACAAAGAAAATATCTTTGCCCTCGACACTAACGGCAATCTGCTTTGGAAGAAAACTATTAAGGGAAATCCCTACAGGATACTTTCGTGTGAGAAGCTGATCATAGTGAGTAGTGAAAACATGAGAAGATACGAAGTACTGGTATTTTCATCCTCCGGAGATTTTCTTTGGAAGCTTGAAAATGACGTATCCGCACTGGATACAAACTGTCGCTACATTTTAATGAGGGGAAGCAACTGGTATGGTCTCTTTGACATGAACGGCAACCGAGTGTGGACGAAGGAGGTGTCTCCGAAGAATCAGGTCATCTTCAAAAAGGACAACGTTGCATTTTACAACTTTTACGCTCACATAGACAGGAATGGGAATGTCTATTTAAGCGAAGCAGATTCCTTTACAATCCTCGACACTAACGGAAAAGTTATCGTCCGTTACAATATACCAATTGGATACTTTCAGATTTCTCCGAATGGAAAGCTTATTTTCGATGAATACCATGTGTTTGTGAATCCGCTCTACGACAGAGACCACGATAAAATTCCCGACGATGAAGATGTCCTCCCAATAAACAGCGAATTGCTGTATCAACTCTCTGCTGCTTTTGGGGTTAGCTTTGTTTTTGCCTCAATTTATGAATGGCAGAAGAAAAAAGAAGGCAGAAAGCCCATGAAGAGTACTTAAGGCTGAAGAAGGAGCTGGAGAAAAGAAGCTCATGACAAACCCGCAGTTCCACAATGTAGTGGTTATGCATAACTAAAGAGAAACATCACCGCGGTCAGTTTTAATAACACAACATTTTGTCTCTACATAAAAACAAAATGCATGCATATCGTTCTCACATAAGGACAAGGTTTATAAATAACGAGAATCAACAACAACACATGGAGGAGAAGATACTAACATCCATTCTATCCACCAGCAGAAGGCTGATGATGTGGGTAAGAAAGTTTCCTAAAAAACGCTTTCTGTACAACGAGCTCAGAAGAATAGATGAAGAGTACTACATAGGCATTAAAGGCATTAGGGGCGTTGGCAAAACTGTCCTGTTGCTCCAGCTGGCAAATGAAACTGAAAAAAGCGTTTATTTTTCAGCGGATTCTACGCTGATTAAACCGTTTTCCATCTATGAAATCGTCAAATCTCTCGCAGAATTAGGCTACAGAAACATTTTCGTTGATGAGATACACAGAAAACCCAACTGGTCTGAGGACTTAAAAACTCTTTACGATGAGCACGAGGTTAGAATATTTTTCTCAGGTTCCTCTGCTATCGATATATTACACTTAAGCGCTGATCTATCCCGTAGGGTTGTTTTAAAGGAACTTCCCCCCGCTTCCTTTAGGGAGTGGCTTAACATAAAGAGAGGTTTTAGCATTCCGAGGCTATCTTTGAAAACAGTGCTTTCCAAGTCATTTGACCTGACAAATATGTACATGGAACTTCATCCTCTCTGGAAAGAATACATGGGAAAAGGAGGGGTGCTCTACCCTGAGAGCGGCTTCTATGATGCGCTTGAAAACTCTATCAGAAAGGTTATCCTTGAGGATCTTTCGTCCCTCAGGGAGATAAATGTGAAGTACGAAACTGATGCATTTAAGCTCCTCTATTTGGTGGCAAAGTCGGCTCCCTTTGAGGTGAAGTACTCAACAATAGCCAACGAGCTTGACATCTCCAAAAACATGGCGATAAGGCTTGTTGAGGATTTATCAAAAGCGGGGCTGATTTATCCAGTCCAAGCATGCAAGAGCATCAGAAAGGAGCCAAAGCTCTACCTCACAATTCCGCTGAGAAAATTCTTTGCAAAAAAGGGCTTCTCTGTGAATATCGGTGCCCTCAGAGAGGAGTTCTTCATTAATCACGTTCGCTGGGTAAGTGAGGTTTGCTATCTGAAAGGAAAGAGAGGTGAGAAAACGCCTGATTTCCAAGTAGGAGAGTGGGTAATAGAAGTGGGTGGTGAAAGGAAGGGCAGATACCAAAAGCCGGACTATATAGCCACTGATGGCTTGCTCACTGGAAACAGCAGAATTCCGCTGTTCCTGTTTGGGTTGATTTATTGAAGCTAAAGTTCTTCACTTCTCCCAGCCTTTCAAAGTCCTCCCGTTTTATCATCTCGATTGCGAAGGCGTAAAGACTGAGCTTCTGGAGGTTTTTCCGACGTGAGTTCTGCATTTAAAAGCCCTTCAACCTTTGCGGACAGTTTTTCCCTTATTGCCCTCAGCTCATTTTTTCTGTCCACAAAGTGATTTGAGTATTCTCACTAACTAAATCTTTTCATCCTGAGGCTTTGGATTGAATAAGAAATCACAGTAAAAAGTGACAGAAAAGAGAGGCTTTGATCTCAACCAAGCACCTTAACCACAAACGCCAATAAATCTGCCAGTTCTTTTATCCTTGTCTCTGGCGAAGCCCCCATATGTCCGCTCTTTGTCTCAACGCGCAGATAAACAGGAGCACCGACATCTTTCAGCTTCTTAGTGAATTTGAGCGCATGTGCAGGATGAACTCTATCATCATGTAAACCCGTGTAAATTAGCGTCGGCGGATATTTTTGAGGCTTTACATTGTGATAGGGCGAATACTTCAGCAGAAACTCTTTGTCCTTTGGGTCATCTGGATTCCCATATTCTGGAATCCAAACGCTTCCGATGTAGAGTTTATAAAACCTCAGCATGTCTATAACGGGATATCCAATTAAAGCGGCATCAATAATATCTGGTCTCTGAACCAAAACCGCTGAAACCAAAAGCCCTCCGTTGCTCCTTCCCCAAGCGGCAACTTTATACCCCCCTCTCTTGAGCTTCTCTAAGACAGCTATGAAGTCATCAAAGACGTTCTGCTTGTTCTCCCTCATTCCTTGACGGTGCCACTCCTCACCGTATTCGCTCCCACCTCTTAAGTTTGCCATCACAAAAGTTCCACCGCGCTCAATGAAGGGAACCACCTGAGGAACGAACCGTGGGAGCAAGGCAATGTTAAAGCCACCATATCCAAAAACCCAAGCTTTATCGCTTTTTGTTCCTTTCTTCTTGACCATGAAATAATGAACCCTTGTTCCATCTTTTGAGGTTGCAAAATCTTCACTGACTTCAAATTCTCCTTCAACTTTGACCTCATCAATCAGTCCAAGCTTGTCTCTAAAGCGGTAAAGCCTGTATGGAACTGTAAAGCTCTCGTATCTGAGCAAAACCTGCTCTCCATCAGTGTCAAGGGGGTAAACTTGTGCGGGCATCTCAAAGCTTATCTCCTCTATAAGCTTCCCATCAAGTGTAAACACCTTGAGCTTCGAGGAGGCATGAACCAAATAGCCAGCAAGTATTTTATCATTGACAATAACCGCCCACTCAAGTAGAAACTCATCTTCGGGGATTATTTCTTCAACTTTGCCATTTTCGATTGCAATAACCTTTCCGAAACCCTTTCCTTTGCGTGTGTAGATGTAGAGCTTTCCATTGATGACATCTATCGGATGTGCTGGAACATCGCTTGAATAAACCTTCCTCCACTTTTCTGGCTCATCAATCGGGCCAAGATAAATATCGGCTTTGTTCCAGCCGAATGTAACCGTCAGCATTGCCCACTTTCCATCTGTGCTCTTGTGCAGATTCATGAAGTATCCTGAACCAAACCCCTCACCAAATACCATTATTTCATCTTCCCCTTTCTTCAGAAAAATTCTCTCCGCTGGCGGCTCCATGCCATCGGGGGTCTTTTCTTTTCGGTAGAAGCGGGCAAAATAATGGCCATCATCAAGGAAAACGATATTCCACAAGGATGGCTCTATCTCCTCTATGATTTCTCCAGTTTTAGGATCAACTATCCTTGTTACCCCCTCATCAGCCCCTCCAATTGAGAAGTTGTAGGCTAATCTTTTCCCATCTCTGTCAACTGTAAATCCTTGAAGGAGAACCTCATCACCAAGCTCTTCTTCAAGCTTTTTGGAATCAACTATAATTTCCCCAGTCTCGAGGAGTTTTATGAGCTGTCTCCCTGCTTCGTTTATCTTCACAAATGTTCCTCTCTTTGTGATTTGAGCTTCCCAGATGCTGGGAAGGTAGTAGTAATTTCTCACATCGTCAATCAGCTTTTCTGGCAAATCCCCAATGAATTCCCTAAAGCGCTTGTTTTCCTCTTCAATGAACTTTAGAACTCTCCTATCATTCAGATTCTCCATCCAGAGATAAGGGTCTTCCATTTAAACCACCATTGGAATATGGTGTCTAGCATTAAAAAGTTTGGTAGTTTGCAGTGCAAAGTTTTGTTCCCCTTTAAATACCCAAAGCCCATAACTTTTAGTGGGGTGAGGAGTATGGAAGGCATCAAGGAAGCCCTTGAGAGTGTTGAGAAAAAGCTTATTGCAAGTTGGCATATCTACATTGCCATAATATACATTGCATGGCTCATAGCCATGGGAGGATATCTTACGCTTTCCGCTTTGGGTCTTGAAAGACTTACCATCTTTTACTGGCCCACAGTATTCATAGGTGTGGTATATGTGATGGGAGTTGCATGGAAGAAGTTCATCCAGCTTAATCCAGAAATTCACAAGGATTCAAGCTTCAGAGGATGGATGTGGTTGAGCGGATGGATTTTAGGAGTTATAATATGGGCATTCTTCAGAGATGTGAGGGGTTTCGCTGCTATCATAGGGCTTGGAAACCTTGGCATGGCTTTCAGTTTTTCCCAATGGAGCATGGCAATTCCAGCAATAACGCTTGCCGCATTTCTCAAGCCAGATTGGACATTCGTAAACGCACTCATAATACTCAGCTATTCGCTGGTTTCGTTCATACATCTCTGGAGAACTTTTAAGGTGGTCTGAGTGCTTGAGGAGATAACCAAGAACCACATCCTCGGCTCTCCGGTCAGATTGTCAATAGCCCTTTACCTTTTACCGAGGCGGAGGGTCAGCTTTGCAGAGCTTCAAAAAGCTTTGAACCTGACTCCCGGAAACCTTGAATCACATTTGAAAAAGCTTGAAAGAGAAGGCTACGTTAGGATATTCAAAGGATTTGCAGACAGACCAAGGACATTCATTGAAATAACAGACAAAGGTGCCAGAGAGACTATCGCATTTCTTAGGCTTTTGAAAAAGGTTATTGATGAGGTTTTACACGACAGAGGGGAATAGTTCTTAATGATCGCTGTTTTCAAACATAGTCGGCATGGGAACAGTTATTAATTTCTCCGTCAATTTACCAATGGTGGTAACAATGATTCTTAGAGGTAAAGTCGTTGGTAGTGAAATTCCACGCTTCAAGCATCGATGGTTTGGAATTCTTGAAGTTGAGGCTAAGGGGGAAAGATACAAGCTTTACATGAGCGGCGTTGCTCAGTGGTTTGTAACTGGAGATGAAGTTGAAATCCATGTTAAAGAGAAGCCAAAAGTCAAAAAAGGTGAGAAAATTCTTGATTTCGATGACTATGAGCTTTACAAATTCTATCAGGGGGACAAAATTAAAGTTTGGCCACTGTGGGAGAGGGAGTATGAAGCAAAGCGCTATTCCCCGTTAACCGGTGAGCTGCTCTATACCTACAAGATTAAGGCGAGGGAAGCAACTTATGAGAGCGACTTTGAGGCAATAGCGGAGCTTGAGCAGTATCATTATGCATCTCAGAAGGAGAAAGTTGCGCTCTGGAGATGCGAGAACGGACACGTATTTGAGGCGAATACGAAGCAGAAGTGTCCGGTCTGCGGGAGCGAAGATGTTCACATCTTGGAGATTAAAGGTTCAACCCCGGCATCACGCTTCTTAATCCTTGAGCTCGAGAACAGAGAGGAGTATGAGCCAAGAATCTTGGCTTACGTTAGAGTTGATCCGCCAATTCCACTGATGCACCGTCGCTTACCAAACGGTGAAATAGAGAAGAACATTCGTGAGAAGGTTTTTCCAGAGGAGTGGTTCCATCCGGCATTCTGGCCGGAGAGAATTCTGAAGGAGCTTTATGAAGAGCTCAAGAAGAAATATCCTAAAAAAGTCGCCCGCTCGATGCTCTGGGAGAAAGCAAAATGGCAGGCTTTGAGAGAGAGCAACACTGCTGGAGCGAGAATTGCAAGGGTTGTTGTCCATCCAGACTACCGCTCCGATGGGCTTGGCCAATTAAGCGTTAAAGCTGCATTGGAATGGATTAAAGAAAGAAGAATTCCAGAAATGAGGAAGAGAAAGCACGTCGTTGAAACCATAGCCCAGATGGCTCGCTATAACCCCTTCTTTGAAAAAGTTGGCTTTAAGTTTTTATGGGAAACAGCAAGTGGAAGACCTGTCCTCTTTTATCCGCTGACTGATGAGGCTGAAGAATACATAGAGCGCTTTTTAAAGGATGATCCATACGCTCCTAAAGACGGAAAACTGTGGAGGCCGAGCTATGGAAAAGTTGAGCCGTTAAAAGGCTCAATAGTTTTCAAAAATGTAAGCAAGGTCTTCGAGAGCGAGCTTGACATAAGAGGCCTTCCTGAGGAAATTCAGGAGCTTTTGAAGGCTTTTGGAGTGAGACATAGAGTCATTCAGAGACCCGTCCTGAGAAATCTAAACTTTGAAATCAAGCCAAAAGAGTTGATCGTGGTAGTTGGAGCAAGCGGAGCCGGAAAGACAACTCTTTTACGCTTAATCCTTGGAGCGGCTAAAGGGTACTGGGAAGAGAAGTACAGACCAACAGGCGGAGAAATTGAAGTGCCAGAAAACGTTAAGGTTTCGGTCATGATTCCAGGCGAATTTGAACCATCCTTTGGTTCGGAGAGCATACTGGAGTACATTTACAGAAAAATTAGGGATTTAAATGCAGCAGTTGAAGTTTTAAACCGCTCTGGCTTGAGTGATGCTGTGCTTTACAGAGCAAAGTTTAGTGAGCTTTCCACGGGACAGAAGGAGAGGGCTAAGATTGCATCCCTGCTTGCAGAGAAACCAAATCTATTACTTATGGACGAATTTGCCGCTCACCTTGATACACTAACCGCTATGAGGGTTGCAAAGAAGGTCAGCGAAATAATTCGTGAGGCAGGCATTACAGCGGTGATAATTACCCACAGACCTGAGGTCGTTAAAGCCCTTGATCCAGATAAGGTGCTCTTTGTTGGCTACGGCACAGTTAGAGTCAGTGAGGGAAGTGCTCACTCCTGACCATATCTTACTTTTCCTTTGAGCATGCAATACAGTAATGGTGGGCAGGATGATTGAGATAGTTGAGAGGGAGTATGAGGTAACCGAAGGATTAAGGCTTGTTATCAGCAATGTGAACGGACACATCAAGATAAAAGGCTACGATGGTGATACAATAAAAATGAGAGCGGAGAAGAAATGGAGCCTTTTTGCATCAGAGCCAAAAATCAAAGTCAAGAAGGAAGGGAATGTTCTAAAAATCGAGGCTAAGCATAAGAAAACCTTTGGCATCAGCTTGGGTGGAAGTTCGGTGAACTTTGACATCCTTGTTCCAAAAACCGTTGAAGTAAAGAAAGTTGGCAGTGTAAACGGCAGAATCTCAATTTCAAATGTTAAGGGAGTTCTTAAAATCGGCAACGTAAATGAGTCAATTGAGCTTGAAAATGTGGAGGTCAGCAAAGTTGGAAATGTGAACGGTCCAATAAAAGCTGTATTGAAAGCTGTTAGAAACGATGTGAAAATCTCGACCGTAAACGGGTCGATAAAATTTCTGCTTCCAAAAAAAGCTGATGCAATGATCTCAGCAAGTACAACAAATGGAAGAATACTAACAGAGGGCTTTGATAACATTGCGACTTCTTTGGTGGGAAAATTTGGACCAAAAAGCTTCAGCGCACAGCTTGGTTCTGGAAAGTATTCAGTCAAAGTCTCTACAGTGAATGGAAACATAGAGCTCAGGCTCATATGATACAGAGGACATCAAAAGCCACAGCTCCAATCCAGTGTAAAAGAAAACTCGGCAGAAAGCTTTCACTTTTCAAATCCATTTTCGCGAATATTATGCCCGCAATGAAGGAGTATGGAATCTCCAGTGTCGGTTTTCCTATGTGAATTAAGGTATAGGGGATGTTCTGGAGCAAAATCCCAAGCCATTCGTTTTTTTCTGCCAGCGAAAACAGCAAAATTCCCCTATAAAACGCTTCATGCGCGAACATTATTGCTCCTATCAACAGCTCCTTAAAGATAAAATCACCCCAAGAGGAGTAGCTAAAAATCGGGTAAAAGCTCCGGAAGCTCTCTATTCTTGATGCATAAATGCTCAGCGGCAAAGTTGCTATGAAAAGGGCAAATGCCCAGATGTAGCCTTCTCTTTTGCCAATCTTAAATCCCAACTTATTAGGTTTGAACCCCAAAAGGTAAGCCGCAGTTAGAGGCAAGATTACATAAAATAGAATGTCATAGAATGCCCATTCGTAGATATTTTTACCCAGATGCCAGTTGAGGATAATAAAAATCAAAGAAACTAAGTAAAGAAGAAATACTCTCATTCTTTGGCTTCCTCTTTAGCCTCTTCTTTCTCCTCTTTAACTTCGGTAGTTTCCTCTTCTTCTGTCTTCTCCACACTTTCTTTAACTTCTTCAGTCTTTTCTTCTGCTTCCTCTTTGCTTTCTTCAGCTGCCTCTTCTCCGCTTTTCTGCTCCTTTGCCTCTTTTTCTATCTCTTCTTCAACTTTTACCTCTGGAGGCTTCAAAAGATCATCAATTGTGGGCTTAAATTCAACCTGCTCATATCCAATGAACTTGAGATCGCTCTCAAGGATGATTTCTCCAAGGATAAGCGTGTTTTTATCAATCTCAACATCGCTGAAATCTATCTTTACATCTTTCTCCCCGACTTCAATCTTGACTTTGCTGAGATCAACCATTGGAAGTCTCAGCTCAATCAATGCTTTGACTTTCTCAATTGGATCTTCAATCTTTTCCACGATCTCAACTTCATACACGATCGTCTTTCCTGCAAGGGGATGATTGAAGTCAACCCTAACTCTTCCACTTGAAACACTCAAAACCCTTCCTTTAAGCTTCTTCCCACTTTCAGTCTCAATTTCAACCTCTAATCCAGGAAATGGCATGATTCCCTGCCTTCTAAACTGACCAAGGGTGAAGGTTTTGATGAGCTTAGGATCTCTTCTTCCAAATGCTTTCTCCGGGGAAACTTCAATTACATACTTCTTTCCCACCTCGAGACCTTCAAGCTGTTCGTCAAGCCCTTTGAGGACATGACCAGCGCCAATTGCAATTGGCACTGGGCCATAGATGCCCTTTTCGCTGTAAATTCCAGCCTCCTTTGCAACTTCTTCATACGTTGTGTCAAAAATCTCCCCAGTCTCTTTGACTTTTCCAATGTAATGAAGTCTTACAACATCTCCCTTTCCCACTTTCATGAGCATGACCTCCTGTTTTTTAAGCTGGTTTAAATTGGGAGGGTGGGTTTTTAAGCTTTGCACTTGCCTCCAACGATAGTCTAATAAAACCCAAGCAAAAATCTTCTTCAGGTGATAAAGGTGAAAGTGTACAATACTCTTACAAAGCAGAAGGAGGAATTCAAACCTCTGAGAGAAGGAGAAGTCAGGATGTACGTTTGCGGCCCAACTGTTTACGATTATACTCATTTAGGACATGCGAGGACGTATATTGCTTTTGATGTCATAAGGCGTTATCTGGAGCATAAGGGCTACTCTGTCTTGATGGTCATGAACTTTACAGACATAGATGACAAAATCATCAGAAGAGCTCAGGAGACGGGCGAAGATCCAAAGGAATTGGCTGAGAAATTCCTGAAGTATTTCCTTGAGGACATGAAGGCGTTGAAAGTTAAGCCGGCTGATATTTATCCAAGAGTTACAGAGCACATTCAAGACATAATTGAATTCGTAAAGAATCTTGAAGAGAAAGGCTACGCATATGAGGGGAGCGATGGGGTCTACTTTGAGGTTCAGAAATTTAAAGATTATGGGAAGCTCAGTGGAATAAAGCTTGAAGAGCTCAGAAAAGGAGCAAGGGTTGAGCCCGGTGAAGGGAAGAGGAATCCAGAGGATTTCGCCCTCTGGAAGAAAGCCAAGCCTGGAGAACCAAAGTGGGATTCGCCATGGGGCGAGGGAAGACCGGGATGGCACATTGAGTGTTCAACAATGAGCACCAAGTATCTGGGAGAGCAGTTTGACATTCATGGCGGCGGAAATGACCTAATATTCCCGCACCATGAAAACGAGATAGCACAGACGGAAGCATGCACGGGTAAGGAATGGGTTAGGTACTGGCTCCATACAGGTTTCGTTATGGTCAAAGGAGAGAAGATGAGCAAAAGCTTAGGAAATTTTGTCACGATAAGGGAGCTTCTACAGAGATACTCCCCGGAGGTTATAAGGTTCTTTGTTCTGCAGAAGCACTACCGCTCACCTCTTGACTACACGGAAGAAGGGATACAGCACGCAAAGAACAACCTTGAAAAGCTTTACAACACAATTGAAAACATCAGAATTGCCCTTGAAAAAGCGGAGATACCATTCAAATGGAGCAAAGAGGAGTTTGAACTCTATGAAGTGATTAGAGAAGCTAAGAAAAGGTTCTATGAAGCAATGGACGATGACTTTAACACAGCTGAAGCCATGAAGCCGATATTTGAAGTGGCAAACGCTGTGAACAAGTACTTAGCAAAGGTGAAAAAGCCAAAGGAAAGCGTCCTGAGAAAAGCCCTTGAGTTCTTCAAGATGGTCGGCGAGGTCTTTGGGATCTTTGAGGAATACTTCAAAGAGACGAAGGAGACAAAAGAAAAAGAACTGATTGAGCTGTTAATCCAAGTTAGAGCTGAGTTGAGAAAGCAGAAAAACTATGCTTTGGCGGATAAAATTAGAGCGGAGCTTAGAGAGCTCGGCATTCAGCTTGAAGACACTCCACAGGGCACAATTTGGAAGAGGATAAATGTTTAAATATCTGAACAACTGAATTACCATCTCCACAACTCATAGGAGGAAACACTTCAATGAACAGGTTATCCCCCAGGTTTTATATTCTTTTAACGCTCCCGCTTCTAATGATCGTTGCTGCATTTTTGCTTGACACCCCAGAAAACATGATTAAAGGTCTCAAAGCCATAGTCCTCCATTCTGATGTGCTCCTTGTGGACTACTTGGCGGTCGGCGGCATAGGTGCAACGCTGATAAATTCAGCCCTCCTAACTTTAGCTAATGTGTATCTGCTCTATCGACTCAAAATCGAGCCCACAGGCCCAATAATTGCGGCGGTACTGACAATAGCCGGGTTTGCCTTTATGGGGAAGAACATAATAAATGTCTGGCCAATATACGTTGGTGGCTACTTGTACACCCGATACAAAGGAACATCCTTCAAGAGCGTCATTCTAATTATGATGTTTGCCACAACACTTGCGCCCCTTGTAACTGAGCTCCTCATAAGCCCCTCCTTGGGTAAATTAGGGTTCATTGTTGGATTTCTTGGCGGAGTAATCGTGGGTTTCATAATGCCACCTCTCTCAGCCCACATGCTCAGGGTTCACGATGGATACAACTTGTACAACATAGGGTTCACGGGCGGACTTCTTGGGGGAGTATTAATGGCAGTGAAGAGGGGTCTGGGAATTGAACCAGAAAAGCAGTTTATATTGAGCAGCGAATACAATCTTGAGCTGAAGGTCCTCCTCAGCGCATTCTTTTTATTTCTCCTGTTCTTAGGAGTTTACCTAAACGGCAGAAGTTTTAAGGGATACGGAAGGATAATGAAACTCAACGGAAGAATTGTCACAGATTTTGTTCAGCTTGAAGGTTTTGAGGTTTCACTGATCAATATGGGGATCATGGGGCTGATGGGTTTGGCTGTGGTTGCATTAGCGAAAAGTCCAGTTAACGGTCCTGTTGTGGCTGGCCTTCTAACTCTTGTTGGCTTTTCAGCATTTGGAAAGCATCCACTCAACTCGCTTCCAGTCATTCTTGGCATTTTCCTTGGAGAAATCCTGATATTTAAAAACATCCATCCAACGGTGTTGGCAATAACTGCACTCTTTGGAACAACGCTGGCTCCAATAGCCGGATCTTTTGGAGCTTTGGCAGGGATAGCTGCAGGAATGCTGCACATGTTTGTCGTCCTTAACGTAGGTTATCTCCATGGGGGAATAAACCTGTACAACAACGGGTTTTCTGGAGGTATCGTTGCTACAATTCTCGTTCCAATACTCAGAGCATTCGGAAAGGAGGCATGAAAATGGATGAGGAGCCCAAAAAGATAGCAAAAATCGTTGATGAGCTGGTAACCTTCTGCCTCCGTCATGGGGCAAAAAAGCTGAGCATTCACATTGAGGATGAAGGTGATGCCTTTAGAATACACTTGCACGTTGACAGGATAAACAGGGACGATCCCCTCGTAAAGGAGCTTACCAAGCTTCTATCTCTGCCAAAACATGATGAAATCAGTGAGTACTACTGGACGCTTGTTGGGGAAGTTGAAGAAGACACGGAGCTTTCGGTTATTGGCATGATGACAGACAGAGCAGAGATAAAATTTGAGAACAACTCTGTGTCGTTAACCCTCTACAGGAAAAAAGAGACATAAAGTTACTCTTTTTTCTTTCTAAACTCATTTATTAGCTCTTTCGCAGCTTTTACCATCTCTTCAAGAGTTGCGCTGTCGTGGCTGATTCCAATGGTTATTTTGGCATGGGTTGTTGCATATGAGAAATACAGTGTGTTTCCCTGGCTCTTTGCAAAGAACTGCTCCACAGTTTCAGCCTCTTCTCCAACGTCATCTTCTCCACCGGGCATGATTTCTGGGTTGTCATCAAGTATCATTGGTCTTGGCTCCATTTTTCCACCTCCCCGCTTTAATTTACAGATGTTCCTTTTAAAACTTTGAGCTAAAAGGTTAAATATCATTTCGATGGAAATCTTAACGGTGCTAAAAATGATGGAATTATTGTCCCAGCTGATTGAGTTTGAAACCGTAAATGACCCAGCCAAAGGAAAGAAGCCAGACAAAGAGTGTCCGAAATTCATCAGAGATACTTTAAATTCCTGGGGAATAGAGAGCGAGATAATTGAGAAAGATGGGTACTATGCAGTCTATGGTGAAATTGGAGAAGGTACTCCGAAAATCATGTTCATGGCGCACTTTGATGTCGTTCCAGTGAATGTAGAGGAGTGGAAGACCGATCCGTTCAAGCTGACTGTAGTTGGGAACAAAGCCTATGGAAGGGGGAGTGCAGATGACAAAGGCAATGTAGCTGGGATAATGCTTGCTTTAAGGGAGCTTTCAACAAAAAGGCTCGGTGGAAGGGTAATTTTTGCTTTTACTGGAGATGAGGAGATTGGCGGCAAATTGGCAATGCACATAGCAGAGAAGCTGAAGGAAGAGAATAAGCTTCCGCAATATCTAATCAACGCCGATGGGGCTGGAATGAACCCAATAATCAGGAGAAGAAAGGGGTTTGGAGCTGTAATTGAAATACCCCAGCAGAAAATTACAATTAGAGGCAAAGTGATGAAAAGGTCATTCACCATAAACACGCCTGTACTTCAAACAAGACATGCCGCTTATTTCATGCCCGGGGTTGATATGCATCCAATGGTTGCCCTTTCTCACTTCCTGAGAAACAGCGATGTCTTTGCTGTGAAATTAGAGGGTAAATTCCTGAAGTCAAATGTTCTGCCAAGCAGAGTTGAGCTCACATATGTAGAGCCATGCGAGAGTGGGGAAGAAGTCGAGGCTGATCTGGGCTTAACAGAGCTTTTAAAGAGCATAGTTCCGTTGGTTAGAGCTCCTATAAGTGCTGAAAGATACAGCGACTTTGGAGTTTCAGTAACTCCCAACTTATATTCATTTGAAAATGGAGTTCACAGGCTCAGACTTGATATAAGGGCAATGAGCCACTCCTCTGGGCAGATAGAAAAAGTGCTCAAGGAAATTTTAGAGTTTAACATTCCAAATGCAAAGCTGACTGTTAGACACAATGAAAAGGCGGGATACCTATTTACACCACCAGATTCAAAGCTTGTTAGGGCAATGATGAAGACCTTAGAAAGCTTTGGAGAGAAAGCCAAACCTGTTGAAGGTGCCGGAGCATCAGATTCGAGGTATTTCACTCCCTATGGTGTTGAGTCCATAGATTTTGGACCGAGAGGAGGAAATGTTCATGGACCTAATGAATATGCAGACGTTGATTCTCTTGAACTGCTCCCCAAAATTTATGCAGAAGTTGCAATGAACCTGCTTAAAAAGTGATTTTTTCATTTCATTTTTCTCATGGAAACATTTAAATATGCCCAATTCATTAACGCCGTTAAGGGAAATCATGAAGAAGTTTCCAGCATATCTCGCTTCTTGGGATGATATTGAGAGATGGGCAAAGGGAGGGGCTCAAAAAATTCTTGAGGAAGGCTGGAAGCCAGATGTTGTAGTCGGGCTTGCAAGAGGTGGCTGGGTTCCAGCAAGGCTGTACTGTGATTATCTCGGCATCAAAGACTTAGTGAGCATCAAAGTTGAGCACTGGGGAATTACAGCAACACCAGATGGAAAGGCCAAGTTAAAGTATGGAACAGAGTATCCTTTTGAAGGAAAGAAAGTCCTAATTGTCGATGACATAGCTGACACAGGGGAAAGCTTGACTCTGGCTAAAAGCTATGTTGAAAGCAAGAGTCCAGCTGAGGTTAAAGCCGCAACCCTATTGGTGATAAAGACATCAAAGTTCAGACCCGATTACTACGGAGAGGAGATCGACTGGGCCTGGATTGTATTCCCATGGAATTTTGTTGAAGACATGATAAACCTGACAAACAACCTCTTTGAGGAGAGGGAAAGGCTCACTACAGCTGAAATCATAGCTCTTTTCAGGGAGCTTCATGGTATTGAGGTTCCAAAGGAAAGACTTGAACATGCTTTGAGCATAGCAGAGAAGAGAAAAATATTTAAGAAGGAAGGAGAATTCTGGCTCAAACCTTGAGGTTGTGGTATCTTGGACAAGAAGAAAACCATAGAAGCCATCAAAAACCACAGCAATTATTCAAGGGAAATTTATGAAATGCACGAAGAGAGCATAAACAATGCTATCGACAACTATGAGCAGCTGAAAGAGGATTATCTAAATGATCATTCACGGGCAAGGATAGTTAGGATTGTCATAAATGACGACAACGATTTGCCCTTAGCAATTGAGTTCCACAAAAAAGATGATTCATTCAAAGGCTTCAGCATTGCAATTGGGAAGCCGTACATAAAGAGTGACAACAATGGGGAAAACAAAGGAGGAGGGGATGGAGAGAGTTACGATGAAAGCAACGGCTGAACGTAGAATCCATCCTCTATCTTTTCTCCATCATAAATTTCATAGCTGACCAGATAATAGGTTGGATTTCTGTATCTTCTCGTTGAATACCTGTCTGCACCGGCAATCCAGATTATGTAATTATCTTTTTTCAGGGGATTTCTTATGGCGAGCAATAGGGATGTCTGAGGTGAGCTGTAGGAGAGTTCCATGAAGGGGATTTCTTTTATATTATCCGGAGTTATGAGAAATGTCCTAACACTTCCGAACTCTGGGTTTTTCTCTAAAATCCAGGCACCATTTTTGTAGACGAATCTCAATGGAAAATATTCCTCAAACTGTTGCACGACCTTATTGCTGACAGGACCACCTATGAGGATTAAGTCTTTCTTTAAGTCCTCATTCGTCATATTTACATCAGCTTTGACTTCAATTTTAATGTCTTCATGCCACTGTGAGTAAAATGTTTTGAGATAATTTTTCACTATCTCTGCAGTTTCTCTATCATATTCAGACCCTCTCTTATCTGGATTTTGAGTGCCGTAGACAATTATTACTCCTCCATCTTTGACAACATCATCCAAGGCTCTTAGGGGTGTTACAAGAACGTTTTTCTCGTAAATTTCCTTGGTATTTTCAGGGGAGACTTTTTCAGCAAGCTCCCTGAGTATCAGGGGGATGTATTCACTAAAACTCCGGTTTTCTTTTATGCTTAGGGCTGTGTATTTTTGATAAAGCTTTATCATGTAATCCTGCCAGAATTCACCCCATGCCCTCTGCATTTGGAGGTTCCACTCGGCATAATCCTTGTCTATATGGCTTAGTGCGAAATATGCCCAAGCATCGGCAAAGCTCTCATAAATCATCATGGTGTCAAACCAGAAGTGGATATCATAAGTCGCCAGATATGGCATATCCTCCTCTATTGTGTCCTCAAGATAGTGGAGGGGTTCAACTTCAGAGCTGTAATACTCATCAAGTTTCTCGCTGGTGATGTCATGTCCAAGCTCATGGTAGATAAAGTCCAAAATCCAAAGCTCATCAAATTTCCTGTTATTTACATAGACGGCATTAAGGGGAAGACCAAATATGGTATCCTTGGCCCTTTCTAAGCTCCATAAAGTTCTCGGGGGAGCCCTTCTTACAAGAGGCGGCATCCCACCGGAGCCATAAATCTCGGCGCCATTGTCCTCTGCATAAAAGCTGTGCCCGTGGATGCACACCAAGTACGGCAGATGGAATTCAAATCTGGTATTTGTTAGGTTCATGTACTGCTTCATGAATTCATCTGGAGGCAAGAGCTGAATAGCAGAAGTATACACTTCCAA
The DNA here is from genome assembly GCF_035621495.1 of Thermococcus sp. SY098. Taxonomy (NCBI): domain Archaea; kingdom Methanobacteriati; phylum Methanobacteriota; class Thermococci; order Thermococcales; family Thermococcaceae; genus Thermococcus; species Thermococcus sp. SY098. The sequence continues at coordinate 134,356 of NZ_CP141821.1, read as the reverse complement.
ATCTCGCTTGTAATATCTTTCATGTGCCTTAAAGAACTCCATGAAGTTCGTATCCTGAGCAAATGTCCTTAGAGCATCGATGATTTTGTCCAAATCTGAGTCCTGCCATCCTGTATAAATCCTCTTCATTTCTGGAGGATTTGAAAATTGAAGGATATACGCATCGAGGACAAAAAGCTTGTAATCCCTTTGAGGAATTGTCTCTGCATCGCTGAAGTATTGCCTCAGCATTTGAACTGCAGTATGGTTCTTATAACTGGCAAAATATGTCTCAACATCTTGGATGTAGTCATAATGGGGTATGACGAACTCATCAGCCCCGAAAGCGAGGTAATAAACGATGCTCAAGAGCTCCTCATTTGGATCTATCTCAACATAAACCTTGTCTGTTTGATACTGATACGAATAGACTGGAGAAGTGAGAATCACAAAAATTAAGAAAATCAAAAGCTTCCTCACAGATCTCCACCCATAAGGATTTTGAACCTATCTTTAAAAATTTGCACAAGGTTTTAAAGCTAAACAGATTAATGATTTTAGGGTGACCTAAAAATGAGGGCGAAGTCACTAATCCTCATACTCATCCTCACTTCACTATTATCTCCCGAGGTGAGTGCTGAAAAGCCTCTTATAGTCGCAAGCATACCTCCCTTAGCGGAGATAATAAAAGAGGTATTTGGGGACTCTGTAGATGTCGTTTACATTGTCCCGCCCGGAGCTGATCCTCACCAGTACCAGCTTACCCCTGAGCAGATTGAGCTCATCAAAAAGGCGGATGTTGTTGTAACAGCCAACGGGCATCTACCAGCAGAGCAGAAGATGAAGCAACTTAAGGAAGAAGGAACAATAAACGCAGATGTGCTGTTTGCAGAGGATTACAGGAAATACGGCTTCAGATTTCTGCCTGAAAGATGGTACAATAATAAAAACAACCCACATGGGATATGGCTTGACCCATACAATGCTCTGGCAATTGCAAAAGCTACAGCTGAAGCATTATCAGAAAGATATCCGCAGAATCGAGAGCTCTATGTGAGACAGTATGAGAGGTTTGAAACAAAAGTTCTGGCAATAGTTAAAGCGTATAAAGCTTTGGCCGAGAACTCAACTGCCATTATCGAATTGCCCTCTCAGCAGTATGCCCTTGAGTGGCTTGGGGTAAAGGCTGTCGCATCTATAAAGCCTGAAGCAGAGGTTCCTGCTAAAAGTGTTGACGAAATGTTAAAAACAGCAAATGCTGTAGATTTTATAGCTTACTCCTCTAAAAGTCCAGAGGCTCTAAAGAATGCTGCTATTGAACTTGCTCAAAGGTCTGGAAAGCCCTTAGCTGACATAACAACAATCTGGGTTAACAAGCCCTATACCGAAGTTCTGATTGAAAACTCCAAAGCCATAGTGGATGTGCTGAACCATAAAACAACACCCATTCAGCAAACTACAAAAGCAGAAAACATTAATGTTACATATATTATTCTCTCATTGGTCGTTGGAATTTCGCTGGGGATGGCAGTTGGAGCTTTGATTAAGGATTAACTAAGTTCTAACTCGCTAAAATAAACTGTTGCGAAATGTTTAAATTTTTCACAGCAGAAGCGTTTACATGACAAAAATGGCTGGAACTAAGTTAAGAATACTTCTTATTATAATACTTTTTGCCCTATTTCCTTCACCAAAGATACATGCCCAAGAGGGGAAAGTTGTATTTTCCATTGCTTCAGTAATTCCAGGAGAAAATCAAGCATTGATTCTGGCTGGTTATCAGCATCTTACAGACTGCTACTCTATGGGTGGTTGCTATAGAGCGGGAAAGCTGAGCTGGTTCCTGTATGATGGAGAGAAATTTAAAGAGATAAATCTGAATGGTTTAACACCTTTGTTCTGGAACAACGGCTGGATTTTGGAGGGAATAGTTAGAGATGAAAAAGGAGCCCCCAAAACATTTGAGCTCTATAGATACACTGCTGATGAAAGAGAAAAGTTGCTCTCATTGAATGTAAGTGCTAATACACGGTACAACTTTGTTAGGGTGTATTCAAACGGGTCAACTGTAATGATAGTGCACATAACTCGCAATGGTTTTCCACGAACCAACCATATTTACTTCTTTGATTTATTCAAGAGAACAATTTCAGAACCCATTGTAATTAAGGAAGAGTTTAATCACGTGTTTTATGGAAACGGGGTGTGGTTTTTAGTTTACAGATATGGTGATAGAGGAGGGGTTTATGCAATAAAAGAAGGGAAAATATACCATTTTTCAAAAAATGCTGACTTTGCAGACTTTTCCTTCAACGGAACTCACGTACTCATCGTTTATAGAGGATATGTGAACAGAACACTTTGGAATGCCGTGTATATATGGAACTTTACAGATGAAAAGCTCATTTTGAACACTACTGAGTTTAGGTATCCCCTAAAGGTTTACGGGTGGAATCAGAGCTGGTATCTTGGGGGAGGCGGCTTGGACTGGTGGCATCTGTATAAGCTTGAAAACAGAAGTCTCAAGCTGGTTTCAACTAAATTCGTCTCAGCATTCTCTCGCTTCTCCGGAACTCCAGCGCTTGTAGTTGAAAGCAAAATAATCTGGCTGAAAGGAGTAGCTGACACTGACTTGAGCATATACTATTATACCGAAATGATGGAGCATTGGCTCACTCCACAGCCTGCTCCTTTCAATGGTAGCGTTGCTTATGTTGAATATGAAAGAGACAGAAAGCTTGTGATTGTAAAAGACAACACCACAACAGAGATTCCGCTCAACGACAAATTCGGCCTCTATGCGATAATTCCCACAAAGAGATACCTGGTCCTCTTACGCTACATAAAAGACGGAGACTCAGCACTTTTAAAGTACCAAAACGGAGAACTTGTAGATCTAACTCAAAAACTTGAAGCCCTTTGTGAAAAGCCTAAGCCGGTTTACTATCATATTTCTAATATTAAGGCTTGGGGGGATACATTCCTTGTCTATCTTACCCCTTCTGAGGGACATGACGAGCTGTTTCATTACAATGGAAGCTTTAAGTATGTCGGGAGGTTCTTTTATCCGCTGGGACAGTTTGGAAGGTTTTACATCATCAACAACTACAAAGGCTACTCTCATATCTACAACGGCTCGTGCATATACAACCTTCCATTTAAGGGAATCTATACTGGTGGGAGAATTTTGATTGCAGTGAACGGGACCACTACTCAGGCTTATGTCTTAGAGGGTGATAAACTGAAAGGCATCGCTGTAGTCAATGAAACCCTTTATTTTTGGTATAAGGCTGGCCCTTATCCTGTTTTTCTTGACAAAAAAGCATTTAAAAGAGTTTATGTTTTTGATGGGAGGGCATTCCATAAGCTGCCCTTTGAGAGAAGGAACAACAATGAAGTCGCTGTTACTTATCTCAATGAATCTCTGCTGATAGTGCACGCTAAGTACATGAGTATGGAGTGGAAAAACAAGGAAGAGCCTCCCATTTACAAGTTCAACACGACGGTTTACAGATGGAACCTCACTAAGATTGCAGAATTTCATCGTTTCTTAATTCCACTCGACTACAAGAATGACAGCATTATTCTGGGTTATCGCTCGCATGGAATTTATGCACCGAATTCTCCATTTAGAGGAATATACGCTTACAATAGGGAACTCAGGGTTCTTTTCGAGCCCAAAGATCGGACTGTGTATTATTATATTAATGGGACAGTCGTTGCTCAGAGTTGCATATACGGAATAAAAGTGAGCTGCTCCTATAAAGTTTTCACATCCAGTAAGAAGCTGCTTGGAGAGTTTAAAGGGACTGACGTCTTTGATTATACTTTTTGGAAAGGAGAACTGTATCTGTCAAACGGAACTCATCTGATTAAAGTCAGCGGTTTCCTAAAATCTTTAAAGCTGCCTGTTAAACTCTATCGTGTTCATATGACTCCTCTAAGACACGGCATAGTGCTGTGGGGAGTTCAGAATATAGTTCTATATAATGGAACGTTTAAGGATTTGTCAGACGACCTTATGGGGGCATTCTTGGAGAGAAAAGATGTCATATTTTGCAAGAGCTCACCGCTGAAAGGGGTTAAAAAAGAACCTATTTCGGAAACACATGAAGTGGGTATCACGTCAAAAACACTCAACACTTCAACTATCCAGACCAGTAAACAATATACAAGAAACTATCTCCTATTTTTGGTGGCAATACTGCTTCCGATTATTTTGCTACTCAAAATAATCCAAACTAAAGGAAGAAAGAAAAGATAAAGCTACTCTCTCTTGTATGGCCTTCCATCCCACTTCGGTGGCCTTACCTTTCCGATTATTCCTGCAACAATGATTATTGTCACTATGTATGGCAGTGTTGCAACGAACTGCCACGGTATTATCTGGGATATGGCTGGATTTGTCCTGACCCATACTGAAAGGTTGTCGAAGAATCCGAAGATAAATCCTCCAATCAATGCCCTGACTGGGTTCCATCCGCTGAACACCATGTTAGCTAATGCTATGAAACCTCTACCCGATGAAATCTCCTTTGTAACAACTCCAAGCCAGTCCACGCTTAAATAAGCTCCTCCAAGTCCAGCTAAAGTTGCTCCATAGACTGTTGCCAAGAATCTATACCTCTCAACGTTAACACCAAGGGCATCCGCTGCCTCTGGATTCTCACCGACTGCCCTAATCCTAAGGCCAAGAGGTGTGTTGAAGAGAACCCAGTGGGTGATGAACACTATTGCAAAGGTTATGGGGATCATTGGACTCAAGCTGCCGTATTGGGTATTTATGAGAGGCTGAATCCTGAAGTTGGTGGGGACTTGATGCTGTCCTGCTGTTCCCCATATTGCTGGAATTCCGAAGGCAACTACACCAAGAGCGAGGATATTAACGCCGATACCTGGAATTATGTGATCTCCCTTTAAATAAACGGTTATAGCACCATGAAGCATGCCAAGAAGCATGCCAATAAAAGCCCCGCCTAAAAGGCCTATCCATGCATTGCCGCTTGTTTCTGCAAACATTGCTCCAAAAAGGGCTGCCATGAGGAGTATTCCCTCATATCCAATGTTGACAACTCCAGCCCTTTCACTTACAACTGCACCGGTACTTGTTAGAACTAGTTGGAACCATTGCCGTTAATGAACCGAGGAGGATTGATACCACCATGTCAATCATCTTCTCACCACCTTCTTAACCAAGTCCCACAGTCCCGGAACTGCCACGGCAACAACAATTATACCCTGAACAACTTTAACCATTTCAAGTGGAACCCCTGCATCTATCTGCATATATGTTGCTCCAGCTTTAAGTGCACCAAAGAATATACCGCTGAAGATTATGCCAATTGGATGATTTCTTCCAACCAGAGAAACACCTATTCCATCGAAACCGTACCCGTATATGTTTGCCATTCCCTGACTTATAGCATAGCTTGGAGGTCTCCCCATGACTTCAGTAGCCCCGGCAAGTCCGCTCATTATTCCACCGATGACAAATGACCAGATTATAGCCCTTTTTGGGTTTATTCCACCGTATTGTGCTGCCCTTTCATTGTACCCGCTTGCTCTCAGCTCAAAGCCAAGAACCGTATGCCACAGGATGTAGTAAGTTATGATCGCTGCCACTATTGCAATGATAAAGGCAAGTGAAAGCTCGCTTCCCTTCATCAGCAACGGCAATCTCGCACTTGTAGGAACTTCAAGGGTTTTATTGGGGTCATTTGGATTTGCTAAGGGCCCTAAAACGAGATACAATGCTGTATAAAATGCAATCCAGTTCAGCATGATAGTGGATATGACTTCGTGGACCCCCCTGTACACTTTTAGGAGTGCTGCTGGCAAAGCCCACAGTATCCCTGCAATTATTCCACCTATCAAGCCCAGAACAGGATTTGCAAACATGTTTGTGAAGACTATTGCCGCTATTGCACCGAAATATACTGTACCTTCAGCACCTATGTTGAATATTCCAGTTCTGGCACTTATTGCAAAAGTTAAACCAGTGAGAATTATGGGGGTGGCCGAGCTGAGCGTCATCGACCATCCGTAAATAGATCCCACAGCGCCTTTAACAAGAGCAACGTATGCCTCCACTGGACTGTAGCCGGAAACCTTCAGTACCACTGCTCCAATAACAACCCCAATAATGATTGCAATGAGGCTTTCAAGTAGGGGTTTTATAATGTTTGACAGCTTATCAGCTTTCATCTTTGATACCTCCCATCATAAGTCCAATCTGTTCTTCTGTTACCTCTTCAGGCTTCACTATGCCAACGAACTGACCCTCATACATTATAGCCATCCTATCGCTCAGCTGGAGAACTTCATCCAGATCTGCAGAGACAAGCAGGACAGCTTTGTTCTCATTTCTAAGCTTAACAAGGTAGTTCCTGATGTACTCGGTTGATGCAACATCAACTCCCCTGGTTGGCTGGGATGCCACTATTAATTCAGGATTTTTACTGACCTCTCTCGCAACTATGAGCTTCTGCTGATTCCCACCGCTTAAGCTTTTGACAGGTGCATCAACACCGGGAGCGACTATGTCAAACTTCTCAATAAGCTTTTTAGCATGCTCCTTGACATTGCTCCACCTGATAGAGTTTAGTATCCCTGTGAACTCCTCCCTCCAGTGCAGTCCAAGAACGGCATTTTCTGCAACAGTCATGTCAAGTATGAGTCCCATATGTGTTCTATCCTCCGGAATATGTGCTACACCAAGGTTGTAGAGCTCTTTTGGAGGTCTGCCTGTGATGTCTTTTCCGTTCAGAATTATTTTCCCCTTTTCAATTTTTCTCAGTCCGGTTATTGCTTCGATAAGCTCTGTCTGGCCATTGCCTTCAACACCGGCTATTCCGAATATCTCTCCCGCCCTAACTTCAAAGCTTAGTCCCTTGACGGCGTCTTCTCCTCTGTCTCCCTTCACCCATAAGTCCTCTACTCTTAGAATGGGCTCCCCTGGTTCTTTTGGGGGCTTTTGGATTCTCAGCACGACATCTCTGCCAACCATCATCCTTGCCAAGAGCTGAGGGGTTGCTTCGCTTGTATTAACTGTTCCGATAACTTCTCCCTTTCTGAGGACGGTGACTCTGTCGGTTATTTCCATAACTTCTCTGAGCTTGTGGCTGATGAATATAATCGTCTTTCCTTGTTCTTTAAGTGTTCTCAAGACATCAAACAACTCCCTAACCTCAATAGGAGTTAGCACAGCAGTTGGCTCATCCAGTATAAGAACATCAACATTCCTGTACAAAACTTTTAAGATCTCAATCCTCTGCTGAACACCAACAGGGAGATTTTCAACTGGAACATCAAGGGGAACTTGAAAGTTCAATTCATCCATAAGCTTTTGAAGCTTTTTCCTGGCATTATCTACATCTATTTTTGAAAAATGCCCGTGTCCCTCCATCCCGAGGATTATGTTGTGGAGAGCATCAAAAACCTCAACAAGGGTAAAGTGCTGATGAACCATACCAATACCATTTGCAAGAGCATCAGCGGGGCTCTTAAATTGAACTTCCCTACCCTTAACATAGATTTTACCCTCTGTTGGTGGGAGCATTCCCGATAAAATTTTCATCAAAGTTGTTTTACCAGCCCCATTCTCACCCAAAAGACCGTGAATCTCACCCTGCTTAACTGAAAAATCTACACCTTTCAAAGCCTTAGTTCCATCCGGGTAGATTTTAACAATGCCTTTCATGTCTATGATGGGAACTTCCTCCATAAGCTCACCTCCAAGAAAAAGAGAAAAGAAATCAAGAGCTCTTCTCCCACTTCTTAGCGAGTTCTTCCATTTCCTGCCAAGTCTTGGCGTTTCTAATAGCTTCAATTTGTTCTTTGTTGAATGCCTTTGGAACTACTATTTCGCCACTGATTATCTTTTGCTTCAGCTCATCCACTGCCTGCCAGATCCAGTCTGGGACCTGCTTTCTTGTCTGCTCAAGTTTTGCAAAGAGCTCATCCTCGCTCTTCAAGCCAAGCTCCTCAAGCTTCTTCTTCTTAACGTCCTCTGGAAGTGAGTTGAACATTGCCTTAACGTCATCAATTGTGCTTAAGCCTACACCGCCATCAGCCAAGCCAAGCTCCATGATTCCTCCTTTCCATTTGCCCTTAACGACCATCTCAACTGCCTTGTAGACACCGACATCAACTCTCTTCATCATTGATGCAATGATTACTCCTGGCTTGATCCAGTCCTGTGCTGAGTCGACACCAATGGCAAATGGTGGTCCCATCTCTTTTCCTTGGCTCTTGAGGTACTCACTGACGGCATCAAAGACACCCAATCCTACAGCACCAGCGACTTGGTAGATAACCCATGCACCCTGTCCGAGCTGAGCCTGGGCAGCGGTCTTACCTTTTGCTGGGTCGGTGAATGAGCCTGTGTAGGTGTACAGAACTTCAATGTTAACGTCTTTTCCGGTCTTCTTCTTGTAGTAATCCTCGGCCCACTTGATTCCAAATCTGTAACCGCCTTCGAACTTGTAGAGAACTGGGATTTCAATACCAAGAACAATACCTACTTTATCCTTGCCGTCATTTGCAGCGATAAGCCCAGCAAGTGCACCTGCCAGCGCGGAACCCTCATTCTCCTTGAACAGAATGCTAACAACGTTTGGTTTGTCCGGAATGAATCCATCTACTATGGCGAACTTCTGGTTGGGGAACTCATCTGCCACCTGCTTGACGGCATCAGTCATCATGAAACCAACCGCTATGATTAGATCATACTTACCGCTCTGGGCAAGTAGCCTGAGATTTGGCAAGTAATCACTTTCAGACTTGCTCTGGACTTCTTTAAGTTCAAGACCAAAGTCTTTTGCTGCTTTTGATGCACCCATGTACGCCATGTCGTTAAAGCTTAGATCTCCTCTACCACCAATGTCATAAACCACAGCAATGGCACCTTTAAGCTTCGGCTTCTCTTCTGTTGTTGTCTGTGCAGGTGAGGAGGCTGCTGGAGATGATTGAGTTTGTGTAGGTGTTGTTGTTTTTTCACCACCGATACATCCACTGGCAACTACACTAAATGCCAAAACACCGATTAAAAACAAAGCAAGCACTGACCTCTTCATGTCGTAACCCCCTGCAAAGTTGTTTCACTCATGAAGAACCGCACATGCAAATATATACTTTGTGGTGTATTTTGTTAGGTTTTTCGAAAATTTTTCGAAAAATTTATTAAGCATCTCTCACATTTCATTACATGCTGAGGGAAATAGCACACTTAAGTAAAGGGGTAATATTGATCACTGGAGATGCCAGAAAAATTACCAAAATTTTCCTTAATGCTTGGCTTTCAAATGGGATGATGTTCTTGGCAGAGCACCTACCTTTCGATGTAAAATATCCAGGGAATGTTTTCATAGGACGTTTAAATAAAGGAATGGAATTTGATGGGTATTTAATATACAATCTCCTCTCTCGACCAAAAAATGAAAGAGCAAGAGTTTATGAATGGATAAGTGAGCACAATGATAAGCTGATTTTAATCTATGAGACTAAATACATGAAAGATTCCGTGCTTCGTTATGGAATTAAAGAATTAATCGATTATCTAATCGCATACAAAAGAGAAACACTCGGATTTGAGAGGATTGATGTCTACAAGTTCGAAGAAGGAAGGGTAGTTGAGAAGAAAAGCTATGTGAGAAGGTCATAGAATAATTTTGAGTTTCCTCAGCACATCCTCTGGGGATTCCCCAAATATCAATATCAGTGCTTTCCCTTCCCAATTGCCAAGAGGACATATTATGTCCGGTCTTTCACTCAGCCTTTCTATTGCTGTTTCAATGTCTCGGGGAATTGTCGCTTCTTCTTTAACCTTTATTTTTTCCAGCTCTCCCCGTCTATCACAGAATGAAATTCTAAATCCATTTTTTTGGGCTTTCTTTATCAATTCCTCGCTGTATCTTAAATTAAGGGCACTTCTAATCTCCGGATAAAACCCCATGAACTTTAAGACTGCCCTTGCCAGATAGCCTGATGCTCCAAATTCTACACTGCCAACTGCTTTTACTGTATTTCCAAATCTTACAATACGCCCCTTAACCCCAGCCACGTCTTTGGGGGTTCTTGCATAAAGCCTTGGTAACGCATAAACAAAGTTCATGCCTACTTCTGGTACATGGGGTAAAATTCTGTCTCCGATTCTCTCGAGCTCCCTTACAGCTTTTGTTAGGCTTTCATAGACCCGCCATTTCTCCGCTGGAATTTCAATCCAGGCGTTTTGATTAACTGGGCAGTGTCCTTTCCCAATTCTTGCACCATAAAAGATGCCCATTGTTATGAACTCTTTTGCAACCTTAATTGCTTCCTCTAAGCGCTTCCCCTTTGCTAAGTTTGCAGTTATCGCCGCTGAGAATGAGCAACCGGTTCCATGAGTGCAGCCTTCAACAAAAGGAGCTCTGTATTCCCTAAACTTCCCATCATAATACAGCACATCAACGGCTTCACTGAGATTTAAGTGCCCGCCTTTCACTATTGCCGCTTTCGCTCCCAGCTCTTCAACAATAATCTTTGCAGCTTTTTTTGCATCCTCGAGAGTTTCAATTTTAATACCGCTCAGCTTTTCAGCTTCTGGCTTATTTGGCGTTACAAGTGCTGCCAAAGGTATCACATATTCGATAAGGGCATCCACTGCATCTTCTCTCAAAAGAGGAGCTCCGCTCTTAGCGATCATCACTGGATCAACCACAAGTGGGAATTCATACTTCTCCACAGTCTTTGCGACAGCCTTTATTATCTCAGCGCTGCTCAGCATTCCTGTCTTAGCCGCATCAACTCCAATATCATCTGCAACCGCCTCAATCTGCTTTGCCACAACCTCTGGAGATACATCATAAATCGCTCTAACCTCTTGAGTGTTTTGAGCTGTGACAGAGGTTATTGCCACCAAGCCATGAACTCCAAAGGCCGAAAAAGTTTTAAGATCAGCCTCAATGCCAGCGCCTCCCCCACTATCGCTCCCTGCTATCGTTAGAGCTGTTTTTACATACTTCCTCTCATCCACACTACTCACCTCCCAGATATTCATCAATTATCCTCCTCATTTCTTCAGCTGCCTTTTTCACGTCCTCAGCACCAACTATGGCAGAGATAACCGCTATCCCATCAACACCAATCTCCAGAACTTTTCTAACATTTTCGTGGTTTATCCCACCTATCGCAACAACCGGGATTTTTACTGATTCAACTACTTTTTTTAATCCCTCCAAACCCAGAACCCTGGCATCTTTCTTTGTTTTTGTTGGGAAGACTGAGCCAGCGCCGAGGTAATCGGCTTTTTCTTTTTCTGCTTTCAAAGCTTCCTCCACACTGTAGACTGAAGCCCCGATAATTAAGTTTGGAGCAAGCTCTCTGGCTATATAAACTGGCATGTCTTCTGGACCGAGCTGAACGCCATCTGCATCAACTGCTAAAGCCACATCAAGCCTGTCATCAACAAAAAACAGTGCGTCGTATTCTTTTGTTATCTTCCTGAGCTCTTTTCCAACTCTTATCATCTCCCCAGTCGGTGCATTTTTGATCCTCATCTGTATTGCAGTCGCCCCTCCTTCCAGTGCAGCATTCACAGTTTCTATCTCGTCCCTGAGCCTTCTATCAGTAATAACATAAAGCCTGAGCCTTTTCCTAAGGTTCAACTTTCCTCACCTTCGCCCGTTCAATTATTAACTCCCCGTCTATTCTGTAGAGCCAGTCATAGATCTTTACATGGAAACTCCCCGGGTATTTGGCTTCCTCATAGGCTTTCTCAGCCGCGATTCCAAAGACTACCAAGGCGGATACAGCAGCTCTCAGAGGTTCTTCAACAGCTGCAAAGGCACCGGTTATTGCAGTGACCATACACCCTGTTCCCGTGATCCTCCCTAACATCTCACTGCCGTTATATACTGCGTAAACTCCCTTGCCATCGCTCACATAATCAACGGGCCCAGTAACAGCCACAACAGTGTTGAACTCCCTTGCCGCAATGAAAGCCAATTCTTTAGCTCTATCCTTTTCATATGCTGCTGAATCAACACCTCTTGTTTTTCCATGTTCACCAAGTAAAGCCGCTATTTCACCAAAATTGCCGCGGAGGATCGTTATACTGCCTATCTCAAGGAGTTTTAGAGCTGTTTCGGTTCTCAGCTTAGTGGCTCCAGCTCCAACTGGGTCAAGAACTATGGGCTTTTTCAACTCACTGGCAATTTTAACAGCTTTTTCCATTGAGGAAATCCAATGCTCATCGAGGGTTCCAATATTAACCACAAGGGAATCCGCTATCCTCAGCATATCCTCAAGCTCATCTCTGGCATGTGCCATCACAGGTGAAGCTCCAAGGGCCAAGAGGACGTTAGCGGTTGTGTTCATCACTACAAAGTTTGTAATGTTCTGAACGAGAGGTTTTCTTTTTCTAACTTTTTCCAAAGCTTTAGTTATCCACTCCATGTTACCACCTCTCCGATAGATAGTAAAGAACGCTCACCAAAACGAAGGTTGGAATGCTTGAGCCGAGCTTAAAGCCAACATCACTCAAAACTGGAATGTAGATGTTAAACAGCCCTTCAACTGCAAGCAGCATGTAGAACACAAATCCCAACGCCCAGATTATCAGGGCTTTTCCATTGTATCCTGCAAACCTCCCGTTTTCATCCAAAAGCTCTTCAGCATTGTACCCTTTCTTGACGAGGAAGTGGTCTGTTATCATTATTGCGGTTAGAGACACAAATGCTCCCCCAATTAGCAGAAGAAAGCTTTCATACTGATCAACTGGAAATACCAGAGCCAGCAAAGTCCCCAATGCTCCAACAAGCAGAACTTGCTTTCTTGCATCTGCTCTTGGTGAGATGTTCTTGTAGGTTATTGCCGCTGAATAAACATCGAGGAAAGTCGTGGTCACCGTGGAGAACACTATTATCAGCATTGCGGGAATTCCGATTCCATATGCCGCTATTATCCCAATTGGGTCGCTCTCCCCTATTGCCATATTTGTCAGCGCTCCAACGAAGTAAAACAGCACTGACGAGATAAAGTAGCCTATGTAAGTTCCCCAGAATGCCGAACTTTTGTCCTTAGCGAATCTTGAATAATCTGCTATAAGGGGTGCCCATGAAAGGGGCATTGCAATAACTAAGTCAAGAGCCAGCATCGTTCCCATTTCGCCCGTTCCGGACTTTGATAAGATTTCGTTGAGTGAGAACTGCTTCAGCGTTACATAAGTTAGCCAAATGCTCAGCACAAGGAGCAAAGCTGCCGCCGCTTTTTCCAGCTTATCCCAGTTCTTTGGTCCAATGTAAGTCCATGCAGTTACCAGCAAACCGAGAAGAACCACCCAAAGAGCATAGCTTTCAAAACCAAAGTGCTTCGAGACGGCATTCATTGCATTTGCTCCAACGATCAGCATTATTGCAGTCCAGCCTATGAGCTGGAGGTAGTTTAGAATTGAAGGAAGGACTGAGCCCTTTATTCCTAATGCCCCTCTTGAAAGCACCATCGTTGGAACTCCGGTTTCTTCGCCTTCAATCGCTATTAACCCCATAACTGCATTGCCAATTAGATGTCCAATTATTATCACCGCTATTGCTGTGAGCAAAGACAGAGCTGGAGTCAGCAAAGCTCCTGCCCAGAACTCTGCAATGCTTATTCCAGCACCGAACCAGATTGCAAAGAGCGTTAGGAATGTGAAAGTTCTTTCAGATGTGGGTCTTATATCATACCCTCCATTCATAATGCTCACCGTCATAGACTCCTCGCATAATGTTTATAACTCTTTTGTGAAATTTTATAACTAAGTTATACAAACCCTTAAAAAAGTTTGGAACAAGTATGTATATGCTGGATGACGAGCGGTTTCGGAACTGAGAAGTGATGACACCAGCTATCGCCGACAGCCGATTAACCTAATCCATAGTCCTTATAAACCTCCCACCCAATTCAGTTCTGGTGGTGAAATATGTTTGGAAAGCTTAAAGAGAAGTTAAGCTCATTTGTTGATAAGGTTGCTCAAACTGAAATAAAGGAAAAAGACGTTGAAGAGGCACTATGGGATTTAGAACTGGAGCTTTTAGAGGCAGATGTTGCATTGGAGGTCGTCGAAGAGCTGAAGGAGAAAATCAAGAAACAGTTGGTTGGGCAAAAAGTCAAGATTGGGACTGATAAGAAAAAGATCGTCGAAGACGCTGTAAGGAAAGCTGTTCTTGAAGTTCTTACACCCGAAAGAAAAATCAACCTTCTTGAAATGATAAAATCCAAGAAAGAGAAGCCCTTTGTCATAGTGTTTGTTGGGTTTAATGGCTCTGGAAAGACAACAACTATAGCCAAGCTTGCTCATTGGCTCAAGAAACACGGCTTAAGTGTAGTGATAGCGGCAAGTGATACATTTAGAGCTGGAGCAATTGAGCAGGTAGAGGAGCATGCAAGGAGGGTTGGCGTTAGGGTAATTAAGCACCGCTATGGCGCTGATCCAGCTGCTGTGGCTTACGATGCAATCCAGCACGCAAAAGCGAGGGGCATTGATGTTGTTTTGATCGATACTGCTGGAAGAAACGAGCTGAACAGGAACCTTATGGATGAAATGAAAAAGATTGTTAGGGTTACAAAGCCTGACTTGGTAATCTTCGTTGGCGATGCCCTGGCAGGAAATGCTATAATTGAACAAGCGAGGCAGTTCAATGAAGCCGTGAAGATCGATGGGGTAATTCTTACAAAACTTGATGCCGATGCAAGAGGAGGAGCAGCGTTAAGTATAAGCCATGCAATTGGGGCACCGATACTCTTTGTGGGCATTGGGCAGGGGTATGATGACCTAAAAGAGTTCGATGAAAAGTGGATGATCGAGAAGATCTTTGGAGAATGAATTCTATTCCCTATTCTTATGTCCAATTTTATGCATGCAAAAATTTTTAAAGTCTCGCATCTATGTTTCTGTGGAAAATTTTTGCAAAGCTTATGCTTATAAATGCATAAGTTTTAATCACTGGAGGTGATGCTCATGGCAAGACCCAGAAGAGATAATAGAAAAGTTGAAGGGGATGAGGTTATCAGGGTTCCCCTTCCGGAAGGAAACCAGCTCTTTGGGGTTGTTGAACAGGCTTTAGGAGCTGGATGGATGGATGTTAGATGCGAAGACGGAAAAATCAGGAGATGCAGAATTCCCGGAAGGCTTAAGAGGAGGATGTGGATTAAGGTCGGGGACTTGGTGATAGTCCAGCCCTGGCCTGTGCAAACGGACAAGAGAGGCGATATTGTATATAGATATACAAGAACCCAAGTCGATTGGCTTATAAGAAAAGGAAAGATAAGTCAGGAGTTTTTAACCGGTGGATTAACGCTGTGATGTTCTATGGAGAGATTTGATAGGGAGATTGCAGAGATACTTGGATTAGACGAGCGTAGGGAAAAGGACAGCGAATTGTTCAAAGTTTTCAGCGAGGTATTTGACAAAACAACCGTTGAAACCTTAAGCTACTTTCACAGAAGGGGCAAAATAGAGCAGCTCCTTGGAGTGATCTCAACAGGTAAAGAGGCAAATGTATTCATGGGAACTGACAGCAAAGGCAACAAGATAGCAGTTAAAATCTACCGCACCTACACAACGGAATTCAGAAGAATCTGGGAGTATTTAGCAGCTGATCCAAGGGTTGGCTACCTTCCCAAGGACATAAGAAAGCTCGTCTTTATCTGGACAAGGAGAGAGTTCAAGAATCTGCAGAGAGCAATGAAATATGCTGTTAGAGCCCCAGAGCCAATTGCTTTCCGCAACAACATCTTAATAATGGAGTTCATTGGAGATGAAACTCCTGCACCGCGCTTAAAAGATGTGGAGAAGGTACTGGAAAAGAGAGACTTCGAAGAGCTTTATGAGTTCTCGATGAGTGCAATAGAGAGGCTCTGGAAGAGAGGGGATATGGTTCACGGCGATTTAAGCGAGTATAATATCTTAATTTGGGAAAAGCCTGTAATAATTGACTGGTCTCAGGCAACTGTGAAGAGAAACAGGATGAGCTTAACTCTGCTGCATCGTGATTTGAGGAATATCATCAATTACTTCGGTAGGAAAGGGGTTGCTGTTGATGATCTTGAGGAGAAGTTCAAAGAGCTGACAGGTGATTGATATGGGAGATGAGTTTGATAAGCTGGTTAAAAAGTATGAATATGTTGATAAAGAAGGGGAGAGAAGAAGTGAGTTTGGGGAGAGCATAGATTATGAAGCCTTCGGCGAGCAGGAAGAATTTGTGAGAATTCCTAAAGAGAGAATTGGAGTTCTCATTGGAAAGAAAGGCTCAATCAAAAAGAAGATCGAGGAGATTACAAAGACCAAAATTGAAGTAGATAGTGAAACTGGTGAAGTTTTCATAAGCTCAACTGAAAAAACAGACGATCCATTAGCAGTATGGAAAGCAAGAGATGTTGTAATGGCTATTGGTAGGGGATTTTCACCCGAGAGAGCTTTCCGCTTGTTCAACGAAGGTGAAGTTCTTGAGATAATTAACTTAAGCGACATAATCATCGGAAACGAAAAGAATGCCCTGCCAAGAATCAGAGGGAGGATTATTGGTAGGAAAGGCAGGACAAGGGAAATCATTGAGGAAATGAGCGGTGCTGATATTAGTGTTTACGGTAAAACAGTTGCTATCATCGGGAACCCTATTCAAGTTGAGATTGCCAAAACTGCCATAGAAAAGCTGGCGAAGGGTTCCCCTCACGGAACGGTGTATAAGTATCTGGAAAGAAGAAAGAAGGATTTGGAGCTTGAAGGAGGCGTTTATTATGGCAAAGGCTAAAGAACTCTTTAAAGAATTTAAAATTCAGAGCGTCAGCGAATTCTTCAGAAGAAACGCCGCAATGTTAGGTTACACTGGGAAGATTCGCTCACTTACGACAGTGGTTCATGAAGCTGTCACGAATTCTTTAGATGCATGTGAGGAAGCAGGAATTCTGCCTTATGTGAGAGTAGAAATAGAGGAGCTCGGAAAGGAGCACTACAAGATAATCGTTGAGGACAACGGTCCCGGGATTCCGGAGAAATTCATAACTCACGTTTTTGGAAAGATGCTTGCCGGTACAAAGGCTCACAGAAATATACAGAGCAGAGGTCAGCAAGGTATAGGCATCAGCGGTGCAGTGATGTTTGCTCAAATTACAAGCGGAAAGGCAACACGTGTAATAACTTCAACGGGTGGAGACGAGATAATAGAGGCATGGGTTAAGATTGATGTTGAAAAGAATGAGGGTAAAATCGTCAAGAAGATTAAGCATCCAAATCCAACAGGCTGGAGGGGAACAAGAATAGAGCTGGAGGTCAAGAACGTTAAGTATGTTCGCTCAAAGCAGGGTGTCTTCTGGTATCTCAAGCTCACTGCTATAGCAAATCCCCACGCTCACATTGAGTTAATTGAACCTGATGGGAAGCTTATTGTCTTCCCACGCTCAAGTGAAGAAGTTCCAAAACCTCCCGTAGAGATGAAGCCGCATCCAAGGGGAGTCATGACAGATGATGTCTACAGAATGGCAAAGAGAACAAGAAAAAACACTGTAAAAAGGTTTTTGATTTCTGAGTTCTCAAGAATCAGCGATAGGAAGATAGATGAGCTCATCAAGTACATAGCCGCAATCAGGCTCATTAATAGAGAAGAGGACAAGAGAATAAAAGATGAGCTCTTTGAGAGATTAGCTAAGGGCGAAGTGGATTTAATTCTGAGGAGCTATGGTAGGAGGGCGAAGAAAGTAATCAGAGAGGTCCAAAAGCTTATGGATAAACCCCCAGAGAAGCTCACTTGGCATGAGGCTGAAGAAATAGTTGAAGCATTTAAGTACATTAAGTTCTTAGCACCACCAACCCACGGCTTGAGACCAATTGGGGAGGAAAACATCGTTAAAGGTCTCACGGGAATCCTCAAGCCAGAGTTTGTCACAGCAGTTACGAGACCGCCCAAAGTTTACCGCGGCGGTATCCCATTCCAAGTTGAAATTGGCTTAGCATATGGCGGTGAGCTTGAAAGCTCATTTAATCTGCTCAGATACGCCAACAGGGTTCCGCTCTTATTCGATGCAGGTGCATGTGTAACAACAACAGCAGCAAGGAGCATAGACTGGAAGCGGTATAAGGTTGAAGATTTGGATAGGGCACCTCTAACACTTCTAATCAATGTCATCAGCGTCCACGTTCCTTACACCTCAACAGGGAAGCAGAGCATAGCCAATGAAGATGAAATTTATGAGGAGATAAGATTGGCTATAATGGAAGCCGCAAGAAGACTGCAGACATATTTAAGCGGCAAACACAGAAAGCTGTATCAGGTTAAGAGAAAGAAAACACTTCAGAAGTATGTTCCCGAAATAGCGAGAGCTTTAAGCATTTTAACAGGTGAGCCTGAGGAGAAAGTTAAGGAATACTTCATCAGCCTGATTGAAAGGAAGTTTGAAACTGTTGAGGAAGCATTAGAACAGCCAGCGGAGGTTGAAGCAGATGCTGAAGCGTGAAATGCCGAAGGAACGCTTTGCATATGATCCACAGAAAGTTCTCCGTAAATTGGAAGAGCTTGGAAAAGAAATCCTCGAAGAGGTCAGACAAGGAAAGAACCCTTACCTTGATATCCCAACAAGGGGACTTAACAACGTTTACTTTGATGAGGTCAAGAGAGTCATCAGGATGGGGAACAAGCTCTCAAGGAGGTACTTTCTCAACGTCGCCCATGCGAGAAAGTTCATGCAGACCCTGCTAATAGCAGCTTACGTAAAAAGATTGGTGAGTGAAGGAAAGCACGCGAGCTTGAGAGAAGCCTACTATGCCAACAAGCACACAATTCCAGGGACTAAGGAAAACACATTTGAAGACCAGAGCGAGAGCGACCCAGTTATCGAAGACTTAGAGAGGATGCTTGGTGTTCTAAGAGAAGAAATGCACCTGACAGCAGATAGAAGAGGTTACGTTTATGGAGATATAACAATCAGAGACGGCGAAGATGAATTTAACACCTCAAAGCTCGGTATGGGTGGCTGGGCTGTTCCAGGAACAGTTGAACACATTCAGTTCGTTGATATAAACGTTGACTACGCTTTAGTTGTAGAGACAGCGGCTATGGCAGACCGTCTGATTGAAGAAAAGTTCCCGAAGAAGGAGAGAGCTTTGATCATTGCAACTCAAGGACAGGCTTCAAGAGGTGTGAGAAGATTAATCCACCGTCTGCATTATGAAGAAGGCTTGCCAATCATAGTCTTCACAGATGGAGACCCTTACGGCTGGTATATCTATTCAACAATAAAGCAGGGTTCAATTAATCTCGCTTATCTCAGCGAGAAGCTTGCAACACCTGAGGCTAAGTTCGTCGGGATGACCATGGATGACATCAAGAAATATGGCTTAGAGAACGTTACAGAAAAGCTCAAGGGAATTCCGCCGAATAAGAAAGGCGGCCCAACAGGAGATTACAAGAGGATCATCGAAGAAATGAACTATCCGTGGTTCCAAACCAAGGAGTGGCAGAGACAATTAAAGCTTGCCTTACAGTGGGGCGTTAGGATAGAACAGCAGGCTTTGGCTAACAAAAGCTTAGAGTTCGTCGCCAAGAAGTACCTGCCTGAAAAAATTGCGAACGAGGAGTTGCTGCCATGACGACCACAGAGGAGCTGGTCGCTCAGGTGAACAAGATTTTGGACGATATTGGAATTGATATGATGGGGTTATTTGAAAATCTCGATATTCCCGTTCTTGTTTTCTACCTTAACAGAAACCTTGAGATTCTGAGAGAGTTCGAGGAAGAGCTCTCAAGAAGGGTTGGAGAAACCGTGCCTTCAGTTAGAGGGATAGACAAGAAGGAAAAGGATCCCCACATAAGATGGCTGTACAAAAAGAAGCACAACAGGATTCTGGCTCTTGAGAGGCTGAGGAGTGCAATAGTAGCGCACAAAATGGCACTGGCTTTGATCTCAGCGAACTATTCGTTTTACCTTGGAAACAGGGAGATTGATCCAAAAACAATTAGAAAACACGAAGAGATCAAAAAGATAAAAGTAGTTAAAAAACCTACAGTCCTGGGAAGAATTGACGTGCTGCCTCACTTAGCATATTCTGGAGATGTTTTAAGGCTTCTTGGGCAGGAGAATGTAGAAGTTAGAGAAGCATTTAAGCTCATAAAATCAAAGCTGAGGGAAAAAGGAGTTGTAAGGAAGAAGAGCTTCAGAATTGAGGTGGAGTACTGGGATAAGGGCAGGTTGAGAAAGACAAGGCTTGATATTCCTACGGATGCAGATATAGAAAGTGAGCTTAGAAAAAGGTTTGGAAAACGCTTCCGCTGGAGAGTTTTAAGTTATGTGAAAACGAAAGGCGTCCTTATCAACAACCACTATACTGTTGATAATCTGGCTCTTGCCTATGCTGCATTCGACCCTGAAAAGGGGCCAGAGCTTTTGGGGCTTGACCTCTTCAGGTACTACTTTTTAACTTCAGAAAAAGAAAGGGAAAGCCTTGGGTTGTATCCTGACATAAAGCTCTGCATTGACTGTCATTATTCAATCTTTGACCTGCCGTTTATGAAAGAAAAGGAGTTCAGAACCGGATTCGGGAGCATGATGATAATTCAGAAATGCGAAATTGAAAAGATGCTCAGCGGAAAGAGAAGCGAGATCTCAAACATACCGAACTACCTGCTTGGTGGGGCAATACTGTATGGTGTAAGCCCATTTGATGAGAAAAAAGTTGCAGAGCTCCTCGAATTGGATCTGGATAGGCTTGTTGAAGCTATCAGAAAGCTTGTCCTTTCTGGTCTTCATAAGTCCCTCTTTACTAACTTAGAGAAGTTTGAGAAGTTTATGCCAAAGAGCGACAAAGCAAAGAGGTTTTTGGAGCTTCTCCAGGGGTGAGAGGTTGTGAGGGTTGAGATAACTGCGAGAAACAACGAGGAGTTGCTGAGAAAAATAGATGAGCTCCTTAATGAGAATGTGAGGGAAGTTTATATAAACCTGAGACCCACAAAAGAAATACTTGTGAGAATCTTGGAAAATGCTCCAAACGTAAAACTCATAGGCTGCCCCCCAAGCCTGTACCCAAAGGTCTCAAAAAGAGTTATAAGAGCACTAAGACAGATGGGTATTGAGGTAGTACCGATCAAAAAATCGAGAGGCAGGCCGAGAAAGTATGACGAAGCTGTTCTTCTCAGAATCAGAGAGCTCATGGCTCAGGGAAAGAGCCCAAAAGAGATAAGTAGGGAGCTTGGTATTCCACTAAGAACCATCTACTACATGCTTAACGGTAGATGAAGCTGGTGCTGCAAATGTCTGCCCGCAGGGGAGGAAATAAAAAAGTTGGTTATTTGGTCATATTTGTACTACTTCTCATACTGTTCTCGTCGCTCCACAAATACACGATCAGATCCAAGGCTTCTTCCTTTAACATTGAGTGGATATACTTAGCATGGGGGTTCTTTTTCTTCATAGCTATGGGCATAGCATTGAGATTTCTCTTTGAAACCGGAATTTCGAGTGAAAGACTTCCAAGAAAGAAAAACAAATGGAAGAACGTTGCGGAGTTTATTACCCTATTTGCAATTGTTGTTGCCGTTTATCTACTCCTCACAGCTAAACCTCGATATTTGCCTCGAGGAGAAGCTCCCATTATAAGGTATCCAAAATGGATCATGAGCTTTGGGCTTAACCAGACTGTTATGATCTATTACAAGCCCCTGCCCCTATATGCGTATGCTGTTCCGCTTATCATAGCTGCTCTCATTGTTCTAACTGCAGTTAAAAGACGGAAGAAACGTATCATAATTATGGGGGAGCCCCACAAATTCAACCCTCAGATGACCTTTGACACAATTGAAGGGACACCTGAAGAAAGGATAATAAAGATGTACAAGAACGTCGTTGCGGGGCTTATTTTAAAAGGCTATCCATATCAAAAGAGCTGGACTCACTGGGAGCATGAAGAAAAGCTGAGAAATATATTTGAGGATTTAGAGGATCTGCACACGCTTACAAGAATATTTGAGAAGGCAAAATATGCCAAAAGGCTCAGCAGCAAAGACATAGACATCGCAAAGAAAAGCTATGATAACCTGATGAAATTTCTGAGATAGAGTTAAAAAGCCGATTGTTTAGTTCAACTTGGCGGTGATAATAATGGGCGAGATTTTTGAGACCCAAGAGGAAGTTCCGGAGATTAAAGAGAAGCTCCACAGGGTTGGTATAACTAATCTCAGAACTGTAGCAAAGATTAACTGGAAAGGAAAGCTCTACACCTTTATCCCTACCTTTGAGATAACAATAGATGTTCCCGAGGAGAAAAAGGGAATACACATGAGCCGTCTCGTAGAAAGCATAACGGAAACCATGAGTGAAGCTGTGGAAGAAGAAGTCAGCAGGGTTCATTCGTCCCTTGAGGAGCTTGAGCTTGCAATAATCAAGCGGTTGGAGAAAAAACACCCACACAAGAGGGCTGAAGTTTGGATAAAGACGCACCTAATTATTGGGAAAGAAACCCCCGCAAGTAAAAAGGTAAGCCTGGAAGCCTACGATGTTGAGGTTGGGGTCATAAAAGATGAAGCAAAAGGTAAACTCGAAAAAGTACTTAAGGTTACGGTCATAGGGAACACAGCCTGTCCCCATGCGATGGCAAACAATCAAGGAAAAACGCACATTCAGAGAGCAATAGCAACTCTTGAAATACAGACAGACTTTGATGAGGAGATACCGCTTGAGGATATGGTTGAAGTTGTTGAGAGCTCATTCAGTTCTCCAACATACACGCTGTTGAAAACTGTCGATGAGAACGCTGTCGTTCAAAAGATGTACCAAAATCCAAAGTTCGTGGAGGATGTTGCCAGAGAGATAATCTTCAAGGCAAAGCAGAGGTTTAAGGGTAGAATACACGTCAGGGTTGTTAGCCTTGAGAGCATTCACAAGCACGATGTGATAGCTGAGACGTGGTATTGAGAAAGTATTCTTAACTCTCCCTCCCTATTGCCCTTTTAAAGTTTTCCGGGAAGACTTATTAATCCCAAGCCCGATTCCCTTTTTGGGTGGTGGATGTGAAGTACAGTGAGCTCGATTCAAGACTTCGAAAAGTTTACTCCAGAATTAGAACACTGGATGACTATCACTGGGATTTAAGCATTGACAGAATAATCGGAAGACACAAGAAAAGTGATCTAAAGATCAGAATTAGAGTGGCAAATAGCAGAGAAGAGGCAGAAAAGCTCAGTGAAGTAAAAGAGGGCGAAGGACTTGACATAGTGGTTGTACCGAACAAGGGTACGTTTTACCTTCACAACGGCACATTTATCATGACATCAAAGTTCCTTAGAGGCACTCTTGTGGATATAAACGATCACATAGTCTGGAGAGGGTTTAAGATTGTGGAGCAAGATGGAAAGCTCATGCAGGAAGATTTTTACGAATATCTTGGCGGCAGGTTCATTGAACACCTGAAAAACAACATGACAATTGGACAGGACTTTGTGTTCTGGCAGTTCTATAAATGTGAAAAATGCGGCAAGTACGTTGACATTGACAGTGTAAGAGGTCACTTGAAGAGTCACGGAATTAAGATTGAGGATAAGGATGAGATGATGTATGAGGTCTTTGAGATAAGCATAATTGATGGGAAAGTGTATGACAAATTCGGTAAAGAAGTGAAAGAGGACAAGCTTAGCGAAGAAGCCAAGGACTTCATAAAAGAAACCCTTGAGAGCTTTAAGTCCTGAGAGTAATTCACACCTGTTTTAACTTTTTTGTTACTAACTGCCATAGCGAAATTTTTATATTGCCTTACTGTTAACTATTCTAATGCTTTAGTAACAAAGTGTTTCAAAGCATGCCGTAACTGCGGGGGTAAAGAAATGAACATAGAGGGCGAGATTCTAATTCAAGAAATCTTTAAGAAGGAAATAATGCCCAACTCTATAGTCTCAGTGATCTACGACACCTACTCTTCGGCATGGCTGATAAGCTTTGCCCTGCTGAAAAACGAGATTGATAAGGGAGGTTTTGGCATAATATCAAACTACAATCTCCCCCTTCCAAACCTGTTTAGGGCTGCTGAATTCGTCGGCTTGGATTTAAGTGCAGAACTTGAAAGGGGTAATGCTGCTATAATAGACGTATTTGGATCAAAGTACGGATCACGTTTTAACCTTAAAAACGTGTTTTATTTGAATTATGTCGATCCAGAGACGATAAATCCAAAAATAGACATGATTTATGAAAACAGAATAAAACCGCTCCTTGGAGACAGAAAGGCATTCAGAGTTGTGTATACACTGGATGGAGCCGCACTGATGCTTGGTGAACACATGACATTAAAACTTCTGAATCAGACAATTGCCGTAAAAACCAAACTCATGCCAAATTCTGTACTCGTTCTCCCCTTGAACAAAGATGTTGTGTCTCAGCGCTTTGTTGCTTGGGTAACAAGCATAAGTGAATATGTAATAGTTGCTTCTTCAAAGATAGGTGATGAGGGTCTTGAGGAAAGGCTCCATTTGGTGAAGTCTCCACTTGAGGAGTTTGCCCCATCAACATATACGATGTGGACAACAAAAGGCAAAAAAGCAGAAAGATTAAGGGTAAAGAAATTAACCCCTGAATTTGGGCCTCTGGGAAAGCAGTAACGGCAGGGGTCTTGGCTTGTATGGAAAGCCCTCTGTTCTCTGCTTTATTTCCTTTATTAAGTCCTCAAGTTGCATCTCATGCTGCTTGCCATCTTCTCTCTTTCTAACAGTGATAATGCCCTGTCTCTTCTCATTCTCACCAACTACAATAATGTATGGAATCCATTCTTTCTCTGCTTTTCTAATCTTCTTTGTCAATCTATCGCTTGTGTCATCAACATCAACTCTGATCCTTGCACCTTCGAGTTTTCCTGCAATGTAAAGGGCGTAGTCCAAGTACTCCTCGCTAACTGGAATAACCCTGACCTGAATTGGGCTGAGCCAGAGTGGGTACATTGGCTTCTTCCCTTGGTTTCTAAGCTTTGCCTGTTTTTCAAGTATCGCATACATCACTCTCTCAATTGCACCGCTTGGTGAGCAGTGGAGTATGAGCGGATGCTTTTCTTTCCCGTCTTCGTCGTAGTACGTGATTCCAAATCTCTCCGCGTTTTCAACATCAATCTGCACCGTCGAAAGAGCAGCCGCCTTATCTAAGTTGTCAACGAAGTTGAACTCGAACTTGAGGATGAAGTAGAAGAACCTCTGCTTCCACATCTCAATTAGAACTGGCTTTCCAATAATTTTCACTAACTCAACTACGAAATCCCTGTTCTCATTCCAGAAGTCTTCTGTGAATCTTATCGCAACCTCATAGTCATCAGGTGTGAGTCCAACGCCCTTGAGGACTTCCATGCTTAACTTATACTGCTTCTTAAACTCCTCCATTGCCTGCTTTAAGTCCTTAGCAACCGTGTGCATATCTGGCATCGTAAATGCCCTGAGTCTCCTGAGACCGCTCAGCTCACCTCTTTTCTCTCTTCTGAATGAATACCTTGTGAGCTCATACATTCTCAGCGGCAAGTGCTTGTAGCTTATTGTGGCATCTTTCTTTATGAGGAACTGACCAAAGCAAGCGGCAAATCTGAGGAAGTACTTCTTATCACCGCTCTTGACAATGTACTGTCTCGCCGGGAACCTGTTCAGATACTTTTCAAGAGCTGGGTGTTCAAAGTCATACATTATTGGCGTCTCGACTTCCATTGCACCGTACTCTATGACTTTCTCTGTAACATACTGCTCAAGTAATGACTTGATGAGCCTTCCCTTTGGATAGTATCTTAAGTTTCCTGGATCGCTTCCTGGCTCGTAATCAACTAATTCTTGTTCAAGCATTATCTTAACGTGAGGCGGTTCCTTCTCAGCTATTCTGCTCTTGCTTATCTCGTAGTTTGCAAACTTCTTGAGGTTCTCATGTCCAGTAAAGTCAAACTTGTCAACTTCAACCAGCTCCCCCTCTGGTGTGAGAATGTACCAGTAGCTGACAAGCTCTTCTTCTTTCTTCAGAGCCTCTGGAACCTCTTCCTCTTTCTTAACTTCTTCCGGAACTATCGTCCTTGAAAGCTCTGCCAACGGGTGACCCTTACATGAAAGCTTAAATGCCTTGTAATAGCCAAATGGTGCCCTCTTAACGTTGAAGCCCTCTTCCTTGAGCTTCTCCTCAACTGCCTTAAGGATCTTAAGGGCAGCATCTGGTGAAGCTAACTCACTGCTTAAATGAGCAAATGGATAGACAAATATGTTTTGGGCTTTGACTTGAGAGGCAACGTCTTTAATCTCAGCAATAGCTTTTTCAACAACTTCATCAGGATTTTGTTCGTCAACCTTCTCAACACTTACAAAAACAGCGAGAACCTCGTCAAGCCTTCCTTTCTTCTGCTCTTCGCTTATCTCCTCGGGCTTTTTCAAAGCCTTATCTTTAACTTCATACTCAAGATAATCGCTGTGAATTAGAAGCATCCTCATCTTTATCACCATCCAAGCCTTTTGACGAACTTACTAAAATAATTTCTGAGCTTCCTTATAAAGTATATGCTATGCCCATAAGCTTAAAAGACCAGATTGTTAAAATTCACTGGGGTGTGAGGGATGGATGTTGAAAATAGGAAGAAAAAATCAGTGAAAAACGGTGATTTTGTTCTTCCAGGGGATTATCTGGGAGTTATTGAGGAGTTCCTCCCCGGAGATGGTGTTATTGAAGAAAATGGAGAACTCTATTCAACAAGAGCTGGAAAGGTTAAAATAAACCAAGAAAAAATGGAGATAAGTGTTGTTCCAGTTACAGATACCCCCCCAATTCCAAAAGTTGGACAGATTGTTATTGCAAAAGTAATCGAGGTAAAACCTCAGGCGGCAATTGTCCAGCTTCTCAGAATAGAAGGAAGGGAGGATTATAGGGAAATAGCAACATCAAAGCTCGCTGGTATCCACATTTCCCAGGTAAAAGAAGGCTTTGTTGAGGACATGAGCAAAGAATTTAAAATAGGGGATATAGTGAGGGCAAGGGTTTTGACTGATGAAAAAAGCCCAATTCAGCTGACAACAAGAGCACCGGACTTGGGTGTTGTTTTTGCACTGTGTTCAAACTGTAAGACTCCCCTCGTGAGGAGAGGAAATCAGCTCATATGCCCCAAGTGTGGAAGGATCGAAACAAGAAAGCTTTCAGCGTTCTACAGAAAGATTAAGGTTTAGGTGTAAGAAATGAAGGCTAAGAAGGTAATTGTTATCCACGTAAGGGACGACGTTGAGAAGGAGGAATTTATGAGGGAGCTTCAAAAGCTTAACCTTCCTGCATTTATATACGTCCATGGAAAGCTCAATTCTCTAAAAATCAATATACAAGGAACTAAAGACGAAATCAGAGACGCAGTCTACAAGATTAAGGACATTCATAAGAGGGTTCGCTCCCGCTTATACGCAAACAAGCGTGGTCTCTACAGATACGTGCTGGATGACATATTCCGAGAAGCAGGTGTTAGCATTTCAGCCCCAATACTTTTAAAGACCCTTGAGCTACTTGGTGAGACCGTTGAAGTTAAGAACAATGAGCTTGAGACCTCAATGCCGTGGAATGAAATAGTTAACCTAACAAGAAAACTTGGAGAATACCTTGCAGACATTTCACTCCAGACCACGAGGCAAATAAGGGAAGTTGCATTGCCTTTAGCCGTTGTCTTTGACATTGATCCAGAGGAAATTCTTGACCTAATGGTTGAGGTCGGAGTGGCAGAATATAAAGAAGATAAGTTTAAATACGAACTTGTGAAGAACAAAGAGCAGGCTATGGAGATAATGTTAAAACATTTAACAGGTGAGGAAGAATGAAAATTGAAGTTATAAAGCGCGAAAAGAATGTCCTGGAATTTTATCTCGTTGGGGAAGACCATACATTTGCCAACCTGCTTAATGAGGTCCTTCATGAGAACAAGCATGTCACATTCGCTGGATACACAATTGAACATCCAATTCTCACAGCAAGAAAGCCAAAGTTTAGAGTCGTCACTGACGGAAAGATAACTCCAGAAAAAGCCTTAGAAGAAGCAGCTCAGAAAATATTTGATAGAGCTAAAGAAGTCCTTGAAGCCTGGGAAAAAGCCGTTAAGAAGTAGTTCTGTGTCCAATTAATCTTATTTTTGGCTAAATCCTTTAAATTTTAGCCTGAAGTTTTGACCAAAAAACTTAAGTTTTGAGCAGTTTTTCAGACCTAATATGAAATACTCGAAAGACTTCACAGACAAGAATCTCTCAAAGTTCGGTGATTCCCTTGTTAATTTCATATTCTCCTTAGCATTAAGTGAGTATTTGGGGTATCCATCTGCTGGGAGGGTTCCTAATTCTTCCCTGGCTTTAGCCCTTGAGAGGGCGAAGCTTTCTCACTTAATACCTCCAAGAACTGACAAACATGGAAAAGGCGATATAGCCGAGGCTGTAATAGCCTACGCATGGCTCGAGAGAAAAATAACAGTTGAAGAAGCCGCAGAGATCATTAAAAAGAACCTCAGCCAAGATGTTCTCCACTTCACAAGAAAAAAGGAAGTTATTGGGATAGCCTTTGGAGAGCTGTTAAAGGTGGTAAAGGAAAGGCTGAAGCTTTAAATACTTGTCAGGATTTCGATCAGCGTCTGCTTATCGGGCAGCTTTGCGAATTTGTCTGGATCCTTGACCTTCAGCAGCAGTGGAACATCGCCGAACAGTTTGAGAACCTTCCCGAATGGTATCTTACCTTCACCGGGCAGGAGGTGGAGATCACCGACTCCATAAGCGAGGGCATCCTCCGGTTCAACCTGAGGTGTCAGCTTGCCGAAATTGTCATGAATCATTAGGATTATTGTTTTCTCAGTTCCCAGCTTGACATCTTCAAGGAGCTTGTTTTCATCACCTTGAGCGCTTAAGAATGCATGTGCCACATCGAGTGCAAAGCCCACATTCTCCCTATCAACGTTGTCTATAACATAAAGCGTGTCTTTAACGCTGAATGTGTTTTCAAGTGCTATCTTAATGCCAAACTTGCCCGCCATATCTGCAAGCTGCTGGATCGCCTCAATCTCCAAGTCAAGCCTGCCCGTTTTTCCGCTCTGCATAACTATTATCTTTGCCCCAAGCTTTATTGCAACATCAACAACTGCCTTTGCGACCTTAAAATGCCTTGAGTAGTAAATGTGATCCCTTAGATTCACGGAGAGAGGCATTCTCACTATGTAGTTTATCCCCACACCTTTTAACGCTGCTTCAACTGGGCGAAGCTTCCTCTCCACGACTTCTCCGTTTTTTATTAGCCCCAGAGCATGTGGGAATATCTGAACAAAATCATACTTCTTAATCTTCACATCAGCCAAGACTGAGGGCAAGCTCTTGTCTTTGTTCACAAAGTGAGGATAAATGCTGACCCCAATTTCCATCTTTCACACCTGCCTTTGTTTTCCTATGATTGTATAAAAATCTTTGGCACCACATTTAAAAGTTTCCAGCGTAACTTTAATGTTAGGTGATACGTATGGATAAAGAAGAAGTCTGGAAGTACCTCACGTTCATCTTAACCCTTCTTCTCGCATTGGCTGTTGTAAGCAACGTGCTCCTTTACACCCAAAACAGCGAACTTCAAAAGGCATTGGTGATGAACAAAACAACTGAAGTCAAAGTTGAAATGCCAAATATAACCGTTAAGACTTCTGTGGGCAATATAACAGCATTGCAGGCTAAAATTGAAGAACTCCAAAGGCAGGTTGAGTATCTCAAAGAGCAACTGAGGGAGAAGCAGCCTGCTAAAGCAAATACTACGATAGCCATACTCCCCATAATGGGTCCAATAGACGAGAACATGGCACTGGATGTTGTTTCAAAAATCAGACAGATAAAGAAGAATGAAAGCATAGGCGGAGTTCTACTATGGATTGAAAGCCCGGGAGGTTATGTAGGTCCAGTAAGGGTGATCTACAAGGAGCTAAAAAAGCTCAGCTATAGCAAGCCGGTTGTTGCATACACCGGTGGATATGCGGATTCAGGGGGATACTTCATAGCCTGTGCCGCCGATAAGATCATTGCTGATCCATTGGCAGAAGTCGGAAGCATTGGCGTTCTCTATGTCCATTATGACCTTGAGCAGTATTACGCCCAGAATGGAATTAAGGTTAATGTCTTCAAAACCGGAAAATACAAGGACATGGGAGCCGAGTGGAGGGACTTAACTCCCGAAGAAAGGGAGATGATAAAGAACATCATAGATACATACTTCCAAGACTTCCTCCAGGTGGTAAGCGAAGGGAGACATCTTGACATGAATACGACGAAGAAGTACGCAACAGGTCAAACATGGTTTGCAACAGACGTTAAAGGCATCTTAGTGGACGACACTGGAGACTTAGATTATGCGATTAAAGTTCTTGAACAGCTCATGAACGTCAAGAGTGCCAAGGTTGTTTTATACAGCGCTCAAAAAACAGACTTTGGAATCTATGAGAGCTCATCCCTCTACATGCCTGCTAATTATGTTTACTCATACATAAGGGGGTGAGCTCATGCAGTGTGAGGAAAAGCTTGAAGTTTTCGAGAACGGCTTTGCCGATGGAAGGTTCAATTTGAGGATAGAGTTTTATGGAAGTGACGCCAGAAAAATCCTGCTGGCAATCATTTACGAGCTATACCTCCAAGATTATGGAAAGGAGTACGTTTATCCATTCGAATGTGCAAAGGAGTTTTGGGGTATTTACATGGATGCCAGCGAAGTTGAACCGGAAGAACTTAAGCTTGGCAAGCCCAAGTTTGTTAGCAGAGCAGTTATGGATAAGCTTGAGGCAATTTTGGAG
This sequence comes from Thermococcus sp. SY098, assembly GCF_035621495.1. NCBI lineage: Archaea > Methanobacteriati > Methanobacteriota > Thermococci > Thermococcales > Thermococcaceae > Thermococcus > Thermococcus sp. SY098. The sequence goes on along the minus strand of NZ_CP141821.1, from coordinate 103,608 downwards.
AACATTGAAGCTCCAAGAGAGGTAAAAGAGGACATAGACTTAGAAAAAGCAGAGATCTACAAGCTCAAAGATGGACTTTTAGCTTTAGGAAAGAACTTTCTGCTTGACGGAATTAAAAATCGTCTCTTCATCTTTAACAAGCCCTCTGCAAGGGAGCTAATACTGAAATATATAGGGAGATGGTGATATGAAAACCGAAAGCCTTGTCTGGCTTGGAATTTCCCTCATCATACTCTTCTTAGTCTGGCGTACAGTTGAGCCGCTGATCTCTCCAATCATCTTCAGCCTTGCAATAGCATATATATTCCATCCGTTTCATATGCGGCTCTCCCAGAGATTCGGAAATAAAAAGTCCGCAGTCATGCTTACCGCAATGATGGCACTTCTCGCCGGAGTCCTGCTTATAGGCGCAGCCCTATGGCTGAGAGATGTTTTGAACTACCTGTATGTTTACATAGGCGACTTCTTCAACTGGCTCCTTGGCGTAAACCTTCCTTTTGGAATAGGGGAAAGCCTCCACGCACTTTCAAAAACAATCCCAGAAAAGCTTGGTGATATTCTACTTGGATACACGTTTTCCCTTCCCAAATTCATGCTGCAGGCGATAGTTTTCCTTGCGCTGTTTTACGCCATCTTAACGAATTCAGAGTTTTTAGCAATGGAGGTCTATCGTCTGCTTCCGCGGGAAAACAGGGAGCTTGGCATACATCTTGTTGAGAGGGCAAAGATAACCCTCAACGCCATCCTAAGAACCTGGCTGATGCTCAGCGTTCTCAAGGGAATATTTCTGACCGTTGGGTTTGTTCTGTTTGATATAACAACCGTCAGCGGTGCAATTGCAGCTGGAATACTGTGCATAGTGCTCGAACTTTTGCCTGTAATTGGGGGATGGATACTCTGGGCGATTGGAGCTGCATATTTGATTAAAACAGGCAGTGTAGCTCTTGGGGTGTTATTTGCAGTATATGGTGCAGTTTTTATCTCTCCCCTACCAGATATAACGATAAGGCCAAAGCTTGTTGCTGAAGGTGCAAAGGTAAGCTCAGTTGTTGCATTGGTGGGAATTTTTGGTGGGATAATGTCATTCGGGATAAAGGGAGTTATAATTGGACCAGTGGCTTTAGGTTTACTCGTAACCCTGCTGGAAGAGTGGAAAGAGCAGGAAAAAGAAAGCCTCGGGGAAACACTTAAACAACCTTCCAAAGCTCGTCACTCAAAGGCTGCTTGAGCTTCTTTTCCGCTCCATCTCTTATGATTATCCTTTTCTTTTTATCTCCAAGAAACTCTCCGATTACTGAAGCAACAATGTTCTCCTTCTTAAGAGCAGCGACAATTTCATCTGCATTTTCCTTTGGTGCTGCAATCAGAAGAGCTCCCGAGCTTATCAACGATAGGGGATCCAAGTTGAAGTACTCACAGATTTTCCTCGTTTCTTCTGCTATGGGGATCTTTTCATAATGAACCTTAAAGCCCAACCCGGATGCATCTGCCATCTCGTGCAGTCCGTTTGCAATGCCCCCCTCGGTAGGATCGTGCATTGCGTTTACTCCAATTTCGTTCGCTATTAATGCCTCTTTCACAACACTTATCTTCCAGAGAAAGGCTTTTGCTCTCTCAACGAACTCTTTTCCGAATACTCTAACCAGCTCATTCTCCCGCTCACTTGCTATGATCGCCGTTCCCTCAATCCCTGCTCCTTTTGTGAGGATAATGGCATCCCCTGGCTTTGCATTTCCGGCATGTACAAGCTTTTCTTTTTTCACTTCTCCGAGCATTGTCCCAACAACTATCGGCTTCTTTAAACCGGGAGTGACTTCAGTGTGTCCGCCAATTACTGCGATATCGAGTCTTTTTGCACTCTTGTCAATATCAAACATTATCTCTTTCAAAAGTTTTTCATCAGCATTTTCAGGCAGAAGGATTGAAACCAGAAACCACTTCGGCTTTGCCCCAAAAGTTGCAACATCATTGGCATTTATATTGACAGCATAAAACCCTATATGCTTTTCTGCACCTGTTATTGGATCTGTAGATGCTACAAGGACATTATCTCCAAAATCAACGGCAGCTGCATCCACCCCAATACCTGACTTAATTAATACCCTCTCTCCCTGAACGCCCAAGTATTTGAAAACTACATCTCTGAGCTTCTCTGGTGGAACTTTTCCAACAGGCAGCATCTTTCATCCCAAATGGAGTGTCATTTTAGAAATATAAACATTGTCTCATCTGGCAAAAAGGGATATCGACAAAAACATAGCGACTCATGAGAAGCCACAGATTACACTTATTGGAGTCTTATTGGAACGTCGAGATGAAAGGGTTTGAAGAAGTGAAAATTATTGTATTTCAATTCTCTTAGAGTCTTATTGGAACTGAGAGCGATTGACAAGAAAACGGGAACACAGAGAGTGTTAATTTCAATTCTCTTAGAGTCTTATTGGAACTGTGCTGTAACTCGTCCTTATGTCCCCTTCCTTGACGATTTCAATTCTCTTAGAGTCTTATTGGAACCCGAAAATTAAGCTGTTCTGTTTAACTTTTGTGCTAATTTCAATTCTCTTAGAGTCTTATTGGAACCTACCGTCAAAAAATGAACCATTTTTCTGTGATATTATTTCAATTCTCTTAGAGTCTTATTGGAACTGTAGATGATAAAGTGTCCATTCCATATTCTGAGTCGCATTTCAATTCTCTTAGAGTCTTATTGGAACCACATCAAAGAGAATCTCTTCTTTACTACCACCAACGAGCTTTGCCGGGATTTCAATTCTCTTAGAGTCTTATTGGAACGTCATCGCTGGTGTCGGTAACCATTATAAGTGTCCTGATTTCAATTCTCTTAGAGTCTTATTGGAACTTCCATTTCATTTCCAGCTCAAGGTTGCTAAGGTCAATAGCATTTCAATTCTCTTAGAGTCTTATTGGAACTGGACAAGAGGCACAAGATGTTAACGTATCTTTTGATTTGGATTTCAATTCTCTTAGAGTCTTATTGGAACACCAGTCCTGTGTTTTTTCCAAAACCTCTTTGATTTCATTTCAATTCTCTTAGAGTCTTATTGGAACTAACCTTCACCTCAACGCCAAAAGCCGCATAGACCGCTATTTCAATTCTCTTAGAGTCTTATTGGAACCTCCTCATTTTTTCCTAAGACAAACGGACATATGTTTCTGGAACTTATTTCAATTCTCTTAGAGTCTTATTGGAACGTGATAAAGGAGGCTTTAGAGCAATACATTTTAAGCAATGAGAGATTTCAATTCTCTTAGAGTCTTATTGGAACACGAAATCAAATTCAAAGACGAAGCAACAGATGAAGATTAATTTCAATTCTCTTAGAGTCTTATTGGAACAATAATTCTAAGCTATTAAGAGATTTAACGGCGTTAAATTTCAATTCTCTTAGAGTCTTATTGGAACACCCGACAAAGCTTGACATCTCGACTTTTGCCCGCATGCATTTCAATTCTCTTAGAGTCTTATTGGAACTTAGAAACCGGCAGACCCGTAAGATTTACTTTTTCAAATTTCAATTCTCTTAGAGTCTTATTGGAACATGAGGTATGGCGAAGAGAAAAAGGCATGGAAAGCCATTTCAATTCTCTTAGAGTCTTATTGGAACCAGTATAAGTTACACTTTCGAATAAAGTCTTTAAGCATTTCAATTCTCTTAGAGTCTTATTGGAACGTCATCAGCGGAAATGCAATCAGGGGCTACTTGAGGATTTCAATTCTCTTAGAGTCTTATTGGAACTTGAGGTATAATGGATCGGCTTTTATCTCATCAAGGAATTTCAATTCTCTTAGAGTCTTATTGGAACGCGATACTTCCAATTTTCTTTGCCGCTCTCATAATCTATTTCAATTCTCTTAGAGTCTTATTGGAACACGCTAACAGAACCGCTTAACCCATAGCTCACAATTAAATATTTCAATTCTCTTAGAGTCTTATTGGAACAGAGTTCAGCGGGTTACCCGAAACAGCACCACGTTATTTCAATTCTCTTAGAGTCTTATTGGAACTCCAATGTTTGCCTACATTGAGTATTACCAGTACTTAATTTCAATTCTCTTAGAGTCTTATTGGAACCCTCTTCGCTCTCTGGAATAGCATAAACCCTAAAGTTATTTCAATTCTCTTAGAGTCTTATTGGAACGATAATCATATTATTAAAGTGGAATGGGCAGTTAGATGAATTTCAATTCTCTTAGAGTCTTATTGGAACCCAATTTTGCCATTGCTCTAATTATTCCCCTCATCCTGATTTCAATTCTCTTAGAGTCTTATTGGAACTAAGCCTCATGCAGCAATTCAAGGGTGGAATCGCTGCATTCAGACATTTCAATTCTCTTAGAGTCTTATTGGAACCAATTAAGTCCAAGCTCACTGAACTTAAGTATATCCCCCCATTTCAATTCTCTTAGAGTCTTATTGGAACATATCCTCCCAGGTTTTAGTTTGATCAAAGTACAGCTTAATATTTCAATTCTCTTAGAGTCTTATTGGAACACTTTGAGGTGATCCAATGTTCATATATAGTATAATATTTCAATTCTCTTAGAGTCTTATTGGAACCGCCCATAGAAAAGCTTCTCTAAGAATATCTGCCATATTGATTTCAATTCTCTTAGAGTCTTATTGGAACTGGAGTGTTTCGGGCTCATTAACATAGCATACAGCGAAATTTCAATTCTCTTAGAGTCTTATTGGAACACCATATCTTTGATCTTAATGTGCGCTGAACCAAGCTTATTTCAATTCTCTTAGAGTCTTATTGGAACTCGCTGAAGGACAAGTAGGGTGCTAAATACCAATAAACGGGATTTCAATTCTCTTAGAGTCTTATTGGAACGCTGATTCCTCTAAATCCAAAAATCTCCCAAAAATATAATTTCAATTCTCTTAGAGTCTTATTGGAACATTCCGTATATTAATAATCCTAAAGCTCACCCAAGTGAGCATTTCAATTCTCTTAGAGTCTTATTGGAACAAGCCATGGCAATGTTGTTGAAGTTGTAAACTTCAAATTTCAATTCTCTTAGAGTCTTATTGGAACAGGGCGCAATTTTGCCTTATTTCCCCAATAAGACTATAAAAACGCTTGAATTATAAAAGCTCTTCTCCAAAGGGACAATAACAAAACTCAAACAAACCCCCAGTTAACACGTTACTATCACTCCATTAAATTAATTCACAGTTATTTTCCATAATTTCAAGTAATGTACAGCAATGTTCAGAACCTCTCCAACGGCTTTTTAGGTGTTAAAATCCAAAAATCTAACTAACAAAGTTTCTAAATCCAAAATGGTCAAATTTTCATGAGGGAAACATGTTAGAGAAGTCCCGAGAATACTCAATTCCAAATGTACACATTTAAAATGTTATGAGATGGCTAAAAACTTGTAACACAATGTAATTTAACAACAAACAATTACTAAAAACATCCAAACCACCCACAAACCCCCATTTTGAAATTAAAGCAAATTAAAGCCAAAGAATTTCGAAAAACAGAACATCAACAAGTATTGAAAAATCTTCAAAAAAGATTAAAACGGAGCAGACTAATTTCACCATGATGAGCCATGTATGTGGTCATCGTTTACGATGTTAACGTCTCAAGGGTTAATAAGGTCAAGAAGTTCCTGCGTCAGTATTTGCATTGGGTTCAAAACAGTGTTTTTGAGGGAGAAATTACCTTAGCAGAGTTTGAACGAATAAGAGAAGGCATTCTTAGTTTAATAGATGAGAATGAGGATTCAGTAGTGATTTACAAGCTCCGCTCAAAGCCAAAAAGGGAAAGCTTGGGGGTAGAGAAGAATCCGCTGGAGGACATCATCTAAAACCATGCCACCAATTTTCAATTCTTTTGGAGTCTTATTGTATCTCAATCATTCCAAATCCATGTGTATTCCTAACCCCAATGCCCAGTTGATACGCAACACTTAGGAGATCTTCCTCTCCGTAGAGCTTCAATCCAAGATGCCATGCTATTGCCCATATTGGTTTTCCTGTTTTCTTATCCCTATCTGCTATTAACCTTTTCTCTTTTGGTCTTGGTTTGTTTAGAATTTCAATATCGAAGCTTCCCTCATATGTTTCTCCATGTAACATCAGATACTTAGAGCGCAGGTTTTTGAAGAGAAGGTATTTCCACACGAGCGGCTCGTTCTTGTAAGGGCTGTTTTTGCTCTGAAAGGGGGAAACATCCCACTGGCGCTTTCCGTTCGGGGGGTTGTTATCTATGATGTTTATTGGCGAGAGCGTTTTAAGAGGCTTTCCTGAAAGAGAATTTGGCTCTTTTAGGAGCCTGATTTCCTCAACATAAAAGTGCATGTCAAATAACTTCACTTCTTCAAGCTGATTTATTCCCTCAGCAAAAGCATTTGCTATTGCTGGTTCAGCAGTGGAAAAGTACAGCTTGAACTTCTTAGATTTCACAAGGATTCCCTTTTCTGCTACCGTCCATTGTTTACCCCTCTTTCCAATAGCCCTTGGCTCAGAAAGCACGAACTTGATGTCCTTTTTGATGTTGTGCAATCTCCATGCGATATGTGAATCTGCTGTCTCTATTACCTTGAGCGTAAAGCCGTAAAGTGACCGAGGATAGTTAAAGGGAAGAATGAAAGGCTTATCACGAACAAGAATCAACTTAAACCTCAATGCAATCATCCCCATAGAGCTTAAGGTAGAACATCCCACCATCTGTTATTTCATATCTGACAACCTGAGTGATTGCTCTCACAGGACGAACAAGGTTGTAGTGCATCATCCTTTGGAGTTCCCTGCTTACTGTTGCTGGAGATGTTCCTATTTCCTCTGCAGTTTTTCTGATACTCTTACCTCTGTAGATGCCGCAGAGAATCCTAACCCATCTGATGTCAGCAGGCGCTAAAATAGGGGTCAGATCAAAGGAAATAAAGCCAGCCAGATTCTCGAAGTCACTTTCCACCCTTACTGAAACGTCTTGAAGAGAGGAAAGCGCTGCTAGCGTTGTAACTGTTAGAGCCCTCATGCCTCCAGAAAGGACGGCAAGAATCTCTCTGTCGGGTGTGAGGTGCCTTAGCACTTCCTTCCTTATCGTCAGCACCATATCCTCACCACTTCCTAATGGAACCTCGACGACGGTGATGCTGTCTTCTGAGGTGAGGCTTTTTAAAAGTCCCTGGAGGTTTTTAAGGGCGGTTATTGTTCTTTCTTCTTTCTCATATCCTTCGGGCAGTATCGCAAGCAGCTTGTCTTCCTTTTTTAGCTTGTTTCTTATTAGGGCCCTCACTATGAATTTCTCATCAAAGCCAAGCGGAAAAACCACGAGCATTAAATCACCCCATAAAGCTTAGATGACTCCAAAATCTCCTTTCCAAGATGAGTTTCTTTTCCTAAGCGGTTTTTTGAAGCCGAAAAATTATCTGCTACGACTGTGGGAAGGAGAATTGCGTAGACGGACCTCAGCTTAGTTTTAAACGTCTCGGTGAACTCTTCAGTGCTTGTGGCAGAGATTGTTTCTGGAACTTCTAAGCCGGTTAGTTTTTCGAACAGTTTTCTACACTCTGGGCAGAGCTTTAGGCGTTTTTTCTGAGGAATGCCTTCCCTTATCCAATCATGGTGGTGGAGCAGTATCGCTGTAGATGCCACAATTCCTGCCTTGCCCCAATCTTTCAGTATCTCTCTAGCTATGAGGGCAGAGTAATACTCGTGATACTTGAATCCTTGCTTCCTTTTTTGAAACTCTTCCAGTCCCTTTCCAACGTCATGGAAAATGTAAGTTAAGTGAAGCAACTCTTCAGCCTTTTCTCTCTGAAGACCGAGAAGCTTTCCAAGAAATGCTCCGTAGTTCCTCGCTATATACCTCTTTTCGATGAGTTCAAGCCCCGTCATTATGTGCTCTTCCATGGTCTCAATGCACTCACCTGTTTCTTTGTCAAAAAACGCACAGCACGTCATACCAGCCCACACTCCCAGTCATATTCCCTCTTGAGAACAACTTTAACAGGCTCCCCAAGAGCAACGCACTTGGCGAGTTCGTAGGTGTCGTTTTTGTTCGCAGGAATCCAAGGAGCATTCCCTCTCAAAACCTTAACCTCTCCGTTCTTCCACAGCTTCCACAGAAATTCTGGGCTTACAAGGACAACATCGTTCTCAACCTCAACAGGAATCAGGAAGTCTCTTAGCAGAGGCTCACCTCTCCTTATCCGCACCTCAATCCATTTTAGTATATGAATGGAGCGCTCTGCTGGGTTGGTAAGCTTGGAAACTAAGGTTCCAATAAAGGCTCTGTTTACTTTAAGAACCTCAACTTTTTTCCTGCCGTGAACGGCATCGACTATCTCCTGATACGTCCACGGCAGGCGGGGATGGAAGTTTTCTGCTTTGTCGAGGAGTGATATTGTTTTCTGAACTTTCTCCACATCATACGGTCCATCAGCATCTCTGATTACCACAATTTTTCCCTTGCCCTCTCCATATCTTGCAACTCTACCGAAGCGCTGGAGGAGTGAATTCATTGGAGCTGCGTCAGTTATCATAACGTCAGCTGAGACATCTACGCCAGCCTCTACAACTTGCGTCGCTATTACTAAAAACTCCTCGTTGTTCTTCCACTTTCTGAGCTTCTCTATGAGCTGCCTTTTGTGCTCTGCGGTCATTCTGCCGTGAATCAGCATGATATTTCCAAATCTCAAGCTCTTAGCATTCTTGTATATCTGCACAGCTCTCCTCACGGTATTCACTATGATCAGGTTCCTCCTTCCACGTTCCACGAAGTCAAGTGGATTTCCAGTCTCTATTGAAATCTCAAACTCCTTGGAAAGCTCTCTCCTTGCGAAAGGGTCGTTTTCATTGAGCTCAAAAACATCAAAGTCATAGCCACTATTCCTAGCGTATTCTTGGAAGAGCTTCCTGTAGCCGTTAGAGAGGGTTGCTGTCATAAGTATTATCGGAACTTTCTCCTTTGTGAGAAACCTCAAAACAGCTAGAAAAACCTCCTTTATTCGCCTGTCTTCAAGAAGAAAATGCGCCTCATCAAAGATAACTATAGAGGTGAGAATAGACGCCTGGGTAAGGTAATCATAGCCGAACTCCTTCCCAGCTTTTATCAGGCTGTAGCGCTTGGTGTTTAGCTTGAGAATATCCCATGTAAACGTGTCAGCTGTGGTTACATTGAGCGGAAAGAGGTGCATGAACTCCTCGCTTGAGCCCATCATCTTTGTCTTTGAAAACCCAAGTGCTTCTTTGGCAGTCATATCAATGTCCTCAACGATAGCACGCATGGGCAGAACGTGGATGACGTGGTCGTAGAAGGAGGCATCTCTAAGGGAGTGGAGAGCTAAGGTGTAGCTTATCACGGTTTTCCCATAGCCTGTTGGAGCTCTTACAAGGAAAAAAGGAAGCTCCGAGGAATCCAAGGCTTTAATGACTTCCTCTGTGAGCGGTCTCGGCTCAGGTTTGAAGCCTTTTAGCTCTGCGAGCTTTTTCACAACTTCTTTATACGCAGATATCACAGCAAAGCCTCCATGTGTGCTTCGGTCATAAAAGCTCTCAGCGTCTTTACAAGCAACCCACTGGCTTTTGCGCTTCCCTCTATCAGCGCCCTTCCCTGTCTGAAGAGTCTGAAAATTGAGTCTTGTAGGAGCTCCCTGTTGCCGGAGTTTATAGCCCTGTACAAATCCTTCACGAAAATGTATGCCAGCATCTGGTTGTCACCTGAAACACCCTTCCTAAGCTCTGTTTCTGCTATGTCAACGAGAACCCACAGAGGATAGAAGCTGCCGTCATTGGTCTCCACCATTATGTTTATACCCCTGATTGACAGGTTCTCAACTTTTTTCACATATTCACTCAGGTATCCTTGAAGCTCTCTGAGGTCGAGCTGCACTGTTTTAAGCTCGGTGTAGACATTGCCTTCAAGGCTTATCAGATGTAGGGTCAGGGGATAAGTCTCTTCAGAGACGTTCTTTCCTTCTTCGGCGAGCTTCATTGCCAGGCGGAGTTCATAAAGTTCCTCTGAGTCTATTCTTGCCCCAGACTTCATGTTGGCATCTGTTAAGAGGAGAACTCCATCAAGAACATTACCTACGTAAGGAAAAAGAGTCTCCATTCCGGGCTTTGTCATCAGGTAATATCTCCCGCCAATGTAGCCTGCGAATGCCGTGAGGAAGCCGACCGCTATCAGCGAGAGCCAAACCGGATCGAGGTTCACCATTGCCTTAGTCCCCGCTGTTGGCTTTAAAAATTCAGTCTGGAACTCGTAGAACTCCGGCTGCTTTACAACTGCTGGCATTATGGCGTAGGTTCCATTGAAGGGAACGCCAAGGTTAATGCCTTTTTTGTCCACGGAGAAAAACGTTAAGGCTTTCTCGACGTCGAGCTTTCCTGCCTTAATAAGCCTCACAGTCTCCTCGACTACCATACCGAAGAGCTCTGTGTAAGTGTTCGGCGCCGAACGTCCAAACCAAGCTCTGAGAACCTTCTCGTAAGATGTTCTGTCGTTGCGTCCCATCTTGGAGGAGTTCACTGTAGCTCTATTGCTCAGTGTCTCCATAGCGTTCTCCAGCGCAAGAGCGAAGTCTTCATTCGAAACCTCAGTTCCCACTTGATCAACAACCCAACTCAGTCCAAGCAGAGCAAGCTCCCTGCTGAGACCGCTTAAGGGGAGCTCCTTAGCCACTTTGAGAATCACAGTACCACCTCCTCGCCCACATCTATCACCTTAAGCCTTCCTTCGACCTCAACCTTGCCCTCGGGGTAGAACATCACTATGATTCTTGCCTTTGAGTAGTTCCCTATGCCCTCCTTCCAGTCTACGACACCCTGAACAACACCACCTCCTTGAACCTTCTTACCAGTCAGAAGGAAAGCGTAGGCCGTTTCTGCCATCTCTTTCTCCATGATTGTGCCCTTCCCCAGCTCGACGCTCTCAACGCTGACTACAGACTCCCTCGAGCCGAGTCTACTTATCCCCCACGCGGCTCTCTCGAAGTCCTTCACTGAGAATTCTGAAGCGCTGATAAGGTCATCATTAAGGAGATAGAGCAACGTTAATGTGTAGTCGCTTTCGCCATACATCACTGCCATCGGAAACGAGGTTACAGCACTTTCAACGCTTCTCCTGTGAAGGCGGTTTATCTTCAGTATTGAGCCGTAGACCCTTGGCATTCCAGAGACTTTCACTGTTGCCCACTCTATAAGCGGTCTTATCCTGTCAGCAGAGCTGCGTGCATTTCTCCTCGGTTCGAGCGTTTCTGTTCTGTCTCCGGCTATGTGGAGCAACGGATATGCCAATGCTCCAATCAGCGTACTTGGCGGCGGATAGCGAAAGGCGTTGCGCATCTTGCTCTGAGGGAGCGAACGGAGCGCTATTATTCCAGTGGGCCTCACCTCCACCTTTAAAAAGGAAATCAAGGAAACCACCTCAGATATAGCCCTTTTCTTTGAGGTACTCAATAGCCTTCCTGAGGGTCTCTTCAGGAACCTCATTCGTGGAGTCGAAGAAGTAATCCTCCCCGAAAGCTTCCTTTATGACTTCAAGCCTCTTCTTGGTTCTCTCTACATAGCTGTCATAGATTGGTGAAGTCACCACGAAGGGATGCTCCGTCACCACAACGGTAAGCTCTGTAATTCCACCTACAGGGAAGAAGCGCGAGAGTTTTGCCCCAAACTGTGCCGAGGAGAGCATTCTGAACAGAGCCTTCAGCGATGCTTCCCTTCTTGCCTTTATCTCCTCTTCTGGGATGATTGGACCAGCACCAAGAGAGCTAACGCCTATAGCATCGAGGTCAAGGTTGAAAGTGAAACCGTACAGAGCGGTTCCTGTTTCCACATAGTATATCATCTGCTCAGAGACATTGCCCTTCTTACCCTTGGCATCCATCTGCGCGTGCCTTGCATGGAGCTGGGGCTCAGCTGTAGCAAAGAGAGCCATGGATTTTATTGGCAGGGCATAGCTCACCTGAAACGCTGAGCTTCTTCTGACTGGAGGCTTTTCAGCATAGAGAAATCCACCAACGTCTTCAATGATACAGCTCTTTATGATCGCGGCTTCGATTTTCTTGGAATCGTCTGGTATTGGGTTAATCTTCTTCTTGAGATGTGCTTTGTTCATTGACTTGAAGAACTCTCCCTTTGCGCAGTCCTCGCATACTGGAAGGTTCATAGCAAGTGCTTCCTTGACTAAACTCCACTGGTAGGCATGTGCTAAGCTTTCGCCGCTTATGGCTGGGACATAGATGGTCTTCAGCTTCCTGTCCTCTTCGACTAGGTAGGGAACCCTACGGTGCTTGGTGTAGTTTCCTGCAGTCTCAACCATGTTTAATGCCTCTACATTTGCCTCAAATCTAACTCCAACACTTAAAAACATCATTCCTCACCTCCTTTGGAGGGAAAGGCAAGCGCTAGCGTGGCAACACGCTTGGCAACGCTCATATCTTTCCTCACGGCATTGAGAAATGTTCTAATCTCTTCCTCATCGGGTATTCTCGGAAGATATATTTTCTTTCCGTTCTTTTCGATATACTTTCTATCATTCTCATCAGTCTTAGCACTCTCGTGTATCGAGCGAAAAGCTCTGAGTGCTTCAAGAATGGCCATTTCCACAGGTTCGTAGGTCAGGGCATTGCCCATTCTGTCCACATAGCCGAAGTTCCTCATTCTTACGAAGAACCTCAGCATGTTTACAACCTCGGGGAAGTCCACTTGGAATCACCTCAGAATAGAATGTGCATTTGAAATATATAAGCTTTTCTACGGTTCAAATGTTTCATCCGGATGTACAATATGTTTCAAAAAATTAAAACATTTGAAAGAGAGCTATGAACCACTCAGGAAAACACCTGAGTAATGATGTTTTACTCTCCCTTGGGAACATTGGTCGTGAATATGAAACACCATCTTATTGCGTTTCATCAGAACCATGCCACCAGCGGTTCATATTCCTGAGTTCCAACAAGATGTTTTATCAGCTTGTACGCCTCAAGCCTGATCAGCCTCTGCTTGGTGACATTTCTCTTTAGCTTTGGATGCTTTACGCTTTTCCTCATTTCTTCGTTGAACGCTTTAAGAACAATTTTCTTTCCTTCGTCATTGAGCAAAACACCGTTTAAATCCTCTCTAAAGTGCTCCTTCTTTATTACGCCTTGCTTCACCAGGCGGTTGGCTATGCGGTCAGCTATTATTGGCTTGAAAATCTCACTCAGATCTAAAGCAAGAGAAAATCTCCTCTCGCTCGGCTCATGCAGATAGCTTATTGTTGGGGTCAGCTGGGTGTTGTAAAGTTCGCTGATTATTGCAGGATACAGTCTTGAGTTCAGAAAGCTTATCAAGGCGTTCATTTCATTTTGAGGAGGTCTTCTTGTTCTCTTCACAATCTTAAAGCCATCTGGTAAAGTTTCATCCCACAGAGCATAGTACTCCTGTCTTATCCTTGCTTCAACGTTCATAACATCGGTTATCTTTCTTGTGTCCTCAAGCTCTTCTAAAAGCTCGCTGAAATTCCCTTCAGCACCAAAGCGCTTCAAGTTACGTTCCATGTTCTTTGAGGCTCCTCTCACGAACAGCTTAGCCAGCCTTAGGCGCTTTTCTCTGTCAAGATAGTGCTCAGCCTGCTTTATAACCAAATCTCCAGAGTGAAGGCTTTCTCTTGGATAAAATGAGCCGTCATAATATCCATAGTGGTTGAAAAAGTGCACCGCTATGCCCTTTTGAGCTAAAAAGTGAAGAGCCTGAGATGTTATGGTAACTTTTCCATAGATATAGATGTCGTAAATGCCCTCAATTGCCAAAGGCTTTTTACCTTGGGCGTTTTCAAAATAGAGGGTGTTTTCTTTCCTATAGAGAGTTCCATCTGAAAATAAAGTTAAGGACTTCTTCCTCATATCACCACCTCAAACCCAGCAAAGCTCATAATATGCGCACGTTTTGCACTTCTTTGTTTTTACAGGCTTTGGTGGAATTGGGAATGATTTTATTCGCTCAACTTCTCTGATTGAATCTTCAACTTCCTTTTCTCTTCCTTCCAAGGTTATCTCTTTGGTTTCTCTGAGCTTTGGGTAATTCAGAATAGCTTTCGCATTTATGCCAAGCTTTTTGAGGTAGTAGAGATAATACAATGCCTGCATCTCGTGGGCTTTCTCCATAGATTTGCCCTTTTTGACTTCATGAACCTCTATGATGTCATCTTTTTTGATGAAGTCAATGCTTATTGGACCTATTTTGACTTCTTTTTCTTCTCCGAAGTAGCTCTTTTCATGCAGGAACTTGCCGAGGTCAACCCATTCGCTTTCCTGTTCCATGGTGATGCCTTTAGAGAAGTACCAGAGCTTGGTTTTGCAGATGAAGAGGTAGTTTATTTCTGTGCCTGTGACAAAAAGCTCAGTGAGGAGATATTCGCGGATGAGATTACAGTTGTTGGTGTAATTTTCACTACACCTATCACTGTTACATTGGAAGATGTAATTCACAGAATATCTCCCTCCACGTCAAGGTCCTTGTCAATCACCTTGTCAACGCCGTATTCCCAAAGTTTCTCCGCTATTTTTTTGTCCCACGTTAGAACCACTGGATAACCCTTGAAGGTGTTGTGAAGCGCATGTTGAAGGTTTCCATCTTTGAAAACAAACCAGATGGGGATATTGACTGAAAACTCTTGAAGTATCTTTCTGAGCTCCCATTTGCTGACCTCATATTCGAGTTCTTGGGAAAGTTTCTGTGTTATGTCGCTCCAGCTGAGTCTAAAGTTCTTAGGGTCGCTTAGTAACTCCCCGAACTTCTTTACAGTTTCGCTGTAACCGTATTCGATCATCAGAGCCGGCACCACGAAGTACATTCCAGCCATTTGGCGGAAAACTCTCTGGGCCTCGCTCTGCTTTTCAAGAGTGAAGTAGTCAAGCCTTGTAAGGAGTTCCTCAATCTGCCCTTTGTATTTCTCAAGGATTTCACCGTGATAGACCTCGTTTATGGCGTTCCTTTCGGCTTCGTAGTCAAGTGTCTTTCCTTCAAGTGAGTTAATGACCTCTATGGTTTTTTGGAGCACCCTTGCGCCAATATTCCTACCGTACACCGCTGTTGTCCCCCTATCAACGCCCGAGAACACGATGATGTTAGGAACATCCCCCTCGTAATCGGTTTTTCTGTTCCGATAGACCCTGCCCCATCTCTGAATCTGACTATCTATTGGAGAGATTTCAGTTATCATCGCGTCAAAGTCAAGGTCCACTGATGCCTCAACGACTTGAGTCGCTATGAGGACTACCCGCTTGCCTTCCTCAAGGTTGGACTTAACTTCAAGGACTACTTCCGCCTTCTTTTTCTCTGGCAGGCGCGAATGAAGAAGGTACACCTCCCAGCCTTTAACTCGCCCTGAGATGCTTTTATACGCTTCTATTGCCTTCTTTACGTTGTTAAGAACCACCATAACGCTCCTAAAGCCGCATTCTTCAAACTCAATAATTGCTGAAAGAACGTCCTTAATGCCCTCAAATTTCACACCTTCGTCAGTGTATCTGAAAAGATCGCCCTCCACAAGCTTGACGAGGTGTCTTTTCAGGTGAAGGTTCTTGACGTTAACTCCGTGCCTTCTTGCTTCCTCAAGAACATCAACAATTTCAAATCCTTCCCTCCTGAGGAAATGTTCGATGTGCGGTGGTAAAGTCGCAGTAATCACGAGCACTTTCCCACCAGCCCTTTTTATGAGCTGGAGCGTTTTCAGAAAAACTGCCGCCATCTCAGGGGTGTAAGCTTGAACCTCGTCCACCACTATGCAAGATTCAGGGTAAACCGAAATAACCTTGTCTGAGCCGTAGTAATTTAGGGAAGTCAGGAACACCTGATCGGGCGTCGAGAGCATCACAGGCATTGCCAAAAGCCCAGCAGAGTTCACCTTCTTCTCAACCTTGATGTCGCTTCCGGCACCTTCGATGTATTCCATGAATGCCGTTGAGTGAAGTAAGCCCACAGATTCGTTGTCAAAGTACTCCTCTGAAAGCCGCCTGTAGAGGTCGTTGAGTGCAACCCTGAGCGGGAGCGTGTAAACGAGCTTGCCTCTGCTCTTTGCCCAGAGAACACCAAGTTCGGTCTTTCCAGATCCTGTGGGTGCAACGACGACGAGGTAGTCCGAATCCTTTCTATTGAGCAGCTTCTTCTGCCAGAGTTCTTCGAGAGTGAGTCCCGTCTTCCTCAGCTTCTTCTCAATTCTTTCCCTGATTCTCTCCTCAATGTCCCTAAAGACCTTTGAAATGTCGAGTACAGTCTCAATAGGAAAGTCTCCACTCGCAGAATAGTCGCATCTCCTAAGCATACCAAGGAAAACGAGGAAGTCAACGTCAAGTTCCTCAGGATTATAGATTGGAACGCTCTCTGAAAGGTCATCATCCCACGTTTCCACTTTCTCTTTTAGTGCCTCTATACGAGAGAAATCGGGTTTTATCTCAGCTAATGCCTTCCGGATGAAGTCTTCGTTGAATTCACTCTCTATGGTTCTGAGATAGTCATCCAAGAATTCCCCAAGCTCTCTTTTCTTTGAGACCAAGAAATCTAAGTACTTTTCTACGTCATCGGGGTAAAGCTCCACTATGTGAGAGAACTCTTTGTCCTCCGAGAAAAATTCGTTGTAGTGATGGAGAAGAACTGCCGCCCTTATCTTTGCATCCTCATCTATGTGCCCAAGAAGCCCTGTACTCCAAAGAATGGAGAGAATCTCATGTCGAGCTTTTATGTTTCCACTTCCCTCGAGAAGTTCCTTGAGTTCTTCTGGAAACTCTTTTCCGTAGAGTTTCCTTTGGAAGTCAAGAGTTATCTTGCCGAGGTCGTGGAGGATTATTGCCTTTGCTAGCCCTTTGAAGAGCACGTTTCTTTTTTCTGGATCTCTGAGAGGTTCATATGTTATCGCACTTCCAAGGCGTTCAATGAATTCATACAGCTCAGCACATCTTCTCAATGCGGTGTTCACATGGTCAATCAAGAGAGCATCTTTATCGCCACTTTTTGCCTTGAGAAGACGGAACAGTTTAGAGGTAGTATTTTCTTCCAGATTTTTATTTTCTCTCTTGAGGAACTCGTCTATCGTAACCTGAGACATCACAACCACCCGCTTGCACTCTCATCGGTAACAACCTTGAGCCTCTTTCCTTCGATTGAATACTCCTCAAGCCTTACTTTCTCTTTGAACTTCAGGAACGTCCAGGCACCAACGTAGATTACAGATTTGAACTCAACGTCTCTGAATGTATTGGTGTTTATCTCTGCCTTGTGCCTCACGGGCTTTCCGTCGTTCTTGAAGACCACCTTAACGGGGATGGAATACGTTGGGTACTCCTTCTTCCTCAGCATCTCAGTTGACACACCAACGTAGGTTGGATATTTAATCGCTATCTCCCGTGCTTTCTTTTCTTTTCCTACAATGAACTCGACCCTTCTCAAGAAGACAACGTCCTCGCTTCTGCCGAGTGATAGAACTTTTCTAGGCCTCTCAAGTGCCTCTTTGATTTCGCCAAGGAAGCCCCTATCTCCCCTAATGAGAATGTAAAGCCAACCGTTGAAGAGTTCCTGCTGGAGAACCGGGCTTCTTTGAGAAGTTACAGGAAAACCGTAGAGAGGAAGGTTTTGGTTCCAGAGTGTAGGTTTGCCCCTAAAGCGGACGAGGGAAATCCCTGCCTTTGTGGCCTTTATCAGTTGCTGATAGTTCCAGAAGACACTCTCAAATCCCCCATGAACACTGACTTTGAGGTTCCACCATTCATCAACTCCCCTGTTGTGACCGTACCAATCGTCAAGTGCATTCTGGAGCATGCCGATTATCGTCGACTTCGGTGGTAGCGGGTAAGTCTGTGCGTAATAGAAAGTAAAGGGGTTGCGATACTGGGCAAAAGGCTGGAATAGCTCTATGAGCAGGGTTTTCTCTGACATAGTCATCACTCGAGTCTAACTTCTACGCTCGGGTCTTTGAAGATTAAAATCTCGGGTATAGTGTCGTCTTTATCATCTCCCCCACATTTCTTGCTTTCATTGAACAGCAATTTTTCGATGTAGCACGTAAGGCTCTCCTTGGATCCCACTTGCTTGATGTTTCCGTTAGCACCATTGATTTCAAAAACAGCGGTTCTCTTTCTTGAAACGCTCCTCTTCCTTCTAACGCGGACAGTCTTCTCGCTTGAGCCTTCCGAATTGGATTCAACGATTTCCTCGACGTATTCTTCCGTGTCATTCTCACCTGTTGTTACTCTCTTAACTTTCTTGATTACTTTTCCGTCCTTCTCTTCAACTTCAACGTACTCTTCCTCCTCAAATTCGCCAAGGAGCTGGATCCTATCCTTGAAGGAGTCGTAGGGCTTGTCTTTGTAGATTCCGAGAATCAGGAGCTTTGGAGCGAGGAACTCAACGCGTCCCTTTATTTTTCTCTTAAGATTCAAAACGGCCTTGACGAGCTTGAGAACTCTCTCTTTCCTTGCTTCTTCACCGAGGTCAAACTGGATCTCGTAGAGACTAACTTTAACCTCTCTCTTGTTGCTCGTCGGATCAAGTATTGGTATTATCCTAAGCTCCTCTAAATGAACGTTTCCAATCCCAATTTTTCCATCCTTAGAGTTGAGAACCAGCCCTGTCGTTGGAGTGTTTCCTTTACTTTCATTCTCGCCCTTCTTTTTGCTCTTGCCGTCATTTTCGATGAGCCCTTTGTATTCTTCAACCTTCTTTGCATTTTCGCCCCCGGCCTTTAGGTTATCAAGGACTGTTTTAACATCGTCTATCTTCGTCGTGAATACTGAGAACCTTCCCACGTTATCAACATCAACGACAACGGTGTAGATGTAATAGGAGTAGTGCTCTTCAATCGTGAATAAGTTTGGCTCAAGCTTTGTGGTGAGGCCAGCCTTCAGAGCTCTCTGGGCTATCCAATGGTTCCCGTTGAAGTGTGAGTCATAGTAAAACGGTGTCATCGAAACCGCATGGCTTATCCTAACAGGGGCGGTTCTCGACTGAGTTGGCTCTGACTTTGTAACGAGGTACCCGAAGAGGTCGAACTCCGGATACTTGAGTATCTCCCCGCTGAACAGGAGGTCTGGCTTGGGATTGAAAACATCGCCCTTACTTTTCTCGTCTTTTGTGAAGACTTCTCCCGGTGCAAGCTCATCTTTTCCAAAAACACCGCTATCATTGAGCATGCTGTATCTCAGGGCGTATCTGCTCACAAGCGTATACTGTCTCCCATCCCAGCGGGTTATCTTCTTGAGCTCTTGGTAGTTCCCGCTCCCCTGGTCGTAGTTGAGGGAGCTCCCGTAAAAGACCACATCCATAACCAAAAACCTTCCCATCAGCTTCCACCTCCGGCCATTATCCCAAGTATGACAGCGTAGGCAACCTTCTCAAAGTCAGCCTCAGAAGAAGGAAAGACATCCATAAGCGCGGAAGCAAGTTCATTGGCCTTGGGATTGTCCTTGGAATGGGCATTAATGGCCCTCAAGAGAATCCATAGGAACCTGTCTTGGTCGTTTGCCTTGACAGCGTTCAGCAGGTCGAAGACGAGCTTCTGGCGGTAGTTATCGGAGCCAGCCTTGCCAAGAACTTCTTTACTTAGACTTTTAATCCTCCACAACACCTTGTTCTGAACCGGCATCCTCACCGCCTCCAATAAGACCAACGATAAGGGCGAGGGCAAAATCCTCCCAAGAGGTATCATTGTTTAAAATCCGCCTGAAGAGGTAGTTGTTAATCGTTGTAACTTTGTCCTTGCTTCTGGCTTGGAGGAGTGCTTTGAGGAGTGTATTGACGAAGGCGTTTCTGTTGTGACGTCTCAGCGCTGAGAAGAGTGGGTGAATTAGGTTCTTCCCGCTGATTTCAGGTGAAACCTCTTTGATTACTGTGGCAACATAGATCATCTCCTTGTAGAAGTCCTTCACCTCGACTGCCGCTCGCTTTGGGCGGTCAAAGAAAGCTTGGTCAAATATGGCTCCGGGAGTTCCTTCCTTTCTTAACTTTGAGTCAATGGCAAGGGCATAGAGGCTGGCTCTCCAGTTGAGGAAACCGTTCTTTTTCACAGCATTCCACAAGTGCTTTGAAATCAGCGGATAGAGCGGCTTCTGCTTTATAAACTCGCTGAGAAGCCAGACGTTTGAATCACCGACAGGTAGCGAAGTGTTTATAGCATCCCTGATATTGTCGTCGAGGATTATCGAAGCGTGGAGTTTTGGAATGCCGATATATTCCACATTCACAAGTGCTTGTTGTTTTATTCCAGTAAACTGAATTAGATACATATTTTCGAGGCTCCATTTTGTCTTGCCCTCTACAAGCACATCAATAATAGCTTGCCATGTTATCTTGAACATAGATTGTGATTGTTTTTCCTGTGCTTGGGCTATAAGGACTTTTAGGCGCTTATTTACATGATATGTGAAGTCAAGTGTGCTTCCGTAGAAGAATACATTGCCAACGCCGCTAACGAAAGTAAATGCATTGAGGAAATTTAGGAGATAGACAAATAGACGTGGGACATGCCGTAGCAATGGTTCAACCCTAATAAGGGTATAATGGACATTCGGGAACTCCGAGTCAGAGGGGAGAAACTTGCTCAGGGTTTTATCAATTTTCTGGAGATACTCTGTGTATTCAACATTTCCATCAATGAGATTCTTCAAATCCTCAAGCTGTTCAAATATCCCCTTACTATTGTTGAAGAACATAAAGTTCTTGTAGAAGCCACTGTCGATGGGGATTCTAAAGTATCTAGATTTGCCTTTCACCTCTCTCGTGTTTGCTTCTCCATACGGGACGTTTTTTAAAGCGAGCCATTGGGACGTTAGATATTCCTTAAGCTCATTATGAACTTGAATAGCTTCCTGTATCTTAGTTTTACAATCTTCTGGTAACTCATTTAATGAGTTCGAAGACTTAGAGAATAACTCAAGCAATTTCTCAAAATCCTTCAAATTCAATTCATGGATATCTCTTCTCTTTCCAATTAGCTTCCCTATTAACTCTCCACAACTCTTTTTAGAAGACTTGTCTTTTATTTCAAGTTTGAGAGCTACGTTGAGGAGCTCTTCACGCTTCTTCACGAGCTCTACGTAACCACTATCGTTGTATGGGTCCTTTACTTTCCCGCTTTTGTTCTTTAAATCTTTCTCGTGCATCACTCCAAGCTTCTTTTTTATCCACGCGTCAGTGAAGAGTTGGGTTATGTATTTCCACCATACTAACTTCAGCAATTCTTGTTTATCACCCTCAAAAGACTCAATGTCCTTAATTGCTTGGAACAGAACCATCATGTCCTTGTTACTCTGAGGAAGGTTGTAAAAGTAGGCCAGCGGAAAATAGCCGTAATAAACCTTTTCCGGCTCCTCCTTGATACGTCTCTGAAGCTCTTCTAAATCCCAGCCGTAAACCTCCTCCATCAAATTCACAAATCCTAAAATCCCAGCATCAATGAACCAATTTCCTGTAAATCGAAGAGGTTCTTCCATTTCTCCGCCTCCCATCAACCTTCACCATCCCAAAGCCAAGGGAGTTCTTCTCTCCAAAGCCAGCCAAATAGCCAGCTCTAATTAATTCATCATCTCCATAAGCCCTGAAAACAAGATGCCAAGCCCTCTGGAAAATGCCCGGCTTAACCTCGAAGCGCTTGGGTTTTACATTCAGCACTTCAATTTCAAAATCCTCTGGGGACTTTTTGCCGTAGATCAGGAGGTATTTCTGCTTGAGGTTCTCCTTTAGATTCCCATAGAACTCCGGCTCATCTGGTCCCAAGTCGTAATGCCTCGGCTTTCCAAACTGGATTTTCATGGTAGTTACTGCTATTGGAGAGAGTGTTGAATATATCTTCCCGCTGAATGAAACCGGCTCCGGTAACGCTTTAACCGTCTCAACGTAAAACTTCTCATCCCAGAGTTTTACTTCTGGCTCCTGCAAAAGACCGCCTATGAAAGCCTCAGCTATCTCTGGAACAGCTGTGGAGAAGTAAAAGAAAGCCTCTTTTCTGCCGATGAAGTATTTGCTGTTGCCGTTCACCCTATGCCGCTCTTTGGTCATGAAGAGCGAAAAGGTAAACAGCTTTGGAACCTTAGGTCTGTGAAGAGATAAACTCAGCTCTGGATTTATCCTTTGGATTCTCCTATATACCAATCCCTGCAGGTAGTAGAGATGGTTGTAAGGCACCTTAAATTCCAAATTCTCATTCTTGAGTCTTATTAAAAACCGCATCTAACCACCACAGCGTGAGCTAAAATATCCGAACTAAATATGCCATCCACGTATATAAGTTTTTTCTAAGAACAAATTTAAAGTCTTAAAACTTTATTGAATAATCAGACAAAAACCAACAGGCGGCTTTCAATATTTCACTAAAGAATGTAGGAATCGCAAGATATCCTCCAGCCTAAAATGACCTGTCTCAATGCCATAGATCATCGAAACCGGGACTTCCTTTACCCTCGCACCCTTCTTTACTGCCTTTATCAAAACCTCAGTCTCAACCTCATATCTCTTGCTTTCAATTTCGGGCAAAAATTCCCTTCTGATTGCCCTAAATCCGCTCTGAGTGTCTCTAACATTTATCCCGAGCTTTAAACGAATGAGGGAAGTCGTTATGAAGTTGCTTATTTTCCTTATCAGTGGCCTCTCTCCCTGAGCTTTTATTAAACGAGAACCGATGACAAAATCCGCCTCACCATTAACAATGGGCTCCACAAGTTTTATGATCTCCTCAGGCTTGTGCTGTCCATCGGCATCAATGAAAACGATTATATCTCCATTAGCCTTTTTAATGCCTTCACTCATGGCTCTGCCCTTCCCCTGATTCTGCTCAAGTCTAATGACCTCTGCTCCAAGCTCTCTCGCCACTTCACTTGTCCTATCTTCACTCCCATCATCCACCACGATAACCTCATCCACGAACTCAGGCATCCTCTGAAGAACTTTCCCTATCCTCTTCTCCTCGTTGTATGCTGGTATTATCACGCTTATTCTCTTTCCATTCAACATTTCTCTTCAGCTCCAGAAAGCATTTGGGACAAAAATCGGGAACCCTTGAATCCCACTCCTCAATGGTTGAGGGAGGATTCATCACACAGTTTTCAGAACAGTGATCCAACCCAAAAGCATGACCGAGCTCATGAAGAATTGCCTTAAAAATCCTGTTTGAGAACTTGAGCTTGTTTGGATGATAGAATGGACTCACAGAGACAGCTATAATATTCAGACCAGAAACCTTTTTTTGGACCCCAAGGAACTTCTCGTAGAAATCGAGATAGGGATTCCTTGTAACAAGCGGAAAGCTGACAACCCCTATAACGGTGTCTGGTATCTCATCGTCAGGCTCTATTTGGTGCCTCTCATAAATCTCCTGAACTTCATGACGGGTCTTGACCAGCCACCCGTAGAGGACATCAAGGATCCCCTCAAGGGGATATGCCACCACCTTCCCCTTTCCTGTGTTGATGGTTATTGTGAAACCAGGTTTGGACTCAAGAAGGATGTCCTTTTCTGGCATGTTCTCTGTGTTCTCCCCAGCCTTAACTCGAGGATGATGGAAGATTAGCCTGATGGGGATGTTATTCTCAGCTAAGTATTTGTTAACATCGGTGTATGCATAAAAAACGACATCTCTGTACGAATTGTTGCCTATGTACACGAACCACACGGTTTTCATGATTTCACCTGCAAAGGCTTTAATTAAAACAATGAACCAAAATCTTTAAATGTTTTCTTTCTCACGTTTAGTCGGGCGATGGCGTCCGCCCGGGCTTCGAGCCCGAACCGCCCGTTAAGGGCTGATGACGCCTGTTCTACCAATTCATGCTCATAAAAATGGAAGGAGGCGGTAGAATGGGCTCGAAGCTTAATGAACTTGCGAGATATGTAAATTTAAATGCAGTTATAAACTACATCTCAACGAGGCGTCATGAAGATGGCGGCTACTGCTTCGTCTCAATGCTGAATGAGACAAATATAAATGACACATACTATGCCGTTAAAATCTATGACCTGTTCAATCTTGAAATTCCAGAAAAAGAAAAAACAATCGAATTTTTAAATAGCTCTGCTCAGCCGCACAGGGCTACAGTTGCTTTAGCAATGGCCGGCGAAGCACTTGCAATTCTTGGCGCTGAAGATTTGGCGAGAGAAAAGCTTGAATACATATTTGCGAAATACAATCCCCTGAAGGGACAGTTCTCCGTTGGGTTAGGTGGAAGTGAGGAATTTGGAGCAGCAACTCCATTAGAATCAACCTATTGGGTCATGAGGCTTGTTTCACTGCTGAACTATAAAATCACAGATGAAATGAAAGAAAAGATTAGGGATTTCATAGAAGGTTTTAGAAAAGGAAACGGCTACGGAGTGAACCAGCCAACTGTCACAATGACATATCAAGCCATATATTCCCTCAATGTTCTTGGATATCCAGTACCAAAAACAAGGTTTTTTGAAGAATGTGAAGTTTACGGAGGATTCACAGAAGTCCCAATGTCTCTACCTCCCTACCTCGAACCAACGTTTTACGCCATAAGAGCATTGAAGCTCCTCGGAAGAAAGCCAAGATACATAAAGGAGCACATAAGATTCATTAGAGCACTGCAGAATCCCAATGGTGGATTCAGACGATCCCTTGAGCTTGGAATTTCAAACTTCCAGAACACGTACAGAGCTTTGAGAGCCCTAAATGATCTGCTCAGCTTCTGAGGAATGGCTATGGATTTGATTGGAATATATCTCAGGGAAGCCTTTCAAGGAACTGGATGTCCTATTTGCAGGATCGTTGAAAAATACGAGAGAGAAGTAATTGGGCATATACTTTACGAACATGTCAACAGTCCCAGTGTCAGAGAAAAGTTCTCCGAGAGTCTGGGATCATGTCCATATCATGCATGGAAGCTTAAAGACATTGCATATTCCAATCCCCTCTATGGTGGGCTTGGAGTTGCAATAATTTACGAACACATGCTTTCAATTTATCTCAATGCACTGAGGGATGAAAAGAAGATCGAGGAAGGGAAATGCTACCTCTGCGAACTCACAGAAGTCAAAGAAAAGCATGCAGTAGAGGCAACAGTGGATAGAATGGACGAGCTGATTGAGAACTACAGGGACTCTGAGGCAATCCTATGCAAGAGACACTTTGAAGAAATTGAAGTTAGGCTTAGAAGGAAGAAACCAGAGCTTGCAGAAGAACTTAGGAAAGTTCAAATTGGAAAGCTGGAAAAAATAAAAACCCTAATGCACCTGTTCATTGAGAAGTTCGATTACAGGGCAACTGATGCACCTACGGAACAGGAAACATCATCAGTTCCCAAGGCAATTGAAAGTCTCAAAGGACTCCCCCTGCAGATAAACTTTGTAAAGAGGCAGAAGCAGCATTCAATTCTCAGAGGTGTTCTGCTTGGAAATAGAGATTAGAGTCACCAACGACGAATTTCAGAAAATTAGAAAAGAGAAAAAAGAAATAGAAAGGAGATTCTATGAGCTGGGGAAACTCGAAAAAACGCTCCAAATACTTGAGATTAACTACCTGCTTGAGAAGCGCAGAAGGCTTGAAGAAAAGCTCAAGGAGATGGAAGAGCACTATCAAATGCTCCTTAAATTCAGCGAAAAAGCAAAGAAAGATAAAGAAAAAATGAAGGAGTTTAGATTAAAGCTCAGCATCGAAAACAGAGAACTGAGAAGAGAGATGAAGGAAAATGAAAATCGTGGTAAGGCCTGAAGTTGGATGGAGAAAGGTCACCTTCCAGATCGAGGATGAAACATTTAACCAGATAAGGGAAATCTGCATGAGACATGGTTTTAGAGTTGAGGAAGGCATTAAAATTATTCTTTTGGGAGAATTCTTAGATTACGACCCGGAAGAAGACGTGGAAGCTTTAAGAAAAGAAGTTAAGGAACTGGAAGAGAGACTGTATAATCTTGAGGGGAAATGGTCACCTCTAAAGTTCTCCTCATATGGTATAGCCCTGGACAATAGGAACCTCGCAATTCAGCTTTCAGGTATGATAGCCGAGAACAAGAGGCTGAGAGAGATGCTCGGGAAAGAGGAAAAAGAATACGGGGATATAGAAAAGCTCATACACTACTATTTGAGCTTTGAAGGTGAATGAAATGAATGAAATCCCAAGTGAGCTTATCAAGGAACTTAAACGGGAACTTGCTCTGATGAAAGATCGGTATGAAAAAGCTTTAAAAGATCAGGAGATACTGCTGAGGGAACTTGAGAGGCTGAGGGAGGAAAATGAAAAGCTACGAAAAGAGAGAAGCAACAAATGAAGCCCGGCTGGAATTGTTAGAACTGACCAAACAGATATCATCATTAAATTACAAGCTCTATGAGGTATACACAGCCAACAGAGCCTTGGCAATAAAGATACTCGGATACTCATCAGAGAATATTGCTCTCGGAGGAAAGGGGGTGAGCAGAGAGGTGGAAAAGATAATTGATTACTACCTCAGGCTGGGTGGAAGAAAATGAGCAGCAAATTTGTGCTTCAGATAGCCCTTGGAGGGGCATTGGGAGCACTTGCCCGATTTTACATTTCTGGACTTCTACCAGTATACAGAGATTTTCCAGTCGGAACACTAATCGTGAACAGCATAGCAAGTTTTCTGCTCGGTTATATTTCAGGGCTTATGTTCTTTGGTTACGATATTTCGCCCAAGACAAGGGTGTTTTTTGGAATTGGCTTTTGCGGGTCTCTGAGTACATTTTCAACATTTTCATATGAAACGTTTATTCTTCTCAGAGAGAAGGAGTACATAAAGGCATTTTTGAATGTCTTTTCAAACGTATCTCTCACGCTCCTCTTGGTATTCTCGGGATTTATGCTCGCAAGGAGGTGAATGCGTTGGTCGAGGTGGAGCACTGGAACACGCTTAGATTGAAAATATATATCGGGGAAAATGACTCTTACAAAGGTAAACCCCTCTACAAAGCGATAGTGGAGAGGTTAAGAGAGATGGGAATTGCTGGAGCAACTGTATACAGGGGGATTCTGGGATTTGGCAAGAAAAGCAAAATGCATTCTGCCGACGTGCTGAGACTGTCAACCGATTTGCCCATAGTAATAGAAGCTGTTGATAGGGGGTACAAAATAGAGGAGGCAATCTGCAAAATAAAACCAATGATAAAGGACGGCATGATAACAGTTGAACCGGTGATAGTGGTTTGGGTAGGTACAGAGGAAGAGGTAAGAAAGTTTGAAGACGATGCAGTCAGGGAGAGTCAGACTTTATAAACTTTGCATGCGGAGAATTTAAGCTCCGGAGCTCCTGCTTTATTTAAAGCATCACTTGTCCGCAATAAGGACAGATCACGCTTTTCGTTCAATCACCACATTTAAATATTTCAGTTAAAATTTAAGATTTTCTTGGATATTTTTTACAAATTTATGTCAATCATGCCGAATAAAATACACGTCCTAAAAGCTTTAAGGATTAGGTGGAGAATTATTTGGAGGTGATAAAAATGCTTCATCACGTTAAGCTGATTTATGCGACCAAAAGCAGGAAGCTTGTTGGTAAGAAAATTGTTCTCGCAATTCCTGGGAGCATAGCAGCAGTTGAGTGTGTAAAGCTGGCGAGAGAGCTGATAAGGCATGGAGCAGAGGTCCATGCTGTTATGAGCGAAAGCGCCCAGAAAATAATTCATCCCTATGCAATGGAGTTTGCAACTGGAAATCCCGTAGTTACTGAGATTACCGGATTTATAGAGCATGTTGAGCTCTGTGGTGAGCATGAGAACAAAGCGGATTTGGTCTTAGTGTGTCCAGCAACTGCAAACACAATTTCAAAGATAGCATGCGGGATTGATGATACCCCAGTCACAACCGTTGTGACAACAGCTTTTGCCCATACCCCGATAATGATAGCTCCTGCTATGCATTCAAGCATGTATGAACATCCAATAGTAAAGGAGAACATAGAGAAGCTCAAAAAGCTTGGTGTCGAGTTTATAGGACCAAAATTTGAGGAAGGCAAAGCAAAAGTTGCCAGCATTGACGAAATCGTTTACCGCGTCATTAAAAAGCTCCACAAGAAGGATTTGAAAGGTAAGCGAGTTTTAGTAACAGCAGGAGCTACAAGGGAATACATTGACCCAATAAGGTTCATCACAAATAAAAGCTCTGGAAAAATGGGCGTTGCTCTGGCAGAAGAGGCTGACTTCAGAGGAGCTGAGGTGACTTTAATCAAAACCAAAGGAAGCGTGTCAAGCTTTGTAGGAAATCAAATTGAAGTTGAGACCGTTGAAGAAATGCTACATGCAATAGAAAATGAGCTGATGAGCAAAAAATATGATGTCGTGATCTTAGCTGCTGCTGTTAGCGATTTCAAACCAAAAGAAAAGGCTGAAAAGAAGATAAAGAGCGGACAAACACTAATTTTGGAATTGGTGCCAACCCCAAAGATAATCCAGAGGGTAAAGGAGATACAGCCGGATGTGTTCTTGGTTGGATTTAAGGCTGAATATGGTGTTAGTGAGGAAGAGCTTATTGCTCAAGCAAGAAATCAGATTAAGAAAGCCAGAAGCGATGTTGTGATCGCCAACAAAGGTGAGATCGCCTTCGGCAGCGAAGAAAATGAGGTTTACTGGGTTACAAAGGATAAAGTCGAAAAGCTTCCGAAGATGAACAAGAGAGAATTGGCTGAAAAGATCTGGGACAAAATTGTTGAGATGCTTTAGTTTTTGTGAAGATGTCTTCATTAAAAAGCCTCATAAACTCACTTTCCTAATTTTTCTTGGAGGTGGAAGTATGAAAAGGATAGAGATAATCGGTGGAATGAGTCCAGAATCAACCCTCTACTACTATAAAAAGTTTATTGGAATCTCAAGAGAAAAGTTTGAGCCATATTTTTATCCGGAACTGATCATTTACAGCATCAACTTCAAGGAGTTCAAAGACAACCCCAATGGCTGGGAAGGGAGAAAAAGAATCCTGATAAACGCAGCAAAAGCCTTAGAACGGGCTGGAGCCGAAGTGATTGGGATTGCAGCGAACACTCCTCACATGGTGTTTCCTGATGTTCAAAGAGCCGTAAACGTTGAAATGGTCAGCATAATAGATGCAGTTGCTGAGGAAGCTAAAAGAAGAGGATTGAGAAAGCTTCTTCTTTTAGGAACCAAAACTACAATGACAATGCCTTTCTACAAGGAAGCGCTCAAAGAGAAGGGCTTCGAGGTCATAGTGCCAAATGAAAATGAGATTGAGGAAATAAACAGAATCATATTTGAAGAGCTTATGTTTGAAAACTTAAACAGCAAGCTATGGCTCATTGAGCTGATTGAAAGGTATGCAGAGAAAAGAGAAATCGAAGGTGCTATCTTAGGATGCACAGAGCTCCCATTGGCTATAAAACCAGAAGATGTTAGTGTTGAAGTTCTCGATACCGCTGAAATCCACGTTAGAGCACTGATTAAAAAGGCTTTGGAGTGATTTTTCTCTTTTTAAACCTCTTTTGGCGGCACCAAAATCCCAAGCTCTGTAATAATCCCTCTCACATATTTCCAAGGTGTTATATCAAAGAGATAGTTCCTTATCAGAAAGTGATTTCTCTTGAATTTTCTTTCCACGATCTCAACTTCCTCAGCCTTAAGTTCCGGATGAACCTTAAAGCTCTCAGCCGCAACGTAAAAAGGAACGCCGCTATCATGACAAGCCAATGCTAAAAGATACGTGCCAGCTTTGTTTATCACACAGCCATCTCGGGTTATGTTGTCAGCCCCAACTAACGCTAAAGTTGCTTTCTTTGCAAAGAGCCCGAGCTGGGCATCTGTGATAACCTCAAAAGGAATCTTGAGTGCCTCAAGCTCTTTAGCTAAAGCTAAGCCCTCATAATCCGGAGCACTCTCCGTAAGAATTACCTTAAAGCGCTTACCCTTCATCTTTGCTGCCTTTAAAATCTCAAAAACTGTTGAAGAAAAGGAGTGTGTGATTATTATCTCGTTTTCGTCAATCAGCTCGCTTCCTATATTGCCGATTTCCCTTTTTGCTTCTTCACTAAGCTTTATGAACTCTTCGGCTTTTGCTCTAACGAATTCTGGATTGTTTGTCAGAGGAATAAAACGAACCAAGTTGTAGAGAGAAGCCATGGTTGGATTAACACCTATTATCTCAGTTCCTATTTCCTTCAGAGCCTCAAAAAGCTCTTCTCCAGTCAAAACCTCAGCAAGCTTTAGGTAAGCTTCGGCACCTCTTTTGGCTAAGTAGCTTGCCCCTCGAATTCGCTCAGCTTTCATTTCCTCTATGATTGCCTGGACTTTTTGGGGAAGCATGAAATCACCAGCCTTCCTCAAACCTTATCCCTTTTTCCTCCATGAACTTTTTAGCCTTTTCTATGCTCTCTTCATCCTCACCAAAGAGAATTATGCCAATATATTTTCCAAAGCCCTTGGGTGAGGAGTGAATCCTCACGGGAAACTTCTCAAGTGTCTCATTCAAAATTGGAGCAAGCTTTGATTCATCCGTAATTTCTGCCAGCAGCTTTCTCTGAATGAACTTCCTTTTACCAAGCTTTGGAAGAACTTCGTTCTCAAGCATAGCTTTCATTTCTCTCGGCATCCCAGGTAGAACAAAGATTTTAACGCCTTCGTGCTCGATGTACGCTCCCGGGGCAGCGCCTTCTGTATTTTTTAAAGGCTCAGCGCCCTCAGGAAGGTAAGCCATCTTTTTACGCGCTTCATTTAGCTTTGGATCATCTATGAGGCCTTTCTCATAAAGCTCACGGTAAAATTCCTCAATTCTCTTCAGACAGTCTTCCCTTAAAACGAGCTTTTTGCCTAAAGCCTCTGCCACAGCAAGCATTGTAACATCGTCATGTGTCGGTCCTAATCCTCCAGAAATAACCAGTACGGAAGGCTTTCTTGAGAGTATCTCCCTGATTACAGTTTTTATCTCCTCAACATCATCTCCTACAGTCGTTTTTCTCCTCACCCAGTAACCTTTCTCTGTTAATCTCTGAGCAATGTAAGCGGAGTTGCTGTCAACGGTGTGCCCAGTTAAGAGCTCATCACCAATTGTAAGGATTTCAGCGAACATTCAAATCACCTCCAAAGTTCTTTCAACAGCTTTTAAAAACTCTTCAGCAAAAGAAATTGCAAACAAGGCTTCCTCTTTAGAAACTCTTTTCCCTCCATACTGCACATTATGTCTTGAAATACGCAACCTGTCAAAGGTGTTGATCATATCACTAAGTTCAGGATAGAGCTCCCTAATAGCAACAGACAAACAAAGATGACTTCTCTCTATGTAGCCTTTAGCAAACAATAAAGCTCTTGCAGCATGAAATGTTGCATTATATGCCGCTATTTGGGCCATTTCATACTCTTCTATTTCTAAATTTCTTACCGCAGAATGCAGGAATCTTTGAGCAATTTCAAGAGAATTTTCAACTCTGTATTGAGCAGAGAAATCTTGCCGTATAAAGCCTTTTCGAGTGCATTCCTCTAAATTCACAGGGGCACCCCCTTAATGAGCACATGATTCCTGAGAATTTCATTGGCAAGAGGATTTTTATTCCTTTTCATAATCTCCCATTCATGAGGCTGAAATACGGTTAGCTGAATCTCTTTTCCAAGATTTTTTTCAATTCTTTTAATGACAGGGTAATTAACCAGGCTTTCATCCCCAATTATTAATATATCAATATCGCTTCTTTCATCAAATGTCCCTGCAGCTGTGCTTCCATATATTGCCAAAGAATGACAGGAAGAACATAAATTTTCAATTCCAAGCTCTTTAAGCTTTAAAATCATGTAGGCCCTTTTAATTTCCCTAACAGCAAAATTCTCGTTGTTCAGCTTAAAAATCTTCAGATTACCAATTCTCCTGGAAGATAAGATGTTGTCCTTTACAAAGACATCACAGTAATGCTTCACTGTACTGGGGGAGATATTTAACTCTCTAGATAATTCTTTTAGATGTATCTCTTTTGTTGGGTTCAGCAGAAAATATTCCAAGATCTTAAATCCTGCAAATTTTCTAAACTCCGCAATCATGATTGAGAATAAAAATCGTTTGATATATAAAACTATCGTTCGTTAAATAAAACGTTCGTTCCACATATCAAACGGTTTTTCATAACACTTCCAGTGAAAGCAACGTTTAAGTATCAACTTGTTAAAATAATCTCTGGAGGTGGTTTCTGTGAAAGTTAAGGTGGGAATTAATGGTTACGGGACAATAGGGAAAAGAGTAGCTTACGCTATCACAAAGCAAGATGATATGACACTTATAGGTGTAACAAAGACAAAGCCGGACTTCGAAGCTTACAGGGCAAAGGAGCTCGGCATTCCAGTATATGCGGCATCAGAGGAATTTTTGCCAAGGTTTGAAAAAGCCGGCTTTGAAGTTGCCGGAACTTTAGAAGACTTGCTTCAAAAAGTTGATGTTATCGTTGATGCGACTCCGGGGGGAATGGGGGCAAAGAATAAGACGATTTATGAAAAGTACGGAGTTAAAGCAGTGTTTCAAGGTGGAGAAAAGGCTGATGTTGCAGAGGTTTCCTTCGTTGCTCAGGCAAATTATGAGAAAGCCCTCGGAAAGAGCTACGTTAGGGTTGTCTCATGCAACACAACCGGATTAACAAGGACTCTAAGCGCGATTCAAGAGTACATTGACTACGTTTACGCTGTGATGATTAGGAGAGCCGCTGATCCAAATGACATTAAGAGAGGCCCAATCAATGCAATAAAGCCAACCGTTGAAGTTCCATCCCATCACGGGCCAGATGTTCAAACAGTTATCCCAATAAACATTGAGACGACAGCTTTTGTTGTACCAACTACAATAATGCACGTCCACTCAATAATGGTTGAGCTGAAGAAGCCAATCACCAGGGAAGATGTAATCGATATCTTTGAGAACACCACGAGGGTTCTGCTCTTTGAGAAAGAGAAAGGATTTGACAGCACAGCACAGCTAATAGAGTTTGCAAGGGATTTGCACAGAGAGTGGAACAACCTCTACGAAATAGCCGTCTGGAAGGAGAGCATAAACGTTAAGGGCAACAGGCTGTTCTACATTCAGGCAGTTCATCAGGAGAGCGACGTTGTACCAGAGAACATTGACGCAATCAGAGCAATTTTTGAATTAGCTGATAAGTGGGAAAGCATAAAGAAGACGAACAAGAGCTTGGGAATTTTGAAGTGAAGCAAACTTTACTGTGCAAGTTTGGTCGAATTTGGATGTCCTGCTACACAAAGCAGAAAATCCAGAGAACTCCCTGATTTTTTTGATTTTCTATTACTTAATTCTTTTTAGCACCCACTGGATGCCAGATATTGTGGAACGTTAAATGGTAAAAAACATTACACAGACAAAATCGAGTAAATGAACACCAAAAAGAACACCAGTCCTGAAAGGTAAACAAAACTATGGGGAATTGGAAGATGCAGCTTTCTATGAATCTTTTTTGCTTTTACATACATCACTGTCGGCAGAATGCCCGCATAGAGTAAGCCACCAAAGGTTCCAGCCATCCAGAGAGCGTTGACAAAGCTGTTTAGCCCAGCAAAGTACACAAGCAGCGGTGGAATCACGGTTAAAAGCCATGCATGAGACCTTTTAATGCTAAATATCTCTTTCATGTTGTCCATCTGTGCCAAACCAATTCCAATGTAGCTTGTGCTTATTGCTGCCAAAGGAAGAATTAAGCCCAAAATGTTGCCCAATCTACCATAGAGTTGCTCAAGGGCTGAAGTTGCCAATTCTGGAGTTTTTGATCCAAAAGTGCCAACAAATGCAAGCACGAAGAAAGCGTAGAACACCATAGGGACAAGATATCCAATAAGAACAGCTTTTGTGGTCTTTCTAACATCTTCCAGACCTTTCAGCATTTCTGGAACAACCATATGACTTACATAGGCAAATACAGCAACACCAATACCTTTTGTTATAGCTGAATAATCGATCTTCGTTAAGTTTGAGACATCAGCATTGGGCATAACAAGTGCTACCGCAAGGGTTAGAGTGCCTAATAAAAGGAAGTTCAGCAGAAGCTCCGCTTCACCCGAAGCTTTTAAACCAAGAAAGACTATCAAGCTCATTACAAACCAGAATATCAGAGCGCCAGCTTTCTCATTAATACCGAGGAGAGAAGAGAGGATGTCCCCACTTCCAGCTATGTAAGCGATCAAAGCTCCATAGCTTAGCACAGAGATGCTCAAAAACATAAGATATCCGCCAATTTTTCCCAAATAAGCCTCAGCAATCTTAGAGAGAGTTCCGTCGCTGTGAGCGGCTAACTCGAGAACAAACAGCGCTGTGAGCAATGTTAACAATCCCGTTGCAATAACGATGATAATTCCCAAAAATCCGATATCTTTTAGGGCATAAGGCAAACCCAAAACTCCCGCTCCAATCTGAGTCCCGATTAAGATTGCACTCGCCTCTGCCAAGCTCAGCTTCTTCATTTTAGCATCACCAGATTCATGAACGAAGATTCACCTTTAAAATCTTGCTATATGTAAAATTAGGCTCATCAAATATCAAATAAACGCACCAATAGACACATGGATGCATTAGAACACGTGAATTGCCGTTGCTTTAAAGCTTGCATAAACTTCTTTTCCTTCCTTAATTCCCATCTCAATCAGAGAGGAGCGAGTTATAAAGGCTTTAAGCTCAATTCCGCCAATATCAAGAGTTAATCTAATCAGTGAGCCCAAGTCTTCAATTGCCAAAACTTTAGCCTTAAACTCATTCCTTGCGGAAGTTCTTATTGGTTCGTTGGAAATTATGATTTCCTCCGGTCTTATACCAATTCTAACCTTCCCTTTAGCCTCTGTTGGCAGTTCAATTAAAATACCATTTGCTTTCAGAATTCTACCTTCTGCAATCCCTTCAATTATATTTTCAAAGCCAAGAAACCTCGCAACTTCTTCATTCTTTGGTTTTCCAAATACATCCCTGACTCCTCCTGTCTGAATTAACTTCCCGTTAAGCATTACTCCAACTCTGTCTCCTAAGCTCACAGCTTCCTCAAAAGAGTGGGTCACATGGAGGGCTGTAAAGTTGAGCTCCCTACGCCAGCGCTTCATCTCTTGAATGAGCTTAGCCCTTGTTTGGACATCAAGATTTGCAAAAGGCTCATCCAAGAGAAGGAGCTTTGGCTCCAAAACCAAAGCTCTTGCAATGGCAACTCTCTGAGCCTCACCGCCACTCAGCGTTTTTGGATTCCTATGCAAGAGATTAGAGATTCCAAGAATTTCTGCAATTTCTTTAACCTTTCTCTCGATCTCCATCTTGGGAATTTTTCTCAGCTTTAATCCGTAAGCGATATTATCATAAACTCTCATATGGGGGAAGAGTGCATAATTTTGAGGAATATATGCAAGATCCCTCTTTTCTGGAGGTAAGAAAGTTATGTCTTCATCGTTCATGAAAATCCTCCCAGAATCTGGGATGAAAATTCCAGCGATAACTTCAAGAAGAAGAGTTTTTCCAGCACCACTTGGGCCCAGAATTATAAAATACTCTCCTTTATTGACTTCGAAGCTTATGTTCCTGAGCTTAAACTCTTTCCAATCCTTGCTCACGTTTTCGACCCTAAGCATTTCTCGCCCTCCCTACGAGCCACCTCAAAATAACGAATATGCCTAAGCTCAGCAGTATTAGAATCACAGAAATTGGCCTTGAAGCCCTCAGTCCATAGTTGTTGAAGTATTCCATGACTAAAACTTGGGCTGTTTTTGGATAGTAAGCGACAATTAAGATAGCTCCAACCTCGCTTATTGCCCTCGCCCATGTCATTATAGCTCCGCTGAAGATTGAAGGCAAAGCCAAAGGCAAGCTAACTGTAAAGAATGCTTTAAGCTTTGATGCCCCTAAAGTTCTTGCTACATGCTCGAGCTTTTCATCAACAGCCAAAAATCCATCACGAGCAGCATTTATCGTAAACGGTGCAGAAACAAAGAGCATTACCATAATTATCCCCAAATAGCTGTCGAGAATCCTGTTTGAAAAAGTTACGAGGAGCATAATACCAACAACAGAGTGGGGAATTACAATCGGAACATCAACAACAGCTTGAACAAAGCTTTTGCCTCTGAAATCTTTTCTCGCAAGGACATAGCCGAGGGGGACACCGAAGAAAAGGGAAATTATCATTGTAGCTGTTGATGTTAGGAGAGAGTTTTTAAGAGAATCCAAAACGAGCTCATCGTGGAGCGCTTTTACAAGCATCTCCCAGTCGAAGAGCTGTTTGCTTATGATAACCAATAATGGCAGGAGGATATACAGCACAAGGAACGTCCCAATCAGAGCAAAGAATGCTGTTACATAGTCGCGCTTCATATCTTCACCTCTGAAAAGGAAAAATAAAAAGGTTAGCCTTCAATCTTCACCTCATCCTTGATCTCATTAGGAACATTTCCAAATGCTACCGGTGGCCATATAAAATCTTGATAATTCTTTGCAAAGATCTCTTTGCCCTTCCCGCTCAGCATGAAGCGGAGGTATTGAAGAGCAAGTTCTCTATTTGGGGCATCTTTGAGAACAGTGACACCATAGACAATTGGCTTCGCTTTAATGGTCTTTCCTGTTGAGCCCAAGGTTATGCTGACTTGTCCATAATGGTCAGCCAAAGTGAAATCCTTTAGACTTATCTCCTTTGGCAACTCAATGAACTTAAGGTGGTGTTGCATTGCAACGCTCTTGTAGATGAAGTAATAGTCAAGAGAACCGGACTCAACTAAACCTGTCAGATCAGTCTCCTTTGGTCTTATGACAACTTTATCATTCTTAACCTGTATTTCCTTGGGAGCAATTACATGATTCCCTTCTGCGTAGATGTTTGTGTTCTTCTCAACAAGTGTCTCAAATATCGGCTTTCCGTAATAGAGATCAGCTAATTTCATGACCATTACACTTCTGTATCCGCAGGGGTCTTGGTTGGGATCGCTGAAGCCAAACTTAACATCAGGTCTTGCCAAGATTTCGTACCAGTTGTCTGAGTTGATTTCATCAGCATATTTACTCTTGTCTGTGAACGCAATGACAATTTCATTTGTGGCGAAGAGGACGTAAAAATCAGTGTAATTTGGAACTAAGAGCTGAGGTATCAGGGTATAATCAGCAACGGCCACTATATCAGCTGTTTTGTGCAGATCCGTAACTTTCCTAACTGCCATGACGCTTCCGCTTGCCTCTGCCTGGATTTCCACGTCATAGCCAAGATTTTCCTTAGCATATTCCTTGAAAGCTTCGCTGACGTCTTTAAGTGGCTCACTTAGAGAACCAGCATGGAAAATCTTTAAAGTTGCTTTTTTGAGCTCTGTTTGTGTTGCTGATGGAGAGGCTTTTTCACGTGTTCCAGCATTTTCACCTATGCAACCACTTGTAATAACAATCCCTATAATCAGAACTCCAAGTGTGATTAAAACCAACAGCCTTCTCATAGTACCACCATAAGATACCCAGCCTTGAGTAATTTAAACATTTCGGGTAAACAAATTTGATGAAGTAAACACTTATGTTTAATCAACTAAAAACCACAAACTTAAAACACTATAAAGCAGAGGTAGTTTTAGGTGGTTCTCATGAGACTTGTCTTAATTGATGGAGAGCATTATCCAGATGTAATCAGGTGGGCAATAAAAAGGATTGGAAATGTGTGCTGTGCTGTGTTTTTGGGTGGGAGTGAGAAAATTGGAAGGCTTGAAGATCTGGAGAGAAAAATAGAGGTTCCCCTCTATCATGATGCAGATTACCTGAAGGCGCTTGAAAGGGCTATAGTGGAGAATCAAGTCAGAGAGGTTGTTGACCTAAGTGATGAGCCAATTCTAAATTGTGAGGACCGTTTCAGAATAGCCTCCCTTCTCATGAAGCATGGTATTACATACAGGGGAGCTGATTTTGAATTCAGACCTAAAGAAATGAAAAAAACTAAAAAACCGAGTATAGCCATAATAGGGACTGGCAAAAGAGTTGGAAAAACTGCTGTGAGTGGATTTGTGGCAAGAACTCTAAAAGAGGTTGCAAAGCCAATAATTGTAACAATGGGGAGGGGAGGTCCAGAGACGCCGGAGATCATTTATGGAGATAAATTTGAAATTACGCCAGAGTTTTTGCTTAAAATGGCTGAAAAAGGAAAGCATGCTGCTTCAGATCATTTTGAAGATGCCCTAACTGCGAGAGTTACAACAGTTGGGTGCAGGAGATGCGGTGGAGGGATGGCAGGGTTTTCATTCTTTGATATTGTTGAAGAGGGGATTAAAATAGCTGAGAAGCTTGAAGGGGATTTGGTAATCTTGGAGGGAAGTGGTGCTACTTTTCCAGCGTTTAGAGCAGATAAGTACATAACTGTTGTTGGTGCTACACAAAAGCTCTCCTTCATTAGAGGATACTTTGGACCTTTTAGGGTTGGCCTGGCGGATTTAGTCGTTGTCACAATGGCAGACATGGTTAGTAAAAGAAAAATTAATGCTGTAGAGAAAGCAATAAAAAAGATAAATCCAGATGCAGATGTTCATATCACGGCATTTAAGCCAAAGCTTCTTGGAAAAGCAGAGGGGAGGGCTGTTCTTATTATGACAGCACCAAGAAAAGCTGTAAAAAGAGCAGCTAACTACATCGAGGAACAGTATGGAATAGAAATCGTCGGAATAAGCCCAAACCTTGCCAACAGATCTAAGCTTAGAAGGGATCTAAAAACATTTAGGAACTATGACATAGTTTTGGTTGAGCTTAAAGCTGCAGCAGTTGATGTCGTGACGAGAGAAGTTCTCAAAGAAGGAAAAAAGATTGTCTATCTTGATAACGAGCCCGTGAATGTTGATGGCAAAAACCTGAGAGAAGCCGTGCTTAAGCTCGGAAAAGAGCTACTGGAGGGGAGAAGATGATAATAGTCATTGACAAAGAAAGAAAAACGGAGCTTCCCTTTTCCAGAGGAATACTAACGAGATCAATAACCTCAGCAGGGGTAGAGGTCGGAATAGCATACTCAATAGCAACCGAGGTCATGAAACACTTTATGGAGATGAGAAAAAAGAAGGTTACAAAAGATGACATTCGAGAGATCACATATGAGAAGCTGGTGGAACACGGCTTAAAAGAAGAGGCAAAACGCTATCTTTTCTGGCGTCGGCTTAAAAAGCTGAAGTTTCCCATGATAATTCTTATCGGCGGAACAACTGGTGTTGGGAAATCAACGATTTCAACTGAGTTAGCTTTTAGATTGGGTATGAGAACAATAATCGGTACCGACACCGTTAGAGAAGTCATGAGGAAGATAATAGCAAAGGAGTTAATTCCGGCAATTCATACATCATCCTTCCTGGCGTGGAAGGAAATAGAAAACTTCCCCAAGGGAATATCCCCTCTAATATATGGTTTTGAAACACAAGTTAGGCATGTAGCCGTTGGGGTAAATGCTGTAATAGAGCGTTCATACACCGAGGGCTTTAACACAATAATTGAGGGTATTCATCTTGTTCCAGGCTACATTAAGCTCAACGACAGGAGCTTCATGTATCTGATAGTAGTCAAGGACAAGGAATCCCTCAAAGCGCGATTTTATGAGAGAACCAGATACAGCCTCAGACCTGCCGAATACTATCTAAAAAACCTCGATGAGATAATGGAAATTCAGGAGTTTTTAATTGAAAAAGCTAAGGAGCATAGGATACCAATTATCGAGAATGTAGAGCTTGAAAAAACGGTGAACGCAATAATGGAGCGTCTCATGGAAGAAGTCTTGGAGCGATTGAAGGAGCGGGGCATTGAAATTTGGGAGTGATATCCATTATTCAATTTTAGTTCAGGTGCGTCAATATGGTGTCCTTATATATTTGCCGAAATATGAAGCAAAGTTTATTTTAAGGATGGATACTCAATTCCATTTAAGATGTGGTGATAGTTATGGAAAGAAATGCACCAATTAAAGTTTACATGACGAGAAAACTCATTGGGGTAAACCCTGATGACACCATCCAGGAAGCCTGCAAGATTATGGTGAAGTTTGACATAGGATCTTTAGTTGTTATTGAGAATGACAGGGTTGTTGGTTTCTTCACAAAATCGGACATCATAAGAAGGGTTATTGTACCTGGCTTGCCATACACGACTCCAGTAAAGGAAATAATGACCCGGGAATTGATAACTACGGATGCGAACACCCCAGTGAGAGAAGTTCTCAAGACAATGGCATATCATAGAATTAAGCACATCTTAATTGAGGAAGAAGGAAAAATAGTAGGTATTTTCACACTGAGCGATCTGCTTGAAGCAACAAGGAGGAAGCTTGAAACATCAATCTCAGTGGAGTGATGCTAATGGTTAGGATAGCACATATAAGCGACACCCATATAACCCAAGACCCAGCTTTCAAGTCCTATGCCTATGATCTGATAGTGAACGAGGTAAATCGGGGTGATTTTGACTTAGTAATTCATACCGGAGATGTAACGAACCAAGGTCTTAAAGAAGAGTACGAGCATGCCAGCTATCTAATCAGGAAAATTAGAAAGCCTCTAATTGTGCTCCCCGGAAATCACGACGCCAGAAATGTTGGATATGAGCTGTTTGAGAAATACATTGGTCCGCTATACGGGGTTTATGAACGAGACAATCTTGTGATAATCTGGATAGATTCAACGATACCCGATTTAAGCGATGGAAGAGTTGGGGGGTATAAGTTCCGTTGGCTGAAAGAAAAGCTTGAAGAGTATTCGCACAAAAAATTTAAAATCGTCGCTGCTCACCACCACCTTGTCCCTCTTCCAGACACAGGAAGGGAGAGGAATGTTCTGTACAATGCGGGCGACGTTCTGGATCTGCTCTTGAGGCATGAGGTTAATCTGTATCTCTGCGGACACAAGCATGTTCCAAATGTTTACAATATTGAGGATTTGGTCGTTGTAAATGCCGGCTGTACATCATGCAGAAAGACAAGGAAAGGTGACGTGAACAGCTACAATATCATCAAACTAAATGGAGATGGGAGAATAGATGTGACGATAAGGAGAGTTACCGGGGATGAACTGAAAAAGAGCTACAAATCCGTGAAGCCAAAGATTTTCATTCCAAAAGGAAAGCATCTTTTGAGGATAATTCAGATGAGCGAAAGCAACGTTTCTGACAGGATTTATTTCAGAAAACGCGTTCTTGAAAATGCAATAAGGGCAATAAACGAAAAATACAAACCTGATCTGGTCATACACTGCGGCGACATTGTTGATGTTGGGATTGAGAGATACTACGAAATGGCAGCAGAGTACTACGAGAAGATTAAAGCTGAAAAAATGATCGTTCCTGGACACAATGACATAACATACCTTGGTTATGACTTATTCAAGGAGTACTTTGGGGAGCCTGAGATTAAAGAGTTTGGAGATTTTGTTTTCATCCCCCTGCTGACAGCACAATACGAGACGCCCATAGGGGTAGTTGGCAGGATGGGTCAAAGGCTTTTGAAATCCCTTCTTGAAGAGCATAAAGAAAAGTTCACGGCAGTTGTAATGCATCACAATATCATACCAATCCCAAGAAGCAGGGAGCTTGGATTCCTTGAAGATGCTGGAAATGTCCTAAAAATACTCACTGAGGAAAGGACAGAACTTGTAATGACAGGACACGGCGGTAATGCATTTGGAGTCAGAATTGAGAGAACACCGGTAATCAATGCCGGCTCAATAAGCTGGGAGCTGCATAGAGATCCATTTGGAAACTCATTCAATTTGATTGACGTATATGAAGACATGATCGTTGCTTTTGAAATTCAGGCAACCTGGGGCTCAAGAAAGCTTTTGGGCATCTGGAAAATCAAAACCGAGGTTCCATGGAAAAACAACGGTTAAATTTCAATCCCTATCCTGATTCCTTTCTCTTTTTCTATTTCATGCAGAAGCCTTAGAATTTTTTGAGTATCAATTGGCATTTCCTTGAGATATGCATAAGCCTTTTTAATCTGAGCTTTTTCTTCCCCTTCACTTCTCTCACTAAGGTAGAGAAGAAGAGACAACAAAACTCCCTTAATACTTCTCTCTACGAGAGGAACGATCTTCCATCCATCATCATAGAGGTAGAGAGCTCTC
The DNA here is from genome assembly GCF_035621495.1 of Thermococcus sp. SY098. Lineage (NCBI taxonomy): Archaea > Methanobacteriati > Methanobacteriota > Thermococci > Thermococcales > Thermococcaceae > Thermococcus > Thermococcus sp. SY098. The sequence continues at coordinate 61,614 of NZ_CP141821.1, read as the reverse complement.
GGAAGCTCATCTCCTCTTAACTTCTCCAAAGTGAGTAATCTCTTCTTTGAAGCAGTTAAAAACTCTATTAGCTTTCTCTCGCTGATACCTTCCCGCTTAAGCTCATCAAAGCTGAATTCTAAGGCTCTTAGGAGGGTTGCAAATCTTTCGAGTTTTTCTATTCTACTTTTTGATAATAGACTTAGTTTGAGGGTTGTTCTCTCAATTGGCTCATTTTCTATGTCCACGCTTAAAATAACCCTGTCCTCAAGGCGAGAACCTTCCTCAAATGCTTTAATAACCACCCATGCCACTCCATTCGTCAGAATACCATATTTAACCCCATTATTGAAGCAGTATCTCCCAAGCTGTCTCAGTGGTTTTTCCTTTTTGAGGACATTTATACTAAGATTCTTAGCCTCAATAAACGCAACCACTCTATCACCAGTGATTAATGCATAATCTGCTCTCCCTTCCTCAGTTCTCTCCTCTGGGCGCACCTCCTTGGGATTGTCCCACTCCCAGCCAAGGGCTTGGAATATCCCACCAATTAAATGTTGTTTTACTGCTTCCTCATTTCTTTCATACAATTTCCTGTGTTCATTTACTTTTTTGAGAACGTCGAGTATTGCCTTTTCTATCTTATCCATCCCCCGGCACCTCAATGATGTACTTTTTATTTTCTTGTTCAAAGCCCCTGAATGAGCCTAATTTAAGCCTGATAAGTGCCTTTTCTATGTTTAGAACTTTCATTGATGCCAAATGAGTCACACCGGAACCTTTGAGAAGCTCAGGCAAAAGTTGAGCTGTTGGACCGGTTAAAACAATCAGTTTGGCTTTCTTAGATCTTTCAAGGATCATGTCCAAAGTAGCATTTACCAATGCAGATCCGCTTACAATAATTGCATCCATCTCTGGAAGAAGCCAGTATTCCAAAGAATCGCTTAGGGTTTCCCTGTCCCAAAGCTTGAGGTTTCTTTCAAATACATACAAATCAAAACCCCTCTCTTTTAGCGTCTTCACTATGGGATGCATATTGCCAATTACTGCAATTTTTCCAATGCTGTCATCTAAGAGCTCTACGGCATCTTCATTTTTGGCTCTGCTTAAATCTATGTAATATTGGGAGACTGCATTTATCGTCGCTATTGCCAAAGTACGCTCAATTATGTTTAAGCTGTCCACTTTTTCAATTAATTCCTCAACATTCACATCTCCGATTTCATTTGAATACATTTGAATCTCTTCTGGAAGCGTCATTGCAACTCCTAAAGATTTTCCCCTCTTCCCTTCGATAACAACATAAGTGTACGGGAGAGCAAATGAAAAATCTACGATCGTGAAGTCTTCGTCAATCATTCGAAGTGCTTCCTTCTTCAACTTTCTAAGTATCATTCTCGATCCCCAAATTTTTATACTATGAAAAGCTAAAAACCTTTGGTGGTCTTAATGTGCAGAATACTGTTCGCTACAGGTGATGGAAAAAGGGTAAGACCTCTTCTTGAGGCTCTGCTTAAATCTTCAGAACATGACCCTTACAAACTCGCCCGCAAAAAGGGAAGCCAGCACAAAGATGGCTGGGGCTATCTCTTGTTGAAAGATGGTTACATCGAGCACTATCGCAGTGAGAGTGCAATTTTTGAGGACAAGAAAAAGGTTAAAGAAGCAATGGAAAAACTGGATGGCTTCGTAATATTTATGGCTCATACAAGAGCCGCAAGTCAGGGGGAGAAAAATCTGTTTAACGTTCAGCCCTTTGGCTTTTCAACGAGAAGGGGCTTTATATTCTGGACGCTACATAACGGAGATTTAAACAAAAAGCAGCTGATAGAGATGGGAGATCTTAATCCCGAAGAATTAAAAGGGGCTTCAGACAGCTATGTAATGGGAGCTTACCTCTGCCGCTTTTTAGAAGGAATTGAAAAAGAACATCTGCTGAACAGATTCAAAGAAATTAAATTAACAGCAAAATCTCTTATGAACACAGTAACACTCCTCATGAACAATAAAAAGGAAATTCGAGCGTTTATAACTGCATATATGACCGATGTATATGCTTCAGACACTTTGAACTACTACTATGGCAGATTGCTATATTTTGAAGGTGCTGATGTCTTTGCAGTGGTCTCATCAACTTTCGAACATTATTCATACATCCCATTCGAAGAAGTTGAAAACGGAACGGCATTCTACGTCAAAATTTATCCAAAAACAGAAAGATTTGAAATTGAAGAGGTCAAATTATAACAAATGTTCATGCCCGGAACCTCCTAATAAACCATGCAAGCCTAACTGCATCAAATGTTTCTTTAACATCATGGGTTCTTATGATATTCGCCCCATTCCAAACAGCTATTGCCGTTGCTGCCAGTGAGCCTGGCAGCCTTTCACCCGGGTCTTTTCTTCCCGTTATTGCACCGATAAAGGACTTTCTGGAAACACCCACCAAAATCGGAAGCCCAAACATCTTGAGCATGTTTAAATTTGCTATGATCTTTGAATCCCACTCATACCAGGGAGGATAATTTGGTCTCAAGAAGCCAATTGCTGGGTCGATTGCAATGTTCTCTTTCTCAATTCCGTTTTTGTATGCAATCCGGAGACTCTCTTGGAGGAAGCTGATTACGGTGTGAACAGGCTCCATGAAGTCCCTAACTTCTCCATGGGCGCAGATTATCACGGGAACACCATATTCCTTTGCAACTTTAACCATTTCTGGGTCCCCTTTAAGTCCAGAAACGTCGTTGATGATATCTGCTCCAGCTTTTATTGCTTCCTCAGCAACCTTTGCATTTGTTGTATCTATGCTGATTGGAACATTAACATGATCCCTTAGTGTTGAGATCGCCCAGACTGCCCTTCTGATTTCCTCTTCAACTGGAATTTGGGTTTCTAAATAAGGAGCTGTAGATTTTGCCCCAATATCAATAAAAGAGGCTCCATTCTCAATCATTTTTAAAGCTGTTCTAATCAGCTCGTCCTCACTCTGCTTGACACTTCCCTTGTAAAAGCTTTCCGGGGAAACGTTGATAACTCCCATAATTTTCGGTTCCTCAAGATTAACACCAGCAAACTTCATTTCCGTTAACCTCCCTAATCTGCCCCTTTGATAAACTCCTTAATCAGCCTGCATATTTCTTCAGGCTTTTCATAGAGTACCAAATGCCCAGCTTTTGGTATAATTACAAGCTTTGAATTTTCAACCCACTTATGTATCAGCTTTGCATGTTCGGGCGGTGTAACAACATCATCTTCTCCAACTATTATCAAAGTAGGAACGTTTACTTTCTCTGCAGAAGGTTTGGCATTATATCCTGCAAGATGAATTAAATATCTGAAGCTTTGTGGGGGCAAGGATTCTATGTAGTCTTTATTGTCCTTCATGAACTCTAAGAATACTTCATCTGGCGTTGATGGACTGAAAAACATCTTCCTATACATCCGTCTTGTGAGGGGATTGCTTTTGAAGAGAATCGGTTTCCAAATTGCAGGAGGCAAATGCATTATAATCTTGTCAATAGCATCTGTTTTTAAATACGCAACTGGACCTATCAACACAATCCCATTAACATGCCTCCGAGCAGCATATTCGATTGCTATCATCGCCCCAAAGCTGTGTCCAATTAGAACAATGTTTTCAAGTCCAAGTTCTGATCTTACTGCATCAATATCCCTGATGTAGTCCTCAAGTGCAACATTTGATGGCTTATCCGATTTTCCATACCCTCTCAAATCCACTGCAACAACTCTATAACTCCCTTCAAAGCACGGTAGAATATGTTTCCAGTTGCTAATCTGACCCGGAGAGCCATGAAGAAATAGGAGAGCCGGCAAATTCTCCCCCACAGCCTTTCCAGAGTCATAGAAATGGATCTTAATCCCATCTACGTCAATAAACGGCACAGCCACTCACCAAACTGCATTTTGACTTTCATTGTTAAATCATTTTTGTCATGCAATGGCAAATGAATTAAAAAGGCAGCTCTCGAATCCAATATGGTGGTGCTCATGATAATCAAAACCCCAAAGAGACTGCATTTGGGTCTAATTGATCCTTCTGGTTCTTTGGGAAGGAGATTTGGAAGCTTAGGTGTTGCTCTTGAAGAAGGCTACGAGATAAAGCTCATGCCCCATGAAAAACTTGAAATTAGGGCTGAAGGAGAAGACAGGGAAACAATTAAATTCATCATTGGAAGGATGAACAAACATTTTAGCACGGGCTTCAACTATCTTGTTGAAGTCAGAAAGGCAATCCCAAGGCATATTGGCTTAGGATCAACAACTCAGCTATCTTTAGCTGTTGGTGTAGGAATAGCAAAGCTGAACAACATAAATGCTGAAATTGAAGAGCTGGCTGAAATTTTTGAAAGAGGAAAGAACAGCGGCGCCGGGATTTACACCTTCAAATACGGCGGCTTTGTTATTGATGGGGGAGTTAAGGAAGGAATACCACCTCTGATTTTTAGAGAGGAGTTCCCCGAGAACTGGGCTTTTCTTTTGGTGATTCCTCAAGTTAAGAGAGGATTTAACGAAGAGGAGGAAAAGCCTATAATGGCAAGCATTAGAGGCAAATCTGAAATTGCAACGGAAATAAGCCACAGAATTCTGCTTGGACTTCTGCCAGCTCTAAAAGAAAGGGACATTAAGACTTTCGGAAAGCATTTGAGTGAAATTCAAAGGCTGGTTGGAAAGCATTTTGAGGATTATCAGGGAGGCGAATTCAGGGAAGATGTCAAGCTAATCATGGAGTTTTTGAAAGAGAACACTTATGGATACGGGCAGAGCTCGTGGGGTCCAGCTGTTTATGGGCTAATACAGAAGAGCGAATACTCTATGCTGAAGGCAAAGCTACACGACTTTCTGAAGGATCACGGTATTAAAGCCAAGGTAGAGCTCGGAACTCCAAGGAACAAAGGAGCAGAAATTGTGATGGAAAATGCCTATCTGCTGAGGCTGATAAACAGCGTAGCGAAGGGATAAATATGACCCTCGACCGCTTCATCACAGTCAAACACAAGGAGAACAAGCCAAAAATCGAGAGATTAAAGGAAATCCTTAAAGAGTTGGGCATAGAATGTGCCAGAACTATCGAGGAGAAAGTTGATCTGCAGTTTTCAGCTCTGGAGTATCTTCACAAAAATCTCAAAAACGATGAGCTATTCATAAAGCTCGTAATTGCCAATGCAATAGTCAGTTATCAGCTGACAGCCACTGGAGAAGAGTGGTGGTGGGAATTTGCAGAGCATTTTTCATTGAATCCCCCAGAAATAGGGATTGTCAATGCTTATTCAAGGTTTTTAGCAGAGTCAAAAACTAACAGAAGGCTGACAGCTGCAAAAATTAAAAGGCTTGAAAAGCTTGAGCCTTTCTTGGCTGAGCTTAAACTTAAAGACCTCAAAAATTACTACTATTCAATGACATCTCTAAGGAACGACCTTGCAAAAGTGCTGAATTCCAAACGAAATGCCAAAACAATAGTCTTTGCTGTGAAGATGTTTGGGTATGCGGGCAGGATAGCATTTAGGGAGTTCATTCCCTATCCAATGGAAATTGAAATTCCAGATGATGTGAGAATAAATGCCTATACAAATAGATTTACGAACGAGCTACCCACAAGCTTCTGGTCAAGGATTGCAAAAGAGGTCAATATTCCACCTCTTCACATAGATTCAATTCTCTGGCCCGTTCTTGGAAAGCATGCAGAAGTTAAAGAAAGATTGAAAAAATACTGTTCCAAAGCTGAGCTTATCTTTGAGCTGGCTTCCCTTTAGACCTAATATTTTTCGCAAATCTTTGTCATATTGGCAAACTTTCATAGGTTAAACTTATATATGGTACGGAACATTGGATGTTGAGGTGTTTAAAATGAGAGAGTGGAGAGTAAACAGCGAAAGAAGCATAAGCCTTGGGGGAGAGGTTGGATTTTCCATCGCTCTTCTGGTGAGCTACTGCCATCATCATTGACTGTTCTGAAGTACTTAGCTTAGTTGGACACTATTTAGCAGGGGATATTTTTATTGAAAAGTTCTTGGAGGGATTATTTTGAAGAAGGATTTATTTTCCGAATCAGAGAGGTTAGCGGATATTACAAAGTATTTAAGACGAACATTCGAGCTTTGGGGCTATAGGGAGATATTCTTGCCGACAATAGAGGAGTTCAGTGAGCAGCTTAGGAAAGGGACAAAATTTGCCTACAACAATGAATTCTATGTAATAAAGCCCGACCTAACATCCCAGATCCTTGCAAACCTCAAAGAGCCAAGGAGACTTAAGGTCTACTACATCAGCGAAGTGCTGAACGGTGGGATTAAAGGAGATTGGCAGGCTGGAGTTGAGTTCATCGGAGGAGATGACATTAAAATGCAGGTCGAGGTTCTTTTAACTGTTATAACTTCCTTGGAAGCGCTCGGTATCGAGGACTTCTACATCGATGTCGGCAGCTTAAAGGTTTGGGAGGAAGCAATTAAGGGAATTGAAGAATTCAAAGCAGAAATTTTCAGGGCATTAACACGAAGAAACTTTGAAATCATCGAAAGACTGCCTATAAATGAGGAGAAGAAAGAAGAGCTCTGGCAGCTCTTTAATTTCAGAGGAAAGAGCTGTGAATATGAAAAGCTTAACAAAATTATTGAGGCAGTCGACGATGAGAGAGTCTTTATAGATTTCGGCACAATAAGACCCCTTCCTTACTATAGCGACATAATCTTTGAGGTCTACTCTCCAAGAGTTGGAAAGCCGCTCGGAGGCGGAGGGGAATACACTTTCAAGGGAGTCAGCGCTTTTGGATTTGCATTCGACTTAAATGCCCTCTCAAAGCTCTTTGATGGGAAAATAGAGAAGAGCAGAAAGAGAATCAGAGGGGAGATGAAAGAAGCATACAAACTTGCGAGGGAACTCGTGAAACTCGGTATTCCGGTGGAGGTGGAAGAATGAGGTTTGTTCTCCCAAAAGGACGGCTATTCAAGGGTTCCCTTGAAATTCTGCAAAAAGCCGGGATTGAACTTAAACCGCCAGAGAACAGAGAACTGATTGTGAAAAACGGCAGGTATGAGCTTCTCCTTGCAAGGGCTTTTGATGTCCCGGTTTACGTCGAGTATGGTGTTGATGTTGGGATAGCTGGAAGCGATGTTGTTGAGGAAAGGGAAAGTGACGTCCTCGTTCCTCTTGAGTTGCCTTTTGGAAAGTGCCGCTTAAGCTTGGCGATGCCCAAGGAAAATGCAGTCAGCGTTGAAGAGATGGATGGTTTTAGAATAGCCACCAAATACCCAAACCTTACAAGGAAGTTCTTTGAGAAAAGAGGGGTTGAGGTCGAGGTGATAAAGCTTCACGGAAGCATTGAGCTTGCCCCAAAAATTGGCATTGCAGATGCCATCGTTGACATTGTCGAGACAGGAAACACATTGAGAGCCAATGGGTTAGTTGAGGTGGAGAAGATTATGGATGTTTCGGCTTTGCTTTTGGTGAACAGAATCTCCCAGAAGACGAAGTTTAAGGAGATTAACGAGCTTGTTTTAAAAATTAAGGAGGTTATCAAAGATGAATCTTGAGTTAGAAAGCTATGTGGCTCAAATTTTGAAAGACATAAGGGAAAGGGGTATTGAAGCTGTAAAGGAATACTCAAGGAAGTTTGACGGCTATGATGGGGAATTCCTTGTTAGTGAGAAGGAGTTTGAAGAAGCAGAGAGGCAGATTCCAGAGAAGGACAAAGAGATAATCAAGCGCACCATAGAAAGAATCCGCCTTTACCACGAAAAACAACTTGAGAGCGATAAGCTCTACATAAAGAACGCTTCACTTTATGGTATAATCTACAAGCCGATAAGGAGAATCGGTATCTACGTCCCTGGAGGAAAACCTCTGCCTTCGACGCTCATGATGGTGGGAGTTCCAGCAAAAGTAGCAGGTGTTAAAGAGATAGCGGTTACAACACCACCTAAAAACGGCAAAATCAATCCGTACATCCTGTATGTTGCAAAGCTTCTCGGCATCGAAGAGGTCTACAAGCTCGGTGGGATTCAAGCGATTGGAGCAATGGCTTACGGAATTGGAATGAAGAAAGTAGACAAAATCTTCGGTCCAGGCAATAAGTTCGTGAACGAAGCGAAGAGGCAGGTCTTTGGTGTTGTAGGAATTGACAGCTTAGCTGGACCATCAGAGATAGCCGTTATAGCCGATGAGACAGCGAATAAGGAGTATGTTTTATACGATTTGCTTTCCCAGCTGGAGCACGGAAAAGACAGCAAAGCTTGGCTTTTAACGACTTCAAAGGAATTAGCGGAGTACTGCAGAAGGGACGGAATTGAAGTTGTCGTGTGTGAAAGCTTGGAGGAATGTGCCGAAAAAGCTAACGAGATAGCTCCAGAACACTTGGAGATAATCACGAAGGAACCGCTGAAGCTCGTAGATTTAATTGAAAATGCCGGAGCGATTTATCTCGGCGAATACACACCTGTGCCGGCGGCTGATTATTTCCTTGGAGTTAATCACGTTCTGCCAACCGGGGGAGCTGCAAAGTTCAGCGGGGTTTTAACAGTCATGGACTTCATGAAGAGAATAAGCTTAGCCTACGTAAGCAAAGGAGAATTCCTAAGCGAGCGCTATCTCGGAATTCGGCTGGCAGAGATAGAGGGAATGGAGATGCACAAGAAGTCAATGGAGGTCAGAAAATGAGGCGCAAAACGAAAGAGACCGATATAATTGTTGAGGTCGGTGTTGAGGGAAGCATAGAAACAGGGGACAGGATATTTGACCACCTCCTTACCGCTTTATTCTTTTACATGCGTGAGAAAATTAACATTAAAGCGAGCTATGACTTAAGGCACCACCTGTGGGAGGATTTGGGCATTACCATGGGCGAAGAGCTCAGGGAGAAGATCAAGGGCAAAAAAATAGCACGCTTTGGGAGCGCAATAATGCCGATGGATGATGCGTTAATCCTTGTCGCCGTTGACATCTCAAGACCATACCTTAACCTTGAGCTCGATATAAAGGAGAGCGAGGAAGGGTTCGAGGTTACGTTAGTTAGGGAATTTCTCTGGGCTTTGGCAAGGACATTAAATGCCACAATCCACGTGAAGCAATTGGCTGGAGTTAATGCACATCACATAGTCGAGGCTACATTTAAGGGACTCGGTATTGCTTTGAGACAAGCTTTGAGTGAGGGTGAGCGGTTGGAGAGCACTAAGGGGGTGCTGTGAATGGGAAATTCCGTAGAGAGCACCCTAAAATGCACTCAAAAGGCATATTGGAACACCAACTGTGAGGACAAGCCCTTGGCAGGTGAAAAATTTCCGCCAGCGCTTCGTGGGAAGCAAAGCTTCCCGACGTGTTGGGACTTTGTCCCAACATGCGAAGCAAAGGGCTGAGGGGGTGTTGTAGTGATAGCAATAGTTGATTTAGGGATCGGCAACTTAGCCAACGTGAGAAAAGCTTTAGGTGGAGTCATTACGAGCGATCCTTATGAAATAGAGAAAGCCGAGAAAATAGTTTTGCCTGGCGTTGGAAACTTTGGAGCTGTGATGGAGAAGCTTGAACCTTTGAGGGGAGTTATCATAGATGCCATAAACGACGGAAAACTCTTCCTTGGCATATGCCTTGGGCTTCAGCTGCTCTTTGAAGAGAGTGAAGAGAGTCCAGGGAGTAAAGGACTTGGCGTGTTTGAAGGCAAAGTTGTGCGCTTTAGAGGCGTTAGGACACCGCACATCGGATGGAATCAGGTGTGGCAGAAGAAAGAATGCAAGCTCTTTGAAGGCATAAAGGATGGAGCTTATTTCTACTTTGTCCACTCCTACTACGCAGATCCCCAAGACAAGAGCATAGTCGCAGGGGTTACAGACTATCAGTCGAAGGGCAACGAAGTGATTTTTACCTCTGCAGTATGCAGAGACAACGTCTACGCGGTTCAGTTCCACCCAGAAAAATCGAGCAGAGTTGGGTTAAAGCTCTTAGCGAACTTCAGGAGGTTGTGAGATGAAGATTTATCCCGCTATAGATTTAATGAACGGAAAAGCCGTTCGCCTCTACAAGGGAAGAAAGGATAAAGTGAAAGTTTACGGTGATCCAGTGGAAATAGCTAAGGGCTTCGCCGAATACTTTGACAAAATCCACATAGTGGACTTGGATGGGGCTTTTAGCGGAAAGCCTCAAAATCTTGATGTTGTTGAGCGAATAATAGAGGAAACAGGACTGAGGATTCAGCTTGGAGGTGGCTTCAGAGACTATGAGAGCATAGCAAGGGCTTATGAAATCGGCGTCGAAAACATCATAATTGGCACGAAAGCCTTTGACTTGAAGTTTTTAGAAAGGGTAACACAAGATTTTGAAGGAATTACTGTTAGCTTAGATGCCAGGGGCGGAAAGATAGCAGTGAAGGGCTGGCTTGAGGAGAGCTCAATACGTGTTGAGGGAGCCTACGAAATGCTTAGAAACTACGTTAAAAGGTTTATTTACACGGCAATCGAAAGAGATGGTACTTTAACTGGGATAGGAAGCATAGAGCGCTTTTGGAACAATGAGGAATTCATTTATGCTGGAGGAGTTTCAAGCGTAAGTGATGTGATAAAGCTTAGAGAGATTGGATTCTCTGGAGCTATAGTGGGAAAAGCGCTCTATGAGGGTAAGGTCACTTTAGAAGAGCTGTTAAATGTCTTGGGTGATTGAGATGCTTGCCAAAAGAATCATCGCGGCTTTAGATATAAAGGAGGGTAGAGTGGTCAAGGGAATAAAGTTTCAAAACATCAGAGATGCTGGGGATCCAATAGAATTAGCGAAGCGCTATGAGGAAGAAGGAATAGACGAGATAGTTTTCTTAGATATCACTGCCTCTTACGAAAAAAGAAAAATCCTCCTCGATTTAGTTAAGAGAATAGCTGAAGAGATCTATGTCCCATTTACAGTTGGTGGAGGAATTAGAAGCGTCGAAGAGATAAGGGAGATCATCAAAAGCGGTGCTGATAAGGTTTTCCTAAATACAGCGGCAGTTGACAATCCCAAGCTCGTAAGCGAAGCGGCAAAAGTTGTTGGGAGTGCGAATTTGGTCATAGCGATTGATGCAAAGTGGAATGGCAAGTTTTGGGAGGTATACACTCACGGGGGAAGAAAAGCAAGAGGACTTGATGCTATAGAGTGGGCAAAGGAAGTTGAGTGCTTAGGTGCTGGAGAAATACTCCTGACATCAATGGACACAGATGGAACTCAGCAAGGCTTTGATATTCCGCTGACTAAATCGATCGTTGAAGCCGTGGATATTCCAGTTATAGCCTCCGGTGGTGCTGGAAGTCCGGAGCACTTTTATGAAGCATTTAAAATAGGTGCTGAGGCAGCTTTGGCAGCTTCGATATTCCACTATGGAAAGTACACGGTTAGAGAGCTGAAAGACTATCTTGCTAAGAAGGGCATTCCTATAAGACTGGAGTGATGAAAATGAAGGAGCTCATTGAAAAAGTCAACTGGGAGAAGAACAATGGAATTGTTCCGGTAGTTGTCCAGGATACAAAAGGAGAAGTCCTAACATTAGCCTACATGAACAAAGAAGCTTTAATGAAGACGCTTGAAACGGGTTATGCCCACTACTATTCAAGGAGTCAAAAGAGAATTAGGATGAAAGGGGAAGTGAGCGGAAACGTTCAAAAAGTAAAGGAGATTAGGATAGACTGCGACAATGACGCTTTGCTTTTAATTGTTGAGCAAGTTGGTGTTGCATGCCACACTGGCAATTATTCATGCTTTTACAGAAAGTTAGGAGAGCCTGAAAAAGCCGTTGGTGGAATAGATTACTCGCTGACAATTTTGAGGGAGCTTGAAGAGCTGATAAAGCAGCGGAAAGAGAATCCAAAAGAAGATTCTTACACGTCAAGGCTGTTCAAAGAGGGGAAGGAAAAGATCTACAAGAAGTTTGGAGAGGAGTCAATTGAGGTTTTAGTCGCTGAAAGAAGGGAGAGAATAATCTACGAGACTGCCGATTTGCTTTATCATTTGCTGGTTTTGCTTGCCTACAATGAAATAAGCTTAGGGGAAGTTATGGAGGAATTGAGGAGGCGGAGAAAGTGAAGATTCGAGAATTAATTAAAAGTTTTGAGCCTTACAGGGTTTTGGAGGGTAACTACAAAATTTGGCTCGACAAGAACGAGAATCCCTTTGACTTGCCGCCAGAAATAAAAGAAGAGATTTTTGAAGAGCTCAGGAAAACCCCCTTCAATCGCTACCCCCACATAACAGCCATGCCTCTGAGGGAGGCTATAGCGGAGTTTTATGGGCTCAGTCCAGAGAATGTTGCCGTAGGAAACGGAGGAGATGAACTTCTGAGCTATTTGACCAGACTTTTTAAAGGGGACTACATAGTTACAACACCTCCGACTTTTGGTATGTACTATTTCTATGCAAGGCTGAATGAAATTCCCGTCGTAGAAGTACCTCTGGACGAAAGCTTTACCATAAACGGCGATATGATCGCAGAGAAAGCTAAAAGAGCAAGCATTGTTTTCATAACCTCTCCAAATAATCCAACAGGTAATACCCAGCCAAGGGAGGAGATACTCAAAGTCCTCGATACCGGTGTTACGGTTGTTCTGGATGAAGCCTATGCAGAATTTTCAGGAAAGAGCTGTATTGATCTGCTTGATGAATACGAAAACCTCATAATTTTGAGAACATTTTCAAAGGCTTTCAGTTTGGCCGGAGCAAGGGTAGGTTACCTCTTGGCAGATAAAGAGATTATCAATGCTTTCTACAGAATTAAATCTCCATTCAGCCTCAACTCCTTAACAATGATCACGGCAAAAGTCATGCTGAATCACTATGATGTAGTTATGGAAAGAGTTAATTACATAATTAAGGAGCGTGAGCGCATCTATAAAGAATTCAAAGGTTACGCTTACCCAAGCGAGGCAAACTTTTTACTCATGAGCTTAGATGCCTATGAATTCCTTCTTGAGAAAGGCATCGTGGTGAGAAAGCTCGGTGGACGATTGAAAGGACACATAAGAGTTACCATCGGCAAGAGAGAGGAAAACGACGAGTTTATTAAAGCATTAAAGGAGTTTATCGAAAGGTTTTAAATAGTAAAACCATAAGTATAACATGGTGATACTGATGGTTAGTATCAGACTCAAAGTTGGACCCAAGGGACAGATAGTTATCCCAAAGGTATTCAGGGAAGCCTACGGAATTAAAGAGGGTGGTGAAGTAATAATTGAACCAACTGATAAAGGGTTAGTAATCAAAGCCCCAGCTGATGTTAAAACACTAATGGAAAAGCTCAAAGAAAGAAGGAAGATGATGAAAGGAGTTGGAATCCAAGCCAAGCTTGGCGACCTGAGGAACATGGACTTGGAGGATGAGTTTGATGAGGATATTTCTTGATGCCAGCTTCATCATCTATCTCAACGTTGATGTGCCAGATAGTCTTGCAGAAAAAATTGACGCCCTTTACAAGCAACTTATAACTGGCAACAAGCTCTACACAGACGTTCTCGTTCTTGATGAGGTTATACATATCTCAAAGAAGAAATACAAAGTGTCTTATTCTGAAACAATCGACATGCTTAATGAGATTATAATTCCCTACGTTGAGGTTCTTCCAATTGGACTCATGGAGTACCTTAAAGCAAAGGAGAACATTTTGAGATACAATCTGAAACCTTCCGATGCCATTCATCTGGCTGTAATAGAGAACAACGGGATTCAAGCAATAGTGACAGAAGATGAAGACTTTGATAAGATTCCAATAAAAAGAATTTGGCTTTAACGGGGGTTAAATAAGTGTGGTTGATATTTGACGTTGACGGCGTTTTAATTGACGTGAGCGAGAGCTACGACCTGGCAACAAAGCTGACAGTTGAGTACTTCCTAAAAAAGCTCGGCAAAAGCATTGAAGTCGAATTAGATTTGATAAGGGCTCTACGAAGGAAAGGAGCATTTGGAGATGACTTCAAAGTTAGTGAAGCTTTGATAATCGGAGTCTTGACTGGAGACCTAAGGAGCTTTGTGCAAAACTTTCCAGCCGGAGAAGGAATAAGTTGGGTTAGAAAGCAGTTTGGAGTAGTAATAGATCCTAAAACCATTGAGAGAATTTTCAACACATTCTACCTTGGTGAACACTACAAAGAGAGAGCTTTCGACTTTGAGGGGCTTTGGAAGAAGGAAAAGCCAATAGTGAAAAAAGGGCTCTTAGAAAAAGCCAACGAAAGATTTAAGCTTGGGGTTATAACAGGGAGGAGTGCCTTAGAGCTTGAGTTGGCGGAGAAAATAGTTGGGTTTCACTTCAAAAATGCTGTGACAAGAGAACTCTATGTCAAGCCTGATCCAAAAGCCCTCTGGCATCTCACAAAAGGCGAAGAAGGAGTTTACATTGGGGATACAATAAACGACGAACTGCTTGTGAAGAATTACAAAAAAGCTTACGGAAAAGATTTCAACTTCCTTATGGTGGGTAGAGATATCAAGGACGTGAATGAATTTTTGCAGTCTCTTTTATGAACTTTTTAGCTCTGCATTAACAATCACAATAGTAAAAAGACAATTTAAATCACATTAATAATCTCAGTGAAATCATTAATGCAAAAATCAGATTCTCTTCTAAGAACTGGATTATCCCCAATGCATATTTTAATGTCAGCCCATCTAAACATCGGCAAATCATTTGCTCCGTCACCAACAGCCAACACAAATACGTTTTGACGCCGATATCTTTTAACAACGCTTCCTTTGTCAATAAAATTTAAATTTGCTCCAACGACGATACCATTTTTGACTATTAAACTGTTTGAAATTATATCTGCTTTTGATTTTGAGAGTTCTTTTCCAATAACCTCCTTAAACATTCCACTTATAAGAATAACCTTAAACCCATCTTGTTTGAGGTAAGAAATTGTTTTTATTACCCTATTTTTAAGTTTAAACTTCTTAGAGACTTTTTTGACTGTAGAAATCTTGAGCCCTCTAATTAGATCAATTCTCATCAAGAACCCCTGAAGCCAATTAATTTTTCCCGCAAGTCCAAGATAAAGTAAAGCCCTAATCTCGTCTCCATTCTCTACGTAATTCGCTATCTCATTCCAGAACTCAAAGTCAGCCAAAGTCCCTTCAACGTCTATGAATGCTATCTTCTCCATTTTCAACACTCCCTTTTGAAATCCTTAAGCGATAAAAAGTTTTTCGGAGAGATAATGTCATTTAGACGGAATTTGTCAGTTTAATCATGTTTCGCTTAACACTTTGTAAAATCTCTTATAGCTCTCCTTAATTTCATGTTCAAACTTCTTCCTCAGCATTTCAATATCAAATTCTCCTTTTTCAGCAAATCTGAGGAATTCTCTAATTTTATCCTTTGAGAACTCCAAAACCTCTTTAATAAACTCCGGTGAGTCATTGAGCACAGCCTTTGCATAAGTGGCTAAATACTCAAATGATGTGCCTCCGAAGTTTTCAACTCCTTCAAATTCCGAGAGAAAGCTCAGGAATGAGACGCCAATGAAATACGGAATCCCAATGACAAGTTTCATCATTTCATCGTGAGTCTTTGCATCTGCAATGAAGACTTCGGCTTTAAATTGCTTGAAAAGATTTATCACTGGAGTTATATCCTCTTCCCTTCCCTCAACTGGAATTACTATGAACCTTCTCCCTTCGAAGCTCTTAGCTCCAGCACCAAACATCGGATGAACACTGCAAACCTTAACGCTCTCCGGAAATCTTTTGTAAATCTCTATCACATCTCTCTTGAATGTCGAGATGTCAAAAATAACTTTCCCCTCGCTTTTCTCACTCAGTTTTGCGAGCGTTTCTAAAACTTGAGGGGTCTCTTCAAGAGATTTTGCAGCAATAATCACATCTGCCCATTTAAAAAGCTCCTCTATTGAGCCAAACAGCTTAAACTCACTCTTTTCTGCATGGTTTGAGTAAATTCCAACTTCATGCTTTTTGCTGAACTCTTTGGCAAACAGCTTCCCCATTTTTCCATAGCCGATTATTCCGATGCGCATAGCTTAACCTCCTTAATTATTTTGAGTCCTTCTTCAAGCCTCGAACTTACCAACGAAATTCTGATAAAATCTCCATAATCTCCAAAGGCTATTCCTGGAAAAACAGAAACACCCTTTTCCAAAAGCTTCTCGGCAAAGCTAAGCCCATCAACCCCTGTTTTAACAAAGAGGTAAAACGTACCATCGGGCTTGTAAAATTCAAATGTCCCTTTCAGGATTCTTGAAGCAAGTCTTGTTCTCTCCTCGTAGATCCTTACAACCCTCTTTTTGATCTCCTCCCTAATTTCCAGCGCTTTAACTCCAGCCCTTTGGATAAATATTGGAGCACAAGTTGTTGTTACTTCAAGAAACTTCTGCATAGCTTTAATATCCTCCCTTTGTGCTATTGCATATCCTAATCTAAATCCCGTCATGGAGAAAAGCTTTGAGAAGCCTTTAACGCTTACAACATTGTCATAAAGTTCCCTCGCTGGTGTAAAGGGTTTAAAAGTTATATCAGAGTAAATTTCATCGGCTAAAACTTTTACATTTTCATCCTCAGCGATCTCAAGGATTTCTTTAAGCTTTTCCCTTGGTAGAATTTTTCCCGTTGGATTGTTTGGATAGTTTAAGATGAGTAAGTCAACATTTAAGCTTTCTATCCTTGGCTCCCAGCTTTCTTCAAGGGAAGTTTTAAAAATTTTGAGCTCTTTTCCGAACATTTTAGCTGTGCTCTCATAAGCCTGCCAGTGAGGGGAAATTATTCCTATCCTCTTAGCCCTTAAGATTTGCGAAGCAATTAAAATCTTTGAACCGTTGCCGACTATTACATTCTCCTTTTCCACGCCCTCAACCTCTGCTATCTTTTCCCTAAGCTCATCTAAGCCGGGGGTTTTAGTATAGCCCGTTTCACTTCTCTTTAAAGAGCTCATGGCCTCTTCTATTATCCTTTCATCCACCTTTATATCTGGCTGTCCTGCATCTAATCTTATCTTAGGATTAAGCGATGATATTTTGTTAAAAAATTCATAAACGTTGAACATCCTTACAAACCTCCACTATCTTCTCGAAGACTTCCCTAAACTTGCCGGCTTTTTTAAGGACTTCTTCCTCTCTCTTTTCATCCGTTATGGGCAAGTTTAACTCTTTCTTTATTTCTCCTATTTCCTCAGCAATCCTAACCCTCTCCTCCAAGAGCTCAATTATTTGTTTATCAATCTCATCTATCCTTTTCCTAAGCTCATGAAGCCTTTCCAACTCAACCACCTCAGCAAATGGTCTGCTAAAACCAGCGCCATCATGGATTCAACAACTGGCAGAGCTTTTGGCACTATGCAGGAATCAAAGCGACCTCTGAGCTTTATCTCGGTTTCTTTCATCTTCTTCAAGTCAACCGTTCTTTGTGGAATATAAATGGAAGGTGTTGGTTTGAATGCAATTCTCGCAACTATTGGCATTCCATTGCTTATTCCTCCCAAAATGCCGCCGCAGTTGTTGGTCTCTGTCATAATTTTCCCATCTTTGACAACAAAGGGATCGTTTGCCTCACTTCCTCTAAGCTCGGCTATCTTAAAGCCTAAACCAAATTCAACCCCTTTGACAGCTGGAATTGCAAAGAAGGCTTTAGCTAAATCCCCTTCCAAATCTTCATCATAAGGACCGCCAATGCCAGGAGGAACGTTTATAGCAACAACTTCCACAACACCTCCGACGCTGTCTCCCTCTTTCCTTGCCCTCTCCATTTCTTCGAGCATTTTTTGAAACGCTTCTTCATCTGGACAAAAGCTGTTTTTTGAGATAAAGATTTCTTCAAGGCTCAAATCCTTTGCTTTTATCTTTCCAATGGATTTTATGTAAGCTTTCACTTCTATTCCAGCTTTTGCTAAAATCTCCTTCGCAAAGTAGCCGGCTATTACTATTCCAGCTGTCAACCTGCCGGAGAAAAATCCACCCCCTCTGTAATCGTTGAATCCAAAATACTTGATTTTAGCTGTGTAATCACTGTGTCCGGGCCGTGGAGTGTTTTTTATTTCCTCATAATAGGATGAATTAACATCTCTGTTCTCAATGATTACAGCTATAGGGGAACCGGTCGTAAAGCCGTTGAAGACCCCCGAGAGGATTACTGGCTTGTCCTCCTCCCTTCTTTTAGTTGAGAATCTTTTAATGCCCTTTCTCCTCTCAAGCTCAGCTTTCATCTTCTCTGAGTTGACTTTAATTCCTGGTGGAACTCCTTCAATTAAAACCCCAATAACTCTTCCATGGCTCTCGCCGAAGAGCGAAAATCTGAGCATTTTTCCCATCATTGGCTGACCAACCCCCTTAAATCCTCAAAGAAGTTCGGATAGGACTTTTCGACGCATCTCTCGTTTAAGATGAGGCTTTTCCCTCTTGCACCTAAAGCGGCAATTGTTAATGCCATCGCAATCCTGTGGTCATTTTGCGGATTCAATCTGGCACCTCTAAGCTCGCTCTTGCTTATTATCAGACCATCGTTGAGTTCTTTTACTCTTGCACCCATCTTTGCCAAGTTCAACGTCATAGTCCTTATCCTGTCGCTCTCTTTGTAGCGCAAATGCTTTGCTCTCAAAACCGTTCTTCCTTCTGAGTAGGCTCCTAAAACAGCTAAAATTGGAAAGAGGTCAGGAAAATCCCTGCAGTCAACTTCCTGACCTACTAATTCGTCTCTCTCAACTTCAACGTAGTCTTTGCCCGTTCTTACTTTTGCCCCAAACTCCCTCAAGAGTTCAACTATCACTTTATCGGCCTGAACATCATCTTTATCCAATCCCTCAACCCTAACCTTACCGAATATTGCTCCAGCCACTAAAAAGAATGAAGCCGAGGAGTAATCACCGGGAATTGAGAAATGCTCAGCTTTTATACCCTGATAAACGTGGAAAATGCCATCATTTCTTTCAACCTTAACATTGGCACACTTTAGCATTCTAAGCGTTATCTCAAGGTAAGGCTTTGAAACTGGGTTTAGCACCTCTATGCTCAGCCCAACTTTAGCTGCCAAGAAGAGCAGGGCGGTGATGAACTGTGATGAAATGCTTCCATCAACTCTTACGTAATCCTCTCTTATCTCCCCACCAAAAACCCTTACTGGTAAAAACCCATTTGATTGAGTTTTTACACCTAAATCACTTAAAGCTTTAAGTAAAGGTTCCATGGGGCGTCTCCTTAAAGATCCTTTTCCGTCTATCACGCTTTCTCCATCTGCTAAGGCACTGATCCCTATGGCCAATCTCGCGGTTGTTCCTGATTCAAAAGCGTTAATTTTGGCTGGCTTAACTTCTCCAGAGCTTTCGACAAAGTTCCAATCTGCTTTGGCTCCAAATGCTCTCACAGCGTTTAGCGTTGCAAGTGTATCAGTGCAGATTAGTGGATTCTCTATCTTTGTTTTCCCTTCCGAAAGCAATCCTAAAAATAGTGCTCTATGAGTGTAGCTCTTTGAGGGAGGCGCTTTAATTTTTCCATCCAAAGTTTTTATCGGCGTGATTTCTATCATCAGCTCACCTCAGCCTTGTTGTTAAAACTTCCCCATAGTCTCTCCAAGTTTCTACAATTTTTTCGGGCTCTTCAGTTATTGCAAACATTGCAGGACCTTTTCCTGAAAGTCCGGCAACCATTCCAGCTCTTAGAGCCTCAGCAATGGGTTCGAGATTGTATCCCAAGAAAGACCCATATATCAGCCCGTTTAAAAGCAAAGCTTTTTTCCACTCTCCTCTTAGTGCCAACTTAAAGGCTTCTCCAACGTATGGAGCGAGGACTTTGAAGTTTTTGTTCTTTAAACTTGACGTCAGGAGAGTTTCTTGGGGAATTAGCAAAACTACTGGAATTTTTCCCACTTCCTCCCTCTTCAAGAGCTCAAGCTTCAAGTTGTCCGTCAAACACAAACCTCCAAAATAAGAGGCACAAGCATCGTCAAATGCTCCCGTTAAAGTTACACCAGCTCTCTTAGCGGCTTCAACGCCGAGCCTAACAACTTCAATATCAGGCAACTCAATTTTAAGCTCTTTTAAGATTGCATCTGTTAGGGCATTTGCCACTGCAGAACTGCTCTTCAAGCCCTTTCCAACTGGAATTTCCGAATCTATCTTAACTTTAACACCAAAATCCAAGCCGAATTTATCTTTAATTGTCTCCAAAACTGCTTTAACTAACGAAAAATCCTCAAACTTTTCCCCTCTAACAAAGATTTTCCCGCTAATTCCTTCATCAGTTAGCTTAACCCTAACGCTAACCTTCAAATCTATTCCAATTGCTCCTCCCTTTCCAGTGGCAAAGGCGTTGATTACCGTTACCGCGCTAAATGCTTTGCCTTTCACTTTTAAGCGCCTCCAAGGCAACTTTACGCATGAACTCAACGTCTGGCTTGACTCCAGTCCACAGCTTAAAGCTCTCCGCTCCTTGGTAGATTAGCATCCACAAGCCGTCAATAGTCAAACAGCCAATTTCTCTGGCTTCCCTTAAGAGCTTGGTTTCCAAGGGAGAGTAAACGATATCAAAAACAACCAAATTTTCTCTCAAAAGCTCCTTTGGAATTGGACTCTTATCTTCGTTCATGCCAAGAGATGTGGCATTTATCACGATATCAGCCCAGCTTAAGTAATGCTCCAAGCTCTCTTTGCTCAGCTTCTCCCCTTTGACGCCAAACTTTTCAAGCTCTTTCGCTTTTCTCTCAGTTCTGTTAAGCACGACGACTTTGGCTAACCTGGAGAGAGTGTAAGCTATTGCCTTTCCGGCACCTCCAGCCCCCAGAAGCAGAATTCTTTTTTCCCCAACTTTTGTAAAACGCTTTAGAGCTTTTAACGCACCAATGCCGTCAGTGTTGTATCCAACAAGTTTCCCTTCTCTGTTTACTACTGTATTCACGCTTCCAATCGCTCTGGCTTCTTCGGAAAGCTCATCTAAAAACTCTAAAATTTGCTCTTTGTAGGGCATTGTAACATTCAATCCAGAAATCCCAAGAGCTCTAACCCCTTTAACCGCTGAATCTAAATCATCAACTTCAAAGGCTAAATAAACCGCGTTGATGTTGTATTTTTTGAATAAGGCGTTGTGGATAACTGGACTTAGCGAGTGCTCAACGGGCTTCCCGATTAACCCATAGAGCTTCGTTTTGGCGTCAATCATTTCCATCACCAATGAGAGCCAAAAGCAGCTTCATATCTTCAACGCTCAGCTGTCCGGGTGCAGCTGCTTCGTCCAGAGAAGCATAAGTAAATGGGCTTAAAACCAAGCTGAAAGCTCTTGAAATCTTCCCCTTTTCACCCATGCAAAAAGCAATGAGGTTTTTTTCGTATTCATAGAGCCTTACAATCCTTACATTGTCAATGTGGTGCTTGGCAAAGGTGACTATTTTTATGATGTCAGCTTTGAGCTTTTTCATTTCCTCCAGGAGTGCTTTGAGTTCTTTAAAGCTCGGCGTTTTCTCAAAATCGTGATATGAAACGATAACCCCAACTCCCTTCTCTCCCGCCAATCTTATTACATCTTCAGCGATCTTTGATTTGAACTCAACATCAACGAACGCTGGGTTAATCCCCATGAACCCTTCGAAAAGTTTCAGCCTCTCTTCATCCCCAATCTCTCTGAATCCCCCCTCCTCCTTAGAACGCACTGTGATTATCAGCTTCTCAGCAAAGGGCTTCAGCTTTTCAATTCCCTCAAAGCTTTCCATGGCATCAACTCTGAGCTCATAAAGATCAGCTGTATCTTTTTCAATGATTCTAATTACTTCATCAATGCTTTTTGCTTTAATTGTCCCTGCTATCATCTCTTATCACCTCGAGAACATCTAAAACCACTTTTTCATCAACTTCCCTTATGGTAACTTTCCCAATATCCTCTGGAAGTATGAAAACTAATCTCCCGTACCAAGCTTTTTTATCTATTTTCATGGCTTTCAAAAGCTCTTTTGGTTTAAAGTTGTGCTTCTTTGGGAGGCTAAACTTATCCAACAGCTCCTCGACTTTTCCAGAATCGAAACCGCTAATCTTTTCCGCTATTAGTGCGCTTGCCATCAAGCCGATAGCGACGGCAAAGCCATGCTTTATCCTGTAATTTGAAACTTTCTCTATTGCATGCCCAACGGTGTGGCCTAAATTCAAAATTCTTCTCTTCCCGCTTTCCCTTAAGTCCTTTTCAACGATTCTGAGCTTTACGTTTACGCATTCTCTAATCAGCCCTTCATCGATTTTCCTAAAAGACTTGAGCTTCTTGTAGGCTCTTGAATCAAGAATCCCGTACTTAACGACCTCGCCAAAGCCGTTCAATATTTCAACCTTGGGGAGCGTTTTTAGGGTTTCTGGATCAATTAGAACAAAGTTGGGCAGGTAAAAAGTTCCAATTATGTTTTTGCCTTCAAAGTTTACCCCAGTCTTCCCCCCTATAGCGGCATCAACTTGAGCTAAAAGGGTCGTTGGAATTAAGCCCAAATAGGTCCCCCTCATAAAAGTAGAAGCTACAAAAGCAGCTAAATCTGTTATAACCCCACCGCCAAGCCCAATTATCAAAGATTTTCTTGTGAAGCCAATTTCAATTAGCTTTTTCCACATCTGCTGGGCTGTCTCGAGGCTTTTGAACCCCTCCCCATCGGGGATGACAATTGGAATAGCGCTTATTTGATCCAAAATCTTATCTAACCAAAGTTTTTCGAGGGTTGTGTTGGTTATTATGACGGTTTTGTAAGGAGAAATCTCATCAACAATGCTTTTTAGCTTTTTAATGCCACCCTTCTCGATTATAATCCCCATTTTCTCAAGTCCTCCAAGAGTTCTTTGAACTCATCGAAGTTCAGTTGCTGCTTTGAATCTGATAGTGCTTTCTCGGGCTCTGGATGAACCTCAACCATAATTCCGTCCGCTCCGACGGCAAACGCTGCTTTGGCTAAGGGTTTAACTAAGCTCCTCTTTCCAGCGGCGTGGGAAGGGTCAACTATTATTGGAAGATGAGACAGCTCTTTAACGACTGGAACAGCTGAGATGTCAAGGGTAAAGCGTGTTGATGTTTCAAATGTTCTAATGCCCCTCTCGCAAAGAATAACGTTTTCATTTCCCTCAGCTAAGAGGTATTCCGCCGAATAGAGCCATTCTTGGATCGTGTTGGCAAAACCTCTCTTTAAAATGACCGGCTTATCCCTTTTGCCGACCTCTTTCAGAAGGTCAAAGTTTTGAGCGTTTCTTGTCCCGATTTGCAGGATATCAACGTATTTAGACACAAGTTCAACTTTCCTTGTATCCATAACTTCGCTGACCGTAACTAAGCCAAACTCTTCCCCTGCTTTTTTGAGCCATCTCAAGGCTTTTTCCCCGTGCCCTTGGAAGGAGTAGGGGGAAGTTCTGGGCTTGAATGTTCCTCCTCTTAGGACTTTAACTCCAAGCTCGCTCAAAAATTCTGCAGTTCTCATTATCTGCTCTTCCGATTCGACGGAACACGGTCCAGCGATTATGGTAAATCCTTCTCCAAATTTGACCCCATTAACTTTAACAACGGTCTTAGCTTTGTATTCTTTGCTGAATTTAAACATCAAATCACCTTCCGGCATTTTACAGTTTTTCAACTGCCTCAACTATTCTCTTTGCAACTTTTTCTGCACTTAAGCCGTAGAAATCCAGTAACGCTAAGTAGTCCCTCGAGCTTCTGCCAAATTCTCCTGCTCCAATTCTAATGACCCTCTTTGGCATCCTTTCGCTCAAAACTTCCACTACAGCCCCTCCAAGCCCTCCAAAGATGCTGTGCTCTTCCAGGGTGACTATTAAGCTGGCTTTTTTGGCTATTTTGAGGAGAGTATTCTCATCAAGGGGCTTTATCGTGTGAAAATCCGCCACTCCAACGCTCAGGTCTTTAAGCTTTTCAGCGACTTCTAAAGCCACCGAAACCATGAATCCACAGGCAATCAAAAAAACATCCTCTCCTTCCCCCAAGATTTCTGCCTTACCAACTTCAAGCTCTTCCCCATCGTAAACCTTTACCGTGTAATCCCTTCCCAGACGCATGTAAAAGGGTCCTTCGCTTTCAACCATCTGCTTAAGGAGAACTCTGGTTGCATAGGCATCCGCCGGCACGAGGACTTTCATATTCGGCAGAACCCTCATCAAAGCTATGTCCTCTAAGCATTGATGCGATGAGCCATCCATGAAATCGGAAAAACCCGAATGGGTCGTAACAATTTTGACGTTTAAGTTATCCCTTGCCACTGTGTTTCTTATCTGCTCCCATGCTCTCATCATAAAAGCTGCAAAAGCAGAAGCCACTGGGATTTTACCAGCTATTGCAAACCCTGCCGCCGTTGAAATTAAATCCTGCTCACTTATGCCTATCTGGAAGAATCTACCAGGAAAGGCTTTTTTAAAGTAAATCGTTTTCGTCGAACCCTTTACATCCGCGTCCAGGACTACAACTTTTTCGTTCTCCTTTCCTATCTCAACTAAAGCTCTTCCAAAGGCTTCCCTAAAGCTCTCGATGATTTTACCCATAGCCTTTCACTCCCATTTAGCTATTATCACTTTTGGCTTTCCCTTTACTTTGTCGAGCTTAAAGAGCAACTTTAGGAGTTTCTCGGCATTGTTTTCAACCTCAAACACTTCCCATCCAAAGGATTTCCATTTCTCTGCTAAGGGTTCCTTTGACATTATCTCCTCTGTTTTCCCTGTTAACTGCCTAAAGTTTCTATCGACAATGGCTATAACATTGTCAAGCTTATAATGCGAAGAAGTCATTGCTGCTTCCCAAATTTGCCCTTCATCCAGTTCTCCATCGCCTAAGATCACGTAAACATTTCTTTCTTCTCCTTCAAGCTTTGATGCCAGTGCAATTCCGTTGGCAACTGACAATCCCTGTCCCAATGAACCGCTTGAGACCTCAATGAATGGAAAACCCCTGATAACGTGGCTCGGCAGTCCATCTAAATTGGCAAAGCTTTTCAGCTCATCTTCACTTAAAAGTCCGAGCTCTGAAAGGATTACATAAAATGCTGGCGCTGAGTGTCCTTTGCTTAGGATTATTATGTCATTTTCTCTTTTCTTTGCTATCACTACCTTTAAAATCTCAAGGCACGTTACAGAGGAGTTGAGGTGGAAGTTGTTCACTTCCGAGAGCATCCCTTTGAGCTTGTCACTTAAGATCAAGTGAACCAAGCTTTCGCTCATTCTATCACCTCAAGAATTTTTAGAACAAGCTTTCCATGCTTTGTCAGTTCAACGGGCTTGGGATTGTTCTTTTCGCCGTAGTCAATTAAGCCGAGCTCTTTCAGAATCCTGGCATTGAGCTTTAATGTTGAAATGGGCTTCTTGGTGTCTCTGCTTATTTCCTCCAAAAGGGCATTTAGGGAACGATGCTTTCCGTTTATGCTCCTTAGAATTAGCATCTGATTTTCATTCAAAGCCCTTAAAAAGAGCTTTCTAAAAACAACTAACTCGTCTCTTTTAATTTCCGGGTTTTGGGTTACAGATATTGGCGGGGCATCACCATCACCAAGCTTTGAAGACTCTTTATTACTATTTAAATTTTTGGTCAGGAAAAGCCAGCCAGCTTATCATTATGGTATTTTAAACCGCAGTTAGTTGAACTATCATAAAGATTATCTCATCAAAACATGTCATTTTGACAATCATTTTCAGGCGAATTTTGCAAATTTCGACAAAAAGACAAAAAATTTTCGAAAAAATTTATAGGCATATTAAAAACTCTACGGATAAGGTGATGCACTATCGGTGATTTACAAACTCTCCGCTAAGTCAAGGGTAGTTATTAAATTTGGTGGAAGTTCGGTTAGAGACTCTTTTAGTGAAGCATTAGGGCTCGTTCAAAAGTTTCATGAGGGTAATGAAGTTGTAATTGTTCTATCCGCATTAAAGGGTGTTACAGATTTACTATTGAAGTTAGCAGAAACCAAGAGTCCAGAAATTCTTGAAGAGCTCAAAGAAACACACTTAAGGGCAATTGAAAAGCTTGGAATCGAGCTAAGTATTGAAGATGAAATCAAAGAACTTAGATTTATCCTGAAAAACGAGAAGAGATTCCCAAACAGAAAGGCGTATGTGGATCATGTCCTATCATTTGGGGAAAGACTGTCAGTAAAGATTTTTTCAAAAGCCTTAGAAGATGAAGGGATCAAAAGCTCTCCAGTTGATGCTTTTTATCTAATAGAAACGGATGGAAACTTTGGCAACGCCCGAGTTGATTTGGAAAAAACAAAAGGCAATATTTGGACAATAGAGCGTCTACTAAAAAAAGGTAGGATTCCAGTTGTTACAGGATTTCTTGGGAGTTTTAACGGCATCAGAACTACACTGGGAAGAGGGGGAAGTGATTACACCGCCTCAGTTTTGGGATATCTGCTGAATGCTAGGGCTGTCTTAATAATGAGTGATGTTAAAGGAATCTACACCGCCGATCCAAGGATAGTCAAAAATGCCAGAATTATCCCATTTATATCCTACGAAGAGGCTTTAATAGCTTCGAGACTTGGAATGAAGGCATTACATGAGAGAACAATTGAACCGATAAAAGATAGAGTTCCACTAATCCTTGGAAAGACAAGTGAATGGAGATTGGGAACATTGGTTTCGGATATCAGCTTTAAAATGCCAATAATAACCTACAGAACTTTCAGAGATACTGCAGAGATAGGAGTTGTTGGAACTTCTTATGTTGATGTAGAATATCCCATTGTCGAACATGGCAGGAATTTTGTATGCTTTCTCGTTGAAAGAGACAATCTTGAAGCTGCTTTAAACGAGATCCATGAGGTGGTCTTAAATGAAAGTCTCAGCACCAGCAACGATAGCGAACTTTGGGCCAGGGTTTGATGTGTTTGGTTTGTGCCTTGATGAACCAAGGGATGTCATCAAAATCAAAGAAAGCGATGAAATTGAAGTAAAAGTTGAGGGATTTAACGTACCAGAAAATCCAGAAAAGAACGTTGCTTCGATATCTGCCCTTGCACTCTTGAAGACGCTTAAAGCAGAGATGGGCTTTAAGATGAAGATTATAAAGGGAATAAGACCCAAAAGCGGGCTTGGAAGTTCTGGAGCATCAGCTTTAGGTGGAGCATTAGCATTAGCAAAGCTCCTTGGAGTTGAAAACAGGGAACTCATAATAAAGGCTGCTCTTGAGGGAGAAAAAGCTGCATCTGGAAGTGCCCATGGAGACAACATTGTTCCCTCACTCTTTGGTGGATTTACAATATTAAAATCCCTCTCACCTCTTGAAGTGTTTAAACTCGATGTCAGCTTTAAACTGGTCATAGTTCTTCCAAAAGTTGAAGTTAGCACAAAAAGAGCAAGAGCAGTGTTACCAAAATATGTTCCCCTAAGCGATGCTGTCAGAAATTTAGCCCTTGCAAGTGCCTTAATTTCAGCTTTGAAAGAAGGCGATATAGAAAAAGCTGGAAAACTTCTGGATGACTACTTAGCTATTCCTTACAGGAAACCGCTCATACCATGGTTCGATAATGTTAGAAGAGCTGCATTGGAAAGCGGAGCTTATGGTGTTTCTTTGTCCGGTTCGGGTCCAGCAATGTTTGCTTTGGGGGAGGATTTAAGGGATATTGGAAAGGCCATGGTTGAAGCTTTTGAGAATGAGGGAATTAGTGCAGAATATTTCATAACCAAAGTTGGAGGAGGAGCGAAATGCTCAGATGTATAGAGTGCGGCAAAGAATACCCAGATGATGAAGTTAGATATAGATGTGAATGTGGCGGCTTACTGGAGGCAGTCATCGATTTGGATGAAGTTGAAAATGTTTTTGATGGAAAAAACATAACACTCTGGAAGTACAAGAGCTTTATTCCAGTTGAAAAAAGAGTCTCTCTCAAGGAAGGAGGGACACCCCTCTATCGTCTGGAAAACCTTCAGAAAGAGCTTGAGATGAGAGAGCTTTACGTCAAGAACGAAGGTGCAAATCCAACGGGTTCTTTCAAGGACAGGGGAATGACGGTCGGTGTCTCAAAGGCAATTGAGCTGGGTATAGACAAGGTTATATGCGCCTCAACGGGGAATACTTCAGCATCTTTGGCTGCATATTCAGCAAAAGCCGGGATAAAGAGCTACGTTTTAGTACCAAGCGGAAAGATAGCCTTAGGAAAGCTTGCTCAAGCGATAGTTTATGGTGCAAAAGTTGTTCCAGTCAGGGGAAACTTTGACGATGCTTTGAGGGTTGTAGTGGAGGCAAGCAGGGAATTGGGAGTTTACATGCTCAACTCTATAAACCCGTTCCGCCTCGAGGGACAGAAAACGATAGCTTTTGAGATATTTGACCAGCTTGACTCTGTTCCAGATAACGTTATTCTGCCCGTAGGAAATGCTGGTAACATTTCGGCAATCTGGAAGGGTTTCAAGGAGCTTTACGAGGCAGGATTTATAGATAAGCTGCCAAAAATGATTGGTATTCAGGCTGAGGGGGCATCTCCACTGGCTAAAGCATGGAAGGAGAGAAGAGAGTTCAAACCCGAGGAGAAGCCTGAAACCGTAGCAACAGCCATAAGGATTGGGAACCCAGCAAATTGGAAAAAAGCATGGAATGCCGTTGAAGAATCAGGCGGATTGTTTGAAAGCGTGAGTGATGAAGAAATCCTGAAAGCCCAAAAACTGCTCGCATCAAAGGAGGGAATTTTTGTCGAGCCAGCCTCAGCCTCTTCTTTGGCAGGTCTGATTAAGCTGAAAGAACTTAGTCTGATTGAACCGGATGAAAGTTATGTTTTAATTACAACAGGGCATGGACTGAAAGACCCGAACATAATTATTGAGAACTTCAAGCTTCCGGAGCCGATAGAGCCGAGTTTGGAAGCGTTTAAGGAGGTTCTCTGATGGAGGTTGCAATTTTAGGTGCTACAGGTTTAGTTGGACAGACGTTTGTGAGGCTCTTAGAAAACCATCCCTGGTTTAAAATAGAGCGCTTAGTGGCCTCGGAAAGATCAAAGGGAAAGAGATACAAAGAGATTGCAGAATGGGTCGGTGATGATATTGGGGATATGGAGGTAGAGAGCTTGGAAGATTTCCTAAAGAATCCAGACGTGGACTTAGTCTTCTCAGCTTTGCCCTCTTCAATAGCCGGTAAAGTTGAGGAAAGGCTTGCCGAGAAAATTCCCGTGTTCAGCAACGCTTCATCCCATAGATATGAAGACGATGTACCCATTTTGGTTCCAGAGGTCAACGCGGACCAGTTAAAGCTTATCGAATTTCAGCAAGAGCAAAGAGGGTGGGAAGGGTTTATAGTTACAAACCCAAACTGTTCCACAGCCATTTTAGTGCTTTCACTGAAAGTTCTTTCAGAATTCAGGCTCAAAAAGGTTAACGTTGCAACGATGCAGGCAATAAGTGGGGCTGGATTTAAGGGCTTATCGGCCCTGCAGATCTTTGACAACGTAATCCCTTACATTGAAAAAGAGGAGTGGAAAATCGAGAATGAATCAAGGAAAATCCTTGGCTTTGACTTTGAGATATCGGCCATTACAACGAGGGTTCCAGTATCTCATGGACACACAGAGGCAGCTTTCGTTGAACTTAGTGAAGACATCAGTGTTGAAGAACTTAGAAAAGCTTTTGACTCCTTTGATCCATTGAAAAAGCTTAAACTTCCTTCATACGCAAAACCAATCGTTTATAGGGAAATTCCCCAGCCAAAACTTCACAGAGAACTCGGTAATGGAATGACAGTTACAGTTGGAAGATTAGAAAAAATCGGGGAGAAAAAGTTCAAATACGTCACTTTAGGACACAATTTAGTTAGAGGAGCTGCTGGAGGTTCAATTCTAAATGCAGAGCTATCTTATAGGTTAGGGGTGATAAAATGAAAATAGCTGTAATCGGGGCTGGAACAGTTGGAAGTGCCGTTGCCAAAGCACTCTCAGAGAAATATGAAGTTATAGCCACAAGGAGAAGAATTGAGAAGGTCAGATGGCTCGAAAAACATGGCGTTAAGCTCATGAAGGACAATAAGGCTGCAGCCGAAGTAGCAGATATCATTATACTCACTGTAAAGCCGAACAAAGTTAGAAAAGTTCTTGAAGAAATTAGAGAAGTAGTTAAAGGGAAAATTGTCATCTCATTTGCCGCTGGTATTCCACTGAAAGTCCTCAAAGAATTAGCGAATGCAAAGTTTGTTAGAGCTATGCCAAATATAGCAATTCTTGTAAGAGAATCGTTCACAGCTTATGCCACAAATGACCTGAGCGATGAAGAAATAAAGCTCGTCGAGGAGATTTTTGAAACCTTTGGAAAATGCATTAAAATTGAAGAGGAATACATGGACGCAATAACAGGTCTGAGCGGCTCTGGACCAGCTTATGCCTCCGTCTTTTTAGAGTCCCTCATATATGGAGGTTTAAAAGTTGGATTACCAAGAGATATCGCCCTACTCGCAGCTGCTCAGACCCTTCTGGGCACAGCAAAGCTTCTCTTGGAGACAAATTTACACCCAGCTCAAATTAGAGATATGGTGATAACCCCAGGAGGAACAACGATAGATGGGATTTTTGAGCTTGAAGACAGTAGGGTAAGAACGGCGATAATGAAAGCTGTGGATGCCGCGACGAAGAAGTCGAAGATTCTATCGCTTGAGATTAATCGCTGATTCATTCTAAACTTTTTAGATATGCCACATAATTACGAAAACATTTAATACCAAAATTTTTTCCTATTATACTTGGTGTTAGTAATGAACTTGCCACAAGAGGATACTGTAAATGTTTATCTTGCTGAAATTTTAGGTAGTCACTTAGGAGAGCACGCTAAAGTCGTTCCAGAAAAACCTATTCACAAAAAAGGCAAAAGAAGAAGATTTGATATCAAGATAGAATTCAGGGGGATAGAATTTATCCTCGAAGCTTCATACGATGAAAAAGATGCTGAGGCTGATGCAATTAGAAGGCTTGAAGAAGGTCTTATAGATACTGTCTCAATAGCTGTTCACTATCCACCAGAGCTATTCAACAATGCCCAAACCCCTACTCAAATTAAGAAAGTTCTTATCCAAAATCCACTAAAGCTTAAGGTCTTTACCCAAGGTAGAGATATAAGTGGAACTTTGCTCGAATTTCTTCAACAAAAGAGAAGGGAAAAAGCAAAAAGTGTTAGTGGCTGGATTTATCTCGATATTAACGAGTTTGGAACATTTTTAGAATCAATTGTAGAACTTGTTGTCAAGGAAGATATTTTAGAAGACTTGCTCAAGCAAATCGAAGAAAAGGTAAACACATTTGTTAGTGTCGCCTTAGAAGAACTCGAAAATTCAAAAATCAAAGCATCTTTCCTCAAAGATTTAAACAGAATTTTATTTTCACCTGCGAAAGAAGAAGATATTGAGGTTCCAGAAGTTCCAGATGAAGTTCTGCTTTCCCACGCATATATATCTCTTTTAATGGCTTCAACGCTCTATGAATCAGTCTCTAAAAAACATGGACTGAGATCACTACAAGTACTGCTGAGAAAAAATGAACATCCCCTCTTAGCTATGGAAGAAGGGTTCACTAAAATCTTAGAAGTTGATTATGAGAATGTCTTTGATGTTGCATTAGGTATTGTTAGAATATTGTTTGATTTGCAGTCAAGTGACAGAGTAATGGCAACATTGGAAGATTTGATTGAATACGTCTCGAAGATTGTCAGAAACAAAGCCCTTCTTAGACAAGACTTTATTGGATATATCTACCATAAAGTTACGGGAGATATCGCAACAAGAAAGGGTTATGCAACATTTTACACAAAAGCTCCAATAGCAACGTTTTTAGCTAATTTGGCTCTGTACTCTCCAAATGATGCATGGGAGAATGACTGGGGAAAATTGACAACTTTTAAAAATTTCAGAGTTTGTGACTTTGCTTGTGGTTCCGGAACTTTGCTTTCAGCCACCTACAGTTCATTGCTTTCCAAATATCGCAAAAATTCAGAAGAAATATCCTTAGACGAATTCCACAAAATTATGATAGAAAACTCCATCTGGGGGTTTGATGCATTAGAGCATGCTGTTCAAACAGCCTCGGTAGTTCTCAGCCTTCACGAGCCTGAAATTCCGCTGGAAAAAATGAATACATATCACATACCAGTTGATGAGAGCGGCTCTCTGGGCTCATTGAATTTATGGAATGCCAACTCATTCTTATTGCCATTAAAGAGAAGAAGTATTGGTAGGACATCAAAAGTAACTGTTTGGGTACCAAAATTTGACTTCATTATTATGAATCCTCCATTTTCAAGAACCACAGCACCAGGAGAAGAGGGTTCAAGACCAAGGATTTTTGACTTTGTTGTTAGCGAAGAGGGGTTTAGGAGACTTTGGGAAAGATACAGAGAAACTATAGATAGCATGGAGGAGGAATTATTAAGGAGAAACAGTATAAAAGCAATATATGATACATATGTTGGACAAGGAAAAGTGTTTTTGCCTCAAAATGTGAACCCACTAAATGCAGGTGCTGCTTTGCCTTTTATCATTTTAGCAGACAGATACCTAAAGCCCTATGGCAGAATGGCGTTAGTTCTTCCAAAAACCGTCATAGAAAGCTCAGCATTTTTCCTAGTTAGGGCACTAATTACGAGTGGATATGAGCTTGAATACATTGTTGTTAGTGCTGAGCCTGGAAACTATAACTTTAGTTACTCGACACAGCTTTCTGAAGTCCTTCTCGTTCTGAAAAAACTGAAGAAGGGAGAAAAGCCTATTGGAGATACTTACATTATCAAATTCCTAAAACAGCCCAGAAACAACCTAGAGGGGCTTTTAATGGCAAGAACCATTTTGGATAAATTAGACGGGAGCTCAATTAAGAAAATTAAAGCATTAAATTCAGAAGCTGAAATTTACAAGATTAAAAGAAAAACTATTGAAGATTTTGTCTGGAACTGGTCAATTTTGACAGATTTGCCACCTTCGCTGGTGGAGTTTATTGGTGAGTTATTGAGCGGAAAGATTTTGGGATATAAGGTTAACTTAACAAGAATTCTTGATTTAAGGATTGAACTCAAAGTAACGAATCCAAGAAAATTCAGAGGGGCAAACTTGAAAAAGTACTTTGAAGAAGGTAATGGACAATTTAGAATTTTAAAGAGAACTGGAAAAAGCGTTATGAACAGACTGAGCTTAGATTTATCCACTACCGAGAAGATATCTCCAAAGAAAGGAGAAAGTGTTAAGGTGTTTAGGGAGAGCAGTGGGCATATTATAATCCCCGAATCAATAAGGTTCAACACGTATCCACTTTTAGCCGTATATTCCAGTACTCCTCTAATTTCCGGTGCAGCATTTGTTGGGACACTCGGGAATTCACAAATGGATAAAGCATTCGTGGCATGGCTAAACAGTAGTTATGCAATACTTTATCTAAAACCACTGATTTCATCGGTTGAAGGCAATTTTGGTCATCTAAGGGGATGGCACCTCAGAACTCTTCCGGTGCCAGATTTAACAAATGAGAAGATAGTCAAAAATTTAGCTGAGGTCTTTGAGAACTACAAAGAGGAAACATGGAAGCCTCTTCCAAAGCAATACGAGGATGTAATCAATGGAGAAGATGATTTAAGGGAAAGATATGATTTAGATATCCTAAAAGCCATAACTGATACCCCAATAGATGAAGAAAGCTTCGAGCTGGACATCTTGACACTATACATTGAACTTCTGAAGATACTTCGCTAAGCGTTACAGATACAGAAGGGAAAAATAGGGTATTGCAAAATTTCCTCTAAAGCTTTGCTCTCTCAAACTCCTCCTTTTTATCCAAAGGCTTTGTGGCATCAATGCCCCACTTTGCTGTTAAGCTTTTTTCAGCTGAAGGGTCAAGAGAACTTCCACGAGCATTCGGAATTACCACCAAATCCCTATCAGCTTGAAATCTCGTCGCTATAGCCCACTCCACTTCCCTGTCATCGTAGATGTTCACATCCTCATCAACAACTACAACGTGCTTTAATGATGGATGTCCTGCAAATGCCGCCAATATAGCGTTCTTTCCATCGCCATCGTGCTGCTTTGTAATTGAAACAACGGCATGAAGCCACATGCAGCCTCCTTCCGTCAGCCTTACTCCATGCACTTTAGGAACAACTCTTTTCACGCTCTTATAGATTTGGGGCTCTTTTGGAAGGCCCATGAGCATGTAGTGCTCATAACCTCCTGGCAGAAGGGCATGGAAAATTGGATTGTCAACGTGGTACATCTTCTCAAAAACCACGACAGGCTGCTTTCTGATGTGATCATAAGTTCCCGTTATGTCAACAAAAGGACCTTCATCAGTCAGCTCCGGCAGAATCTTTGCCTCAAAAACGAACTCACTCTCTGCTGGAACTTCAATACCGTTGACATTGGCAACCTCTAAAGGCGACCCTAAGGTTTTTTCCTTTATTGCGGATGCTATGTTAAGCTCACTCTTGCCGTATTCCACGCTTGTAGCAGCGGCAAGCAAAACGTAGATTGGATTACCAACAATTATTCTGACATCAAGCTCTTCTCCTCTATCCGCTTTCTCCTTCCACATTGCATACAAGTGGCGGGGGACAACTCTTATTGCCGCTCTCTTATCATCAACTACCATCATTCTGTGGAAAGACATGTTCACAAAGCCGTTTTCGTCTTTTGCAACAACAATGGCAGACGTGAAATATTCTCCCCCATCCCTCGGATAATACTTTGGAATCGGGAGTTCTTTAAGGGAGAAATCTTTAGTGATGTTTCTCATAAACTCAGCTTTCTCAATTAATTTGTAATCGTGAAGATTATCCATTGCGTGCTCCATAACATGCAAAATATCTTCTTGTTTAATGCCCAAGTATTTTGCTATTCTCTCTCTCGTGCTCCAGATGTTGCCAGCAACTTCCCATCCATCAACATCTTTGAAGAGAACAGGCTTTGTTTTATATTTGAGCAAATATTTCGTTATCTCAAGGCTTTTACTAATGGGTTTTTCAATAGTGACAACTTCATCTTCAAATTTTTCGATGATTTCCCTCAGCATAACACCACCATTCCAAATTATGCTAACCCACTTTTATCCTTTCTGTACAAATTTGAGGCAAAAAGTCTATAAAGAGTTTTTTCCAAAACTGTCTTTTGATTGACGATGGCCATGGTAACGTTACGAATTCCAAATAAAAGTGCAAAGGTTATCATAGAAAAGGCAGAGCCCAAGGTCTACTTCATGATTTATGAAGCCTTAAGCTACAAGAGAGATTTCGGTAAATGGGAAAAGCCTGAAAGCTTATATGATCCGTATGAGAAGTCTTTTCCCGTAGGTCTGATTCCGAGAGTTAAGAGACTTTTGAATTCCAAGGGTTACCGGGTGAGGATTATAGATGAACGTGAAGTTGAGGGCATCAAGCTGAACTCAGAATGGAACGAGAAGTACAAACTAAGGAGATATCAGCAGAAAGCCGTTAAAAAGGCAATAAAGGCAAAGATGGGTGTTCTTGCGTTACCTGTTGGTAGTGGAAAAACAGTTGTTGGCTTGAGGATAGTCCACGAACTCGATCTTTCTGCCCTTATAGTCGTTCACACTAAAGAACTCCTCTATCAGTGGAAAGAAAAAGTTGAAGAAGTCCTCGGAATTGAAGCTGGCATTGTTGGGGATAACAAATGGAATGAAAAACCCGTAACTGTGGCAATGATTCAGACGCTTCTTTCAAGAGGTGCCGATAAACTTGAGCTCCCCTATGCTATTGTAATTTTTGATGAGTGTCACAGAACTTCAGCTGCTGAAAAGTTCTACCAGCTTGGTATGTCCCTCCCCCAAGTCTACCGCTTTGGGCTCTCAGCTACACCATGGAGACGAATTAGAGGGGAAGAGATAAAGATCGAAGGAGCAATAGGACCTATAATCTATGAGGTCAAGGCAGATGAGCTGATCAGAGAAGGATTCTTGGCAAAACCAAAATTCGAAATTATACAATACAAGTCAAAAATGCCAGCATTAGCTGAGAGATACAAGGAGCTCTACGAAGAAATGATTATGGAAAATGAGGAAAGAAATAAGGCTATAGTTGAAAAAGCTATTGAACTTGCAAAAGAAGGACACAGGGTCTTGATTGATGTCAGGAGAATTGATCACGGGGAAATCTTGGTGAAGATGCTCAAGGAGAGAAGGGTTAACGCTGAGTTTTTAAGCTCTCAAAGCCCCAATAGATGGGAAATTTTTGAGAAATTTAAAAAAGGAGAAATTCAAGTCTTGGTTTCAACTCTGCTTAAAGAGGGGGTTGACATACCAGAAATTTCTGCTATAATTTTAGCTGGCGGGGGGAAGAGTGACATAATGACAATCCAGACCATAGGGAGAGCTTTGAGACCAAAGGATGGAAGAGAAGCGGTAATAGTTGATGTGCAGGATGATGATCCGCTATTATTCACACACTTTATCGAAAGGGAGAAAGCTTTGAAGCATTATTACGGAAAATTCTACGATAATGGTATTTCAACCAAGGTCAAACAAAAATCATAAATAAGATAACCAATCCTTAAACATGCCAGCTTTGACCAAAAAGCTACTAAACCTCTCGAAAAACTCCTGTTTAATCTTTCTGAGTGAGTATTCATCAATTTGAAAGGTAGCATTTTCATATTTTATTTCCCACAGAACAAGATTTTCCGGAGGGGAAGGAGGAAGCTTTTTATCAGTTCTCCCTTCCAGCATTTTTCGTATATCTTCAGTTCCAACAATACCAAAACCACACAGCTTTAATGCAGTTACAATTCTCCTCACCATTTCCCAGAGAAAGCTCTTTCCTTCAATTTCAATTATGATTAAATCTCCTCTTGAGATAATTTCAAGTCTGTTAACTTCTCTTATAGGGTCTTTAAACTTTTCTACCCTGGCAAAGGCAGAAAAATCATGGGTGCCAACGAAAAGTCTGGCACATTCTTTCATTGCATTTACATCAAACCCTTCATCAATCAAGTAGTACCGGTAAATTTTGCTCTTTGCCCAGAACCTCGGGTGGAAGTCATCCGGAACTTGAGCAACCCCTAAAACCCAAATATCTCTTAAATAGTGATTTAAAACTCTGGGCTGGGCTAATTTTGGATTTTCCGTGTTAAATGCAACCACATTTCCCAAAGCACTAACTCCCCTGTCTGTCCTTGATGCCCCTTTAAAATTGGCATTTTCCGGAGACTCAATTACATCAAGCTTTTGAAGAACTCTAATTATTTCGCCTTCCACGGTTTTTAACCCTGGCTGTCGCTGGAATCCATAAAATTTACTTCCATCATATGCTATTTTCAACGCAATCCTCATCTTTTTCGCCTACAATTGGATAATAAGCTTTAGTTATAAAAGACTTTTGGAAATAAAACTTTTATTTTGTTTTTTGGATTTGAAAAATCTTATACATTGCTGTACAATAGTTACCTTCCAAGTTTTTCTACAAACATTGGTGTCTTTTGTTATGTAAATCTTTATAAATGTAAAGGAAAAATGTTCAAATTTAGCCAAATACGTCTTAAATTTTTCGAAACATTGACAATAAAACTGAGACAAAGTTTAAATGCACACGGATGGTTATTATTACTGGGGGTGAAGAGAGTGGAGAACAAATGTATTAGGGATAATGAAGTATTAAGCGCTGTTGAAAACTTCGAGATAATGCTCACTCAGTTGATTAAGATATTGGAAAAGATCAAGAAGAAAAAGCTTAAAGTTTAGTTTTTTAATTTTTAGGCTTCTCAGCCCTTCTTTGATTAACTAAATCACCCAGATATGCAAACCCATACAATGCAACAACTGTACTAACGACCAGTCCTAAAATATCCGTTATGGTCGCCTCAAATCTGTATAGTGTTAATCCCAAAATTCCAACTGCTATAAGGAGAAGTGTCATCATCACTTTTATGCCAAACTCTTCGATATAAGAAACTAAGCCAAAAAGGAGCCACACAACTATTTCAAAGTATATATATGCATCTCTCACACTCCCAGCTTTCCAGTTAGCCAGGGCTATACCGACCATCATTAGCAATATAACAAATCTTCCCCAATCCCTGTGCCTTTCCATAAGTTTTGGGATAAACATTCCGATTAAAAGTCCTATGACAATTACAAATACAACTCCCAAGTTCATTGCACTCACCAAAAATTAAGTTAGGAAGAGGGTTTGTAGAGAGGTCTCAGAAATATCTCAAAAGCTGCAACGGGCATTTCGATACCCCAGTTCTCCAAAACCTGCGGGTGAATTTCTCCAATTATCCCGACCTCTTTGCCCTCAACGATTATCTTTCCAACCCTGCCCGGAATAAATGAGCCGTGCTCTGTCTCTTCAAGCTCATATTCAAAGCCTAAATGGTGCATAATGCTGTCAAGAATTTCTTTGACCTCTGTAAATGTAACTCTTGGATGAGCTATAGCAACTGCTAATTTGCTCTCGCTTACCGTTTTTGTTTCCCTTGTTTCATCAATGAGTGTCGCCTTGCCAACTTCGAAAATCTTTTGTGGATACTCTTCGTGTGTGTTTAAGCTGAGGAATTCCATCAGTGATGGGAGAAGCCATTTTCTCAATGCACTCCATCTCAAACTCACTGGATTTTCGATTTCAACTATATCCTCTTCTGGAATATTCATTTTAGTGAACTGGGCTTCTTTGTTTGTCAGGTTAAACGTCATGACCTCCTGGAGCCCAAAACCGATCATCAGTTCTCTAATGGCATTCTCAAACTCAATGAAGTCGTTTCCCTTTCCTTGAACAGCCAATTTTGGCTCCTCTGGTTCAATGTTGTTGTAACCATAAGCGATGAGCACATCCTCCAATACATCCCTTGCATGCATTATGTCGTCTCTAAACGCTGGGTACTTGAGTTTGGCTTTTCCATCCTTAAGCTCAACTTCATAAAACATTCTCTCTAAGAGCTCCTTAATCTGATCATCGCTTAATTCAATTCCAGCAAGCTTTTTGATGTAATCAAGTTCAACTTCAAATTCCTTTGGGGTTAAATCAGGTGTTTCAATTTCAAAGTCCTTGTAAACAACTTTCACGCTTTTTATCTTTCCGCCGCGCTCTGCTAAAGCCGTTACAAGAACATTTAAAGCGAGCATTATCTTGTTTAGGTTCCAGCCAGTGATGTCTATGAATATGTTTCTTGTTTTTTCAGTGACTTTTCCGTGAGTTTCTGAGTTTATAACTGGAGGCATAGAAAGAACATTGCCCTCGCTGTCAACCAAAAGGGGGTAATATGGCTTTCCTTTAATAAGATGTCCATATTCCTGTCCTTTCTCGTGCTTCTCGAGGATTTCATCAGCGGTCATCTCTTCCTCACAGTTCAAAGGGATGAATTTTATCTTATCTGGCTCAACCGCTTTGTAGTAAAAGGGGGGCTTGAGTTTATCAAAGTCAAAAGTCCCAATTGCAACTTCCCTTCTTTTCCTTCCAAAGGTTAAAGCAATTTTCTCCTGAAGCTGAATCAGCTGTTTAAGGGCTTCCTCATCAAGCCTAATGTTTTCAACAACTGCATAGACTCCATAGGGTCTAATATCCTCAAGCTTCTCATCAACGTAAACAACAATATCGCTCTTCTCAACTTCGTATTCTGGCAAGCCCCTTTTCATTCCCAGTGCCCACTTTACCTGTCTTGCAATCCCCTCAGCACTCCATAAATCTGGTCTGTTTGTGTCTTTTGCATCAGCTTTAAAGTAAATTTTGCCGTTTTCCTCCCAGATGTCGTCGAGCTCACATTTAGCATAAAGGAATAAATCTTCCCACTCCTCAACCGTGAAGGACTTTCCTATGAGCCTTTCCAAATCCTCCTTAGCAACATCGAACTTTGGCATTTTGCTCACCTCACCAAATTATCTTAGCCTCTCTAAGCCACTTTAGATCATAGCTGAAGAGGTACCTTATGTCGTCAATTCCGAGCTTAAACATTGCTAACCTATCAATTCCAATCCCCCACGCGATCACTGGAACATCGATTCCGAGAGGCTTGGTCATCTCCTCTCTAAAAATGCCCGCACCCCCGAACTCTACCCAGCCAAGCTCTGGATGTTTAGCGCTCATCTGGACACTGGGCTCTGTAAATGGATAATAGTCAGGTAAAAACTTCACTTTCTTTGCTCCTGCAACCTCAGTAGCAAAGCGCTTGAGTATTCCAAGAAGGTGTTTAAATGTCAAGTCCTCCCCAATAACAAATCCTTCAACTTGGTTGAACTCTATCAAGTGAGTTCTGTCCAAAACATCTGGTCTGAAGACCCTTTGAATAGCAAAATACTTCCCTGGAATTTGAATATCCTTAGCTAACTGGCGAGCACTCAGTGCTGTTCCATGAGCCCTTGGCATCAGCATCATGGCCATTCTTGGATCCCATCTGTACCCCCAGCCCCTTGAGCCAGTTATCCAGCCATGCTCATGAGAGGCTTTAACTCTCTCAACGAGCTCCTCATTTGGCAAGAATCCATACTTCGGATACTTAAGCTGATAAGTATCTGTCCAATCTCTTGCCGGATGATTTTGAGGCTGGAACAGAGCATCAAAGTTCCAGAATTGGGTTTCAATTAAACTTTCAACTGTCATCTCAATAAAGCCCATCTCAATGAGCTTTCTTCTAATCTTATCAAGAAAAGCTCTGTAAGGCTGCTTTTTACCAGGATAAATTCTCCTAACTGGCGCCCTAATATTAAAGCGCTTGAATTCAACATTTCTCCACTTACCGCTCTTTATAAGCTCAGGTGTGAGGATTGAGATTTCTTCCTTGAGTTCTAAGCCCTTTTCCGCTAACTTAAGCCCCTCTTCGGTTATCTCAACTTCCCTCTCTGTTTTAAGCTCATCCTCTGCAATTTTTCTCCGTTTAAGCTCATTTAACGAGATTAAGTCCTCGATTTCTTTAGCTTCAACTTCACCCTTTTCAGCAAGAATTTTGAGAGCTTTATCTATGGGCCTATCCAAATTCAGTGCCTCTCTTCCCTTCTCTGTAACCTCAAGAACAAGCTTTCCGTTTTCTTTTCTAACCGTTGCCCATCCCTCTTTTCTTAGAATTCCAATTATCGGCTTAAGCTCATCATCACTAAGAACTTCCGTTAAATCCTTGAGAGCCACTCTTCCCCTCTCAGCAAGAAGCATTAGAGCTCTTCTCTCAGGAAGTCCAATTTCAGCGTATTTTTTGCCTGTTTCCGTTAGCTTTACAACCTTCTTCTTCTTTTCGTGAAGCCTTGCAAGCCCTTTGCTTTGAAGCCATAGTACTGCTCTCATTACTGCAACTTGGTCAAGTCCTGTTTCCTTAACAAGATCCTCAAATTTTGCCTTTCTTAAGTCCTTAAGCTTAATGAGAGTTAATTTTTCATGATAACTTAGTTCCATCTTAAACCCCCGCAGAAAATTAGCAAGCATTTACTTAAAAATTGCGGTTAGGAAATAAATAGAGAAGAGGAAGTTCACTTCCTGTGTGGGAAGAAGACAACCTTTCCAGTCTTTCCTGCACGCATAAGCTCAAATGCCTCTTCAAACTTGTCAAAGCCTTTATACTTGTGGGTAATTATCGGGTCTAAATTGAGTTTTCCGCTCTGAAGCAACCTTGAAACAGTGTACCAAGTCTGCCAGAGATGTCTTCCAGTTATTCCATAAACTGTGAGTGATTTGAATATTATCAAGTTGTTAAAGTCAATTGAGACATTCCCTGGAAAGAGTCCAAGTAGAGAAACTCTTCCCGCTGGAGTTACTGCCTGCAATCCCTGTTCAAGGGCCTTTGGAGCACCGCTGAATTCAAGGAATACATCAACACCATTGCCGTCTGTTAAATCCCTGACCTCCTTAACAACGTCTTCCTCAAATGGGTTAATGACAACATCTGCCCCAACTTTTCTTGCCAATTCTCTCCTGAAGTCGCTTGGCTCACTTACTATTACAAGAGAAGCCCCCGCAGCTTTTGCAACTGTGATACCAAGTAGCCCAAGAGGCCCAGCTCCCGTTATGAGCACTGTTTTTCCAGCAACAGGTTCAGCCAGAACTGTATCAACAGCATTCCCTAATGGCTCTTGAAGAGTTGCATATTCTGGAGGAATATTCTTTGGATTCTTCCATGCGTTCTGAGCCGGGACTATTGCATATTCGGCAAAAACACCATCTGTATCAACACCGAAAATCTTTGTATTTTGACAGACATGATAATTGCCAGTCCTACACTGGTAGCACTTGCCACATACTATGTGCGTCTCTGCAGATATATAGTCACCAACCTGTATGTCCTCAACCCCTGGGCCAACTTCCACGACTTCTCCAGCAACCTCGTGTCCCATAATTTGAGGTGGCTTAATTCTGCTCTGAGCCCATTCATTCCATTCATAGATGTGGAGATCGGTTCCACAAATGCTGGTTGCTAAAACCTTAATGAGAACCTCTCCCTCTTTTGGCTTGGGAACATCAACTTCAACAAGCTCAGCACCATAAGCAGGCTTGCTCTTCATAATAGCGATCATCTTATCAGCCATCTTTATCATCCCCATAAAACGCTTACATGAGTATCTAAATGAGAAGCGATATAAACTTTTTGTGCAAAAGGATATCTGATTCCTGTCATACAGTAAAACCCCAATTCAAAAGTTATGTCAAGTAAAAATATGATGATTGCTTATTGATATTTTTAAGAAAAGTTTGCAGATGTATGAAAATCTGTGCTATGAATTTTAGCAACAAAAGTTTTGAAAAACATAAAGAAATACCAAAAAATTTAAATAGCCTCAAAAGAAGCTTTAAGTGCACACATCCCTGCGGTGGTGTCTGAGTTGGAAAATAGGAAGTTTGGTGGAAAGAAGTTTGATAGAAGCAGATCAAGGGGCAGACAACCTCCAGTTAAGGTTGGCGAAAGATATAAGGTCAAAATTGAAGCCCTTGGCAAAGGTGGAGATGGCATAGCAAGAATTAAAGGTTTTGTTGTATTTGTTCCCCAAACTAAAATCGGGGATGAGGTAGAAATTGTGATCAACTCCGTAAAGCAGAAGTTCGCTTTTGGGGAAGTGATTGGATAATTTAAATCTCCAAATTCTTCTATCTCTTTTTACACGCTATCAGATTATGAATTTAGAAAACCTTATATTTTTATAAAATGAAAGTTAAAGTGTGATTCAATTTATCAGGGTCACTTGAAATTAAATTATGGGGCGTGCATAATCTATGGCCGTTGTAATCGTCACAGGGAGAGGCGGGGCCGGTAAGACTACAACAACCGCTAATTTAAGCACATATTTTGCTCAGAGAGAGTACAGAGTTCTCGCAATTGATGGGGATTTATATCTCCCTAATCTTGGATTTCACTTTGGGCTGGAAAATGTAAAATATACAGTTCATTCAATTTTGAAAAATCCAAACCTCGATCCAGAATGGGCAATTTACAAACATTCTCATACCGGTGTCTATGTTATGCCAGGAAGCACGAACCTTCAAGATGTTCTCGGCATCTCTGCA
Organism: Thermococcus sp. SY098; assembly: GCF_035621495.1. NCBI lineage: Archaea > Methanobacteriati > Methanobacteriota > Thermococci > Thermococcales > Thermococcaceae > Thermococcus > Thermococcus sp. SY098. The sequence goes on along the minus strand of NZ_CP141821.1, from coordinate 18,302 downwards.
AGGAGGCTTAGGGATATCGTCGATCAAATGAGGTACAAATTTGGTCTTGTTTTTGTGGATTCTCCAACTGGAATACCTTTTGATACTCTACCCACTTTTGAAGTGGCGAATTATCAAATTATAGTGGTCGAAATCGAGCGTTCTCCTATATATTCATTTGAAATTATGGTAGAAAATGAAGTTGAGAAGCTCAAAGCTCTTGGAGATGAATATGGGTTAAAGGTGGGAGTAATATTAAATAAAGTGAGAGAATCCCAAGATGTTGTGGACAAAATTATTGAAACTGTTGAAGATGACATTGGCGTTCCAGTTCTCGGTGTAATCCCATTTGATGAAGATGTCCCCGAATCGGTCAATGTGGGAATTCCAATCTTGGCATATAAGCCGAGAAGCGATGCATCCCTCGCATTTTACGAAAGCGGACAGCTTGTTGAAGAATGGATCTTCGAAAAAGTGAAGTGACTATTTTGGAGGTGTATTTTCATGGACATTGATGAAATCATTGAAAAAGTCGTGAGTGGCGAAATTAAGCTCCATCAAGTTGAAAGATACACCAATGGAGACAAAAAGCTTGCAACAGAAATCAGAAGAAAAGCACTTGAGAAAAAATTCGGGATAAGTTTAGAACACATAGGATACTACTCAATCGATCCAAATCAGGTTATTGGAAAGAATATAGAAAACATGATTGGCGTCGTTCAGATCCCGATGGGTGTTGCTGGACCCCTCAAGATAAATGGTGAATATGCCAAAGGAGAATTTTACATTCCATTAGCTACAACAGAGGGAGCACTGGTTGCATCAGTGAATAGAGGATGTTCGGCTTTAACTGCCGCTGGGGGAGTGAAGACAACAATTATCGGTGACAAAATGACAAGAGCACCTCTCTTAAAGTGCCCAGATGCAAGAAGGGCAAGAGAAGTTGCAGAGTGGGTAAAAGAGAATATAGACTATCTGCAAGAAGTTGCTGTTTCAAAGGTTACAAGACATGGAAAGCTTAAAGATGTTAAGCCATTTATAGTGGGCAACAACCTCTATTTAAGATTTGAATTTGAAACTGGCGATGCTATGGGCATGAATATGGTAACGATAGCGAGCGAGGAAATAATGAAAGTCATTGAAGAAAAGTTCCCAGATGTTAGATATCTCGCTCTGTCTGGAAACTTATGTGTCGATAAGAAGCCCAATGCACTCAACTTCATTTTAGGCAGGGGAAAAACCGTCATAGCTGAGGCTGTTATTCCAAGAGAAATTGTTGAGAAAAAGCTTAAAACAACGCCAGAGTTAATAGCAGAGGTTAATTACCGCAAGAACTTAGTTGGCTCTGCACAGGCTGGAAGTTATGGATTTAACGCTCATTTTGCAAACATCGTTGGTGCTATTTTCTTGGCAACAGGTCAAGATGAAGCCCAAATTACGGAAGGTGCCCATGGTATAACATTAGCAGAGGTAACCCCAGAGGGAGATTTGTACATAAGCATAACGATGCCAAGCTTAGAGATTGGAACAGTCGGCGGAGGGACAAGGGTTCCACCTCAGAGAGAAGCGTTGAGCATTATGGGCGTCGCTGGAGGGGGAGAACCGGCTGGAACAAATGCAAAGAAGTTCGCGGAAATAATAGCGGGAGCTGTTTTGGCTGGAGAACTTTCACTCTTGGCAGCAATAGCCGCAAAGCACCTCGCTAAGGCTCATAAGGAGCTTGGTCGTTAATTCTTCTCTTGTACTTTCTCTTCATGTATTTTGCGGACAGAAAAATGAATGTACTGAAGAATACGCTCACAGCTGACTGAAGCGTGAAAAACATTTCTCTAAAAGAGGGAAATGCGATCAGTAAGATCACAGACATTATCAAGAAGAAATAGGCAAACCCTTTTAAGATACCCCAGTGCTTTTGACGGGCTAAAACTCTGAATTGCTTATCAGAGATAATTTCAATCAGGGATTCTCTCGAAGAACTCGAATAGAATTCTCCAAAAGGGTGAGATAGTGTTAAATCATCAATAACTGAATAAAGGATTATCTCTCTGCTACTGTCAAAAATGTGGAATATTATGAGAAGTTTATCTTCCTCAAGCATATTTAGAGCTTCTTGCAAGCTAAATACTTCCCTAAGATTCAAACCAGAATACTCCTCCAGTATTTCATGAGAGCGAAGCTCAGCATCATTTGTGGGAATCTGGAGATAGCTGACGTAAAACATCCTTGTCCCTCCTTCTTACTCGTATTGTAACTTTGAATATTTTCCATTCACTTTCAACTACATCAACACCCTTCAGGCTGAGAACTGAGAAAGGATAATCCACGGCAAATGCTAACAGCAGAGCAAACAACCCACTAATAAGATACGATAAAAAGTTCTGAAATCCAATGAGTGAGGAGATAACAGAACCTACGGCAACGCTCACGCCAAATGTTACAATGGAACGATATCTATGTCTCTTACCTCCAATCTTCCCCTGACATATCAACTTGAGAAGATACCTCAAGCCACTCTCTTTCTTTATTTTAAACATAAACTTTTCAGATGTTTTGAAGTTTAACTCCAAGGGAACATCGGTGGAAAAAACGTAAAACATTCTGTTCACATCACTTTTCAGCTCGACAACTTGAATGAACTTCTTAGAATTGAACAGAGAGTCTGCAATGCTCTCGAAAAACCAACATTCAGGGTCAATTGAACGATTGACCTTTATCTCTCTTGACACCAATAAATTCTCAATTTCCTTTGAGCACTCTGTAAGAGATTGGCACTCAACCTTAATGTAAACACAAATTTTTGAGTTTTTAACATACTCAACCATATATCCAGCAAACTTCTTACGAAAGCTCACTCATATTCCTCCTATCTCTTATAGTCCACCATAGAAATACAACAATAAGTGGTGAGAACATAAAAAGGAAAAGGAGTGAAACCCCTGCCATAGCATATAAATCCTGCTGGGACACATCTTTTACTCTGTAAAGTGCAAGGACAATTAAAATTGTGACTATTCCAATGTGAATGTACCTTGTCTCTTTAATCTTCTTTTTCTTTTTGACAATCATTCTACCAGAAACCCTAATTGCATCATCACTACTCTCAACAAATCCAAGGTTTTTCAAAAGATAATTTAAAAAGACAGCCACAAGATAAGAAAAAAGAAAGGCAAAATCTTTTGAGGCAAGAAGAATCGTATAGCCAATGTATATCAGTCCAAGTATCGTTGCAAAGAGAATTGATGTCTTAGTATAAACTGGACTAAGCTGAATAGAAGCGAAAGTTTTGAGAAAAAGCTTTCTTTTTGAGTTAAGCCTCTTTGCGTAGGTGGGAATGAAGGGAAGCTTTAACGGAACGGTTGAAGCTATTAAATAACAGTTATCCTCATCTAACTCAACAAAATAAAAGAATTCCTCATATCTCTCATCTATAAACTCCCCTAATATATGTTTCAGCTCACTTTTACTGCCCTTAACCCAGTAGATAAAGCGCATATCACTAAGGGTACGTTCGAAGAATTGTGGATTGAACTCTGCTTTTATGTGATAAAACTCCATACTCCAAAACCTCCCTGTACCCTGTTATGTAGGGAGCAATATCGTAGTAGAGACCAATTAAACTAAGCAATATAATGAGGTTCCAAAGATTGTTAGATATCCACTCAACAATCCCAGGATAAATCCACGATAGGAGGAGAGAGCTCATAACCAATAGCCCCAGCACAAACAGATTTAGCCCATTTGTGAGTCTCTCAACTCTATTTCGAGATAGGATAATGCCAGAGTGAATCTTCTTGGCAACCCTGCTAATGCCACTATCACGGAATATTTTGTATCTTACCTTAAGCAAATAATCAACGATAAAGCCATCCCCAGTAACGAAGAACCACCTATTATCTCCCTGCCTTAATTCTAGAACATAACCGAGTTTATGGTTAAGAAGAACGTCGTGTAAGGCACCCTCAAATGTCAGCACATCTGGATTTAAAAGTGTAACAACTTTTCTGCTCCTAAACCATGCCTCTTTAAGTTCCCAGCTTCTCTTTTCAAGCTCTTCATAACTTTTAAGCTCTTGAAGACGATATATAACCTCCCACTTAGCTTTCATTTTAACCTTTTGTTGATACTCATTGAAGTTTAAAAATTTTATCATGAAAAATTATAACATTGTGTTTAAAAAAGATTTTACCTACATATTTTCACATAGGATGATGACTTTTTCCCTCACTCTGAGCTGTGATGAGGAGCCGATGCACTGACTACTCTTCCCAGCTTTTTTCTTTGTATCCTTTTTTGATGCCTTGAATTGCTGAGATAATCGCAACTGCCCAGAGGAGATAGTTAAATAGATCCTGAAGAGAATTTTGTCCCATCATATATGCGAGTATAAAAGGTACAAATCCAATTAAAATTTGAAGGAGTGTTAAAAAGTCAAGCTTAAATCTTCTTGAGAACTCACCGCTAACGATCCTTCTAAGAATTTCCTTAACAGCATCTTTCTTTTTTACGACAAACACTCGATAGGCTCTCTTCTTCTCAAATTTTATCTTCTCGACACTTGGAAATACATAAAACCATCTGCTGATTCCATCGGTCAGCTCAACAATGTAAATCCTTGGTGGATTATTTTTCAAGAACTTCTCAACCGCTAAGAGCAAATTCGTTTCGTCTGGTTCAATAAGCCTCGCTGGGGAAAATCCCTTGAACCTTATCTCGAGTTCTTTGGCAGCTTCACCTACGGTTTTACCCTCTTTTGTCTCAATTTTGATATAAACTAATCTAAACTCCTTCTTTTTCGCTTTTTTCTTCCTGGATTGTTCATTTTGGGTGCTCTCAATCTTTTTTCTGAAGACAGGTACAGTTGAAGGCGTCGGAATTGGCATTTGCCCACCGAATTACTTTAGATATTGGTACTTAAAAGTTTATTGAAGAAAAGAAAAGCTAAGAACTCAGTTCCTGAATCTTTTTCCTGACCAGTTGGCTGACAAGCTTACCGTCAGCCTTACCCCTGAGCTTTGCCATGGCCCTTCCCATTAGCATACCCATTGCTCCCATTCCCTTAGCTTTGATAACATCAATGTTCTGCTGGATTATCTCGTCAATTATCTTTTCCACTTCCTCGGGGCTGAGAAGGGTAAGTCCCTTTTCTTCAGCAACTTGAAACGCTGATTTCTCCGGATGCAAAGCTAATTCCTTGAATATCTCCTCAAATGCCTCTTTGGCAATCTTGTTGTCAAGGTAAAGCTTAAATGCCTCCTTGATATGCTTATCAGTTATGTTATCAATTGGAACTTCTTTCTTCAGACCTTTGAGGACTACCACAAGGATTGACGCAGCTAATGAAGGCTTAACACCCATCTCAATAAGCTCCTCAAACAGCTCATCCCTTTCGTCATCGACCAGTGTTTTAGCTAAGCTCTTGTCAATCTTGAACTCCCTAACATAGCGCTCAACCTTAGCCTGTGGAAGCTCTGGAAGATTTGCAAGAATTTCCCCCTTCATTTCTTTCGTTATGAGTATAGGTGGAATATCTGTCTCTGGATACATTCTTGCTTTACCCGGCAGCGGACGCATGTATTGGGTGTTCCCATCTGGCAGGGCTCTCCTCGTCTCCTCAGGAACGCCATACAGTGCTTCCTTAGCCCTCTGAAGGACTTCTCTCAAAGCCTTCTTGGCTATTTCCTCCTCAGCTGCAACTAAAACAAAAGCATCTTGCTCTCCTAAGCCAAGTCTCTCAATGATCGCATCAACCTCTTCCTGCGTAATCCCATAATTAGGCAGTTCATCAATGTGGAATATTCCCTTAACGTATTTCTTCGCCCTGTCTGCCATTTCTGTTCCTAATCTCCTTCCCGGCTGAATTTCATAGCCGATTAACCCTCTGAACTTTGGAAGCTTTAATGCCAAAACCTTTCCACCCTTCTTAATTGCCCTCGCAATAATCTTTGATTGAGTGTTCTCGAATATATCGGTAACATCATAGAATTCTTCCTTCAGATCTTCCTCATCTGCACCTCTCTTTTTGAGTTCATCACGAATCTTGAGGAGATTTAGTTGCCTCATAACTTCGCGCTCAATTATGATAGGTATCATGTCCAGCTCTTGGACACCTTTAATCTCAATCCTTGCACCGCCTTTAATTGAGACGTTTAAGTCCTGTCTGATTGTTCCAAGTCCTCTTTTGACTTTCCTTGTTGCCCTTAGAGCATCGCCAATGTATTTGGCAACAACCTTTGCCTGTTCTGGGTGGTGAATGTCTGGGGTTGTTGCAATTTCAACTAATGGAATTCCCAAACGGTCTATCCTGTAAATCACTTTGCCATCTTCCCTCTCAATTATCCTTGCAGCATCTTCCTCCAGACAGATTGTCGGAATTCCAACGCTTCCCCACGGAGTATCAACCTTTCCATTCATTGCTATTATCGCAGTTCTCTGGAAGCCCGAAACGTTGGAACCATCAATAACGATTTTACGCATGAAGTGAACCTCATCAACGGGAGTGGCGTTGAGGAGATATGCGATTTGAAGAGCAACTCTTAAAGCTTCTTCATCTGGCATGTGTGGTGGCTCCTCATCCATGTAAACCAGATCGCTGAACTTGTAGTTCCCTTCGTAAACGTAAGTCTTTCCCTTTTTGAATTCTTCCAAAGCTGCCTGGTCAATCTCACCAAGCTCACTCATCGTTGGCCTTAACCTTCTCTGAAATGTAAAATCAACTTCTTCATGAAGCTCACTTGGCACGGGTGAGAACAGTTTTTTAGTGTCAAGCTGTCTGTGAATTTCCAAACCTACTTTAAGACCAATCTCTTTGTAATTAAGTTCCATTGTCATCACCTCAGATATGTATCAAATCTTGTGTAAGGTGTAATCTCACCTGCATAGTTCGTTAGCATCATCTTTCTGACTTCCTCGAGATTCTGAGTGTGTCCAAGAACCCAAATTAGCTTCACATAGGCAGTTTCTGGGAGCATGTCTTCGCATGGGATAACTCCAGCTTTGAGAAGCTTTCTGCCGGTTGAATAGACATTCAGATTGACCCTTCCGTAAAGACACTGGCTTGTCATGCAGACAGCAACCCCCTCCTGGACTGCCCTTTCAATACTTGGAATTATGTGAGTTGGAGTGTGCCCCAAACCCGTGCCCTCAATAACAATGCCTCTATAACCTTTATCAACGAGGAAATCAATGATTTCACTCTGCATTCCTGGAAACGACTTTATGAGGGCAACTTTTTCCTCAATCTTATCATCCACCCACACATCGCTCTTGGTTCTTTTCCTATAGTCATCCCTGAGGAACTCAATCTTTCCATTGCTCCAAATCTTTGCTATTGGAATATCGTTTATGCTCCTAAACGCATCTCTTCTTGAGGTGTGCATCTTCCTGACCTTTGTGCCCCTGTGGGCTAAGCAATAGGTATCGCCCGTTTCTCCGTGCATGACCACTGCTACCTCTCCAAAATCGGCAGTGGCCATTCTGACAGAGCAGATAAGATTCATAGCAGCATCACTTGAGGGTCTATCACTGCTCCTCTGTGCCCCGACCAGTATAACCGGCTTCCCCAGATCTCTCAGCATGAAGCTTAATGCCGCCGCAGTGTATCCCATTGTATCTGTCCCATGTCCAATAATCACTCCATCCTCGCCTTCATTCAAAGCCTTGGCAACTTCATGAGCGATTTTAACCCAATATTCTGGTTTCATGTCTTCACTAAGGATGTTCATGATGAGCTTTGGTGTTATGTTTGCAATTTCAAATATCTCTGGAACAGCTAAAGCTAATTCCTCAGCTGTAAACGCTGGATGAACAGCACCGGTTTTATAATCAATCTTTGATGCAATGGTCCCACCTGTTCCAAAGATAGTTACATTTGGCAGGTTTGGCTTCTTAGGCAAAAGAGCTTTGAACTCTCTCACTTCTCGTGGCTTAGCTTTCTCAAGAACTTTAATTTCAACTATCTGATCAACAAGAATCCCGATGTTGTAACCATTGTCGAGCTTTAATGTGAGTGTTTCTCCCTCTGAAAGTTCATAGGGAGGCATTACTAAGCCTCTATAAATGCTGTGATTCCCATTTTCTTTCTCAACAACTTCGACGTAATCTCCTGGATCTATCCCCCTCTCCTTCATGAAGACCTCCACTTTTTTCATGGTATCACCTCACCTCTATCTTGAACCTCGGTTCTTCAATCCATTGAGACTTGCATTTTGGGCATTTAGAGGGAATGTTTATTTCAGCCCTAAATACGAAGCCACACTTTCTGCAAATTGCAGGCTGGATAAGCAGAACTTTCCCCTCCCTTCTAACAATTTTAGCAATCGCTTTTAAATCTTCAAGAACTGCCTTTTTACTTCCCTTCCCCCTCATGTCGAGCATCGTGGCTAATTCGCTAACGCTGTAATCCCTTTCCTCCAAAAGCTTTATTATTCTCTGCCTTCGAGTCATCATTGGCATCAAAGCTAATTGTGAGCACTAAGATATAAAGATTAAGGTTGGATATGTGATCAATTAGATGCCAAGAAATAAAATTCCTGTTGAACATTTGACAGGTGATAGATGTGATAATCGAAAAGTCAGAAAAAATCTTAGAAAAGCATAGCTTGTGCAACAACTGCCTTGGAAGGTTATTTGGGAGGTTAGGAAAGAGCACCAACTATATCAGGGGCAAATCAATTAGATTAGTACTCAATATGAAGCGAGAAGCAGAAGGGTTGCCCCCTTTTGAGGAGCCAGAAAAATGCGAGCTCTGTGGAAATATCTTCAAAAAAACTGAATATCTTGCAAGGCTGTGCTATGACAAGGCTCAAAAACTTGGGCTTGAGTTTGAAAGCTTTCTTGTGGGCTCAAGATTTCCAAAAGAAATTCTGGAAAAAGAAAAGCAGCTCTGGGAGGAATTCGGATTAGAATTTGCCGAACCAATTAACAGAGAGCTTAACCGGGAAGTAGGAAAGTTTCTTGAAGTTCTACTTCAAAAGCCCGTTAATAAAGAAGATCCGGATGTAGTCTTTATTATTGACCCCTATAATGAGAGGATTGAGCTTCAGATGAAGCCTCTATATGTTTATGGCAGGTACAGAAAGCTTGTAAGAGGCATTCCTCAAACGCCGCTAAAGAGTTTCAGAGAAAGCGTCGCCTCAATAATATGCAAACCCTTTGCAAAAGTAACAAAAGGTAAGTGCATCTTCCATGGGGCAGGAAGAGAGGATGTTGATGTTAGGATGCTTGGAAACGGGAGGCCTTTTATTGTTGAAATTAAAAATCCAATCAGAAGGAAAATTGACTTGAGAGCGATTGCTCAAGAGATCAATCAGAGCAAAAAGGTTGAAGTTTTAGAGTTAAAGTTTATCAACAGAACAGACATGGGGAGGATACTTACGAGCAATCATAAAAAAGAATACGAGGCTCTCGTTTATGTTGAAGAAGGCATAACACCTGAAGATATAAGGAAGATCGTAGAGAAGCTTCGAAACTGTACAATCTACCAGAGAACCCCCAGAAGAGTTCTTAGAAGGAGAGCAGACATTGTAAGGGTTAGAAGGGTTTATGATGTCAGCGCAGAAATTGTTGATAAAGAACACCTCAAGCTTAGACTAATCACAGATGGCGGTCTGTATATTAAGGAACTTATCTCTGGAGATAATGGCAGAACAACCCCTTCAGTCTCAGAAATTCTGGGAAAGAAAGCATGGTGTGAAAAGTTAGATGTGCTAAACATCTTGGATGATTAAGGTGAAAACTTTATAAACGCTTATGTAAATGAGCTTATGACACTTGGGGAAAGACCCTTTCGCTGAAAAGCAAACCTAAAATTGTAAATTCCCAAATCCTCGAAATTTAATTAAAACTCTAAGAGGTGATTGATATGGTCCAAAAAGCACACAGCTTTAGGAGGAAGACAAGAGGTAAGCTTAGCAAACACCCGAGGAGAAGAGGACTTCCCCCACTCACGAGATTCCTTCAAGAGTTTGAGGTCGGGCAGAAAGTCCATATCGTAATTGAGCCAAGCTATCACAAAGGCATGCCGGATCCAAGATTCCATGGAAGAACAGGAACTGTCGTAGGAAAGAGGGGCGATGCATATATCGTCCAGATAACCGATGGTGGAAAGGTTAAGACGTTCTTTATCCATCCAGTTCACTTAAGACCCCAGAAGTGACCCAAAATGATAGGAAGGAAAAAGCTTGAAGAGCACTATTTAACAATTGCAGAAACAAAAGAGATACTACTGAAAAGGAGAGAGGAAGGATTAAAGGAGAATCCAGAGGAACCGATGTTTTATGAAGCGAGGATAAGCCTTGAACATGCAGAAAGATTTGCAAAAGTTACTTCAGAACAGGCAAAAGAGCTTAAAGACAGGCTCATTTCTGCATTTGAGTGGATGGACGAAAGACTGGCAGCAAAAATAGTTGATATAATGCCAGAGGACTACATGGACATCAGAGTCATATTTGCCAAGGAGGATTACATGCCAACCAAGGAAGAAGCTGAAGAGATAATTAAGATACTTGACGAATACAGAGAGTGATCTTTTTTAATCTTTTCTGCCCTATACTTTTCTACAAGAAAGCAGACAAAAGTATAAAAACCTTCTATGTGTATATTTTCTGGGGGAGAGAAAATGGATTATTATAGGAAGCACTCATATATGCAGAGCATAAAAAAGAAAAGAAACACAGAGTATGAAGAGTATGCCTATGTATTGGACTACTTGCCCACTGGGTACATCGATATGGAACACTTTAGAATGAAGAGAGACAATAAGCCCGTTGCTCAAGTCATAGGAGAGAAGGCTTTTACGCTTCTTGAGGTTGTTCCAAAAGCGGATTTAATGCTATATGAGAGAGTCTTCATAGGAAAAGGTCAGAGGGATAAAATCCTCATGATAAACAGAAAGCTCAGATATGAAGACCTGACACCGACTGCAAAAGCTGAGTTGCCGTATGTTGTCGAAGAAATCGTGAAAAACAACGAACATAGATTTATAAGGTTCTTTAATATCGCCCCTCCTATAACGAATAGACTGCACAGCTTGGAGCTTTTACCTGGAATTGGAAAAAAGCATATGTGGGAGATTATTGAAGAGAGGCAAAGACAACCATTTGAAAGCTTTGAGGATTTGAGACACAGAGTCAAAGGTCTTCCTGATCCAGTCAAAATGATAGCCAAAAGAATCCTCGATGAACTTCAGGGCAAAGATAGATATAGGCTCTTTGTTGGGCATAACAGACTATTCAGGGAGTAGAGATGCTTAAATCTCGTCTTTTTTATCTTCTTTCAAGATACAATTTGAGAATAAATTCTGATTTGGGGCAGAATTTTTTAATAGTTGATGACATCATCAAAAGGGAAATTGAAAGGGCAGAAATAAAAGCAAATGAAACCGTTCTTGAAATTGGTCCCGGATTGGGATTTCTGACAGATGAATTGAGCAAGTATGCAAAGAAAGTCTATGCAGTTGAGAAGGATTCTCATCTTGTTGAAATCCTTCAGAAAGAGTACTCTTGGAAAAATGTTGAAATAATTCGTGGAGATGCACTTAAAGTCGAATTTCCTGAATTCGACAAAATAGTTTCAAATCTACCTTACCAGATATCATCCCCGATAACCTTCAAATTTCTGAGATATGATTTTAAGAAGGCAGTTCTTATTTACCAGCTTGAATTTGCTCAGAGGATGACTGCTAAGCCCGGTGACAAGAACTACTCTCGCCTATCAGTTATGGTTCAAGCGAAGGCAGATGTTGAGCTTGTTGAGAGAATCGGGAGGGGAGCATTCTATCCAAAACCAAAAGTCGATTCTGCAGTGATAATCTTGAATCCAAAGCCCAAAGAAGAGCAGATTGAACTTGATGAGAGCTTAGTTAAGGCATTGTTCCAGCACCGGAGAAAAAAGGCATCAAAAGCCTTGAAAGACTCATATCACATGCTGGAACTAACCAAGGAAAAATTCAAAGAGATTAGGGGGGTCTTTGATAAGATTCCGCATGCCGAAAAGAGAGTTTTTCAGCTTTCAATTTGGGAGATAAAAGACATTGAAGAATTTCTGAGAAAAGAAGGAATTTTGGGCTACCCTATAACAAACACATGAAGAGCATTTAACTTTCGGTGAATTTTTAAACCTTCCACTTAAACTCATGAACATGATAGTTGCAATAGTTGATGGATACACTGATGAGCCAGCGGGTCTTGGAGTCCCCCCATATTTGGGAATATATCCCCGTTATGCATATGGGGCAATTAAGAAAGCAAGAAAGGATGCTCAAATCTTCTATCTAACCATTGATGATTTACGCTTTACCTTTGAGGGAGAACAAGGGATAAGAACAAAAAACAGAACCCCTAATGTCTTCAAGGTTAGGGAAATACTCTCAAAAGCAGATTTAATAATTTACATCGGTGGTCTGCACACTCCAGGGAAATACCTCTCCGCAGTTCCATCACAGGTGGAAGAGGTAGCCAGATTCTTGAAACATTTTAACGGCACAAAAATCCTTGGCGGGCCCGCTTTCATGGGTTCCGCTCATGAGGGAGGAACAAGGATAAGCTCCCGCGAGTTGATGCTTGCAGACCAGATTTTTGACTATATAGTCTACGGGGATTTAGAGGCTTTTCTGTATGATCTCTTAATTAACCCCAAAGATGCTGACCCATTTAGATTCAGAACTTATGGTGAGCTTAGAGATTATGCTCTGCTTGGTGCTGAAGTAGTTAAGCAGTTTCCGGATTATCCCGAATTCGTAATAGTTGAGATAGAGACCCAGAGGGGCTGTCCAAAAGCTATGGGAATTGGAGGGTGCAGCTTTTGTACAGAGCCCGTGAGATATAAAAGAGTTGAAGACAGGCCTATCGGAGATATAGTTGAGGAGATTAAAGTCCTATATGATCTTGGAGTTAGACACTTCCGCGTTGGAAGACAGAGCTGCATCTTCTCATATATGGCAAAGCCCAATGGAAGAGTTCCAATTCCAAATCCAGAGGCAATTGAAAAACTCTTCAAGGGGATTAGAGAAGTCGCCCCAAATATAAAGACGCTCCACGTTGATAATGCCAATCCAGCTGTAATAGCAAATTATCCAGAAAAGAGCATCAAGATTGCAAAAGCACTGATAAAATATGGAACCCCCGGAAATGTGGTTGCATTTGGATTAGAGACGGCTGATCCAAAGGTCGCTAAAAGAAACAACCTCAATACTACAGCCGAGGAAACCTACAAAGCTGTAAAAATCCTCAATGAAATCGGAGCTAAGAGAGGATATAATGGCATGCCTTGGCTTCTGCCCGGGATAAATATTATCTTCGGATTGCCTGGCGAAACTAAGAAAAGCTATGAGATAACGTTTCAGTTTCTTAAGAGATTGGTTGATGATGGGTTGATGATCAGGAGGATAAACATTCGGCAGGTGGTTGTGTTTCCCGGAACTCCTTTATGGTTTATGAAAGACAAAGTTAAGACAGAAAAGCACAAGCATTTGATTAAACATTACAAGTACAAAATCAGGCATGAAATTGATTTACCCATGCTCAAGCGAGTTGTCCCAATTGGGACAATATTAAGAGACGTTAGAGCCGAAGTTTACGAGAATGGATTAACCTATGGAAGGCAGATCGGGAGTTATCCATTAATTGTCGGCATTCCCAAGCAGATAAAACTCAACAAATTCTACAACGTTTTGATTGTCGATCATGGATTCAGAAGCATAACCGGAATCCCTATTCCTGTTAACGTCAATAAGGAAAGCTCAAAAGTCCTCAGTTATTTGCCGGGGATAGGCAAGAAACGAATTACAAAAATTCTCACAAAAAGGCCATTTAAAAACAAAGAGGAGTTTTTAGCACTATTGGACAAAGACTTGAGAGAAACGTACAGTGAAATAGTAGTCACTTAACTTGAGATGAGATTATCGTTTTTACGAGCAAAACTTCAACGAACAATGTGTCTTCTGTTGTCCCTTCAATTACAAGAATTCCAGGTTTTGGACAGTAAATTCTGTTCTTTTCAGCCCCTTCTCTTGGACCTTTTAAAATTACCAAAAGATGCTTTTTGTTTCCTATAAGTCCAAGACCTATTTCGACCTTCGGTATAAATGCCAAGTACCTATTATCAATTCTTTCAGTGGTCTCTTTGGCGGCTTTATATGCCGCCGTTTTGTTGCTGCCGCTTTTCATTATATCCTCAACATAGTACTTAACCCCAAATACTGCCCCAATAGTGGCTCCAAGCTCCGAAACTGTTCTAACCCTCCAAACACAGGCTTCGCTACCCTTACAGTCTTTAAAACTTGGGTCTCCTAAGATTATAGTTGCCCTTTCATAGGGGCTCCTCAATGTCATGTTTATATCCACTAATGGGTCACCGGTGATATAGCTCTCAAGCAAAATTGGGTATGTTCTTCCCTCAAAGGGAACCGCAACAGGTTTAACTGCCAGTGGCTTCCTCTGAGGCTCAATCACTTTTGTGTAATTATTATACCCATAGAAAGCAACAGCGAGGGGAACTACAATCAATACAATTGTCAGCACAAGAGCAAGAAGACGCTTATTCAATCCAGAAACCTCCAGAAAAGTTAATTAAAAGAGAGAAAAGAAATCAGCTAAGGCTTGAAAGGTACTCCATGAGCTGCTTGGCTGCCTCTCTTGTGGCGTACCTGTCCTTACCTGCAACGATGAGGATTCCGAATCCGTTGTAGTCCTCGATGTACTCGATGTCACCAGCGCTGTTGTACCAGTCAACCTTGCTGTAGCCGTTGTCAACAAGGTACTTGGTAACGGCGTTTGCAACTGGTCCACCGACAAGGATGAGGTTGCTGTCGATGTTCTCTGGGTCAATCTCAGTGTCAAGGTATGTGATTGGCTCTGTTGGGTGCATAACTGTAACTTCGGTGTATGTGCCACCCTTGATTTGGTCAACAACCCATCCTGTTGGTGTGCCATCATAGTCAACGAGCTCGTCGCCAACCTTGAGCTCCTCTGTCTTGACGATTGGCTCTGATGGTTTAACCACTATGTATGCCTTGGCGGCGTAGTATGTTGTGTCGTCTGCCTCCAAGGTGTGGCTCTCAACCTTGTAGCACATTGTGTACTTTCCAAGGATGTCAAGCTTTGATCCTGAGAGATCGTTGGCGTTTGTGAGTGTAAGCCATTTGACCTTGTTGTTTTCGATGGTGAAGTTGACTACCCATCCTGAAACAAGCTCATCGCCGGTGTGGACTTCAACAACGTTTGTCCTGACTTCAAGCTGGGCAATTAAGTTGCCGTCGATACCAACGAATGTGTCGTCAAGCTTAAGGACAACCTCTCCTGGCTCGAATTTGTCTGACTTTGTGCTGATGTCAACATCTCCCTCATCTGTGCTTATAATAACAAGGTCGCTTCTTCCATCTGGGGCTGTGATCTCAAAGAGTGCCTTGTTGCTTGGGCTTACGCTGATGTCAACGGCTCTTATCTTGTAGCCGTCAAACTCCTTAACGTCACCAACGTGGAACCATACCTGTCCGTGGTCGTGACCGTACTTAATACCATCTGTCAGTACATCCAAGATGTAGTAGGTGTTTCCAAGCACTGTAAACGTATCGCCTGCACCAACACCATCATATATGTATCCTGAGAATGTGTATCCTCCTGGGTTGTCATCGTCGTGAACCTCATCGTAAACTGTTGATGGGTTAAGGGTACCCCAAATGCTGTCTGGCTCAGTTGCACTGTATGTCCAGTTTGCAATTGTGTAGTTGAGCAAGACTGTGAAGTCGCCTGCTGGGATTGTCAGGTCAGCGCTCCTTGGAACATATGCGATTGTGTTTTGCTCTGGGTCACTGAGCTCAATGTTGCTGATTGTGAAGTCCCAGTCAACTTGGTAGTCACCGTTTATTGCATCCATGTCACTGACTTCATCAACAAACTTTGGTGTCCATGATGTCCAGTCTGTGTAGGAGCCATTGTAGGCACTTCCGTTCCACCAGTTATCTGTAAGTTGTTCCCAGTCGGTTGCACTTGGGTTGGTACCGGTGTCTTCATAGTAGTTGCTGAAAACTGGGATGTAGTATGTGTAGTCAGGAGTAAGGTCTTTCTTAACAACGACACTGACACCAGCTGCCTCTGCTTCCTTCTCAGTGTAGAGGAGGCTTCCTAATGCAACGGCAATGTCAGCCGCACTTGCAACATCCATTGCAGCGGCTTGACTGCCAACGACAATTTTAACATTTGGCTGTCCATCTTTAACGAAGAAGTCCTTCCCTGGAAGGTTCGCTTGAGCACTTGCAAAGCCCATGGTTGCTCCAACCATTGCGGCACCAACTGCAAGGGCCGCAATCTTTCTAACTTTCATTTCGCAACACCTCCATAGTTTTGGGCATAGAGCCCTAAAGTGTTTTCTAATGTGTTGTCAATACCTAACTATAAACTTGGGGTATATATACTTTTCGCTTTCAGACCCTTTCTAACGATTAAATAAGCTCGCTAATTACCGTAAAAATTAAAAGAAGCTTTACTAAATGCCTACAATGCCTTCGCCTTTTGCCGATAATATCTGTCTATACTACGGGGCACTAACTTGGGACTATTTGGAAATTTCAAACTTTATTGTGTCATGTTCAATAAGCCTCTTCTTCAAAGGCCTATGGACGAGCTCATGTACGAATCCAGCCAAATCCGTCAACACATTTTGAAGTTCTGATGCGGTCACGTCAATAATCTCTGGCTCAAGAATTGAAATTGCAACCGGAGCATACTTTGCTGTAAGCTGCATGAGGGTTTCAAATGAAGAGAGCAGTTCAGCTGCCACTAATGCATAAACCTTGTCTTCCCTTTCCTCCTGCACTTGAACAACAAACTTGTTGATCTTGCATCCCTCAAGGTAGAATGCCTTCATTATGGTCTCTTCTATTGTCTCCTTGTCTTTTCCATAGGTCTCAATTACAAACTGATACCTGATGTTCCTCTCATCAACTATGAACTCTTCAATCTCATCCTCAGTATAGCCAATCCTCGGTTTAGGGAGCTGGTCAAGTGGAGGATAAGCAGCCAAACCCCCGAACTGATCCATTAATTTTCCCATAAACAGAGACACATCCCCTAAAATTTTCATCAGTTCTTTGGCCGTGATCTCTAATCTTCCGGGTTTTAGCACCTCAACCACAACAGGGGAATACTTTAACGTAGCCCTTACAATTTCACTAAAGGAACCTTCAAGCTCAGCTTCGATCATAGCTGAGTATTTAAGAAGTTCTCCTTCCTCTTGATTCTCTATGATATCCTCAGTGTTAACCCGTTTAACCTCTATAGCAGTTTCTTCCTTAAGCTCTTTAACAACTTGTTCTATAGCTCTTTCTAAAGCTTTCCTGTCGTTTCCAAGCCCTTCAATATAAAAAATCACACCAATATTAGCCAATTTTACCACCACATTCCCCTATAATGTCTTTTCTTATATTCTCCAATTATTGGAATTGGCTCACCACAGTATTCACATCGTCCATTCTCAATATGGTATTCTTCAATTGTAAAGCCCCATCTCATTATTAAAGGTTTTCCACATTTTGGGCAGTATGTATGTTCTCCAAGATGTCCTGGTATGTTGCCCATGTAAACAAATTTCAATCCCTCTTCTTTCGCAATCTTATATGCCATTTCAATGGTCTTGATTGGAGTGGGGGGTAAATTAAGAAGCTTATAGTGAGGGAAAAACCGTGAGAAGTGCACAGGGGTATCGTCCCCCATCTCTTCAGCAACCCACCTTGCAAATGCTCGAATTTCATCTTCTTTGTCATTAAGCGTGGGAATTATGAGATAAGTCAGCTCAACATGAATTCCAAACTCCTTTTTTGCTATTTTGGCTATTCTCCTGCTCGGCTCTCCAGTTGGCACACCCGCTATTTTCATGTAAAACCTGTCATCAAAGGCTTTGATATCTATGTTCATTGCATCTATATACGGTGCCAATTCACGGAAGGGTTCTTCATTTATGTAGCCGTTGGTGACCAGAATATTGTTCAGCCCGGCTTTTTTAGCAACCTTCGCTGTATCAAGAACGAACTCGTACCATATTGTCGGCTCATTATAGGTGTATGCTATGCTCTCACATTCATAATGTTTTGCCAAGCTTACTATTCCTTCTGGTGTGGCATTTTGGAGATAGGGAAATCTCTCATCTGCTTGGCTTATCTCCCAGTTCTGGCAGTGCTTACAGTGCATGTTACATCCCACGGTACCTATTGAAAAAGCGCACGAACCAGGGAAAAAGTGAAAGAGGGGCTTTTTCTCAACAGGATCAGCAGCCATTGAAGAAATCATGCCATAGTTTAATGTATAAAGCCTCCCACCTATGTTCTTCCTCAC